>CALVCL010000001.1 GCA_944326085.1 uncultured Tidjanibacter sp.
GTCATGGCACGAAGGTCGTGGACGGTACGGCCGGAGCCGTAGAACTGTCGGAATGTCGCCAGCGTGATGCCCCTGTTTGTCGCCCCGCCCCTGTCGAGCGGGTTATTCACAAAGCCACCCTCCCACTGAAGAATGAAGGGCACCAAAAGTTCTGAACAAGCCATATTCCGAAACTGTTTCATGCCGCGCCTGCCGGACATTGCACCTTCCGTTCCCTTTCATAGCCCATGTTGAACAGCCACCTCAGCTCCACCCATTCGGCATGCGTCAGAAGTTCGCCGGCCTCCTCCAGCCGCCTGCGTTCACGGGCGGCACTCTCCCGCCGCAGCCGTTCGGCCTCTCTGGACACCCTGCCCGCCACTTCCGACCTGTATTCCATGAAGGCATTCAGCGCACAGGTGACCACCATGGGGTCGAACTGTCCGTAGAACCTGCCGTACCGGCCGCTCTTGAAGTGCTGGAAGAAGAGCATGAGTTCCGACACCTTGAGGCTGCCGTAGTTGTCGGCTATCACCTGGGCGAGACGCCCCGTCAGGTCGGCAGCCTCGCTTTTCCGCACGCCGGCGAACATCACGAGGTCGGTGAGCTGTATGTCGAGCCAGCACTCCAGCACAGCCTGCCCGTACCACTCGCGCACCTTTATCAGCGACGGCGCCCCGCCCGCAATGCACCGTTCCGGAAATCGGGCGCACACCGCCTGCCTGTCCGGATTGAATTTAGAAAGGAAAGCCTCCCCGCTTGTTCCCCACCGCTCCGGAGGCCCTGCCGAGCCTTTGCGCGACACGCTCCCTGCACTCCCGCGCCAAACGTTCATTAACTCCCCCGCCCTCCTCGCTGCGGAAGTTTCCGATTTTCCCATACTGCAGTCTTTTACGCAACCATTCCACAAAATGCCTTCTGCACGCCTCTTCAGGTTCGCAGACAACTCCCGCGGCGGCAAGTCCGCCGACAAAGGCGTCTATGTATCCTGCCATGCGTCCGGTCTCCATCCCCATTCCCCGGGCGACACTCTCCAGCCACACGCTGTCGTCCTTCATCCGCCCAGCCATTCTTTCCACCGGCACAAGCCTGCCGCCGGCACCGTCTTCAGCCGCACTCCCATCGGGAGGAGAATGGTTTTCTTTTTTTTGCTTTTCTTTTCTTTCCTTTACTTTCCTTTGCGGCATTAATGCACTGTTTTCCGCACTTTCCTCCGAGGGAACCTCCGTTGTCTCGGGCGCAACCCCCTCTTCCGTATCGGCAAGCAGGTTAAACTCGTCGATTGTACCGATGCGGCGGCACAGCCTGACGACATTCCTGTAGCGCTTCTGTATGCCTTCCGACGACAGCACCCCATGCTGTCTGAAGAGCACATCGGAAAAGAGACCGAGAGCCAGACATCTGCCCATGACCTTCTTCACGTAGTTCTCTCCGAAACCGGTAGCTTCGGCAACCACGAAAGAGGCTTCCTCGTCCCACTCCATGTAATATCCGCTGCGGTATATCAGACAAAGCACAAACGCATACACCGTAAAGGCGCCCCCGCCGCACCCCCTCACCAGTTTGCGCACCTTTATGTCATAAAAGGCATCCGTGTCGAGCGGGAAATAATCGAGTCCATGTTTCACCGGCCGTGCCATATCGTATCAGTACAATATTCAAATTTTATTACCACATCAATATCACACTGCAAATATACAACTCGAGAAGTCAAAAATCAAATAAATTCAATAAATAATTTTTAGATTTATTTATATAAAATATTGTAGGAGCGAACGCCGCCTGAAACAAAAATCCTGCAAAGACAGAACACCGACGACGGGGCGGCGCAGGAAACCGACCGGCAGGGGAACGGCGGGATAGAAGCGCGACGGCACAAAAAAACGGAAGCGCCGCCCTGCTGACTCGTGCAGCACAGGGCGGCGCCTGAAGTGATTCCGTTGGGATTCGAACCCAAGACCCACAGCTTAGAAGGCTGTTGCTCTATCCAGCTGAGCTACGGAACCGTCATGCGCGATGCGGCGCGCCGCATCGCATACAAGGTACAAAAGTAATGTTTTTCCGTCACTTTGCAAACGTATCAGCACCTGCAGTGCGCGGCGGCGGCACAAATTAATGTCACACACCCCCCCTGCGGTACCTCAGCGGTGTCATGCCCGTGTGTCGCTTGAAATACTGAACCATCACCGACGGGCTCGAAAAATCGAGCTCTTCTGAAATCTGCATCACGGTGCGGTCGGTGGTTTTCAGCTGACGCTTTATCTCTATCACCACCGCCTCGTCAATCCAGTCGGGCATCGACCGTCCCGTGATGCGCTTCACGGCGCCGGAGAGGTATTTCGGGGTACGGTTCATGCAGGCAGCGTAGAACTTCACGCTGCGCTCCCTTTTGTAGTGACGGGCAAGGAGCACGAAGAAATCGTCCGTAAGCCGCTCGTTGCGCGGCCTTTCCGCTGCCGACCCATCGCCTGCACTGCGCCGGTATATGTCGCACAGCCTGAGCATCATGGCATACAGGAGCGCCTTCGTTATCTCGGCACGGTACACTCCCCTTTCGGCCGAACTTCTCTCGCCGAGAAAGCCGTAATACTCCATCATCGCCTCCATCTCCCCTGGCAGCGCATGCACCACGGGCCTTGCCCTGGCCATGCCCAGTATCTCTATGTCGACCGGCGAGGGGAACTCGAGCACGAGCTCCAGCGACATCACCGCCACGCAGCACACAAAGTCGTCCGGCACTCCGTCATACTCCAGCAGCTGGTTGGGCGAGAGAACCGCCACCGTCCCGGGCTCCACCCCGTATGTCCTGCCGTTCACCCTGATGGTGCCGTGTCCGGCAGTGCACATGCAGAGCATGAACCCGTCGGAGAGGAACGACGACAGCCCGCTGCCGCCCAGCACCGCCCCCCTGCACTCCGCAAGTCCGAGGCCCTGCACGCCTCCCGCCGGCGGCAGCCCGCCGAAATTGTCGCCTGCTGCGACCTTATATATTCCCATAGTGCACAAAAAACGACCTTTTACACATTTTTTATTCTACAAACATAACTATATATTTTCACACATCATCCAATTTTGCAGCACACGGTTTCATTAAAAAACAGATACGTCATGTCACAAAACGCAAACGGGCCGAAACTGACGGGCCTCACCGACAGCGAAGTTCTCGAAAGCCGCCGCAAACACGGCCAGAACCTTCTCACGCCGCCCAAAAGGCCGTCCATGTTGAAGCTCTACCTGGAAAAGTTCAGGGACCCCGTCATTAAGGTGCTCCTCGTGGCCGCCTGCTTCTCGCTTGTCATATCCATAATCGAGGGAGAATATGCCGAGACCATAGGCATCTTTTTCGCCATTTTCCTCGCCACCGGCATAGGCTTCTATTTCGAATATGATGCGGGGCGCAAGTTCGACCTTCTCAACGCAGTGGGCGAGGAGACCCCCGTATCGGTCATCCGCAACGGCAAGGTCCAGGAGATACCCCGCAAGGATATTGTCGTGGGCGACACCGTCCTGCTCAACACAGGCGACGAAGTCCCCGCCGACGGCACGCTGCTGGAAGCCGTGTCGCTGCAAATCAACGAATCGACGCTCACCGGCGAGCTGATGGTCCACAAGACCGTCGACGAGGCGGCATTCGATGCCGAAGCCACCTATCCCTCCAATACCGTCATGCGCGGCACCACCGTCACCGACGGCCACGGCATCATGCGCGTCGACCGCGTCGGCGACGCCACGGAAATAGGCAAGGTGGCACGCCAGTCCACCGAGCAAAGCCTCGAACAGACCCCGCTCAACATCCAGCTGTCGCGCCTTGCAAAGCTCATCGGGCGCGCCGGCTTCACGATAGCCATCCTCACGTTCCTCATCTTCACCGGCAAGGACCTCTATGCCTACCTCGGCGTGAATGCCGTGACCGGCTGGGAGCAGTGGCTCGACATAGCCAACATCGTGCTCAAGTATTTCATGATGGCCGTCACACTGATAGTCGTATCCGTACCGGAGGGGCTTCCCATGAGCGTCACCCTGAGTCTTGCCCTCAACATGCGCCGCATGCTGAAGACCAACAACCTCGTGCGCAAGATGCACGCCTGCGAGACCATGGGCGCCATCACGGTAATATGCACCGACAAGACCGGCACCCTCACCCAAAACCTCATGCAGGTTCACGAGGCGCGCCTCGAGGGCGACCTTCCCGATGTGGTGGCGGAGGGCATATCGGCCAACTCCACCGCATTCCTCGAAGAGAAGGGCGCGGGCGAAAAACCCGCCGGCGTGGGCAACCCCACCGAAGTGGCGCTGCTGCTCTGGCTCCGCGACAAGGGCTACGACTACATCAGGATGCGTTCCGAAGTGCACACGGTCGACCAGCTCACCTTCTCCACGGAGCGCAAGTACATGGCCACCCTTGTGGAGTCGTCCGTTCTCCACGGGCGCGTGCTGTATGTCAAGGGAGCGCCGGAAATAGTCATGTCGCACTGCAGCATCGACCCCGACCGCAGGGCAGCCTATGAGCAGCAGCTGCTCGACTACCAGAACATGGCCATGCGTACCCTCGGCATAGCATTCCGCACCATTCCGGAAGGTTCTCCGTCCGACTGCGCCGAACTCGTTGCCGAAGGCGGTCTCACGTTCCTCGGCATCTTCGCCATCAGCGACCCGATACGTCCCGATGTTCCGGCAGCCGTACGGCAGTGCCAGTCGGCCGGCATCGGCATCAAGATAGTCACCGGCGACACCCCCGGCACCGCTACCGAGATAGCCCGCCAGATAGGTCTCTGGACACCCGAAGACACCGAACGCAACCGCATCACCGGCGCCGAGTTCGCCGCCCTCAGCGACGAGGAGGCTCTCGACCGCGTTCTCGACCTGAAGGTAATGAGCCGCGCCCGCCCCATGGACAAGCAGCGCCTCGTGCAGCTCCTGCAGCAGAAGGGAGCCGTCGTGGCAGTCACGGGCGACGGCACGAACGACGCTCCGGCCCTCAACCATGCACAGGTCGGACTCTCCATGGGCACCGGCACATCCGTAGCCAAGGAGGCCAGCGACATCACCCTGCTCGACGACTCGTTCCGCAGCATAGCCACTGCCGTGATGTGGGGCCGTTCGCTCTACAAGAACATCCAGCGCTTCATAGTCTTCCAGCTGACCATCAACGTTGTGGCGCTGCTGAGCGTTCTGATTGGCGCCTTCTTCGGGTCTGCCCTTCCGCTTACCGTCACACAGATGCTGTGGGTCAACCTCATCATGGACACCTTTGCGGCCATGGCATTGGCTTCGCTGCCGCCCAGCGCCGATGTGATGAACGAAAAGCCGCGCCGCCGGAGCGACTTCATCATCACCCCCGCCATGCGCAACAACATCCTCGGCGTGGCGCTCTGCTTCCTCGCCGTCCTCATGGGGCTGCTTGCCTACTTCAACTCCACCCCCGCGGGAATGGACACCCACAACCTCACGGTATTCTTCACCGTCTTCGTGATGCTTCAGTTCTGGAACCTGTTCAATGCGGGCGTATTCGGCACCCCGCACTCCGCCTTCCGCGACGCCGGCCACGCCAGGGGTCTCTTGCTGACCGCACTGCTGATACTCGCCGGCCAGATTATAATAGTGACCTTCGGCGGCAGCGTATTCCGCACCGAACCGCTCCCGTTCATGGAATGGGTATACATCACAGCCGCCACATCGGCAGTGCTGTGGGCAGGCGAAATATGGCGCGGCATCAAAAGGCTGAAGGCCAAACGCGGCTGACACTCCCGCCCCATACACCGACAGAAGAGGCGGCACCCGCACTGGTGCCGCCTCTTCTGTTTTGGAATATTATGCCGAAAACGGTACTTTTGAGGCAAAACCCAACGGCACAATGGCAAACGACACCCCGCTGATAAGCATCGTCATACCGGTATACAACGCAGCAGGCTACCTGCCGCGCTGTCTCGACTCCGTGACAGCCCAGACACTCACCGACTTCGAGGCCCTCGTCGTCAACGACTGTTCCACCGACGGCTCCGCGGCCGTTGCGCGGGAATACGGCCTTCGCGACCCGCGCATACGCCTCATCGACAAGCCCCGCAACGAAGGGACGATGCTGGCACGCCGCAGCGGCTACGAGGCGGCACGCGGCGAGTTCGTAGTCTTCTGCGACGGCGACGACATCATGCCGCCCGATGCACTGGAACGTCTCCATGCCCTCACCGCCGACGGCACCGACATCGTACTGGCCGGACTGCGCATGATTTCGCCCGACGGAGGGACAAGGCTCAAGCCGCGAATACGTACCGATGTCCGCACCCGCGACGACATATACGAGGCTCTGCTCCGACAGCGCATCACATGGTACATGTGCGCCGCCATATTCCGCCGCACGTTGTTCGGAAACAATCTGGAGACTTTCCCCGGGCAGTGCGTCAACGAGGACTACATGATGCTGCTCCAGCTGCTGCTCTTGACCGACAGGGTCAAGTTCGTCAACGAATACGTCTACGACTATCTGCTCCAGCCAGGCTCCATGACACAGGGCGCTCCGTCCGTGGACAAGCTCCATCAGGAGCTCCGCGCCAACCGCTGGAGCTGCGACTTTCTCTGCCGCCGCGGCATACAGCCCGACCTTGCCCGCTGGCTCTACATCCGCCGCGTGGTCAAGTGCCTGCCTCGCGGCTATACGCGGCGTCAGATATTCGACTCCGGCCTGCTGGATGAGAAACTCTTCACCATAGCCAACATCAACCGATACGTAGGGCCCAAATACGTCTTCAAGTATCTCTACTGGAGCGCGGCGGGCTGGCTGCGCGGAAGCCGCACGAAATAAGAGTTTGGCAGTTCGGATAAAAGTTTATACATTTGCGGGCCGTTTCGTGCAAACGGCAGGACAATACTATTGTTAATTTAAAACACACAGACAATGCCTGTAAAAATCAGACTTTCGCGCCACGGTAAGAAAGGCTATGCCTTCTATCATATCGTTGTCGCAGACAGCAGGGCGCCACGCGATGGCAAGTTCATTGAGAAAATCGGTACCTACAACCCGAACACCAATCCTGCTACCATAGACTTGAATTTCGACAAGGCCCTCGAGTGGCTTCAGAAGGGTGCCCAGCCCACAGATACCTGCAGGGCCATCCTTTCGTACAAGGGTGTTCTCTACAAGAAGCACCTTCTCGGCGGCGTGGCAAAGGGTGCATTCGACGAAAATGCAGCCAATGCGAAGTTCGAGAAATGGATGAACGAAAAGGCTGCGAAGATTAACGCCAAGACCCAGAAAATCAACGCAGACAGGGAGCAGGTTTCGAAGGCCCGCCTCGCAGAGGAGAAGGAAGCCAACGAAAAGAAGGCCAAGGCAGTAGAAGCCAAGAGGGCCGAAGCGGCTGCCAAGGCTGCCGAAGAGGCGGCTGCACCGGCCGAAGAAGAGGCACCTGCAGCAGAATAACGTCAGATGAGTTCTTTCGGCAAAGTCGGCAAGGTATCGAAGGCGTTCGGCCGCAGGGGCGAACTGATAGTCAACCTTTACGACACCTTTCCGGAAGATTTCGACAAGGAAGGACCGCTCTTCGCATATATCGATGCGTTGGCGGTCCCTCTCTATTTGGAGCGTTTCGAACGCCGCGGCACGGGCAGTGCATTGGTGACGTTTGCCGATTTCGACAGCGACGCCAGGGCTTCCGAACTCATAGGCAGGGAACTCTACCTCCGCACGGAGGCCGAAGAGGAGAACGACGGCGAAATCTATATGGAGGATTTGGTAGGCTTCTCCGCTTCGTTCGAGGGCGACAGCCGCCGCGGCACCATCACGTCGTTTGTCGACAGCGATGCAAACCCTCTGTTCGAAGTCACCGTAGAGGGCAGGGAGATACTGATACCCGCCGCGGAGGAGATGATAGCCTCGCTGGACATCGACAGGCGCGAGATAGAATTCTCGCTGCCCGAAGGACTGCTCGACCTGTACATGTAGCGCAGCCCCGCAATGACACAATACACCCGTCCGCACCACGCGGCACGGGTTTTTATTTTTTACCGGAGCAGCGACGCACAATACAGCACATGCCTGCGCAGCGGATGCCCTTCAGGAAGCGCCGGATGGTCAAACTCCTTCACACGTTCCATTCCTATCTTTTGCATCACTCTTTCCGAGGGTTTGTTCTGCAGGGCCGTAAACGACCACACCCTGTCGAGCGACAGTTCCTCGCGTGCAAACCGCAGACATTCCGCGGCCATTTCCGGAGCATATCCGCGTCCCCAGAATTCGGGCAGCAAACGCCATCCGACTTCTATTCCGGGGGCGAAATCGACCGCAAAATCGAAGCCATGCAACCCTACAAAGCCCACAAACCGACCGCTTCCGCGCTCCTCGACAGCCCACAAGCCATACCCGCATCGTTCCATTTCGTCCTTTATCCTTGCGAGAAACGCCTCTGAAGCATTACGGTCGAGCGTCGATGGGAAATAACGCATAACCCTTGCATCGGCATTCATTCTGACAAATTCCCCGACAAGTCCTCTGCTGTTTTGCCCCCGTTCCGACAGACCTGCGGCAAAAGATAAAAATGCCTGCCGATTGTTAAGTTTTTGTTAAATTTTCATCTTCATACGCATCTTTTTCCTACACGTTCTTTCCCTCAAAAACAGCTTTTTTACCTCATTTATACATAAGCAAATTTTTGTACCTTTATTTTCTTATATTGTTGATATTCAGCGACAAAAACTCTCTCATATGTATTCCACATGGATACATCCATTTCGTCTAACAATGAATGGAGTACCTTTGCCTAAAAACCTCCAAATGTCAAAAATATTTTCGCTTCCCATCGTTCTTGCATTTATATGATTACTCAAATTTAACGAGGTCCTAAAAATTTATCTCCATTAAGATGAATCATATGGTCTGGCATATCAGCAATCCATACTTCCGTTTCCCAAGCCAGCTGTTCGGAAAATTTCTTAAATGTTTGAAAATCAAGAAAAGCAGTCACGTATATTTTCCCAGCAGTGACTCTACTCGTCATAGATTTTATTTCCAATATCCGTTTGGGATCCATTGGCCCAACGGATGTAACTGATTCCACAAAATAAATCCAATTTTTATCTTCACGGTAAAGAACTACATCCGGCATTTTGTCGTGTAAAGTAATCTCAAAACCAAGTTGGGACAACTTATCTACATCTTTTACCATATCTTTTTGGATTGTATCACCAACATATAAACATTCGGAATTAGGTGCAAAACGGGGAGCAAATTCCTCTATAATTGCTTTCTGCAATTGATTATGTTTTCCAGGGCTAAATGTGAAGTCCTTATTGTTTATCTTAATAGGCATCTTCTGCATCTTTTTCTTGGAAGCATAAATATTAGACAAGCTATCATGTCGTGTTAGAAAAAGGGATAAAGAAGCATTTTCTTCACACAAACATCCCTCATTCTCATTCATATCTTGAATCACTTTTAGAAACTCGTTTGTTATACGATAGCGATAATTAGGACTATTCGTTGCTTTCCCATTGTCTTCAATTAAAGCTGCTGTTCTAAATGGATGCATCGCTTGTTTACGAAAAGTCTCCCTTGAATTTTCAGCATATATTACACTATAATTCTCACCAATAAAAGCTATTATATCATGAATCCGAACCCAATCATTTGTTGCCTGAGAACACGGAGTATCCTTTTTTAATTTTGCCATTGCTAACAGAGCTAAACAGCAGAGGGTGCTTTGCTGTTTAGTAGGCATATTTACCTGTTCCAAAAGCTGTTTAGCTAAATCTAATTTATCCATTTGCTTAAAATTTTGTTACAATTCACTACTGACAACTCTTTGTGCATCAAATCCCGACCCATTTCTTCTATTACTGTTCTTTCCGGTATAGGCATCTGATTGATTTCTGTCGAATTTACTTGAGTTGAGCCATTCATTATCCTATAATAGCTATCATAGAGAGTAGAATTCAATAACACATACAATCCATAAGTAACGCATGGCGAATCACACTTTATGAAATTGACCTTGTTTTGCGTACTGATATAATCAAATTGCGAATATTTTTGCTTCAAGTATATGCCACATTGCAATCTTCTTTCTTCTTCTTTTGAGGTGAATCGCTTTACTAATAGGTAATCGCTATTTTTTTGCAAAAAACCGTTTCTTTCGGTTTTAATCACCTCGCCTTCTTTGCCTAACGGCCACACTACTTTACCTTCCCTAATATGTTGGGAATAAAGCAGTGGATAAGCCCCCTCTTCAAGTTTATCTCTAAGGACTTCTTTTGTTCTAAAATCCACAATGATACCAGTTTGCATTTTCAATCCGATTTCAGGAAGCGTTCTGTGGAAATTATTTATCACATGAAGCACGTTTGCATCATCCTCATTTGTAACAAGATAAACAAACTGGTTTTTTGCAACAACCGTATCATATGAGGTCTTAAAATGCTTAATATCTGAAAAATCAGATGTGGATGATGTTGTTATGTTGATTGATTCTGGAGCAACTGTTGTTTTCCGAATTTTTATAATAATTGTTTCTTGTAAAACAGATTCTCCATTAAACACTTTATCACGGCTATCAAAAAGATGAATGTCCGTAATTACACAATTATCAAATAAATACTCTCTAAATTTTTTGAAATATGCACCTGATGTCCAAGAACGTGGAACAATATATACCAATTCTTGTCCCTGCTTCAAATTATAGATACCCATTGCCCAAAATAAGAAATACAAGTTAGGCGCACCATGACATACACTTGGCATGGCTTTAGCTTCGTTTGCATCTTTAAGTATTTTCAAATACGGAGGATTCCCTATAACATAATCGTAAATATTCTCATTGTCTTGAAATAATGAATTTATGCCAAATGGCTGTGATGTTATATAGTTCTCATTCTTAATTATATATGAAACATCTGCCTGTTCCATAATAACAGACATATTCTTTTCCAATAATGGTAAGACTATATTGTCTGTTTCATAGCAGGTAATATGTATATGCCCTTGATACCCGTTTTCAACCAATCGCTGAACAACGGCAGCAGAAAGAATGCCAGTTCCCGCACCGGCATCCAATATTTCAATATTAGGTTTAGACAAATCAAAGTTGAACAAAGCGGCCATAAATTTAGCTGTAGTCAAATTCGTAAAGAATTGCCCATACTTTTTCCGTTTGTCTTTCGGTACTGAAGCAATAAAGCTATCAGTATTCTCAATAATCTGACCTAACATATTATTTCTCATCCTTTGTATTATCGGCTATCAAGTCCTTAAGTTCTACAGATAACAACTGAGCTATTACGTATAGTGTCGCAAGATTTGGCTGTTGCCTATTGCAGCAATAAGCATTAACAGTACTGAAACTCTTACCCAGTTTTTTTGAAAGCCATGTTTGGCTGATACCTTTGTCTTCCAATATACTCTTTATGCAATTTAGCTTCATATTTTTATTGTGTATAGCACTGCAAATTACTATTTATATTTTAAGCAACCAAAAATGCTGTATGCTTATTTTAGCTTTATACTTGATTAAGAACACATCTATCTTGTTTTAATTGTACCTTTATTGTTTCACATATTGGATAATACGCTTGTTTTCAAAAGGAAGTAATAATTCCCCGACATGCCTTTCATGCCATTCGCCGGCCACAAGACGCGGCGTCACCAAACATGCCATTGCCATAAACCCCATAAACCAGAAAAAACAAACGGCGGCGTGTTGCAACACGCCGCCGACATATCACTCTCAGCCGGCAGATTAAATCTCCGCTATCTCTATCTCGCCCGGATATGTTCCGTCCACCACGAGCATCAGCAGAGGCCTCACGTAATATCCGCGCGGCTCGCCCACCTCGCGGCGGTAGACCATGTTAATCCTGCCGCCTATGTCCACCAGTCCCTCGACGCTGTAGCGCACCGCCCTGTCGGTCATGGGCTCCACGATGGCTATGACATACTGCCTGTCGAAATCTATCGGCGTCGGCATGTTGCCGAGCACGGCCGAACGGCCGAACACGGCATCGAACCGCTCCTGGGTCGTGATGACGTTCGACAGAAGATAGTCCGAGGTGTAGTCGTTGCGCACGAAATAGTTGCGTCCCAGCACATAGGGCACCTTCGTTCCGAGCCATATGTCGAGAACGAACTCGCCGCCCCACGCCTCGCCGTACATCACGCTGCTGCCCATCGACAGGCCATACACGCCGCTCTGCACGAGTTCGCAGTCCATGTCGCGTCCGAACGGGCCTGCCGAAGTCCCGTCGGGCATGGTGACGGAGTTGAAGCGCAGGTTTGCCGTTTCGCTCACTCCCGATATCACGGCATGCAGCAGGTCATACCGGCCCGACTCGAACTGCACCGTCACGTCGCGCTCGGCGAATTTGCGTATCGCCGTCCGACAGTGCCCGTCGGTTACCGACACCTTCACCGGCAATGAGTCGGCGACAATCACCTCGCCGACCGGAATTCCCTCAGCACTTTCGCCTTCGTTTTCCGACTTACCCATCCTGTCGCACGCGGCAGCCACCATGCAGGCCAGCCCCAGCACAACCACAATACGTTTCATAAAACGAACCTGTCTCTTTTATTTTATTACAATTTCCGCTCTGCCGTACCCAAACGGCACACAAATGTAAGCAATAAACTTTTGCCGCGCTATATGCCGGCCGTAAAATCGGCTTTCTCCGGACTGACTACCTCAATTTGTTTTTCTCGAAATGGGGTCCGACCTTCAGGTTGAAGAACAGCGCCGAGACAACCGTCAGGCATGCTCCCGCGAAATAAGCCGTATCCATAGTGCTCACCTGCCCTATGTATCCCCCCAGAAGCAGGCCTGCACCTATGCCGACATCCCACGATGTGAGGTATGTCGATGTGGCCGTACCCCTCTTGTTGTTCGGAGCGAGGTTCACGAACAGCGTATTGAAGGCGGGGAACATCGTACCGAAGCCGACTCCGAGCAGCAGCGCTATACCGAAGAACACATACTGCGCCGCGCCGGGCACGTTTTCCATCAGCCACCTGCAGCCCGACAGGCCGAAGAAGCAGCAGCACACCAGATAAATCCCGAACGATATTACAGCCACTATCCTTCCCTTGTCCACCTGCCTGCCGGAGAACATGCGCGACACGGCCATACCTACCGCCATCAGCGTGAAGAAGAGCCCCGTACCCTTCGTGATGCCTATCTGACGGGCATACATTGCGACATACGTTGTCGTCATGCCGTATGGTATCGACAGCAGCAGCAGGTCGATGCCGGCCGGAATACCCTTCACAAGGAAGAAGCGGTCGAGCGATATCGGCTCCCTTTTCACCTGCGGTTTTACCGGCGCCTTTACGAGGCCTGCGCACACGAGTCCGAGGGTGCATGACGACAGCGACGCCATGAAGAGCACGTTGAAGCTCAGTCCGGCATCGTGCATGAAGAGCCCCACCATCGGGCCTATCGACATTGCGATATTGTTCGAGAGGCCGTAGTACCCCAGAGCCTCGCCGCGGCGCGAGGAGGGGGTGATGTCTATCACGAGCGTATTGCCCGACACCGTCACAGTGCCGAATGCAAGGCCGTGCGCCACGCGCAGTATAATGAACACCGCGAGGGTCCCCGCCACCATATAGCCGGCGAATATTGCGGTGAATATGGAGTATGCGAGTATGTAAAGCGGCTTTCGGGCAAATGTGTCGAGAAGGTAGCCCGAGAACGGACGTATCGTCAGCGCCGCGATTGTGTAGCACGACAAAGCGAAACCCATCATGGAACTTTGCGTATGGTACACCTCCGTAAGGTAAAACGGCAGCACCGGCATCAACATGTAAAATCCGAAGTAAAGCAAGAAGTTGGCTGCAAGTATCAGGCAGTAGCTCAGCGACACAAGCCGATCTTTTGTCATGACAGTCATTTAAATCCCGCGCACGCGGAGTAAAACATCAATGTATGTTGAGCTGCAAAGGTAGCCACAAAAGGGACACATTGTCCGCAGGGTGCAAAAAAAGTGGCCGTGCCGCAGGTATCGCAGCACGGCCGCAGGCCATGGTCACGCGCATCACAGCACAATTCCGCCCCTTATCGCAACCCTGTGCCTCACGTTCCCGCGCGGGTCGTATTCGGGATATTCGTCCGCGGAACCCTCTATGCGGCGGACGGCAGCATCAAGCAGCGCCTCCGCATCGGAACGCACCGCACTGCGCAGCCTGCCCACCGCATCGTTCTCCGCCGCATCGAAACACACGCCCGAGAAGCTCACCACGCCGAGCGCTCCCGTCCTTGCGGCCAGCGACGGCATCATGGCATACTTCACGAACATGGCCAGCGCCGGTTTCACATACTCCCCGAGCATCTCCGCATGCCTGCCCTCGGAGAGCGCCGCACACAGCTCCGTCCCGAGAACCGGTTCGATGTACTTGCACTGCGCGGCATACACCGCGCTTTCTCCGACCGTCACGCCCGCATCGCCGAATGCTGCGGCCGCTGCTTCGGCAGGCGACATTAAAAGTTTCATACCCAATCCTGTTATCCGTTCCGCCCGAGAGACATCAGTCTATGTTTCTCATGGCATACTTTGTTATCTGCGCTACGAAAAGCTGCTGCAATTCATCTTCGGGGTCGTACTCCAGCCCGTCGGCCTTTCGTGCTTCCCATACCTTCATGTAAAGGGGTTTGCTGCGTGTCGGGGGTCTGTTCACCACCGCCAGCGACGAACAGTCCTCGCCGAGTATCTCCGACATTACCCCCTTCACCGGCTCCAGCAGTTCGTCCTGGGCCGAGAGTATCACCGTATTCAGAGCCACCTCGTACTCGTGCAGGATACGTTCGGCATTGAACCCCGAGGAGTAGTCGAGCCCGCTGAGCGAGCGGAACCACGAATGGGCCACCACCATATCCGACGTCGACTGACCGTGCAGTTCCTTCCAGTCCCCTTCGTTCGAGGATGTTATCGGTATGTAGCGCGAGCTGTCTCCATCGCCGCACTCCTTAATCACGAACATCACCTGCCCCGGGTTTCCGGCAAAACGGGCCTCGGCACGCCTTACCAGCTCCTCGGCCTGCTCATCGCTGTCCACCCCGCCGTCGAGCAGCATCACTCCGGAGAGCTGGAATGAGTTGTCGAGCCTGCATATGTTCCAGCAATCGGTCTTGTAGGCTATCGCCGCCACATTCATGCCGGCTATGTACGACGGCACCCCGTAATGCACGAACATCGGTTCGTAGTTTCTGTAATGTATCGCCGCGTGGAGCTTACCGTCGGCCTTTTCAGCCATTCGGGGCCACAGCGGCAGCACTTCAGCCTCTTCCGGCCTGAACGCCCTCCAGTTGTGATGTATCATCACGCTCTCTCCGTCACGCCCCAGACGGCACCGCGACGCATCCTGATGAAACAGTGCCAGGAAGCTGCCGCCGCTGTCCGTCACAACCTCCAGAAAGGCGTTCCCGAACAACAGCTTGTCGAGGGCGAGCTTACGCAGCACCTGCCTCAATGTTTCGCCGCTGCGGTTCACCCTTCCGATAAACTCCGGAAGCCTTGTCAGTCCGTCGCCATACGAAAAGCCCTTCCCCGCCACATAGTCGGCCTTGTCATTGATTATCCGCCTGTGTGCGGTAGAGCGCCTGTACATCAGCGACAGGGCCTCCGGCAGCATGTTGTCATCGCCCCAGCGCCAGAACTCACGTCCGGCCACGGGCGCCGCGGCACGGAACATGCCGTGCGTCTGGCCGCGCGGCACAAATATTTTCGGCACATATGCCGCATGCAGTTTGTCATTATCCATAATCATCTTCACAAAATCGTTCCACTCCCTCTCGGGATTACACCTCCTCATTCCGGCACTGCACCGAGGAAAGGCCGCGAGAGCGACACGTCTTCCGAACGCAGCGTCACCCTCACATACGGATTGCCGTCATACCCTTCCGATGTTTCCGACACCGCATCAGCAAGCCTCAAAGGACATTCCTCTCCGAACTCGGGCGACCAGCCTGCCAGCCACACGCCGCCCTCTGCCGTACGCACCAATGCCGCCACGCCCCCGCCCGATGCGGCGAGCCCGTCCACGGCTGCCGCCGCATCCCTTCCCGTACCGTGGAATGCGAACGACAGTTCGTGTACTATGCATGACATGGGATGCTCTCCGGAAACATACTGCCTGTAGGAGGCCGTATCCTCGGCAAAGTCATACCTTGCGAAGCAGGCCCCCTTCCGCAGCACGACCTCCGTGTACCCGCCGGCTGCGGCATCGTACCGGCACGCCGTTATCCCTCCCACCGGCACGAGCCACACCTTCTCCACTCCGCCGGCCGCACCGACCGGCCCGCGTCCACAACCGACAAGTCCCATAATCGGCCTGCCTACTCCTTGAAGGAAAACGAGATGAGTTCCGGCAGCAGGTAGTCGCATCCCGCCATGAATATTGCCCTCTGTCTGTTCTCCATGAGGTCGGGATTGTACCACATCCTCACCTCCGAGCCCGGGAAGTCGCCGGTATTCAACGCAAGGGCGAGGTTTCGTCGGTCTGTCAGCAGGATGACCGACGAGGCTATGTCGCCATACGTGCCGAGATAGCTGTCAATCTGCATGTTTACGAGCGGAATACCCTTGTACATCAATCCGCTGTGACCGCTTTGGCGTGCAAGATAGGCCGCCTCGTTGTCGGTCTGGTCGAGACAGTCCATATACGCCTCGTAAATATCTCCCGTGACAAAATAGGCGAGCTGCCCCTCCGCATACAACTGACGCAGCGCCAGCGGCGCCATGTTCCATACCGACTGGAGAGAGCCCTGCACGGTCTCCGGCGATACAGCCGCGAACGTTTCGGCCGCCATCTCCTGCGACTCGATGTCGGACATTATCCTGTACAGCAGGCCGTCGAATGTGTTGAGTCCCGTTTCACGGGCCGTTTTGCCCAGCCACATCGTGGCACGCACGCTTTCCACCACAGCCTCCCTGAATATTGCGGTTTCGGCGGCTTCGAGTTCGGTACCCGTAAGGTCGTCGAGCTGCGTTATGGCGCTCTGTGCCAGACTGTCGTAAACAAGCGAGAAGTATTCGTCCGCCGAATAGCTCATTTCGGCCTTCACCCTGTGCAGGTCTATCGTCTTGGTGTACCTTTCGGTCTGCGGCGAGCCTACCCAGCCTGCCGCCGCATACTTGTGCAGCACATCCTCCGGACGATGCCAGAAATGAATTCTGGTCGGAACCGGCATGTTGTAGAGCACCTTTATGCCGAGTTTTTCGGCACCGTCGCCCGAAAATCCCGGACGGAAAAATATGTTCTCAAGCTCCTTGCCAAGATAGGTTTTGGAATTTTCAATCTTACTCATGTCTGTTTTTATTTGAATGTTAAACACTTCCGACGGCAGACAGTCAGTCGCCCTGCCGCCTGATATTCATTGCATCCTGTCTGTAGGCCTCCTCATTGGGAGTGGGTCTGTAATCGTTTGCCGACGGGTCTTCCGCCGGCCTCACTTCGGTCGGATACGCTCCGTTCTGGCCCTCCGTGAACGATGCGGGAAGCCCTGCCGGCACCGCTGCCTGCGATGCAGCATCCCTGACCCCGACACCCTTCTTCTCCTCTGCCGCGCCCGCTTCATGCAGAGTCTCCTCCACCGGTGCGGCCGCGCCGTCGAGCAGCCTCTTCAATGCGTTCCACGCCGACCTCATCCATGCGAAACGTTTCCCGTCCGGAGCGCCGCCGGCCACGGGAGGCATCGTCACCCCCAGCATCCGGCACATCCGCTCCGCCTCACTGCGGCTTATACCCTCCACACCGTCGGTCACTCTTGCCGACACCACCACATCGGCCAACCCTGCGGCCACGGTCTCTTCGGGAGTCAGCCAGCGCCCCTTGCCCCCGTTCTCGTTCATCAGCAACGCGAACTCTTCCTGCGGCCGCCCCGAACGCTCGGCATAAATTGCGGCCAGCCGTCCGTCGGTACGGTCGAGCAGCTCCTTTGCCGCCGACAGCGAACGGGCGTTGCCTTCCGCCGCGCTTTCGCAGCAGTGTATCAGATACAGCGACCCCGACGACACCTGCCTGCATCCTGGCGACGCTGCCTGTGCAATAATCGTTGCAGCCGACGCCACATATCCGCAGCAGCGCGTCACGACCCTTGCCTCCAACCCGCGCAGGGTGTCGAATATCAACAGGGCATCGTTCACGTCGCCTCCCGTCGAACGGATGTTTACCACGACCTCCTCCGCTTTCAGACGGCGTATTGCATCCAGCGCCGCAGCGAACCTGCCGTAGGTTGCCACCCGTTCATCCCCGCTTCCGAACTGCATCTGTTCCGGAACGCCGATAACGCCTCCTATGTCAATCACCGCCACGGGAGCGCTGTCCCTAACTTCGATTTCATACAACATTTCTCAATCTTTATCTTCGGGGCCGATTGTCAACAGACCCGCGGTCCGGCCCCTTCACCGCATTCACCGAACACGCCGCCTCTCAAATCCATGTCCATGCACCCCTCGGCTGCGAGGTGCCGCACACCTCCGGCGGCCCGTCCTCCATCAGAAGTAACTCTGCTCCACCACTCCCCGCACGGCATTCTGGGCCTGCGTAATGTCGGACTCGAGCACATACACCCTGAGTTCCGAGAGCACCCTGCGCACTATGGCCTCCACTTCGGCCGCCGTTACCGGATGCTGCCCGATACCGGCAAGGGCCGCCGCATCCGACACCGTACCGTACCCTTCCGCACGGGACATGCCGTCCCCAAGCACGCCTACCCGAAGGAGTGTGCCATTTTTTTTATCATCCATATTTCCAATTTCCTAATCCGCTTTTACGAAAATGCAGCGTGTCGCCGCCGCGCCGGGATTGTAGTCGCAGACCTCTTCGAGTCTCCAGTCGCTCCATTCGCCGTCGATGTGGAGTCTGAAACGTGCCCTGAAGTCCTTCTTCATGTAATTCGGACGCACAAGCGCCTCGATGTCTTCCGGACAGAGCCTCAACCATGCCTCAAGCCTGAGGCCGCGCTCATACGACTCCACAAGTCCGTCCCACCATACATGCAGTCCCTGCACACCGTCACGGTCTTCGTAGCAGAGCGTAAAGCCCTCCATCGGCAGCCTTACCGCATCCGATGCCTCACCCGCGGCAGACAGAGGCGCTTCGGCATCTTCTGCTCCCCCCGGGGCATGAAACGCGAGATACGGATATGACCTTCCGAAGCCCGGCCATCCCCACAATTCCCCATCCGGCAGCGGTTTCATCCCGACATAATGCACCACCTTTGCAGGAAAATCGAGACTGTCCACCCTCTCCTCCGCCGAGGCCATGTCCCCCGCTCCGACCAGTGCCGCCGACATTGCCTCCGGCAGCACCCCGTCAATCCCCACCGAGGTCGTGAAAAGGGAATTCTGGTAAACTTTCGACTGCGACACGCTGCACTGTCCTTCAAGCACCACGCTCCACCTGCCCAACCGGCCGCCGTTCTCCATGTTGAACTCCGCCGAAGCCCCGTCGCCGCCGGCATACTGCCACGCGAGCACGGAGGGCACATCGAGGGCGATTTCCGACAGTGACAGCGGACGTGAGAAATCCACCCTGTCGCTCCAGTCCACCACCACATCATCGCGATAGAACATCTTTCTCGGCTCGGCATACACCACCTTTTCCAACCCGTCGGTATAGAAACACAGCCCGAACATCTCCCTTACGCCGTTTATTACCTCCATGCGGCTTATGCCGTGTGCGGCCACCTCTGCAAACGTCACCCTGTCGCCCGCAGCGGGATGCGGCTGGAACACAGGTCTCACCTCCGCATCCTCCAGCAGGAATGCCATGCCTGCCTCGGCACCGCCGAAATAGATGTCGTCGAAATATTTGGGGCTGCCAGGCGTAACCTCTTCCGCGGCGCTGCGCAGCACCACCTCCACCTCGACCGTTCCCGTATCATTCACATATCCATCGTAAAGTGCCCATTCGCCTTCATATGGGCTCCATGTCCCGTCGGCTTCCTTTTTCTGCATGCGCAGTCCGGAATATGTGCCGCCGACAGGTGCATCGACCGCTGCCGCACGCCGTTCCATACGTGCCATGATGCACTCCTGCCCGGCTCCGCCATCCGTACGGTCAGCCACCAGACGGTACTCCTCCCCGTCGGCATAATCGAACACCACGCACTTGAACTCCTTACCGCCGCAGAATTCCCCGCGTCTGTCGGGAAACGTATTTGGAATTCTGAACGAATGGAGCTGACCTCCGCCGAGATACACCGTATCGAACCCCGTCAGCCGCTCACGGTCCGACATGCGGAAATCCGTCACATACCTCAGCCTGTACTCGAACCCGACCGAAACACCGTACGGAGGCACGAAACGCACCCTTTCGCCATCCCTGCCGAAACACTCCCCCCTGGAGAACACCTCCGGCAGCACCATCCCGCCGCTTTCCTCGCACGGGTCGGCCGTATCCACGATATTTCCTATGCTGTTGTGGACATTCAACGGGTCGGCGTACACCATTCCGTTTGCATCGGCCACGGCCTCGGCGGCCTCAAAACGGGCAGCAAGAAAGTCCATGCGCATGCGGAGTATGGATGTGTCGTGTTCGGGGTAGTTTCCGCTCATGTACAGGGTATCGAAGTAGTGACTGTCGACGAACTCCGACTTCAGCGTATAACCCGCCTCATTGAAAATGGCATGCATCACGGTACGCAGATGCAGGAATGGATGATAATCCGCTGCCGAAAGTACCCTGACCGCCGCCGTCACTCCCTGCGGGGAGTTGTGCGGCTCGTAACGCTGTCTCTGTACGGGCAGCCACCTCACCGGTACAGCCTCCGTCCAGCTTCGAGCTATCTCCGTGGCCGTCAGCGTTGCTGAATAATCCGCCATCAGCGACGCCAGGGTATTGTCGGCCGCATGCTCCGCCCATCTTTTGCCGTTCCCGATGATGTTGAATACGTACCGTCCCGCACCGGGCCCCTTTTCGCACGAGGTCAGAATGATGCCGCCCTCCATTATCACGCACCCGTCATGTTCCAGACGCGCCGAATGACGGATGTCGTTGAACCTGTCGCGTGCGGCCACCTGCTCGCAATCGCCCATTATCGCACGGTTTGCGGCCGTCATGGGTACAGACACGCTTTTGGTATATCCTGTCCGGCCGTACTCGGGATTTGTTATCGATGCCACCGACACCGAAACGGCCACTTCCGTACGCTCATCCATGTCGGCCAGTCTGTCGTCTATGTAAAGTTCCATACGTTAAAAATTTTGGCGGAGCGGCGGTACCGCATCCCTTGTTGTGACACTCACACAATTCAGTCCTCCCCTGCGGATTGCGGACGCACCCGACGACACGTCCACAGGAGTGTATCCCTCCCCGTCCACCCTCCACACGAGGGGCGACGCTGCAATTCCCGACAATCCTTCCACCCACAGTCTCGGCATGTAGCCCGACACCAGTTCCGAACGACGCTCGCTTTGCACACAGGCCGTTCTGTAGCCGTCGTGACTCAGGAAAACCTCCTTCCCCGCATCCAGTATCTCCGTTTCGGAAGCCCCGAAGGTATGGAAATCGAAACCGCCCATGGAGTTGAACCAGCACAGCCGCACGGCACCTGCCGGAGGGCGGCATATTTCATACTCCAGCGACACGACAGCCTCCTGTCCCGCCAGCAACGACACCTTAAGCCCCGTCACGCTTTCCGCATCCGCTCCAGCCTCGTCCAGCATCCGCCTGACCGCAGCCATGTCCACCGCCAGCGTCGTCACGCTATGCGACACCGCAACTGCTTCAGATGCATAACTGCAGCCTGCCCCGCCTACCGTTTCCCACCTATACGATAGGCTCCCCGCCAATACCGGCACCGATACCGTATCCCATTCATCCCAGCCAATCCGCCTCTCGGGAGGCAATACCGTCATCGCCTCGTATTCCGACAATCCGCGCACCGCCCCCGTGAATATTCTCACAGGCGACACGGCCCCTGCACAGCTCACGGCAGCCGCTATGCTCAACCCGTTGCCGGTCGTAATACCCATGCCTTCGGGCACCACCGGCGAAGGCGCCAGCATGCGCCGCACATACCCCGATATGTTTACGGCAACGCCTCCTCCGCCGACCACCCGCTTTACTCCCACCGGCACATCCGATACGCCTGCCAGCACCTCGGCATCCACAACACGGCTCTGCTCCAGGCCGGAGATGCCGTACACGAGCTCCCCGAACGCCGAGGCAAAATTGTCCGGCACTTTCGAAAACAATACAGCCATACTTCGCTTCAGTCTGCGCAATACACAATCTCGACCTGGAATTCGATGTCTGCATACACCTCTCCGCGCACGGTGACAGGCTTCAGTCCCGATACGACCTCCACATTGCGCACACTGCGCACACCTTCCGCGGCCCGCACCGCATCACACACTGCGAGCGCATCCGATTCAAGGATTTCCCACGCAGCGGCCTCACCATCCGGTGTCGATGCCCGCGACATCATCAGCCTTACCCTCACACCGTACACATCATGCTTCTCCGCACGCCCCGAAGACTTTTCCAGTTCCGGCGGCGACATCCATGCGGCCGGCAGTTCAGGGAGGGCAACGGCCAGTTCCGCATCGCGCCCCATTCCGAAAAAATATCCGGCATCCTCGACGGCACACCTCACAGCCTCCGTCAACAAACTTCTCTTCATGGTACAATTATTTCACTTTGAGTTGAAATGCAGATATATCCGCAATGCAGCCACACCGGTACACCTACATCCAAACTCGGTTTACGGACGCAAATATAAAACATTAAACATCAATTGTCAATATTTGTTTAATATTTTATTCCAATCAACAATACATTCATATCAAATCATGTTGTTTATCAACAAGTTGCATCCTTGTAAAATATCAATATTTTGAACCGCCATTGAAGTGAGAGGAAATATTTATCCGAGCAGATGGCGCAATCACCGAAAATTGCTAACTTCACAGTCAGAACCTACCAAAACTTAGCCATGGGATACAAAATAAAGCCCGACGCACGATGCGCCGTAATCGGAGCGGGAAGTTGGGCCACAGCCATAGTCAAGATATTGCTGGAGAACGAGAAGCGCATAGGCTGGTATATCCGCGAGCCGGAAATACGCGAAAGCATAATGACGAACGGAACGAATGCCCGCTACCTGCAGGATGTCCATTTCGATGCCGACCGTCTCGACATATCGGGCGATGTCAACGAAGTATTCGCCAACGCCGACATTATCGTTCTCGCCGTACCGTCGGCCTACATCAAGGCCACGCTCGAACCCCTGAATGTGCCCTTGCACGACAAGTTTATCGTTTCGGCCATAAAGGGCATCATCGCCAACGAATACATCACGATAGCCGAATTCATGAACCAGGACTACGGCGTCCCGTTCGAGCGCATCGGCATAGTATCCGGCCCGAGCCATGCCGAGGAGGTAGCCATGGAGCGCCTCACCTACCTGACCATGGTATGCAAGGACATCGAAAATGCCAAGACCCTGGGAGCCAAATTCGGCTCGCGCTATATCAACACGGTCTATTCGACAGACATTTACGGAGTTGAGTACGGTGCTGTGCTTAAGAACATCTACGCCCTTGCCGTCGGCATATGCAACGGCCTGGGTTATGGCGACAACTTCATGGCGGTACTCATCGCCAACAGCGCCATGGAAATGAACCGTTTCATGGAACGCACCTACCCTGCGCCGCGCGACTTCAATGCCTCGGTATATTTGGGCGACCTTCTGGTTACATGCTACTCCAAATTCAGCCGCAACCGCACATTCGGCACCATGATAGGCAAGGGCTACTCCGTCAAGAACACCATGATAGAGATGACCATGGTTGCCGAAGGATACTATTCATCGGCCTGCATCAACCAGATAAACAAGCGTTTCGATATTTACATGCCAATAGCCGACGCAGTTTACCGCATACTTTACCAGAAAGCTCCTGCTGCCGCCACCATAAAGAAGCTGCAGAAGGAACTCATGTAATCACGCACGCACATACAAAAAATGGAAGGCACCCCTGAAGGCCTTCCATTTTCATTTGCATTCACAGCAAACAAATGGCGCGGGGCTGCCTGCCTCCGCGCCTTTGCCACAATCTGGCCGTAAATCAGAACGGCAGGTCGTCCGGGTCGTCATTCACATTGACCTCCGGTGCCGAGGGCTGCTGCTGAGGCTGATAGCCCTGACCGCCGCCATATCCGCCCTGCTGCTGGCCATATCCTCCACTATAGGGCTGGCCCTGACCGTATCCTCCGCCATAGGGTTGGCCACTGCGATGCTGACCGCCCTGGCCCTGCGACTGACCGGCCGAAGAGTTGTCAGAACGACGTCCGAGCAGCTTGAGGTCGTCAGCCAGTATCTCTATAGAGTACCTTTTGATTCCCTGCTGATCTGTCCATTCACGGCTGCGCAAACGTCCTTCTATGTACACCTGCGACCCCTTGTGCACGAAACGGTCGGTCACATCGGCGAGATTGCGCCACAGCACCACATTGTGCCATTCGGTATGGTCGCGCGACTCCTGCGCCTCACGGCTGTATATCCTTTCCGTCGTAGCTATCCTCAGACGCGCCATTTTCACACCGCTCTCGAGCGTCCTTATTTCCGGGTCAGCCCCGACATTTCCTATCAGAATAACCTTGTTAATCATATTTTCTTCATCTTTGCGGCGTCACGACCCGTAAGCCGCTCCGCCGTCACCACACTACAACTCTTCAAGCATGCCTATAAACAGACGCGACATCTCCTTTTCCGCCCTCTTGCCCTGTTCCTGCACCTCTTCATGCGACACTGAGTCGTCCGATGCGAGGTCGGTTATTATCGACACGCCGAAACACGGAAGTCCCATATGACGGGCTGCGATAATTTCAGGCGTTGTCGACATACCCACGGCATCGCCGCCTATGGCCCTGACGTAATGATACTCCTGCGGGGTTTCGAACGTCGGACCCGTCAGACCCACATAGCATCCGTACTGGAGCTTTATGCCCTCACGAGCAGCCACATCCGTTGCAAGGCGTATCAGTTCCGGAGAATACGCCCTTTTCATGTCGGGAAAACGCGGACCGAGTTCGTCGATGTTCGGACCAATCAGGGGATTGGGTATAAGATTGATATGGTCGTTTATCACCATAAGGTCACCCACCCTGAACGTAGGATTCACCCCTCCGCTTGCATTCGACACGAACAGCCGCTCTATGCCGAGCATCTTCATCACCCTCACAGGGAATACCACCTGCTGCGGAGTGTACCCTTCATAGTAGTGGAAACGTCCCTGCATTGCCACTATCCTGCGGCCGCCGAGCATGCCGAATATCAGCCTGCCCTTGTGCCCTTCAACGGTGGAAACCGGAAAATCCGGAATGTCGGCGTAATCTACCGAATGTTTTATCTCTATATGGTCGACCAATCCGCCAAGACCAGTACCCAATATGACACCTGCTTCCGGTCTGAACCCGGGTGTTCTTTCGGCTATGAAATCAGCCGCCTTTTTAATTTTCTCCAACATATGCACAAATTTATCTGAACGGGACCTGCCCATCCATGGCATTCCTTTCAATTGTCGCGCGAGACGATATTCTTAGCCAGCACCGACAGGAAACGCTCCTCGTCCCCGTCAAGAAACGACACCCCGACAGGCATCCTGTAGAGCCTCCTCTGAAGTTCGGCAGGCACCTTTCTGCGGTTTGTCAGCTTCACGGCATCCTTGTCGGTAGTCAGCACTACGGTATCGGCCGGCAGTCCGGCAAGGTCCGCAGCAATTTTCTTCAGCTCCCTCACCTTATAGACATGATGGTCGCGAAACAGCCATTTGCGCCTGAGGTCGTATCTACCCGCCACATATTCAGCAAGTGGAGTCGGATTTCCGATACCGGCCAGCAGGACTGCATTACGCGCCGGAGCCACAAGTCCTTCAGCATCGGGGAAAACCGGCACAGGCAGACACTGCCTCATGGCAGTAAAGAAGACGCTCTGATACGGGAACAGTTTCAACGACTTCACGGCAATACGCTTGTCTATCGGCGTGATGTCGGCCGGCGTTTTGGTCACCACCACCATATTGGCCCTCAGCATCTGAGAGGGCAGGTCGCGCAGGTTACCCCACGGAAGCATATGGTCCTCCCATATCGGACGGGTATAATCCATCAATACTATATTGACCTTCGGTGTCACCCTGCGATGCTGGAAGCCGTCGTCGAGCAGTATCAGGTTCACCTCCGGATGCTCCATCCTGATGCGTTTTATACCCTCGGCACGCTTTTCGCATACCACGACAACCGTTTCGGGATGGTTCCGCTTCATCTGCTTCGGCTCATCGCCCACGCTTAGGAACGAGGAGTCCACCCCTACTTCAAGATAACCCTTGGTCTTGCGTCCATATCCGCGCGACAGGACGGCCACAGTGTATTTGCGTCCGAGCATGTCTACCAGATATTCCGTAACGGGGGTCTTCCCCGTACCGCCTACGGTTATATTGCCGACACATACCACAGGTATGTCTGCTGCATAGCTTTTTATCAGCTTTGCATCATACAGCAAGTGACGTATCCGCAATGCGAACGCGTACAATCCAGCGGGTATGGCGCTAAAAAATCCCATTATACGCTATCGGTATGGCCTGAAATTTCCCAAAGTTAACCCAATTGCCCGTAAAAACCAATTTTAGCCGCACCATTCTTCGACAAAAAAATTCCGGAACCGTTTACACGGTTCCGGAACGGTATCTCGCATTGCCGCAGACGCTATTCCACCAGACGGTTGGTATCCGTATCGGGGAATATCACGCTGGGGCGAAATGATTTCGCCTCTTCAAAATCCATGGCAGCGTATGACATTATTATCACCACGTCGCCAACGGCCACTTTCCGTGCGGCCGGACCGTTGAGACATATCTGCCCGCGGCCGCGTTCTCCGCGTATCACATAGGTGTCGATACGCTCTCCGTTGTTGATATCCACCACCTGCACCTTTTCGCCGGCAATTATGTTTGCCGCTTCCATGAGGGCTTCATCAATAGTTATGCTGCCCACATAGTTGAGGTTCGCCTCGGTCACCGTTACCCGGTGGATTTTGGATTTGAGTACTTCTATTGTCATATGAAACGCATATTGTCTATGAGTCGCACGCTGCCGGCCTGAACGGCAGTGCATCCCCTGACATGCGCCGCCTCCTTCCAGTCGGACACTTCGCGGAGGGTTTCCTCATCGACCAGTTTGAAATAAATAACCTTCAGCATTCCGTCAGCCTCTATGCCTGCCACCACGTCGCGTTCCACCTCCGCCACGCTTTTCTTTCCCGCTTCGGCAGCTCCTGCCTTCATTGCCGCATAAATACGCGGAGCCGCAGCCCTGTATTCGGGAGCAAGGAGTCTGTTTCGCGAACTGAGAGCCAAGCCGTCCGCTTCACGCACTATGGGACACTCCACGATTGTCAGGCCAAGACCGAGCTGCTTTACGAGCGCCTTTACGATTGCTATCTGCTGGAAGTCCTTTTCTCCGAAATAAGCCCTGTCGGGATTTACCAGGCTGAACAGACGGCTCACCACCTGCGCCACGCCATTGAAATGGCCGGGCCTTGTCGCACCTTCCATAACCTTGTCGAGCATACCGAAGTCGAACACCCTTGTGTCCGGCTCGGGATACACCTCCTCCACCGTCGGCATGAACACTATGTCGGCTCCCGCCTTTTTCAGCACCTCTATGTCGGCTTCCGGCGTTCTCGGATAATTGCGCAGGTCATCCTTGTCGTTGAACTGCGTCGGGTTGACGAATACGCTCACCACTACCGTGTCGTTTTCGGCACGTGCCTTTTCCACGAGGGAGACGTGCCCTTCATGAAGCGCTCCCATAGTAGGCACAAGCCCCACCGAACCGCGGCGTGCGGCCAATCCTTTTTTAAGACCCTCAACGGTCGTGAACTGTTCCATTTCTATCTGTCTTATTCTCTTGTATTTCAGCGCCCGCAACGGCGTTGACCGGCAAAGTTATCAACTTTTCACAATACTCCCAATTTTCCTTATTTTTTTTACCTTTGCGAAATCAACATCAATTTTTTTTGGAACAATGAAAAAAGGAGCGATAGTATTGGCTATGGCATCGGTACTTTACGGGGCTGCCTCCTGCAGCCCGCAGCCTGCTACAAATGCAGAAGGAGAACAGTTCGAATGGGTTGTCGACACCTTTGACGACATCAGGGTGCTGCGTTATCAGGTCCCCGGCTTCGAAAAGCTGCCACTTGAACAGAAGGAGCTGATTTATTACCTCAGCCAGGCAGCCCTGTGCGGACGCGACATACTGTTCGACCAGAACTTCAAATACAACCTTGCAATAAGGCGCACCCTCGAGGCCATATACACCAACTACGACGGCGACCGCACCGTTCCCGAATGGAAGTCATTCGAAAAATACCTCAAGAAGGTATGGTTCGCCAACGGCATACACCACCACTACTCCAACGACAAGTTTCTGCCGGAGTTCAGCGAGAGCTATTTCGACACACTTTTGGCTGCTGTTCCCGCCGACCTTCTTCCAGAGGAGTACGGCTCCGTTGAGGAACTGGCCGCAACAATCAAGCCTGCCATGTTCGACCCGTCGCTCTATGCCGTCGGTGTCAACCAGGCAGCCGGTGCCGACATGATACGCACCTCGGCCATGAACTATTACGAGGGAGTGTCGCAGCAGGAAGCAGAACAGTTCTATGCCGACATGGCCGTAGCCGGCGACCCCGAGCCCGTCTCCTACGGATTGAATTCACAGCTTGTCAAAAGAAACGGCAAAATATACGAACGTGTCTGGAAGGTAGGTGGCATGTACTCTCCTGCCATTGAACAAATCGTCTATTGGCTCGACAAGGCTGCCGGAGTGGCATCGCCCGCCCAGCGCGAGACACTTGAAGCGCTCATCTCGTTCTACAAGAGCGGCGACCTTGCAGAATACGACCGTTTCAACATACTGTGGGTAAAGGACACGACAAGCACCGTGGATTTCGTCAACGGCTTTACCGAGACCTACGGCGACCCGCTCGGCTACAAGGGTTCGTGGGAGGCACTCGTCAACTACAAGGACATGGAGGCTACCCGCCGCACGGAAATCATAAGCGCCAATGCCCAGTGGTTCGAGAACCACTCACCCATACAGGACAAGTACAAGAAGCGCGAGGTGAAAGGCATATCCGCCAAGGTTATCGATGCTGCCATGCTCGGCGGCGACTGCTATCCTTCCACCCCGACAGGCATCAACCTGCCCAATGCCGACTGGATACGCAAGGAGCATGGCTCCAAATCGGTTACCATACAAAACATCTTCAATGCCTACTCGGAGAGCAACCGCAGCACCGGCACGACTGAAGAGTTCACTCTCCGTGCAGAAGACCGCGAACGCATAAGGCTCTACGGCTCGCTGGCCGAGAATATCCACATAGCCCTGCACGAATGTCTCGGTCACGGTTCCGGACAGCTTGCCCCTGGTGTCAAGGGCGACGAACTCCGCCAGTACGGAGCCACCCTTGAAGAGGCGCGTGCCGACCTGTTCGCTCTCTACTATCTCGCCGACCCGAAGATGATTGAACTCGGCCTGCTCCCAAATGCCGAGGCATCGAAGGCAACCTATGCAACATACATATCCAACGGTCTTGTCACCCAGCTTTCGCGCATAGCACTCGGCAAGGATGTCGAGGAGGCCCACATGCGCAACCGCAAGCTCATAGCCGAATGGGCCTATGAACTCGGCCATGCCGACAATGTCATCGAAAAAGTCACCGACAACGGCAAGACCTACTTCGTAGTCAACGACTTCGCCAAGCTCCGCGACATATTCGGGCACATGCTCCGCGAAATACAGCGCATCAAGTCCGAGGGCGACTTCGTTGCCGGCCGCGACCTTGTTGAGCGCTATGGTGTGAAGATAAATCCCGCACTTCACGCCGAAGTCATCGAACGCTACTCCAAACTCGACATAAAGCCCTATACCGGCTTCATCAACCCCGTTTATGTTCCGGTAATGAAAGGCGGTGAGATAGTGGACATAACCTGCGAATATCCAGAGACCTATACCGAGCAGATGCTCCGCTACTCGTCCGAGTATTCGTTCCTGCCCTCCAAGAACTAACACGTGGCATGCGCCGTACGGTATTATGAAAACCTGCAAGACAATCAATACAGCACGCACAGCTGCCGCCAAGGTCGCATGCACAGCCATGCTTGCGCTCACGGCGGCAGCTGGCTGCAGCAACGGCAGCGGGACAGCTGAGGACAGCGTTCCCGAAGAAACTGCAGCTCCCGCCCTGATGTACGGCATCGAATACGAGAAGTACGATGTCATGACCGACAAGGTGCGCGACGGTCAGACGCTGTCGCACATCATGGGCTCCCTGGGCGTGTCGCCGGCCATGATTGACCGTGTAGACCGCACAAGCCGTCCGGTGTTCGACATGCGCAGGATGAGGGCCGGCAACACCTATGCGGCATTCCTGGAACACGATTCCCTGGGACAACGCCTGCATCATTTCGTTTACGAAAAGAACCCGCTGGACTATGTAGTCGTATCGCTGGTGCAGGACTCTGTCGTCATCGCCGAAGGGAGCAAGGATGTCGACATAGTCCGCCGCAGGGAGACTGCCGCCATAGACAAGGAGCACAATTCGCTGTGGCTCGCCACCATGGCAGCCGACATGCCTGCAAGCCTTCCGTGCGAAATAGAGAACATTTTCGGCTGGAGCGTCGATTTCTTCAGTCTTCAGGAGGGCGATGAGTTCACGGTTATTTTCGACGAACGCTGGATAGACACGGTACGTGTCGGTACGGGCATGATATGGGGAGCGGAATTTACCCATAACGGCCGCCGCTACCGCGCCATACCGTTCCGTCAGGACGGCCGTCTGTCCTACTGGGACGAAGACGGCAACAGTCTGCGCCGACAGTTCCTCAAGGCGCCGCTCAAATATACGCGCATCAGTTCCCGTTTCTCCCGCTCGAGAATGCACCCAATCTACAAGGTTCGCAGGCCCCACCTCGGCGTGGACTACGCAGCCCCGAAAGGCACCGAAGTCGTTGCCATAGCCGACGGCACCGTAATCGAGAAACGCTGGGACAGCAAGGGCGGCGGCAACATACTGAAAATAAAGCATTCCAACGGCTACGTATCCGGATACCTGCACCTTAGCAGCTATGCCAGGGGCATTGCGGTAGGCAGGCGCGTGTCGCAGGGCGAGCCGATAGCATATGTCGGCAGCACCGGAGCGTCCACCGGCCCGCACCTCGACTTCCGCATATGGAAGAACGGCACTGCAATAGACCCGCTGTCGATACCGTCTGCGCCGGTGGAGCCCATCAGCGAAGCCAACCGCAGGGACTTCGAAGAGATACGCAACAGGATTGTGGCCGAACTCGAAGGCAATGTGCCCGACAGTATCAAGGTAGTAAGCCTTGATCCACAGCCACGCATCGACGGGCCGGACGTCCCGCTGGAAAAATAACGCCACAACAACTCCAACACAATGGACGAAGGAATTGACAGAAGGGATGCCGCCGCACCCGACCCACGCATAACGAAGTTCATAGGTCGCCACCATGTGATGAACATTGCCACGGCCACAGCCGATGACGGCCCCTACTGTGCGAACGTCTTTTATGCCTACATGGCGGAAAGCAACCTTTTCGTATTCACCTCCGACGAGAAAACACGCCACTACCGCGAGATGTCGGCCGACAGCCGCACAGCCGCCACCATAGTGCTGGAGACACGCACCGTAGGCCAGGTGCAGGGATTGCAGATAACCGGTCGGGCTACACTTGCCGAGGGGACAATGCTCTCCGAAGCGCGCAGCGCCTATCTGCGGAAATTTCCGTATGCCGTTGTAGCCGACCTCACGCTGTGGGTCCTGCGCCCCTCGTTCATGAAATTCACCGACAACAAGCTCGGTTTCGGAAAGAAACTTCTGTGGCATGCCGACGCACAGTGACAATGCCGATATGCTGACACGGCGCATCGCCGTCACGGGAGCCACCGGCATGCTCGGCAGTCATCTTGTCGCCGAACTCATACGGACAGGCCATACAGACATCACACTCGTGGTACGCGATGCCGGCCGCACGGCTCTCACCATGTCCGCCATCGAAAGACTCGGGGTAACCGTTCCCGACGGGGTTCTCAGGACCGTCGAGACACAGCTCACCGACCCCGCGGTGCTCACAGACGCACTTCCCGACATCGATACCGTATTCAATTGCGCCGCCCGCATCATGTCCGGCAGCATGATGCCCGCACAGCTCATCGACAACAACGTCGCCATCGCACGTTCCGTCACGGAATGGTGCCTTCGCTGCAAAGTGCGCAAGCTGATACATGTCAGTTCAATATCGGCACTAGGCGAGCCGCCTTCGCCCGAGCAGCCCGTTACGGAAGAGTGCGAACCAGCCCATATAGAGACCCATGCGGCCTACGGACGCAGCAAATACTACTCCGAACGCGAAATATGGCGCGGGGCATCGGCCGGACTTGAGGTTGTTGTAGTCTCCCCCGGCGTCATTCTCGGCGAGGGAGCCAAAGGGGGCAACAACAGTGCCGCCCTCATTCCCGCCATAAGCTGCGGACAGCCGTTCTATACACTCGGACTCATGTCCTATGTCGATGTACGCGATGTCGCCCGCGCCATGGTTATGCTCGACAGCCGTCCGGAGGCCATCGGACAGAAATTCATACTGTCGGCAGGCGACCTCAGCTACAAGGAGTTAATCGGCATGGGAGCGCATGCGGCCCACCGTCCGGCGCCATTCATCCGCATCGGCCGCACGGCCGTAAATGCAGCCTATGCCGGCATGCGGCTTCTCATCGCGCTCCGGCTGATGAAGGACCGAGGCGTCACACGCGAAAACCTAGGCAGCGTACTTCGCACCGTACACTACGACGGCAGCAAAATCACCCGCATGTTCGGGTTCCGCTACACCCCCCTTACCGAAACCGTAACACGTGTCGTGCAGGCCTACCGTCGCAGGACGTGACCTTTCCCGTGTCCGATTTTGCGGATAATTTCGTACCTTTCCGAAAATATTCACCACCCGTGGAAAACGTATCTGTCATCATAGTTGCCGGAGGTTCCGGCAGCCGTATGGGTGCGGAGATACCCAAACAGTTTCTCAGGCTGAATGGCACGCCCATACTCGCCATTACGCTGCGCCGCTTTCTCGATGCACTTCCGGACTGCCGGGTTACCGTCGTACTGCCCGCAGGCGAAATACCGCGCTGGAAGGCAATATGTGCAGAGGAGGGGCTGGAAAACACCCATCTGGTGTGTGCCGGCGGCGACACACGCTTTGCATCGGTACTCAACGGTCTTGATACGGCAGGCGACTGCGACTACATCGCCGTACACGACGGAGTGCGTCCGCTCGTTTCGCCCGACATGATACGCCGCTGCCTTTCCGTTGCCGCCGCATACGGTACTGCCATCCCTGCCGTACGCCCTGTCGACTCGTTCCGCAGGCTTACGGAGAACGACGGGGACAGCCACCCCATAGACCGCGAATGTCTCCGTGCGGTACAAACCCCCCAGGTTTTCCGCGCCGACCTGCTCCTAAATGCATACGGCCAACCCTACCGGCACGAATTCACCGACGACGCATCGGTCGTCGAAACATACGGCACACGCATCACCCTCTGCGAGGGCGAACGCAGCAACATCAAGATAACCACCCCCGAGGACCTTTGCATCGCCGAGGCGCTGCTTGCCCGTTCAGAATGTCAACGATAACACACCTCCGACAATGGTACGCACTTTCCGATACAGCTCTATTGACCGCCGCGCCCGCCGCCTCACCGTGATATGGTTCATCGTCATTGCAGCCGTCATCACTGGCTTCTGGCTTCTGCACGGCGAGGGGAGCTATCTGGTGGCATGGGCCGTATCACTCACAGCCGCCGTCGTCATGCTCTATGCAATGTCCATTCCCCGCAAGGTAGTCATCGGCGAAACGGCCCTTGAAATACGCTGTACAATAGAGATAACCCACCTACACTACTCCGACATACGCAGCGTACGACGCATTTCACGCGAGGAGATGCAGCGCAAGTATGTTCTTTTCGGGAGCTACGGCTTTTTCGGTTACTACGGCTACTATCTCGACATCCGCAGATGGGAGACCATAAAGCTGTACTGCACGAGTTGGGACAACTTCATCGAGATAACCGACGTTTACGAAAAACGCTACATCATCAACAACCCCTCGCCCGACGACCTTGTCGGCGCGGTCACTACAGCCATGCGCCGCTATTACGCCTCCAATCCGTCACAGGCCCGTGCATGTTGACGCTGCGCGTGAAAGCAGTTTATTGCAGAAATGTTATCTTTGCATCCATCAACATTTTAACACACATCAAACAGACATGAGAAAAGGCTTGTTACTTACCGCATCGCTCGCTTTTGCAGGCTGCGTTGCCGCCCATGCACAGACCATCACCCCCGAGGACGTGGCACGCATGCGTGCCGAATTCGGGAGCGACCCTTCGACGACGGCCATACAGAATATTCTGACGGCCAACGGCGACATACGTTCCCTTGCCCTGAACCATGAGCTTGACGGCAAGATAGACCATTACTTCAAATACCGTGTCAACGTCAGCGGCATCACAAACCAGAAACAGTCCGGACGCTGCTGGATGTTCACCTCGATGAATGTACTTCGTCCGTCGGTAATGGAGCAGTACAACATCGACGAATTCGACTTCTCGCACAACTATCTCTACTTCTGGGATATTCTCGAGAAATCCAACCTGTTCCTGGAGAACGCCATCGCCACGGCCTCCAAGCCCATGGACGACCGCGAGGTAATGCACTACTTCTCCGCGCCGGTAGATGACGGCGGTGTATGGAACCTGTACTACAACATTGCAGGCAAATACGGCGTTGTGCCTGCATCGGTGATGCCCGAGACGCCCCACTCCGAAAATACGGCACAGATGATAGCCCTCATCAACGAGAAACTGCGCACCGAAGGCTACCAGCTCCGCGAAACAGCAAACGGCACCGACGGCAGGAAGCAGGCAAAAGCACTTGCAGAGCAGAAAGCCGAAGCCCTGAACGACATATACAGAATACTGGCCCTCTGCCTCGGCGAGCCGCCCGTAGAATTCGAATGGAGATACCGCGACTGCGATGGCAACATCGTTTCCCGCACCTATACTCCCATGGAATTCTATGCGGCCATCACTCCCGAGGACTACACGCCGGACAACTACATCATGATAATGAACGACCCGACGCGCGAATACTACAGGCTGTATGAAATCAGCAACTACCGCAACACCGTAGAGGGCATCAACTGGGTTTACCTCAACCTTCCCAACGAAGACATCAAGCGTGCCGCCCTCGCCTCCATCAAGAACAACGAGGCAATGTACGCATCCTGTGACGTCACCAAGTACCTCAACCGCAAGACAGGCATCATGGATCCTGCACTTTACGACTACGAGTCGCTTTTCGGCATTGAACTCGACATGGACAAGAAGGCGCGCATTCTCACCCGCCAGAGCGGTTCGAGCCATGCCATGGCCATCATAGGTGTCGACACCGACAGCAACGATGTTCCCGTCAAATGGGAATTCGAGAACAGCTGGGGTACCGAATACGGCAACAACGGTTACCTCACCTTCACCGACGACTGGTTCGACGAATACATGTTCCGTGTGGTAATACGCAAATGCTATCTCGACGAAAAGGCCGTTGCAGCCCTCGCTACCGAGCCTGTCATACTCCCTGCATGGGACTTCATGCACTAAACCGCGCATGAACACATACAAAAAGGGAAGCGGAACTGACTGCTTCCCTTTTTCATATCATCCGTTTGGACATTTCCACAGCTGCGACTGATACGCCCCCTTGTCGCGCAGTCTTTTCTCCAGCATGGCGAGCAACTGCTCGTTGCGTATCAGTCCCCACGTCGGGCCGCAATGGAAACGCGGCGGCGCTTCGCCCGCAAACCGCTCCACGACAATATCCGGTCTAAGCCTCTGCAATATGCCTGTGAACAGTTCCAGATACTCGTCGAGCGTCCAAAATCGAAAATGCTCCGGATGTTCGCGCCACTCATCCGCCATAGGGGTGCCGTTGAATATCTGCAGCTGATGAAATTTCACTGTCGTAAGCGGCAGCGAATTTATTATATCGGCCTCACGTGTGAGCATGTCGTCCGTTTCGCCGGGCAGGCCGAGTATGAAATGGGCCCCCACATGAATGCCGCGCGATGCCGTAGCCTCCACGGCCCTGCGGGCACATTCAAAGTCATGCCCACGGTTTATCCGCCGCAGAGTATCGTCGTAACACGACTCTATGCCATACTCGATGGCGACATAGCACCTTTCGCCCAGACCGGCGAAATAATCCAACACCCTGTCATCGACACAGTCGGGCCTCGTGCCCACCACAATCCCCGCCACGAGCGGATTTGCCAGTGCCTGAGCATATATCTCCTGCAAGTGTTCCAGCGGAGCGTATGTGTTCGAAAAGGACTGGAAATAGACAAGATACCGTTCTGCCGAACGGTAACGGTTGCGATGGAAGCCTATCCCCTCCTCAATCTGCTGCGCCACGCTTTTCGACGGCACGCAATACGAAGGAGTGAAGGCCTCGTTGTTGCAGAACGTACAACCGCCCGTTCCCACCCGTCCGTCACGGTTTGGGCACGTAAATCCGGCATTGACGGCCAGTTTCTGCACCCGTCCGCCGAACATTCTCCTAAAGTATCCTGAATAGCTGTTGAACGGCCTTTCGTCGCCCCATGGATATATCATAACCGAAACTTCAATAACCCGACCCTGTCAGGCCCTGCGCAACTCTTCTACGAAACACGGGAACTGTTTCCAAAGATGCTCCGTCTGGAGCCACAGTTCCCTGGCACGCGCCTGCATTGACGGGCGTTCCGAATGTATGTCGCGCAGATACTCCCCGTCCACGGGGTGGCTGTCGGCCATAAACTCGTCGTAATACGGCCTGAAACGGCTCTTGAACCTTACCATCTCGCCGTAAGGCAGTTTGCCTTTTCTGCGGAATTCGCTCCACAGCGTCAGCAGCACCTTGTCCGGATACTTGTCGTTCACATCGTTGACTATATCGTCGAACGACTCATATTCGCCCATCGCGATGTAGGTATATGCAAGCGGGATTGTAGCCTCCGTATGGTCCTCGGGGTCTATGTCGAGCAGCGTTTCGAATATGGCGGCCGCCATTTCCCAGTCTCCGACGAGGAAATGGTCTATACCCGAACAGTATCCCGTCATCACCGCGGCCTGTACATTCTCATCCTCCCAGTCGAGCACAGTCTCCCCTTCGTCGGGAATTATCTCCACGAGTCTCTGGAAAGCGTGCAGCCGGGTATTGCAGGCACCTTCGAAATCACGTTCTGCCTCCTGTCTCTGCGAACGTGCAAACTCTGCGGCGAAGTCGAAATCGTCACCGCTGTCAGCAGGAATGTACTCAATGACATAGCTGTCATAACCAATAGGTTTCAATACCGGTTTTCCCATATTGCCAGAGCGATTGTATACATGCTTGATTTAAGCACCGCGAATATAGCAATAATGCGGTCAAAAACACTATCCGTATCCGTACGGACTAAAAAATTGTCGCTAAAGGTTTCGGCGTCTCGATTAAATGTCATATCTTTGCCCCCACTTAAGAGATGCCGCAATAGCTCAGTTGGTAGAGCGTTTCACTCGTAATGAAGAGGTCCCGAGTTCAAGTCTCGGTTGCGGCTCCGAGAAATTCCCGACAGTCGAAAGACCGTTGGGAATTTTGTTTTGCACCGTTTCCGTCCAATATGTCCGACCGGCTTTTTTATTATATTTGCGCAAAAGGTGCACGCATTTATGGCAAACAACGACTGGAAGTCGAGGCTCAACGTGGTTTACTCCACCAATCCCGACTTCAAATACGATACACGGGAAGATGACGCCGTGCAGACACTTCCGCCTGGCCAGCAGGAGCTTCGCGTCTGGCTCGACCGCAAGGCGAGGGCAGGCAAGCAGGTTACACTGGTCAAGGGGTTCATCGGCAGCGACGACGACCTCCGCGAACTGGCCGGCATGCTCAAGAGCAAATGCGGCGTCGGCGGTTCAGCCAAGGACGGCGAGATAATCATCCAGGGCGACTTCCGCGACCGTGTCACTGAATTGCTCGTCAAGGCAGGCTACAAGGCAAAAAAGGCGGGAGGATGACACGGCGCATTGCAATATTGGCTGCCGTCACGACACTGCTTCTCACATTGCCCTGCAATGTATCGGCGCAGTACTACAACACGGGACAGTCTCCGGCCTCTTTGCGCTGGAGCAGCATCTCGTCCGACTCCCTCAGAGTGATATACCCCTCCACAGCCGACCTCATGGCCCGCAGGGTACTGTTCTACATGGATTCCCTGCGCAGACGCATTTCGTACGGCTATCCACTTCCTCCGCTGCGCACACCCGTGGTCATGCACACGGAAAACTTCTCATCCAACGGCCTTGCGATACTCGCCCCGAGGCATATCGAAATGGGGGCCATTCCCGCCATAAGCACCTACTCCGAACCGTGGCTCAAGCAGCTGGCCTCCCACGAATACCGCCACATGGTGCAATACGGCAACCTCAACCGTTCCACCGTGAAGGTATTCGGCTGGCTTTTCGGGCAGCAGGCCCCGCTTCTGGCGACAGGGCTGCTGCCGTTTTGGTTCATCGAGGGCGATGCCGTCATGGCCGAAACACAGCTGTCGTCATTCGGCCGCGGCCTGCAACCTTCATTCACCATGCACTACCGCGCCTTGGGCCGGGAGATACTCTCGCGCAAAAACCCCGACAAATGGTTCTGCGGTTCATACCGCGACCATGTTCCGAGCCATTACGAACTGGGATTTCAACTCGTATCATACGCCGACCGCACCTACGACGAATACATCGGCGCGGGCCTTACGCGCTTCACGTCCAACTATCCTATACTGATATTCACCACGCAGCTGGCTCTGCGCAAATACTACGGCACCTCTACCCGCAGGCTGTTCCGCGACACCTTCACGGAGCTCAACTCGCTGTGGGATTCGCTTCCGGCAGGGGAGGGCAGTCCGCACACAATATCCCCGCCTGCAAAGACATACACCGAATACTCCCACCCTGTATATGTGAATGATTCCACACTGCTGGTACTCAAGGAGGACTACGACCGCTATTCGTGTTTTGTGGAGATAAACCTTGCCACCGGCGTCGAACGCACCGTATGCCATACCGGTCCTGTCAGCACACGTCCTGTCTGCCGCGACGGCATAGTGGCATGGACCGAATATCGCCAAAGCGCACTGTGGAGCCAGAAGATAAATTCTCGCCTCTGCATCATGAACTATGCCGACGGGCGATGCACACAGCTTCCCGAAGCAGGCGACGGAGTGCTTTATCCCGTCCTTACCGACCGAGGCATGGCATACGTTCAATACACCTACGACGGCACCTACTCGATACGATACGTCCGGCGGGACGGCAGCCATGCGGACTTTCCCTTCCGCAGTGCCATCTCTCTCCACGGCCTGGCATGGGACGACGACACAGCCCTGCTGTACTACATAGCGCTTTCGGACAACGGCATGTGGATAGGGTCTCTCGACCCTGCCGACGGTGATTTATGCGACGTTACCGCCCCTGCATATGTTACGCTTTCCGACCTTCGTGCCGACGACGGCATGCTTTACTTCGGCTCCATCTATTCCGGACGCGACGAGGCCCATACGATAGACCTCTCCACGGGCCGCCAATACCGTATTTCAGACTCCCGCTACGGCTCCTTTGCACCGGCACCATCACCCACCGGCAAATTTGCAGCGCTTACCACCTACGGGCGTCACGGCTATTCGGTGGCGCTTCAGGAAGTGGAATATCGGGAGGAGGTGGAATGGACACCTGTTCCGCGCAACATAGTCAATGCGCCACTCAAGCCATGGGAAGTTGCTCCTGTCGACGACATGGTATTCACGTCCGATGAACTCGACCGTTCCAGACACGAACACCCCTCGCGACGCTACCGCAAGGCCACCCATCTGTTCAACCTTCACAGCTGGGCACCGATATACTACAAGCCCGATGAACTGATGTCCGATTATTCGCTCGAGACGCAGTTCGGCGTCACGCTCATTTCGCAAAACCTGCTGAACACGGCAGAAACAAACCTCGGCTACGGCTATACCCTCGACGGTCACTCGACCGTACGCGCCCGTTTCGGCTACTACGGCTGGGCACCGCACATCGACATAACGGCGCAGTGGAGCGACCGCCCGCACCAAACCCTGGATTTCGGCATCAAGGACATCTCCTATTCCGGCAGCACGGTTGACCTTTCGGCCCGCATCTACCTGCCGCTGTTTCTTTCGACAGGCTACACGATACGTTCGCTCGTGCCGCAGCTGCAATACAGTTTCAACAACACTACATACATCGATACCGACGGCCACACCGAATACTCGTCCCTGCTGCTCGCCACACTGCAATACAGCGAATATGTGCGCAAGGCCCGTCTCGACCTTCAGCCGCGCTGGGGCTATACCCTCCGCGTCACCGCCGCCGGCAATCCGTTCGGGCACCTCATCGCTCCGGCATGGAGCATTTACGGACGCGTCTACACCCCAGGACTCTTCATGCATCACGGCCTCACGCTTGCCGCAGCCTACCAGCACAGCAAGACATCAGACATGACGATAAGCGTCATAGACTTCCAGCCCCGCGGTTACGACCGCATCGCTGCTGCCGAATATTTCGCCGCCTCGGCCGACTACATGCTGCCCGTAGCCTATCCAGACTGGGGTCTCAGCGGAGTATTCTTCCTGAAACGCATATCTCTCGAAATGAGTTTCCAGTATGCACGCTACCGCCGGTACCGCAGCGCCGTCCCGACCGACATATACACCTACGGAGGGGCGGCTTCGTTCGACATTGCATGGTTCCGCATGCCGTCAGAGGCCACCACAACACTCTCTGTCGGCATCTACAAGCCCCGCCACGACAATGTTTTCGTCACATGGGGTTTTTCCGTGCCGCTGTAAGGCATGCCCTGCATCCGCACAACGGCGTTTTTATTACCTTTGCCGTAAATTAAATTCGCAACGACATGTACATAGCACAGGCAAAACGCAAGGAAAACATTGCCGAATACATACTTTATCTTTGGCAGCTCGAGGACCTCGTCCGCGCACTGCAATTCAGTCCGGAAGCCATCTGGACTCAGCTCGTTGCGCCGCAGGTTCCCGACGATCCGACACGCCAGAACGACCTCCTGATGTGGTATGTCGATTTCGGCAACCTCATGCGCGAGGAGGGCAAGACCCGCAGCGGCCACCTCAACCATACCATACACCTGATAAACGACCTCCAGGACCTGCATGCGGAACTGCTCAAGGCTCCTGCCGGTGCGCGTTACCGCGAACTGTTTGCCCGTCTGGAACCCGAACTTCCGCGTCTGCGCGGAATAATGGGCCGCAACGACATGCCCGACATGGAGATAGCATTCCGGACACTTTATGCGGCCATGCTTTACCACATGAAGGGAGACGACAGCAAATCTTCTGCCATATCCGACGTCACTGAACTTGTCTCGCCGGCAATCGGCGAACTTGCCCGTATCTACCGTCTTGTGGAGCGCGGAGAACTCGACATCTGGGAAGAGAAGAAGAATTAGGACAGGTAACTCTCAGGCCGACACCCAACCGCATAAAACAGAGGCTGCCCATTGCGGGGCAGCCTCTGACATATCATACGCGCCGCATCATCGCAGCTTCTTTTCCGTGAAAAATTCGGCCACGGCCTCCTCGAAACGTTCCACGGTTTTGGCAATTGAGTCGAACGACTTTCCGCCCGATGCGTTCTTGTGGCCGCCACCGTTGAAGTAACGGGCCGCGAATTCGCTCACATCCACATCGCCGCGCGAGCGGAACGATATTCGGATAAACTTGCGCGTTTCGGTAAACATTGCCGACATATTGACCGAAGCTATCGAAAGGGGATAGTTCACAAATCCCTCGCTGTCGCCTACCTGGAAGTTGAATTTCCTCATCTCGCTCTCCTTGAGGGCTATATATGCAGCCCTGCCGCCCTCTATCATCTTCATCTTCTTGAGCAGTACATATCCCAAAAGTCTTACACGCCCTTCACTGTATGAGTTGTAAACCATCGAATTGATGCTCGGGATGTCTATGCCCTTCTCTATGAGTCCTGCCACTGCACGGAACAGGCCGGGAGTCAGGAAGCTGAACGAAAAGTTCCCCGTATCGGTCATAATGCCCACATAGAGAGCTTCGGCAGCCTCCCTGTCGAAAACGTCCAGACCCGTGAGCCTTTCGGCAATATTGTACACGAGATATGACGTGGAACACGAGGTATGGTCGGAAAAGACGAGGGCATACTCTTCCACTGGCGGGTCGAGATGATGGTCAATCAACAGTCTGACAGCCTTTTGGTTGCCCATTATGTGGTCGCTCAGGTTTTCCAGACGGTCAATTCTGTTGAAGTCGAGAAAAAATATCAGGTCGGCATCATCTATTGCCTCAACTGCCCTGCCGTTGTCCTCCTTGGCCACTATCACCTCTTCTATGCCAGGCATCCATGCAAGGAATGCAGGATACCTGTTCGGTACGAGACATGTCACCTCATGCCCCATGGAACGCAGCACCTTTGCCCATGCCAGCGACGAGCCTATTGCATCGCCGTCAGGATTGGTATGCGCAAGCACCGCTATTTTTTTGGGGCCTACGGTCAGATAACCTTTCAGCTTCTCTATCTTTTGTTCAAAATCTTTCATATACAAAACCTTGTCATCACATGACCTGAATATGTCACTGACATTTATGTATCAATAATACACGAAGTTACGAATTTTATGCCAAATAAACAATACCGCCAGTAGGACGCCGCCCCGTCCATCGTCCACTTCTGCAAGTCTAACGCGCTATGTCTGCAAGTCTTACGAAGCGGCCACGCATGATACCATCTCGGGCAATTTTTGTATTTTTGTGCAGAATGCCCGCTTAAGGGTATTCCGCCACAAAATACAGACACTATGCTCTACCCTTTAAAATTCAAGCCCATACTGAAACCGCAGATATGGGGTGGCAGCAGATTGGTTCAGGCCGGCAAAAAACTGCCCGCCAGATTCAGGAATGCAGCCGACAGCATAGGCGAAAGCTGGGAAATATCCGGTGTCGAAGACAGCGTATCGGTTGTTTCGAACGGATTTCTGAAATCCAACAACCTTGAGGAGCTGTCCGAGGTCTATATGGGCGACCTGCTCGGCGACAAGATTTACGACACCTACGGCCTCCAGTTCCCGATACTCATCAAATGCATCGACGCCCGCGACATCCTGTCCGTACAGGTACATCCCGACGACGAACTCGCCGGACGCCGCCATGGCACCCGCGGCAAGACCGAAATGTGGTATGTCATGGACTGTGAACCCGGGGCCTGCCTTTACGTGGGTTTCAACCGTCCCGTGACACGCGAAGAGTATCTTGCGGCTTTGGCCAACGGTACCCTCACCGACCTGCTCATGCGCTACGAGGTCCGCAGGGGCGATGCCTACTATATTCCAGCCGGCACGGTTCATGCCATCGGTTCGGGCATTCTCATCGCCGAAATACAGGAAACGTCCGACATCACCTACCGCATATCCGACTGGGGCAGGACAGGCAAGGACGGCAAGCCGCGCCAGCTCCATACCGCCGAAGCAACCGATGCCATAGATTTCGAATACGGCAAGGAATATTTCCGCAGCGTGCGGCCATCGGTCAATTCGGCAGTCGAAATAGTTTCCACACCCTATTTCACGACCAATCTTCTCTACATCGACGGCGAACTGCGCCGCGACTACTCCGAACTTGACAGTTTCGTAGCCTGCCTCTGCACCGAGGGCGGCATCACCGTCGAAACCGAAGGCGGCAGCGAACCGCTGTCCGGACTCGAGAGCCTGCTCCTTCCGGCCGAAGCCGACGAGGCGACATTCAAGGGCAAGGGCACCGTTCTCGAGATTTACATCGACGACACATCCTCCACAAAACAGCCGCTGCCATGAGGATAGGGGAAAGGTATGCCGGCATCATAGCATGGTTCTCCGAACACATGCCGGTCGCCGAAACGGAACTGCACTACGGTTCGCCATACGAACTGCTTGTGGCCACCATGTTGTCGGCACAATGCACTGACAAGCGCGTGAACATGACCACACCGGCGCTTTTCGAGCGCTTCCCGACACCGGAAGCGATGGCCGAAGCATCGGCCGAAGATATATATCCATACATCAAAAGCATCTCCTATCCGAACAACAAGGCACGCAACCTTGCCGCCATGGCACGCAAGTTGGTTTCCGATTACGGGGGCATCGTTCCCGACAATGTCGAGGAGCTCCAGAAGCTGCCAGGAGTCGGGCGCAAAACGGCCAATGTGGTCGGAGCGGTAGCCTTTTCGCGCGAAGTCATGCCTGTCGATACACACGTTTTCCGCGTGTCGCGCCGCCTCGGCCTCACACGCAATGCCAAAACACCGCTTCAGGCCGAGGAACAGCTCACGGCCCACATACCATCGCACCTGCTTCCCATAGCACACCACTGGCTCATACTTCACGGACGCTACACCTGCACGGCCCGCAACCCGAAATGCGATGAATGCGGAGTGCGCCCGTGGTGCAAAAGTCCGGTCAGAACAACCGCGAAGGATTGATGTCGCAGTGTATTTATTGATTATTCATGGCATTCGGACTATCTTTGCGCGGCATACTGAAGCAAAAACATTAAAAACAAGATAACACACCGATGAATTTCGTAGAAGAACTCAAGTGGAGGGGCATGGTGCACGACATGATACCCGGTACCGAAGAATACCTCAAGAGCGGCATGGCTACCGCATACCTCGGTTTCGACCCGACGGCCGACTCGCTCCACATAGGGCACCTCGTAGGCGTGATGATATTGCGCCACCTGCAGCGCTGCGGCCACCGTCCCGTTGTACTCGTCGGCGGAGCCACAGGCATGATTGGCGACCCTTCCGGCAAGTCGCTCGAACGAAACCTGCTCGACGAGGCCACACTCCGCCACAATCAGGAAGCTATCAAGGCCCAACTTTCCAAACTTATCGATTTCGACACCAAAGCTCCCAATGCCGCCGTACTGGTCAACAACTACGACTGGATGAAGGACATGGGTTTCCTCGAATTCATACGCGACATAGGCAAGCACATAACGGTCAACTACATGATGGCCAAGGACTCCGTCAAAAAACGTTTCAACGGCGAAGGCGACGGCATGTCATTCACGGAGTTCACCTACCAGCTCGTACAGGGCTACGATTTCATGCAGCTCTACCGCAACTACAACTGCCGCCTTCAGCTGGGCGGTTCGGACCAGTGGGGCAACATCACCACAGGCGTGGAACTTATCCGGCGCATTGACGGAGGCGAGGTGTTCGGCATGACCTGCCCGCTTATCAAGAAGGCCGACGGCACCAAGTTCGGCAAGACCGAGAGCGGCAACGTATGGCTCGATACCCGTTACACATCGCCCTACAAGTTTTACCAGTTCTGGCTCAATGTCAGCGATGAGGATGCCAAGAGCTATATCAAGATATTCACCTTCCTCGACAGGGAGACCATCGACCAGCTTATAGCCGACCACGAGGCAGCTCCACACGAACGCCGTCTGCAAAAGACCCTTGCCAGGGAACTGACCTGCATGATACACTCCCAAGCAGAATACGACAAGGCCGTAGAGGCTTCTGCGATACTGTTCGGCGGTGCTACGGCCGAAGCGCTCCGCCACATCGACGAGACTACGCTGCTGCAGGTTTTCGAAGGAGTTCCGCAGTACAGGGTCAACCGCGCCGACATCGAGGGCGGCATGCCCCTCATGGAGCTTTGTGTCGAGAGATGCCCAATCTTCCCTTCCAAGGGAGAGATGCGCAAGCTTATACAGGGCGGCGGCATATCGCTCAACAAGGAAAAGGTTACGGCACCCGAACGCAATGTAACGGCCACCGACTTGCTTGCAGGCAAATACCTGCTCATGCAGAAAGGCAAAAAGAACTACTTCCTGATAATCGCAGAATAGCAATACCGCAAAGGCCTGAGCGGGGCGGATGTTGCGTCCGCCCCGCTTTGTTCCGCGCGCCACTCCTACACGATATGACAAAGAAGAGCATACTTACGGTTCTCCTGCCGATGGTATTCACCGCCGCTGCCATGGCGCAGACACATGACAGCCTGAAGGAGAACCTCGAACAACATGTCCGCATACTGGCCTCCGACGACATGCGCGGCAGGCTTGCCGGTTCTGCGGACGCGGCAGCGGCGGCGGCATATATCAGCAGCCAGTTCGAAGAGATAGGGCTTTTCCCGGGCGCGGACGACAACGGCACCAAGTCGTACCTCCAGCGTTTCGAGCTATACAGGAACCGCTATGCCAATGTTGTCGGCTTCATTCCGGGCAGCAACCCCGAACTGCGTGACGAATACATAATTCTCGGTGCCCACTACGACCACCTCGGCTACAAGGTGCGCGGCAACGACACCATAGTTTACCACGGGGCCGACGACAATGCCTCCGGCGTAGCGGTGCTCATCGAAACAGCACGCATGCTCAAGCGACACGAAGACGAGCTGGCCCGCACGGTCATCATAGCAGCGTTCGATGCAGAGGAAGCAGGACTTTATGGGTCGGAGGCCATGGCCAACTACATGAATATAGACAATGTTGCCTTCATGGCGAGCATCGACATGGTAGGCTGGCTCCGCGAATCGGGCGAATTGAGGATATACAACCTGCGCACCCTCGAGAACGGCATGTCCTTCATCGACGGCATACCCTGCCCGTCAGGTCTCAACATCAGGCCGGAGCACAGTCGCGGCAGCATTTTCACCGGTTCCGACCACGATTCATTCTCAATGAACGGTATCCCGTCCATTCTGCTCACTACAGGCACGAAATCGCCGTACCACAAGCCGGAAGATACTGCCGACAAGATAGACTACGACGGTCTGGAACTTATTGCGCAGTACATCACAGGCATGGCCATGGACCTTGCCACCCGCGAATACATAGCCTCTGCGGCAGAGAGCGGCACGGATTTCAACATAATAAGCGAGATAACCGACACCCCTACAAGATACCGGCTGTTCGAATGCGGCATAAACGCCTCGCTCGGAAGTTCCAGCCTGCGCTATCCCGGCAGTTCCGTACGCGGACGCGACCGTTTCTCATGGAATGCAGGCGCGTTCGTTCAGTGCAATTTCAGGTACGCTCCATTGAGTCTGCGTGCCGACGTACTGTACAACCACCGTACATTCCTCCACCCGCAGATGAACGGCAGCGGTGAACTCATCATCGACAATACCCGCAGCAAACTCGTCTCGCCGGCGCTTACCGTGCCTGTCAACCTTTTGCTTCGCACCGGCAGCTACGACAGCCGCAGCTATGCCTACATAGGCATCGGAGGTTACTATTCCTACATTTTCGATGCATGTCTAAACGGCAGCAGCATATCCCACAACCGCCACGAAGGAGGCATTTCGATGACCGTCGGTGTAAATATCTGGCATATCGGTTTGGGCTGTACGGCCTATTTCCCGCTGTCGCGCATGATGCCCGATGGTATCAACATGCGCGGAAACTCCTGTTTCTTCTCGGTATATTACAAATTCTGACCGTGACAGCACCAAGCTCCACACCAACCGCCACACGCCCGCAAAAAGGTTGCAAACAGCCAATACAGGACTTTTGACATCCTACATCGGCAGTACCATCCGCAACGCCGGCTCCAAAATGGATGCGGTCTTTGACCGTACACCCTTTTTTCATAACTTAGCCATCCTCTTGAGGACATATTTCAAATGGGAAACAGGGAAGAGAGAATAGATTTCGTAATACCGTGGGTCGACGGCAGCGATGCCGCATGGCGCAGCGAATTCACGAAGTACAGACAGCTATGCGGATGCCAGGCCAACGGCAGCGCTCCGTCCGATGCATCGGAGGAACGCTACCGCGATTGGGGTACGCTGCGCTATTGGTTCCGCGGTGTGGAACGCTTCGCCCCGTGGGTCGGCATGGTACACCTTATCACGTGGGGACACCTGCCGCCGTGGCTCGACACCTCGCACCCGAAGCTTCACGTTGTCCGCCACACGGACTACATACCACCGCAATATCTCCCTACATTCAATTCCTGCCCCATAGAACTCAACATGCACCGCATAGACGGCCTGTCGGAACGGTTCGTATATTTCAATGACGATACGTTCCTGTGCCGACCGACAGGTCCCGAACGTTTTTTCCGCGGAGGACTGCCGTGCGACGCGGCACGCCTTGCAGTCATACAGGGCGAACGGGCAGGGCACAATATCCTCGAATGCATGCGTGTCATCAACCGCCGCCACGACAAACGCAAGGCCATACGACATGCCGCAGGCAAATGGTTCAACCGCCGCTACACACCGGCAGACATTCTGAAGACACTCTCGCTCATGCCATGGAGTTTTTTCCCCGCATTCAAGGATTACCACATGCCCCAGCCGTTTCTGCGCAGCATGTTCGATAAGCTGTGGAATGAGGAGGACACGGAACTCGATGCGACATGCCGCAGCAGGTTCCGTTCCACAACCGACCTTTCGCAATGGCTCGTACGCTACGAACAGCTTGCCACCGGCAGGTTCGCTCCCGTATCCATGCGCGACACGCTGCTAACAAAACTATCCGACAACGGCATGGATGCGCTCCGTGCGGCCATTCTGTCGGGACGCTACTCAATGATATGCATCAACGACGACAATGCCATACAGGACCCTGCATCATGCCGCCGTGCACTTACCGCGACATTCGATGCGCTGCTGCCAGACAAATCCGCCTATGAACTGTGACATTTCCGTTGTCATACCGCTCTACAACAAGGAGCGCGAAGTGGCTGCGACACTGCGTTCAGTACTGTCGCAGAGCCTGCTGCCCTGCGAAATCATCGTCATAGACGACGGGTCCACCGACCGTGGTGCCGAGATAGCCTCATCCACGGGCTCACCGCTTGTACGGGTCATCAGCCAAAGCAACGCAGGCGTGTCGGCCGCCCGCAACCGCGGTGCACTCGAAGCCCGCGGCCAATACGTAGCCTTTCTCGATGCAGACGACCGCTGGCGTCCCGGCTATCTCGAAAAAATAACCTCGCTCACAATTCAATATCCCGACTGCAATGCCTATGCAGCGGCATTCGACATAGACAGCAACGGACACATTGTCCACAACGTACATCCTTCAAAAGAGGGTATAGTGGAGGACTTTTTCCGCGAAGCCATGCACTCATACATATGCCAGCCTTCGGCCACGGTAATCCGGCGCGACATCTTCCTGTCGCTGGGAGGTTTTCCGGAGGGGATGAAAATAGGCGAAGACCTCTACTTCTGGATTGTACTGGCCAGTGCCGGCCGAATATGCTTTACGCCGGAGGCACTTGTGGTTTACTGCCGCACGGCCTCGAACCGCTCTGCCGGCATATACACCCCCGAACACACATCCCGCTCGTTCGAGGAGCTCTACCGTCCCGAGGAGGGAAACTCATACCGCAACGAATATATCGCCCGCTGTGCCATAGGCAAGGCCCTGACGCTGTGCGCAAAAGGCGACACGGAATTCGGACTTCGCACGGAACGCTTCTTCGCCTACACGACGATGTACCGTCGCGGCTGGCGCAAACTGCACATTCTCAACCATATACCGGCACGGTTACGTCCTGCAGTACACAACTTCTACAACCGCATGGCATGGCTGCTGGCCCGCAAGGGGTTCTGACATGCCGTCACGCAGTTCATTTTTACACCGCAGCCATCATGTACAGTAATTTGTACACAAACCCGCTGTACTGCTACTACATAAGGCGTAAAATCTTAACTTTGCACTAAATAAACAACCGCATATGGCTACGATAAACGATGGAGCGGCCGGCAAGGAACGTTCGCTCAACTTTCTGGAAGAAATCATAGAGAACCACATAAATACGGTAGACAGCAGGATACATACCCGCTTCCCGCCGGAACCCAACGGATATCTGCACATAGGACACGCCAAGAGCATCTGCCTCAATTTCGGTCTGGCCAAAAAATACAACGGGCTGTGCAACCTGCGCTTCGACGACACCAACCCCGTGAAGGAAGATGTCGAGTATGTCGACTCCATAAAGGAGGACATCAGGTGGCTCGGCTTCCAGTGGGCCGAAGAGCACTATGCATCGGACTACTTCGACCAACTCTACGAATGGGCTATTGAACTGATTAAGAAAGGGTTGGCCTATGTTGACGACCAGTCGCAGGAAGAGATACGCCTCGGACGCGGTACTGTCACAGAGCCAGGGAAGGAGAGTCCGTGGCGCAACCGTTCCGTAGAGGAGAACCTCGACCTCTTCGCCCGCATGAAGGCAGGGGAGTTCGCAGACGGCGAGAAGGTTTTGCGTGCCAAGATAGACATGGCGCACCCGAATATGCTGCTGCGCGACCCTATCATGTACCGCATCATTCATTCAGAACACCACCGCACCGGCAACAGGTGGTGTATCTACCCGATGTATGACTATGCCCACGGCCAAAGCGACTCTATCGAACATATCACCCACTCGATATGCACCCTCGAATTCGATGTTCACCGGCCGCTGTACGATTGGTTCATCGAAAAGCTCGGCATCTATCCCAGCCATCAGTACGAGTTTGCCCGTCTGAACCTCACCTATACCGTAATGAGTAAGCGCAAACTCTTGCAACTCGTTACAGATAAGGTAGTTAGCGGTTGGGACGACCCGCGTATGCCTACCATTTCCGGCATACGCCGCAAGGGTTACACTCCCGCATCGATAAGGGCATTTGCCGACAAGGTAGGTGTTGCGAAACGCGACAACGTAATAGATCTTTCACTCCTCGAATTCTGCGTACGTGAGGACCTGAACAAAACTGCCGAAAGACGCATGGCTGTTCTCGATCCGCTCAAGGTAACCATCACCAACTATCCTGAGGGCAAGACCGAAATGTTCGAGGCCATCAACAATCCGGAAGATCCGTCCGCAGGCACACACCAGATACCTTTCTCCCGCGAGATATATATTGACCGCGCAGACTTCATGGAAATACCGCCCAAGAAATATTATCGTCTGGCCCCCGGCACGGAAGTGCGCCTGCGCTACTCCTACCTCATCAAATGCGAAGAGGTTGTAAAAGACAGCGAAGGCAACGTCACAGAACTTAGATGCACTTACGACCCGCAATCAGGCGAAGGTTCCTCATCGGACGGCCGCCGCGTCAAAGGCGTTATTCATTGGGTATCGGTGCCTCATGCCGAAGAGGCCGAGATAAGGCTTTACTCCAATCTTTTCATCAAGGAAGACCCGAACGACGTAGAGGATGGCAAGACATTCCTTGATTACCTCAATCCGGAATCCATGGTGGTACGTACGGGTTTCATAGAACCGTCGCTTAAGGAAGCCTCTGTAGGAGACAAGTTCCAGTTCGAGCGAGTAGGGTACTTCTGTGTTGACCCTGACTCAAAACCAGACAGACTGGTATTCAACCGCACAGTGACTCTCAAGGACACATGGGCCAAAATAGCGGACAAATAATCCAATGCATACAACACGCGAAGCGGCTGCAAGATTTTGCAGCCGCTTTTTATACCCCTACACATGTTCCACGTGGAACATGGCTCCAAACACTCAATATGCGACAAAGTGTTCCACGTGGAACAAACAGAGAGGGCACCCCGCACAGGGTGCCCTTATAATACTTCTTCAATGTGGCTGCTACCTGCCGAAATAAACAAGCAGCACATTTATGTCGGCGGGGGAGACCCCGGGGATACGCGAGGCCTGACCGATTGTCTGCGGTCTTATACGGCTCAGCTTCTGTCTTGCTTCTATGGTCAGCGACATCATGGAGTTGTAATCGAAATCAAGAGGTATTTTAATTCCCTCCAAACGGCGCATTTTTTCAGCAATAAAACGTTCTCGTTCGATATATCCGCGATATTTTATCTGTATCTCCGCTTCTTCTATCGCTTCAGCATCAATCCCGTTCTCAACAATCATCCGTTGCAGGTCAGGCAATACACCACTCAAGCCGCCTATTGTCACGCCATTGCGCAACAGAACATCATATAACTTCCTGCCCTGTTCCAATGGCTTTGTACCGACAGAAATCAAATAATCTGCAATTTCATCTTTCCCGACACTTCTTTGCCTAATGAAGTCTGCCAAAAGTTTCACAAAACGACTTTTCTGTTCGAATGTATTTTTGCGCTCTTCCGATGCAAGGCCAAGGTCTATGGCTTTTGGCGTCAATCTGAAGTCTGCATTATCCTGCCTCAAAAGTATGCGATATTCCGCACGGCTGGTAAACATACGGTACGGCTCATCGACACCTTTTGTCACGAGGTCGTCTATCAGCACTCCTATATAAGCCTCATCGCGCGCCAATACGAAAGGCTCTCTGCCGTTCAACTTGAGAGCCGCATTGATGCCGGCCATCAAACCCTGCGCAGCCGCCTCCTCGTAACCGGTAGTGCCGTTTATCTGTCCGGCAAAATAAAGATTGGCGACCAACTTCGTTTCGAGCGTATGCTTCAGCTGTGTCGGCGGGAAATAATCATACTCTATGGCATAACCGGAACGGTATATATGCACATTCTCGAATCCATGTATCATCGACAGGGCCCGCACCTGTATGTCGAGCGGCAGAGAAGAAGAAAATCCGTTCAAATAATACTCATTTGTGCCGCGACCTTCCGGTTCGAGAAATAACTGGTGTGACTCCTTATCGGCAAATGTACGCAGTTTGTCCTCTATACTCGGGCAGTATCGCGGCCCGATGCCCTTGATTGTACCGTTGAAAAGAGGGGAGTCTGCAAATCCCTGACGCAACACGTCATGCACCTCGGAGGATGTATGCACCAGATAGCATGGCACCTGCTTCTCCACGGCACGGCTCGACGGCAGGAACGAAAACTTCGAGGGTACATCGTCGCCATACTGCGGTTCGAATGCCGAGAAATCCACCGTTCTGGCATCTATCCGTACAGGCGTACCCGTCTTCATGCGGCCGGCTTCGAAGCCGAGGGCACAAAGACATTCCGTAAGGCCGTATGCCACTCCGTCACCGGCACGCCCTCCGGGAGCGCTTGCCCTGCCCGTATGCATCAGGCCATTCAGGAATGTACCATTGGTAAGCACAACGGCACCGGCCCTGAACTCAACCCCCATAACGGTCCTTACACCTCGCACAACATATTGATAGTCAATATTTTTACCTTGAGGCAAATCAATTTTCTCTGTCAATATATCACATACTGTGTCCTGCCAGATATAGAGGTTCTCGGTATTTTCGAGTTGATGACGCCAAAGCTCCGAGAAACGGGCCTTGTCGCACTGCGCGCGCGGACTCCACATGGCACTGCCTTTCGACCTGTTCAGCATTCGGAACTGTATCGTAGCGCTGTCTGTAATCACCCCCATGCACCCGCCGAGAGCATCTATTTCACGCACTATCTGCCCTTTTGCCACGCCTCCAACGGCAGGGTTGCACGACATGTTGGCAAACTTGCACATGTCCATCGTGACGAGCAGCGTACTTGCACCGAGCCTTGCTGCGGCAACAGCCGCTTCGCAGCCGGCATGTCCGCCGCCAACCACTATTATGTCGTATTCGTATTTCATCAATCTCTATATGAATAACATCCCCACAGACCCTTATTACAGCCCAACGCATTTCAATCAACCATCCTATGCCACCGCTCACCAGACTTAAAATACGGGGCTAAAAAAGCCATTTGCAATGACATTAAGCCTTGACATTAAATGGCGGATACTCTCCGTATCCTTCACGCCATGCAGCGAGGCTGCGCTCCTCGAGAGTACGCATGACCGTCGCCTCTTCGGGAGCCTTGTCGCCATGGCCGCACAGATGCAGCACGCCGTGAATAATAACACGCATTATCTCCTCGGCCGGCTGCGTACCGAACGTTTCGGCATTATAACGCACCGTAAACGGATCTATGAATATGTCGCCAGAAACAGTACCTTCATCCAAATCGCTGTAATCGAATGTAATCACATCGGTATTGTAGTCATGGTTCAGGTATGTTCTGTTGATGTTCAAATGGTAGTCCGATGAACAGAATATATATGCGATGTCACCCGCACGGTAACCTTCCGTGGCTATGACATCCTTTACCCATGCCGTAATTTTCCTCCTGTCGTGCGGCAGGAAACGGCAATCTTCATTATGGAAACTGACAGCCATTGCTTATATGTTGTGGTTATATCCATTCGGGAATGGGCGCACTCCACAGCGAATTTTCCCCACGCTGCGTTTAACGCGCCAGCCACTTCTCAGGATTGAGGAAAGTCGTACCCTTCCACAATTCGAAGTGCAGATACCAGTCGTCGTTGTCGCCCGTAGTCGGCAGGCTGCCTATGACCTGACCGCGTCCGACCCTGTCATTGGCTTTCACGTTCACGTTTTCGAGGTTCGAATACACCGTATAGTAGCTGCCGTGGTTCACCATGACACAGTTGTTCAAGCCCTTGATAAACACCACGCGACTTACCGTGCCCTCGAATATGCAGCGGACACTCGCACCCTTCTCTCCGGCTATGTTGACACCCTTGTTGTCTATTATCAAGCCTCTCTGTGTCGGATGGGCGTGTTTGCCGAAATGGTCGGTAATCACACCACCCGAGACAGGATACGGGAACTTGCCCATGTTTTGTGCGAAGTTGCTGCTCAATTTCACCGATGCCTGCATTTCGGCCTCCGTACGCTTTACACTGGCATTGCGGCGTGCCTCCTCGGCCACCAGGCGCTGCAATTCCTTCTGTGCATTCTGTTTCTCCCTCTCCTGCTGCTTGATGCGGCCGGCAATCTTTTTTTCGTCGGCTGCCAGCCTTTGACTGCTGTTCCTGTATGTTTTCTCATCGGCACGGAGAGTCACAAGCTCATCGGCACGGCTTTTTTTCGAGCGTTCCAGCTGCGCCTTCTGTTCGTTCAGCTTCTCCACCTCGATTTTAATTACCCCCGACAGCGAGTCAAGTTCTGCCGCCTTTGCCTCCCTCATTCGGTTGTATCGCTTCATATAGTTGACCCTCAGGGTCATGTCGTGGAAGTCTTCGGCAGCAAAGAGGAAAGTCAGCGAATTGTTAAGCAGCGCATTCTTGTATGCCGCATATATCATCTCGGCATACTCCTGCTTCAACACCCCGATGCGTTCGTTTATCTCCTTTATTTCGCTGTTCTTTTGCTTTATGTCGCGTGCACATATGTCTATCTGCTTGCCGAGCGAAGATATGATGTCCAACCTGTTGGCAATTCGCGAGGCAATCAGTTTAAGTTCGCTTTGGGTTATGGCACGTTCTCCCTTTATCTTACTGAGCAGTGCCTCGTTACGTTTTATTTCTTCCTCCGCACGCGCTATCTGCCTGTTCAGCGATTCGATTGTAGGCTGCTGTGCCGTAATGTCCGCAGCCGACATGCACAAAAGCGAAAGTAGAATAAATAAGAACCGTTTCATTTCTTGTTGTTTAACATTTCCAGCCTCTGTTCCACCACTTCGGCATCGTAACCTCTTGACATTGCGCGTTTCCAATACACCTCTGCCATGAACTCATCCCCCAATGCATATAGTATCTCCCCGTAATGGAACAGCAGTACCTCGCTGTTCGATGCATCGAACGATACGGCACGCTGCATAATCTCTCTGGCTTCCTCGTAACGGCCGAGTTTGTAGAGTATCCATCCTTCCGTATCGAGGAATGTGGAGTTGTTAGGCTCTATGGCATTGGCCTTATGGCTCATTTCAAGGGCACACTCCAGTGCTTCATCCTCTTCGCAAAGGTAATAGGCGTAATTGTTCAACACCCCTGCATTATTCGGATTAAGCCTTATAGCCCTGTCGTACTGACGGAATGCCTGTTTATGACGACCCATTTCGTGATATACGTCGCCGCTCATGCCGGCCACCATGCTCCTCACCGAATCCGAAGCGGCTGCCTTGTACGCCTCTTTCAACGAAGCCAAGGCTCCCTCATAATCCTCCAGCGACACCTCCGCATACCCCTTGAGCATCAGTATGTCCACATTGCCTGGAAAATATCCGAGCGCCATTTCCGAATAGAATGCCACAGAATCCGGATGGCCGAGATACGATTCTATACCTATCACATTGTCATAAACCTCGCGCCTGTCGGGATGCAATGACATATAAGACTTGTAAATCTGCAAAGCCTGCCCCATTTCCCCTCCGCGTGCAATGTGCGTTGCATAGGCATCGACCACCTGATAGTTGTCCGGATAACGCGCCACCAACGATGCCACCAGAGAACTTATCGAGAAATAGTGCCTCCCGTAGAACGTTACATCCGATGTCAGCTTGCCGAGCAAATCGAGTTTGTTCGACAGCGGCCATCCGTCGCTGTCGAATATTCGTTTCAGTGTAGTGAAATAATCTGCTGCGTTGTTCTTCCGGTAATAGAAATCGGCCAGAGATGAAAGCGTTCCCAAATCCGCAGAATCGAGACGCAGGGCCTCCTTATAATTTGCCAATGCCAGCGAATCACTGCCCATAGCGGCATATATGTCGCCCAGCACACGGTAGTTGTCATCATCGTACGGATAGTCGTTTACCATCCCCTTTGCCTCCTCCAGTGCCTTGTCGTACAACTTCAGACGTATAAGCAGTTCCCTCTTGTATGCCGTAAGTTCCTCCATGCGGCCAAGTCTCATCTCTGCCGTATCGAGTATCGATATTGCTGTGAACGGCTGCTCCTTGTAATCATACAGGGCAGCAAGAAGCGTATAGTTCAAGGGATTGTTCGAATCGTCACGCATCAGGTCGGTATATATGCCCATCGCCTCATCGTAACGTCCGGCCATGACCAGCACACGCCCCAACTGATTGCGGTATGTCATGTTGGCCGAGTCGAGCCTGTTTGCCCTCTCGCTGTACCACACCGCCCTTTCGGGCTTACGCTGCCGCATCAATATCTCGGCCATATGGTAATATGCCGGAGCATATGCCGTATCGGCCTCTATCGCCATTCGGAATTCTTCGAAGCCACGCACCGTGTCATTGTCTATGGCGCAAGCCTTGATGCCTTCCGCATGATGATAGTACGGTGCATTGGCACCTCCGAAATCGCTTTCCGCAACTGCCCGGCCGCGCGGAAGCACGCTGCATGATACTATGCCTGCAGCCGCTACAACACCGGCTATTACCCTAATCCATCCCATCGCACGCAAAATAACGGACCAGCTGCGGCGGCCGTTATATGACCGTATCGAACTGGTGCAGGAACCTTATGTCGTTTTCGAAATACATGCGGAGGTCCTTCACTCCGTACTTAAGCATCGAACAGCGCTCCACCCCCATGCCGAACGCAAAACCGCTGTATTTATTGCTGTCTATCCCGCAAGCTTCGAGGACATTCGGGTCGACCATTCCGCAACCCATTATTTCGAGCCATCCGGTATGCTTGCAGACATTGCATCCCTTGCCGCCGCAGAGGTTGCAGGAGATGTCCATTTCCGCCGACGGTTCCGTGAACGGGAAATATGAGGGACGCAGACGTATTTTGGTATCGGGTCCAAAGAATTCGCGCACGAAGTAGAGCAGCGACTGTTTCATATCGGCGAAAGAGACATGTTCGTCGATATACAACCCCTCTATCTGATGGAATATGCAGTGTGCACGGTACGATATCGCCTCATTGCGGAACACCCTTCCGGGGCATACCACACGTATCGGCGGTTTCTGCGTCTGCATTGTCCTCACCTGTATGGAGCTTGTGTGCGTACGGAGCAGGATGTCGGGGTTCTTCTCGATGAAAAATGTATCCTGCATATCCCTTGCAGGGTGTTCGGGTGGAAAGTTGAGCGCCGAGAACACATGCCAGTCATCCTCCACTTCAGGTCCTTCGGCAATCGTATATCCGAGCCTTTCGAATATGCCGCATATTTCGCGGCGCACCAACGATATGGGGTGACGGCTTCCGATAGGCTGCGCCGTACCTGGACGTGTGAGGTCATTACCGCTTCTTTCGGCTGTGATGTCTCCGGCAGTTTCTACCGCATTTTTGAGTTCATTGAAACGTTCCTGCGCACGGTTTTTGAGTTTGTTGATGCTCTGACCCAGCTCGCGTTTCATTTCAGGAGCAACACTCTTGAACTCTTCCATAATTCCGTTGAGCTCGCCCTTGCGGCCCAGTATGCGTATCCTGAATTCCTCGAGTTCGGCCGCAGTCCTCGGGCTGAATTCCTCGACCCTTTTCAGAAGCTCATCTATCTTCTCTCTCATATCCGTAAATTAAATCCCGTCCATAATTGGGTTATAATAACTTACAAAGTTAATGATTTTTCCTGTTACGCAACAACGGCAGCCCGGCCGAAAACCTTTGCATGCGTCAAAAGTTTTCATATCCGACAGAAAATACATATCTTTAATGTCGCATCGGTATCCGTGTGCGTTGCACGGATGCCACTATAACGCAAGCCAAACCGAAAAACCGCATATATGCCAAAATTCATAGTACAGGGCGGCAACCGCCTGAAAGGCGAAATAGTACCGCAGGGCGCCAAGAACGAAGCCCTGCAGATAATCTGCGCTTCGCTCCTTACTCCCGAAAAGGTCACAATACACAATGTACCCGAAATTGTCGACGTGATACACCTGCTGGAACTTCTTCAGGCCATGGGTGTTGAGGTGGAACGCATCGGAGAGGAGAGCTACACGCTGTGTGCACGCGACATAGACCTCGAGTACATACGTTCCGACGATTACCGCATGCGCGGTTCGCGTCTGCGCGGTTCCGTAATGGTCATAGGTCCGCTGCTCGCACGGTTCGGCATAGCCTATCTTCCCAAGCCTGGAGGCGACAAGATAGGGCGCCGCAGGCTCGACACACACCTGCTCGGCTTCCAGAAACTGGGAGCCAGGTTCGACTACGACCTCGACAACAAGTTTTTCGCCATACGTGCCGACGACATGCGCGGGACCTACATGCTTCTTGACGAAGCGTCCGTAACCGGTACGGCCAACATCATCATGGCCGCTGTCATGGCCAAGGGCGAAACCACCATATACAACGCCGCCTGCGAACCTTACGTACAGCAGTTGTGCAGGATGCTTGTACGCATGGGAGCACGCATCGACGGCATCGGTTCCAACCTTCTGAAAATCGAGGGCGTCGAGGAACTCCACGGAACCACCCACACCATGCTGCCCGATATGATAGAGATAGGCAGTTTCATAGGCATGGCAGCCATGACACGTTCTGAACTGACAATCAAGAATGTATCATTCGAAAATCTGGGCATTATCCCTGCTCAGTTCGCACGCATGGGCATCTATTTCGAACAGCGCGGCGACGACATCTACATTCCGCAGCAGGAACACTACGAAATAGAGACATTCCTGGACGGTTCCATAATGACCATAGCCGATGCCCCGTGGCCGGGCCTTACTCCCGACCTTCTATCGGTATTCCTCGTCGTTGCGACACAAGCCAAGGGTTCGGTACTTATCCACCAGAAGATGTTCGAAAGCCGCCTGTTCTTTGTCGACAAGCTCATCGACATGGGAGCGCAGATAATACTTTGCGACCCGCACCGCGCCACAGTCATAGGTCACAACCACGAACGCAGTCTTCGCGGCACTGTCATGACCTCGCCAGACATACGTGCCGGCGTTGCCTTGCTGATTGCGGCATTGAGTGCTGAAGGGCGAAGCGTAATCCACAACGTCGAACAGATAGACCGCGGCTATCAAAACATAGATGCCCGCCTCAACGCCATAGGGGCCAACATAGTAAGAACAGACGAATAATAAACCCGTCCGCAGGGACGGTCCTATATAAAACAGATATATTATGGAATTTTTCGAAATCATAGAACGCCGCCACAGCGTTCGCAGCTTCACTGATGAAACCGTAAGTCAGGAAGATATAACACGCATGCTGAAGACAGCCCTTGCTGCGCCGTCCTCACGCAACAGCCGCAGCAGCAGTTTCATGGTCATCGAAGACAAGACGCTCATCACCAGTATAGCAGGCATGCGTGACTATGGTTCTGCTTTCGTAGAACATGCTCCTTTAGTCGTACTAGTCATGGGAGACGAACAGCGCAGCGACTTGTGGATGGTAAATGCATCCATATCGGCCACCTTCCTTCAGCTTGCAGCCGAAGCTCTGTCACTTGGCAACTGCTGGGTACATGTGGAAGGACGCCCTCACAAAAAAGATGAACCCGATGGTCTTTCCGCCGAGGAATATCTCCGTTCATTCCTTCCCATACCCGAAGGACGCCGCATACTTTGCGCCATAGCCATAGGCCATTCCGCCGAACATGAAGCGAAACCGCGTACCGAAACCGCATGCGACGACAGGGTGATAGTGGTAAAGTAACCTTTGCCCAAGACAAAAAGGGAACGGCATCACAGATGTACGTTCCCTTTTTTATTGCCCGACGATACTCCGGCACATTGTTGCCTGAGTATCCATGTCCAACCGATATATTATCTGAACTCTATGGTATAAGGCATCATAGCCATTACTCCGCCGTTGTTTTCAATCATGTTTTTCAGCCTGCTGTAATGAACGAATACATCACCGAGCTCGTCCTTCAGCCCGGCATCCGATGCCGCACTCACATTTGCAAACAGCATCGACATCAGTGCCCCGAACGAATTCTGCTGCGGCAATATCTCGCATATACCGTAATCGGAGGCTATTCCCGATCGGTCGACAGCCAATGAAACTGCATCAGCCAATCCTCCGAAACCATCCACCAAACCGTTATTTTCGGCCTCTACGCCGAGCCATACGCGTCCCTGACCAATCTTGTCCACTTCCTCGAATGTCATGTTGCGTCCTGCCGCCACATGTTCCACGAATGTCGAATATATATCTTCAACATTCTGCTGAATGAAACTGCGTTCCTTCAAGGTCATTGTACGTGTCATGTTGCCCATGTCGGCAACTGGGCCTGTCTTTGCAACATCGAACGTTATGCCTAGTTTGTCCTCGAATGTCTTTTCAAGATTGAGAAGCAAACCGAACACTCCTATCGAACCTGTCTGTGTCGTACGGTCGGCAAGTATCACATCAGCAGGCGATGATATATAGTAACCACCCGAAGCTGCCACACCGCCCATGGAAACAATCACGGGCTTTTTCTCTCGGCACAACTCCATTTCACGCCATATGACATCCGAAGCAAGGGCGCTGCCGCCAGGAGAGTTGACCCTGAGTACAACGGCCTTTATACTGTCGTCCATACGTGCCTGTGCTATCTGCGATGCAAGCGTCGCACCGCCCACAGCACCGTTGTAACTCTCTCCGTCCACAATCTGTCCGTCGGCATAAATTATGGCCACCTTGTTTTTAGCCTTATAGTTGTATATGCCGAGTGCATGTGCCGTGGCATAATCTCCAAGCGACACCATGCTCACATCACCCGTACCGGAAACATTGCTGTTCTTAATCTCCTTTCCACGGCATAGGGCTTCAATCATACCCATTGCCTGGTCTTCATAAACCACACCATCCACAAGTCCGCATTCGAGTGCATCTTCCGGATTTCCTATCACAAGATTGTCTGCATAAGCCTTGAGCTTGTCAGCCGATATTCCCCTCGATGCAGCGACATCGCCGACCATCACATCCCACATGGAATTTACAATAGTCTCCATCTGAATTCGGTTGGACGGACTCATGCCTTCCATTATATATGGTTCAACTGCCGACTTGAAAGTACCGTGACGAAATACCTCTACCTCTACACCGAGTCTGTCGAGCAGTCCCTTGTAAAACATTACGTTTGCCGACACACCTTTCCAGTCGAGCATGCCTTCCGGATGTATCAGCACCTTGTCGGCAACTGAACTGAGCCAATATGCAGGCTGCGAATAAACCTCATCATAGGCAACTATGAACTTTCCTGAATTCTTGAACTTTACGAGTTCGTTTCTCAACTCCTCGAGATTTCCGTAGCTCATTGTGCCGTTGCCTGTTATGTTTATATATACGCCTTTGATTTTAGGGTCAACGGCGGCAACCTGAAGTGCGTTTGCCACTTCGAGGACGGTATTTGACACATCCATTGTCATGGTATTCATGTCGAACGAACCGTACCTGTTCTCTGGCGAATCCACTATACCGTTTTCAAAATTTATGACCAACACCTCACCCGATGTCGAGACCATTCCTTTCGGACTGAACGCTGCCGTCAATCCTGCAGCAAATCCGGCAAACACGAACATGGCTATCAACCACATCACCACGCTGCCCACCACAAACGCCAGTAAAGCGGCACCGAATGTTTTAAAGAAACCCTTCATACAAATCTATTTTAACATGAAAATCGAGCATATATGCAAATGTAACCATTTTCCCTGTACATTTATCGTAATTCGATATTTTTACCTGACACAACGTACAGTAAACGTCCATACTGCAGTCATACTCCCAACTAATTACGTATATTTGCCATTAACTAACGCATAAAATCACAACCATGCCAAATACAGAGGAGAGGATAAGGAGAGCCCTCGGCGGGATAGTACATCCCGAAACAGGGCAGGACATAGTATCATCCGGAATAGTCGACAATATTGCCATACAGGGCGACGGAGCGGTCATCACGCTCGCATTCAACCGCAAACGCGACCCGTTCGCCAACTCTATAAAGAGGCAGGTATCGGCAGCGGCTGTCGAAGCCGCACCCGAACTTTCGGGCAATGTTGTAGTTGCCGAAAAAGAGATGCCAGCCGCCCCACAGAAGGAGAAGGCTCCCTCAACGACAGTCGGAATAAAGCACACCATAGCTGTTGCATCGGGCAAGGGCGGTGTAGGAAAATCGACCGTAACGGCCAATCTTGCGGCAACCCTCCGCGATATGGGTTACAAGGTAGGTATCCTGGATGCCGACATATACGGCCCCTCAATGCCGAAGATGTTCGGTGTAGAAGGCTACACGCCCAGGGCAGAAATAATAGACGGACAGGATTACATACTTCCGGCCGAAGCCGATGGTATAAAGATATCCTCCATAGGTTTCTTCATATCGCCCGACGATGCGCTGATATGGCGCGGCCCGATGGCTACCACGGCACTAAAACAGCTTCTGCACCAGACATTGTGGCGGGAACTCGACTTTCTTCTCATAGACATGCCTCCCGGAACCGGTGACGTACACCTTTCTGTTGTCGGAGAAATAAAGGTCAACGGAGCAATCATTGTTTCCACGCCGCAGCAAGTGGCCGTTGCCGACGTAAGGCGAGGAGTCAACATGTTCCGTGCCGAAGGCATCAACGTACCGGTACTCGGCATCATAGAAAACATGGCATGGTTCACTCCCGCCGAACTGCCGAACAACAAGTATTACATCTTCGGAGAAGGAGGAGCACGCAACATGGCACGTACCGAAGGTATTGATTTTCTTGGTGATATACCTATAATACAGTCTGTCATGGAAGGGGGTGACAGCGGTATGCCAGCCGTTTCCACCAATTCGGAAGTAAAGAACTGTTACCGTGCCATTGCCGACAGGATTGTTGAAAAGCTGGAACAGAACAAACAGTAAAATGTTGACAACCCGTTACGAGCGTGTTCGTAAATGATGATTACTTTACAAATCGAAAATTATGAAATTCCGATTTTCCGTACATACGGTATCGTTTCCGAAAATGCAAGGAAAAATTTTCATTACAAGCGGAAGTTTTATCGACAGCAAAGTCACACATGCGAACACGGGCAAACACAATGTCAATATGTTTACAACGTTATTGACATATGTTTACAACTACCGTTAAATCCATGCTTCCGTTCCATGCAGCCACACTATTGTAAGGCTATTGCAAGAGGAATTGTCAAATGCTATACATGCATATAATGACTGTACCGGCAGGAAGCACAAAAGCAATCACGGTGTTGAAAAATAATAATAACTGACGTAACTGTTCCGAACAGAAAAGTTATGAACATTATGAACAGGCTTTATTATTATTGTTGTCTATTTTTAAAATTTAAATAAAAAGTAAATAAAAATAAAAAAGATGGTCGACAACCGTTCACTGGCGGAAAAGATAGACGCCCTGAAGAAAGAGAAAAATGCGGTGATACTTTCCCACTACTATACCCGTCCCGAGGTACAGCAGGTGGCAGATTTCGTAGGCGATTCGCTTGCGCTGTCTCAAAAGGCTGCCGATACCGATGCAGACATAGTACTTTTTGCCGGAGTCTACTTTATGGCCGAGACGGCAAAAATCCTTTCTCCCGAAAAGAAGGTACTCATTCCCGACTCGGATGCGGGTTGTTCGCTGGCCGACTCGTGCCGTGCCGAAGACCTTCGCAGGTTCAAGGAACAGCATCCGGACAGCATGGTTGTGGCATATGTCAATACATCGGCTGAAGTGAAGGCTCTCACGGACGTGTGCTGTACATCGTCCAATGCACTCAAGATAGTTTCGGCTCTGCCTGCCGACCGTAAAATCATTTTCGCTCCGGACCGTAATCTCGGCGACTATATCAAGAGGGTTACCGGCCGTGATGATATCATGCTCTGGAACGGTGCATGCCATGTGCATGAGAAGTTTTCCGTTGAGAAGATACTCCAGCTTAAGAACGAACATCCGGATGCAAAGGTGCTTTCTCATCCCGAATGCAGGAAACCCGTCTTGCTTGCATCCGATTTTGTAGGCAGCACTGCGGCCATAATCGATTTTGTAGGCAGCGACGGTGGCAGGGAATACATAATAGCTACCGAGTCTGGTATCTTGTTCGAACTTCAGGAAAGGTATCCGGACGTTGTTTTTCTGCCAGTACCGCCCGAGGACGGCGCATGCGGATGCAACAACTGCGAGTACATGAAACTTGTGACGCTCGAAAATATATACGATACGCTGCTGAACGAAACTCCCGAGGTTACATTGGATGAAGATGTGAGGGCAAAGGCCGAGAAGTCAATACGTGCCATGCTTGACATGTCGTTCTGACATTGACGGTATCGTTTTGGACCTAATGCTGTAATTGAATACCTTTGGTTTCGACTCTATTGCCTGTATTTTATATTTTTGACCATGGAACTGTCGGCTGTCAGGGAAAAGATAAGGTTCTATCGCGATTTTCCCAAGAAAGGTGTTGTGTTTATAGACCTGCTCCCGTTGCTTGGTGACGCTGAACTGTTTACATCCCTCGTAAAGGAGATTACATCGCATATAACATGTCCGACAGTGGCAGCGCCTGAAGCCAGAGGTTTTCTCTTTTCATCGCCTCTTCTTACTGTAGGCGGTGGTATAGAGAGTCTCATAGTTTTTCGCAAGAGCGGAAAACTGCCATATGGTGAAGGCGATTTGGTGCGTATTCCTATAGTCAAGGAATACGGAGAGGACAGTCTTTACTGCCGCAGGTCGGATTTGCATGCTGCACGTGTCACAGGTGACGAAATATGTATTACCGTATTCGATGACGTGCTTGCCACTGGAGGCACTGCCGAGGGAATGGCCCACGCCCTTAACGGAATGACCGTACCGGCACACGATGGCAGGATGCTGCCTGTCAGGGTAATGGAGTTTGTGTTCCTTGCCGAGATAACGGATATTGGGGCCCGCCGAAGGCTCGAGAAGATAGCACCGGTTAAGTCGGTGCTTGAATTTTAAAAACCGGCCGTCCAGCAGGCGGCTTTCATTTGTATATTTTCTTTTATGGAAGACAGGGTTAAGGTTGCGCTTATATACGATTTCGACGGTACGCTGGCTCCTGGCAACATGCAGGAGTATGATTTCATTCCTGCCGTTGGGAAGAGTTCGGCAGAATTCTGGGAGGAGAGCAACATTATTGCCAGGTCACAGGATGCCGACCCTGTGTTGACCTATATGGCCAAGACCATCGAGTATGCCCGTCGCAACGGCATGTCGCTCAAGCGTGAGGCATTCCGTGCATCGGGTCGCAAGATACGTTTTTACGATGGTGTCAGGGAGTGGTTCGGCCGTATCAATTCCTATGGGGCGGAACGCGGCATAGAGGTGCAGCACTACATAAATTCGTCAGGTATAAAGGAGATAATAGAGGGCACTGAGATAGCCCACGAGTTCAAGAATATCTATGCAAGTTCGTTCCTTTATGACGAAAACGGAGCTGCCTACTGGCCTGCCGTAGGAGTCAACTATACCAACAAGACGCAGTTCATCTACAAGATTAACAAGGGTGTAGAGTCGGTCAGCGATACGAAGCTCGTGAACCGTTATCTTGAAGAGGAGAAGCGTCCTGTTCAGTTCAAACACATGATATTCATCGGAGACGGTACTACTGACATACCGTGCATGAGGCTTGTAAAGTCTCAGGGTGGGCATTCGATAGCTGTTTACGACCCTTCAGACAAGGCATCGTTCGAAACCATGCGCATACTCATAGATGAAGGTCGTGCCACATATGTGTGCGAGGCCAACTATACCGAGGGCAGCGAGATAGATGACCTTGTAAAGACAATAATAGACAAGATTTACATAGACAACAAGATAAAGCTCATGGCGGAGAAACTCCGTGTGAGCAACAAATGCGAATAGAATAATAATGGCCAGGGAAATTATATTTGCCACCAACAATGCCCATAAACTTGAGGAGGTGTCGGCTATACTCGGTGATGCGTTCAGGCTTGTTACTCTACGCGAATGCGGTATTACTGAAGACATACCTGAAGAACAGCCTACCATAGAAGGCAATGCGCTTCAAAAGGCCCGTTATGTACACGAACGTACCGGTGCAGACTGTTTTGCCGACGACACAGGTCTTGAAGTCGCTGCTCTGGACGGGGCTCCCGGGGTACATTCGGCGCGTTATGCCACAGCCGACGGTCATGATTCCGAAGCCAACATGAAACTTCTTTTGAAGAACATGGATGGAGTCTCTGACCGCCGCGCCCGTTTCCGTACGGTTATAGCACTTATACTCGACGGCAGTGAATATACTTTCGAGGGTATCGTTGAAGGTATTGTTACGGAGGCACCATCAGGTAATGGCGGTTTCGGTTATGACCCTGTATTCGTTCCTGACGGATATTCCGAAACGTTTGCAGAAATGTCGCCCGAATGCAAGAATGCCATAAGCCACCGTGCAAGGGCTGTGAGGTGCTTTGCCGAATTCATGAAAGGTATTCGTTAGAATTGTGAGATTTGCAGCGGTATGTTATGACTCAACATACCGTATACTCTGCAGTTGCTGTCGGTAGTTATGTATGTCGTTGTACATATACGTCAGACAGTTCTTATCTTTGTGCCATGGATTTCAAGTTAGTATCCGATTACAAGCCTACCGGTGACCAGCCGGAGGCTATCGATGAACTGGTACGTGCCATAAACGGTCACAGCCGTCACAATACGCTGCTCGGTGTTACCGGCTCCGGTAAGACTTTCACCGTAGCTAATGTTGTGAGCAGGCTCAACAGGCCGACACTTGTGCTGAGCCACAACAAGACACTTGCGGCACAGCTTTACGGCGAATTCAGGTCATTTTTCCCGGACAACGCCGTAGAGTATTTCGTGTCGTATTACGACTATTACCAGCCGGAAGCTTATCTGCCTGCATCGGATACTTATATCGAGAAGGATCTTTCAATAAACGAAGAGATAGAGAAGCTGAGGCTTCGTACAACGGCATCGCTTTTATCAGGACGCAGGGATATCATTGTTGTATCGAGCGTTTCGTGTCTGTATGGTATCGGCAATCCTGAAGACTTCCATGCTTCGAGTGTAAGGCTTGCCGCAGGCGAGGCTCCGGGTCGCAAGAAGATACTGTATGCACTGGTCGATGCGCTTTATACCCGTACCGAAATGGAGTTGTCGAGTGGGACATTCCGTGTCAAGGGCGAGGTTATAGATGTAATGTCGGCATACAGTGATACCGTGTACCGCATATCGATGTTCGATGACGAGATTGAGAACATCTACCGTATAGACCCTGGCAGCGGACAGGTTCTGGAGGAACTTGAGAACGTGACTATTTTTCCTGCCAATATGTTCGTTACGACGAGGGAGCGTACCAACAAGGCCATTGAGCAGATACAGCTTGATCTCGGCGAGCGGATAAAGTTTTTCGAGGATGCCGGACGTCATGTTGAGGCACAGAGACTTAAACAGAGAGTTGAGTATGACCTTGAGATGATAAAGGAACTCGGTTACTGTTCCGGTATCGAGAACTATTCGCGTTATCTTGACGGTCGTAAGGAAGGAACGCGGCCTTTCTGCCTTCTTGACTATTTTCCGGAGGATTATCTGCTCGTCATAGATGAGAGCCATGTTACCATACCGCAGATAAGGGCCATGTACGGTGGTGACCGTGCCCGCAAGGAGAGCCTTGTCGAGTACGGATTCCGTTTGCCTGCCGCAAAGGACAACCGTCCTTTGACGTTCAGTGAGTTCGAGGCTCTTGCCGGCACATGCATATACGTGAGTGCGACTCCTGCCGAATATGAGCTTACCAAGAGTGAGGGTGTTGTTGTGGAACAGATAATACGTCCCACAGGACTTGTTGACCCGCCTATTTCGGTTCGACCTACCGAAAACCAGATAGACGACCTTGTTGAGGAGATACAGGCGAGGGTTGCCAAGGATGAGAAGGTCATTGTCACTACACTGACGAAGCGTATGGCCGAAGAGCTTTCCAAGTATTTCGACCGTATAGGCATCCGCAACCGTTACATACATTCCGAGGTTGAAACTTTGGAACGCATACAGATTCTTGAGGACATGCGTGCCGGTTCATTCGATGTTCTTGTCGGAGTGAACCTTTTGCGTGAGGGTCTCGACCTTCCGGAGGTGTCGCTTGTAGCCATCATGGATGCCGACAAGGAGGGTTTCCTGCGCAGCGACAGGGCATTGACACAGATGGCCGGACGTGCGGCACGTAATGTCAACGGTCAGGTCATAATGTACGCCGACCGTCGTACGGATGCCATGAACATGGCCATAAACGAGAGTAACCGCCGACGTGAGAAGCAGATGCGTTATAATGAGGAGCACGGTCTTGTGCCGCGTCAGGCCCAGAAGAGTGCCAAGGCTGCGAACGACCTGCTGCATATTTTGGCCGAAAGCGAAAGTGTGCCTTATCCTACAGCATCGGGAGGTAATTTTGCCATGGCAGCTGATGTAAGTGCCGATTATTCAGCCATGAGCCTTCCCGACGCCATAGCCGATGCGAAAGCCAAAATGGAAAAGGCTGCTGCTGACCTCGACTTTATATCCGCTGCGAAGTATCGCAATCTCATGTATTCTTTACAGGAAAAACTGAAGATAGAAAGGGAGCAGTGATGCTCTGACAACATATACAGGTTTGGGAGTTGCAAGAGCCATAACACGTTGCGTTGATTTTTTGTATATCAGGCCATTGAGGGGTATCATCCCTCTCGAAACGTTTCGATATGCCGTTTGCGGGGTTGCAAACCTGTTTTTTGGTTGGGGTATATACACGGTGGTTTATGCGTGTATAGTTGCCGGGCGGTATCTCGACCTCGGATTTGTTGTGATGTCGCCGCACGTACTGTCGCTATGCATACAGTTTCCGATAACGTTTTTTACAGGGTTCTGGCTTAACAGGCATGTGACGTTCTCGCTGTCTCCGCTCAGTGGACGCACGCAGTTGTTTCGGTACTTGCTTCAGACGGGCGGTTCATTTCTTGTAAACTATCTGTTTCTTAAACTGTTCGTTGAGACATTGCATCTCTACGCCCCGTTGGCAAAGCCTCTTGTAGATGCCGTGGTTGTTGTATACAGCTATCTTACGGCACGCTTTTTTACATTCCGTACCCATAAGGCCGGCAGATGATAAAACAGTAAAGGCCCCCCAAAGGGGCCTTTGTTTATATGTGTCGGGTTACATTACCGGCTTTATGTCCTTGATGCGAAGCTGAGGGCTTGTTTTACCCCTGTAGTGGTTTTCCACTATGGTATAGCATACGTCTATCGGTTTGCCGCCGCGTATCCATTCGTAATATGTTGGTTGCTGGAAGGCTATTGCCGCTATTGTAGTGTTCGGTTTCTGTTTTTGGGTAAGGTCCATACGCAGATGTTCACGGTCTGCACCGACGAGTTTGGCATCACCGCGGTTGCTTACTCCCCTTGTGACGAATACTGGTGCCGTATTGCCGGGTCCGAAAGGCTGGAAGGCCTCGAGCGTTGCACGGAATGCAGGCGTTATATCGCTGAACAGCAGTTCTGAATCTATCTCTACCTGCGGTATCAACATATTAGGGTCTATGTTCCGTTCAACATAATCATTGAAGCGTCGCATGAATTCGCCCACGTTTTCCGGTTTCATGGTTAATCCGGCGGCATACATGTGTCCTCCGAAGTTTTCGAGGAGGTCGGCGCACGACTCTACGGCCTGATACAGGTCGAAACCGGGTACGCTTCGTGCCGAACCTGTCACGAAACCGTTGCTCATTGTCAGCACCACTGTCGGGCGGTAATATGTCTCTATGAGACGTGAGGCTACAATACCGACTATGCCTTTCATCCATTTCGGATTGTACACCACCGTACTTTTCATGCTGGCGTATTCCGGATGGTTGCGTATGTAGTCGTGTGCCTCATGTGTTACGGAGCGGTCTATGTTTTTGCGTGCCTGATTGCTGCTGTCGATGAACGTTCCGAATTCGTCGGCGAGGTTTTCGTTGCGTTCCACAAGCAGGTTCACTGCTGCATGTCCTCCCGACGGGGCGGTCATATCCTCCTCACGGTCTACTGCCATGCGTCCTGCGGCATTTATGCGCGGACCTATCTTGAATACTATGTCGTCGATTGTGATTTTATGGCCTTCGAGGCCGCAAATCTTTATTATCGACTGCAGTCCCTTTCGGGGATTTTCGTTCAGCTTTTTCAAGCCGTAGTGGGCGAGAATTCGGTTTTCCCCTATCAGCGGCACAATGTCGGCCGCTGTACTTACGGCTACAAGGTCAAGCAGATTGGCTATATTCTCGAACGGGATGCCTTTCATCAGGCTGTATCCCTGTACGAGTTTGAAGCCGACGCCGCAGCCCGACAGTTCGTCGAATGGATAGTTGTCGTCCGGGCGTTTGGGGTCGAGCACTGCCACGGCATTGGGTATTTGGTTGCCCGGCAGGTGGTGGTCGCAGATGATGAAATCAATTCCGAGACCGTTGGCATAGTCCACTTTTTCGACAGCCTTTATTCCGCAGTCCAGCGCTATTATCAGTCCCACTCCGTTTCGTTTGGCATAGTCTACGCCAAGTTTGGATATGCCGTACCCTTCCGTGTAACGGTCAGGTATGTAAAACAGCATATCATTCACCCCTATCTGACGAAGGAATGTATAGACAAGCGCCACAGCGGTGGTACCGTCGACATCGTAATCTCCGTAGACCATTATCTTTTCTCCACGGGATACTGCCTCGTCCACCCTGCGTACCGCTTTGTCCATGTCCTTCATCAGGAACGGGTCGTGCAGGTCTGACAATTTCGGGCTGAAAAACCTCGAAATTTTGTCTGAAGTGTCTATGCCCCTTTGTACGAGTAGGTTGGCAAGCACTCTGGGTATTCCGGTCGAGGTGGCTATTTCTTCCACCTTTGCCGGGTCACCCTGAGGCTTGAGAACCCAACGTTTTTGGGTAGGCATAATCTTCTTCTATTTTTATTTTAATATTTATAATCTCTTCGAGATGTGCGGCGAAGGAACGTCCCACGGTCTTTAAGTCCGCTTTCATTCCGGTTTCCTTCTCTATGGAAGTTGCCCCTCTGTCGGCAAAACCGCACGGGTTTATATAATCGAACCAGCGCAGGTCGGTATTCACGTTGAGTGCGAACCCGTGCATGGTCACGTAACGCGACGAACGTACTCCTATCGCCGCAATTTTTCTAATCGGCCCTCCTTCGGTAAGCCATACGCCTGCCGCTCCGGCTATGCGCGTACTGCTTATGCCGTATTCGGCAACCGTACGTATCACTGCCTCTTCCAGCGAGTGTATATATTCCTTGAGCCCTATCCCTTCGCGGTCGAGGTCGAGGATGGGATAGCCTACCAGTTGGCCCGGACCGTGGAATGTGATATCTCCGCCACGGTCTATATGGTAGAACGATGCGCCGTGACTTTTGAGAAAATCCTCGTTCACGAGCATGTTTTCCTCGTGCCCGCTTTTTCCGAGCGTGTACACGGGCGGGTGTTCGCACAACAGCAGGTACTGTTCACTATGTTCCCCGCTGTTTTTGGCTGTCAGAAGGGCATCGAACAGACGGCGCTGCATCGACCAGCATTCGGCATAGTCGATGACACCCAGTTCGCGGCATATCACTGTTCCCTTCCGCATTGTGCTTCTGTTGTTAGTTTTTTTCGTTGTGCAGGTTCAGCAGAGCCTCCTCCGCCATGTACGACGAACGTACCAGAGGGGCGCTGGCCACATAGCGGAAACCGCGCATTCGTGCGAGGTCGCCGTACATGGCGAATTTCTGCGGGGATATGTATTCCGCCACGGGATAGTGTTTCATCGTGGGGCGGAGATACTGTCCGAGTGTCACTATTGAGCATCCGGCATCGGCCAGGTCGTCGAGGGTAGAGAGTATCTCCTCTTCCGTCTCGCCCAGTCCGAGCATTATCCCGCTTTTGGCCATTGCGCCGCGCAAGGCTATGTATCGCAGGACCTCCAGCGATGTGTCGTATTTGGCGCGCGAACGCACCAGCGGGGTGAGCCTTCTTACGGTTTCTATGTTGTGACCTATAATGTCGGGACCTGAGTCGATTACTATGTCGATGAGTTCCTTTCGTCCGTCGAAGTCCGGTATTAGCAGTTCTATTGTCGTTTCCGGATTTGCTTTTCGTATTGCCCTCACGGTTGCGGCCCAATGTTCGGCGCCGCCGTCGGGGAGGTCGTCCCTGTCGACGGAAGTGATGACGGCATGGCGAAGCCCCATGAGCCTTATGGATTCGGCCACCTCTTCAGGTTCTTTGGCATCGGGAGGCAGTGGCTTGCCTGTCATGGTAGCGCAGAATTTGCACGAGCGGGTGCAAATGTCGCCGAGTATCATGAATGTTGCGGTTCTGCGGCTCCAGCATTCGGCCTTGTTCGGGCACTTGCCGCTGTCGCATATTGTATGCAACTTGTGGTCTTCCACGATTTTGGATACCTCGGCATAACCTTCCTGGTTGTGTAATTTTATCTTTAACCAGTTAGGTTTCATGTGCTTTGCTACCTTGTTATCAATGTTGGTCATCGACATCTGCTATTTTTCCAATTGATGCAAAAGTAGCTATAATTTCCGGATTTTTTTATAAAACTGTCACATAATATTGCACTGTCCGGACATGTGACATGCGGTGCCGGAGTTGGTGATGCGTTTTGGATAATATGGTGGAAAATCTTAAATTGCATCTGTTAATCTGCTGAAAATCCCAAAGCGTATGTACATCAAGAACAATTGGCTTTTCATGGTCTACAAACTGCTCATAGCGGTGTTTGCCGCTTACGGGCTGCAGTTTCACATGCGTACCGGCTCATGGTCCGATTTCAACTACTATACGGTGTTGAGCAATGCAGCATGTTTTTTATATTTTCTGTGTTCGTTCACGGTTAATGTCCGGCGGCTGCTACACGACCGCCATGTCGTGACATGGAAGCCGCGCCTTGAAGGAGCTGTGGTGTTTTGCATCACGGTGACGTTTCTGATTTACCATTTCATTCTGCGTCCGGAGGCATTCAGAATGGGTAACGGCGGCAGTTTTTATTCGGTTCTCAACATGGTGCAGCACTACATTGTACCTGTCGGAGTGATATTCGACTGGTTGTTGTTCTGTCCCAAGGGACGTTGGCACCGTTACGACCCTGCAGCATGGCTGCTGGCGCCGCTGTTTTATTTCGTGTACATTCTGATACGGGCACCGTTCGCGGGAAATATAGGAGACACATCCAGTCCGTATCCTTACAGCTTTATAGATGTTCAGGCGTTGGGGGTAGGCATTGTCGCTCGCAATGCCCTGCTTGTTACTGTTGCAATGCTGTTGCTTGCATATATCGTCTATTTCATCGACTACGGTCTCGGTGTATTGCAGCGGCGTAGGGTTTGCAGGCTTAACATCCGGAAAATGCAGCGTGCAGCATGAAAACAAAAGCGGAACCCTAAAGTTCCGCTTTTGTTTTCATGCTGTTTCATATCAGAACCTGAAACTGATGTACAGGCGCATGGAGTTGGTTTTCAGTTTGCGTCTGAAACTGTTGGCGAGGTCGCCCAGATTATCCATATCTTCGTCTATCGAGTTGGCCGAGATATTGTTGTAGGTGGCTGTACCCCAGCGGTTTTCGAAACCTATCGAGATGACCTTGTAGGACACTGAAAGGCCGGCATTGAAGAACGACACGTAATTGTAGCCGAACTCGTTGTCGAGGATTACGAACGAAAGTGTCGGCATGTATCGGAAGTAGACTGCCACCTTGAGATGGTCTATGGGATTGATGGTGAACGACGGGCCTAACTGCAGGGCGATGTCAGCCTGATGCAGGCCGAGCGAGAAATCCATTTCGCTGTCGGACGGTGCGTTGAGGCCGCTGCCGTTGCCTGAGTATTTGGCGTAGTTGACATCGAACCACGTGACGTCGAGACCGAATTTCATCATTCCTGCAATGGGTTTTTTATGCAGATAATATGTTTGTCCGGAGCTGAAAGATACGCCGAGGTCGCTTTTCCATGTCATGTCGCCGAGTTCGGGGAACGTGAGGGTCTGGAAAACATAACCGATGTTGATGAATTTGGAGCGTCGTTTCCAAATTCTGTCGTACTCGGCATAAAGGCCGGTGTCGTTTTTCCTGCTGTTGTCCGTAATGTACTGCACCGTTGTGCTGCCTGAGGCTTCGGACGGTGTGTCGGAGGTGTGTGCCATTGCCGAGAGGCTGAGCATGGCGGCACAAATCGAAAGTAAAGCTTTTCTCATGAGCAAATGTTTTAGGTATTGAGTTCCGTAGGTTCGAAGCCGACCTGTGCTTTGTGGGGTCGGCTTCAACCGTTCGGTAAAATTACGCAAAAATACAATCCGGTATTTTGCCGTGGACCTTTTATGCTGAAAATGGGGTAGGACAGGATGCAATCCGGAGACAATTTTTGCTATATTTGTGTTGGTACTACAAAAAATATGCAGGCATTCAATATTTTACTGATAACGATGGCCGTGCTGGCCGTTGTTGTGTTTGTGGCTCTGTTCTTTGTGGATGCGGGCTATGGTATGTTGATTGACAGGAAATGGGGTAAAACCATTTCCAACAAGGCGGGCTGGGTGGTAATGGAGGCACCGGTCTTCATTCTTATGACGGCATTGTGGCTGATGTCCGACAGACGTTGCGAAATTGTGCCGCTATGTTTCCTGTTTCTGTTCCAACTGCATTATTTTCAGCGAGCATTTGTATTCCCGTTTTTGTTGAAGGGGCGCGGACGCATGCCCATATCGATAATTGCCATGGGTATCGTATTCAACACCATAAACGCTGCAATGCAGGGCGGTTGGATATTTTATCTGTCACCGGCGGAGATGTATTCTCCGGAATGGCTTGCCACTCCGCAGTTTGTCATAGGCGTGATAGTATTCTTTGCCGGCATGTTTATCAACATGCAGTCCGACTATATCATACGTCATCTGCGCAAGGAAGGCGATACGAAACATTACATCCCCTACGGCGGAATGTTCCGCTGGGTAAGTTCGGCCAACTACTTCGGCGAATTTGTGGAATGGGTCGGATTTGCAGTACTTACGTGGTCGTGGTCGGGAGCGGTGTTTGCGTTGTGGACTTTCGCAAACCTCGCACCGCGTGCCGTGTCATTGCGCAAACGCTATGAGGCGGAGTTCGGCGATGAGTTCCGCAGGCTGCACAGGAAAAGTATAATACCATTCATATTCTGACGGTTATGGAAAATTCCCTTCTTTTTACCCCGGCCAAGATAGGGCCGCTTACGCTGCGTAACCGCACCATACGTTCTGCGGCGTTCGAAAGCATGTGCGAGAACAACTCGCCTACCCGGATGCTCGAGGATTACCATACGAGCGTTGCGGCCGGCGGTATAGGCATGACCACGTTGGCCTATGCGTCCGTTACGCGCAACGGGCTTTCCTTCAAGCGTCAGCTGTGGATGCGCGAGGAGATAGTTCCCGGACTGCGCAAGATTACGGATGCCATACACAGTCACGGCGCTGCTGCCTCGATACAGATTGGTCACTGCGGCAACATGTCGAAGAAGAGCGTTGCGGGTCAGTTGCCCATCTCGGCATGCAGCGGTTTGAATATCTATTCACCCACATTCGTGAGGGGCATGAAGCCGCGCGAGATAGAGGAGATTGCCAGAGCTTTCGGCCATGCCGTAAATCTGGCGCGTGAGGCTGGTTTCGATGCCGTTGAGGTGCATGCCGGCCACGGTTACCTGCTCAGCCAATTCCTGTCGCCATACACCAATCACCGCAAGGATATGTACGGAGGTTCGTTGGAGAACCGTATGCGCTTCATGAAAATGGCCATGAACGAGGTCATGGAGGCTGCGCGCGGCGATATGGCCGTACTGGTCAAGACCAATATGCGCGACGGCTTCAAGGGCGGCATAGAGTTGGACGAGGGTATGGAGATAGCCAAGGAACTGGAACGCTGCGGTGCACACGCACTGGTTCTCAGCGGCGGTTTTGTAAGCCGTGCCCCGATGTATGTGATGCGCGGTCAGATGCCGATCAAAACCCTCACACACTATATGGACATTCCGTGGCTGAAGCTGGGCGTAAAGATGGCGGGCCGCATGATGATACCCTCTGTGCCCTTCAAGGAGTGCTATTTTCTGGAAGATGCGCTCAAGTTCCGCCGCGAGCTGAAGCTGCCGTTGGTATACGTCGGTGGCATCGTAAACCGCGGCAATATAGAGACGGTTCTCAACAGCGGGTTCGAGTTCGTGCAGATGGGGCGTGCACTCATCACTCAGCCCGATTTCGTCAACCGCATGCGCGAGTGCGATGACCCATCGTGCAGCAGCGGCTGCGAGCACAAGAACTATTGCATAGCCCGTATGTACACCATCGACATGAAGTGCCATAAAGACGTACCTGACCTGCCCGATAAATTACGCAGGGAACTCGACAGAATCAAATGACTTGTGCAGGATGCATTATTGAATGCCGTCCCTTTTCCAAGGGGCGGCGTTTGTATGCTATACGTACGGCCGTTGCGTTATCGTTATGATGGATATAGGATGAACGGCAAAATTTGGGTGCCGTACTACGGACTATATCGGATGCAATTCATATATTTGCGGAACTATGCGAAATAACGGAAAGGGAAAAAGGAATACGAACCGGAAGGAGCGTGCGAAACGTTTCACGATATGGTTCTGGACTATATTGTGCATACCGGCCGCGGTACTGATTTTGTTGGTGGTACTGACGGCGGCGGGAGCTTTCGGACGACTGCCGTCGTTCGAGGAACTCGAAAACCCGAAAAGCAATCTTGCCACTGAGGTGTATTCCGATGACGGACGTGTCATAGGCATGTTTTATGTTCAGAACAGGTCGTATGTGGATTACGAGGAGTTGTCGCCGGCTCTTGTGGCGGCTCTTGTGGCTACGGAGGATGCCCGTTTCTACAGCCACTCAGGTATTGATTTCATTTCGCTGGCCCGTGTTGCCATAAAGACGTTGGCATTCGGCAACCGCAGTCAGGGTGGCGGCAGTACCATTACCCAGCAGTTGGCCAAAAACCTGTTCCCGCGCAACGAACTGTCGTACAGCAATCCGTTCATGCTGGTGATAACCAAACTCAAGGAGTGGGTGACGGCAGTAAAACTGGAATACAACTACACCAAGGAGGAAATCATCGCCATGTACCTCAACACGGTGTTCTACGGCAGCAATTCGTACGGCATCAAGGCGGCAGCCCAGACGTTTTTCGACAAGGAACCGGCGGAACTCAATGTTCAGGAGGCGGCGCTTCTCGTAGGTGTTGTCAATGCCCCGACGCGTTACAGTCCCGTGCGTAATCCGGAACGCGCTTTGGAACGTCGCAATGTAGTTATGGAGCGTATGGTCCAGAACCGCTACATTCCCGGTCCTGCGCTCGATTCGCTGTGTGCGCTGCCGATAGATTTGCGTTATTCTCCTGTGTCGCACAATGATGGTACGGCCACATACTTCCGCGACATGATACGCAATGTACTCAACATGCCGCGTCCGACCAGGAAGGGGTATGGCAAGGATTATGAAGCGGAGCTGGAGCGTTGGGAGAGCAATCCCGTTTACGGCTGGTGCGAGAAAAACCTGAAGCCTGACGGTACTCCGTACGATATTTACCGTGACGGTCTGAAGATATACACCACGCTCAACTACGACATGCAGGAGTATGCCGAGGAGGTTCTTGCAGCCCAACTGGCTGCCATACAGCCGCGCATGGATGCACAGGTGAAGCGTCGTGGCTCGTTGTTCATAGATGCCTCCAACGAACAGACTGAACGTATCATGCAGAATGCCATGCGTTATACGGACCGTTACCGAAACCTTGTCAGGCAGGGGGCGTCTCGTCAGGAAATAGAGAACGATTTCCGTACTCCGGTGCGCATGCGCATCTTCACCTACAGTGGTGAGGTCGATACGCTCATGACGCCCCGCGACTCGATACTGCACCACAAGCAGATAATGCGCGGGTCATTCATGGCCATGGATCCTAATACTGGTCATGTGAAAGCATATGTAGGCGGACCGGACTTCAAGTATTTCAAGTACGACATGGTGCGTCAGGGTAAGCGTCATATAGGTTCCACAATCAAGCCGTTTGTCTATTGCTTTGCCATAGACTACATGGGTATGACCCCATGTACCATGGTGCCTAACCTGCCTGTTACGCTCGAAACCGAAACCATGGAGCCGTGGCAGCCGAAAGAGGCTGGCAAGGTTGAATATGACGGCGTCCTCCATCCGCTGCGCTGGGGGCTTGCCCGCAGCCGCAACAACTACTCGGCATGGATTATGAAACAGGCCAAAGATCCACAGGCGGTTGCCGACTTCATAAACCAGATGGGTATACACAGTTACATTGCCCCGTTCAACACGCTGGCGCTTGGAACGGTCGATGTGTCCTTATTCGAGCTGGTGGGGGCCTACGGTACCTTTGTCAACAAGGGCGTGTTTACGGAACCGATATTCATAACGCGTATCGAGGACCGTCAGGGTAACGTTATTGCCAATTTTGTGCCTGCCGTCAGCGATGCCATCAGCGAGCAGACGGCCTACACCATGGTGCAGATGCTGTGCAACAACGTGCGAACCGGTACCGGTATCAGACTGCGTTATACATACGGTTTCGGCAATCTTGACGTCGGCGGTAAAACCGGCACGTCGCAGAAAAACCGTGACGCATGGTTCATGGGTGTCACGCCCAATCTCGTAGCAGGAGTGTGGATAGGGTGCGAGGACCAGAGTGCCCATCTGATATCTGGTGGTGAAGGTGCGTCTATAGCGCTGCCGGTGTTCGGAGAGTTCATGAAGAAGGTTTATGCCAATCCGTCGCTGGGTGTAAGGCGCGAAGACAAATTCTACCGTCCGGCGGGAGCAGTTGAGTATGACTGTCCGGACAGTGTGGATAATGATAGTGTTTCGGGCGGGGATGAATTCTTCGACTGACGTTAAGATGCGGACAATAACGTAAGAAAACAGACATATGAAAGTAGCTATTGTAGGTGCGAGCGGGGCTGTCGGTCAGGAGTTCCTGAGAGTGTTGGCCGACAGGAAATTCCCGATTGACGAATTGCTGTTGTTCGGGTCGGAGCGCAGCGAGGGCAGGACATACGATTTCTGCGGACGTAGCGTAAAGGTTCGCAGGCTTCAGCATAACGATGATTTCCGCGGAGTGGACGTGGCTTTCGTATCGGCTGGCGGCGGTACTTCTAGGGAGTTTGAAAAGACCATTACGAAGTACGGTACGCTCATGATAGACAATTCGAGTGCTTTCCGTATGGATGACGATGTGCCGTTGGTGGTGCCTGAAGTCAATCCGGAGGATGCGCTCGATACTCCGCGCCGTGTTATTGCCAATCCGAACTGTTCTACCATACAGATGGTTGTTGCACTCAGGGCCATAGAGAATATCTCGCACATACGTCGCGTTTATGTTTCTACCTATCAGGCGGCAAGCGGAGCAGGTGCCGGAGCCATGTCCGAACTTGAAGCACAGTATGCTGACATTGCAGCCGGACACGAACCGCATGTGGAGCGTTTTGCATACCAGCTTGCCGGCAACCTTATTCCTCACATCGATGTCTTTACCGACAACGGTTACACGAAGGAGGAGATGAAGATGGTCAACGAGACCAAGAAGATACTCCATTCGGATGTCGCCGTAAGTGCTACCTGTGTACGTGTGCCGGTCATGCGTGCCCATTCGGAGAGCATATGGGTGGAGACGGAGCGTCCTGTGTCGCCGGATGAGGCCCGCCAGGCTTTCGAACGGATGGAAGGCATTGCCGTTATCGATGAGCCGGCGGAAAAGAAGTATCCGATGCCGTTGTTTGCGGCCGGTACATATCCGGTTTATGTCGGACGTATAAGGGAGGATACCGCAAATCCCAACGGACTGACATTCTGGTGTGTTGCCGACCAGATACTCAAGGGTGCGGCATTGAATGCGGTACAGATAGCCGAGTATCTCGTTTCGCAGGGCAGGCTCGGATAGGGTTCAGTTGAAGGTATTTATTAAATGAAACGTCACGACTTTTGCAGGTCGTGACGTTTCATTTTTAAAGCCCTGTAATCTTCTTTATGTCGTTGAGTATGTTTAGGGCCTGTATCGGTGTCAGTGAGTTGATGTCTATGCCGCGTATCTGGTCCCGTATTTGCAGCAGTACGGGGTCTTCGAGCTGGAACATACTTAACTGTATGTTTGGAGTCTCTTCGGCGGCACGTTTATGTCCGCGCGATTTTCCTGCGGGGCGTGCAGCGGCCATGATGCCTTCGGGCAGTTCCTGTGTGCCGTTGTGGCTCTGCAAGGTTTCACCAGTTTCGCAGGCACGCATGCGGCGGTCGGCCTCTTCGAGCGATGCTAGGATGGTCTCGGCTCGTTCTATGATTTTGGCGGGCATACCGGCCATTTTGGCGACATGTATACCGAACGAGTGTTCGGTACCGCCGCGTACCAGTTTTCGGAGAAACAGTATGGTACGGTTGACCTCCTTGACCGATACATTGTAGTTCTTGACTCGCGGCAGCAGTTCCTCTAGTTCGTTCAGTTCGTGGTAGTGGGTGGCGAACATTGTTTTGGCGCGTGCGGCGGGGTGGTTGTGGATGTATTCCACCATTGCCCAGGCTATCGACATGCCGTCGTAGGTGCTTGTGCCGCGGCCGATTTCGTCAAGGAGTATCAGACTGCGGTCAGAAAGGTTGTTCATTATGGAGGCCGATTCCAGCATCTCGACCATAAAGGTACTTTCGCCCTGCGAGATGTTGTCGCTTGCTCCCACACGTGTGAATATCTTGTCGACAATGCCTATGTGTGCCGACGATGCCGGTACGAACGACCCCATTTGGGCCATAAGCACTATCAGGGCCGTTTGACGCAGCAGAGCCGATTTACCGGCCATGTTCGGACCGGTTATCATCATTATCTGTTGTGTCGAGTCGTCGAGGAAAATGTCATTGGGGATATACTGCTGGCCTACCTCCATGAGAGTCTCGAGGACAGGGTGACGGCCGTCGCGGATATCTATTATCTTGTCTTCGGATAGTTCCGGACGCACATAGCAGTGTTCTGCAGCCATGATTGCGAAGGACCTCAGACAGTCGATACGTGCCACAGTTGCTGCGTTGCGCTGGAATGCCGCTATGGCATGCGACAGGTATTCTATAAGCTCCGCATAGATGCGCTGTTCTATTGCGAGCATCCTCTCTTCCGCGCCGAGTATCTTCTCCTCGTATTCCTTGAGTTCGCGTGTGACATAGCGTTCTGCGGCCGTAAGGGTTTGTTTGCGTATCCAGTCTGCCGGAACCTTGTCCTTGTGGGCATTGCGCACCTCGATGTAGTAGCCGAAGACATTGTTGAAGCTAATCTTGAGCGACGGTATGCCTGTCGCTTCGCTCTCGCGGCGCTGTATTTCGGCTATTACGTCCTTGCCGTGGCATGCTATTCGCCGCAGGTCGTCGAGTTCGAGATCCACGCCATCGGCTATTATGCCTCCCTTCTGTATCTGGTTGTTCTGCGGGTCGGGGAATATTTCGCGCTCTATTTTTCGGCGCTGTTCTTCGCATGTTTCGAGACGTTCGGCCAATTCTGCGAATGCTGGATTGCCATCCTCCCCGAGCATGCGTCGCAGGTCGGCAACGGCACCCAGCGACAGCTTGAGCTGTACCATTTCACGCGGCGTGATGCGCTGTGTCGCTATGCGCGACGACAGGCGCTCGAGGTCGCTGATGCGTTCGAGAATGTCGCCCGTCCTGCCACGCAGATCGGCATTGCCATGGAAACGTTCCACGACATCGAGCCTGCGGTTGATTTTGTCCGTATCCTTTATTGGGAGCGCTATCCACTGTTTGAGCAGTCGTCCTCCCATGGGTGTTACAGTGCGGTCTATCACGTCGGCAAAGCCGCATCGTTCGCGCATCGAGTTGGACGAGAACAACTCTAGGTTGCGTATCGTGAAACGGTCTATCCATACATAGCGGTCTTCGTCTATTCGCGAGATACCGGTTATGTGTGCCGTGTTTCGGTGTTCCGTAAAGTCGAGGTAGTACAGTATGGCTCCTGCGGCGGATATGCCGGCAGTCATGTTTTCGATGCCGTATCCTTTCAGCGATGTGGTGCCGAACTGCTTGCACAGTTTTTCACGGTTTGTCTCCTCGGCAAATACCCATTCGTCAAGTTTGTAGGTGTAGTTGCGTGAGCCGAAAGCGTGTGTGAAACGTTCCTCCCAGCCCCGCTGGTATATTATTTCCTTTGGTGCAAGGTTTGAAATGAGTTTGTCGACATAATCGTCGCGGCCTTCCGCTGCATAGAATTCGCCTGTGGAGAGGTCGAGAAATGCAACACCTGTATTCTTCTTACCGAAATATACCGATGCGAGAAATGTGTTTTCCTTGCTAACCAGAACGTTTTCACTCATCACGATACCCGGAGTCACAAGTTCGATGACACCGCGTTTTACGATGCCTTTTACGAGTTTCGGGTCTTCGAGCTGTTCGCATACCGCCACACGTTCGCCTGCCCTGACGAGTTTGGGCAGATATGTGTCGAGTGCATGGTATGGGAAGCCTGCCAGTTCCACATAGCTTGCCGCGCCGTTGGCACGGCGTGTGAGTGTGATGCCGAGTATCCGGCTGGCGCGTATGGCATCTTCGCCGAATGTCTCATAGAAGTCTCCTACCCTGAACAGCAGTACTGCGTCGCTGTGTACGGCCTTGATGGAGTAGTATTGCTTCATCAGCGGCGTTTCCACATATTTTTTCCCCTTCTCCGCCTTCTCTGTGCCGGCCATGTCGTAGCTGTTTTGGTAACGCGCAAAGGTAAGTAATTATCCGCGAAATTCAATTGAGACGTATTCACGAGGTCCGTATACGAATGGAGGCGGCTCCGTTTCGGGACCGCCTCCGTTCGTTGCTGTCGGGATGTATGTTATTCCAATATTATGTTGTCCATGCAGAAGAATAACGGGACGTTGATACCCCATTCGCCCGTGTCGTTCGAATCTATGTCGAAAGTAATTTTGGTAACCGTACCGAGAGCCGACATGTCGAATGTCTTCCAGTCGGCGAGTACGTCGGTACCTGTTGCCAACGGTATGGTTACCGTGGTGGTTTCTGTGCTGTCGCCGTTGTAGCCCGTTGCGACGAGGTTGACCCATATATCCTCTTCGGCACCATCACTGCCTATCGTCGGGTTGGCCTTGCAGTAGAAGTATGTCTTGTTGGCATTTGCAAAGTCGGCCGATGCAACTGTTACGGGTCGGGCAAATTCGATTGTAGGGGTGCCGTATTCGCCGTTGCCCCAGTCGCCGAATATGTATGCTATGGCAAACTGAGAGTTGTCGGATGCGTAGACGCTGAACTGATTGGCGTAGTCCATGCCGAGGTCTTCGAGGTCGCGGTTCGAGGAGATTGCGAAGCCGCCCCACATGTCGCCGTATGCGCTGCCTTCAAAGTAGCTTCCGAAAGAAGCCGTACCTTCGGTATAGAGCAGTCCGTTGTAGATGGGTGTGCCTTCGTTATTCGTGGCCAGTTCACGTCCCCACAGTATGTTGGCGTATTCGCCTGTTGTCGCGGCCAGTTCCGCATCCTCGAATGTTATTGTGGCTGGCTCTGCAGGTTCGCCCTCGAAAGTGATGGAGCCGTAGAATGTGAAGTTTAGCTCACGTTCTTCTCCATCGGTTACGTAACCTTCAATTTCGTACTTTTCGTTGAAGTATGATATCTCGATGCGGCCGTCAACGAGTTTGGCCATTTGGCCGCCGCCGTAGTCGTAGCGTGTATGCAGAGTGAGGGCGCTGTTGTCCGTGCCGAGTATCGCGCCTGCTTCGGGGGTTCCTGCCGAGAAGATGTATTCGCTTGCTGTTATGCCTGTGCCTTCATCGGCCATTGCCAGTTCCATCGACAGTGTAATATCGGTGTCCTTGTAATTGTCTACGGACGCCGTGCTTGAACTTGATGTCCACAATGTGAGCACATAGTGGCGCAGACCGTCTTCGTTGCCGGCATATGCTGCCTTGCCGTATGTCAGTTTCTTGAAGTTCAGCGGAGTGTTGTCGGTATTGGAGCCGTTGTTGCAGCTGCTGAATGCTATGGCTGCCGACAGACATGTCAAAAGGAAAACTATTTTTTTCATTTCTATGTTGTTGGTTTATAACTGCAAATTTATGTAACCTTCTCGTAAGGGCAAAGTGTGGGGTTACAAATATATTTAAATGCAGTTAACATTCGGTAACGTTGTTTATGTCATGGTTTGCGGTATATATCTTTGCGCCGTCATTTGTCAACAACGTACATTGATATGAAAAAGTGCATTATTGTACCGTTTCTGCTGCTTTGCTTTTTGTCGGGATGTGCTGCCGGCCGCGGAGACGGGCAGGAACGTGTTCGCAGCGTTATATTGATGATAGGCGACGGTATGGGACTGCCGCAGATTACAGCTCTGTCGATTGAAAATGCTTATGCCCCTTTGGAGATTGAGCGGGCGCACTGCATTGGTATTCAGAAGACCGGTTCCGCCAACAACCGTGTTACCGATTCGGCGGCTGCCGCAACGGCCATGGCATGCGGCGGGAAGACGTGCAACGGCATGGTGGGTGTCGCTCCGGACGGTACGCCTCTGGAGTCGGTTTTGGATGTTGCGGCCGAGAATGGCAAGGCAACGGGCATAGTTGTCACTTATGCTGTGACGGATGCTACGCCGGCTGCTTTTGTGGCTCATGTTGCCGACCGTGGCGACCAGGAGACAATAGCCCTCCAATACCTCGACAGTGGGGTGGATGTGATAGCCGGAACGGGACGCAGCTATTTCGACGGTCGCCGTGATGGCCGTGACCTCATTGCCGAGATGCGAGCCTACGGATATGATTTTGCTCCCGACAGTAAGGCTTTGATGTCTGCCGGTAAGGCTCCCCTGCTGGCGCTGTTCGATGATATGCCCTATGTCGTGAACGACACGCTTGGCATACGCGGCGGCTATATGGGAGATGCTACCGTAAAGGCTTTGGAGCTTCTCGAAGGAACCGGCAAGGATGGATTCTTCCTTATGGTGGAAAGTTCCCTGATAGACAAGGGCGGACATGCCAATGATATAGCGGCTGTCGTTGCCGAGACGGCGGATTTCGACCGTGCTGTCGGCATGGCGTTCGATTATGCCGACAGGCATCCAGGCACTCTTGTGCTTGTTACAGGCGACCACGAAACGGGCGGTTTGACGATAGTGTCGCCCGAAACCGATTTCAGGTCGGCCGATGCAGGAGTTGAATACCGCTATTCGACAACCTCACATTCGGCAACCTTCATTCCGGTATATGCCTATGGCGCTGGTGCAGAGAAATTCGCCGGTGTTATGGATAATACTGATATTGCCAAAAGACTCAAGGCATTGCTTGGCGCCTGAAGCATAAGTGTGTGTATGTGGAACAGGGGGTACGGAATTTCCGTACCCCCTGTCTTTCCATGTAGGCGGGGCTTATCGCATGGAGTTCATGCGGATGCTTGCCTTTACGAGAGCCAATGCCTTGATGCGGTCGATGCGTATATCCTTGTCGGCATGGTGCGGGTTTTGGCTTACGAGTTTTATGCAGTCCTCCCTTTCGGATTTCTGTATGTATTTTACGGTGATGTATTCTTCACCGTCGATATCTATCGAGAGAAGATACATGTCGCCCCAGAAAATATCGTCAAGGCTGTTCAGTTTTTTGTACAGTACGATATCGCCGCTTTTGAGGAGCGGGTACATGCTGTCGCCTACGATGTTGATTGCACCGTCGCATTTCGGCAGGTTCGGAATATGGATGTAATCCACGGGCCTTACCTGTGTCTGGCCGGTAAAGAGCGGGACGAGACCTGCCGTACCTTCTATGTTGTATAGCGGTACGCTTTGCATAGGCAGCGTGCGGTCTGTGCGGCGTATGAACGGGATGAATGTTTCGAGCGGGCTGTTGAACATTTCGCCTTCACCGGTTTCTATCCATTCGGGGTTTACATTCAATTCTTGTATGAGTATGTTTTTATTGCGTTCAGAGAGGGATGCCCTTCCGGTCTCTATCATGGAGAGGGCGCTTTTGCCGATACCCAGCACTCTTGATATGTCATCCTGCTTCATTCCCAGAGCTTTGCGCATTTCCTTGATGCGCGCTCCAATCTGTTCGTTTTTCATTGCGAGAATATTTTTAATCCAACCTTTGTAAAAATTCAAAAAATGACTTATATTTGCCGGTTATAAAACAATAATTTGCTTTGAAGTCCAAAAACCATTGAATTGCTTATGCGGCCTGCCGTTTGAGAGTATCAATCCGATATTCCCAATTATGGTCCAGGAGCTGTCGCCGGTCGTAAATACATAGTTTTATTGAATTTACGACCTGCCTGCGAATATATGTAAATATTTTTAATTCTCAAATAGTATTGGTGGGAAAAGTTAAGCCAATAATGGGGTTGTAGGTAAAATTATGAAGCTATGGGTGATTTAAATTCTGATTTTGGTTTGAGTGATGTGTCTGGAATGGTTTCCGAGACAGTATTTGAAGTTGGAGGAGATGTTTATACCGAGGTTGCCGGCCTGCTGGTCGATGCCATGAACGGCAGCGGATATTACAGCGGTCATGTAGATGTGGCTCATGGTGCCTGGAGTGCCACGCTTACGGTTTCGATGGTTATTTACCGCGCGGCCGAGACATTGCCCGAGGGTGGCGTAAGGCACTTTGTTACAGATATTGTACCTGTATGGTGGGAGTTTTCGACATGTCTGTCGGATGGCGGAGAGGTGTTAAATGATTTCAGCTTTGCGGAATTGAAAAAATTTGTACTTGCCATGCGTCCCTGAATGGAGGCGTGATATTTTGTGTATGGAGAAAAACAGTTATACTGTTGCGGCGATGCCATCTTTTGCGGCATTCGCATCGCGTATATTCGACGGATTGGAGTGCGGCGGATTTCATGCCGCTTATTACAGGGTTCTGGAAGCGTTTGCTCATGGCAATATTCGCAGGTTGATAGTTACGGTGCCTCCCCAGCACGGCAAGTCGCTCGGGGCTACCACCCTCCTGCCGGCTTACATTTTGGGTTTGAATCCGGACCTGTGCATAGCCATTGCGTCATACAGCGCCTCGTTGGCCAACCGTTTCAACAGGCGCGTTCAGCGCATAATGGACATGTCGGTTTATGGGGATATGTTCCCTGAGACTTCCATAAAGCGTCTGGGGGCACGGTCGGATTATGTGCGCACGGCCGATACGGTGGAGGTCGTAGGTCATGCGGGAGAGCTGCTGTCGGTCGGGCGCGAAGGTTCACTTACAGGCAATCGAGTAGATGTGTGCATACTCGATGACCTTTACAAGGATGCCATGGAGGCCAATTCGCCTGTTGTGCGCGACAACTGTTGGGAATGGTACACCTCGGTGGTGCGTACAAGGCTGCATAACGGTTCGCGCGAATTGATAGTTTTCACGCGCTGGCATGAGGAGGATTTGATAGGTCGTATATTGGATAAGGAACCTTACGAAATGCTTACGTCGTGGTCGCAGCTCGACCGCACAGCTGATGACAAATGGCTGGTGCTCAATTTCGAGGCTGTGAAGCGGTCGCCTCCGAGCGAGATAGACCCACGTTCGGAGGGTGAGCCTCTGTGGGGAGAACGTCACAGTGCCGCGTTGTTGAAAGAGCGTATGAAGCTCGATCCGTTTCGGTTCGAATGCATGTATCAGGGGCATCCGTCTGCCGCGCAGGGATTGCTGTACGGCAATCGTTTCGCCACATACGGGACTTTGCCCGATGTCCCGCTTCGCAGGGCCAATTACACCGATACTGCTGATACTGGCGACGACTATCTGTGTTCTGTGTGCTATGCAGTTGACAGCCGCAGGTTTATCTATGTGACGGATGTGGTCTATTCGCGTGAAGGGATGGATGTCACAGAGGGACTTGTAGCTTCCATGCTGGAGGGCCAGCCAGGATGTGAGGTGCTTGTCGAGAGCAACAATGGAGGGCGCGGATTTGCGCGGGCCGTTTCGCGGTTGTGTCCGAACCACAGGGTGACGTGGTTCTGCCAGAGTGCCAACAAGGAGGCAAGGATACTGTCGAATGCATCGGCTGTCGGCCGCAACATCATCATGCCGGAGGGGTGGATGCGCATGTGGCCTGAATTTGCACACGACATTGTGACGTACCGTCGTCAGTTCCGCAGCAACAGGTGGCATGATGCACCGGATGTGCTGACCGGTATAATAGAGCGCGAAATCAACGGGATGCTCGACAAAAAGATAAGGGCTCTCGGCTTTGGCAGCCGTTAAAAGAATGGGGCGAACTCTGGAAGTTCGCCCCATGTCATCAGGTTAGGTTTATCAGGTTAATGAGGTACGGGAACTGTCCCGTAGTAACATCATAACAAAAGTAAATGAAATTTTCTGATAAGTCAAAAATATAGGCATAAAAATGCGTCCTGGCGTGGAAACGGTCTACCTGCGATGAGCAAGACTTTTGCATTTTCCGGAGGCGCGTTCTATGTCTAGTCTCAGCACAGCCGTTCGGTGAAACGATTTTTCGGCATATTTCAGCCCTGCCTCGGTGTATTCGGGAGAGTATTTGTTTATTATTAAAGACAGGGCATGCATGCGTTCCGTGTCGTCGGCAACCATGGAGATGCGGCCGAAGAGCATGACGCTTTCGTATTCCGTGGTGAATTGCTGCGGCTTGGGGGCGGTGCGTCCAACCACGCAGAAACTGGCGCGGTTGTCGGAGGCTATGCGGCGCAGCTTTTCGCCTTCAGGGGCGCAATGCATGTAGATGTGCTCCTCTTCGGCCGCGAAGTTTACCGGAATGCCGTAACCTCCTTCACCTCCCAATGCGAGGAAGCCGTATTCTCCATCGCGGAGTATGGCCGCCGCACGTTCCTCGCTGAGAAGCCTGTCCTGTCGTCTGACAGTGGTGTTGTCGTAATTCATATGGCTCTGGGTTTTGTTGCAAATATAGCCATTTTGTCGACGGGCGTATATTCATGATATGTATGGGTGTGACATGTTTTTTCCCTATCTTTGCGGACGTATGGGTTCCCGTTGCGGTAAGACCGCACAAAATGGGATTAAAAGGGAATGTCGTGAAAGTCGGCAACAGTTCCCGCTGCTGTAAGTTCCCAGGAAGGCGTTGCCTTCCGGCAAAAGTTTCAGACATGCATGCCACTGGCTTTCGGGTCGGGAAGGCGTCTGGGACGGAGCGAGTCAGAAGACCTGCCTGTACTGTTTGACGGATTTTGCCCCTGCGGAGAATAGGCGAGCAACGGCAGTCGTTCCATTTGCGTCGTATCCGACGCGTATCCCCTCGGGCATATTCAGACGTTGATTTTGTATGAATACCGACCATATGCAGAGGGCGAATAATATTGTAGACAGGGTGTTGCGTGCGTTATTCCGGAGGCTTTTGCTGTCGGCTGCCATGGTCGTGCCGTGCGGCGTTTACGGGCAGATGCCGGTCGCGGGATACGATGACAGACAGATTGACTCCCTGTTCCAGGATGCCGTTACCATAGAGGAGATTGTGGTTACCGCACCACGCACCTTGGAAATTGTACCTGCTCAGCGTCTTGAAGGTGCTGTGCTGCAAAAACTCGGCAACCACAACGTTGCAGATGCCATACGCTACTTTTCCGGTGCACAGATAAAGGATTATGGAGGTGTCGGAGGCCTGAAGACGGTCAATATACGCAGTATGGGCAGCGAGCATGTCGGAGTGTTTTTTGACGGCATGCAGATTGGCAATGCGCAGAACAGCGTGGTGGACCTTGGGCGTTTTTCGCTCGACAATATGGAATCCGTGTCGCTGTACAACGGACAGAAGAGTGCCATATTCCAGTCGGCCAAGGATTTTGCCTCGGCAAGTGCGATATACATGGAGACACGGCGCCCCGTGTTCGACAGTACCCGTACCGACAACCTGAAATTTACGCTCAAGGGAGGGTCATTCAAGACTGTCAATCCTTCGGTGTTGTGGGAACATAAGTTCGGCGACAGGGTTCGCATGTCGGCCAATGCCGACTATCTATATTCGTCGGGTGAATACAAGTACCGTTATACCAATCTTGATGGATACGATACCGTTGCCGTGCGCAGCAACAGCGATGTGAAATATTTCCGTGGCGAGGCCACCGTATTTGGAGACCTTGATGATGGTGAGTGGCGCGGCAAGGCATATTATTACAGTTCCGAGCGCGGCTATCCCGGGGCGGTGGTGCGCGAACAGCCTGGCAAGCTGTTCTGTGAGGGACGCCAGTGGGATACCGATTTTTTCGTTCAGGGCAGCCTTATGCGCAGACCGGTGCCGTTCTATTCGTTTTCGCTGAAAGGCAAGTATGCCTACAACTACATGCATTATCTGGAGGACAGCGATAACAACAAGTATATCAACAACCATTACCGTCAGCATGAGGCCTATGTGTCGTCGGCCAACATGTTTTCCATATTTCCGTGGTGGAGTGCCGACCTGTCTGTGGATTTTCAGTGGAACAGGCTTGATGCCGACCTCGTGGATTTCGTATATCCGAGCCGTTACACGTTGTTGGCCGCCGCGGCTACATCGATGCAGTTCAGCCGAGTATCGGTCCAGGCGAGTTTGCTATATACCCACGTCACCGACGTTACACGCCGCCGCGGGCAGCAGGCCGGTGCAAAGAACCGGTTTTCACCAACTGTGATAGTATCATACAAGCCTTTCCGCCGTCACGACCTGTCGATACGCGCCTTTTACAAGAACATATTCCGTATGCCGACATTCAACGACCTTTATTATACCGAGATAGGCAATGCTTCGCTGAAACCGGAAGATGCCGTGCAGTACGATGCCGGCGTAACGTATGCGCGTAAGTGGCATCGCGGTTGGGGAACAGTGCATTTTGATGCACAGGCCGATTTTTATTTCAATCAGGTGAAGAACAAGATAATAGCCTATCCGGGTGTAAGTCAGTTCCGGTGGACGATGATAAATCTCGGCTATGTCGAAATACGCGGTGTGGACATTGCTTTGGGCGGCATGCTTCGCAGGGGCGATTTTGCGGTGGATGTGCGCCTGAACTATACCTATCAGGATGCCCAGGACCTCACCGATCCTGACGAAGAGTACTACGGCAACATGATACCCTATATACCAGACCACAGCGGTTCGGCAATCGTGGGACTCGCGTGGCGGGACTGGAGCCTGAATTACAGCTTCATATATACGGGCATACGGTATGTGACGCGCGCCAATACCCTGCAGGACTATGTGCCTGCATGGTATACGCACGACGTGACCCTGTCGCGCAGGATTAAACTGCAGCGGGCAGCCCTGCTTGTGTCTCTCGAGGTAAACAACATACTGAACCAGCAATACGAGGTGGTGAACTGCTATCCCATGCCTGGTACTAATTTCAGACTTATAGTAAGCGTAACGTTATGAGAAAATCGTTTCTTTACAGGATGTATCTGTTGATTGCGGTGTTTGCGGTCTGTTTTTCGTCATGCCGCAGGGAGCTCGGCATATTGCCGTCACGTCCGGAGATTGTGGGAGACGGCGAGTCAGGCGACATCAAGGGCTTTTTCCTGCTCAACGAAGGCAACATGGGCAGCAACACAGCATCACTCGACTACTACGACTACGAGACCGGAATATATCATGCCAACATCTATCCCGAACGCAACCCGACTGTAGTGCATGAACTTGGTGACGTGGGCAACGATATTGACATATACGGCAGCAAACTGTATGCGGTGATAAACTGCAGCAATCTTGTTGAGGTTATGGATGTGGCTACGGCGCGCCATGTCGGTACGGTATATATTCCCAACTGCCGTTATGTAACATTCGACGGCGGATATGCCTATGTAAGTTCCTATGCCGGTCCTGTGGAGATAGACCCCAATGCCCGTCTCGGATATGTGGCCAAGATTGATACTGCCACGCTTCAGGTTGTCGGCGAGTGTACGGTTGGCTACCAGCCGGAGGAGATGGTGGTCGTGGGCAGGAAACTGTACGTGGCCAATTCGGGCGGTTATCGCTGGCCGAACTACGACCGTACGGTGTCCGTCATAGACCTTGATACGTTCACCGAAACGAAGAAGATAGACGTCGCAATCAATCTTCACCGCATGGAACTCGACAATTACGGCAACATCTATGTATCGTCCCGCGGCGACTATTACGATGTTCCGTCGAAGACCTATATCATCGACAGCCGTACTGACGAGGTTACTGATGTGCTGCATTTGTTGCCGTGTTCGGAGATGGCGCTGGCGGGTGATTCTCTCTATGTGTACAGCAGCGGTTACAGCAAATATACCGAGACCTACGATGCTTCGTATGCCATCTGGGACACGAAGCAGAAGAAGGTCGTGACGCGCAGTTTCATTACCGATGGTACCGATGAGGATATAGAGCGTCCGTACTGTCTTGCCGTAAATCCGGATAACGGTGACTTTTTCGTCTCCGATGCCAAGGATTATGTTGTGCCCGGCGAGCTTCACTGTTACGGCAGAGACGGACGTCGCAAGTGGTCTGTTACGGCTGGCAACATTCCTGCCCACATCGTCTTTACCCGTACGGCTCTTGTGCCGCTTGACGAACTTGAATAGCATATGTTTAAATTCAGAGATATGAAGATTTTCAGAACATTATTGACTTTGACGGCGCTGGTAGCGCTGGCATCGTGTACGGGAATAGAGTCGGTAACCTCTCCCGAACCTCCAAAAATAGTACTCGAAGGCGATGAGCCTATTTACCGTGTCAAGGTCGGAGAGCCGCTTACGCTTTCTCCGACGGTTCAGAATGCCGGTGACGATGCAGCCTACCGTTGGACCATAGACGGCAAGGTTGTCGGCACGGACCCGCAGTACACTTATGTCGGCGAGGAGGCCGGACAGGTATACATAATGTTCGAAGTGGTGAATGATGCCGGACAGGACCAGGCCGAGATGATGGTAGAGGTCATGCCGCTCAATGCGCCGGTCATAACACTTGCCGTGCCGGAGGACGGTTATTCGGTGTTGGTGGGTACGGAACTTGTCCTTGAGCCTTCGGTGGACAATGCCGAAGGGGCTTCGTTCATGTGGACGGTTGACGGACAGGAGGTTGCCACAACGCAGAATTATACCTTCAGCAGCGATACCCCCGGCGAGTATGCTTTCAGGTTTTCGGTGACGAACGAGGACGGCGAGGATTATGTTGAGTTCTCCGTTTTTGTGAAGACCGAAGCGCAGATGGATTTCGTGTGGAGCTTCGAACAGCGTGAATACAATGTTACGGTTGGCCGCACGGTATATATCAGGCCCTATTATATCGAGGGGGCTTTTGACGCGACCTATTCATGGACTGTCGACGGAGAGGCAGTGGAGCCTTCGGATGTTGACCTTACCTGTGCAGGTATTGAGCCTGCGGCACTTCTTGCCTTTACTCCCGAGGAGGAACGCACTTACGACATATGTCTCACCATGACCAACAGCTACGGCACCTCTAGCGCATCATTTAAGGTTAACGGCTGTCCGCAGGAGGGCACTTATCGTCGCACGGCTTCTGCTAACAGTTCGGCTGAATGCAACAAGGTGTACGAGTTTCTGGCTGCTCCGGGTCAGTTTATCAACGAACGCTATACGGCTCTCACTTCCGAAGAGGCCTGTGCATATGCCGAGGAGCGTTTTGCAAGTGATGCATTCATATCGCTCGGGGCATTCGGAGGTTATGTGGTTGTAGGGTTCGACCACAGTATCGAGAATGACGGTGGTTACAACATCCGCATTGAAGGCAATTCTTTCACGAACTCTTCCGAGCCGGGCATAGTCTGGGTTATGCAGGACGAGAACGGCAACGGACTTCCGGACGATACATGGTATGAACTTAAGGGCAGCGAATATGGTGCCGAGGGTTCGCATCTTGACTATGCTGTGACATATTACCGTCCGTCGGCACCGGGCCAGCCTGTGGCGTGGACCGACAACGAGGGAGGTTCAGGAGAGATTGACTATCTTTCGTCATTTCACAGACAGGACTACTATTATCCTTTGTGGGTCAGCGGGGATAGCTATACCGTTGTCGGACGCAAGCTCAAGTCGCGTACCGTGCAGAACGGCTCGATATGGGAGAACCAGGACTATGACTGGGGATATGCCGACAACTTCTCGACTTCCGACCGTCTGACCGGTGACGGCAATAGCGGCGGAGGGGTGAATGCCAACCATTTCAAGATTGACAATGCCGTGACCTTCGACGGACGTCCTGCGAATTTGGCCTATATTGACTTTGTGAAGATACAGACGGGTGTTCAGGCCAAGGCGCCGAGTATCGGTGAGGTTTCTACCGAGGTTTACGGTGTAAGCGACTACAACCTGATAAAGAACAATTAACGGAGTTGTATAAGACAGGGGAAACGGAGTCCGGTATCTTAAATGCCGGACTCCGTTTGTTATTGTACGTGCCGTTACAGCAGGCTTTTGTATACCGATGTAAGGTTTGCGGCTATCACTGGTTCGCGGAAGTTGCGGGCGTAGGCATATCCGCGGGCAACCATGTCGGCTGCTACCGTGCCGTTGTAGAGTATGCGGCGCAGGGCATCGGCCATTTCCTCGCTGTCGTTTGGGTCGATGTATATGCATGCATCGCCTCCCGTTTCAGGGAACACGCCGCCGCGGGAAGTGATTACGGGTACGCCCGAGTTGAGCGCCTCGAGTATCGGTATGCCGAACCCTTCGTAGAACGACGGATAGACGAATGCCGATGCCATCTGGTATATGGCGGGCAGGTCGGCAAACGTTACGCTGTGTAGCATCCTCACGCGGCTGCCAAGCCCGTTGCGGGCGGCATATTCCATGACACTGTCGGCATAGCGGGTATGGCGTCCGCATGCCACGAGGTCGATGTCGAGGGCTCCTTCGACCATGGCTCGTACGGTGAGCATAAGGTTCTTGCGCTCCTCTATCGTGCCGACACTGAGTATGTACCGTGATGGCAGCTTGTATATGTCTGCCACTTCGCGCCTGCGTTTATCGGACACGGCATGTTCGAATGCGGGATTGCATCCCTGATATACTATGTCTATTTTCTCCTGCGGGATGTGCCAGTAGTTTATCAGGTCGCCGGCCGTCTGTTGGCTTATCGCTATGATGCGGTCGGCATTGCGGCACGAACGCAGGTACTTGCGCGTATAGAGCCAGCGGTCAACAGGCTTGTACAGTTCGGGGTGGTGTACGAATATTATGTCGTGCATCGTCACGACGCTGCGTGCACCCGACCTGACTATGTCGGCAGGGAGCTCGTTGCTGAGCCCATGGTATATGTCCACGCCGCTTAGGCGTATGGCACGTGCCATTGCATAGCTTCGCCACAGCGAGCCTGAGGCTGCACGGATACCCTGGGGAGTGATGACACCCATGTTGTCCGGAATTTCAAATCCGTAGCGGTTGCCTTCCTTCGGTGTGAAAAGCGTGTATCTGTTTTCCGGAGCATGTTTTGCGAGCAGGCTTACAGTGCTTCTTGAGTAGTTGCCAAGTCCGCTGCCGTTGAAAAACAGTCTTTTCGCGTCGAACCCGATATTCATGCCAAAACAGTGTTGTGAGGTTATACGCCCGTAAAGATAAGAAATGTATTGTAAAACAGTTGCACAGTCATGTTTTTAGTGTCTGCGGACGTTACGCCGGCATGCATATGGGAAATCGGATAAAAACAATTAAATTCGCAATATGTAAGGCTGTTTCCACAACGACGATGTACGGACACAGCCGTAAAAGACAGCGTCCTATGAAGAAGAGTCTTCTCCTTGCGGCTGCCGTTTTGTTTGGCATGCTGCCGCTTTGCGCACAGCGGCTTGTAATTGGCGAGCGCGCTCCGGAACTTGCCGTTGAACAGTGGCTTACAGCAATGCCGGCTATTGACGGCGGGATGGTTATGGTTGCATTTTACCACTCGTCATATCCCGACAATGCCAGGTATGTTGATCGCTTGGGCGAAATTGCCGCCGATAATGCAGGCAGAATGACTGTTGTGGTTGTTACGAGGGAGAGTGGAGATGCCGTATCCGATGTGCTTTTGTCCGGTCAGCCGTCATATTATGTGGCATACGATGCCGATGGCTCGGTCTTTGAGGCGTATGAAGCACACTATGTGCCTTATTCCGTTATATGCGGTCGCAGAGGCAGGGTACAGTGGGTTGGCAACACTTTGTCGCTGACTGATTGTGATATAGAAAGAATAACGAAAAAATAGACAGTACGATGGATTATTCCGAACACTGGGAGCACCAGCACAGGCAAGACAACAGGGACAGCGCGCTGCATGTGGCCGAAGGCACTGCGGAGCAGCCTTCCGTGAACCCTAATTTCAAGAGGAAACGGCGACCGTCGTTGACCACGGAACAGTACGTGGCCGGCATATTGTCCGGTGATACCACCGTGCTTTCTCAGGCCATAACACTTGTCGAGAGCAACCGTCCGGAGCATTACGACCAGGCACAGCAGATAATCGAGGCTTGTCTGCCTCATTCCGGCAAGTCGATACGTGTCGGAATTACCGGTGTGCCTGGAGCAGGCAAGTCCACCTTCATAGAGGCAGCGGGCGGCATGGTGGCATCGCTCGGCCACAGGCTTGCGGTGCTTGCCATAGACCCGAGTTCCGAGCGCAGCGGCGGTTCGATATTGGGAGACAAGACGCGTATGGAGACCATATCCTCCAATCCTGATGTTTTCATACGGCCTTCTCCGTCGGCAGGCTCACTGGGTGGGGTGGCACGCAAAACCCGCGAGTCGGTAATACTGTGTGAAGCGGCGGGTTTCGATGTCGTGTTCATCGAGACGGTAGGTGTAGGCCAAAGCGAAACGGCTGTTCATTCAATGGTGGACATTTTCATGCTGTTGCAGATTTCCGGGGCCGGTGACGAGCTTCAGGGTATCAAGCGCGGCATCATGGAGATGGCCGACATGGTGGTTATCAACAAGGCCGACGGAGAGAATGTGCAGCGGGCCAAACTCACGCAGCGTCAGATTGCCAATGCGCTGCATCTGTTTCCCGAGCCGGAGTCCGGTTGGCGTCCGCAGGTGCTGACATGTTCATCGGTCGAAGGCAGCGGCCTGTCCGAGATATGGAAGGGAGTAGAAGACTTTATCGCTTTTACCAAGAAAAACGGTTTCTTTGTTTCGAACCGTCGCAGGCAGAACAAGTATTGGATGTACGAGAGTATAAACGAGGCATTGCGCAACAGTTTCTACCGAGACCCCAATATCGAGGCGGCAATTCCAGAAATGGAACGTAAGGTGCTTGGCGATAGGCTCAGTTCGTTTGTCGCTGCAAAGAAACTGCTTGAAATGTATTTCGGTGACATGAAGGTCGGCACGGAGCTGTAACAGTGTTGCAAGCGACAAAGCAAATGGGCGGATTATTTTCCGCCCATTTGCTTTGTATTGTCGTTTTGGTATTATACCGATAACATTTTGATTGTCTGCAGGAGGTCGCGGTTGATTGGTTTGTCGTCGCGTATCGCTTTCGAGAATGGCACGTATACGAGCCTGTCGTCCTGAATACCCACCATGACGTTGCGCTGGCCCTCGATGAGGGCATTCACTGCCGCCTCACCCATACGTGTTGCCAGTATACGGTCGGCAGCCGTAGGCGAACCGCCGCGCTGGATGTGGCCGAGAATGGTTACGCGCACCTCGTATTCGGGGTATTCGCGTTTCACGCGTTCGGCAAGACCCATGGCGCCGCCGGTAACCTCGCTTTCGGCCACGAGTACTATGCTGCTGTTCTTGCTTTTTCGGAAGCCGCTCTGGATGAGTTCCGCGAGCTGGTCGACCTCGGTCGCTATTTCGGGAATTATTGCCGCTTCGGCACCTGTCGCCACCGCCCCGTTGAGGGCGAGGAAGCCTGCGTTGCGCCCCATGACCTCTATGAAGAAAAGCCTTTCGTGCGACATTGCCGTGTCGCGTATCTTGTCGACGGCCCAGGTTATGGTATTTAGGGCCGTATCGTAACCTATGGTGGTGTCGGTACCGGACAGGTCGTTATCTATGGTGCCTGGCAGACCTACAATCGGGAAGTCGTATTCAGCTGCCAGTACGCGTGCACCGGCCAGCGAACCGTCGCCTCCTATCACTACGAGAGCATCTATGCCGTGGGCCTGTATGTTGTCGAATGCGGTTTTACGGCCTTCGGAAGTCTCGAATTCCTTGCTGCGTGCGGTTTTGAGGATTGTGCCGCCGCGCTGGATTATATTGCTGACACTGTCCGTGGTGAGAGTTTCCACCTCGTTGTTTATCAGACCCCTGTAGCCATGGTATATGCCCTTGACACCAAAGCCGTTGTACAGTGCCGTGCGTGTTACCGCCCTTATGGCAGCATTCATTCCGGGAGCATCGCCCCCCGATGTGAGAATTCCGATGCAGTTTATGGCATGCATGTCAGTAGTGAATTAGTTTCGGTTTATTTTAATTAAGGTTTATTTTACCGGTTTACATATATTACTACATGAGTGTCGGCTGACGTTTCAAAATTACTCAAATTTATGTAAGACACGTGTATCTTTCAATGAAACGCAGTGCGTGGTGGCATATTGTGTAGCGTATGCAGCATGTACATATGCCTGCCGGTTATGTGAATATGACAGTTTCAGTATTTGTTTGTCATTCATTATATTTGTGTTGGTTTAATGAATAAAAACAATTGGAATGCATAAAAGCAAGATTGAGTACGAGCGCCCCGTGATAGAGGTGCTGTGCATATGTGTCGAGGCAGGTATAGCCACTTCATACGGAGAGGAAGGGGCAGCCGGAGGGGTGCTGAATGTGGATGATACTGATTGGGGATGGTGATGAAACGCAGTTGGAGTATTGTCGGCCTGTGTGCCGGATTGTTTGCACTGGGTAGTCTTTGCTCCTGTGGACAAAGCCATGACAGTGAAGTTCACAGAGGAGTTCGCATCGTGTCCGGAGCCTGCACCTCTGCGGTGACAAGGGTCGATTATGAAGTTGACGGAGATGTGCACCGTGTCGTATGGGAGGAAGGTGATGCCCTGCGGGTGGCGGCCTTCTGCAACGGTGTCAGAGTTGTGGATGACGGTCGTATGTGGAGTCTGTTCAATATGGACAGCAGTCAGACTTTTGACAGAGATTATATGCTGTTTGCTGGCAATGCCTTGCTGCCTGACGGCTTTGCAGCCCCTGTTACGGAGAAGCTGTATGCCGTATATCCGGCCGATGTCATGGGTGACGGTACCGATCGGTTGGAATTTCCTGCAAGGCAGGTTTACGAAGAAGGCTCATTCTGTACAGATGCAGTGATTATGTTTTCTGCACCTGTCGAGACAGAGCTGCCTGTCGAGGGAACGGTTCACACAAAAGCCTTCAGATTTGCCCATCATACAGGTTATCTCGAACTTACTCCAAAGGGACTGCCTGAGTCCATTCAGAATGAAAGCGTGGCGGAGGTGTCTGTGAGAGCAGTTAACGGCAGTGCTATGGCTGGTGCATTCGTTGTCGGCATCGATGATGCCGCTGGGAGCTGGTCTTTGGTGCCGGATACCGGTGGAGCGGTGTCGGATTGTATCGTTGTCGATTACGATGGCAGCGGAGTGACGGTAGGCAGCCTGGGGGCATGTCGGTTCTCATTGTTGCCTGATGATTATGGCGATGTCGAATTTAAGATTGTGACGGAGAGCGGTGCGGAGGTCGTCATGCCTCGCAGCGGATTGGCCGTGCAATCCGGTGTGCTCAGTCGGCAGGATATTAATTTCAGGGGCGGAGACAGTTTCACAGTACCTGTGGAAACAATGCTGACAGGCAATGACCTCGGACTGTCTGCTATATTCAGCGGAGAGAAGACGGGCGAAAAGGACGGTGTGGTCTATAGTTACAATAAGTTGAAGAGGCAATCGGCCGATGACGGAATGCATATTGTATTCCGCAGCAAAGGAGAGGGTTATCTGTGGAACGAGACAGCTTTCCCGGGCAGGATTGCTGCTGTCGAGATTGTTGGCGGCAAATTGACGGTGGCTTTCGGAACGTCTCCGGACAGTTGGACCGAGGTGGTCAAAGAGGTCGGTGTCGATGCAGGTACGTATAGGTATGTACCGCCTACCGACGGCACGTATTGTTATGTGCGTATATCAAATGACAATTATGTTAACAGTATCGGAGTCGCAAGTATTTGCATAACATGCGTGGTGAATGGCATATAGCGGATGCTGACATGTTTTGAAGCAAAAAGGCCGTCCCCAAGAAGGACGGCCTTTTTGCTTCCGATACGGATTGGCTTATTTTATCCTTTCGTAGTATTCGCGGGTACGGGTATCGACACGTATCTTGTCGCCGGTGTTGATGAAGAGTGGCACCTTGATGGTGGCGCCGGTGTTCACCGTTGCGGCCTTCAGCGAGTTCGACGAAGCGGTATCGCCCTTTATGCCGGGTTCTGTATAGGTTACCTCCATATCGACAATGGGTGGGAGTTCGGCAGAGAGGGCAATCTCCTTGTCGGTATGGAACATGACTTCTACTATCTGACCGTCGGCCATGAGGTCGGCGTTTTCTATCATGTCCTTGTTTATGGTGATTTCCTCGAAAGTTTCGGTGTGCATGAAGTGTGCGCCCATGTCGTCCTCATAGGTGAACTGGTAGGGGCGGCGCTCAACCCTTACGGGTTCTATTTTCTCGCCTGCCGAGAAAGTTTTGTCGAGAATACGGCCGTTTTCGAGGTTTTTTAGTTTGGTGCGTACGAAAGCGGGGCCTTTGCCAGGTTTAACATGCAGAAACTCTACGACGCTGAAAGTCTTGCCGTCGAGTTCTATGCACATACCGTTCTTTATGTCTGCGGTTGTAGCCATTTGAGTTTGTATTTTTATGGTTTGTATTTTTACTTCTGAAATGTTGTTCAGACAAATGAACAGGCAAAGTTACGGATTTTTTCGCATATATGAAACAGCCCCTTTGCATGTTGACGGCGCAGGGTCAGTCGTTGTCTTTGCCTTGCCATTCGTAGCCTTCGGCATGAAGGCCGAGCATGGCCGCAGCCCTGCTTGCCACGGTGTCGCAGAGTTGTTCCATATCCGCCGGCCGCGAATAGAATGACGGGCATGCGGGCAGTATGACTGCTCCGCATTCCGACAGCAGAGCCAGGTTGTGCAGGTGTATGGTGCTGAGAGGGGTTTCGCGTACGACTAGTACCAGGCGGTGGCGCTCCTTGAGCATTACATCTGCGGCCCGTCCTATCAGGTCCGACGATATGCCGGCAGCTATGCGTCCTGCACTTCCAACCGAGCACGGTACGATTGCCATTGCATCGTAGCCTGCCGAGCCTGAAGCCGGAGCGGCAAACATATCGTCATTGTCGAATATCCTGATGCGCGGGTCTTCGGGCAGTTTTTCCTTCTCGTATTCCATCACGGCGCGACCGTTGCGGCTGAATATTACGGCGATTTGCTCGACATCTTCTGACCGCAGAATGTGTTCCATGACCTTGCGTGCATATATTGCACCGCTGGCCCCCGTGACGGCTACTATTATTTTTTTCATGCTGTGAAATGTTTGTACGGCGCGGACTGTCAGTATATTTCGGTGCCGTCACTCTCCTCTGGAATCCACATGCGTCTGTTGCGTTCATGCATCACCCGTAAGGCTACAGGCCGACACGTCATGTCGGCCGTGGCGGTTATGTCTGCCTGTATTGTTGCAAAACCCAGACCGAGCCCGATGATATGTTCGATGGAACGCGGCAGTGCGTATTTCATGTTGCGGTAAGCCTTGACGGAGTCGTGAAACACCACTACGGAGCCTCCTCTTACATATTCCGTTACATTGTGAAGACATTGTTTCGGTGACAGTTTCTGATTGTAGTCGCCGCTTACTATGCCGCCCATAACGAGCCTGTAACGTTCCGACAGTACTTCTGCCTGACGTTTGCGGATACGTCCGTATGGCGGGCGGAAGAGGTCTGAACCTACCAGTGCGTTTGCAAGTTCCACATCTTCGATATATTGTTCGGTGGACATTCCCCAGCCCTTGATGTGGCTGTAGGAGTGGTTGCCTATCTTGTGCCCTGCTTCGACTATTGCGCGGAACAGGTCATGATGCTGTTCCACATTTTTGCCGAGACAGAAGAATGTGGCCTTGATGCCGTAGTGTTCCAGCGTGTGCAGCACATACGGGGTGATGTCGGGCGTAGGGCCGTCGTCGAACGTGAGATATACGTTTTCGCGGTCCTCAATCTCCCATGTCATTGTCGGGAGCAATGGCTTCAGCAGCGTCAGTATGCGCGGATTGAACATCGGCGTTGTCGTGGATTTGGACGTGCAAATTTAGTATCATTTATCAAGAATAGGTCATAATTTCCCTATCTTTGTAAAATTGCATCCGTATTGGGACTTTGTATTATTGTAAACGGATTGAATTATGAATAGGTTGTATTCCATATTTTGTGCTGCGGTAATTGGATTTTGTGCCGTGGCGCTTGCAGCGTGCAGCGGCAGCGGCACGGGCGATTTCAACAATGCCGGCGGCAAGCCTTACGAAATTATCTTGTCTGTGGAGCATGAGTTGTGGAACGGTGAGGCGGGCGATACTCTGCGCTCCGTGTTGCTCGAACCTGTTCCGATGCTCAATCAGGTCGAGCCTATGTTCGATGTGTCGCGTGTCAATCCAGGGGCCTTGAAGGACGTTGTACTGCGTCACAGAAATATTCTGATTGTCGGCATTAATTCCGATTTGAAGGAACCGGAGTCCGTAGCACGTTACAATGTGTATGCGCGTCCGCAGATAATAGTCAATATCACTGCACCCGACAGCGGCAGTCTTGTGCGTTACCTCTCCGACAACCGCAGGGAATTGCAGCAGCTTTTCGAGATTACCGAACGTGACAGGGCTGTGGCCAACAACCGCAAATACGGGGAGAGAGGTATTGCCGTGGAGGTGCGCAAAATGTTCGATGTAGGTGTCAACATTCCTCGCGGCTTTTCCATCAGGAGCCGTTCTGGCAACGATTTCATGTGGATAGGCAACGATGTGCGTACTGCCATACAGGGCTTTGTGATATACAGTTATCCCTATTCCGGCAGAGGTGATTTCGACAGGGACAGGCTCATTGAACGCCGCAATGAATTCATGGCGCGTATTCCCGGACCGTCTGAAGGTTCCTTCATGTCGACGGAGAACGAATATATACAGCCGGAGGTGGCGTATGTCAGGATAAACGGCCGTCCATGGGCGCGTATGAGCGGTTTCTGGTATGTGGAGAACGATTTTATGGGTGGTCCGTTCGTCAACTATTCGACTGTTGACGAGAAGAGCGGCAGGATTGTATCTATGGATTGCTTTGTTTATTCCCCCAAGGACCCGAAACGCAATATGCTTCACCAACTCGAACATATTGTCTATACGGCTGATTTCGCGTCGTTGCAGTCCGAAACTGAAAAGTAGCAGAATGAGATTGAAAACGCCGCCCTATAGTACAGTGGCGGCGTTTTTATTTGCGGAGTGTCGGTTAGTTGAACAGGTAACCGAGTCGCAGCGACATTGTCATGTTGTTGTCGAGCCCTGTAGGCTTCGGCTGAAAGTAATGCGCACCGAGACCTGTGGTGAAGCGCGACTTTGTTTTGCCGAGGTGTCTAATTGAATATAATAAACTAAATATCGAATTTGGTCTCGCCGGATAAAATAAAACCGGAGGGCGTACGCCCTCCGGTTTTTCGAAGCGGTATGATATGTATTAGTTCTGGTATGTCAGATGGTCGTCTGCGGCATCGATGACAATTGGGCGTTCCTTTACTACATCGCCTGCAAGTATCTTTTTCGATAGGTCGTTCACGACATAGCGCTGTATTGTTCTCTTTACGGGACGCGCACCGTACATCGGGTCGTATCCCTGCTGGGCCAGCCATTCCTGTGCTTTCGGAGTGACATTGAGTTCTATGCCGTTGTCTGCAAGCATTTTTGTGAGTGAGCGAACCTGTATGCCGACAATCTCGTAAACATTCTCACGTGTCAGCGGCGAGAACATCACAATTTCGTCGATTCGGTTCAGAAACTCCGGCTTGAGAGTCTGCTTCAGCATGTCGATTACCTCCTGACGAGTGTTCTCGAATACGTCCTGCGGTAACTTGTCGCCGTCGTAACCTTTCGAGAAGTTCTCCATTATGAGGTGTGAACCCATGTTGGAGGTCATGATGATAATCGTATTGCGGAAGTCTACCGTACGTCCCTTGTTGTCGGTCAGACGTCCGTCGTCGAGTACCTGCAGCAGGATGTTGAACACATCCGGATGTGCCTTTTCGATTTCATCGAGCAGTACCACCGAGTATGGCTTACGCCTTACGGCTTCGGTGAGCTGACCGCCTTCATCGTAACCTACATATCCGGGAGGCGCACCGATGAGTCGCGATACGGCATGCCTTTCCTGGTATTCACTCATATCGATACGTGTCATCATGTTCTCGTCATCGAACAGGAATTCTGCCAATGCCTTTGCCAGTTCGGTTTTACCTACACCGGTCGTACCGAGGAAGATGAATGAACCGATAGGCTTGCGGGCATCCTGCAGTCCGGCCCTCGACCTGCGCACGGCATCGGCTACGGCCGTAATGGCATCGTCCTGTCCTACCACACGCTTGTGGAGTTCCTCTTCGAGGTGGAGCAGCTTGGTACGCTCGCTTTCGAGCATACGGCTGACGGGTATGCCGGTCCATTTGGCCACCACTTCGGCGATATCTTCGGCATCGACCTCCTCCTTTATCATGGAGCCGTGAGCCGAGGTATTCGTACCGAGTTCCTCCTTAAGGGTTGCTATCTGCTGTTCGGCTTCGCGTATCTTGCCGTAACGTATCTCGGCCACCAGACCGTAGTCACCGTTACGTTCGGCTTCGACGGCCTGCTGCTTGAGCTGTTCGATAAGTTCCTTGTTCTTCTGTATCTTGTCGAGCATGCCCTTTTCCGACTGCCATTTTGCACGCATCTCGCTGCGCTGTGCGTTGAGGTCGTCAATTTCGCGGGTCAGTTCGTCGATACGTTTCTCGTCGCCTTCGCGGCGGATACCTTCACGTTCTATTTCAAGCTGACGTACTTTGCGGTCGAGGGTATCTATTTCCTCCGGCAGGGAGTTCATCTCAATCCTCAGTTTAGCTGCTGCCTCGTCAACGAGGTCTATGGCCTTGTCGGGCAGGAAACGCGACGTGATGTAACGGTGCGACAACTCTACGGCCGCCACGATGGCTTCGTCTTTGATACGTACCTTGTGGTGGTTTTCGTAACGCTCCTTCAGACCTCGCAGAATGGAAATCGCATCTGCCGTTGAAGGTTCGTCGACCATGACCATCTGGAAACGCCTTTCGAGTGCCTTGTCCTGTTCGAAGTATTTCTGATACTCGTCGAATGTCGTTGCACCTATCGTACGGAGTTCGCCCCTTGCCAAGGCAGGTTTCAGGATGTTTGCCGCATCCATTGCGCCGTCGCCCTTGCCGGCTCCAACGAGGGTGTGTATCTCATCGATGAAAAGGAGTATCTCGCCTTCGGAAGCGGTCACTTCCTTTACCACGGCCTTGAGTCGTTCCTCGAATTCACCCTTGTATTTTGCTCCTGCGATAAGGGCACCCATGTCAAGCGAGAATATCTGCTTGCTCTTAAGGTTTTCAGGTACGTCACCGTCCACTATACGGCGGGCGATGCCTTCCGCAATGGCGGTTTTACCGACACCCGGTTCACCTACCAGTATAGGGTTGTTTTTTGTACGCCTTGAAAGTATCTGGAGCACACGCCTGATTTCCTCGTCACGACCTATTACAGGGTCGAGTTTGCCTGTACGGGCCATTTCATTCAGATTGATGGCGTATTTGCCGAGTGCATCGAATTCCTGTTCGGAAGTCTGGCTGTCTATCGAGCTGCCCTTTCGTATCTCCTTGATGGCTGCTACAAGTTCCTTTTCCGATACGCCGCTGCCCTTGAGGAGTCTCGACACGTCGCCGCCGTCGGCCAAAAGACCGAGCAACAAGTGCTCTACGGAAGCGAACTTGTCGGAGAAGGTCGAGGTGTAGTCCACGGCTTTCTGTATTGCCTTCGAGGAGGCCTGCGAGAAGTAGCCCTCGCCGCTGCCCGACACTTTCGGAAGGGCGTTTATCATTTTCTGTACCTCGTTGCGAAGGGACTGGACGTTTACTCCAATCTTCGTCAACAGGTACGAGTCCAGCGAGTCGTTCTCGGCTATCAGGGCCGAGAGGATGTGCACCGGTTCTACAGCCTGGTTTGAAGCCTGTGAAGCGATGGTGAAAGCCGACTGGAGAGCTTCCTGTGCTTTAATTGTTAATGTGTTTATGTTCATATGCTGTGTTTTTTATTTTTCGTTTCGGTACCTGTAGTACTGCAAATAGCTTGCCAATGGTGAGAAATGACAAAATGTCATGTGGTGTGACAGCATATAACACAAAAAGCGGTCAGCTTCAATGCTGACCGCTTTGTAAGTGGGTGATTGATACGCTATTCGCCGCAGAGCGAAGCGTTGTTGTATTCGTAGATGAAGTCGTCGTATGCGTTGTCCATAACCTCGAGTATCTTGAAGAATACGTCGGTCATAGACGATGCCTTGTACAGGTACAAGGAACTCTTGATGATGGCATACTCATCCAGAGGTTCGACCTTTACTGTTTTGTAGAGGTTGAGTTCGTCGCCGGCATGCAGAACCCTGTCATAGTTGTAGTTGTCAACGAAGGGTGCGGCACGCATTACGGTAACATAGTACGGGTCGGTATCGGTTTCGCTGACTATTACCCAATGGGGATTGCCGTTTGCTTCGAATGCGATATCTCCGTCACTGTCGATAGATGGTGCATAGCCGCTTCCCCTGAGGAAGTTGAACAGTTCGGACCTGAGCTCTTCCTGTCCGGGGGTAAGGTCTTTCTGTGCGTTGGCGCTGCCGAATGCGAACAGGGCCGCAGCGAGGAATAGGAATAAACGTTTCATTGCATTAAAGGTTAAGTGTTTTATACAAAGATACGTTTTTATGTCGTATTGTCAACGTTTCGAATTGTTTTGTCCCGGATACGTCACTCGTCCGATGATGCCTGTCAGGTGTGCTATCGTGATGCCGTAGTTTGTCATCGGTATTCCCTGCTTCTCGGCTTTTGTCAGACGTGACAGTACGTGTCGGCGGTTGAACATGCAGGCGCCGCAGTGTATGATGAGGTCGTAGCATGAAAGGTCTTCCGGAAAATCTGCTCCTGACACTATATCTATGGTAAGGCCTGCTCCGAACCTCTTGCGAAGCAGGTGCGGGATTTTCACACGACCTATGTCTTCCGTTGCAGGGGCGTGTGTGCAGGCTTCGGCAATGAGCACGCGCGATTTCTCGGTGAGTTTCTCTATGGCCTTTGCACCTTCGATAAATGCCTTGATGTCACCCTTGTAGTTTGCGAAGAGTACGGAGAATGATGTGAGCAGGCTTTCCGACGGTGTCATGCAGTTCACCTCTGCAAATGCCTGAGAATCGGTTATCACAAGTTTCGGGGCTTTCTTGAGCGATGCAAGACTGTGGGCCATCTGTGCTGGTGTGCAGCTTATTATCACGCAGCCCTTGTCGAGAAGTTCACGTGTAGTCTGTACCTGGGGCAGTATCAGACGGCCTTTGGGAGCCTGCGAGTCCTGAGGCATGACTAGCATCACCACGTCACCTTCGCCGACCAGCCCGCCGGTGATCGAAATATCCTCCGTTGCACCACGTCCGGCCTCTGCCATCGCGGAGATTAGTTCCTTGATGCCTTCGCCGGTACGAGCGCTTACGGCTATAGGGTTTATGCCGGTTTCTGCACGCAGATTGTCGATTGCGGCCGGAACATCGGACAGCTCGTCACATTTGTTGAGTACAAGCACCACGGGGACGTTGCGCTCCCCGAACATACCTATCCATTGCCTTACATCGGCCAACTCTCCTCCGGCATATACAATGACAGCGACATCGGTACGGTCGGCGGCCTTGCGTGTCTGGTCTGCACGTGCCTGTCCCAGAGAACTCTTGTCGTCGAACCCTGCCGTATCTATGAAGGTCACGGCTCCCAGGCCTGGAACTTCCATGCTCTTGTTGACGGGGTCGGTGGTCGTACCGGCTATTTCCGATACCACGGCGGCCTGCTGGCCGGTAATGGCGTTGATGAGCGACGACTTGCCGCTGTTGCATTTGCCGTAGATGCCTATGTGCACCCTGTTGCTTCTCGGTGTATTTTCCATCGGTCTCTGTTTGTGCGGTTGTTGGTGTATTGCGTTTTTGCGGTTAGAAGCGGAAGTCGCGTTCCCCGCGTTCTATGGCTTCGAGATTCTCGGTAGCCTTTGTACGTACCTTTTCGTTGGGGACTTTGGCCATTTCGCGTTTTATCATCTCCTCACCCTTGCGGCGTGTTTCGGGCGATGCATAGTCGACAAGGTATTCCTTGAGGGTCATGAGTGCGTTCGGGGCGCAGCAGTTTGCAATCTGGCCGGTCTTGACGAGCGACATGAAACGATCGCCGGTGCGGCCCAGACGGTAGCAGGCCGTGCAGAAACTCGGAACGTAGCCGAGGTCTATGAGCCACGAGATGACCTGGTCGAGCGTACGGTGGTCGCTTACATCGAACTGTGCCGTATCATCCTCGGTACGGTCGGCTTCGTCATAGCCGCCCACCGATGTGTTGGAACCGCCGCTTATCTGCGATACGCCGAGCTCCAGCACCTTTTCGCGCGAAGCCTGTGTTTCGCGGGTGGATATTATCATGCCGGTGTACGGTACACTGATGCGGATGACGGCTACAATCTTGTGGAATATTTCGTCGGGTAGTGCATTTTCGAAGTCTGCCACATCTATGTCATCTGCGGGACAGATACGGGGAACGCTTATGGTGTGAGGTCCCACGCCGTGAGCTGCCTCGAGGTGCTCGGCGTGCATTATGAGACCCACAAAGTCGTAGAGGTAGTTGGTGAGGCCAAACAGTACGCCTATACCCACATCGTCTATACCGCCTTCCATAGCCCTGTCCATGGCTTCGGTGTGGTATGCATAGTCGCTTTTCGGGCCGTATGGGTGAAGTTTTTTGTAGTTTTCCTTGTTGTAGGTCTCTTGGAAGAGGATGTATGTACCGATACCGGCATCGGCCAGCTTGCGGTAGTTCTCCACTGTGGTGGCCGCTATGTTGACATTTACGCGGCGTATGGCCCCGTTTTTGTGCTTGATGCCGTATATGGTCTTGATGCTTTCAAGAATGTATTCTATGGAGTTTAGCGGGTGCTCGCCTGCCTCAAGTGCCAGACGCTTGTGACCCATGTCCTGAAGTGCAATGACTTCTGCTTCGATTTCCTTCTGCGTCAGTCTCTTGCGGAGCATGGTCTTGTTCTTGGCATGGTACGGGCAGTAGGTGCAGCCGTTTATGCAGTAGTTGGAAAGGTAGAGCGGCGCGAACATCACTATTCGGTTGCCGTATATCTTTTCCTTGAGTTTTTTGGCCAGTGTGAACATGCGTTCGTTGAGGTCTTCTAGGTCGCATTCCAAAAGTACAGCAGCTTCGCGGTGGGTTATGCCCTTGGCCTCTTCAGCCTTGTCGAGAATACTTTCTATGAGGGCGCGGTTGTGCCTGTTGGCACGTGCGTACTCCATGGTTTCCAAAATTTCGCCGTTGTCTATGAACTCTTCGGCGACTTTAGATTTTACGTCGTACATATCAGTCGTAGGATTTTGATTTCACATTTGTCGGCACCGTGCGTGCCTTTTTGTTATATGCTGTCCGAAGGAGCGTAGTCGCCGCGTTCGAACGATATGCGGTAGCCTATGGTTTCCAGTTGTGTTTCGAGACCGCGCAGTCCTTCGGCGGATTCGAGACCAGTTGCCTTTTTGTCGTTGTAAAGTGCGTACTTGGCACGTGTGTCTTCAGGTGAAAGGTTGGGCATTACCACATTGGCACCGGCCAGTATGCCGCGTTCGCGTCCATCGGGTGCAAGTGTGGCGAGAGCCGTGGTCGACGGTATAAGTGCATCGGGAAACATCAGTCTGAATATAGAAAGCAGCATGAGGGTGATGCGTATGTCGCCGGCAGGCTGGCCTGCGAAGGGGGTATCGTCCTGCGGGATGTAGGGACCGAGTCCTATCATCTGAGGTCGGAAGCTCTCGATGAACATAATGTCGCGCACGATGTGTTCAGTGGTCTGCCCGGGACTTCCTACCATTATTCCCGTGCCTGTCTGATAGCCTATTTCCTTCAGCTCGCGCAGGTTCTGCATGCGGTGTTCGAACGACATGAAAGATGGGTGCAGCAGGGCGTAGTGTTCCGGTGTGGCCGTTTCGTGACGCAGCAGATATCGGTTCGCCCCTGCATTGTAGAAACGCAGGTAAGCTTCGCGGGTACGTTCGCCGAGCGACAGGGTTATGGCGCAGTCTGGAAATTCAGTACGTATGTCGTGTACGGTTTCCTCTATCCATGCATCGCTCAGGGCCGCATCCTCGCCTCCCTGCAGCACGAATGTTCGGAATCCGAGTTTATGGCCCATTCGGCATCGGGCGAGTATCTGTTCGCGCGACATGCGGTAGCGTTCCACGTGGCGGTTGCTGCGCCTTATGCCGCAGTAGTAGCAGTCGTTGCGGCAGTAGTTGGTGATTTCAATCAGACCGCGGATAAATATTCCGTTCCCGAAACGCGCCACGGCTACTTCGCGTGCATTTTGCATAGCATAGTCGAGTATGGAACCTGCTGCGCTGTCAATCAGTGCTGCATATCCTTCCGGTGGCAGGTGGTGTTCGCTGCGGAGTATGTCGACCAGATGTTCCATAATCTTATGTTCTCATCTTACAAAATTATGGAATAATACGGCATAAACAACATCGCTATACACGGCATATGGCATATCTTGTTGAGTGGCAGTATTTATTATAAGTTTTTATATTCGCATTGTTTTTGGCTATCGCAAGCCTGTTGCTGTCCACATTGCTGCCTGTCATCGTATTATTGGCAATACTTGTCGCTACATCGGCATGTAATTCATTGATGGGAATGTGGGCGCGGTACGCCGGTTTGGAATTATTTGAATAAAATGTTACTTTTGTATTAATACGGTCGTATGTGCCGGCCGTAGGGCAATATAATTATTCATTCTGTCTATGTTCCGTTTCAGGTATTGGATAATATTGGCAGTAGTGTGTTTGTTGGTAACCGGTTGTTCGCTGGTTTCGGACGACAGGGTTAACAGGGAAATATTGGTATCGACCGTGTGGTACGGTGAGCGGTTTGTGCACAGTAATCCGCTTCCGCAGGGATGTGTTGAAGATGAGGCCATGCTTTATGTCTTCGGCAGTAACGGTGTCCTTTCCATCTATCCCGAAATTTCGGGTACCGGCGGCGAGCCGTTGGAAAATCATCGCTACATATACACTCCTTCGATGGGCGAAATGGTTATAGAGGATTACGGGGTGTTTTCTGTGAGTGTTATAGATGTCGACAGGATACTGCTGGAGGGAAGTTCCGGAACATTAGACCTCTATTTCTATGCAGGTGAGGAGATGCTGCCTTAGCCCGAATAGATAAGATTGTTAGTTTCTATTGGCATGATGAAAAAAATCCTCGTGAAAATAATGATGTTTGTGCTGTCGGCGGCACTGTCATGTTTCGTGTCGTGTGAAGACAATGAGGAGGAGCAGATTATGACCGACCTTATGGGCGGTTATTGGATGGAGATGCAGCCTTCCGGCGATGCCCCTCTGGTGAAATTCGGCGCTTCTGGTCATGTGTTCTATTATGTTTATGCCGAGAGTGATGTGGCAGGTATTTACGATGCCTATTACGATGTCGCCTCGCAGCTACACATCCGTTATGCGGTTGATGTATGCAACGGCAGGTTGTGCCTGCTGCCAGATGCGTGGTATGACATCGTGGTGCTAAACGGTTCGTCCATGACGCTGAGCGACGGTACGGAGAGTGTGAAATTCACGAAGGTGCCGCAGGGCAACGTAAACGTACTTTCAGGCGAAGAGTATTTCGATAGGCATCCGCGTCCGGAAGGCTCTGTAAATTAGACTGTAGACTATGAGGAACAAAATTTTACGCATATTGGCGATGCCTGTATTGTCGGTATTCATGTTGTGTGGCTGCATGTCGCTTTCTCGGGACATCGAAGCACAGCTGGAATACGACTATTTGAGTGACTGTCTGTGGGTTGTTGCCGACATTGCGAATTATTCCGATATGCTCCCTGCCAATTTTGCCGACGAGGATACGGCGCTGTATTTCGACGATACGCATGAGCAGTTGTTTGTTTTGCACCGGAAAGTTTCGGACATGTCCGTACGGGACGCGTATTATGTTCTGGCAAAGTATTCGTATCGCATGGATACCAGTACGGGAATAGTCAGTGTAACCGGCGATACGGCCGACTGCTACTTCTGTATCGAGCGATTGAATGACCGTGTGCTGACAATGTCCTATTATGGAAACAGGGATGTTTATGTCGCCTATTCGCGCGAGGAAATATCTTCTGTGTCTATTTACTGAGAATAGTTGCGGCGGCATGCGTGATATTGTTTTCTTGCCGTTTGAGAATGTGCGGAATTCACGTTAAAATTAGTATCTTTGCAGCCCGTATGCCTGCAGTGGCTATGCGGCATGTACGCCGAATGCTGCCGTGATGAATGGCAGTGTGGTAAATATGCAACAAATCAAAACCTAATATATAAAATGAATATCACGAGAGAGAACCGCGAAGGCCAGGTTGCTGTCATCAAGGTTACCGTCGGCGAGGCCGACTACATCGAAGCAGTCGAGAAGAAGCTGCGCGAATATCGCCGCAAGGCCAACATGCCGGGTTTTCGTCCCGGTATGGTGCCGATGGGTATCATCAACAAGACTTACCGTAAAAGCACGATAGCCGAGACGGCTTACAGAATGGCTTCGGATGCGGTTTTCGAATATATCGAAAAGGAAAAAATCGACTATGTCGGCGATGTTATGCCCAGTGAGGAGCAGGGCGCTTTCGATTTCGAAAACAACAAGGAGCATGAATTCGTATTTGAAACAGGTCTTGCTCCCGAAGTAAATATCGAACTCTCCGACAAGGACAAGTTGACTAAATATAAAATCAAGGTTTCCGATGAGATGCGTGAGGGTTACCGTACCAACTTCCTCCGTCGTTACGGCCGTTTGGTAGATGTTGAGGAGGTTACTGCAGACGAAGCTGTAACCTGCGCTCTCGACAACGGTGAAATAAAGGTTGAAGAGGGTTATGTAGGGCTTATCTCCATGAACGATGAACAGCGCAAGCCGTTCATCGGCAAGAAAGTCGGCGATGAGATGGATGTAAATGTCAACGAACTTTATCCCAATGCCCCGCAGCGTGCTTCCATACTTGGTATCAAGGAGAAGGACCTCGATAGCGTAAAACCTGAATTCAAACTCACCATCAAGCAGATACGCAAGTTCGCAGAGCCGGAACTCAATGAGGAATTTTTCAAAATGGTTTTTCCTGACGGTTCCGTTAAGGATGAGAAAAGTCTTGAGAAATATATAGACGAGCAGGTTGCTGCCGACCTTGCACGTGAGACTGAATATGTGTTTACCACAGAGATGCGCAACTTCCTGCTCGAGAAGGCAAACCTCACCATGCCTGAGGATTTCCTGAAGAGATGGCTGTACACCATCAACGAGGGCAAGTTCTCGCAGGAAGACATTGAAAGGGATTTCCCTGCATTCATCAAGATGATGAAGTGGAACCTCGTTCAGAAGAAGCTTGCCGAGAAGTATGAAATCAAGGTTGAGCAGGACGAAATACTTGCCGAGGCCAAGAACTTTGCAGCAATGCAGTTCGCACAGTACGGCATGTCGAATGTCCCCGACGAGACTTTGACCAAATACGCACAGTCGGTACTGTCTAACAAGGAAGAGTCCAATAAGATAATTGACCGCATATACGAAAAGAAGATTGTCGAGGCAGTTACTCCGCTTATCAAGGTTACCAGCAAGTCGGTAACTCCTGAGGAGCTCGGCAAGATATTCGAAGGCATGACCAAATAGTATTGGTGCCGCGGACTGAAGATGTGTATTTACTCCCCGTGCCGGATAACCGGCACGGGGAAAGTTTTTCCGTCTTACGGAGTCAATAATATTGAAATAAATGAGCAGCAAAGAGTTTGAAAAATACGCTACGCGACATTTGGGCATCAGCTCCCTTACGTTGCACGACTATGCGTCTGAGGTGACATCTTATGTCTCTCCCACTGTGATAGAGGAGCGTCAGCTCAATGTGGCAGCCATGGATGTATTTTCGCGTCTCATGATGGACAGAATCATATTTCTTGGCTCGGCCATTACCGATGATGTTGCCAACATAATTCAGGCGCAGCTTTTGTTCCTTGAGGCCGCAGACAGCAGCAAGGACATAAGGATATATATCAATTCGCCCGGCGGGTCTGTATATGCAGGTCTCGGCATATACGACACCATGCAGTTGGTGGCACCCCGTGTGGCTACTATATGTACGGGGATGGCTGCGAGCATGGCGGCCGTGCTGTTGGCGGCCGGTGAACACGGCAGCCGTACGGCTTTGCCTCATTCCAGAGTCATGATACATCAGCCCATGGGTGGTGCACAAGGGCAGGCTTCCGACATTGAGATTACGGCTCGTCAGATAGCACAGCTCAAGAAGGAGCTTTATGAGATACTTGCGCTTCACAGTGGCGCCGACATAAGCAGGATAGAGAAGGATGCCGACCGTGACTACTGGCTCACGGCGCAGGAAGCCGTGGATTACGGTTTGGTGGATTATATCGTGAAAGGCAAGAAAAAGAGGGAAGATGGCAAACAGAAATAACAGGGGGAATGACGGTGAACAGTACGGCAGCGTGGAGAGATGTTCGTTCTGCGGACTTCCTATTACGCAGGTAGATGTTCTTTTCTCGGGTGCCGACGGTGCAGCGATATGCGACCGTTGCATAAAGAACGGTTATCTCGCGCTGGCCGGTCAGCAGAAGGAACAGCAGCAGGCACAGCGAGAGGCAATGAAACTGCGTCGCGAGGACCTTATGAAGCCGATACAGATAAAGGAGTTCCTCGACCAGTATGTGATAGGTCAGGACAGTGCCAAGAAGACACTGTCGGTTGCTGTGTATAACCATTACAAACGGCTTATGCATGCCGACGAGGAGCAGAAAGGGGATGTCGAGATAGATAAGTCCAACATAATAATGATAGGTGAAACCGGTACCGGCAAGACTCTGCTTGCACGTACGATAGCCCGGATGCTCAATGTGCCGTTCACTATAGTGGATGCCACGGTTTTGACCGAGGCCGGTTATGTCGGCGAGGATGTCGAAGGCATACTTACAAGACTTTTGCAGGCTGCGGACTACAATGTGGCATTGGCCGAACGCGGTATTGTGTTTATCGATGAGATAGATAAAATCGCCCGTAAGAGTGACAATCCATCCATTACCCGTGACGTATCGGGAGAAGGTGTGCAGCAGGCCCTGCTTAAGATACTTGAGGGTACCATTGTGAATGTTCCTCCGCAGGGCGGCCGTAAACATCCCGACCAGGAGTTTATCAAGGTGAATACCTCCAATATATTGTTCATTTGCGGCGGAGCTTTCGACGGTATCGACAAACTGATTGCCCGTCGTTTGAATACCCATTCGGTAGGATACGGGACGCAGGAGACTTCCGTCGTCGATACGGAACATCTGTTGCGCTATGTCACGCCTCAGGATTTGCGCCGTTTTGGCCTCATTCCCGAAATCATCGGTCGTCTGCCTGTGGTGACATATCTCGACCCGCTTGACCGTGCGGCCCTGCGCAGAATACTTACCGAGCCCAAGAATGCAATCATCAGGCAGTATGTGAAACTGTTCGAAATGGATGGTGTGAAGCTGACCTTCGATGAAGATGTACTGGACTATATCGTCGACAAGGCTGTGGAGTTCAAGCTCGGTGCACGCGGGCTCCGCTCCATATGTGAGGCTATAATGACAGATGCGATGTTCGACATTCCGTCGCGCAACCGCAAGACGCTTCAAATACGCCTGCCATATGCCAAGGCTCATTTGGAAAAAGCCAATCTGCAGGACATGCACAACGACTGAAGCCTGATTTATGATATAGACAAATTAGAAGGACACGCGCAAACGTGTCCTTCTAATTTATTTACTGTTCAATGAAAAACGGACGTGCCGTTATCGGCACGTCCGTTTACTTTTAGCTTGGGCAGCAGTACTGCCGTTGCATATATTACTTGTTGGCCTGCTGGGCGGCAAGCTGAGCTTCATAATACTTGTCTGAAACCCTTGGCATCTCCTTCTGGTATTCGCCTTTGGTGAGTTTCTCGCGGCAAGCCTCGAAGCAGTTGAGAGTGTACTCTACGTCTTCGAGAGTGTGTACAGCTGTCGGTATGATGCGCAGGATGATTTCGCCTTTAGGGATTACAGGGTATGTTACCACTGAGCAGAAAAGGTTGAAACGCTCGCGCAGGTCGTAGACTAGGTTGGTCGCCTCGTTCACACCGCCCTTCATGTAAACCGGAGTTACCGGAGACTGTGTGCCGCCGATGTCGAAACCCTTGTCGCGGAAACCCTGCTGGAGGGCACGGGTGATTGTCCAAAGCTGTTCGCGGTATTCAGGATGGGCTTCGATAAGTTCGAGACGCTTGAGAGCACCGATTACCATAGGCATTGGGAGGCTTTTGGCGAACTGCTGCGAACGCATGTTGTAGCGGAAGAAGTCGATGAGGTATTTGTCGCCGCATACGAATGCACCGATACCTGCCATGGATTTGGCAAAGGTGTTGAAGAGTACGTCCACGCCGTCCACGCAGTTGAAGTGGTGAGCGGTACCGCGGCCGTTGGGTCCCATGGTCCCGAAACCGTGAGCATCATCAACGAGGAATGTGAAGTCGAAATCCTTCTTCATGGCTACGATCTCGTCAAGTTTGCCGAGGTCGCCCTTCATGCCGAATACGCCTTCTGTGATTACGAGCACGCCGCCACCTGTCTCCTTTGCCACTTCCGTGGCACGGCCGAGTTCGATGCGGAGTCTTTCCATGTCGTTGTGGGGATATACGAAACGTTTGCCCATGTGCATACGCAGGCCGTCAATTATGCAGGCGTGCGCTTCAGAGTCGTAAACCACTACATCGCGACGGGTGAGCAGGCAGTCGATGATTGAAATCATACCCTGATAACCGAAGTTGAGCAGGAATGCGTCGTTCTTGCCTACGAATTTGGCAAGACGGCGTTCGAGTTCTTCGTGATATTTGGTCTGGCCGCTCATCATGCGGGCGCCCATCGGGGCTGCCATGCCGAATTCTACTGCGCCAAGAGCGTCTGCCTTGCGTACTTCGGGATGGTTGGCGAGGCCGAGATAGTTGTTGAGGCTCCAGTTGAGCACTTCGCGACCACGGAATTTCATGCGTGGACCTATTTCTCCTTCGAGTTTCGGGAAAGCGAAGTAGCCGTGGGCGTAATCGATGTACTGCCCTATCGGGCCGCCGGAATTATTCTTAATTCTCTCTAAAATGTTCATGTGTATGGTTCTTGATGTTTATGTCACATTTTCTTTCCTCGAATGCTGTCTTTGGCACAAATGTAGGAATGCACAAATTTAGCCATAATTGGCTAAAGTCGGAGAAAATACAATAAACTTTTTTGCTCATCGTTAAAATTGCGTAACTTTGTACGCATTTTATTAAGTGCGTGCCTGTAAACATTATCCGTATGACAAGACCGGCTGTTAAAATAGTTCTGTGCTTGGCCGCCCTGCTGCTGGCAGGGTGCGGCAGTTATAACAAGCTGCTGAAAAGCAAGGACAAGGAACAGATGTATCAGGCTGCACTCGCTTATTTCGATGAGGGTAAATTTGACAAGACGCTTCAGTTGCTGGAGGAGATAGGCCCCGATTTTCAGGGAACGCCGCGTGAGGATACCATACTGTTCTATACGGCAGACGCTCATTTCCGTACGAGAGACTACACCATGAGCGCTGCCGAATTCGATGATTTCCGCCGCCGTTTCGGCCGCAGTCCTTTTGCTGAGGAGGCAGAGTATAAGTATGCCATGGGGTTTTACTATCAGGTGCCGCCTCCCAGCCGAGACCAGACAGCCACCTACATGGCCATCAACAACATAAACGAGTATCTGCAGCGTTATCCGAATTCAATCAAGAAGCAGTTGTGCCTGCTTCGGTTGGAGGAGTTGCAGAATAACCTGTACGACCAGTCGTTTATCAATGCCCGTACTTACTACAAGATAGGGCGATACAAGTCGGCTGTAGTGGCGCTCAAGAACGCTTTGCGCGAGTATCCCGAAACCCCGCACCGCGAGGAGATACTTTATCTCACCGTGAAGTCGAGCTACGAACTGGCCGCCAATTCGATACGGTCACTGCAGAGGGATCGTTACCTTGATATGATGGACTCGTATTATACGTTCGTATCGGAATATCCCGAAAGCGAGTACCGCAAGGAACTGGACAGGATGCAGCGTGCTGCAAAGGCATATATTGAAAAGCATCAAACCATAACAGAAACGACAGAAACAGAATAACGACGATATGGACATCAAGAAGAACAACGTGCCCAACAATACCATCACGCGAAAGCTGACGGACCTTGACGAACAGACGGGCAACATCTATGAGTCGGTTGTGATTATATCGCGCCGTGCCAATCAGATAGCCACACAGCTGAAGCAGGAACTGAACCGTAAGCTTGCCGATTTTTCGAGTGCCACAGATACGCTTGAGGAGACTTTCGAGAACAGGGAGCAGATAGAGATATCGCGCTACTACGAAAGGTTGCCGAAACCTACCCTCATAGCTACCGAGGAGTTTCTCGAAAAGGAGGTTTATTTCCGCAACACTGCTGAGGACGCCGACAAGCAGGCGTAGCCTTCATGACGGCATGGCTTCGGAAAGGATACGTTAGGCCTGTTCCGGAAACGGCTGTCAAATGCACCATGTATGTTTATGCCGTCCCTGTACAGAGTGGCGGCATGAATTTTATTGGGATGCACGTTGTGTGGGTTGCAGCGTGAATTAATGTCATGATGATATGAAGTTTGCAGGTAAACACATATTGATGGGGGTCACAGGCAGCATTGCAGCCTATAAGGCGGCTGTACTGGTGCGAGGTCTTGTAAAGGAGGGAGCTGACGTGAAGGTTGTCATGACTCCGCTTGCCAAGCAGTTCATTACGCCGCTGACTATGGCCACGCTCTCAAAACACCCTGTTCTGGTTGATTTTTTTAATCCTGAAAACGGTGAATGGAACAGTCATGTCAGTCTCGGCGAGTGGGCCGACTTGTATCTTATAGCTCCAGCCACGGCTAATACCATGGGCAAGATGGCGCATGGCATAGCAGACAATCTGCTGTTGACATGCTATCTGTCTGCACGCTGTCCGGTGGCTGTGGCTCCTGCCATGGACCTTGACATGTATGCGCATCCTACAACCCATGAGAACATGGAGAAGCTGCGTTCGCTTGGTGTGCATATCGTGGAACCCGGGTCTGGAGAATTGGCCAGCGGCTTGTGCGGCAAGGGGCGAATGGCGGAACCGGAGGAGATAATAGACCGGATTGCCGCTATAATGGGATAGGCTATGTTGCTGTCAGGTAAATATATAATAGTGACTGCCGGCCCGACAATAGAGCCTATCGACCCTGTACGCTTTCTGTCAAACCATTCTACAGGCAAGATGGGGTATGCCATAGCCGGCGAACTTGCACGCCGCGGGGCACGGGTGGCGCTTGTGAGCGGAAGGACCAATCTCGATACTCCGGCAGGTACGGAGCGAGTCGATGTACTGTCAGCCGAGGATATGTACCGTGCCGTTATGGAACGTTTTCCGCAGGCAGACGGTGCCGTGATGTGTGCCGCTGTAGCTGACTATACTCCTGCGGAGGTGAGTGATACGAAAATCAAGAAGCAGGACGGCGATATGGTGATACGCCTGAAGCGTACGCGTGACATAGCAGCTGAGGCGGGTCGTGTTAAAGGGCGTCGTATTCTTGTTGGCTTTGCCCTTGAAACGGACCATGAACGCGAGAATGCGCTTGGTAAATTGCAGCGTAAGAATCTTGATTTCATCGTGCTTAATTCACTTCGCGATGCAGGTGCCGGGTTTGCCGGCGACACCAACAAGATTACTGTGATAGACGCTGCCGGAAAGGTTTCGGAATATCCGCTAGAAACCAAGGCCGCTGCGGCAGCACGTATAGTGGATCGCATGGAAGAGTGGTTCGCTTTGCACGAATAGAATGATGTTGGTATATTGCATTGTCTGACAGTCAGGATGTCTCGAGGGAAACATACGGTAAACGGCGACAGGTGGGCCGTAGTCACGGGCGCGAGTTCGGGAATAGGGTTTGCCATGGCCCGCAGGCTTGCCATGCGCGGTTACGGCATATTTGCTGTCAGCAAGGATGCCGAAAGACTTGAGGAGAGTGCCGGACGTATCGCTGATGAATGTGGTGTCAGGGTGATTGCGCATGCGATGGACCTTGCGCGTCAGGACGCGGCGGAGGCGCTGTTCGGTGAATACCTCAAGGCAGGAATACGTGCAGAGGTGCTTGTCAATGATGCCGGCGTGTTCATCTATAACGACATCATGGATACTGCGCAGGAGCGTATCGATGACATACTGTCGCTGCACATGCGTACGGTAACCGCACTGTGCCGCCTTTTTGCACAGGATATGGCGGCAGCTGGCGGTGGATATATATTGAATATGGCATCCTATTCAATGTGGATGCCGTTCCCTGGCATAGCTTTATACAGTGCCACGAAAGCTTATGTCAAGACGTTTTCCGTGGCATTTGCTGCCGAAGCCCGCGAAAGTAACGTTTGGGTTACCGCGGTATCGCCGGCAGGGGTGGCTACAGATTTCTACGGGTTGAGCCGCCGATTGCAGAAAGTAGGATTGGCGCTTGGAGTGCTTATAACACCCGACAAGGTTGCACGCATTGCTTTGAGGGCGCTGTTTCATCACAGACGGCATGTCGTTCCGGGTTGGTACAACCGTCTTTTCATCCCGTTCTGCAAATATATGCCCGCACCGTGTGTGCGGTTCATAAGGCGTAAAACCGCCTGTTTCAGACATTAGTTCGGTAATATCATAATGTGTGTCGGCGTCGGCTCCCGCAATGGGAAACCGATGCCGTTGTCATGCCATATGTTTCCTGTTCGATTGCAGTCGGTTTCTTGATAAGCGGAAATTGGTTTCTGATATAAGTACCTATAGTGTGACAGATGATTAAAATATTTAGTAAAAAGTAGGTATGGTTTGGATAATGGCGCGGGTATAATTTTGCAGCGTTATTCAAACATTATGAGCCTATGAGATTTAGATGTCTACTACTTTTTATGATCGGGATTGCGGCATGCACGTCGGCATATTCTGTCGAGCCACAGCCTGAAGGTGATTTAGCCATTGATGAAAAGCTGAAAGCACAGATAAAGGCTGAGGTGAAAGCCGAACTTGTAGATGAATTGCTTGCCGAATTGGAAGACAGACACTCGACCGTGTCGGCAGCACCGGCACCGGCCAAGCGTTCGCGTCTTTCGATAGGCGGCTATGGAGAGGTTGCTTTTTCGCGCAATTTCTTCAGCGACAATTATCTGAGGTATTCTAAACCTGAACTTTACAAGAACGACCAGCATGGCCGGTTCGACATACCGCATGTGGTGATATTTCTTGGCTATGATTTCGGCCGTGGCTGGAGCATGGGCAGTGAAATAGAATTCGAACACGGCGGTACGGAGAGTGCCGTTGAAATTGAAGCCGAGGAAGGAGGCGAGTACGAATCAGAGATAGAGCGTGGCGGGGAAGTGGCTCTTGAACAGTTCTGGTTGCAGAAGAGTTTTTCGCGGGCGTTCAATATTCGTATCGGTCATATGGTTGTTCCGGTCGGTGCAACCAATGCCAATCATTTGCCGACTCAGTTCTTCGGAGTGTACCGTCCGGAGGGTGAAAATACCATACTGCCTTGTACGTGGCATGAAACAGGTGTCAGCCTGTGGGGTGAGGCCGGCAAATGGAGGTATGAGGTAATGTTCCTTCCCGGATTGGATTCCGACCGCTTTTCAAGCCAGGGCTGGATACACGACGGTGCCGGCAGCCCTTATGAATTTAAGATAGCAACTGCCTATGCAGGGGCATTCCGCGTTGACAACTACTCTGTGCCGGGCCTGCGTCTCAGTCTCAGCGGATATGTCGGCAACAGTTTCAGGAATACACTGGCTGCTACGAGCAACTCACGTTATGATAATGTCCGCGGTACGGTACTTATAGGTGCCTTTGACTTTGCTTACGATGCACACAATTGGATTGTACGGGGTAATTTCGATTACGGGCATCTTACAGATTCGGATGTGATTACCTCTTTCAATATGGGACTTACCAGTTCTTCGGTGTCGCCGAAGCAGAAGGTAGGCTCCGATGCAGTTTCTGCCGGAGCAGAGTTCGGATATGACATCTTTTCTCAGGTGGGCAGACTGCATTCCATGGGACAGCGCTTTTATTTGTTCGGACGCTACGAATACTATGACTCCATGTTCAAGGCAACCGAGAGGGTCGGCCGCATCGGCTATTGCGGACGTCAACGGTTTGCTGTAGGTCTCAATTATTTCCCTGTGAAGGGATTGGTAATCAAGGCTGAATATTCCATGGGTATACTCAAGAGTCCATACAATAACGAACCTGCCGTGTCGCTCGGCATAGCCTACTCTGGTTTTTTCAATTGATACAGACTGTTAATAATTAAAACGATAGTTAATGAAAAGGATTTACGTTTATTCTGTTGCCGCTGCTATTGCATTGGGAGCGGTATCATGCAGTACCTCAGGTACAAATTTCTCGTATGAAGACAAGCGTGAGGCAGCATTGAAGAAGGCTGCAATAGCTTTTGTCGACAATACGGTTATCCCTACTTATCATGCCATGGCGGATGCTGCCGTGGACCTTGCCGAGCTTTGCGTGCAGATAGAGGCTTCGGCCAATGCCAATGCAGCGACAGACATAGTTGCGTCGGGTGAAGGGACATTGTCTGCTGAAACGTCCGAACTGCTTGCGCAGGCGTGCGAGAAGTGGTACGAGGCGCGCAAGTATTGGGAACTCAGTGAAGCTTTTCTTTACGGTGCAGCCGGAGACTATTTCATAGATCCGCATATCGATTCATGGCCGCTGGATGCAGCTGAACTTCAGGCTCTGCTCGATGACGATAATCGTATGGACAAGATGGATGCCGAATATGCCGGCAGTTTTCTGGGCTACGGCCTGCTTGGCTTCCATGCTGTGGAATATATGATTTTCGACATTTATGCTTCCACGGACAATACGAAAGGCGAGGTGCGCAATGTTCCGTACGGACGAGCCGAAGAACTTGTATTCCTTACTGCGGTTGCGGGAGACCTCGCCAATCAATGCGTGCGTCTGGAGGCATCGTGGAGCGGTATGGAGAATGTGTCGTCCGAAAAGCAGCAGATGCTGACCGATGCTGAACTTGAGCCGTCGTTTGATTACGGTGAGAGTATGAGGAATGCCGGACAGGGAGGCAGCAAGTACAAGTCATATCTTGAAGCGGCACAGGAAATCATACAAGGGTGTGCCGATATTGCCGATGAGGTTGCCAACCAGAAAATCAACCGTCCGAATACCGGTACAAACGGAGAGGATCTCAGTTATATAGAGTCTCCCTATGCAAAGAACTCGAAACAGGATTTTTACGACAATATTGTCAGCATCCGCAATGCCTACGAAGGTTCCCATGAAGGAGATGCATCGGTAGCCGATTATCTGGCAACGGTTGATGCCGATGTAAATCAGGAAGTGCTTGACGCAATCGAGGCTTCGCTGTCAGCCATAGAAGCGGCCCCTGCACCTTTTGTAAATTATGCCGGTTCCAGTAACGAACTTTGGGAAAAGGCTACCGATGAATGCAACAGGCTTAAAACGGCGCTTGACAATGCACAGACGGTAATAGGACAGTGATAACAGTAAACAGTAGTTCCCGCACGCGGCGCGATGGTTCTAAACAAAGGGGCCATTGCTCTGCGTGTGGTTACGGTATATAAAAAATCAATGCTATGAAGAAGTTTGGCTATTTATTGTTGCTTGCATCCGGTGTTATTGCAGGGTGTGTAAATGAACACGGCGGCGCTGACGGGCCTACTCCACCGCCTGTCATCTCGGAGGAATACTATTCTGGAGGCGAACTCGGAACGGCTTTCAATACCACATCCATGGCATTCGAACAGCCGGCGCCGGCTGTAACAGACCTTGAAAGTTTCAAGAATGGTGAGGCGCTTTTCGAGAAGATATTCACGCAGGCCAGTGACGGCACCGTACGCGGAGGTCTTGGTCCGCTTTACATCCGTACCTCCTGCATGCACTGTCATCCCGGTTACGGCCATGGCAAGCGTCAGGCGGGTACGTTCAATACCAACGAGATAGGCAACGGTTATCTGCTTGTACTCGCCGACAGCGAGGGGAACTATCTTACTTCGTTGACAGGTATGCCGCAGACGCACGCCGTTGCTCCGTTCAAGGCGCCCATCGATGAGACCAAGATTACCATTGAATGGCTGCCTTATCAGGATGAATGGGGTAATCAGTTTCCAGATGGCGAAACATACGATTTGATATATCCGGAGGTAACCATTCCTCAGGATGCCTACTATGTGCCTTTGTATGTGAAGGAGGGTCAGGAAATGAGTGCCGATGAGGTGGTGGTACGTCTTGAGTCCACCATAGGCATTTATGGTACCGGTCTGCTCGATGCCATATCCGATGAGGACCTCAAGGCAGAGTATGCACGACAGGAGGCTGCCGGTATGGAACTCAATCCAAAAATATTTGCCAATGGTGAATGGGTGAGTCAGTATGCCAACAACAAACCGCAGGATGGCGGCACAGGAGAACAGCATCCGTATAGGTTCACTTATGCCCTCAGTCGTGGTCCGCTTCAGGATGCTGCAGGAGCTAATGCGTTTTGGAACATTACCAATGTTACGCGTTCCAACCGTCGTTACCACTACATGACGAAGGCTTATGCCGAGACAGCTTCTCAGGACCCTGACGTACAGGCCGAATTTTATGACTATTTTCCCGAATGGGAAACCGATGCCGGCGTGGAACAGGATATTTACAATTATCTGATGTCATCGGAACTGCCCGTTGAAGTGAGTGATGAATATTTCGTGGACCTCATGTTGTGGCATCGCGGTCTGGCCGTGCCGGCGGCACGCAATCTTGACGATGAGGAGGTACAGCGCGGCAAGGAGTTGTTTACGCAGATAGGATGTGCATATTGTCACCGTCCTACATGGACAACAGGTGATGACAACTTCACCGACCCGAGCGGTTTCTTTGCTGATGGAGACAGCCGTCTGCCGAAGTATCCAAATCAGAAGATATGGCCCTATACCGACCTGGTGCAGCACAGGCTTTACATGCAAAACGATATACGTACCGGTTGGTGCCGTACGACGCCGTTGTGGGGTCGCGGTCTGCACCAAAAGTGTACCGGTTCCATGGAGGCTGACCGTTTGCACGATTGCCGTGCGCGTACGGTGATTGAAGCTATCATGTGGCATGGCGCCAAGGAGAGTGATGCCCGTGAGAGTGTTGAACGGTTCCGTACTCTTAGCAAGGCTGACCGTGATGCCATTGTGAAATTTATAGATGCCATTTAGTAGTTAGGGTATTGCAGTAGCTGGATGTCGGCGTGTTGGCGTGTCGGTATCCAGTTGTTGCATAAAAACAGTATCGGGCGCATATGAAAACATTGAAAAGAGCGGCATTTGCCCTTTTGGGAGCGGTGATGCTGGTGCTTGTGACGGCATCGATAGTGGAGAAGGAAACAGGGACACATTTTGTATCGGACAATATTTACGGGGCTGTGTGGTTTGTCGCACTGTGGGCGCTGACAGGTATTGCCGCAGTTGTTTACATGTTTCGAAGAAGGTTGTACCGTCGTCCTGCCGTGTTTATGCTGCATTCGGCATTTGTCGTGATACTTGTCGGTGCGGCAGTGACATGGATGTCTGGCGAGCAGGGTACCGTGCATCTGCGTGTAGGCAGCGATGGAACAAAATCGTTCCTCGATAGTGACGGCACTGAACGGCAAATGCCTTTCGGAATACGGCTCGATGAATTCCGTGTAGAGTATTATCCTGGTACATTGTCTCCCATGGATTTCGTCAGCGAACTTATTGTTACTGACGGTGTCGATACTGTGCATGGAGTTGCATCGATGAACCGTATATTCCGTTTTCGTCATTATCGTTTTTATCAGTCTTCCTATGATGCCGATGGACAGGGAAGCATATTGTCCGTGTCGCACGACCCATGGGGGATAGGTATAACCTATGTCGGTTACGGATTGTTGCTGCTGTCGATGATATTGTTCTTTTTTGACCGCGGCAGCAATTTCCGAAAGTTGCTGAGAACTCCCCTCCTGAAAGGAGGAATGCTGTGTGTGATGCTGTGCCTCCCAATGTCTGCGGGTGCGGCTCCGGACGGAGCACTGCCTCCGACGCTGCCTCGCAGTTCGGCCGATGGATTGGGCAGGCTGTATGTTTATTATCAAGACCGTATTTGTCCGCTGTCTACTTTGGCAAAGGATTTTACAGTCAAACTTTACGGAAAGTCGTGTTATAAGGGCTATACTCCTGAACAAGTGGTTGCCGGATGGCTGTTCTGGTATGATGAATGGAAAGAAGAACCTGTAATCCGCATCAAAAGTGTCGAAACGCGTCGTTTGCTTGGCATTGAAGGGAAGTATGCTGCCTTGTCTGATTACCGCAATGCTGTGAACTCCTATCGTCTGGAGGGTTTTGCGGGGAGGGGCGCAAGCGAAGCCGATGAAAAGTTCAATCTTGTGGCCATGCTTTGTACGGGTTCCATGCTTCGTATTTTCCCATATACCGATATGGATGGCAGACTGCACTGGGCATCGCAGGTAGACCGTTTGCCGTCTTATATGGATGACGACCAGGAGCTTTTCATACGCGGCGTTATGAATTACATACATGAACTTGTGGTGCGTCGCGACTATTCGCAGCTTGATGAAGTAATCGGTAAACTACGTGAATACCAATTTTCCGAAGGTGGTGCAGCGATGCCTTCCGAAGCTCGCTTTAAGGCCGAACGGCTGTATGGCAGGTTGGAATATTCTCTGTATCTGGCCGCTGCATTGATATTGGCTGGAGTTGCGGCATTCGTATACATCTGCCGTTGTATGGTTGCTGGACGAAATGGAGCATCTGCCGTCCGTCAACTGCTGGCGGTAGGACTGGTTGCAGGATTTGCCTTCATGACATTCGTCCTTGCGTTGCGGTGGTTTGTTTCCGGTCACATGCCGTTGTCCAATGGTTTCGAGACCATGCAGTTCATGGCATGGTGCGCACTCGGACTTACTCTGCTTTTTCGCCGTCGTTTCCCGCTGGTAGTGCCGTTCGGATATCTGACGGCCGGACTTGCCTTGATGGTATCTATGATGGGAGAATCCAATCCGCATATAACCAATCTTATGCCTGTGCTGTCATCACCGTTGTTGTGTGTGCATGTAGTTTTGGTAATGTTGGCGTATGCTTTGCTGGCATTTATAATGTTCAACGGCATAACGGGCATTATTCTTTATCGTCATCATCCTGATAAAGCAGGACAACTCGGAGATGTTAGCCGCATATTGCTGTATCCGGCCATATTTTGTCTTGCTGCAGGTATCTTTGTCGGTGCGGTATGGGCCAATGTGTCGTGGGGACGTTACTGGGGGTGGGACCCCAAAGAGGTATGGGCATTGATAACAATGCTTGTTTATTCGTTGGCGCTGCATCCGGCTTCGCTACCGTGGTTCCGCCGTCCGCTATTTTTTCATTGGTTCTGCGTTGCGGCGTTTCTATGTGTGTTAGTAACATATTTCGGTGTGAACCTTCTGCTTGGAGGCATGCACAGCTATGCCTGACTTTGCACCTGCTCTATTATGGTTATTACGCAAAAAGCGCAGGCGAGCTTCCCAGCTTACCTGCGCTTCATTCTAAAATCCTACCTAAAACTTAAACTCTCTGTCCTATTGAAAACTGTCAATGCTTCATTTTCATAACCTTGCCGCGGCCTTGCGGCGGCGGAGGTATTGCGACATTTCCGTTAACGGCGCGGTGTGCGGCGCGCCGTTAACATCCGTGTCTCCCTAAACTATTAACCTAACCATTATTTGTAAACTGTCTGTCCTGTGGCGGGCAGCAGCCTTCATTTCTTGTATGTTTCAGCCTCGCACTTTTGTTGGGCTGTTATCGGAATAACTGTTATTTCGATAACACAAATGTAGAGCTTATTTTTTAAATACAATAACAAAAAGCACATTTTTTTGCGGTATGGATAAAAAATAGTCGATAAGGCTATATGGACCGTTCCTGTGTGGTTACGGTCCGGTTTTTATGATATATTGTATGTCTGAGAACATGTGCATGATACGCTATTGGAAAATAATATGTACTATGTATTGCATAGTACATGATTTAATTTATATATTTGCGATACAAACAATACAGCATTGTATGAAATTATGAAAAGAACTCTTGATGTAAATATAGGTTCTGTTGCGTTCGTCATCGATGAGGATGCCTATTACATGTTGAAAAGGTATCTTGATGATGTGGGAGAGCGTTTCGAGCCGGTTGAGGCCGCAGAGACGTTGAACGACCTTGAGATGCGTATTGCTGACATATTCAGCGAGGAGTTGTTTTCGCCGCGTCAGGTAGTTGATACGGCTCTTGTGCGCAAGGCCATATCCATACTCGGTCGGGCTGACGATTTCGGGGAACGCCGTGCGGCGCAGGAGCGTCGTAAGGCAGATGTGAAGAATCTGCGTCGGTCGCGCAGCAACAGGGTCATAGGCGGCGTTTGCGGCGGCGTGGCCGAATATTTCGGAATAGACGTCTCGGTGGTGCGATTGCTTACGTTTTTGCTGGTATTTTTCGGGGGCATAAGCCTCTGGGTGTATATAATATTGTGGATAGTTATTCCGTCCGCTACCGCTTCGGGTTCCGTGCGGTAGTCGGTTTGGAGTCTAAAGGATTTGGTTTATGGAAATTATCAAGGGGAAGGAGCCCAAGAGGCTCTACCGTAGCCGCAGCAGGATTATAGGCGGCGTTTGCCAAGGGTTGGCCGATTATTTCAATGTGGATGTCGTACTTGTACGTATCATAGCTTTGTTTGCACTGTTTTGCCTTTCGGCCGGTTTGTGGGTTTATCTGGTGCTTTGGATAGTGGTGCCGCTCGAACCTGCCGATAACGGCTGTCGACGCGATAACCGTGAAGACGGAGAGGAGTGGCGATGAATGTGGACAATGCCAAGGCTCAGATGCGCAAGGGGGTGTTGGAGTACTGCATCCTGCTCATCCTGTCGCGAGGTGACTCATATGCTCCGAAAATAATAGCGGAGCTTAAGGAGGCGCACATGATAGTGGTTGAGGGGACGCTGTACCCAATCCTGACGCGTCAGAAAAATCAGGGGCTTCTGTCTTACCGGTGGGAGGAGTCGCCGCAGGGTCCGCCTCGCAAATACTACTCCATTACCAATGAGGGTCGTGAGGCGCTGGCGCAACTCGATGCCTCGTGGGATGAGCTTGTGGGGCAGATTGCGCGTATTCGGGAACTGTAGTTTCTGTGCCGTATGAAAGAGGTTGTAAAGGTAAGCATTGCCGGTGTGGCGTTTGTGCTTAGCACAGAGGCTTACAGGAAGATCAAGGAATATCTCGACAGGCTGGAGCGGTCGTACTCCGGCAGGCCCGAAGGACGCGAGGTTGTGGCCGACATAGAGGCCCGTCTAGCGGAACTGTTGCTTGAAGGCATGCCCGACAGTCACGCGGTGGTGGATACGGCACTTGCCGAAAGTGTTATCGCGCGTCTGGGGTTTCCAGACGATGCACAGGATGACGCTCAGCCTGCGGAACGTCTGCCGCGACGTCTGCACCGCAATCCTGAGGGAGCTGTATTGGGAGGCGTATGCTCCGGTATTGGAGCCTATTTCCGTGTTGACCCGGTGTGGGTCAGGTTGTGCATTTTTCTGCCGGTGGTAATGGCTGTCGTGTTTTCCATGGCCGGCATGGAGGAGGTCGGGGAAGTATTTGCCATATTGTTCGGCATCTGTGTGGTGCTGTACCCTGCCCTTTGGATTATAGTGCCGATGGCAAGAACCCCTCGGCAGAAACTTGAGATGCGAGGCGAGCGTGTGACGGCATCGTCCATCAAGCGTACGCTTGAGAATGATGCGGCGGCAATGGCATCATCGTCGTCCGAGCGGCGGACGGCTTCTGTGTGGGCAGACGTATTCTATATTATTGGGCGCATATTATTGTTCTGCATAAAGGCATTGGTGTTCATTATAGGTATCGGTGTATGTCTGGCATTGTTCGCTGTGCTGGTGTGTGTCGGAGCAACGATATTCGGGACGTCTCTGGTTATGAACGAATGGGTATTCGATGCCCTCTCTTGTATGGAGGGTGTATCGCCTGTGTGGTATGTGGTGCTGATGCTGCTGGCTGGGTTTATACCTTTGTTAATGCTTGTGTGCTTGTTGTTCAGACTGATATTCGGTGTGCGCACCAACCGGACGTTCATGTGGATTTTACTGGTGATATGGGTTATGCTTACTACATATCTGTCGGTCGTGACCATACACAATTCTGATAATCTGGTCGAAGGTTTTCGCCGTATGGAGTGTCGTTGGAACAGGGAGAGTGTATTTGACGGCCATGGTGAAGAGTGGAATGAATATGATTTTGATAACAGTTTGAAAGATGGAAATTATTAATGACAATAACAGGCGTGACGTGGACGGTGCTTTCAAACGGCCTGCTGCCGGTAGTATATATCTCGGCTCGCTGCTTGTGTTGGTAGGTATATTGTGGCTGCTGTATAATGTAGGCGTTATGGGATACGGGCTGTTTTCCGTGATTTTCTCGTGGCAGATGTTTTTAGTTGCTGCGGGCGGGTATCTCATTTCCGTAAGAAGATGGCGTTCCGGACTTGTTGTCGGAGGTTTGGGAGTGCTTTTTATCGTGTTTGATGTGCTTGATATATACTTGTCGTTCAGCAAGGTGGTACTGCCGATACTCGTCATGGCAGCGGGTGTGGCATTGATACTGTCGCGTCCCGACAGGCGTTGAGAACTGATGCGAATGACTTATCGTGTTGTGAAAAACGCCGCTCTCATCATAGGGAGCGGCGTTTTTGTTTTTGGCAGTGTCGGTTACCGGTTGTATGATATATGTTCGAGTAGTTCGGGTAGTTCCGACGGGCGGCGGGCGAACAGTGTGGCGCCCGTATTGCGCAGGAACGTTTCGTCGCGGTATCCCCACAGAACGGTGATGCAGGGTATGCCTGCATTTTGAGCTGTGACGAAGTCTACCTCCGAGTCGCCGACGTATACGGCTTCCGACGGTGTGGCCCCCATGCGGCGGATGGCTTCGAGGACTCCGTCGGGATTGGGTTTGCGACGTACGGTAGTGCTTTCTCCTACCGCAATATTCATGTAGCCGGAGAAGAACTGTGCGTTCAACTCCTGTACTGCAGAGGCAGGTTTGTTGGAGACTATCGCCATGCGGTAGCCGCGTCGGTGCAGTTCGGCAAGCATGTCCATGATACCGTCAAAGGGATGCGTAAGGTCGTGGCAATGTTTGGCGTAGTGTACGCGGAACGTGGCGAGAACCTGTTCGGTGATATCCTCATGTGTTCCCTGTGGTACTGCCTGTCCTACCAGACGGCGCACGCCGTTGCCGAGCATCAACCGTATTTCGGTTTCGCTTCGGGTCGGCATGCCGTGCTCTGTCAGCGCATGGTTGACACTGCAGGCCAAATCCTGGAGCGAGTCGAGAAGAGTGCCGTCGAGGTCGAATACCACGGTTGTTATTTTATTCATGCCGGTCGGAATTATTTGCCTGCCTGACATTTGCTTGTGCGGTCAAAGTATATGTTTTTGCCGTTGACAGACAGGGGAATGGCATATACTATAGAGCAACAGGGAAGAAGCTTCATTTCGCGTGCCGTGACACCTGCCGAGTAGAGTATGCGGTTGTCTATGCGGAAATCGGCGGCCATGGCAACGGCCGAGCCTACGGCGATGCCGAGGTCAGTGACGTCGAATGTGCATGGAACGGCGGGTGCGGCGGTCTGTTTTTCGCGGCATGTGGGCGAACCGCACAACCCGCAGTCGAGATTGCGGACGGCACTGTGGCATCCGATGAGTACCACTGCTTGTGAATTTTCGACGTTGTCTGCGTCGCGCAGGAAAAAGCCGCGGCCGTGCAGTTCGCCCAAACGGCGCATTTCGGCAGCGAGTCTGTTTATCTCCTCTCCGGTCAGTACGGCCATCTCAAGATGGTCTATGCCGCATCCTTTGGGAGCTGTGCGGGCAGCCGTCATCATGGACTTAGCTACCTCCAGTACATGTTTCTCTCTTGAATCTTCTTCGCGTATTACCATGATAATGCTGATTTTGATGTTTAATTAACGTGGCGGAGTGCACGGTTGCTGTTATCCTGTTTCCCTGCAGAGGCACGTTCTGCCGCAGCACTGTTGAGCACTACGCTGCTGACGGCCACGATGACCAATACCATACCCACTGCAGTGAGCCATGTGAAGCGTTCCCCGAAGGCAAGTATGCCGACCACCATTGCGGTAAGTGGTTCCATGGCTCCGAAAAGTGAGGTCATTGTCGGGCCTATGCGCTTGATTGCCTGTACGAGAGTTATGTTGGATAGGGCAGTGGTAGGCAGTGCGATGCCAAGCACGCAGAGCCACATTTTCCAGCCAGAAACAATTTGTATGCCGCCGTTAAATACCAGACTGCCCATACCGAACAGCACGCCTCCGAATGCGGTGACATAGAATGTGAGTACGGCTGAATCCATGCTGGCTGCGCGGGTCTTGCGTACACCTATGATGTATGTACCGTAGAAGAGCACTGACAGGCAGGCTGCCGTGATGCCGGCCACTGCATTTTCGCCGCCGGAACTTAAGTCATCCGACGACAGACATATGGCTCCGGCCAGTGAGGCTATTATGGCTGCGATGACTTTCCATGAAATGCGTTCCCTGAAGAACAGCGCCATGCCGCATGCTACGGCGAGCGGATATAGAAAATGTATGGATGAAGCCACACCTGTGGATATGTTCTGATAGGCGTACACAAGGCTCAACGATGTCATTGCGCGGGCTATGCCGAGCATGCATACCGTGGCGAAGTTTTGCCATCCGATTCGGAAACTTTGTTTGGCGGCTATACCGGTGCATGCAAGTGCTATGGCTGCTACTCCCCATCGATAAAAAAGCACTTCGAATGACGACAGACCGCCGTCGATAAGCAGCAGCGTGAAGAACGGTGCGAATCCGAATGTGGATGATGACAGTATGGCATAAACTATGCCTTTTAAGCTTTCTGTGCGATTCATTGCATGTAGCTTGATTTAAGCCGCAAAAGTATACATAAAATACATGCGTTGTCATGTGTGAGGTAATAAAATTATGCGCTACGCCTGCCGTGGAAAATTGCTAACTTTGCAACGGCTTTACAGTCGTTGATATGATAGATAAGGAAACGGTAGACAGAATATATGCCGCCGCCAATATCGTAGAGGTAGTGGGCGATTTCGTCACTCTCAAGAAAAAGGGGGTGAACTATCAGGCATGCTGTCCGTTTCACAACGAACGTACGCCGTCTTTCATCGTGTCGCCGTCCAAGGGGCTGTTCAAATGTTTCGGATGCGGCAAGGGCGGCAATGCCGTTACCTTCGTCATGGAGCACGAGAAGATGACCTATGTCGAGGCTCTGAAATATGTCGCCAAAAAATACGGTATAGAGGTCCATGAGCGCGAACTGTCGCCTGAAGAGGCAAAGCGCAACGATGACCGCGAAAGCATGATGGTGGTTAACAGTTGGGCCGCCGATTATTTCCAGCATACTCTGCGCGATACCGATGAGGGGCTGAATGTTGGTATGGGTTATTTCCGCGAGCGCGGATTTACTGATGCGACCGTACGCAAGTTTTCGCTCGGCTATTGTCCTGCAAAGGGCGATGCCATGACGCAGGCTGCACTGTCGGCCGGTTACAAGGAGCAGTTTCTTGTCGATACCGGCCTTACCATAAAGCGCGAGGGTGGCGGATATCACGACCGTTTCGCGGGACGCGTTATTTTTCCTGTATACTCCATCAGTGGTCGGGTAATAGCCTTTGGCGGCCGTGTGCTGCGTACGAGCGACCGTACGGCCAAGTATCTCAATTCGCCCGAAAGCATAGTTTACAGCAAGAGCCACAGTCTTTACGGCATATACCATGCAAAAAACGCCATTGTGCGAGACAACTATTGCATTCTCGTTGAGGGTTATACCGACGTGATGCGTATGCATCAGAACGGGATAGAGAATGTCGTGGCGTCGTCCGGTACGTCGCTTACCGTTGACCAGATAAAACTCATCAGCCGTTTTACCAAAAACATTACTGTTATTTACGATGGAGACTCGGCCGGTATAAAGGCATCGCTGCGCGGTATAGACATGATACTTCGCGAAGGTCTCAATGTGCGTGTCGTGCTGCTGCCAGACGGAGAGGACCCCGATTCGTTCGGACGTTCACATTCTGCCGAAGAAGTCAAAGGCTATATCGAAAGTCATGAGGAGGATTTCATAAGGTTCAAAACGCGTCTGCTTTTGGCCGATGCGGGCGACGATCCGTTGAAGCGGGCCGCCCTCGTTACCGACATAGTGCAGTCCATTTCGGAGATACCCGACCCGATAATACGTTCGGTGTTCATAAAGGATTGTGCCAAGATTATGGATGCCGATGAGCAGGTGCTTATTGCCGAGGTGGCCCGCAAGCGCCATTCGGTGCATTACGACAAGCCGACGGGCGAGTTTGTGCGCAGGATGCAGGAGCAGGAACGTCGCGAGGAGCGTGCCATGGCGCGTATGGCATCGCTAAAAGGTGTGGTGGCCGGCAGCAGTATGGATGAACTGGAGAAGGAGATTGCAGGATATCTGATGAAGTACGGGCATCTATATTTTGAGCACAGGGAGGGAAACAGTTTGGTGAAGTTCAATGTAGCCGAAACAATATTCAGCGAGTTGCAGGATGATGTGTTGCTTCAGAACCCGCAGTACAGGGCCATCTATGAGTGCTATCAGCGCCATTACGAAGAGCTTGGCGAGGGCGTCAAGGTGCCGGAACACTTTTTTACCAACCATGAGGATCCAAAGGTGTGCAATGCCGCAGTCGATATTCTGACATCCGATGCCAACTATGTTCTCAGTGAATTGTGGAAGAGACACGACATATTTTTGGATAGCGAGGAGAAACGGCTCTCGGTGCTGATACCGCGTGTGGTTACGCTTTACAAATCGAAGACGATAGAAAGTATCATTGCGCGGCTCAAGGAACAGTTGACCGACGAAAACCTGTCGGAAGAGGAACAGGTCGCCATTATGGAAAACATTTCTGTACTTAATTCCGTTCGTATAAAGATAGCGCGCAAGATGTCGAGGCTCATTCTTTGAGGCATGGACCGCTTGCTTGCATATAGGCTCGGAATGTGTAACTTTGCCTAATATATGGCCGACTACAAAAAAATAAACGTAAGGAACAAACGCGCGGCGTTCGACTACGAAATACTCGAAGAGTATGTCGCCGGTATCGTGCTGACCGGTACTGAGATAAAGTCGCTCCGTCTCGGCAAGGCCTCTATGGTCGATTGCTATTGCTATTTCGACCGCCACGAGGTATATATCCGCGGTCTCAATATATCCGAATACCACTGGGGTACGTACAACAATCATCAGCCTAAACGTGACCGCAAGTTGTTGCTGAACCGTCGCGAGATCGACAAGCTGGAACGTGCTTCGCAGGACAAGTCGCTCACGGTTGTCGGGTTACGCGTGTTTATCAACGACCGCGGCCTTGCCAAAGTGGTGATAGGTCTTGCACGCGGGCGCAAGAGTTTCGACAAGCGCGAATATATAAAGGAAAAGGATGCCAAGCGTGAAATGGACCGTTTCATGAAACGGTAATGCATGCACAGGCTACACGATAAAGTACATCACATAGAGAAATGTCCCTTATACTTTGCATAGAGACAGGTACGGATGTATGTTCCGTTGTACTGTCCGACGGAGGTCGTCCCGTATCGCTCAGGGAGGAGACGGGGCGTGACCATGCACGCAATGTTGCCGTATTCACCGAAGAACTTTTCCGTGAGACGGATGTGAAACCGCAGGACCTCGATGCCGTGGCGATAGGCCGCGGCCCGGGTTCTTATACGGGATTGAGAATAGGTACCTCGTTTGCCAAGGGACTGTGTTATGCCCTTGGCATACCGCTCGTGGCTGTCGGGTCACTTGAGGCTATGGCCGTTATTGCCTGCGAGGAGTATGAGGCGGGTCTTTTCCATGCCGATGACTGGAGCAATGCGTTGTTATGCCCGATGATAGACGCGCGACGTATGGAGGTGTATGCGCAGGTGTTCGACACATCGCTGAAGCCACTGTCGGCGGTGGCTGCCGAAGTGGTGGATAATAACAGCTTTGCGGACTTTATCGAGACGGGACGTGAATTTTTCGTGTTTGGCGGAGGGGCTTCCAAAACGCTCGACGTGCTTCCCGAGGGAAATGTGAAGATGATAGATGTCGCTCCTTCGGCACGCGGATTGTGCAAGCCCGCACAGGTCAGGTTGGATGCCGGAGAGGTTGAAGATACGGCATATTTCGAACCGTCGTACCTGAAGGATTTTGTGGTCACGGCAAGCAAGAAGAAATTGTTTTGACACCATGCAAGGGTAAAAAGACTGCTGTTATGGGATATCAGGAAGAGAAACAAAGACAACTCGACATGCGTTACATTCGCATGGCAAAGATATGGGCCGAGAATTCGTATTGTATACGCCGACAGGTGGGGGCGCTGATCGTCAAGGACAAGATGATAATCTCCGACGGTTATAACGGCACTCCTTCTGGGTTCGAGAACATATGTGAGGACGAGACGGGTAAAACCAAGGCGTATGTTCTGCATGCCGAGGCCAATGCCATTACAAAGCTGGCCAAAAGCGCCAACAACGGCGACGGCGCTACGCTGTATATAACTGCTGCCCCGTGTATAGAGTGCGCCAAGTTGATAATACAGGCGGGCATTAAGCGTGTCGTGTATTGTGACGACTACCATTCGGATGAAGGCGTACAGCTACTGCGCCGTATAGGCATAGAGGTTTGTCAGGTAGAGGTTCCTTGTGCCGGTGTTTAACCCTATTGTGAAATTGATTTAACAGGCGGATGCGGATATTCTGTGTCCGCCTGTTTTTGTTGGCTGATGAAGATAGTCTTGCTTGCCGTATAATGATTCCGATATTTCATCGTTAAATATTTATTACGTCCGTACAGGCCATGTAGCGTATGGTAATTTTGTATCTTTGCGGACAATTGCGTACGGTGTTTTGTGAAAAATTCCGTAACTTGTAAGAAAATAGTCGGAACATCCCGTGCAGAGCCTGTCTCCGCCGCGGAGGAAGATATTGACGGTATATGAAACGTATTGCATGTCTGATAGTAGTGCTGTTTGCTGGTGCATGTCTGTGTCACGGACAGGCGGTGACCTTGGAAGAGTGTCAGGCCAAGGCACAGGAGAATTTCCCCGCCATAGTGCAGAAAGGATTGATTGACAAACTTGAGGAATTCAATATATCCAATGCCCGCCGCAATTGGCTGCCTAAGGTTTCGCTGACGGCAATGGCAGGGTATGTGTCTGAAATGCCGGAATTCCCCTCGTCGTTGAGTTCGCTTTTTGCACAGCTGGGAATAACGTTCGGAGCCATGCCAAATGCGCTGTACGGAGGTGCCGTACAGGTTCAGCAGGTGGTATGGGACGGTGGTTTGATAAAGGCACAGACCGAAGCCGTAAAGGCTGAGGCGGAAGTGTCGCGCCGTACGTTCGACTCGGAGATGTATGCGCTTGTGGAACGTGTCAACCAGCTCTATTTTGGGTCGCTGCTCTTGCAGGAGAATATCCGCACTGTGGACCTTATGATAAGTGACCTTGAACGTAACTACAGAATGCTGCAGTCAATGCTCGAGTACGGTGCTGCCGAACAGAACGATCTCGACAAACTGCAGGTGGAGATACTCGGTGCTAAGCAGCAGCGTTCGCAACTCGAAGCCAACCGTACGGCATACATAGCCATGTTGAGTATAATGACAGGTCTGGAACTTACGGCCGAAACGGAACTTGTCAAGCCGCAGCCTGAAAAACCGGTGACGGATGATGCCTCGGCGCGTCCGGAGATGGCCCTGTTCGATGCGCAGGCTGGATTGCTTGAGGCGCAGAGGCGTGCGGTTCGTGCCAGTGTGATGCCGCAGATAGGAGCATTTGTGACAGGGATTTATTCGAGCCCCAGTCCCGATATATTCAAGCACATGTCGGGAGGCAGTCGTCAGTGGTCTCCGTATTTTATTGCAGGCATCAGCTTCAAGTGGACTATCGACGGTTTTTATACGAAGAAAAACAAAATGTCGCAGATAGAGCTTAACCGTCAGCAGCTGGAGTCGCAGAAGGCTACATTTCTGTACAACATGCAGCTTAAGGGGACACAGGAACGTGCCGCGATAAACGAAATGGAAGAAGTGATGCGCTATGATGATGAGATAATCAACCTTCGCAGTTCCATACGCAGCCGTACAGAGGCCCTTGTGAAAAGCGGAGAAGGCAGTGTCAACGATTTGCTGCGTGACATCAGTGCCGAGGACCAGGCGCGTCAGAACAAGACGGCTCACGAAGTGGAGTGGCTTAAGAACATTTATGATTTGAGATATACGGTAAATAAATAATATATGAAACTGAAACTTATACATGCGGCTTTGTTGACAGTCGCAGTGTCATTTGCAGTTGGATGTTCGGGCGACCGTACGCAGTACGATGCAACCGGAACGTTCGAGGCTACCGAGGTTGTCGTATCTAGTGAGGTGAACGGATTGATACTCGAGTTTCCCGTTAAGGAAGGAACTCCTGTAAAAACCGGCGAGCAGGTGGGACTAATTGATTCCACGCAGCTGCATCTTCAGATGCTTCAGGCGCAGAGCAATATTCTTGCATTGGAGAGCAATCGTCCGGATGACAGCCAGCTTGCCGCATTGGAGGAACAGCTTGCCAAGCAGAAGCGTGAACGTGACCGTGTGCAGGGTCTGGTCAAGGCTGATGTTGCTACCGCAAAGCAACTCGATGACATAGAGTCGGCTATAACCGTGCTGGAAAAACAGCTCGATGCCCAGCGTCGCACGCTCGACAATACGCGGAAAAGCATTGATGCACAGATGGCCGCAGCACGTGCACAGGTCGGTCAGCTCGAACAGCAGTTGGCAAAGTGTCGCATTTCCTCGCCTATAGACGGCACTGTGCTTGCAAAGTATTCACAGGCAGGCGAACTGGCCATTGCCGGCAAGCCGTTGATGAAGGTTGCGGATGTAAACAACCTTTATCTCAAGGCTTACCTTGTGTCATCGCAGCTGCCGCAGGTGAAGCTCGGACAAAAAGTCAGGGTGTATGCCGATGCCGGCGGCGGTGAGAAGCGCGAATATGAGGGTACGATCATATGGATTGCCGATTACAGTGAGTTTACCCCCAAGAATATAGTTACATCCGACGACCGAGCCAATATGGTGTATGCCGTAAAGGTTGCCATACAGAATGACGGTTACGTCAAGATTGGCATGTACGGCGGTATAGAACTGTAAAAATATTGCTGAGATGCCTGCGGTAAAGGTAGAGAACATATCCAAGAGCTATGGTAAAACCGTTGCGCTCGACGGTGTCAGTTTCGAGGTGGAACAGGGCGAACTGTTCGGCATCATAGGTCCGGACGGTGCTGGTAAAACCTCGCTTTTCCGCATATTGGCCACTCTGATACTGGCTGACGAGGGCACTGTGACTGTCGAAGGGTTCGATGTGGTGAAAGACTATAAGGAATTACGCAAGCGCATAGGCTACATGCCGGGGCGTTTCTCATTGTATCAGGACCTTTCGGTGGAAGAGAATCTGCAGTTTTTTGCAGCCGTATTCGGCACTACGATAAGGGAAAACTACCATCTTGTCGGTGATATATACAAGTTCCTCGTGCCATTCCGCAAACGTAAGGCCGGCAAGCTGTCGGGCGGCATGAAGCAGAAACTGGCATTATGCTGTGCCTTGATACACAAGCCAGACATACTGTATCTCGATGAGCCCACCACAGGTGTTGACCCAGTATCGAGAAAGGAGTTCTGGGAGATGCTCAAGAAGTTGCAGCGAGATGGCATTACCATAATCGTCTCTACTCCATACATGGATGAAGCCAACATGTGCGACCGCATAGCGCTTATCAAAGGAGGCAGGTTTATTGGCATTGAAACTCCGGAAAATATACGGCGCAGTTTTTCTGTGCCTCTGTGGGCTGTCCGCAGCGGACAGATGCACAGGTTGCTCAATGATGTCAGGGCATTCTCGGGGGTGAAAAACTGTTATGCTTTCGGTGAAACGCACCACTTCACGACCGGTGAAGGTTTCGACCGCGATAAGCTGTGGAGCTATCTGGAAGGGTTGGGGCATACGTCGCTGTGGCTTGAGCCTGCCGAGGCGACGATAGAGGACTGTTACATGCAGCTGGCAAAGATGTAGCGTATGGAGAGGGAGATTGTGATACATGTCGAGGAACTGACGAAACAGTTCGGCAACTTTACTGCCGTTGACCACATATCGTTTGATGTGGTCAAGGGTGAAGTGTTCGGGTTCCTCGGAGCCAACGGTGCAGGCAAGACTACGGCTATGAGGATGCTGTGCGGTTTGAGCCGACCCACTTCCGGTACCGGAACCGTTGCCGGATATGACATCACCAGACAGTATGAGGCGATAAAGAAAAATATCGGCTACATGAGTCAGAAGTTTTCCCTGTATGAGGACTTGAAGGTGTGGGAAAATATCAGATTGTATGCCGGCATATACGGCATGAAGGACACCGAGATAGCGCGTAAAACCGATGAACTGCTCGAAAGGCTGAACTTTGCACGCGAACGCAATACTATGGTAAAGTCACTGCCGCTGGGCTGGAAGCAGAAGTTGGCATTTTCGGTGTCGATTTTCCATGATCCGGCCATAGTGTTTCTCGATGAACCCACGGGCGGTGTTGACCCATATACCAGGCGTCAGTTCTGGGAAATGATATATGAGGCGGCCGACAGGGGTATTACGGTGTTCGTTACCACACACTATATGGATGAGGCCGAGTACTGTGACCGCGTGTCGATAATGGTGGACGGACGCATAGATGCGCTCGGTACGCCTCGTGAACTTAAGGAGCGTTTCTGCGCCAGATCCATGGAAGAGGTGTTCCAGGGATTGGCCAGAAAGGCATCAAGGGCAGATTAGGTGCATTATGAGAGAGTTCGGGGCTTTTGTCAAGAAAGAGTTTTTCCACATCCTGCGCGACAAGCGTACGATGCTTATCGTGCTTGTTATGCCGGTTGTGCTTATCATACTGTTCGGTTTTGCGCTTTCCACCGAGGTGCGTAATGTGAATATAGGCATTCTGGCACCCTCACCCGATCCGATGGTCAGGCAGATAGCCGACAAGCTCGATGCCAGCGAATACTTTACAGTGACACAGTGGCTCAATACGCCGGATGACATACATGCCGCCATGAAAGCGGACGAGGTACAGATGGTGGTAGCATTCGGACAGAATTTCTCTGGCGGACTGCTTTCTCCGGATGGCTCGCAACTCCAGATGGTAGTCGATGCCAGCGATGCCAACATGGCGCAGAGTTATACGTCGTATGCAAGCGGTATCATCGCGGCATACGGCAGCGAAATGACGGCCATGGGGCAGGATACGGGAATTCTGTCGCAGGTACAGTTTCTGTATAATCCTCAGATGAAGTCGGCCTACAACTTTGTGCCGGGCATCATGGGTTTGATAATGATGCTTATTTGCGCCATGATGACATCTATATCCATAGTGCGCGAGAAGGAGATGGGTACCATGGAGGTGCTGCTCGTGTCGCCCGTCAGACCGATTTATATTGTGGTGTCAAAGATGGTGCCTTACTTTGTGCTGTCGTGCATCAACCTTGCAACCATATTGCTGCTTTCGGTCTTTGTGCTCGGAGTGCCTGTCGCCGGCAGCCTTGCTGCATTGTGGCTGGTGTCGCTGATATATATCATTGCCAACCTGTCGCTTGGCCTGCTCATATCTACAATGGCGCAGCAGCAAGTCATTGCACTGATGTTTTCCGGTTTGTTGCTCATGATGCCTACGATGCTGCTGTCGGGCATGGTATTTCCCATAGAGAGCATGCCGTGGCCGTTGCGCGGAATATCGTGCATACTGCCTGCAAGATGGTATGTGGCTGCTGTGCGTAAACTGATGATACAGGGACTTCCCATGATATATGCATGGAAAGAGATTGTAATACTGGCTTCTATGGCTGTCGTGCTGATAGGGACAAGTCTAAAGAAACTGAATAACCGACTCGAATAAGCTATGCTCAAGTTTCTGTTGGAGAAAGAGTTCAAGCAGTTTTTCCGGCATCAGTTCATGCCGAAACTCGTCGTGTTGTTCCCGTTGATGATAATGGTACTGATGCCATGGGCTACTACGCTTGATATCAAGGATATCGATACAATCGTGGTGAACCATGACCGTACGGGGCTGTCGGATGACCTTGTTGAGACTGTCGGGTCATCAACGTATTTCAACCTTAAGGACATCACCGACAGTTACGATGAGGCGTTGCGTGCCATGGAATTCGGAGAGGCAGACCTGATAGTGGAGATACCGGCCGGATTTGAGAATGATTATGTGGAAACAGGTGCTGCCGACCTTTTAGTGGCCATCAATACGGTGAATACAACGAAAGGTGTCCTCGGACGAGCGTATCTTCAAATGCTGACTGCCGAATTTGCAGGGCGTGAGCCGTCACCGGCGCAGTCGCAGACAATGTTGACTCCCAAACTGGAGGTGTTGGTTACCAATATGTACAATCCGCTGCTGGATTATAAGCACACGATGGTGCCAGGCCTTATGGTGGTTGTCGTAATGCTGTTATGCGGTTTTATGCCGGCCGTGAATATCGTACAGGAAAAGGAACTCGGCACGATAGAGCAGATTAACGTGACACCGGTTTCCAAAATGTCGTTCATTTTGGCGAAAATAATACCGTTTTGGATTATCGGTATCTTTGCGCTTGTTGTCTGCATGTTGCTGGCATGGTGCATTTACGGACTTGTGCCGGCGGGCAGTATATGGTGCATATTGCTGTTCAACTGTCTGTTCATACTTACAATGACTGGTATGGGACTGATAATATCCAACCAATCTTCCACCATGCAGCAGGCTACATTTGTGATGCTGTTTTTTGTGATTATCTTCATAATGATGTGTGGCTTGTTGACTCCCGTGAAGAGTATGCCTGACTGGGCGCAGGCCATTGCCGCAGTCAATCCCACCAAATATATGGTGGATGCCATGCGTGGAATTTACCTCAAGGGCAGTAACATGACTGACTTGTGGCAGGAAGCGGTTGCACTTGCCAGCATGGCCGTGATACTTAATATATGGGCAATAATCAGTTATCATAAGAACAGTTGATACGTGTGCCTGCCCGTTTAGGAATGAGGCCGGAAATGCGTATATTTGCACATTGCACAAACTTCAGTAAACAATAGGGTTATGGAATATAATTTCCGCGAAATAGAACAGTATTGGCAAAAGGAATGGAAGGCGCGTAAGACATATAAGGTCGAGACCGACCCGTCGCGGCCGAAATATTATGTGCTTGACATGTTCCCGTATCCGTCCGGAGCGGGTCTGCACGTGGGACATCCGCTGGGATATATCGCATCCGACATATATTCGCGTTACAAACGTTTGTGTGGGTTCAATGTGCTTCATCCAATGGGGTTCGATTCATTCGGTCTTCCGGCCGAGCAGTACGCCATCCAGACAGGCCAACATCCGGCAGTGACTACCGCACAGAATGTGGCGCGTTATCGCGAGCAGCTCGACAGACTTGGATTTTCATATGATTGGGACAGACAGATTGTAACCAGTGACCCTGAATATTACAAGTGGACACAGTGGGCATTTCTGAAGATGTACGACAGCTATTACAGCTTCGACGAGAATAAGGCGCGTCCCATTTCAGAATTGGTCGCCAGGTTCGAGAAGAGCGGTACGGAAGGTCTGAATGCGGCATGCACGGAACGCATGGAGTTCACTGCCGAGGAGTGGAAGACTATGGATGAGCACCGCCGCGAGGATGTGTTGTTCAATTACCGTTTGGCTTACCGTGCCGACACCACGGTGAATTGGTGTGAAGGGCTGGGAACTGTTCTTGCGAACGATGAGGTCGTAAACGGACTTTCTGTCAGGGGCGGTTATCCGGTAGTGCAGAAGCGTATGAAGCAGTGGCTGCTTCGTGTGAGCGCATATGCCGAGAGGCTGCTTGACGGCATGGACAGACTCGAATGGAGCGAATCTTTGAAAGAGATACAGCGCAATTGGATTGGCCGCAGTACCGGAGCTCAGGTGTTTTTCGGCATTAAGGGATGCGACAGCAAACTGGAGATCTTCACTACACGTCCCGACACGATATTCGGATGTACATTTATGGTTATAGCGCCGGAGCACGAGATGGTTGGTGCGCTAACTACCGATGACCACCGTTCGGAGGTGGAGGCTTACCTCGAGGAGACCAAGAAGCGTTCAGAGCGTGAACGAATGGCCGATACCAAGCGTGTCAGCGGCGTGTTTACCGGTTCGTATGCAGTAAACCCGTTCAATGGAGTGGAAATCCCGATATATATCAGCGACTATGTGCTGGCCGGATATGGCACAGGTGCGATTATGGCGGTGCCTGCACATGACTCTCGCGACTATGCGTTTGCAAAACATTTCGGCTTGAAGATAACTCCCGTTGTCGAGGGCGGAGACCTTTCGGTGGCCAGCTATGATGCCAAGGAGGGATGCATGATAAATTCCGACTTCCTTAACGGCCTTGATGTGAAAGCGGCAATCGAAAAAATGTTCGCTGAAATTGAGGTCCGCGGAATAGGATGCAGGAAAGTTAACTATCGTCTGCGCGATGCCATTTTCAGCCGTCAGAGGTATTGGGGCGAACCGTTCCCGATATATTATATGGATGGTGTGGCATATCCGCTTTCAGAAGACAAGCTGCCGCTGTGTCTGCCGGAGATATCCGACTTCCGCCCCACAAGTTCGGGTGAGCCTCCTCTCGCTCGTGTCCAGGGGTGGCATACGGCAGAGGGATATCCCTATGAAACGAGTACCATGCCCGGTTTTGCAGGCTCCTCGGCATACTATTTCAGGTATATGGATCCGCACAACGACAAGGCTCTCGTAAGCCCAGAGGCTAATGCTTACTGGCGCAGTGTTGACCTTTATGTCGGCGGTATAGAGCACGCGACGGGGCACCTCATATATTCCCGCTACTGGAACAAGTTCCTGTACGACATAGGTGTCGTGGTCGAGGACGAGCCGTTCCGCAAGCTGGTTAACCAGGGTATGATACAGGGCCGTTCCAATTTCGTGTACCGTATCAATGGCACCAACACCTTCGTGTCGCTCGGACTCAAGGATCAGTACGATACACAGCCGTTGCATGTCGATGTGAACATCGTGAAGAACGATATTCTCGACATAGAGGCATTCAAAACGTGGAGACCGGAGTTTGCCGATGCGCAGTTTATTCTGGAGGATGGCAGGTATGTGTGCGGCTGGGCTGTCGAGAAGATGAGCAAGTCGATGTACAATGTTGTAAACCCCGACTATATAGTGGAGAATTACGGAGCCGATACGATGCGTATGTATGAGATGTTCCTCGGCCCGATAGAACAGAGCAAACCTTGGGATACGAACGGTATCGACGGCGTGTATAAGTTCCTGCGCCGCTTTTGGAGACTGTTCTTCAATGGTGATGCCTTGAATGTCTCGGAAGAGGCTCCGACTCCGAAGGAACTCAAAACTCTGCACAAGACAATCAAGAAAGTGCGCGAGGATATAGAGAACTTCTCGTTCAATACGTCGGTGAGTGCATTCATGATATGTCTCAATGAACTTGGCGATTGCAACAAGAGGTCCGTATTGGAGCCGCTGCTCGTGTTGCTCGCTCCGTTTACGCCTCATATTGCCGAGGAACTGTGGCACAGGCTCGGATATGAGGATACCATATTCGATGCTGCATATCCGAAGTTCAATCCCGATTACCTCGTTGAAAACAGCTTTGAGTATCCCGTGTCGGTGAACGGCAAAATGAGGTTCAAGAAAGAGTTTGCCCTCAGTGCGCAGCCTGCCGAGATACAGCCTGCCGTATTGGCTGACCCGCAGATGTCGAAATACATCGAAGGCAAGCAGGTTAAGAAAGTGATTGTCGTGCCAGGCAAGATAATTAATGTCGTGGTCGGGTAACCGCGATGCATTTACACTAATAAGGCCGTACGGATAATTCCTACGGCCTTTTATTTAATCAATTCGGCAGACGGTCAGAGCAGTCCGCTGTCGGTTATGAGCTTGCAGAGTTGTGTGCGTGCACGGTGTATCTGGGTTTTGACAGTGCCGAGCGGTATGTTGAGTTCTGCGGCTATCTCTTCGTAGGAGTATTCCCTGAAGAAACGCAACTCGATGAGTCTGCGGTAGCGCGGTGACATTCTGGCAAGGTGGTTTTCGAGTTGAGTGCCGCTTTGGGTGTTGATGACACGTTCTTCGGGAGTGGCTTCACGCGATGCGGGATTTATGACGGAGCCGTTGTTGTCAGATACTGTTCCTATCGGCAACTTGTCGCGCTGTTTGCGCATGAAATCGATGAATGTGTTGCGCGCTATTGTGTATATCCATTGCCCGAATGTGAACGAGGTATCGTATCTGTCGAGATTGAGGAATACTTTTATGAATGTCTCCTGCAGCAAGTCGTTCGAGTCATCCACATTCCCTCCTGTACGGTTCAGGTACTGTTTGTGTACGCCGTCACGGTATCGGTTGAACAGCGTCTCGAATGCTGCGGCATCACCGTTGCGGGCAAGCATGACAAGCTGTTGGTCGGTAAGAATGATGTAGTTGCCTATCTCCATATTCCCGGTGTGCGCCTGAATTTGCGGTCGATGGACATCCATGCCTCGTAAAACGGTGAGCATATGTCAAGAAGCGGAACCATACGTACTATCCCGCGTTCGGAAAGACGTATCGATATGCGTCGCATTTCGAACATCACAAGTCCGAAGCGCAGCAGGAGCAGTGCTGCGGCAAAAATCTTTATCTCCGGTGGAAGGATGGCTGCGGAGGCGGCTACGGAGGCAAAGAACAGTGCGCGGCTCCAAAGCTCGGTAGCTATGTACAGTTTTGTGCCTGCCGGATAGTATTTGAAAGTGTTGCTGTGCAGACGCCGTCCTGCATACCACCAGCTAAGGCCGCCCCATACATGCTGACGCACGAGCGAATTGGCTGTTACCACTACGGCTGCATGACTGTTGGACAACAGTTTCTGTATGAAGAGGTCGTCTTCTCCGATATTCATGTTGAGAAAGTTGAAACCACCGTTGTCAAGATACAGTTTCTTGGTGAAGCCTATGTTGTGAATGGTTCCTCGATACGGTTTGCCGTGTATGGCAGCGCTGAGCCATCTTACCGAATGACAGGCACGGGCAGCACGCAGCAGGCGTCCGGAAAATCCGTGACCTTCGGTCATGCCACAGTATCCTATTACCACATCTGCGCCATCGAAGCCGCGGGCCATACGCTCGGCCCAGTGGCGAGATGCAGGACTGCTGTCGACCGTTGTGAGAAGTATGTTGTCGTTGCGTGCGCTTTTGATTGCCACGTTGAGAGCCATCTTGTCGCTTATCGGGAAGCGCGTGTCGCGAACCATTCGGACGGATGTGAAGTGTCGGTTGTGTTCGGCAATGACCATAAGGGCTTCGCTGAACTCCACGTCACCCGTGAGGTCTATTACCACAACCTCGAAACGGTCGTATTCCTGTGCGAGCAGTTCCGGCAGACGTTCGTCGAGGAACGAATAATCGGTTTCACGAAGCACCATGACTATTGACACTGCAGGGCGTTCATTGCCGCGCGGAGTCTCACGATATGATGGGATGCGGCTGTAGCGTATGGCCCAATAGTAATACTGTACAAAAAACAGCACCACAAGGGCGATCAGCAGGGCAATGCCCCATGTGCCGCAGACTTGCCACAGGTATTCATAGGCCGATGAAAGTTTCTCCATGACTGTTTGCGCTGAAAGTCAACGGCAAATGTAATACTTTTTAACGGAAGAAACTTGGCTGTTGGGGTGATAAAGGTTCAAGATGGTTGCGTATTCTGGACCTGATGTATTGCACCATCGGCGGAGAAATGGTCGTATGTCGCGGGAATTGCATAACTTTGCGACAATCAAAAACGCAGGAATTATATGCCGCAGACCATAACCCTTACACTTTCACCGCAACAGGCCGCCAGTCCGGAGGTTTATGTGGCAGAAGCTGCCCGCCGTGTCGGGATATCCAAGGACCGTGTGGCGCTGGCGCGTATAGTAAAACGTTCGGTGGATGCCCGCAAGGCGCCCGTCAAGGTGAACCTGACGCTCGAACTATATATAGACAGCGAAGCGCCTGCTCCGGAGGAGCATTTCGATTATCCGGATGTTTCGGGACATGAGGAGGTGATAATCGTGGGCGGAGGTCCGGCAGGTCTGTTCTGTGCCCTGCGCCTCATAGAACTCGGCTACCGGCCGGTGGTGTTGGAGCGGGGCAAGGAAGTATCGGCACGCCGTCGTGATGTTGCGGTTATAAACCGGAACGGTATACTCGACCCCGATTCGAACTATGCTTTCGGAGAGGGGGGCGCAGGTACATTTTCCGATGGTAAACTTTTCACGCGCAGCAAGAAGCGCGGCGATTACAACAAGGCGCTGCGGACACTCGTATTTCATGGTGCCGACCCTGCTATACTGTATGAGGCTCACCCGCATATAGGTACCGACCGTCTGCCGGGCATTATGACTGCCATAAGGCACACCATAGAGGGGTGCGGCGGCGAGGTCCGCTTCGGCAGCCGTGTTGAAGGACTGCTTATGCGCGATGGCGCGGTGTGTGGCGTGGAGTGTAGCGGCGAACGTATTGCAGCCCGCAATGTGGTGCTGGCCACGGGTCATTCGGCCGATGATATATATTTAATGTTGTATCGTCAGGGAGTGGCGCTGCAGGCTAAGGCGTTTGCAATGGGGGTCCGTGTAGAGCATCCGCAGGCTCTTATAGACGAGATACAGTATCACGGTGCAGGACGCGAATATCTGCCTGCTGCATCGTATACGCTCACGGCGCAGGTTGGCGGCAGGGGGGTGTATTCGTTCTGCATGTGCCCCGGCGGAGTGATAGTGCCGGCCATGACCGATCCGTCGGAAAGCGTAGTGAACGGAATGTCATCTTCGGCGCGAAATTCGAGATGGGCCAATTCAGGCATAGTTACGGAGATAAGACTTTCCGATTTCGAGCATTTGCGCGAGGAATGGGGCGAACTGGCAGGATTGAAATTCAGACTTGAACTCGAACGGGCGGCCAAACAGGCCGGAGGCGATGCGCAGATAGCTCCTGCGCAGAGACTGACAGACTTTGTGAGCGGAAGAGTGTCGTACGACCTGCCGCAGGCATCGTATGTCCCGGGGACCGTGCCATCTGTATTTGGAGAGTGGATGCCAACGTTCATGTACGAGGCCCTGCGTGAAGGTTTCGGCGTATTCGGACGCCGCATGCACGGCTTCATGACACGTGAAGCGCAGGTATTGGGTGTTGAGTCGCGTACTTCGTCGCCGGTACGTATTCCGAGAGACCCCGAGACGCTGATGCATGTTTCTGTGCGCGGTCTTTATCCTGCCGGCGAAGGCGCAGGATATGCAGGAGGCATAATATCTGCCGCACTCGACGGCGAACGCATAGCTGAAGCTATAGCCCGTAACAAATAGCATAGGATGTCGTGTCGGCCGGATGCAATACTTAAAGAATATGGAATTGATAGAGAAATATTTCGGCAGTGAACTAACGCCCTTGCAGAGGGAGCGTTTCGCAAGGCTTTACGACCTGTATGCCGAATGGAATGCCCGTATAAATGTAGTGTCGCGCAAGGACTTCGAAAGTCTTTATCTCAAGCATGTACTGCATTCGCTTGCCATTGCATGTGTGTGCCGCTTCGATGACGGGGCACGTATCTGCGATGTCGGTACCGGTGGCGGTTTCCCTGCCATACCTCTTGCAATCATGTTCCCGGGAGCACATTTTACGGCGGTGGACTCTATAGGCAAGAAGATAACCGTCGTGCGTGAAGTGGCTGCGGGTCTTGGTCTTGGCAATGTAGAGGCAGTGAATGCCCGTGTGGAGACCCTGCCTGTGAGGTTCGACTATATAGTCAGCCGTGCTGTTACGGAAATGTCGGAACTCATGCGCTGGGTGTGGAGCAAGGTGGAACACGGACGCCGCGGTTCGCTGTCCAACGGACTGCTTGTGCTGAAGGGTGGTGAACTTGCCGAGGAGCTTGCTCGTGCAGGCAAAAGGTTTACAGTATTCGACATATCGAGGTACTTCGAGGAGGAGTTTTTTGCGACCAAAAAGATAATTTATCTTGCAAAATGACCCTGTGAAAGGAGACTGTGGTGAGTGTTTTTAATGTTTCGTAAATTATTTTGCCGCAATTCTTTTGTAAGTCATAAAAATGGTTTACATTTGCACTCCGCAAATAGTAGGCGATAAAGAAATAAAATAAATATAGACTGAAATGAAAAGGACTTTCCAACCCTCGCGCCGCAAGAGGATAAACAAACACGGTTTCCGTCAGAGGATGGCTACCGCCAACGGCCGCAAAGTTCTCGCAGCACGCCGTGCAAAAGGCCGCAAGAAACTTACCGTATCGGACGAAACACGCTTCAAATAGCAGGTAGACTCCGTTTAGTAACGGTTATCAATACATGCAGCCGCCTTTTAAGGGCGGCTGTTCATGTTTGCAGTTATGGGCCGTGTATCATGAGAGTTTTTTTCTTATTTTTGGTTTCCAATGTCAGTAAACAACAATAACACATATGAAGATATTGCCGCCAAAGTGTCGGCCGGCGGTCGTATATCCCGCGAAGAGGCCGGCGTGCTGTGGCGTACTGCTCCGCTTTCACTGCTTGCCGAACTGGCCTGCGGTATAAGACATCGCAAAAGCGGAGATGTAGTATATTACAACTGCAACTTCCATATAGAGCCTACTAATATATGCCTGTTCAACTGCCGCTTTTGCTCTTACCGCAGGGGTGCAGGTGACCCCGAGGCGTGGAACCACTCGCTGGAGGAGATTGCCGATATAGTGCGTTCACGTCGCGACAGTGCCGTTACGGAGGTGCATATTGTCGGCGGTGTGCATCCCGACCATGACATATGGTTCTATGCCGACATGATACGCATCGTCAAGGAGATTATGCCGCATGTGTCGGTGAAGGCATTCACAGCAATAGAATTGGCCTATATGATAGAGAAGGCCGGCATGAGTTATGAAGAGGGTTTGCGCCTGCTTAGGGATGCGGGTATGGAGGCCATACCTGGAGGCGGAGCAGAGATTTTCGATGAGAAGCTGCGCGCACGGATATGCCCCGAGAAAGGCAGCTCGGAAGTGTGGCTGGCCATGCACAAAGCAGCTCACAGGTTGGGAATACGCAGCAATGCGACAATGCTATACGGACATGTCGAAACTGTAGAACAGCGCATAGACCATCTCGACAGACTGCGCGCGCTGCAGGATGAGACTGGCGGTTTCGATGCGTTTATTCCGCTTAAGTACCGTCGTGCCGGCAACCGTTTGGGGGAGGGACTCGAAGAGGTGCCTGTAACGGAGGATATGCGTACGCTGGCCATGTCGCGTATTTATCTCGACAACTTCCCGCATATCAAGGCCTATTGGGTGATGTACGGCAAGCAGACGGCCGAAATGGCTCTCGGCTTCGGTGCGGACGACATGGATGGCACGATAGACGATTCCACGAAAATATATTCCATGGCCGGAGCTGAGGAAAAGCCTCGCCTTACGGTGGATGATATGAAGGCTATGGCTGCTTCGGCTGGCCTCAGGGCTGTGGAACGCGATACTTTTTATAATGAAATAATGAGGTAGGAGAACGCCTGCTGCAATTCAGGAGAATTTATGGGTGGCAACATAAGAAATACGGACAGGGGATGGCTGTACAGGATATGGCACAACTATGTCGTGCGCAATGTGGTATTGGCTGTCAGCCTGCTTGTGATAGTGATGTTTCTGGCCAACATGTTGCTGAATATATTTACGCGTCACAACAAGCATGTGGAAGTGCCGGATTTCTCGGAAATGACCTTGGAGGAGGTTCGTGCCGTATCGCAGGACGGCGGTTTGCGCATAGAGGTGAACGACTCGCTCTATGTGGCATCGCTTGAGCCCGGTATCGTTCTTGACCAGAAGCCTGCAGCCGGTACCGATGTGAAGCCCGGCAGACGCATCTATGTGACAGTGAATGCTTCGCAGCAGAAGATGATAGATGTCCCGTATGTGGCAGGTTACTCGCTGCGGCAGGCAAAGAATATGCTGGAAACAGCGGGCCTGGAGATAGAAAGACTTGTTTATGTCGATGACATTGCCACCAATAACGTTTTGGAACAACGTGTGGGGAACGACATTGTCGAGGCAGAAGGAACGGTTAGAGCGCGTATGGGCAGTGGAGTCGTATTGACTGTTGGATGTGCCCCGGGGACGGCTCCTGTACTTGTGCCGCGTGTGGTCGGTTTATCGCTCAGGGAGGCCAAAAGCAGATTGTGGGATGCGGGACTCAATGTCGGCACAGTGTCTCAAGACAGGGAGATAGATCGCAGCCGTATGCGCTATGCAAAGGTTTATGCCCAGCAGCCTGAACGGATTGACAGTGCGGCACTCGGTACTCCGGTAGCAATAAGCATTTCGGCAGACTCGCTCGTGATAGCCGACGGATTGGCCCGTTCGGAACAGTATGTTGTCGAAAGGCTGCGTGAGATGGCAGTACGTGACAGTATACTGCGTGCCCAGCGCATGCTTGAGGATTCGCTGCGTCGCGAGGGGTTCGTAATAGATGAAAATTCCGGTTGGGGACCGCGGCAGGTGGAGGAGGATGCTATACTGCGTTCACTTCAGGATTACGGCGGCACCATCAGCAGTGACGACGGGAGTGAGTTTTTCGAATAAGCCTCACCGACAGGAAGTGTAGGGTGCAGGATATTCATAGACATTATTTTCACGTGAAGGAAGATATATTGCATGCGGCAGATGTTGCCGAAGAATTGCCTGAGGAGCTTGAGGACCAGCAGGATGAGTTGTACGAACATTTCGCTGTGACGGTCGACAGGGGGCAGGCTATGCTGCGTGTCGACAAGTATCTGACGGTCCGTATCGAGGGATGTTCGCGCAGCCGTGTTCAGGCGGCGGCCGACAGCGGCAATATTCTGGTCAACGGAGTGGCGGTCAAATCGAGTTATAAGGTCAAGCCGTTGGACCGCATATCGCTTGTCATGCCGTATCCGAAGAAGGAAACAGAAATCATTCCGGAGGATATACCGCTCAATATAGTCTATGAGGATGATGACCTTATAGTCATCAACAAGCCGGCAGGTCTTGTGGTGCATCCAGGTCACGGTAACTGGACAGGTACGCTGATGCATGCGCTTGCATGGCATCTTAGGGATGTGCCCCTTTTTCAGGAAGGCGACATAAGAGCCGGACTTGTTCACCGTATAGACAAGAATACGTCAGGCTTGCTCGTCGTGGCCAAAAACGAAAAGGCACATGCTTTTCTGGCTCGCCAGTTCTTCGAGCACAGTGTGTCGCGACGATATATGGCACTCGTGTGGGGAAACTTCGATGAGGACGAGGGTACAATAATCGGTAATGTGGGACGCAGCCTGCGTGACAGACTTAAAATGGCAGTGTTCCCCGACGGAAGTGAAGGCAAACACGCCGTGACGCATTGGAAGGTGCTGAAGCGTTACGGATACGTAACACTTGTGGAGTGCCGTCTTGAAACGGGACGTACTCACCAGATACGTGTCCATATGGAGTATACGGGACATCCGCTTTTCAATGACGAGCGTTACGGCGGAGACAGAATACTGAAAGGTACGACATTTTCGAAATACAAGCAGTTCGTAGAGAACTGTTTCGAGATTATGCCGAGGCATGCGCTGCATGCACGCAGTCTCGGATTTGTGCATCCTGCAACGAAGCAGCGTCTGGAATTTGACAGCGAGCTGCCCGACGATTTCAGAACCGTGCTTGAAAAGTGGGATGCCTATGTGGCGGCACGTCCGTCGGAAAAGGAGTGATATTCATGATATTACAGGAGTTTTTGGAGTATGTGAAAACGCGCAGGGCGCTGAATACTCCCGACATACATGCCTTTATGAACGATATGAGCGATGAGGCTCGTCGTATTACGTTCCGTCTCAACGGAGCATATCATACACCTGATGAGGTGCGTGCCGTGTTGTCAGAACTGTTTGGCTACAAGGTAAGCGATACGTTGAGGGTTTTCCCTCCGTTCTATACTGACTTCGGGAAAAACATACACATCGGGGAGAATGTTTTCATAAATGCCTGCTGTCATTTTCAAGACCATGGCGGAGTGACGCTTGGTGACGGGTGTCAGATTGGACATAATGTGGTGTTTGCAACGCTGAACCACGGATTTGCCCCCGAAGACCGTGCCACCACATACCCCGCACCGATAGTACTTGGACGTAATGTATGGGTAGGATCTAACGCCACAATCCTGCAGGGAGTGACGATAGGCGACAATGCCGTTGTGGCTGCCGGAGCAGTGGTGACCAGGGACGTGGAGGCAGGGACGATAGTTGGAGGTGTCCCTGCGCACTTCATAAGGCATATTTAAGCCATGCCTGGATAAAACAGTCGGTGCCGGTTGCTGATTTCAGCAACCGGCACCGACTGTTTTATTGGGAGAGGTCACTCGATTATTCTGACGTTATCGGTTCGGCGGCCATTAGGTGCAGGAGTTTCGTTGGGGTATCCGAATGCTATGGCATAGAGCAGCCGGTGCGTGTCGGGAAAGTCGAGGCGTGCCAGCAGCGTTGCGGCTTGGGGTGATGTCATGAAGCGTGCCAGACCGCCGAGACAGCATGAACCTATGCCCATTGAATTGGCCGCCAGCATCATGTTGCCGCCGAGCAGTCCGCAGTCGACTTGTGACAGGTCATAAGTGGTGTCGTAGGCGATGAATGCAACGGCCGGAGCACCGAATGCCGCACGACTGTTGCTGCCGTTGGAATAGATGTTATACAGGGAGTCTATTTCAGCGAGCATGTCGGGGTTGGTTACTACGCGAACTTCCCATGATTCGCGGTGTTGCCCGTTGGGAGCCCAGATACCGCATTCGATTATGCGGTCCAGCTTTTCGCGTTCTATTTTGTCGGGCTTGTAGCTGCGTATGCTGCGGCGTGACAGAATGTTCTCTATTACGGGATTGTTGTCGGCCGTCACTGCCTCGTCTGTGGCTGTGCATCCGGCCATGAGTAAGGTGGCAAGCAGTGCCATGCAAAATGTTTTCTTCATGTTGGTTCGTTATTTGTAGTTTATACAAATATAACCGCTGCGCGATAATGTTGTTGCATGAAGTTCACAATATATTAAGCCATTGTTTGGGAATTTGCTATATTAGCACTTGCATGCATGGAATATGATGGATTATGGTCGGATGTTACAATACAGGATTTGCCCTTAGCGGCGGATTTGTTAAGGGTTATGCCCATTTGGGGGCATTGCAGGCGTTGTTTGAATACGGAGTCAGACCCGATATAATATCCGGAGTAAGCATAGGCGCCGTGGCAGGCGCGTTCATCGCCGACGGGTGTTCGCCGCTTGAGGTGCTCGATTTGTTCGTGAGCCGTGAATTCCGCAGCTTTACGGGACTGACACGTTCGCGTGGAGGGTTCATGGACCTCGATAACTTTTATTACTTTCTTAACGAGAACCTTTCGGTGAAAAGGATTGAGGAGTTGAGCATTCCTCTTGTTGTTACTGCCACGAATCTCGATACGGGACGCAGCGTCCATTTCGGCGAGGGAGAGATAGCTCCTCGAGTAGCGGCCTCGTGCTGTGTGCCGGGACTGTTCTCGCCGATAGAGATAGACGGTGACAGGTATGTGGACGGCGGTGTGCTGATGAACCTGCCGGTTTCCGTGATACGCGGCAGGTGCGAGAAGGTAGTGGCTGTCAATCTTAGCCGCATAGTACCTGACAGGGAGTATCATCACAATGTGATAGGCATCCTGCTTCGTACATATCATCTGATGTCGCACAGCAACATAACGCATGACAGGCGTATAGCAGACATACTTATCGAACCGGATGGACTTGAGGCCTACGGTAACCGTCAGCTTGACCGCGGACGCGAGATTTTCGGTATTGGCTACGAGGCGGCGTCGAAGGTTCTCGAACATGTCGGCGAGATAGTATTCCCCAAAGTCGACGGCGTAATCCGCAATACAGAAGATGACGGCAAGTGATGCCGCGGTTACGACTGTCGTATGCAGGATATGAAGAAGCCCGCCGCTCCGAACGAGCGGCGGGCTTCTGTGCCTTGATGCGGCTATCAGTCGTTGATTTGTTTGTAGGAAACAAGCCAATAGTTGTCGTCATAGCTGGTGCGTGTGACGAGGAGTGTGGCCATAGAATAGGTTAGGGCATTGATATAGTCCCTGTCCTGCCTGGTTTCGTCATCGTTGAGTAGCAGGTAGCGCTCGTTGAGGTAGTCGTCGAGCTGTGAAGTCTTGTCCTTTGTGACGGTTATGGCTGCGGAAACTAGCCTGTTGTCCACGAACGAATATGTCTTGAGGGAATTGATTGCCGAAGCCATGTTGTAGGTCATGCTCTTTTCGTCCTTCGTGGATGGCATTCCGAGTTTGTCGTAAAGCTGTTCCTGTGTCATCCCCCATGACAGTCCGTCCATAGGGTTGTCGTACAGATTGGAAAGTCCTTCGACAGTTACGACTACTGCGGCATTGTTGGCTGTAATACGTGTCTGTCCTATGCGCTGGGCCGAAATCAACCCATCGTCGACCGTGGCGATGAATTCGTTTTCACTGCGCCATCTTACGTCGTCCGGATTGCCTGAAGTAATTTCGACCTTCTGTGCATCACCGGCACGCATATCCAATTTGTATGTGTTGAGGGTTATGTTGTTGTAGCCGCTTTCTTCCTTGCAGCATGTCAGCATTCCTGCCGCTGCGGTCAGTATGGCGAAAATCAGTTTTTTCATATTCTGGGTGTAATATTTACGGTTTGTGCACTCCGTGACATTGTTCGGACAGGCAAATGTAGAAATATTTAGTTGATTATCTACTTACGTTCTGCCGGCTGTTTTATTGTGTCCATACCCGAAACATAAGAGGGCTGCCATGAATGGCAGCCCTCTTATGTTTAATTGTATCTGCTTATTTGGCGAAACGTTCCTTGTATTTTTCTATCTGGCGCTTGAGGGCATCTATTGCAGTGTCGACGGCTTCTTCGAATGTCTTGCTGCGGCTTTCGGCTACGAGGTTGTCACCTGGAACGTCGATGCGTATGGTGGCTACCTTGTTGCCGTTTTCGTGGTCCTTGTCGAGTTTGAGAATGACTTCGGCACTTGTTGAACGTTCTATGAAGCGGTCAAGTTTAGTCATTTTGGCTTCGATGAAGTCGATGAGTTTCTTGTCGGCGTCGAATTTAACAGCCTGGATGTTTACGTTCATAATATCCTCCTTGTAGTTTTTGGCACGTTGCCGTGCCGTTATGGTTAATTCACAGGCTCAAGGCCCGAGTGTCTGTCAATCTTTTTTATTGTGGCTTCCGCGCGGGTGCGCCGCATCGTAAACCTCTTTCAGGCGTGTGATACTGTTGTGGGTGTACACCTGTGTCGTACTCAGCGACGAGTGCCCCAGTAACTCCTGTATTTCCCTCAGGTCAGCTCCATCGTTCATCAGATGGGTGGCAAAAGTGTGGCGCAACACGTGTGGGCTTCTTTTGCCCTGGATACCGAGAAGGGTGAGTTGACGTTTTACGATGCGGTAAACTTCCGTCCTCGATATCCGCTTTCCTTTATATGTTAAAAATAGTGCTTTTTCTCCGTAAATGCAAATATCGGACCGCTTAATTGCGGCGATGTATTCTTTTATTCTGGAACGCAGTTCCGGAACTATTGGGATGATACGTTCCTTGTCACCCTTGCCGGTTACATGCAGCTCTCGGAATCCTCCCGTGAAATCGTCGCGGTTGATGTCCACGAGTTCGGCCAGTCTCAAGCCAGTGGAGTAGAGGAATAGGATGATGAGTGCATCGCGTATCTTGCAAAATTCTGCATCGCCATTGTCCATATCTTCTTCGAGTTCAGTTACCACATCTTTCATCTTGGCTTCGGGGATGAATGCGGGCAGTACTTTCGGAGTCTTGAGTGAATGTATTGCATGGAACGGATTACCGGCAATCATGTTGCCGTGTTGCAGATATTTGAAAAATGAATTGCATGAGGAGAGCATTCTGTTTATGCTCGACGGTTTCAGGCCCCGTTCTGATAGTGCCATTATCCATTCACGAATGTCTTCGGGGGTCAGTAACGACGGTTCGAACGACATTTCATCGACACCGAGAAATTCCAACAGCATGGATATGTCGCGGCGATAGCTCTTTGTCGTGTTTGGGGAGTAGCGTCGTGTGCCCTCGATATATGATATGTAGTTGTCCAAGAGCGAGGCCATGCCTGTGGAGTTGGTTACTTGCTGTGTGATGTGCCTGATGCGGGGCGTATGGTGCGGAGACGCAATCCGATTACCCCCCAGAAAGCCTCTCCGAATATGCCGCTGCTCATTTTGGATATGCCGGCCGTACGGTCCATGAATATTATGGACACTTCCCTAATGCGGAAGCCGAGACGCCATGCGGTGTATTTCATCTCAATCTGGAAGCCGTATCCCTTCATACGCACCCTGTCGAGGTCGATTGCCTGAAGCACTTCGCGCGAGTAGCATACGAAGCCTGCTGTGGCATCGCGGACCGGCATGCGTGTGATAAGCCTTACATATGCCGATGCACAGAACGACATCAGCAATCGTCGCATGGGCCAGTTTACTACGTTGACACCCTGTATGTAGCGTGAGCCTATGACGACATCGGCCCCTTCCACTGCCGTGCGGTAAATGCGCGGCAGGTCGTCGGGATTGTGCGAGAAGTCGCAGTCCATTTCGAATATGTAGTCGTATCCGTGTTCGAGCGCCCATTTGAAGCCGGTGATGTATGCCGTGCCGAGACCCAGTTTGCCGGGGCGTTCCAAAAGGAACAGACGGTCGGGGAATTCTGGCTGACGGCTGCGCACTATGTCGGCCGTACCGTCGGGCGATGCATCGTCGATGATGAGGATGTCGAACTCTTCGGGCAGGGAAAACACTTTGGTTATCATGGCCGAAACATTCTCCCTTTCCCTGTATGTGGGGATTATTACGAGCTTGCGCATATTTGAAATACGGTATGGGTAACAAACTTACGCAAAAAAAGCGAAAAAATTTCTTTCGGTGCAGATAACGTATCGTGTCGGCATTGCAGGAAGCTGCTTGTGGCGTTAATGTGCGGGAAATGGGACAGAATTGCTACCTTTGCAAACCGCCCGTAATATCGGGTCGTTTACAGCAATGACATTCGAATTGGAACATACCCTGCCAGACGGCAGGGCGAGGGCAGGCCGTTTCGCAACCGACCACGGAGTGGTGGAGACTCCCGTCTTTATGCCTGTCGGTACGGCGGCAAGTGTAAAAGGATTATTCCATCGTGATGTTGCGGAGGCAGGTGCGAGGATAATATTGGCCAATACGTATCATCTATACCTGCGTCCGGGAATGGATGTCATAGAAGCTGCCGGCGGCGTACATCGCTTCAGCTCATGGAACAAGCCGATGCTTACGGACAGCGGCGGCTTTCAGGTTTTCTCTCTTGCACAATGCCGTAAGCTCACCGATGAGGGGTGTCGTTTCAGTTCGCATATTGACGGGTCGCAGCATATGTTCACTCCGGCAGGAGTAATAGATATACAGCGCACCATAGGGGCTGACATCATGATGGCGTTTGACGAGTGTCCTCCCGGCGACTCTCCGCGCGACTATGCGGCAAAGTCGCTGAAACTGACCCATCGCTGGCTAGAAAGGTGTTTTGAGCGATACAACGCGACGGCTCCAAAATATGGACACTACCAGTCGCTGTTCCCTATAGTTCAGGGATGTACCTATCCCGACCTGCGTGCCGAGGCAGCCGAGTTTGTGCAGCAGTTCGGTGCGGACGGCTATGCGATAGGCGGCTTGGCTGTCGGCGAACCTGCGCCGGTGATGTACGAGATGATTGAGGTAGTGAATGCCATACTGCCGCATGACAAACCGCGTTATCTTATGGGTGTGGGCACGCCAGTCAATATTCTTGAGGCGATAGATCGCGGTGTGGACATGTTCGATTGCGTAATGCCTACGCGCAACGGGCGTAATGGCATGTTGTTCACGGCGGAAGGTATAATCAATATACGCAATCAAAAGTGGCGTGACGACTTTTCTCCGATAGATCCGATGGGACACTGCTTTGCCGATACTGCATATACGAAAGCCTATCTTCGTCATTTGGCCGTGTCGGGCGAGATGTTGGCGGCCGAGATAGCATCGCTTCACAATATCGCGTTTTACATGTGGCTCGTGGATGAAGCCCGTCGCAGAATACTGGACGGCACGTTTGCGCAGTGGAAGGATGAAATGGTTGTTAAATTGATGCGCAGGTTGTAACTTTGAAGCCAGCTCCGCATGGGCACTGTAACAGAAAAATGGCAGGAAAACACAAAATAAAGTTTCCGGGGTTCAAGATACTTGACGGCTACATAACCCGCAAGTTCCTTGGTACGTATATATTTGCCATTGCACTGATAATAGTGATAGTCGTGGTATTCGATGCTGTGGAGAAGATGGACGACTTCATTACCACAAAGGCGACGCTCAAGGAGGTGGCCATAGACTATTATCTGAATTTCATTCCGTACTTCATAAACCAGTTTAGCGGTCTGTTTACGTTTATTGCCGTAATTTTCTTTACGTCGAAAATGGCCTATCAGACCGAAATAATTGCCATACTGTCGAGCGGGGTAAGCTTTCGAAGGCTCATGTGGCCGTATTTCCTTTCTGCGATGTTCATTACAATGTTCTCGCTGGTGCTGAACCTGTGGGTCATCCCGGGTGCCAATGCACGAAGGGTCGATTTCGAAATGAGGCATTTGACGAAGAACACGACGATACGTTATGAAAGACATATATATCGTCAGGTGTATCCTGGAACGTTTGCATACATACGCGGCTATAACGGCAAAACCGAGAAGGCTGCATATCTTGCTTTGGAGAAGTATGAGGGAAGCCGCATGGTGGCATCATTGGAGGCTTCGGATGTGGCATTCGAACCTGAAACAAGGCATTGGACTGCTGCGAGATATCTTACGCGCAGTTTCGACGAGAACAATGTTGAAACGCTTGAAAAGTTCGAACGTCTCGATACGGTGATAAATCTCGACGTGCTTGAACTCGGCAAGCTGGAAGATATCGTGCAGACGATGAGCATCGGGGAGTTGAACAGTTTTATAACCGACCAGAAGGCCAAGGGGTCGGATATGGTGTCCATGTTCGAGGTCGAGCGTCAGAACCGTTTCGCCTATCCTATGGCGACGTTCGTGCTTACAGTGATAGGTTTGTCGCTTTCCTCGCGCAAGGTGCGAGGCGGTACGGGTTTCCATATAGGTCTCGGTATAGCCCTTTGCTTTACATATATATTGGTGTGTAAGTTTGCCGCCGAATTTGCCAAAAGCAGTACATTCTTTTCTCCGGTACTTTTGGTTTGGCTGCCCGACATCCTGTATGCATTTGTAGCACTTTACCTGTACAAGAAGGCTCCAAAATAATCTCAATTGTAATGCCTGTGATGCATGTCAGAACTGTTCTCCCGCCCATGCCGTTAAAATTCCGTACCTGTGAGAGCAATTATTCGTAAAAATAATTACATTTGCAGAATTAGGAGATTATCAATCCGATAACATTAAACGAAATATAAACCAAGTTTAGTTATGGATATTACTAATGCCCAGCTTTCGGGCAAGACTCGTGAGGAGCATGACCTTATAGGTTACATGCAGGTGCCGGAAGAGTACTATTTCGGTGTACAGACCATGCGCGGTATGGATAACTTCCACATCAGCCGCGTAAGGCTTTGCTTCTTCCCTGAAATTATCAAGGGTTTGGCAGATGTAAAGGAAGCTGCGGCCCGCGCAAACAAGGATCTCGGCATCATCGATCCCAAGATTGCTGACGCTATCGTTGAGGCATGTCGCCTTGTCCGTGACGGCAAGTTCGACGACCAGTTCGTTGTGGATATGGTTCAGGGCGGTGCAGGTACCTCGACCAACATGAATGCCAACGAGGTTATCGCCAACATCGCACTCGAAATCCTTGGACACAAGAAGGGTGAATACAAATACTGCCACCCGAACAACCACGTAAACCTGTCGCAGTCGACCAACGATGCATATCCTACAGCAATGAAGATTGCCCTCATTCGTAGCATCATGAAACTGCAGGAGGCTCTCAAGCAGCTTATCGCTGCATTCAGTGCTAAGGGTGCCGAGTTTGCTGACGTTATCAAAATGGGTCGTACACAGCTTCAGGATGCAGTGCCCATGACTCTCGGCCAGGAGTTCGATGCTTATGCCGCAAACCTCACCGAAGAGGTTGAGCGTTTGGAGCAGAACTACAAGCTCTTCTATGAAATGAATATGGGTGCTACTGCAATTGGTACCGGTATTAACGCCGATCCCGACTATCCCGCCATCTGCGAGAAGTATCTGCGTGAAATCACTGGCCTTCCGATGGTAGTTGCTTCCAACATGATAGAGGCGACCAACGATACCGGTGCTTTCATCATGAACTCCTCTGCCTTGAAGCGTCTGGCAGTGAAACTGTCTAAGATATGCAACGACCTTCGTCTTCTTTCGTCGGGTCCCCGTTGCGGCCTTAGCGAAATCAATCTGCCTGCACGTCAGCCAGGTTCGTCGATTATGCCCGGTAAGGTTAATCCCGTTATTCCGGAAGTTGTCAACCAGGTTGCATTCCGCGTTATCGGCAATGACCTCACTGTTACCATGGCAGCCGAAGCAGGTCAGTTGGAACTCAACGTTATGGAGCCTGTAATCATTCACAGTCTCTTTGAAAGCATCGAAATGCTCGTGAATGCAATGAACACACTCCGCGAGAAGTGCGTAACAGGCATCACTGCAAACAAGGAGGTTTGCCGCAACATGGTTTACAACAGTATAGGCCTTGTGACGGCTCTCAACCCCTACCTCGGTTACGAGACTTCGACCATGCTTGCCAAGGAAGCACTTACGTCAGGCAAGGGTATTTATGACCTCGTCCTTGAACACAAGCTCATGAGCAAGGATGAACTCGACAACATCCTTCGTCCGGAGAATATGGTGAAGCCGAGGAAATTCCTCAAGAAATAATTTCAATAGAGGAATAAAGCAATAAGGGCGTCCCTTTCGGGACGCCCTTATTTTGTTGTACAATTGGCAATGTCAGTTGCCTGCATGGTATGTTGCGATACGTCGTGCCACATTTGCGCGCAGATTTCCGAAATATATGTTTAGCTCCTGTACATGATAGTTGCCGAGCGGCGCAATGTCCGATATGCTTGGGATGTAGTACCGCTCAGGATTTAGACCGTTTACTATGACTGTCCGCGATGCCGTATCTATGTGGGTGGTGACGGGGCTTATCTCTTCGGCTATACTGCCATCGGCATTAAGAAATACGGTACCGAGATTTTCGGAGGGCAGAGAGACGGAGGAGTCGGTAGTCCAGTTCATGGGGTTGATGCATATCCGGTTGTCGCTGAATAGCGGTGATGCCGCGGCAGGCGATGCTGCGCTGTTGAAACATATGGTTACACCAATAGCATCGGCATCCGTTGCAGGTATGATGTATGGTGAGCGCAGGTCTTCGTCGGTCACCTCGAATCCAACAACGTATGCGGCCACAAGACGGCCGTATGTCTTTTCGTCCATATCCTTCAAGAGTTCTACGACGCATTTGCCTCCTTGACTGTGGCCGGCAAGAATGAACGGCCTTCCGCAGTTGATATGTGACATGTAATAATCGAAGGCTCTGTTTATGTCGTTCATTGCAGAGGTGAAGTGCTGTTCTATAACTTTGTCGGATTCGAACCATGTTTCCATGGTTATTTGACGATAGTATGGCGAGTAGAACCTATTGCCATCGGCGAATACCTTTTCGGCAAGCCTGAGCGGCGCCTGTAGGTTGGCAATCTGTGCGGGATCGTTGACATCCATAAGGTGGTGCTCGGTACCTGAGGAGTCGGTCCAGCCCCAGTTGCATGTCGGGGCGATATAGAATATGTCTGCATTGGTCTGTGTGGCATCACTTCCGCCGGTATACCACATTGAGGATGAGGTGTAGTCGGGGGTATCATCGGAGTGGCTGTTGCATGTGTCGCATGCGGCAATTGTCAGGACCGCCAGCAGAATGGCAATGGGGAATATGCGGAGTTTCATGTCTGTGATTTATGTGTGCAAATGTGCTAATGGGGGCTTTATACACAACGAGCGGGCAATAACCCGCTCGTTGTGTATATGTGTCGGTTGGTTTATTTCTGAACGTTCGGGAGTTCCAGTCCGTAACCTTTAACCTTGTCTTCCCTCTTGAGCCATATGCCGAGGATGAAGGCGAGTACGCCGAATGATGCGAATATAATCATCGGTACGGTGTAGTTGTATGCAGGCAGGGCCTCGCCTGCAGCCATTGCCGCGGAACGTGCCTCAGCGATGCCGGGGTTGGTAGCGTTGAGCACGTTGCCGATGATTTTAGGCACGAAGCAGAGTCCCACGTTCTGAACCCAGAAAATCAATGAGTAGGCACTGCCGAGGATTTTTGCGTCGATTACCTTCGGTACACTGGGCCACAAGGCTGCAGGAACGAGCGAGAACGATACGCCGAGGACCACGGTGATGAGCAATGCAAACCATTTTTCCGGATATATCGGCAGAATGAATGCGTAGGATAAGTGGCAAACAATCATGATGAGTGCGCCGTAAAGAAGCATCGATGCACCTTTACCCTTGTAATCTATGAACGAACCGAGCACGGGGGTGAGTATCATGGCCAGTATGGGAAACCACCTGAATATGTTTGCCGCTTCATCGGCAGGTATCGTAAGAGTCGATTCGAGGAAGTTGGTTGCATACCTCTGGAACGGGAAAATAGCCGAATAGTACAGTACACAGAGAAGGGCTATGAGCCAGAACATCTTGCTGGTAAGGATGTATTTTATATCGCTTGCCTTGAACTTGTCCTCGCCGCTTTCGGACTCCATTGCGCCTATCTGCTTATCGAGCTTGCTGTCCATTACGGAGAATACGATGAAGTTGATGAGGCCGATGAGGAGCAATACGGTGCAGAATGCGATAGGAGCAACTACCGAGCCATCGAATTTTGCGGCAAGCCATGGCGAGAGCGATAGTACGGCGAACACACCGAGACGTGCTATTGCCATTTCGAGCCCCATGGCAAGAGCCATTTCCTTGCCCTTGAACCATTTGGCGATTGCGCGCGATACGGTTATACCTGCCATTTCGCAGCCGCATCCGAATACCATGAAGCCGAGACAGGACAATTTTGCGCTGGCAGGCATCGATACCCACCACGAACCAAGCCACTGGGCCGTAGCAGTCGTTTGAAACCAGTCACTTATGCCGATGTATTTGATTGCGGCGCCAATTACCATAAGTGATGCGGAGAGTGTGCCTGTGAAGCGTATACCGCATTTGTCAAGGATTATACCGGCCAAAATCAAAAAGCCGCATACGTTGAGAATGAATTCCGAAGCGGCGTATGTGCCGAATACATTCGGATTCCAGCCTCTCTGTGACTCGATAAGAGTCTGCAGGGGTGACATTACATCTACAAACATGTAGGCGAAGAACATCATCAGAGCGATGAGTATCAACGCCACCCATCGTGCGACGAATGAGTCGTTGAGTTTCTTTTGGATTGCTTGTACCATTTTGTTTTATTTTAAGTGATTGTTGATTATTCGCCATTGTCCTGCGCATCAGCTCCTCCGGCATAGAATTGAAGAACCGTATAGGCTTCAGCTATGCCCAGCTCTCCTGCCTTGCTCATGTCGAGAAGACCTTTGCGCGTATCTTTCATGTATATCTGTACGAGTCCCCTGTTGAAGTAGGCTTCGGCCAGTGCAGGATCGAGTTCGATGGCCCGCGAATAGTCTTCGAAAGCAGCAGGAAAGTCGCCCGACAAGGCCTGCAGATTGCCGCGGTTGTAGTATACCTGCGGAAGCTGCGGTGCCAGCTTGGCGGCCTTGTTGAGATCGGCAATAGCATCGTCGTAGCTGTATGTACGTGAGGCGTCACTCATGTGCGAAGAACGGTCGCTCTCGAGTGATATGCGCGAATAGCTGCCGTATATCGAAGATATGAAATCGGTCATCTCGGCCTGTATTGCTGCCCGCTCTATGTAAAGGAATGGATTGGTAGGCTCGAGCGACACGGCGGCCGACAGGTCGTTTATTGCATTGGTGTATTGTCGCAGCAGAGATTGTGTTATGCCGCGCAAGAAAAGCAGTTTCCAGTTGCTGCTGCCAGGTGTTTCGGCAAGTCGAGTGTCGATGGCTACTATATCGTTCGGCGCTGCGGTTTCGCCGTTACATGAGAATACAAGAGGTACGTCTTCATGACCGATCAATGCGATAAAGTCAGAGGCTTCCTTTTGACCGGGACGCACCGGTGCAAATCGTCGGCTTTCGTCGGTGCTTATTGTGAAACGGTACATCGGGCGTATGGTGATACATTCCTTTTCGCCAGCTACGGTATTGCGTATTGGGGCATCGGCCATGCGTGTATCGAACGACAACAGCTTGTTGAACTGGCGCGATGTGTCGGCAAATAAAACATCGCCACCGCCTTCGAGGCGTTCACGGTATGCCTCTATTTTGCGTTCGGCTGTCTGACGGTCGCGCTCGGCTCCCTGGACATCGCGCAGCAGATATTTGACCGAGGCGCGTCCGAGATAGGCGTTGGCAAAATCGGGGTACAGCTCTATTGCCTTGTCGTAGTCGTGCAGGGCTTCGTCAAGATTGCCGAGGCGGTAGTGCAGACCGGCGCGATTGTAGTATACTATAACATTGTCGGGGGAGTATTGCGCCACCATATCGTAATCTTCGAGGGCGCGGTTGTAATCGCCCATTTCCGACCTTAGCAGCGCACGATTGAAGTAGGTGACAGAGCTTGTAGGGTCAAGTTCAAGTACGCGGTCGAAATCGGCCAGCGCTTCACGCAGCTGCTTTTTGTTGTAGTGTGCCATGGCGCGGCTAAAATAGGATGGCACGTAGGTGGAATCGCATTTGACGGCCATGTCGAAGTCGGCCAGGGCATCATCGTAACGCTTTTCGGCCATGTACAGCGACCCGCGTTCGATGTAGCCGCGGGGATATTCGCGGTTGGTGCGTATGGTGCGTTCGAAATCGGCATATGCTGCTACGGTGTCATTTAGATGCAGGTATGCCACGCCACGGTTGGCATAGGCATCGGCATCGTGCTGATTGTAGCGCAGATACATGTCGAAGTCGGCAACGGCATCCTTGTAGCTGCCGGTCAGAATGCGTGTTACGCCGCGGCTGAAATACGGGGCAAGGTAGTCTGGACGAAGTTCTATGGCTTCCTGAAAGTCACGGAGGGCATCGTCGTAATTGCCCATGCGCGAACGCGTTAATGCCCTGAATTGGTAGGCATTGGTATAGACAGGGTTGATGTCCAGCGTTTTGGAGAAGTCTCGTTCGGCGCCGAGCAGGTCGCCCTGATGATATTTGGCGACTCCGCGCCAGAAGTAGCCTTCATAGGCATCAGGTTCAGCTCGCAGCAGTATGTTAAGGGTTTCGATAGCTTCGCGATAACGGTTATCCATCACCATATCGCGTCCGGCCCACACAAAATAATTCTTGTCAATCTGTGCTTCGGCACGCGGAATGGAAATGCATATAGCCAGCAATATGGAGAATAGAAACGTGCGCATCCCGTGTCTTTGAACTTGTAAAGATAGCCAATATAGTTTAAGGTATTACTGTCTGCAGGTATTTTTGTGCTTGTTGTAAGCTTGGTATTGATGTTATGTGTCTGGTTGCTAAAGTGTTGTGTGCAGATGCCGCGCCGGGCGTTTTTATGTGGTGTCGAATTGCGGTTCGGATGTGAAATTTGGCTGGCAAAAAAAATGTCCCGTTATGCCTATCTTGCGGAAAAATAGTAAATTTGCATGCGGGAGTATTTGAATGTGTCAGATGCATTACGCTGTGAGGCAATTCGATACATGTCACAAGGACAGCGAGGAATGCATGTAGTGACTCCCGTGGCATGAACTAAACTAATTAACGTCAGGGCTTGCAGGCTTGCCTGCATGAGCCCGAATACTAACATAATATTAGACTAATGGGAAAACAGTTGAAAGTAGTTGTGCTTGCCAAGCAGGTGCCAGACACACGTAACGTGGGTAAGGACGCCATGAAGGCTGACGGTACTGTAAACCGTGCGGCTCTGCCGGCAATCTTCAACCCCGAAGACCTGAATGCGCTGGAACAGGCGCTGACCATAAAGGATATGTGCGAAGGCACCACTGTGTATATCCTCACAATGGGCCCGCTGCGTGCGGCCGATATTATCCGCGATGCCATGTTCCGTGGTGCCGATGGGGGTTATCTCCTTACTGACCGCGCATTCGCGGGAGCCGACACGCTGGCCACTTCATATGCTTTGTCGAGGGCATTGGTGGAAATCAAGCCTGACCTTATAATCGCCGGCCGTCAGGCAATTGACGGAGACACCGCTCAGGTAGGTCCTCAGGTTGCCGAGAAACTCGGCCTTCCGCAGATTACCTACGCAGAACAGATAGAGTCGATAGACGACAGGCAGATAGTTGTCAAGCGTCGTCTTGAGCACGGCGTGGAGACCGTTTCGGCGCCGTTCCCCGTGGTTATAACCGTTAATGCTTCCGCACCCGAATGCCGTCCTCAGAATGCCAAGAGGGTTATGAAGTACAAACGTGCCATGACACGCAGTGAACTTCAGGCTGCGGGTGATGACTATATGCAGTTTGTCGAGAACAAGGACTATCTGAAAATCGTGGAGTGGAATGTTGGTGACATAGACGCCGACCCCGCACAGCTCGGTATGCTCGGCTCGCCGACCAAGGTTAAACAGATAGAAAACGTGGTGTTCCAAGCCAAGGAGTCGCGTAAACTGACGGTTTCGGACGCCGACATCAATTCACTCATGGTAGAACTTATCGCCGGACATACGCTCGGATAGTGGAGGAACGCAAGATGAACAACATATTCGTATATATAGAGACGGAAGGCGGCAAGGTCGCCGATGTCAGCCTCGAATTGCTTACCAAGGGACGTGAACTTGCCGATCGCCTCGGCTGCAAACTCGAAGCCCTTGCTATAGGTCATAACCTCGCCGGTCTGGACAAAACCGTAGGCATGTATGGTGCCGACACCCTTTGGGTGGCGGACGACAGGGAATTGGAGCCTTACCGTACATTGCCCCATACGGCAATCATCTGCGGCATTTTCGGTGAGGAGAAACCTCAGATTGCACTTTTCGGTGCAACTCCCGTGGGCCGCGACCTCGCACCGCGTGTGTCGTCCACTTTGGGCAGCGGTCTGACTGCCGACTGCACCAGCCTCGTTATCGGTGACTACACCGATGCAAAATCGGGCAAGGAATACAAGGATCTGCTTTATCAGATACGTCCCGCATTCGGCGGTAACATTATAGCGACTATTGTCAATCCCGACCATCGTCCCCAAATGGCTACCGTTCGTGAGGGTGTGATGCGCAAGGAAGAAGTCAAGAGCCCAACAACTCCGGAAATAAAGAATGTCGATGTCAGAAAGTATGTCAAGGATACCGACCTTGTTGTTAAGATTATTGACCGTCACATCGAGGAGAGAGGTATAGACATCAAGAACTCGCCTGTAATCGTTGCCGGCGGTTACGGTATGGGCAGCAAGGAGAACTTTGCTCTGCTGCATGAGCTTGCCGACCTGCTCGGCGGAGAGGTGGGTGCGTCGCGTGCCGCTGTCGATGCAGGCTTTACTGACCATGCAAGGCAGATTGGGCAGACGGGTGTTACCGTACGTCCGAAACTTTATATTGCCTGCGGTATTTCAGGGCAGATACAGCACACGGCCGGTATGGACCAGTCGTCGATGGTGATTGCCATCAACACCGACCCTGATGCACCGATAAACAAATTCGCCGATTTCGTCATCACGGGCGACGCCATGGAGGTAATACCCAAGATGATAAAATACTATAAACAGAATTCCAAATAGCATCAGCCTGCAGTGCCGTCACTCCTTCGGGTTGTCGGCATGCGGTTGTGCCAAACAGGATAAGACATGGGAAACTTTTTTTTAGATAATAAAGACCTGCAGTTCCACCTCAACCATCCGTTGATGAAGAAAATCGTGGAGCTGCGCGAGAAGAATTTCGTCGACAAGGACGTGTATGACTACGCTCCGGTAGATTTCGAGGACACGATGGACAGCTACCGCAGGGTGCTTGAAATAGCCGGTGGCATCTGCTCCGACGTGATTGCGGCCAACGCAGAGGATGTCGATAAGGAAGGTCCGAAGGTAGTGGACGACCACGTGGTTTATGCGCGTGGTACTCAGGCCAACCTCGAAGCTATCCGTAAGGCCGGCCTCGGCGGTATACACCTTCCACGCAAGTATGAGGGCCTTAACATGTCGCTCATCTGCTTCGTAATGGCCAATGAAATGGTTGCCCGCGGCGATGCAGGTTTCGAGAACATCTGGGGTCTTCAGGACTGCGCCGAGACAATCAACGAATTTGCCAGCGAGGAAATCAAACAGAAATATCTGCCGCTCGTATCGCGCGGTGCAACATGCGCCATGGCGCTTACCGAACCGGATGCAGGTTCCGACCTTCAGGCCGTAATGCTTAAGGCTCACTACGATGAGGCCAGCGGTAAGTGGCTCCTCAATGGTGTTAAGCGTTTCATTACCAACGGTGACGGCGACATATCGCTCGTTTTGGCTCGTTCTGAGGAGGGCACCAAAGACGGACGAGGTCTTTCCATGTTTGTTTATGACCGCCGCGACGGTGGCGTAAAGGTTCGCCGTATTGAGAATAAGCTTGGTATCAAGGGTTCGCCTACCTGCGAGTTGGTTTACACCAATGCTCCCGCCGAACTCGTCGGTGACCGCAAGATGGGTCTTATCAAGTATGTGATGTCGCTCATGAATGCTGCCCGTTTAGGTATCGGTGCGCAGGGTACCGGTCTTTGCGAGGCTGCTTACCGTGAGGCTCTCAAGTATGCCAACGAGCGCCAGCAGTTCGGCAAGCCCATCATACAGTTCCCTGCCATGTACGAGATGCTCACCAACATGAAGGCAAAACTCTATGCTTCGCGTGCCATGCTTTATGAGACAGCACGCTTCGTGGAGGTTTACAAGTGCTGGGCCGAGATAGGCAAGGAGCGTCCGCTGACTTCCGAGGAGAAGACCGAGATGAAGGCTTACAACAAGCTTGCCGACGCATTTACTCCTGTCTGCAAGATGTTTGCCAGCGAGTATGCCAACCAGTTGGCTTACGATGCACTCCAGATACACGGCGGTTCGGGTTATATGAAGGATTACCCGATAGAGCGTATTTACCGTGATGCCCGAATAACCAACATCTATGAAGGTACCTCGCAGCTTCAGGTTGTTGCCGCAATCCGCCACGTGACTACCGGTACTTATCTTGCACAGATAAAGGCATACGAGGCCGCCGAACATCCTGCGGAACTCAAGCATCTGCTTGACAAGCTCGTTGCCATGCGTGAGGATTACGAGAGGGCCATTGCACGTGTAACGGCCGGTGACGGTGAGCAGATAGACTTCCATGCACGCCGTCTGGTTGACATGACAGGTCATCTTATTCTGTCGCATTTGTTGCTCCGCCAGGCAGGCGAGAGCGCGGAATATGTCGTTCCGGCAGAGGTTTACATCAAACATGCTCAGGCTCAGAACGCAGCTGCCCTCAAGTTCATTGAAGGTTCGTGCTGCGGCGACATAGATATCTATAAGGCTGTGCTTTCCGAAAGCGTGGAGTAGCAGATATTCTTTATACTAACAGAGGGCATCGGATTTCCGATGCCCTCTGTCGTTTTCAAACCGATGTTATTCGACGTAGAACAATTCGCTTATTATGTCATTAGACACCATCCATTTTTCCGGCGGAATGCAATATGAGGTACCGTTGAATGCAATGCAGCCTTCTTTTATTAAACGTTTGACACTGCCAGAGAAGAACTCCATACCGATACTTCCGAACCGTTCTGCCATGTGTTCGGGGTTTATACCGTCGCTGGTGCGAAGGGCGGTCATGATGAATTCGTTGTATTTGTCGGCATGCGACAGCGTCTCGCCGTCATAGATGATATCGCTGCCGGCATCCTTTATGTATCCTTTTACGTCCGATGCTGCATAGGTGCGGTGCGTGCCGTCGTAACTGTGTGCCGACGGCCCGAGGCCGAGATAGCGGCGCCCGCTCCAATAGGCCATGTTGTGGTGCGCCCTGCATCCCTGTAAGGCATAGTTGGAGATTTCGTAATGCTCGAAACCGTGCGCGGTCAGAATGTCGTGACAGGCAAGGTAGTGTGCTTCGCATTCCTCGTCGCTGGCGGGAATAAGGCGACCGCTCGCCTCCATATTGCCGAAAACTGTGCCTTCGGCTATGGTCAGGCAGTAGGCCGAAATGTGGCTCACCCCAAGGTCGACTGCCGTACGTACATTTTGGCTCCATTCTTCTGTCGTCATGCCGGGTACGCCGAAGATTAGGTCAATGGATACATTGTCGTATCCTCTGCGTTGAACGGCCTCGACGGCCTGCATCGCCTGTACGGCATTGTGACGGCGGCCCATCATCCGCAGGTCGCGGTCGATGAATGACTGTACGCCGAAACTGATGCGGTTTATGTCGGTATCGGTCAGAGCATCGAGGTAGTTGTCGGTGATGTCGTCCGGATTGGCTTCAACGGTTATCTCTTTCACATGCCCGAGGTTCCATAGTGTTGCTGCCTTGTCGAGTATTTGCTGCAATGTTGCAGGAGGCAGTACCGACGGTGTGCCGCCACCGAAAAAAACGGTATCGACAGGCTCGCTGCCGAAATAGTCGCGGCGGTATTCCATTTCGCGATCGAGGGCGTCGATGTAATCGTTGGTGTCGGCACACGCGGTGCTTTTGTAAAAGTCACAGTAGTTGCATCGTGTCCGGCAGAAGGGTATGTGTATGTAGAGTGACGCCATGCTGCTTGTTTTGTACGGTACGTGGAGCCGCACTGCAAAATTATTACAAATTGCGCGTAAATCAATTACATGTGTACTTGTAGACTTGTAGACATCGCTAAATTATGTAGCAATTAAAAAACATGTTTTATTGTCTCTTAACAGAATTATTGCATATCTTTGCGTCGATGTTAGTCTGCTAACAATAAAGCCGCCGAAAATCAGTTAATATATGCGAACGGCGGAAATGAGGCGGCTTCAAGGCCCCCGTCGCGTAGTTTTGAATTGTTGATAAACACATAATACAGATAGGATTATGGCAAAGAAAATTGATTTGACAAAGTACGGTATTACCGGCACTCCGGAGATACTCTACAACCCTTCCTACGAACAGCTTTTCGAGGAGGAGATGAACCCCGCCCTTACCGGTTACGACAGGGGTCAGCTTACCGAAACAGGTGCAGTCAATGTTATGACAGGTGAGTATACAGGCCGTTCTCCCAAAGATAAGTTCTTCGTAATGGACGATACTACGCGCGACACTATCTGGTGGACAAGCGACGAGTACAAGAACGACAACAAGCCTGTTACTCCCGAGACATGGAAGGAACTCAAGAAGATTGCTGCCGAGGAGCTCTCCAACAAGAGGCTTTTCGTAATGGATACTTTCTGCGGTGCCAATGAGAATACACGTCTCAAGATACGTTTCATCATGGAGGTTGCATGGCAGGCTCACTTTGTGAAGAACATGTTCATCCGTCCTACCGAAGAGGAACTCGAAAACTACGGCGAGCCTGACTTCGTTGTAATGAACGCATCGAAGGCAAAGGTTACCAACTACAAGGAACTGGGCCTCAACTCCGAGACAGCCGTTGTGTTCAACCTCACCGAAAAGGTACAGGTTATCATCAACACATGGTATGGCGGTGAAATGAAGAAGGGTATGTTCTCCTACATGAACTACCTCCTCCCGCTGAAGGGTATCGCTTCCATGCACTGCTCTGCCAACACAGATATGGAAGGCAAGAACACCGCGATATTCTTCGGCCTGTCAGGTACCGGCAAGACCACTCTTTCGACTGACCCGAAGCGTCTGCTTATCGGTGACGACGAGCATGGCTGGGATGACGAAGGCGTGTTCAACTTCGAGGGTGGCTGCTATGCAAAGGTTATAAACCTCGACAAGGAGAGCGAACCCGATATTTGGAACGCAATCAAGCGCGATGCGCTTCTTGAGAACGTTACCGTTGACAAGGAAGGGCATATCAACTTCGCCGACAAGAGCGTGACGGAGAACACACGTGTATCGTATCCGATATATTACATCAAGAATATTGTTAAGCCCGTATCGAAGGGTCCGGCTGCCCAGAGGGTAATCTTCCTGTCAGCCGATGCGTTCGGCGTGCTGCCTCCCGTATCGATACTGACTCCGGAGCAGACCAAGTACTACTTCCTCTCCGGCTTTACCGCAAAACTCGCAGGTACAGAACGCGGTATCACCGAGCCGACTCCGACCTTCTCGGCATGCTTCGGCGCAGCGTTCCTTTCGCTGCACCCGACCAAGTACGGTCAGGAACTTGTTAAGCGTATGGAACAGTCCGGTGCGAAGGCATATCTCGTGAATACCGGCTGGAACGGTACCGGCAAGCGTATCTCCATCAGGGATACCCGTGGTATCATCGACGCTATTCTCGACGGTTCGATAGACAAGGCTCCGACCAAGCAGATACCTTACTTCAATTTCACTGTTCCGACCGAACTGCCCGGAGTTGACCCTGCAATCCTCGACCCGCGCGACACCTATGCCGCACCGGAAGAGTGGAACAAGAGGGCTGAGGACCTTGCTGGCCGCTTCATCAAGAACTTCGAGAAGTTCACCGGAAACGAAGAGGGCAAGTCTCTCGTCGCTGCCGGCCCGAAGCTGAAATAATTAGGCTTTGTAACGGCATATACATATAACGTAGGCGGCATGCAATAGCATGCCGCCTTTTTTCATGTCATTGGAAGGGCAATTCAGTGCAGGTCGGCCCGATTGGAGCGGAGTGCCTGTTGGGAATGTATTGTCGCAAACCTTCTGTTTTTTTACGTCAGTGCGTTACAATACTTTCGGGTAGTAACTGCTCGGCCGGTTTATTTGTGATGCTTGCGGTGTTTGCCGCGTTTGGGCTCTTCCTGCTGAATGCGCGGAGCCTCTATCGGATGAAATGCGCCGGTTCCGAAATCTATGGTGCCGGCCAATTCGAAATCGAGCTGCTTGTGAGCCAAATCGGCACTCTTGACACGTATGCGTACATTGTCGCCGAGCATCAGCTTGCGGCCAGAACGGTGACCGCGGAGAGCATATTCGTTTTCGTCGAATACGTAAAGGTCGTCGGCTATGTCGCGTATGGCAACCATACCTTCGATATGTGTGTCGTTCAATTCAACATATATGCCGCGTTCCGTAACGCCGGATATTACACCGTCGAACTCCTGACCTATCTTGTCCTCCATGAATTCCACCATTTTGTATTTTACGGAAGCGCGTTCCGCCTCGGCTGCAACAACCTCCATGTCGGACGAGTGTTCGCACTGCTCCTTGTAGAATACTATGTCGGCCGATTTGCCGCCGGCAAGGTAGCGTGCCAGCAACCGGTGTACCATCATGTCAGGATAACGTCGGATGGGCGATGTAAAGTGTGTATAGTAGCGGAACGCCAGTCCGTAGTGGCCGATGTTGTCGGTTGAGTAGTATGCCTTGGCCATGGAGCGTATGGCAAGTGTGGAGATTACATTCTCCTCGCTCTTGCCCTTTATCTCCTTGAGCAGTCTGTTTAGTTCGTGGGAAATCTCCTTGCCTTTGGCATCGGGCTTGAAGTAGTAGCCGAATTTGAGGATGAAGTTGCTGAATTTTTCCAGTTTGTCGGGGTCTGGTTTGTCGTGCACGCGGTAAACGAACGTACGTTCGGCATTGGCTCCTTCACCGCGTTTGCGTCCTACGAACTCTGCCACCTTGCGGTTGGCAAGCAACATGAATTCCTCGATGAGCTGGTTGGCTTCTTTCTGCACCTTGAAGTATACGCCCGTAGGCTTACCATTTTCATCGAGAGTGAATTTTGCCTCCTCGCGCCCGAACGTTATCGCTCCGTTGCGGAAACGTTCTGCACGCATCTTCTGGGCCAGACGGTTGAGGGTAAGTATTTCCTCTTTAAAGTCGCCTTCGCCTGTTTCGATTATCTGCTGCGCCTCTTCGTATGTGAAACGGCGGTTTGATTTGATTATGGTACGGCCCAGCCATTCTTTGGTGATATTGAGTTCCTCATCCATCTCGAATACTGCCGAGAAACATAGTTTCTCTTCATCGGGACGAAGCGAGCAGAGAAAGTTGGAGAGCTTCTCGGGGAGCATAGGTATTGTGCGGTCGACGAGGTATACCGATGTGGCACGTTCGCGTCCTTCCGCTTCTATGACGCTGTCCTCCTTTACGTAGTACGTTACGTCGGCTATGTGTACACCTACCTCCCATTTGCCTTCTTCAATGGAGCGTATCGAGAGAGCGTCGTCAAAGTCCTTGGCGTCGGCAGGGTCGATGGTGAAGGTGGTGACGTCGCGGAAGTCGCGGCGGCGGGCTATTTCGTCGGCAGGTATCTCGGACGGTATTTCATCCGCGGCCTTTTCGACATCCTCGGGATATTTGTAGGGAAGGTTGAATTCGGCAAGTATGGCGTGCATTTCGGTATCGTTGTCTCCTGCAGGCCCCAATACGTCTATTATTTCGCCGACTGGCGACTTGGTGTCGGCCGGCCACTCCTTAATCTTGACAACGACCTTGTCGTTGTCGTGGAGTTCGAGCCCCTTGGTATGTACGAATATGTCGTACGGCATCTTGCGCGAGTCAATCCTCACGAATGCATGGCTGCGGGTAAGTTCCACACGGCCTACATACTGTTTGTCGGCACGGCGGATGATTTCGGTGATTTCGCCTTCAGGATCTCCGCTGCGTTTGCGGCGGATGATGACCAGACGCACCACATCGTCCTGAAGGGCGTGGTTGGCATTGCGGGCATCTACAAATACATCCCTGTCAAACCCTTCTACCTTGACATAGGCCGCTCCCGAAGGTGCCAGGTCGACGATGCCTTCGTATGTGGGCATCTGCGATGTGCTGAGTCTGTATTTGCCCGGTTCAGTTTCTACGACACGACCCTCCTTTTTCATGGCTTCGACAATTTCGCGGGTGCGGTAGCGTCCCTCTTTGTCGTTTCCTCCGCTGGCGGAGGCAAGGTTTTTTATCGTGTATTTCTTGCAGGGAAACGAGCGGAACAGCTCCGCTATGACGGCGCTGCGGTCGGCGCTGCGTTTCGGTGATGAACCCTTACGGGCCCGTTTTTCCTTTTTAGCCATACCTTTGAGTTTTATCGTAATCAAAGGTACGTATAAATTCCGGATATATTATCCAACAGCAGTGTTTGTGGCAATCGCTCTTTGACGCATGTGTCGTGAAGAACAAAATAAGAATGCCGCCGTCTGCAAACGTCGTAATATTTGCTACCTTTATAAAGGAAATTTTATGACTATGAGAAAACATCGACGGGTGCGCATGGACAGGAAAGTGCGGATAGTAATGATTGTGCTGGTGGCTGCCGCAGCATTTACCGGTATATGGTTCGGTGCGCAGTGGTGGCTTGAACATAAGATTTCGAAGGTATTGGGCAAGGAACTTGCCGGGCTTGATACAAGTTGCTATGTGACCGACATAGGCAAGGTGCGTGTGGATTTGGCACATAGGAGCGTGAGTTTGCGCGGTGTCAGCATACGCACGCAGCATAACCAGCGCATTCATCGTAACGGTCCTGTGCCGGTGATAGATTTTTACGTAGAGAGAATAGCTGCATCGGGAGTGTCGTACAGTAAGGGTGACGACGGGCAGCGTAGGGTCAAGGTTCATGAACTTGATGTCATATCGCCGACGATGCAGTTTGAGGGTATCCCCGGCAACAGCGGTAAGGACAAATCGGCAGACAGTGTTGCACGGAAAGGCAAAACCAATGGAGTGATACTTGATGTGGGAACGTTGACGATAAGCAACGGTAATTTGCGGGCTGCATTGTGGCGCGACAAGGAGAAGAGCAGTTATGCCGTTGTCGGTCTTGATTTGTCCGTATCTGGGATATATCTCGGCGGTGGTGGCCCTGACCGTTTCGTGTCACCCGAAATGACTGCCGATGATGCGGATGCCATGCTGCGTGAAACGGTAGAGAATGCAGGAGTGTCGGGAGTTGCAATGTCGCTGTCGTCACTCGACTATGTTTTCAAGAACGGGGCCATGAAGATGGAAGCGGATGAATTGTCGTTTGATACCAGGCAGGAAACGTTTGCGGTTGGACGCCTGGCCATGCTGCCTCAATATGACAGGGAACAGTATACATTGCTTGTCGGCGACCATACCGACTGGATGAGGGTGGTTGCGGAAGATGTTGAGGGTAACGGCGCGAGGTTCCCGTTTGTGGCAGGTGAGGAGATGTTTCTTGTCGATAATGTCGGGGTCGGTAAGGTGACGATAGAGGGGTACAAGAACCGTAACCAGCTTCAGACGGAAAAGGTAAAACCTACGCTTTACGAATCGGTGTGGGCCATTCCGGTGGGAATCGACATACAGACAATTACTGTAGATAATATTGATGTGGTTTATGAGGAGGTATCGAAAGGTTCCGCAACGCCTGGTGTGCTTGGCTTCTCTGACATGCGTGCAAGGGTTACCGGATTGACAAACAGACCTAAGTCGCCTGACCAGTATTATACTATATATAGTGAGGGCTACATATTCGGAAGAGCCTTGATGAAGGCTACGCTGACGATGCCGGCAGCCGAGGGCAACGACCATTTCACTGTCAATGCATGGATGGGGCAGATGCCTGCAACGGTGGCCTCGCCTGCAACGGAACCGATTGCCAATGTGAAGATAGTGTCGGGCATGATGCGATATGCGCAGATGTCCATGGAGGGCAACTCGCGGGAAGGCAGGTCGGTTGTGAACATGGTGTACGACGACCTGCGGATTTCGATACTCGACAGGAAAAAGCCCGGACATGAGCGCGAACTTCTCACGGCGCTGGCCAACGATGTCGTACTGCGTCACAGCAATCCTGTTGATGGCTGCGAGAGGGTAGGCAGGGGAGAAGCGCGCAGGGATGTACATAAAGCATATTGGAACTTTATCTGGAAGATTGCTTTCTCAGGCGTGATTGACATTCTTGTGTAGTGCGGCCAGGGTTAAAACTAAAGGCGTACCCCATATGGGATACGCCTTTAGTGCTGTGTCGTTGGAATTATTCCCACTCTATTGTTGCCGGCGGTTTCGAGGAGACATCATACACTACGCGGTTGATGCCGCGCACCTTGTTTATGATGTCGTTCGATACGCGTGCGAGGAAGTCGTACGGAAGGTGTACCCAGTCGGCAGTCATGCCGTCGGTCGAGGTAACGGCCCTTAGAGCCACGCAGCTTTCGTATGTGCGTTCATCGCCCATAACACCTACGCTCTTTACGGGCAGCAGTATCGTTCCTGCCTGCCATACCTTGTCGTACAGTCCCCACTCCTTGAGTGCATCCATGTATATCTTGTCAGCCTCCTGAAGGATGGCTACACGCTCTGGAGTCACTTCGCCCAATATCCTGATGCCGAGACCTGGGCCGGGGAACGGATGACGGTCGAGTATCATCGGGTCGATGCCGAGGGTGCGGCCTACACGTCTTACCTCATCCTTAAAGAGAAGGCGGAGCGGTTCGACAATCTTGAGGTCCATCTTTTCGGGAAGACCGCCCACGTTGTGGTGCGACTTAATTGTGGCTGACGGACCGTTTACCGATGCGCTTTCTATGACATCGGGGTATATTGTCCCTTGTGCAAGCCATTTTACATCTTTGATAGCCTGCGCCTCTGTATTGAATACCTCTATGAAGTCGCGTCCGATGATTTTGCGCTTGGCTTCAGGGTCTGTTATGCCGCGAAGGTCGCCAAGGAACTTATCTCCGGCCTGTACGCCCTTGACATTGAGGCCCATGTGTTTATATGATGCAAGCACATCCTTGAATTCATCCTTTCGGAGCAGGCCTGTATCCACGAATATGCAGTAGAGGTTTTGGCCGATGGCCTTGTGGAGCAGAACTGCGGCAACGGAAGAGTCTACACCGCCGGAAAGCCCGAGAACGACCTTGTCGTTGCCGAGTTTCTCGCGCAGTTCCCTTACGGAGCTGTCCACGAACGATTCCGGACTCCAGTCCTGCGAACAGCCGCATATGCCTACTACAAAGTTGCGGAGCAACTGCAGCCCGTCGGTAGAATGGTAAACTTCCGGGTGGAACTGTATGCCCCATGTCTGCTCGCCGTTTATGCGGAATGCCGCATTGTGCACATCGTCGGTGCTGGCGGTCACTTCATAGTTGGCGGGGAGCATGGTTATTGTGTCGCCGTGCGACATCCATACCTGTGTGCGCTGTGGAAGACCCTTGAGCAACTCGTCATCGGCCTTGGTAACGTTGAGCATGGCACGGCCGTATTCGCGGCTGGCTGTCGGTTCTACCTGTCCGCCGTAGTTGTGGGCGAGCCACTGTGCACCATAGCATACGCCGAGGAGCGGCATCTTGCCCTTTATGCCGCTGAGGTCGGGCTGGGGGGCATTGTTGTCGCGTACAGAGTAGGGACTTCCTGAGAGTATCACTCCCTTCACCGTGCTGTCCATGGCCGGTATCTTGTTGAAGGGGTGTATCTCGCAGTAGATGTTCAACTCACGTACCCTGCGGGCGATGAGCTGCGTGTACTGCGAGCCGAAGTCTAATATTATGATTTTTTCCTGCATCTGTTATGTTGAAATTTAAGGTTGCTTAATCCGCTCGTGTCACTGCAGGTGGCGGTGACACGTCATTTCGGGTTTTAACCTTGAGGAGGATTTGCCGGACGGGACTTTTATCCTCTCCACAAATCCTCCTCATTGTTGTGTCAGCATATTTTCTCTGGCCGGCAGAGATGTTTGTTATTCGCCGCGCGAATAGTTCGGGGCCTCGCGGGTTATTGTCACGTCGTGCGGGTGGTTTTCAATTACGCCTGCGGATGTGATTTTCACGAAGCTTGCCGTTTTGAGGGCCTCAATATCTTTTGCTCCGCAGTAGCCCATACCGGATTTCAAGCCGCCGATGAGCTGATATATGGTCTCGCTGAGATAACCTTTGAACGGAACGCGTGCTTCAATGCCTTCCGGCACAAACTTGCTGGTATCGGTTTCTTCGCCTTGGAAGTAACGGTCTTTGGAACCCTTGTTCATGGCTTCTACCGAACCCATGCCCCTGTATTCCTTGAACTTTCTGCCATTGTAGATGATGGTTTCGCCTGGCGACTCTTCTGTGCCTGCAAGCATGGAGCCTACCATGACGCAGTCGCCGCCGGCAGCGAGGGCTTTGACTATGTCCCCGGAATAGCGCAGACCGCCATCGGCGATAACCGGTATGCCAGAGCCTGCGAGTTCTTTGGCTACATTGTAAATGGCCGTAAGCTGTGGCACGCCTACACCTGCAACTACACGGGTTGTGCAGATTGAGCCAGGACCGATACCTACCTTGACACCGTCAGCTCCTGCATTGACAAGGGCACGTGCAGCAGCACCGGTTGCAATGTTGCCGGCAACTACGTCAAGGGTCGGGAACTTGGCCTTTATGGAACGAAGGGTATTGGCTACATTGATGTGGTGGCCGTGAGCGGTATCGAGCACTACCGCATCTACATCTTCGGCATAGAGGGCTGCAACCCTGTCGAGAACATCGGGGGTGACACCTACACCGGCAGCTACGCGCAAACGGCCTTTGTCATCCTTGCATGCGTTGGGGTTGTCCTTCATCTTAGTGATGTCGCGGTAGGTTATGAGACCGATGAGCTTACCGGAATTATCCACTACGGGGAGTTTCTCAATTTTGTGTCTGCGCAATATCTCGGCCGCATTTTTGAGATCCGGATTGTGGGTTGTGATGAGGCCTTCCTTGGTCATCACCTCCTCGATGCGGCGGGAGAGGTCTTTCTGGAAGCGGAGGTCGCGGTTCGTGACAATACCGATAAGAGTCTTGTCGGAAGCCACTACAGGTATACCGCCTATGCGGTGCTCCTTCATGAGTTTGAGGGCATCGCCGATGGTATTCTCCTTTAGAATGGTAACAGGGTCGTATATCATGCCGTTTTCGGCACGTTTAACTTTACGCACCTGAGCAGCTTGCTGCTCGGTGGTCATGTTTTTGTGTATCACTCCGATACCGCCCTCCCTTGCAAGCGCTATGGCCAGCGGAGCCTCGGTAACGGTATCCATTGCTGCAGAAACTATCGGGATGTTGAGCGCGATATTACGCGAGAAATGCGTAGTGATATTCACCTCTCGCGGCAACACTTCCGAATAGGCAGGAACCAGAAGGACATCGTCAAACGTCAGTCCCTCTGTAATTACTCTTTCATCGATAAATGACATGGTATCGGGATTTTGTTGCCTGCAAAAATACGAATAATTCCTTACATATTCTCTTTTGCTGCATATTTTTGATTGTAAGCCATACTGATTGGCGCTTTGTAAGACGGGTGTCGAGGCAGCGCAGCGGAATGCTATATTATTCTATGCGTTTCAAAGCCTCCTGGAAACGCGGGTTGTTGCGTATGGCGTCAAGGTCGGAGTCGTTCATGGTGTGGGTGTAGTTGTCCCAACCGTTGTTGACGGCATTTATAAAAGCATCGACACCGCCGTCCGTGTCACCGCGCAATGTTCGTAGACATGCGACGTTGTACCAAACCATGCCCATCATCGGGCGTATGATTTCCTTTACGTTGCCTGGCTGCTGTTCGTAGAGGACTATCATGGCCATGCAGACACTTTCGAGTTCTTCCCTGTTGTCGAGGTTGATGGCGTTTATCATACGCTCATTGAGCGGTTCGAGTTGCTCGATGAAACGGGTCATGTCATCCGGTTCCTGTGCCTGCGATACGGCTGCTGCTGAAAGCAGTGTCGCCAATAGTGCTACTATAAGTTTTTTCATGGTGTGTGAGTGTTGTGCCCGTATGCGGGCTGATTTAAGTTTGTTGTGTTGCTACATTGCGTAGCGGTTAGTGCCTTTGATGGATTTCCGGTCGCGCCATGTCCAGCATGCGCTCGTGGAGTAGGTCCGTTATGCGTTGTTTTTCATCGTGCGGGTCATTGACAGGGTCGAAGGTCACCGGTTCTCCAATGCTGAATGTACGATGCCTGCGGTCGGCATATATCGGATAAAACCTCAGGCATTTGCCGGTCGTGTTGTAATACATTCTGCCAATATTGGCGAAACCTGTAAACATGCGGCCGACCGAGTCGGTGAGGTGCTCGACGGTCATCTTGTTGCCGCGTTTTACCCTGCGGGGCTTTTCCGGAAATATCAGCACGTTGTCTCCTTCTGCAAGGACCTTTACCGTATCGTCGAAAGTTGACATCACATTGCGCAGACTGTTTTTTTCGACAGGGATTGGGTTGAACGAATTCAACGCCCATGTCACAGGGTAGGACAATCCCCTGGCGATTGCAATTTTGACTCTCTTCCACGGGAGAGGTATCCGGTAGATGAAGCGTGAGTACATCTCCTGTGCCGCCATTTTGCGGTCAACCATTTTACGGTCTATCCATGGTCTGAAATATGTCGGCAGATAAATCACGGCGGCTATAGGGCCGTAGATGATGCCGTGGTTGCAGACGAATATTGACGGGAAATTGGTTTTGTCCATGTTGTCCTGTCCGCGTACGCGTAAGTGCAGGAACGGCTTGACGAAAAAGGCGATTATCTTCACTCCGAACTTTACGCGTTTTCTGTCGACAAGATTGCTGCGAAGGTTTTGTTTGGTTGGGCGGTTGTGATTGATGCCGCTTGTATATACGAGTAATTTCTGTCGACTGCGTTCATCGAGCGGCTGCCGCAGGGCGAAAAAAATACTTGCAAGCATTGAAAGTACGGGCAGCTGCACGAGGATACTTCGGAATAGCGGAGCAAGGCCCGGTTCATTGGAGACGGGTATTATGAATACCCACACTGTCACGACACACAGCATGATGCAGTTGGAGAATATTACTGCGATTATCTGTGTTATCAAAGACATGAAGTGCAGGTCGCGGTCGCTGACCTTGCGATCGGCCAGCCGTGCCACCAGCTTGAAATCACGGTTGTATCGGTTGAGTACAGATGTGATGCATGCGAGCCCGAATCCCCAGAAGCATGCCCATAATGTAGACTCCCATACCCCCTTGACATGTAGCATCATCAGTGAACCTGCTATCCACATTGCTGCGCCGACTATGAACAGGTTGAGGCTCAATACCCATCCGCGCCTGTTTACCAGTCTGGAGAAAAGTTCGGAAAACAGCAGTACGGCTACAACCCATATGCCCATATATGCGTACGTGCCTGCCGAGAATGACTGTGTGCTGAAGCTGACATAGCATATGTACATAAGTACACCGAGGCTTAGGGCTATCTGGGCATACAACGACATGTTCGAGAACATTTTGTATGAAAATATTTCGCCCATGTTATTGCGCCGCATGTTGGATATATATTTTGAAAGGGATGCCATCGTGCTGCTTTGATATGATAGCAACAGACCTGTGATTGCATATCCGGCCAAAATAGTCCACAGCACGGTAGGGTTTTCGATGTCTAATACCCATACGAAGAACAGGCACGGCAGGAAGAAAAGCAACTGGAAAAGTCCCTTGTAGATGCGGTTTGCGAGACCTGGTTTGTTCAGTGCATCGTTGACTTTCCAGGACAGTATGTTCCGTGCTGCAATCAGCAGTACGAAAAATGATACAAGGTTGGCGGCTGCCGTATGGAAGATTGTAGGGAATACGAAAATAAGTGCAAGGCCTGCCATGACAGATGCCGACAGCAACAGCCATGCGACAAGGTGAGAACTGCTGCGGCTTTTGCGTGAAAAATGGCGGAGATTCCCCGCAAAGTACAGTGTCCAGACATTGGCGAACAGGAACAGTGCCGCACCGTACAGCGGTGCGCCGATGATATAATGGCCAACCATCATGCAGAGTATGAGCTGCAGGAAGTCGGCATTGACATTCGACAGGCTCAGTGCCATGTTGACCCTGTATGATTTTTTAACGGCTGTCATTCGTTCGGGTTATGGTGTGAGACTGCGGTTTATGTTCCGGTTGGAAGCATCAGGTCGTTTTGCATCAGCAGAACAACATCTGCAAATATACGCAAAAAAAGAAGCCGTGGTCACAGTCCTGTAGAGAAGCCCTCTTCAGGCCATTTTATAGTGTCCCAGCGTCCGTGGCCGTTGCGTTTCAGTGTAGTAAGATATTTCTCTATGTCGTGTTTCAACTTGCGGTAGAGAAAGCTGTCCTTGTAGTTTTCGTTGAACATAAGGGCGTTGCGGACATCTTGCAGCGCATTGTTGTAGTTGCTCTGCTCGTTGATGAGTGCCACGCCATGGCGGCTGGAGCCGTTTATGCGGGTTATGGACATATAACGCAGCTTGTCGCATACGGCCTGCAATACGGGCATTACGACGTTGTCCATGAGCGTGTGTCCCTGCATGAACAAATAAGTGTTCTCGGGTCTTACACCACGGTCTACAAGCATTGACTCGAATTGCGGAAAGGCGTTTTCCATATCGGGATGTTGTCGTCGCAATGAGGCGAGGCGGCGCTCAACCTGGCGGTGAAGCCATTCAAGAGTGTCGGCACCGTTATTGTCCACTTCGAGATAGTTGAGCTTTACGCTGCTTTTGAAGTCTATAAGCGTGAATACGTTTGGTGTGGCTATCTGGGCCGAATAGGCGTACCATACGAACAGCGGATAGATGATGCGCGAGTAATCCTCGAAGAACTTCTCGAAATCAAATATTTTGGTGTCGTTTTTGGTCGCCTTTACACAGATGTTGTGAAGCGATGGTGCATAGCACAGATAGTTTTCCGTGGCATATGCGTATGTGTGGAATATCTGCGGGGTATGGTTTATCAGTTGCGACATTGCCGTCTGGTTGGCAAACAGATAGTCGAAGTCGCTGTCTATGCAATACAGCGAGTCGTCAGGCTGTGGCTTTTCCGCCATTCGCAATACCACTTTCTTGCCCTTTGCCAGGTCATCGCGCAGGGGAACGGAAATCTCGAAAGTGAAATCATCGGACTCGAAATCATCGAATACGCCGCGCCAAAAGGCAACATCTTCATAACCTTCGACATAGACCATGAAACGGCGGCAGCCTTTTTCGGGCGGCAGTCTTTCGGGTAACTCTTCGCGGATGTTATCCTCTCTGCGGTATGTCTTGCCGTAACCCTTACGGGAGGCTCTGTTCCTTTTCTTTCCCATTGTGGAGTGTTTTTTCCGTGGCACCGTGCAGCAGGCAGTCTTTTCAAAGATACGATTTTTTCTGCAATGCAGGCATGTCGATTGTCTAATTAACGGCCGGTACACGGATATGGTATGAGGGGAGGACTTTCCTAAAAGTAGTCCGAAAAGTATGGCTGTCCGTCGGGAATGATTTCTTCCAGCAGGCGCAGGGTATGGCGGTCGGTGTGCAACCGGTCTATTTTGGCCAGGTAGGTGGGGCGTTTGTAGCCCATGAGCATTGTGGTGAGAGTCTGAATGTCGATTTCCACTGGCTTGCCGACAGGCTCGGCAGATACTGCCACTTTGCCGACCCCACCATGCAGGGCCGTTATGCCGAACACTCCGTTATTCCATTTTGCCATTGGGTCGGTGACTGCGAAGTGGAACGGTCGGATACTGCCTTCGAACGGGTAGGCCTGAAGGAACTTCTCCACATCGACTATGCGAGCCATGAAATACGGCTCTATGGTTTCCTTTATTTGGCTCTCATCAAGAAGAAATGCGAGGGGTTCACTGGTGTAGATATGACCCTTTACGGCATCTATCATGGAATAGTGGGCGCGGATAAAGTTCCAAAGTCCCTTGCGGGCCTCCTGCGAAAGGTAGACCATTTCGCGTATGTTGAATATGTCATCCTCGACCCAATAGAGCAGATATCCCTGCGGAATACCCTTGTCGTCGTAGTATATTGCGGCAATACGTTCGTCTTCGTTTTCCCAGCGCCAGTATTCCACCCATTCGAAATCGTTCCGTATCAATGCGCCGTGCGTGTTTCGTGCGAAACGGTCGTACACTTCCTTTACCACAGGGTCGCCAACCGTCGTTCGCGATACGTGCCCCGGCACATCGACTGCAGGTGGAATTTCGGTATCCTTAAGGTCGAACATGATGTGATCCGACATGATTTCCCATCCCTTGCGGTGATAGTACGGAATTGAATATGGGTAGAGGTACGAGATGTATTGACCTGCCTTGCGCATTTTTTCCAGTGCGCGGCGGATGAGGTCGTTCATCAATCCCATGCCGGCGAACTCCGGATATGTGCCTACGCCGGTGACGCCTCCCATCTTGAAGATGCTGTTGTGGATATTCACCTCGCAGGGGTATATGCAAATTTGAGAAACGAGTTTGTTGTCAGGGGTGAACCATCCGAATACTTCGGCTTCCTGCAGTACGGGACGTTTGGAACGTTTCAATTCGCCGTCTTCGTAGCCGCTTTCCTCCAGTTCCCTGTCGGTCACCTGGAATACGTAGCGCAGCAGTTCGTTGTATTGGTCGAGGTATTTGAGCCCTACCGGTTTTATCTTTAGAGTCTCTTTTATCTTTTGGTCGGACATATCGCTGTGCTTTTCGGTAGCAAAGTTAGGCAAAATAGCGTAGCACGATGTCGGTGTGATGTTGTCTGCATTAAATTATGCGGTTGCAGCATCATGCACGCAGGCTGTGCCATTTAGGCGTGTCAGTGATGTAGGATACCATGAAACTGCACAGCGGCACGACTTTGCGTCCCTGTGCCGCGATGTCGGAGAGAACCTTCTCGGCCAGTATGCCGCCGATGCCGCGCCCGCGGTATTCGCGTGGTACTTCGGTGTGGGTCAGTGCAACGTGACCTTCGGGAGTGATGCGGTATTCGGCCAAGGCCATGACGTTGTCGTCCAAATGGAGTTCGTATCGGTGTCGGTCCGTATTGTTGATGAATTCGTAGTTGTTCATGTGTAGTGGTATTTATGGGTTGGCGCCGTATCTAAAGGTAAAGAAATAATCCTGCCGCGGCAGACAGTATGATGAGCAGTATGGGGTTTATTTTGCGCTTGCCGACCGATGTCGCAAAACTTACGGCCAGGATGACCCAGCTTTTCCAGTCGATGAACGTGTCGGGTGTGAGAAGAAGCAGGGCTGCGGAGAGTATCATGCCGAGCATCATGGGTTTCATGCCTTCTATTGCACCGGTGACGTAGATGTTGTTGCGCAGCTTGAGGTAGAATTTCGTGATGGCGAGCATGAGCGTGAGGGATGGCACGCAGGCGGAAATTGTGGCTACCACGGACCCCCATACGGAACCGGTAATGGCATAGCCGACATAGGTGGCACTGTTGATGGCTATTGGCCCGGGTGTGACCTGCGATATTGCGATGATGTCGGTCAACTGCTGCGATGTCAGCCAGCCGCGCTGTACCACAATTTCGTTCTGGATAAGCGACAGCATGGCATAACCGCCGCCGAACCCGAAGAAACCTATTTTCAGGTATGATATGAATAGCTGCAGGTATATCATTCCGTTTCCTCCTCTTTATCATGTTTGCGGGCCTCGTCTTCTTTTGCGGCGCGGTCTTCCGGAATTAGTCCGCGTTTGTCACAGAAAGCGTATCCTATACCTACGAGTGCACCGATTACTATAAACCATATCGGCGATACGCCCAGCAGCCATACCACTATGGCCGATACTGCGGCGGCAGTCAGCTTCCACCATTTCATGCCGCGGGCAAGGCCGAACAGCGGAGCCGCTATTAGGGCCACGACGGCAGGACGCATCCCCTTGAATGCGGCTTCGACATAACGGTTGCCGCGGAAGTCGGTGAAGTATACCGCTATTAGCAGGATGATGACGAACGATGGCAGTATCACGCCAGTTACGGCTGCCAATGTGCCCGGTGTCCCTGCACAGCGGTATCCGACAAAAACGGCCGAGTTGAGCGCTATGGGACCTGGAGCCGACTGGGCAAGTGTCAGTAGTTCGAGAAAATCCTCTTTCTTTATCCAGCCACGTCGGTCAATTATTTCGCGTTCGATGAGCGGTATCATGGCGAAACCTCCTCCGAAAGTGAAGGCGCCTATTTTAAAGAATGTGGTGAACAGCGACAGGCAGATCTTGCGTCTTGATTTAGGGAAATCGGGTATGGCATCGGTTTGTGGCAATTCCTTTTTCATGTTGCATTAGTGTTGTCAGCGTTCGTGCATGCTGTTGATGCATGCTGTTACTGTTACGGCAGCCAGTGCTGCAGTTTCTGTGCGCAGGCGGCTTTCTCCGAGGCTTATTTCGGTGAATCCTGCTGTACGTGCCGATGCAATCTCGTCGTCGGAGAAGTCACCTTCGGGTCCTATGAGGATTAGCGTGTTGCCGCCCTTGGCAAGAATGTCGCCGAGGTATGGCTTTGATTCCGTATTGCGGCAGTGGGCAATGAAACGCTGTCCGTCGAACGGCATCGAGATAACATCGTTGATGTCTGTGAGGTCGTCGAGTTGAGGCATGTACGCCTTGAGCGACTGTTTTACGGCACTGGTTATGACACGTTCGCCGCGGTCGCGCCTAAGGGTACGTCGTTCGCTGTGGCGGCACTCTATCGGTATAATGCGGTCGATGCCCGTTTCGGTGGCCTTTTCGAGAAACCATTCGTAACGGTCGGTATTCTTGGTCGGCGCGATGGCTACGGTGAGTCCGTAGCTGCGGCGTCCGAAACCTTCTTGTCGGTCGGTGATGCGTACGGTGCAGTGTTTCGGGTGCGGCTCCTCTATGATTGCGCGATACATGTTGCCGAGGCCATCGGTAAGGTGTATTTCGTCGCCGTGACCGAGACGTAATACTTTTAGACAGTGTGCAGACTCTTCTTCCGGCAATGTATAGATTGGCAGTGATATGTCGGGGGTGTAAAATAATTGCATGTTTTATCTGAAAGACGTAATTTTGTATATTTTGCAAATATGTGAATAGTGTTTCGAAAATAGTTATTGATATGAAAAAAATATTGTTGTCTTTAATTTTTATGGGTATGGTGACAATGTTGCCTTCTTGTGGCGAAGAAGGGGAGCAGAAACGTAAGAACCCTCTGTTGTCGGAATGGAATACTCCTTACGGAGTGCCGCCGTTCAATGAAATCAGGGTGTCGGATTATATGCCTGCATTCATGGAGGCCATGAAGATGCATGACGATGAGATAGATGCTATTGTAGAAAACAGCGAAATTCCTGATTTTGAAAATACCATACTGGCATACGATAATTCAGGAGAGATGCTTAGGCGTACCGAGAGTGTGTTTTGGGGCATTGCGGCAGCCGATACCAACCCCCAATTGCAGAAAGTACAGGAAAAGATAGGTCCGGCGCTGTCGGAGCATTATGACCGCATAATATTGAACGACGGTTTGTTCGATCGAGTGAAGAGTGTGTACGACAACCGCGGCGGACTGGATGATATGCAGAAGAGGCTGACAGAAAAGGTATATGATGATTTTCTGCGTGCCGGTGCAGGACTGTCATCTGCCGACAAGAAGGAGTTTATGAAGATAAACAGCCGTTTGGCCGAGTTGTCGTTTGCTTTCGGACGTAATCTGCTGGATGAGAATGCACGGTTTAAAATGGTGATAGGCGATGATGAGACAGGTGGTCTGACCGCCAATATACGCAATGCGTCGCGTACTGCCGCCAGAGAGGCCGGTTATGGCAGCAATTCATATCTTTTCGATCTCAGTGCCCCGAGTCTGTGGCCGTTCATGACCAATTCTGCAAGACGTGACCTGCGACAGAAAATGTATGAAGCGTATACGGGCAAATGCTCAAACGGAGACAATCTGGACAATAACGAGATTGTGAATGAGATGGTGCGCCTTCGCACACGTCGTGCCAATCTGTTGGGTTACCCGTCGCACGCAGCATATGTGTTGGCCGACAATATGGCTGCCACGCCTGATAATGTGTACGAACTGCTTGACGGAATTTGGAAACCGGCTCTTGAGACTGCCGCCGCCGATCTGGAAGAGATGAAGGCCATCATGCAGCAGGACGAAAATATCGAAGGTGATTTCGAACCGTGGGACTGGTGGTATTACAGCGAGAAACTGCGCAAGCAGAAGTACAACCTTGACATGGAATCTGTAAAGGCTTATCTGTCAATAGAGAATGTACGCCAGGGTATTTTTGAGTTGAGCAACAGGCTCTACGGCATTACCTTCCGCCCTTCCGTACTGCCCACATACAATAACGAGTGCGTGGCTTACGAGGTGTATGATTATGACGGTACGCTGCTTGGCATCCTTTACATGGACCTTCATCCGAGACCTGGTCACAAGGGGCAGGGTGCATGGTGCGGTACATTTCGGAACCAGAGCTACAAGAACGGAGAGCGTGTCGTTCCGGTAGTGTACATAGTAGCCAATTTTCCGCGTCCCGGAGCTGGCAGCATGCCTGCGCTTCTTGACATAGACGATACGAAGACATTTTTCCATGAATTCGGTCATGCACTTCATATGCTGTTCAGTGATGTGCCCTACAACGGGTTGCTGGAGGTTGAGAACGATTTTGTGGAACTTCCGTCGCAGATTATGGAGAATTGGGCTACCGAACCTGAAATGTTGCGTAGTTATGCCATACATTGGCAGACGGGTAATGTGATTTCGGAAATAATGATAGACCGTATCAGTCGCAGTGCCCGTTTCAATCAGGGATTTGCAACGACTGAACTTGTGGCTGCCTCGTACCTCGATATGGACATTCATAATCTTGGTGTACACGAAGGAGACATAGATTTGGCAGCATTTACCGACAGCATGTTGTACGCTAAGCGCGGCATGATGCCCGAGATAGGTCCGCGTTACCGTTATCCGTATTTCGCCCACATATTCGATGGCGGTTATTCGGCCGGATATTACGGATATCTTTGGGCTGAGGTGCTTGACAAGGATGCTTATCAGGCATTTGTAGAGACAGACGATGTGTTTAACAAGAAGGTTGCACGCCGTTTCCGTGAAGAGATACTTTCAAAGGGCGGTATGGCAGACGGCATGGAACTGTATGAGAATTTCCGTGGCCGCACCCCGAGCCGTACTCCTATGCTAAAAGCCAAAGGATTCAAAGTAGAAGAATAGCAGGGACCGAACATTGAACAACGACAAAGGCGCCATTCATTGAATGGCGCCTTTGTCGTTGTTCAATGCCTCATTTTTAGAAAGGGAGGTCGTCGGCCGGTGCGTTGGAATATACGTTGTCGTCATCGGCAAAGGCAGGCATGTCAGCGTGCTCGGGAACGGGAGGCTGTGCGGTTACGCGTGTCATCTTCCATGCGCGCACTTCTGTGAACCAGCGGCCATTGTATTCGCGCGACTCTACATTGGCCGATACGGATACCTTCTCTCCTTCGCGAAGCATGCCGGCATCATGTGCCCTGTCGCCCCAGAAGCCTACGCATAACTTGCGGTTGAATTCTCCCGGGAGTTCGAAAACAACTTCCTGTTTTATCCATTCGCCCCTTTGGCTCGTACCTTTTACGACGGGGAGCACTTTGAGTACTGTTCCTTCAAATTCCATAGTGATTGCAAATTTTGTCGAAAGATACGAATTACGTCACGAATTAGCATCGCCGAGTAATAATTTGGCTACACTTCATTATACGAAATACCCCGCACTAATGCGCGGGGTATCTGTGACGATGCGTCATAAATATTATTCCTCAACTATCTTTATGGACAGTATCTTGTCGCCGGGACGTATGTCGTCTATCACGTCGAGACCTTCTACAACCTTTCCGAAGCATGTATGCACGCCGTCAAGGTGTTTGGTATTCTCACGGTTGCAGCATATGAAGAACTGTGAACCGCCGGTATCCTTGCCCCTGTGGGCCATGGAGAGCACGCCGCGGTCGTGGTACTGGCGCGGGGCGCTGGTTTCGCATTTGATGGTGTAGCCAGGACCTCCCATGCCGTTGCCGAACGGACAGCCGCCCTGAATGACGAAGTCGGGAATTACGCGGTGGAATGTCAGGCCGTCGTAAAAACCGCTTTTGGAAAGTTTGATGAAATTGTCTGTCGTACCGGGAGTCTCATTGGTGTAGAGCTCGGCTTTCATGTCGCCCTTTTCGGTGCTTATGATTGCGTATGTCATCTCTGTTTTGGTTTTATATGGAACGCGGCGGCCTTAAAGGTCGCCGCGTCGTGTGTTATTGCCTTTCGGGGAATTATTTCGCAGGTTCCTCTTCTGCTGCGGGGATTACCTCGATGAGGTCGACCTCGAATACGAGTGGTTCGTTGGCACCGATGATGGAGCCGCGGAGTCCGCGTTTGCCGTAAGCAAGATCCGACGGGATGTAAAGTTTTATTTTACCGCCTTCGCCGACGAGCTGAAGACCCTCGCCCCAGCCTTTGATTACGTTCTGGAGTGCAAAGCGTGCAGTGTCGGCCTTTTCGTAGTTGCTGTCGAATTCCCTGCCGTCACGGAGAGTGCCGCGGTATTTTACCTTAACTTCGTCGGAAAGTTTGGTAGCCTTCTTGTCGCTGCCCGGAACGATGATTTCGTAAAGCAGACCGCTTTCGGTCTTCTGTACGTTGGGCTGCTTCTCTACTTCTTCGAGAAACTTGATGCCTTCGCTGAGGTTACGCTCGGGCATGGTAACGGTGAAGTATTCCTGCATGAATGCGAAACCTTCCTCGGGAGTCATGGACTGCTTGCCGGCAAGCAGGTCGTTGATTGCCTTGAGAACCATCTTCTCGTTGAGGTCGGAACCGATGATGTCCTTTGCATTTACGAGATAGCGACCGTATTCAGCGCCGATTGCATAAGAAAGAGAGTCGGAAACAGTGGAAATCTTTGTGCCGGGTTTCATTTCCTGTGCTTCGCCGTTGGCGGGTGTGGTGGCAGCCTTCTGGCCGCAGGACGACAGTCCGAGTGCGACGAGCGAAAGTGCGATTAATACCTTTTTCATTGTTAACGATTGTTATGTTTGTTATGTATTCGTTGTCTGTTGTTCGGGTTTTAACCCGCGAAACGCAAATTTATATAAATTTCCCGTAAATGCTCTTTCGGAGCGGTTTTTTGTATTATTTGGCCGCTATTGCCTTGTGGTCGGGCTTTGGTTTGCTTTCGCATTTGACGGCAATCAAACCGGAAATTGCTGCCACGACAGATGCTGCGAGTATCGCGATTTTGCCGGAGGCTATAAGGTGAGGCTGTGAGGCGAATGCTATGGTGTCGATAAATATCGCCATGGTAAATCCAATGCCGCCGAGACATGCGATTGCGATGAATGTCGCCCATGAAGCTCCTTCGGGCATGACGGCCAGTTTGGTCTTTATGAACAGCCAGCTCATGAGTGTTATGCCGAGAGGTTTGCCTATCCACAGACCGAGGAATATGCCGAGTGTTTGCGTTGAGGCGAATATGTTAAGGTCTGACGGGTCTGTTATCTCAACGCCGGCATTTACAAGCGCAAAAAGCGGCATTATGGCGAAGTTGACCCATGGTGAAAGTAGATGCTCGAAACGTTGCGAGAGACTCGATGACTCGGTGGCTATGACTCTTATTCTGTAAAGGTCGGCCACCTGGTCGGCGTTTTCGGTTACAGGAATGCCCTTGTCCTTTCGGATGAAGTCATTCATGTAATAGCGTATTTTGTATAGGAAATACTTTTTGTTGTATTTCGGCGTCGATGGAATGAACATAGCGAGAAGTACGCCTGCTATTGTGGCATGTACGCCGGAGTGGTAGAACAGGAACCACAATACGATGCTTATCAGAATATATGGCATGAAAGAATTGACTTTCATTATATTCAGCAGCCATGCAATCATCAGGACAGCGGCAGCCATCAGAAGCAGCATGAAGTTGATGGATGAGCCGTAGAATACGGCAATGACAACTATTGAGCCGAGGTCATCCGCTACGGCCAAAGCCGTGAGAAATACCTTCAGGGATGTCGGGACATTGCGGCCTATTACAGAGAGTATGGCTATGGCGAATGCGATGTCTGTGGCCATGGGGATGCCCCAGCCGGCTGCATATTCGGTGCCGTGGTTAAAAAGCAGGTATATTGCGGCAGGCATCAGCATGCCGCCGAGGGCACCGGCAACTGGCAGTATGGCTTTCTGTACGGATGACAGGTGTCCGGAGACTACCTCGCGTTTTATCTCAAGGCCGACGGAGAAGAAGAATATCATCATCAGACCGTCGTTCACGAAACGTTCTATGTCAATGCCGAAGTCGAACGGGCCGACCTTTATCCATATCGGGGCGTTGAGAATGGCGTGGTATATGCCGGCTGTCGAGGGCAGGTTGGCGAGCACGAGGGCCACGATGACAAAGAACAGCAGTATTGCACCGCCTATCCATTGGGAGCCGAAGATGTGGCGGTTGCGGTGGTAAAACATGTAGGAGCGGCGTTTGAAGCCGTATCCGAGAGCAAGACTCATGGTTTAGGTTGAAGTTTGTTTATTTATGTTTCTGTAGTATGTGCATTTATGCAAACATCAGTTGCTGCGAAGTGTCAGGCCGCATAGTTTGAACAACATTCTGGCGCCTACATTGGCATCCGTTGCTCCTTCTCGTGCAGGTGCAACCTCGCACAGGTCGAAGCCTACTATGCGTCGGCCGCTTTCGACAACCTGACGGAGAAGCCATACCGCTTCGTTGAAACTTAGGCCTCCTGCAACGGGAGTACCGGTGTTGGGACAGAATTCTATGGATAGTGCGTCGATGTCAAAACTGATGTAGACCTTTTCCGGCAGAGCGTCGACAATGGAACGGCATATGGCATCCCAGCTTTCGCCTGCAAATTTGCGGGCGGAGATGGCGAAGTCGTCGAACATCTCTACGCGGCCGCATTTCAGAGCAAAGGCGCGTTCCGCTTCGGAGTAGTCGCGCTGTCCTACCTGCACGATTTTGGATATTCCCGAAGCTTCACGCAGTGCGTTGTACATTATCGATGCATGTGAATACACGAAACCTTCATAGGCATCGCGCAGGTCACAGTGTGCATCCAAATGAAGTATACCTACGCCTTCGTTGCGTTCGGCCACTGCCTTTATCAATCCGAGCGGGGTACTGTGGTCACCGCCGACCAGCCCGACGATAAGGCCGCGGTCAAGTCTTTTGCGTGCGGCTTCGTAGACTTCGGCATTGAGTTCGGCTGAGGCGTTGTTTATGCGTTCGAGTTTGCGGGGCGATACAAAATCTTCAAACAGGGAGCCGCCCTCTTCGAGGCTTTCCATTATCTTTTTTGCTTCCGGACGCAGACGTGTACTGCGGTCCTGTATGGAGTAGTCTATCGGTATGGTGGCTATACCGCGTTTCCATGCTCCTGGTGACATAGGGTCGTAGAAGTCGAGTTGGGTTGATGCTTCGATTATGGCATCCGGACCGAAAGCAGCACCTCCGCCATATGAAGCCGTCACATCCCATGGTACCGAAAGCAGTGCCAGCCTGGCGTTGTCCTCGGTAAACGGGAAGCCGAAGTAATTGCCGTTGTCTATGCCTACCCCATCGGGGTCGAAACTGTCGATATTCATGTCGCTAAATGAGTTTGTGCCGTATTGCATGCAAATAATGTCGTAAAGGAAACAAACTTTTGGAAAAACTTTCTCTATATCTTAAACAATAAAATCTTTTTTAGTACTTTTATGCTGCACACAATAACTAAAACTGCCGTACGTTATATATATTGGCAATTGCAATCATTATTGATGCTGATGGTTGTTTTAGTGATTCTTTCATAATCAGTATTTTAAGTTGGGGGGTTCTGTAGTCGTGAGATTGCAGAACCTATTTTTTGCCGAGTGTTGCTATGTGCTTCCCAACGTTTTGCCTATTACATACAAAGATAGCCAAAAAGCATTATTCTGCAACACTGTAGTTGGCTGGTTATATCGAGGATAATCATGTAGGGCGCGGATAAAATATAAATGATGTTGCCGCGTTATCATCATATAGTACCCATAGTGTCGATGCAGGCTGTAGTTGTGTATCATGCGTGTATTTGTGAATATGTTTATCGCAAGTTCGCGGTGAATTCCCTATATTTGTACCAATTTGTATAATGGTGTACCAAGTCAACGTTTACCGGGCTTATGGTGAAGAATAATAACAGAAAGAAAATCAGGATTACCAAGCGTCAGACGATAGCGGCAATTGTCGTGCTGGTCCTCATCGTGGTGGTGCTTTACTTCGTTTTCCGCAAACGTCCCCAGCCGGAGGTGTATCCCACGGTAGTGGTGGAGACTGTCACTACGGACGATATGGAAATATACGGCGAGTATGTTGGACGTGTGAGGGCTCAGCAATTTGTCGAGATACGAGCCCGAGTGGAGGGCTATCTTGAAGAGATGCTTTTCGAGGAGGGTACATACATAAAGAAAAACCAGGTGCTTTTTATCATCGACCCGAAATTCTACAAGGCCAGAGTGGATGGCGCACGTGCACAGTTGCAGAAAGACAGGGCGTTGGAATTGAAGGCAAAACGAGACCTGGATCGTATTCGCCCGTTGTTTGAACAGAATGCGGCCAGTCAGCTCGACCTCGACAATGCCATAGCATCATACGAGAGTGCTGTTTCTGCCGTAATAATGAGTGAGGCGGACCTCGCTCAGGCAGAACTCGCGTTGGGTTATACGACGGTGCGTTCGCCTATCTCGGGCTACATCAGTGAACGTAACGTCGATATTGGTACTTTGGTTGGTCCAGGCGGCAAGTCGCTGCTTGCGACTATTGTCAAGAGCGATACCGTGCAGGTTGACTTCAGCATGACGGCACTCGATTACCTCAAAAGCAAGGAGCGAAACGTAAACATAGGACATCGCGATGCCACACGCGGCTGGAATCCGTATGTAACCATTACGCTGGCTGACAACTCTGTATATCCTTACAAGGGGTTTGTGGATTTTGCAGACCCGCAGGTGGATCCGCAGACAGGTACATTTTCGGTTCGTGCCGAAATGCCGAATCCAGAGCATGCACTGCTCCCCGGTCAGTTTACGAAAGTCAAGATGCTGCTCGATGTGAGGGAGGATGCTGTGGTGGTGCCTGCCAAGGCTGTCATAATAGAGAAAGGCGGGGCATACATATATGTCGTACGTCCAGACAATGTGGCTGAAAGACGCTTTATAGAACTAGGTCCCGAGACCGACAACATGATGATTGTGGAACGAGGACTTATTCCTGGAGAACAGATAGTTGTGGAAGGTTACCATAAGCTTATGCCAGGTATGAAGGTCGAAATTGTAGATGCTTACGGTGATGCCGCGGCCGATGAGGCAGAGACAGTTTCCGACAGTGTCGAAGTGTCTGTTGCTGACTCTGCAGCCGTTGTTACCGACAAATTTGAAAACGAAGCAGACCAGCCGTTATGAAAGCCGACTTTTTCATAGACAGGCCGGTCTTTTCGGCCGTAATATCAATCCTTATAGTCATAGTGGGTGTCATAGGCCTTACGATGCTCCCTATTGACCAGTACCCGCAGATAACACCTCCGACAGTCAAGGTGAGTGCAAGTTATCCGGGGGCAAGCGCACTGACGGTCAGTCAGGCTGTGGCGACGCCTATCGAACAGGAACTGAACGGTACTCCAGGTATGCTTTACATGGAGTCGAGCAGTACCAATACCGGTAGCTTTACGGCTACGGTTACGTTTGATATTTCCGTAAACCCCGATCTTGCTGCCGTGGAAATACAGAACCGTGTGAAGCAAGCCGAGGCGCGACTTCCTGCAGAAGTGGTACAGAATGGTATCAGCGTGGAGAAGCAGGCTTCCAACCAGCTCATGACGGTGTGTCTGCGGTCATCGGATGACAAGTTCGATGAGATATATCTTAGCAACTTTGCCACGCTGAATGTTGTTGACATTCTGCGAAGGGTACCAGGGGTGGGCGGTGTGTCTAATGTAGGCAGCCGCTATTACGCCATGCAGATATGGGTGCAGCCCGACAAGCTTGCCAGTTTCGGTCTTACCGTGCAAGACCTTCAGAATGCGCTGAAGGACCAGAACCGTGAGTCGGCAGCCGGTGTGCTCGGCCAGCAGCCTATAGAAGGAGTAGACATATCTATTCCGATATCGACACAGGGACGTTTGTCGTCTGTCGAGGAGTTCGAGAATATAGTTATACGTGCAAATCCGAACGGTTCCATAATTCGTATGAAGGACGTAGCCCGTGTTTCGCTCGAAGCGCAGAGCTACAATACAGAGAGCGGTCTCAACGGCAGCAATGCCGCGGTGATGAACATCAGGCTTCTGCCTGGTGCCAATGCCATGGAGGTGGCCAAACTTGTCAGGGAGTCGATGGAGGAGATTAGCCTTTCGTTCCCGGAAGGCATTTCCTACCTTATTCCGTTCGATATAACTACCTATATTTCCGAATCGATACATGAGGTGTACAAAACCCTTTTCGAGGCGTTATTCCTCGTGATACTCATCGTATTCCTTACGTTGCAGAGCTGGAGGGCGACGCTTATTCCTATCATTGCCGTGCCGATATCGTTGATTGGTACGTTCGGCGTGATGCTCGTATTCGGTTTCTCGCTCAACATGTTGACATTGCTCGGACTTATTCTTGCTATCGGTATTGTGGTGGACGATGCCATAGTGGTAGTAGAGAACGTAACGCGTATTATGGAGGAAAAGCGTATCGGTGCATACGAGGCGACCAAGGAGGCCATGCAGGGTATCAGCGGAGCCTTGATTACGACATCGCTCGTGTTGTGCGCCGTGTTTGTGCCTGTGAGTTTCCTTTCAGGCATTACGGGTATGCTTTACCGTCAGTTTACGGTGACAATTGTTGCGTCGGTGCTTATCTCTACCGTAGTGGCCCTAACGTTGAGTCCTGCCATGTGCGCCCGACTGCTGAAGCTCGATGACGGTCGCAAGAAACCGTTGCTGTTCCGTTATATCAACATATTGCTCGGACGTGGAAATAGGTTGTACGTTAAGATGATTAGGCGCAGCCTGCTCGTCCCGAAGCGAATATTCGCTGGCCTTGGCGTTGTGGCGGTAGGTATATGGGTGCTGAACACGTATGCCGTTCCGAGCAGCTTTCTTCCGGAAGAGGATCAAGGCTATTTTACAGTAGAGCTTGAATTGCCCGAAGGTGCGACTATACAGCGTACCAGGGTAGTTACTGACAGAGCTATAGATTATTTGATGTCGCGTCCCGAGGTGGAATATGTGCAGAGCGTTGCAGGCTCGAGCTCGCGTGTGGGTACGACCCAGTCGCGTAGCGAACTGACCGTAATACTGAAGCCATGGAAGGAGCGTAAAAAGAAGTTGGACAAGATTATGGATGAGGTGCGCGGCGAATTGTCGCGTTATCCGGAGGCCAAGGTTGTGCTTCGCACTCCGCCGGTAATTCCAGGGCTCGGTACGTCGGGCGGTTTTGAAATGGTGTTGCAGGCGAGGAGCGATGCTACACTCGACAATCTGCGTCAGGCTTCGGATACACTCATATATTATGCAAGCAGGGACTCGAGACTGAATGAGGTGTCGTCGTCGCTGCAGGCCGAAATACCGCAGTTGTATTTCGATGTTGACCGCGACAGGGTTAAACTTGCGGGTGTACCACTTGCCGATGTTTTCTCCACGATGAAAACGTTTACAGGTTCGGTATATGTTAATGATTTCAACATGTTCAACCGTATATACCGTGTATATATACAGGCTGAAAGCCCGTACAGGGAACATAAGGATGATATAAATCTTTTCTATGTGCGAGGCAGCAACAATGCCATGATACCGCTTACGGCTCTTGGTTCGACATATTATACTACAGGTCCTGGTGTCATAAAGCGTTTCAACATGTTCAATTCGGCAACCATAACCGGCGAAGCAGCACAAGGGCAGAGTTCTGGACAGGCTATGGAAATCATCGAGGAAATTGCCCGTGAAAAGTTGCCTGACAATATTGGTGTGGACTGGAGCGGTCTGTCGTATCAGGAAAAGAAGGCAGGCGGACAGACAGGATATATTCTAGGACTGGTGTTCGTATTTGTATTCCTGTTCCTGGCTGCACAATATGAAAGCTGGTCGATACCTGTCGCAATAATGCTTTCGCTGCCTGTGGCGGTATTGGGTGCGTATATAGGAGTCTGGGTATGCGGTTTGGAAAATAATGCCTATTTCCAGATTGGACTTGTGATGCTTATGGGGCTTGTGGCCAAGAATGCAATACTTGTCGTGGAGTTCGCGCAGGAAGAGGTGAAGCGCGGTGTTGACGTGACTATTGCTGCAATGCATGCTGCCCGTCTGCGTTTCCGTCCTATCCTCATGACATCGTTGGCGTTCATACTCGGTATGGTGCCTCTCGTGCTTGCTACCGGTCCAGGTTCGGCCAGCCGCCAGGACCTCGGTACGGGCGTATTCTTCGGTATGATAGTTGCCATTGTAGTCGGTATAGTGCTTGTACCGTTCTTCTTTGTGGTAATACACAAGTTTACGGACAGGCTTAAAAGGAAGAAGGCATGAAAAAGATAGCAAAATATATGTCGTACATTCTGTTGCTGGCGTTTGTGGCTTCGTCTATGGAGTCGTGCATGCTGGGCAGGAAATACAAAAGTCCGGAACTTAATCTGCCCGACAGCCTTGGCAGCTCGGAATACAGCAACGATTCGCTGTTGTTTGCTGACCTTGACTGGTGGGAGGTGTATTCAGATACGACGTTGCAGAACCTAATAGCTGCCACGCTCGAAAACAACAAGGATATGCGTATCGCTGCCGAACGTGTACAGGAACTGGCCCAGTTGAAGCGTATCGACAATGCTGCAATGCTTCCGCAGTTTGGCGCAAACGTGTATGCCGAGCCAGAATGGGTCAATTATGGCGGAAATGACCCGGTTACAAGCCATGAATATGGGGTGAAGCTACAGTTGGGATGGGAACTTGACCTGTGGGGAAAACTCCGTTGGGCCCGTCAGCAGGGACTGGCCGAGTATCTTGAATCAGTAGAGGCCAAGAGATCCTTGCAGATGACACTGATTGCAGAGGTGGCGCAGGCATATTTCGAACTTGCCGCACTGGATAATGAGTTGGAAATCGTGCAAAGAACCCTTATCACAAGACAGGAGGGGGTGCGACAGGCCAAAATACGTTTCGAAGGAGGGCTTACATCGGAGACATCGTATCAGCAGTCACAAGTGGAGTTGGCCAATACGGCAACTCTTGTGCCGGAGCTCAAACACAAGATAACGCAGAAGGAAAATGAAATTGCATTGCTTGCTGGCAGATACCCTGGACATATAGAACGTTCGTTGCTCGACAGCGCCATGCTGTTGCCAGAGAGGCTTCCTGTAGGTCTGCCATCGGAGTTGCTGATGCGTCGACCGGATGTAAGGGCAGCAGAACAGGCGTTGATAGCCGCCAACGCTGCGGTGGGAATAGCCTATACGGATCGTTTCCCTCGCATAAGCCTTACCGGAGATTACGGACTTGAGAGCGACATGGTGCGCAACATATTGAGCTCTCCGTACAGTCTTGTAAATTTTGACATACTTGCCCCTATATTCGGCTTCAATGCGAAGAGGGCCAAATACAGGGCGCAGCAGCATGCGTACGAGCAGGAGTGTGCACGCTATGAAAAAAAGGTACTTTCCGTATTTCAGGAGGTGAGCGATGCAATAGCGGGTTACAACAGTGCACGTGAGGCACGCAGGTTGAAAAAAAATCTGGAAATGTCGTCTCGTAAATATGTTGACCTTGCAAGACTTCAATACATAAACGGTGTGATAAACTATCTTGATGTGCTCGATGCCCAGCGTCAGTATTTCGATGCCCAGATAGGGTTAAGTAACGCTATACGTGATGAGTATATATCGCTTGTGACGTTGTACAAGGCGCTTGGCGGAGGTTGGCAGGCATGGATGCCTAAAGACAACGACGCACAGACAGCGGAGATCGTTGAAACGGGTGAATGATATTCGTCGGTACAAGTGCATACCTTGAATTTGTATTAGCGGCCCGCTTTGGCGGGCTTTGTTTTATGAAATAATGAAAGTATACAATTTGGTAGTGGCATTGTTTGCCATGCTTTCGGTGGCGTGCCGTGTCGGAGAAGATGAAACTGTGGCCCTGCAAGTGTCGCCGGATACATTGACATTTCCGGAGGATGCGGTAGGAGTTGAACGGCGTGTTGCCGTTGTGCCGGCTGTCTCATATGATTTTGCCATAGAGTATGCAGAGCCGATTGCGGAATGGCTGTCGGTACGTGCAGACGGAGCGGAACTTGTGGTGTCGGTCACAGCAGAGAACATTGGGAGTGTCCGTCATGCCTCCATTGTCGTTACATGCAGCGGTGCTGAGGCACGTATTGCGGTTACACAATACGGCCGTGCGGCGGTTGATTATGACATTGAACTTACGCCTGCATATGTTGATGTGCCGTGCGGCGAAGGAGAGGATATCGTTACGGTTACATCCGATGTCGTTACTGCAGGGAGCGGGTTGCAGGCTTCTGTCGCGGAGGATGCTGATTGGTATATGGCCTATATTGAAGATTCAATGCTGGTTGTGGAGGTTAGGTCAAATACCGGTGCCGTGGAGCGCAGAGGTTCGGTTACGGTGACTAACGAACAGGGCGGAACAGCTGAATTTACGTTTGTACAGGCTGCATCGGATATGGATTATGGCATAATGCTCGAACCAAACAATATTGCGTTTGATGCAGTCGGAGGTGAGCGGACAGTTGCTGTGACGACGTCAGGCACTGAATTGGCGGCCGCAGTCGGTGCGAAATGTGCCGATTGGCTGTCGGCTGTTGTTGTGGACGGGATGTTGGTTGTATCGGCAGACGGCAATGGTGTATCGGAGCGTCTCGGTACGGTGACGGTATCGAATGCTGAAGGATTTTCGGCGACACTGGTGGTGGAACAGGCGGGTGCAGGCGATACATCGGTGCGGATTGAACCGGACAGGATATCATTCGATTGCAATGGAGGGGTGAAGGAGTGCAGGATAATTACCGGCGGGACAGGAGTGAAGGTTTCCATACCAGAAGAGTATGGCGATTGGCTGTCGGCAAGACTTCAGGGTATTGTGCTGTATGTAGATGTTATGCCTATGTCATGGAGCGGTGAGCGACAGGGAGAGATAGAGGTTGCAAATGTAGAAGGGGGCAGCGCGGTGCTTGCGGTAGTGCAGACGGGAGTTGCGGCATCTGACTTGTCTGGAACCTGGCAGTGGAGTTCGATTTCGGTATCGGATGGAAATTGGAATAATGCCGTTGAAGTATCGGGAACCGTACATGTGGCGGCAGCAGGCAGTGGCTATGAAGTGTCAGGCATATCGGGACATGTATTGTCCGGTCTTGGGATATCGGCACCGGTCATGCATATGGAACTATGTGACGGGACGGCAGGCGTAGTGGCAGGCGATGCGTTTGAGTTCTCTGGTACAGATTATTATTCAGCGGCAGGAATCATTTTTGACGGAGGAATAATGGATGTGGCAGAGGATGCATTTGCCGTTGTCTCTGTGTCGCGGCGTATCGTGGACGGGGTGCTGTGTGAAGTACTGGAATTCCCCGTCAGTATGGTGGCAGACAGTACTGTGCTGCCTGAATATCCGCAGTTGTGGGGCACGACAGGTATATGGCATTATGTCTATTATGGGAAAACCGCGATTGGTGGAGTAAACGTTGCGGTCCCCGTCGAGTATCATAGAAATGTGGTGCTGTGGCGTCCTTTGCCGGAGTGAATGCAATATGGTGCGGATGTGTACAGAGAGATAAAAAGCGAAATTCTTGGCAGTTATAAACAGTAGTGTTTGGAGAATGAAGAATATTCCTTATATTTGCATCCCGTTACGTCTGATGTCGTGATAATTCGATTGACGGTGCGATGGCCGAGTGGCTAGGCAAAGGTCTGCAAAACCTTGTACAGCGGTTCGATTCCGCTTCGCACCTCGCAGTGAAAGCCCGGAGACTTAATGCCTGCCGGGCTTTCACTGTATATGGACTTGGTCAGAGACCCAGGACCTCGTCTATCAGTATCAGTGTAATGCGTCCTTTGGGGTGGCATTTGTGTAGGATGAGTCTTTCGTTGCAGATGCGGTCGGGTGATGAACAGTCGGCACATTTCCCTGTTATTGCGCACGGGGTTTTCATTCCTTCGTGGCGTTTTACGTTCAGTGGAGCAGCTGTTTCGCGTATGCGGCGGCTGGCCTCCTCGGGAGTTGTGCATATTTTGTTGCGGCCGGCAACGAGAATGACTTTGCGCGGCCCGAAAGCTATCGGCGCTATGCGGTTGCCAATCATGTCGAGCCAGTGCAGCGAACCGTCGGAGGCACTTATGGCATTCACACCGGTGAGGAAAGTGTGGCATACGAGTGCCTGACGGCGTCGTTCAATAAGTTCGCGGAATGGCACTCCTTTTTCGAATGTGTCTATCAGCGGGAATTCGGTTTGCGTCCGCAGCCAATCTATTGTGCCTGCGGCATAGAGGGTCATCGAGTCGCCGAATGATATTGATGTGGGAGCGTTGTTGCGTATTTCGGTACGTGCAATGTTGCCTGCTTCTGCGGCATTGGCCGCGATGCGGACATCGAAACCGTTTGCTGCCAGTTTCTTGACTAACTTTTCTTCGAAGGCCATAATCGTATTGTTGTTCGGTGGCATGACAAAGATATGTGTATTGTCATGAGTTCATGTCAGACGGTGTAAATATTGATGGTGTTGTTTGTGCAATAGGCACAGAATTGTGTGAGAGGGGCGTTGCGGATGTGTGAAGAGACCAATAATAAAGTCCTGCAACATTTGTTGCAGGACTTTATTCGGCGGAAAGAGAGGGATTCGAACCCCCGGTACAGTTGCCCGTACACCGCATTTCGAGTGCGGCCCGATCGACCACTCCGGCATCTTTCCGTTTGTACCGTCCGATAATTGCGATAACCGAGTATCGTCCGTTTCGGGGTACAAAAATAATAATAATTTCCTAACCAACTACCACAAGGGCATTTTAATAGCTTTTTTTATTTGCAAACGTTGCCGCGTTTATGCAGTTCTTTCCATACGAGAGCCGAGGCTCCGAGGATTGCCGCATTGTCATTGTCAATACCCGACGGCAGCAGTTTGACCTTGCCTTTGCAACTGCGGAGCATGTTGGTTTCCATGTGGCGTTTGGTGGGTTCCCACAGCAGGTTGCCAGATTTGATAGGACCGCCGAACAGGAATATGGCTTCAGGGAATGAAAAGGCCGCAAAATTGGCCAGCGCTTCGCCGAGAATGCGCCCTGTCTCCTCGAATGCCATGCAGGCCAGTTCGTCGCCTGCTTCGGCGGCATCGGCTATCATTTTTGAGGTTATTTCGTTTATGCGCAAACTGCGCAAACTGCTCGGACGATTATCGGTGGCCAGGATTTCAAGCATCGTACGTACCATACCTGTAGCCGAAACATAGGTTTCGAGACAACCTCTACGCCCGCAATTGCATTGTCGGCCGCCGGATTTTACAATGATATGCCCCAACTCGGCAGCCGTGCCGCCGTGACCGTACACCATTTCACCGTTGGCTACGATACCTCCACCGAGGCCTGTGCCGAGTGTTATCTCAATGAAGTCTTTCATACCGCGGGCTCCGCCATAAATCATTTCGCCTATGGCTGCGGCATTGGCATCGTTGTCTATTACTACGGGTATTGCAGGGTAATGGCGCCTGACGGTCTCTACAAACGGGATTATATGCATCCGATTGCCACGCGAACCGTCGGCGTTGCATGTGTACCATTCTATGTTGATAGGGTCTTCCAATAAACCGCTTAAGTAGTTGGCATTCGGGGCTCCTATGCCTATGCCGGCAAGTTCAGCACCAGTAGTATGGCGTATCAATGAGTCTATATCCCGTGCAAGGCGATCTATGTAGGTTTCGAATATGGGGTAGTCCTTGGTGTCGAAGTGCAGCTTTTCGTGTATATTGCCCTTCGCATCGACGATGCCTGAAACGGTATTCGTACCGCCGACATCTACCCCTATAGCAAATTGTCCCATCTTAATAGCGAATGTAAGGTCCTGTCTGGACTTTGAAACATTTAGTAAATGTATCTAATTTTATGAACTATACAAAATTGCGACGCTTTGCGTATCTTTGCGCGTAAATCGTTGCAACAGACCATGTACACAAAGGAAGAACTTCTGACCGCATTCGAAGGTTATATGCGGTCCATAGCGTTTCCGTCGGAACCGGATGCCCTTTACGAACCTATAAGGTATGCGCTTGACAATGGCGGCAAGAGGCTGCGTCCATTGCTGCTACTTATGGCGTGCAATGTTTTTGAGGAGGATGTGACTTCTGCCATGCCAGGTGCCGCAGCGGTAGAGGTGTTTCATAACTTTACGCTGCTGCATGATGACATCATGGACAATTCGTCTGTGCGTCGCGGCAAACCTACCGTACACCGTAAGTGGGGTGAGAACAGTGCTATATTGTCGGGCGATGCAATGATGATATATGCCTACAAACTATTGGAAGGTCTGCCGGCCGAGGTATTGCCTAAGGTATTTCGAATATTCAACGACACGTCTCTGAAGGTATGCGAAGGGCAGCAGTACGACATGGACTTCGAATTGCTGGAGCAGGTTTCGATGGACGAATATATCAAGATGATTTCTTTGAAAACGGCTGTTTTGCTGGCAGGGGCGCTTGCCATCGGTGCTGTGATGGGGGGAGCATCGGATAAGGATACAGCCAGTCTGTATACATTCGGTATGGAGCTTGGTCTGGCGTTCCAGATACAGGACGACCTGTTGGATTGCTATGGTACGCAGGAGGCATTCGGCAAGCCTGTCGGCGGTGACATTCTTGAAGGTAAGAAGACATACCTTATCACTTCTGCGATGGAAAAGGCTGACCAGACAACAAGACTTCGTCTTGGAGGATTGATGCACAACAGGGAGATGCTCGATGGAGAAAAGGTATCCCGGGTGCTTGCAATATATGACGAGCTTGGCGTAAGAGCATTGGCTGAAGAGTCCGTGAAACTGCATACGGACCGTGCCGTTGCGGCACTGGAAGGGCTGTCGGTGACATCGGAACGTACCGGCTGTTTGAAGACATTGGCCATATCGCTGACAGGAAGGTCGCGTTAAAGGACGGTTTGCGGGACAGTTTGTGAAACTGACCACAGTTTTAGCAGGAATATGACACGCAGTGATATAGAGATAATGGCCCCTGCGGGCTCGTACGAGTCGTTGATGGCGGCCATAGATGCCGGAGCCAATTCGGTCTATTTTGGAGTCGGTAGACTCAATATGCGTTCGGCGTCGGCGGCAAACTTTACGCTCGATGACCTCGCCCGTATTGTGGCCATAGCGAAGGAGCATGGTGTGAAGACATACCTTACTGTAAACACCATTCTGTATGATGATGAGCTGGACGATATGCATGCCGTAATGGACCGTGCATTGGCAGAGGGGATTGATGCCGTGATAGTATCCGACCAGGCGGCTATTGTTTATGCCCGCAGTATCGGCTTGGAGGTGCATATATCGACGCAGTTGAATGTTTCCAATACGGAAACGCTGCGTTTCTATTCGCAGTGGGCAGATGTTGTGGTTCTGGCCCGTGAGTTGAACCTCGAACAGATAGCACGCATCCATGATAACATTGTGTCGGAGAATATATGCGGGCCGTCAGGCAAACAGGTCAAAATAGAGATGTTCGCCCACGGTGCATTGTGTATGGCCGTTTCCGGCAAGTGTTACCTCAGCCTGCATGAATGCGGATATTCCGCAAACAGGGGTGCATGCCGTCAGATATGCCGACGTTCGTATGAGCTGCGTGACAGAGATACAGGTGAGACAATAGCTGTAGAAGGCCGTTATCTGCTTTCTCCAAAGGATTTGTGTACAATACCGTTCCTTGACAGGTTTATAGATGCAGGCGTGCGTGTGCTCAAGATAGAGGGGCGCGCCCGTTCGGCCGAATATGTAAAGCGTGTGGTAGAGACATACGATGAAGCGGTACGCTCGGTAGCGGACGGTACATTCTCTGCAAAGAAAGCCGAGACATGGGTGGCACGTTTATCTGAAGTCTTTAACCGCGGTTTCTGGGGCGGTTATTATCAGGGCGCTCCAGTGGTGGAGTTGAGCGGTGCGTATGGCTCTTCAGCAACCAAGCGTAAAGTGTATGTCGGCAAGATTACCAATTTCTTTAAAAAAATAGGTGTAGCCGAGATACAGGTTGAGGCATCGCCTCTTGAACGCGGTGCAGAGTATGTAGTGATAGGGGAGACAACAGGAGCTGTTGAGGGAATTGCTGAAGAGGTGTATGTTGCGGAACGGCCGGCAGAAATAGCCCCTCAGGGTATATTCTGTTCCGTAAAGACTTCTGCACCAGTGCGGCGTGGAGACAAGTTCTACAAAGTGGTGCCGGCATCGGAAATTCTGCACAGGCAAGGATAGCAGATACAGGATTTATAGCCTGACGGATATTTCCGGCAAACGCATGTTGTCGTAAGCGTTGCACATCGGGATAATGATTTTTTACCACGTTTCTTTGTAAAAAAGAGAAAGTATATTACCTTTGCACTCGCGCAATGCGAAAGTGCGCTATATGGTGGATGTAGCTCAGTTGGCAGAGCACCAGATTGTGGTTCTGGGTGTCGTGGGTTCGAGCCCCATCTTCCACCCTTCAAGGGATACCGGTTGCGGTATCCCTTTTTTGTTGCCTTTACCGCGTTATTACATGTTGTGTTGCGTATTTCGATGGATGGCAAATAAAATAGGCCGTCCATTTGGACGGCCTATTTACTTATCGGTGGTTTACTGTTAGTAATAACCGAGAGATTTGGAAGCGGCGTATGTAACCTTGAGGGCATTTGCCTTGCGAAGCTCTTGCTTCACGTCGGTAATGATACCCATCCTTGTGTACTTGTCGGCTTTGATACAAACCGACATGGAGCTACGGTCCGCCTCGCTGAGGTTGTCACGCTCCGATGCTACGAAGTCCAGGATATCTTCCGGAGTACGGTAAGTGTCGTTGAGCTGGATACGCGGAGCAGTACCGAACTTTGCCTGAAGCTGTGCGGTAGGCTGACCAATGTATATGTAGCTTACGAGATTTTTCTTCTCCAGTTTCTGAACCTCTGTAGCTTCAGGAAGCTGGAAGTGTACTCTCAACTCCGTTTCCTTCATGGATGTGGTCGTCATAAAGAAGAACAATATCATGAAGATAACGTCAGGCAACGAAGCTGTTGAGATAGGTGGAACTTCCTTATTGCCTTTTTTCCTTATAACTGCCATATCAATTTCCTCCTATGTTTTTAGGTTCTGCCTCGGAAATTTTCGAGGGAACGGCTGCCTGTACGGCCTTACGCTTGTCTTCGTCGAGTTCGTTGAATGAGGCCCCGAAGTATTGACGGGCTACATTGTCGCGAATTTCATTGAAAGCTTTGGTAAGTTCGTTCTGAACCCTGATATACATGTCATAGCTCGTACCACGGTCATTCTGCAGCGAAATGACACCTGCACTGACAGGATATTGGCCAATAAGGTCTATTTGTGTCATCTCCTTTTCAGGCAGTTCATCGCTGTTGCCGAGGTTGAGAATGAATTCTTTCGCCATGTCCTTGACCTGCGACAGGTTTACCAGTTTGCCCTGTACCTGTATCTGGTCGAACTGATTTACCTTAACCTGCATGAGGTTACGCTCCTTGATGGGAGGAGCCTCACCGGTTATATTTTCGACCCACGGAGGCAGAACTCGCTGGATACCTGTGTCTGTGTTCATTGTGGTGGAGACAAGGAAGAAAATCAACAACAGGAAGGAAATGTCTGCCATGGAACCGGCATTGATTTCCGGGATTTTTCTTTTGTCTATTGCCATAGTAAATGTCTTTTCAAAATCAGCTTTTCTTTATTGCGCTCCTGATTTCACCCCACAGGATTACAATGAATGCAATCACCAGGATGGCATATCCGGAATACAAGCCTACGTCGGTAAGTTTGAGCGTTACCGGATCGTCGAAGTAACCGTTTGCCGCAGGGTTGGGAATAGGAGTATCGCTGGCGAGCAAGTAGCTTACCAGGAATATCACTATCATCGCAACGAGACCTATCAAAGAGCGCATTGCACCTTTTGGGTTGCTGACTATGTTGACGACAGGGAAAACGATGGCAATGAGCAATGCTACAGCCAATATTATATAGGTATATATCAGCATCACATTGACACCCATGGCTGCACCTACGGTACCAACAGGGAATTCCGTGGAAGGCTCCGGATACATCAGTGAAGTGATGATAAAATATACGAATACCCCAACACCAAGCAGCAACATCACGTAGCTGAGGTATTTTATGTATTTAAAAGCTTTGTTATTCATAAATAAGGGGTATGAACTGGATTATTTCTTATTGTATTCAGTAAGCATGTCGACAAGGATGATAGAGCTATCTTCCATGTTGATGACGAGAGAGTCGATTTTTGCAACAATGTAGTTGTAGAAGAGCTGGAGAATCACAGCTGCGATAAGACCGGCGAGAGTCGTAAGAAGGGCCACCTTGATACCACCAGCAACGAGTGTTGCGGAAACGTCACCTGCAGCCTGGATAGCATCGAATGCTGCGACCATACCAACCACGGTACCCATAAATCCCAACATAGGGGAGAGGGAGATGAAGAGCGAAATCCACGAAAGACCCTTTTCCATGAGACCCATCTGTACGGAACCGTAAGAAGCCACGCTCTTTTCCACAACATCGAGACCTTCACCGTAGCGGCTGAGACCCTGATAGTAGATGCTGGCTACAGGGCCACGCTGGTTGCGGGCGATTTCCATAGCTGCTTCAACGCCGCCTTTGTTGAGGGCTGCTTCAATTTCAGCGATGAACTTCTTGGTGTTGATGGAAGCGAGGTTCAGATAGAGGAGACGTTCGATTGCAACTGCAAGACCGAAGACAAGGCACAACAACACGGGGGTCATCCAGCCTGCACCACCTTCGAGGAATTTCTGCTTGATGGCCTGGTGCATCGGGGTACCTTCAACTTGAGTTTCTTCGATGTAGGCAGTGTCTTCTGTTACGTCTTCAGCGACTGCTTCTTCTACCTGTTCGGTTGCTTCGGGAGCCGGAGTTTCAGTTGCCTCCTGAGCGTGAACATTCACAGCCGAAAAGCTCATAACGCCAACTGCTGCCAGAATCAAAAAAAGTTTTTTCATAGCTTTAATTAAGAATTGATTAGACTTATTGTTTTTGTTGTTTGTCGAATTGGTTATTCGTTTTTTGTCACATGCCTGTCTATGGCGTACCGAACCTGACCTGACAGGCATCATGTAATGTTTTTTACATTAATTTAGCGGAGAAAGCGGGATTCGAACCCACGATACCCTTTTGAGGTATACGCACTTTCCAGGCGCGCACCTTAAGCCACTCGGTCATTTCTCCATTCCGGTTGATTTTTATCTGATTAGCAATCAGCGGTTTGTGGTCTCTGCTTGTCATTCTGTTCCTTCTGTTGCGTTGCAGAAGGTGCATATAATCAGCACAAAAATCTCCGAAATATAGGAATTTTTTTTCTTCTAAAAAATATGCTCTCCTGTTAAACTGATATACAAATATTGTCGTTATGCCGTATACGGAATGTGTGGCAGGCTTGTGCAAATGTTATTCTTCTGTCATCTCGCCTCTGACAGGACGTTTCATGACCCCGACAAATTCTTCATGTGTGTACGCCCTGCCAAGCATGCACATCATTTTTGTGAGGGCTGCTTCTGTTGTCATGTCGCGTCCGCTTATCACGCCGATATCTTGAAGCCTGCGGCCTGTTTCGTAAATATCCATGTTTACCGAGCCGCTTGCGCACTGTGTTATATTGATTATGTGTACTCCGCGCCTGATGGCTTCCTCGAGCGTGCGGATAAACCAGCCAAATGTCGGGGCATTGCCGGCACCGTATGTTTCGAGTATTACGCCGCGTAAGCCTTCGGCGGAAAGCATTGTGCGCAGCAGTGGTTCGGTGAGTCCGGGAAATACCTTTACAATGGCCACTTCATTCGATACAGAGGTGTCTACAGAGAAAACTCCTTCGGGTTTGGCTATTACGCCATAGCGGTAATGTATACCTACGCCGACATCTGCAAGTGCAGGGTAGTTGAACGAAGCGAATGCGCTGAGTTCTTCTGCACTGAACTTTTGAGTGCGGTTAGCCCTGAACAGACGGTTCTGGAAATAGAGCGATACTTCCGGCACTACCGACCTGCCGTCTTCCTTGGCTGCGGCTATCTCGATTGCCGTGATGAGGTTTTCGCGGCCGTCGGTGCGCAGTACGCCTATCGGTATCTGGCTGCCCGTGAACACCACGGCCTTGCCGAGGTTTTGAAGCATAAAGCTAAGGGCCGACGATGAGTATGACATGGTGTCTGTGCCGTGCAGTACGACAAAGCCGTCGTAGTCGTTGTATTTTTCCTGTATTATGGTAGCCAGTTTAATCCACAGCTTCGGTTCCACGTTCGAGGAGTCGATGGGTTCGAACGGAAGAATGTCGAGGTCTACATCAAGGCGGCGCAATGATGGGAATTCATCGTAAATGCCGTTGAAATCGAACGGTACGAGTGCTCCGGTGGCAGGGTCGGTCTTCATGCCGATGGTCCCGCCAGTGTATATTAAAAGTACTGAAGATTTACCCATATCTGGTTTGGTTTATCCGTACTGGTTTGTGCGGCCCGCAATCATTTTCCCTGCCGCATTACAGCTGGACAAGAATTTGCGGTTTGCAGTTCGGTAATATGGGTGCAAGTTAGTGACTTTTTTTCGTATTTGGTCAATTTGCGGAAAACGATTTGGGCTTCTTTTGTTATGCCTGTTGCTTTGCGGAGTTATAGTCCGAACATGCGGCAGGCGTTTGCAGTCGTGGTTGCAGCCATTTCGGTTTCCGATACTCCCTTGGCCTCGGCGGCCTTGCGGCATGTATATACTATATAGGAAGGCTCGTTGCGTTTGCCGCGGAAAGGCACCGGTGGCAGATATGGGGCATCGGTCTCCAATACTATGTCATCTAATGGCAGCCGGCACAATATGTCGGGGAGCGTACTTTTTTTGTATGTCAACACGCCTCCAATGCCGAACAGAAAGTCTCCGCATTCCTTTACGGCAAGGTAGTCGTCCCATGTTCCGCTGAAGGCGTGCATGATACCGCGCACTCCGCGACCCTTGAATGTACGGAGTACATCGAGCATTTCGGGCCATGCATCTCGAGTATGTATTATTAGCGGGAGATTGTGTTCAAGCGACAAGCAAACCTGTGCTTCGAAGGCTTCCGTTTGCTCTTTCTGCCAGTTGCGGCTCCAATAGAAGTCCAGCCCGACCTCGCCGATGGCATAAAAGCGTCGGTTGCACGCATTGGAAATATACGACGCGACGATATCGAGTTCGTTACGCCAATCGGGATTGTCGTTGACCGACGTCGGGTGCAGTCCCATGGCGGGGCGGCACATATCCGGATAACTGTCGCACAAGGCAAAGAGACTGTCGTGCGATGCGGAATCAATAGCAGGGCATATCATTGTGGCAATACCGGCTTCGGCGGCACGTGCCATGACTTCGGTACGGTCGTCATCGAAAGCGGCGTCGAACGGGTGCGTGTGGGTGTCTATTATTGAAGGAGTCATGATATATTGTGTCGATATTATACGCGTTCGTAACGTTGTCCTGGCAGTTTGCGTATTAGTCCGGCGAGTTCAAGTTCCAGCAGCAGTGCAGCCAACTGTCCGGCGGGTATCTGGCTGCGTTCGGATAGTGTCTCCATGTCGGGTGATTCCCCTGCACCGATACATGACAGCAGTGTCTGTTCGTCGCTTGTGACTGGCGTTTGTGCCGGTTCGCGCTTAGGGATTATTCCCGGAACGGAGATATGCCATCCTAGTTCGCGGGCAATGTCGTCGCCTGTGCAAATCATGGCTGCACGGCGTTCGGTGATTAGTGCATTGGCTCCGGCCGAGAATTTGTCATCGGCACGGCCAGGTACAGCCATGACAGCTCTGCCGTAGCTGTCGGCAAACAAGGCCGTTGATAGTGAACCGCCTTTGAGTGGAGTCTCGATTACTACCGTACCTTCGCTCATCCCCGCTATGATACGGTTGCGGGGAATGAACAGCGAGCCGTTTTGTTTGGTCTGTGAGTGCAGTTCGGTGACTATTGCTCCGCCGTGCGCGATTATGTCGCGAGACAGGTCGCGATGCTGGGCAGGTGTAATGTCAGGCAGTGGGTTGGCTATGACTGCCACCGTGCGCAGTCCGTGTTGGAGTGCCGCACGTGCTACCGCCGCATCTATTCCGTAGGCCAGTCCGCTCACAGGTACGATGCAGGGTTCGAGTTCGCTGAGTCGGCAGACTAGCCTGTCACACATTCGCTGACCGTATTGTGTGGCACGGCGTGTCCCGACCATGGCGACAGCACGTCCTTCGAAAGCCGCAGCATCACCCATGAAATAGAGTACGTGCGGATAGTCGCTGCATTCGCGAAGCAGCGGCGGGTATTCGGGGTCGGTCGAGGCTATGGCAGATATGCCGTAACGGTATATGTATCGGGCTTCATCTTCGGCTTGACGGTGTGTACTTTTGGCGGCAATGTCATGGGCAATGTCGCGACGGAGTTCGCAACGGGTGACGAGCTCCTCCTCTCCGGCTGAATATATGGCTTCGGCACTGCCCATTATGTCAAGCAGATATGCGGTGCCTTTCGGTCCGAGTCCTCGCTGGAGGGTGAGGGCTATGTCGTCTATTGTCATGCGGTGTTATTTTGTGTTGTTGTAGTTTTTTGGAACTATGGCATTCAGAACGGCATGTTCGCAGGTTATGTCTATCGGGAAAGACGGACCTGGCTGACCGTCGATGTCGGTGTGTTCGTTGTGAAGTGCTACAGCGTGCAGACGGCTGCAGCGTATGTGTACTATGCCGGAAGGATAGCTTTTGCGTGCCAGAAAACGCGGCAGGTAGCGGACGGCGGTGCGTACTGTATCGAGTGGAGTGTTGCCTTTTAGAATGAGTACATCGAGCAGACCGTCGTCTCCTTCAGAAAGATAGGCCAACGGGAGAGTCCCTGCTGTGCGTCCGTTGAATACAAAGAAAATTATCGCACTGCCTTCAAAGTTGCCTCCGTCGGTGGTTATGGATAACTGCATCGGACGGAAATTAGGCAAATCGCCTATGCCGTTGATGTAGTATGCTATTTTGCCGAGGTTGTTTTTCCATGTCGTCGGGGTTTTCTGCGATACGTCAGTGAAAAGCCCACAGCTGAATACGTTGACGAAGTAGCGGCCGTTGACCAGACCTAGGTCCATGCCGTGAGGGTGGCCGTCGAGGATGGCTTTGCATGACTCTACGATGCTGTGAGGCATGCCGAGCAGGAATGCGAAGTCGTTGGCCGTGCCGGATGGCAGTATGGCGACGGGAAGTTCAATTCCGCGTCCTTTTATTAGGTTGACCATATGGTTCACGGAGCCATCGCCTCCGGCCAGCAGCAGGTGGGCGTACGTGTCGTCTACCTCGGCGAGGGCTTCGTCATCGCGGTTGTCGAATGTCAGACGGTGAAATATGAGTCTGTAACCTTTGGCTTGGTACAGTTCTATTATCTTGTCGAAATGGGCAGTGATGGGTTCGTCGCCGGAGGAAGGATTATATATGAAAAGTACTTTAGGAAGCATGGCGTGCGGGGAATTGTCGTGTTGGAAGGGTAATTACAAATATTGCTCCATGGCGGTTGAGGCATGTATCTTCATGTTGCCTGATGCGTCGGAATATATCAGCAGTGCGGCTATCTCGGGATGCGCCTCTAACAGGCGCAGCGAAGCGTCGTAGCCGAGGGCCATGAACATCGTTCCCATGGCATCGGCAAGGGCGCAGCTTTCGGCAACGACTGTGGCGGACAACAGGTCGCTTTCGGTAGTGCCGCCGGTAGTCGGGTCTATAATGTGGGTGAATTTGCGGCCGTCAGGAGCAGTGAGGAAGTTGCGGTAATTGCCGGAGGTGGCAACTCCCATGCCCGATACATTAATTATCTTGCTTGTCGAAGCCCCCGGGGCATAATTGCCTTCGTAGGGAGTGTCGATGGCTATATGCCAGTTTTCTCCGTTTGGATTGGTGCCTCGGCAGAATATTTCGCCGCCGATGTTTACAAGATAGTTTCTGACGCCTTCGGTTTCGAGCATGCTGGCCACCTTGTCTACCGTATATCCTTTGGCTATCGAATTGAGCGTTATCTGTGTGCCGGGGTTCTGCTTGACAAGGCGCCCGTCTCGTATCTCTATCTTGTCGTACCCTACTAATCTCAGCAGTGAGTCTATGTCGGCATCGGTTTGCGGTGTGCCGTCAACAAATCCGTAGGCTTCGACAATGGGGTGGACGGTGATGTCGTACTTGCCGTTTGACATCTCGCTAACCTTGCGAGCCAACTCTATGTTGCTGACTATGTCTTCGGTCAGCGAGTCTGTTTCGTTACGGTTGAGACGGCTCAACAAAGAATGCGGGTTGAATACAGACATCATGCTGTCGGCCTCGGCGCATACATGCTCGACCTTGCTGCGCATGTTTGCCGGAGCATTTGATGTCACTGTCACCTTGTACAGTGTGCCCAAAGCTATGCCTTCTATAGTTTCAGGAATTGTGTTGTTGCGGCATGACACCGCCGCTGTCGTCAAGACCGCCATACCTATGAATATAGCGGTTGTTTTTATGTATGATTTCATATATGTTTTGTTTGATTTCATATTTGCAATAGTATGGGCCAGCTGTCAGAATGGCAAACGGCACGGCAAAAGTGTATGTAAAATTTGTTGTGTCATTTTGGCGGTGTGTCTGTCAGAATGAGAATATTCCGATACAAATATATTAAAGTATATTTAACAGGGGATGCGGAGTCCTGGTTTATGTCACAGGCTGTGCATGGCTTTGAAATCCGATGCGGTACGGTGGAGTGTGGTATAATGAGGTGATAGCTAAAGAATTTTAATTGTGGCGTTCTTTGCAATAGTTAGGGAAAAAGTGTATCTTTGCCGCACGCTTTGATGTCACCCGGTTAGGCGGATGCATCGTAAAGTGGAACCTAAAGCCAAAAATTTAGTCATGAGCTATTTAACAGCTGAAAAAAAGCAGGAGCTTTTCGAACAGTTTGGCGCATCGAAGACCGATACCGGTTCGCCCGAGAGCCAGATTGCATTGTTTACCTATCGTATCAATCACCTTACCGAGCACATGAAGGGTAACAGACACGACTACGGAACGCAGCGTGCACTTCTTCGACTGGTAGGTAAGCGCCGCAAGTCGCTCGATTATCTGAAAAAAGTGGATATAGAGCGTTACAGGGCTATAGTCAAGGCTCTCAACTTGAGGAAATAATACGGCTCCGTAAGCTGATGGCAAGTGAAGGCAATTAGTTAAAGTAATTGCCTTCACTGTTATAAGGACACATTTAAGAGGAAATAGATAGTATGTTGTACAATGAGACGAAAAAGGTCATTCCGTTGGGGGATGACCGCGAGATTGAAATCTCGACCGGCAAACTTGCCAAGCAGGCTGACGGTGCCGTTGTGGTGAAGCAGGGCGATACTATGCTTCTGGCTACAGTAGTGGCAGCCAAGGACGCAAAACCCGAAACGGACTTCATGCCCCTTTCGGTTGAATACAAGGAAAAATATGCTGCCGCAGGCCGTTTCCCCGGAGGCTTCCTGAAAAGGGAGGCTCGTCCGTCGGACAGCGAAATACTCGTGGCGAGACTCATCGACAGGGCACTCCGCCCGCTCTTCCCGTCGGATTTCCACGCAGAGGTATTTGTTACGGTGAATCTTATATCGGCAGACAAGGATATACAACCCGATGCTCTTGCAGGTCTGGCTGCTTCGGCTGCACTCGCCGTTTCTGACATACCTTTCGGAGGTCCTATCTCCGAGGTGCGAGTGTCGCGTATCGACGGCAAATTCGTGATTAACCCGACATTCAGCGAAAACGAGCGCGCCGATATCGATATCATGGTCGGTGCGACAATAGACAATATCCTCATGGTAGAGGGTGAGATGAACGAGGTGAGTGAAGCGGATATGCTCGAAGCCATCAAGTTCGCTCACGAGGAAATAAAGAAGCAGTGCGCCGTTCAGATAGAGCTTATGAAGGAGCTCGGCAAGGACGTGAAGCGTACATACTGCCACGAGACCAATGACGAGGAACTTCGCCAGCTCGTAATCAAGGAGACATACGACAAGGTCTACCACGTGGCTACCAATGCCTCCAGCAAGCACGAACGTTCCGACAAGTTCGACGAAATAGAGGCTGAATTCTGCAGCCGTTTCACCGAAGAGGAACTGGTCGAAAAACTTCCACTCATCAAGCGTTATTTCCATGATGACGTACTCAAGAAGGCAATGCGCAGGATGATACTTGATGAGGGCAAGCGTCTCGATGGCCGTCGTACGGACGAGATACGTCCTATCTGGTGCGAGGTAGGCTGCCTGCCTGCAGCACACGGTTCGGCTATCTTTACACGTGGTGAAACACAGTCGCTCTCTACAGTGACGCTCGGTACCAAACTCGATGAAAAGCAGGTAGACCAGGTACTCGTTCAGGGGACCGAACAGTTTGTTCTCCACTACAACTTCCCGCCGTTCTCGACAGGCGAAGCCAAGGCTTCGCGCGGCCTGTCACGCCGTGAAATAGGACACGGTAACCTCGCATGGAGGGCCCTCAAGCCTATGGTGCCCGTTGGAGAGGAGAATCCGTATGCGGTGCGTGTAGTTTCAGATATTCTCGAGTCGAACGGTTCATCCTCTATGGCTACCGTTTGTGCCGGTACTCTTGCGCTTATGGATTCCGGTCTTAAACTCAAAAAGCCTGTTTCCGGTATTGCAATGGGGCTTATATCCGATGCTGAAACAGGCAAATATGCAATATTGTCCGATATTCTCGGCGACGAGGATCATTTGGGGGATATGGACTTCAAGGTCGCAGGTACCCGCGACGGTATCACTGCAACACAGATGGATATAAAGGTGGACGGACTTTCGTATGAAGTGCTTGCCAAAGCTCTCGAACAGGCTCGCGTAGGCCGTATGCACATCATGGACAAGATTACTGAAACAATTGCCGAGCCGCGCGCAGACTTCCGTCCGTTCGTGCCGCGTATTGTACAGATTACCATCCCTGGTGACTTTATAGGTGCTGTTATAGGTCCGGGCGGAAAGGTTATTCAGGATATTCAGAAGACTACCGGTACTACAATTACCATTACCGAAGACGAGAACAAGGGTGTAGGTGTAGTTGATATATTCGGCGATAATAAGGATGGCATGGATGCGGCATTGGCGCGCATCAAGGCTATAGTCGCCGTGCCGGAAGTTGGAGAAGTATATACCGGTAAAATACGTTCCATAGTTGCATTTGGTGCTTTTGTGGAGATACTGCCCGGTAAGGATGCTCTGCTTCATATCTCGGAGATAGACTACAAACGTTTCGAGACGATGGAGGAGACTGGCCTCAAGGAGGGAGACATGATAGAGGTGAAACTTATCGGTATGGATCCCAAGACAGGTAAATTGAAACTTTCTCATAAGGCATTGCTGCCCAAACCGGAAGGTTACGAAGAACCAGAGAGACGCGAAAGACGCGACAAGGGGGAGAAAGGTGAGAAACGTGACAGCAAACATGAAAGACGGGACCACAGAAAATAGTGTGGTATAGTTTTTGATTAACTATTAGGCATGACGGCGTTTGTCCATCGGGACAGCGCCGTCATGCCTAAATATTGTTAGATAAAGTTATGCTGAATGGAAATATATTCCTATATTTGCTTTAACATCGTGTAAAAGTGGAAAGATGCTTATATAATAACTCTATTTTAATGTTTGACTTATGAAAAGAATGGTTCAAATGACGCTGGCACTCGCTGCAGCAACGGTGATGCTGGCCGGATGTAATCCGTACAACCAAATGCAGAAGCACCTCGATGAGGTGGATGCTTATGCTACTCCCGAAGTTCTTGCCCTCAAGGGTCAGAACGTAGAGGCTGAAATTACCTACACATTCCCTAAGAAGTATTTCCGTGAAGAAATGATACTCCGTGTAACTCCCGTACTTGTATTCGAAGGCGGGGAGATTGCCGGTACTCCGAAATATTTCCAGGGCGAGGATGTGAGGGACAACTACACACCCGTATCTTGGAAGGAAGGTGGCGTGTTTACTCAGAACGTTTCGTTCCCGTATGATGAAAGGGCAGCCATCTCCACCCTTGAACTTCGCGTAGAAGGCCGTACTGCAGACCAGTGCCGCAGCGACAAGTACAAAACTTTTGGTGACTTCGGTGCTGTACCCGTAGCTCAGGGAGTCAGTGCAGTTCAGAACCTTGCCTATATGCCGTACATGATGCTTATGGATCACAATTACAGCAGGGTTGTAACCGTTACCGGCGAGGCTGATATTCATTACAATATCAATAGTTCAGTTGTTCGTCAGAACCAGCTTTCTCAGGAGCAGATAGCGCTCTTCGAAGAGTTCATCCGCGAAAACACTGCTGCAGAGAACGTGGCAATGGGTACTATCTATGCAAAGGGTTATGCGTCGCCTGATGGCCCGGAGAATTTCAACCAGAAACTTTCTGCTGCACGTAGCCAAAGCGGTGAAAAGGCAATGCAGAACAGCCTGAAGGGTCTTGATGTACAGTATGATGCAGCTGCTTACGGTGAGGACTGGGAAGGTTTCCGCGAACTCGTAGAGGCTTCCAACATTGCTGACAAGGATCTCATTCTCCAGGTTCTTTCGATGTACGATTCCGCTGCTCGTCGTGAACAGGAAATCAAAAATCTTGCATCGGTTTACAGTGAAATCAAGGAAGAGATACTTCCTGCGCTTCGTCGTACCCAGTTTGTCGCTTCGGCTGACGTAACAGGCCGTGACGATGCAGAAATACTCGCAGCTATCGAAGCTCAGGACGGCACTCTCAGACTTGATGAGATGCTCTATGCTGCAACTCTTGTTGATGACTGTGGCAAGAAGGTTGAGATTTACAGCGCAGCTGCCAAGAAGTACAACGATGCTGCTGCTTACAACAATCTCGCGGTTGCATTGGTTATGAACGGTGACATAGACGCTGCAAAAAAGGCTATCGACAAAGCAGCCAGTCTGAACAGCAACCCTGTTATTGCAAACAACCTCGCAGCTGTCGCAATTGCTCAGGGTGACCTTGAGACTGCCAAGAAGTTCCTTGCAGGTCTCAACAGCGAAGAGGCTAGGATGAACAAGGGCCTTGTCGCTCTCTACGAAGGTGACTATGTTGCTGCTACCCGTGACCTGAAGGGTTACAATCTTGCAGTCGTTGAGGTTCTTAACGGTAACTATGACAACGCAAGAAAGGCTCTCGGTAATTGTGGGTGTGCTGATGCCGAGTACCTTCGTGCTGTTATTGCAATGAAGGAAGGTAAAAGCGCAGAAGCTATCGAATATCTCCGCAAGGCTATCGATAAGAAGGAATGCCTCAGGGAGGTTGCAAAATCTGACGTAGAATTTGCAAGGCTTTTCGATACTCCTGAGTTCCAGGCTCTCTAATCTTTAAAAAGCTAAGTTAAAGACGGCGGCGCAGTCATACTGCGCCGCCGTTCTGTTTTGTCTTTGTCTGGAGGACATTAATGGATGCAGACATATGGTGGACGATATGTCTTTTTCAATATCTTTGTGGATTGTAATTTTTATATTCCATTATGTCAGAGCATCGAGATTATACAAGGAGTAGTTTCCATATTGCCTTGCTTGTAATCGTTTTCTTGGTCTGTGTATCGTTCGTGCCAGGGTTTAGGGTTATGGGCATTACGGTCAAGAGGGCTAATATACTGTCTGACGTGTTTGCATTTCAGGATGAACGCATAGTGCCGTTGTCAGATGTAAGTGTGCTTGATACGTCGTTTCTCGCGGCTTATAAACCGGTGGAAGAGGCTATTCCTGAAGCAGGACATGTATATCAGACATCTGTTGCAGCATATGAGCCGGAGACTACGTCAAAGTTTAAAGGGTTGTCGGTCCCGCATATAGAGAATAGCGATATAGTACAGATAGCGGATTACAGTCCTGACGGACAAATGATGGCAGCGTTTTATCACGCATTGGCATATGAGGCTGATGAGCGTGTGGTGCGTGTTGCCGTGCTCGGCGATTCTTTCATTGAAGCTGATATAATAACGGCCGATATGCGCGAACAACTGCAAATGGAATATGGCGGCAGCGGTGTAGGGTTCGTGCCGTTTTCAACCCCATTGTCGAAATACAGGGGGACGGTTACACATAACCATCGTGGGTGGACCAACTACAATCTCATAAAGTATAAAACAGTTCCTGAGGAATACAGTAAATGGTTCATGGTGTCTGGCATGTTGTCGATACCATCCGAGGGGGCTACTACGGAATATAAAGGAGTACAGTTCCGCAAGCGTATTGAGAAGACCAATACGGCATCGCTGTTTTTCGTGAGTAGAGGTGAGACAGTACTCGATGTAGTTTTGAATGAAGGTGAGCACAAATGTTATGCACCTGCTCCGAGTGACAGCATGCAGTGCATATCCATGGAAATGGACGGTATAGAATCGCTGTGTTTGGAGTTGAAAGACATAGAAGGTTTTATCGGGTATGGTGCAGTACTGGAAGATACCGTCGGAGTGAGTGTGCATAATTTTTCGGTACGCAGCAACAGCGGACTTGCACTTATGGCTACCGACAGGGATATAAACCGTGAGTTCGACGGTTTCATGAAATATGACATGGTGATCCTGCAGTACGGGTTAAATGCCATGGCTGCTGATGTGATGGATTATGGATATTACGGCCGTCAGTTGGTGCGTATCATCAATTATATCAAGGAGTGTTTTCCCTGCAGTGCGATAGTGGTTATGAGCGTGGGCGATCGCAGTACCATGCAGAACGGGGTGGCGGTGACTATGCCTGCCGTGAAGGCCATGCTCCGTACTCAGGAGGAAGCGGCCAAAGCCTGCGGAGTCGGGTTCTGGAATACATACGAGGCCATGGGCGGTGACAATTCTATGCCCGAGTTCGTAAAACGCAATTGGGCAGCAAAGGATTATACGCACATAGGCTATTCTGGGGGCAAGTATATTGCCAGCCAGTTTGTGACATTTATCAAGGCAGCGGTGGAGAGTGTCATTATGCAGGATGAGGAACGGCTCGCTATGGAGGCGGCATTTGAGGCTGAGGAACGTCGGCATAAGGCAGCCCATGTGATGGGCAAGGGAATACTGTCTATCGACAGCCTTGCGGCAGATATTGAAGCGGCATCTGGCGGAAGGTTCAGGATGGAAATGTACAATGACGGAGAAGCAGCGGTAACTGACAGTATGGCATCAGGTGCTGCCACGGCTGGTCGGCAGGAGAATATATAAACCATTACGACAGGTATGGACGATATATCCCGAATAACAGGCGCGATAGGCGAGTTGCTGAAGTACGACCCTGCCAGCCCGATGATATTCAGCAGCGGGATATTCTTATTCCTGTTTGCTGCGTTTTCATTTTTTTATGGCTTCATGCGGCGTACGCCGATGCTTCGCATGGTGTATGTTTCGTTGTTCTCGGTATATTTCTATTACAAGACGGGCGGTATGTATTTCATGCTGCTCATCCTTGTGTCGGTGACCGACTTCATCATCGCGCGCCTGCTGGCGCGTACGGATGTCAGACTTTACCGTCGGGGACTTGTGGCATTGAGTGTGTTGATAAATCTGGGTATGCTCGCATACTTCAAATATACCAATCTCTTTATCGGCATGTTCAATGATATCATGGGCAGAAATATATTGGATTTCCAGAATATATTTCTACCGGTCGGAATATCGTTCTTCGTGTTCCAGTCGTTGAGTTATACTATAGACGTGTACAGACGTCAGCTCCAGCCGCTGACATGCTGGCTTGATTATTTCTTCTATCTGTCATTTTTCCCGCAGCTTGTGGCAGGCCCTATTGTACGTGCACGTGACTTCATACCGCAGATACGGCAAAACCCGCTGGTGGTAACGCACGAGATGTTTGGCAGGGGAGTGTTTCTTATTATGGTCGGATTGGTCAAGAAGGCAATCATATCGGACTATATAAGTGTCAATTTTGTAGACAGGATTTTCGATAACCCTATGCTGTACAGCGGTTTCGAAAATCTTATGGGAGTGTACGGATATGCTCTGCAGATATATTGTGACTTTTCGGGATACTCCGATATGGCGATAGGTATAGCGTTGTTGCTCGGTTTCCGGTTTCCGAAGAACTTTGATGCTCCATACAAGTCGGCTACGATAACGGAATTTTGGCGCCGCTGGCACATATCGCTGTCAACGTGGCTGAAGGATTATCTCTACATATCGCTCGGAGGTAACCGCAGGGGTCGTCTGCGTACATATCTGAACTTGATAATCACGATGTTGCTCGGAGGTTTGTGGCATGGTGCAGCATTGCGTTTCGTCTTGTGGGGCGGTTTTCACGGTGTGCTGTTGGCACTGCACAAATTAATGATGGGTGTTTTCCCGCGTATGAAAGCCGTAGGAACCGGCATGAAGCGCGGATGGCGTATAGCAGGAATTGTAGTGACTTTCCATCTGGTATGTCTGGGCTGGATATTTTTCCGTGCACGTGACGTGTCGACAGGTCTGGAGATTATAGAACAGGTGTTTACTAATCTCGATTGGTCGCTCGTGCCGAGTATCATAACGGGCTACTGGGAGATATTCGTCATTATGTTGGCAGGATATGTGGCACACTTCATGCCTCAGCGCGTGCAGGACCGTGCGTGTGCTGCCGTGACGCGTAATCCAATAGCGGTCAATGCCCTGCTTATGGCGTTGATAATATGGGCCGTGATGCAGGTGAAGTCGGCCGACATACAGCCGTTTATCTATTTCCAATTCTGATATAACGTAGAACAAGCTAATCCATAAATATATGAATGAACTGGACAGGAGCCTGATGCTCGCACTCAACTTTGACGGCGGAAGCTTTATGGATGCCATAATGTGGTTCGCCTCCGGAATACCGAACTGGATACCGTTGTACCTTTTGGTGCTGTATCTGTTTTGGCGCAACTATGGATGGAAGTATATGCTTTGGGCCCTGTTGTTCGTAGGGGCGGGTGTCGGAATATGTGACCAGATATGCAACCTGTTTAAAGACAATGTCCCGTATCTGCGTCCGACACATACCGAAAGCCTTTTGCCCTATTTGCATACCGTGAACGATTACTATGGAGGACTTATGGGGACCGTGTCGGGACACGCTTCGACAAGCTTTTGCGTATTTCTCTTTACTTCGCTGGCCATGCATCGCAAATGGTTCACATGGATGATGCTCGTGTATATGCTTCTGACCACATATTCGCGTATATATCTCGGCGTACATTTCCCGTTCCAGATATTGTTCGGGTTGATACTCGGCATGGTTGTGTCGCTCCTGATGTGGTACATATTCTCCAAGCTGAATGATCGATATCATTGGGCTGTGCCGCGAACAAATGCTGATATCGGTGTGGGAGAGAGCAGCGGCACGGGACACTAAAAATGACGGATAAGAGTTATCTTTGCAATATGGCAATCGACAGGGATATGAGAAACATGGAGAGCGATGCGGAGTTTGAGAACCGTATACGCCCTCAGGAACTCGACAGTTTTCGCGGGCAGGACAAAGTGGCGGAAAATCTTCGGGTGTTTATACGTGCGGCACTGATGCGTGGCGATTCGCTCGACCATGTATTGCTGCATGGTCCTCCTGGTCTCGGCAAGACCACTCTCGCAAACATCATCGCAAATGAGATGGGGTCGACACTCCGTGTGACGAGCGGGCCTGTTTTGGACAAGCCTGGCGACCTCGCGGGACTGCTTACCAATCTCAATGCCGGTGATGTGCTTTTCATAGACGAGATACACCGTCTCAGTCCGATAGTGGAGGAATATCTCTATTCGGCCATGGAGGACTACAAGATAGACATAGTGCTTGACAAGGGGCCTTCGGCAAGGTCGATACAGCTGGAACTGAATCCGTTCACACTCATCGGTGCGACGACCCGAAGCGGTTTGCTGACTTCTCCGCTGCGTGCGCGTTTCGGTATACAGTGCCATCTCGAATATTACGATGCACCTGTGTTGGCGGGTATAGTTCGCCGTTCTGCTGGCATTCTGGGCATAGCCATAAAAGACGAGGCTGCGCAGGAGATAGCAATGCGAAGCAGGGGTACGCCACGTATTGCCAACTCGTTGCTGCGGCGTGTACGCGATTTCGCAATGGTTATGGGCAACGGGTCGATAGACCTTCCTATAACGAGAACGGCGCTTCAGGCGCTCGATATAGATTCGCGCGGATTGGACCAGATGGACAACAAGATACTGTCGACAATCATTCACAAGTTCGGAGGCGGCCCTGTTGGATTGAATACGATAGCCACTGCCGTAAGCGAGGACGCCGGTACCATTGAGGAGGTATATGAACCGTTTTTGATTAAAGAAGGATTTCTTAAGCGTACCCCACGTGGCAGGGAGGTTACATCGCTTGCCTATTCGCATCTTGGGGTGACTCCTTTGTCGGAGGAGGGAACTCTGTTCTGATGACTGCATGATATGAATATATGCACCATTTACGAGGTGCATATATTTTTTGTGCCTGCATAGTATCTCGCAATATTCATTTAGTGGATGTGCAAGTGTACTATTTGAATTTTTGTTGTGACTCTGACAATGACGAGAGTATTTTGCCGGAGTGTGTGGAAGAGTTGTAATTAGGGTAGCAGCGTGTATTATATACGGAGCATTGTTGGGCTATACAATGATAAGCTAATAGATAATTATATGCAGACTGCAATAAAATGTTGTATATATATTTATAAATTGCCTGTAAAGTTAAAAAATCGCATGTTTTGTATTTTGTAGAAATTCAGCTACATTTGCTTGTACCAATACATTATTACATCATCTCTTTTTGAATAATTCTTGCTGTTTTAGGGAGCGTGGAATACATGTTTGGTTAACTGTAAGTTTGTTGTAGATAAATGAGATGATTGAAAGGGCGTATCCGTGGTGGACACGCCCTTTTATGTTGTGTGTCAGGTGTGTTTTTCCCCTTCTTTATATTTACCTTTGCAACGGATTAATCTATTTTGTTTATGTCAGCCGTCCAGCAGAAAAAACCTATTGTAATAGCCGGTCCGTGCAGTGTCGAAAGTCGAGAGCAAGTTATTGAAACATGCTGTCGGCTGGCTGCCTGTGGCTGCGTGGATATGATAAGGGGTGGAGTGTGGAAACCCCGTACATATCCGTCGTGCTTTCAGGGAGTCAGCGACATAGGTCTGGAATGGTTGGCAGAAGCCCGCAAGGAAACAGGTCTGCCGTTTGGCGTTGAAGTGGCCAATGCTCACCATGTTGAGGTCGCATTGCGTGCCGGTGCCGATATGGTATGGTTGGGTGCACGCACAACAGGAAATCCGTTCAGCGTGCAGGAGGTGGCCGATGCCTTGAAGGGAACGGCTGTCATTGTGTTGGTGAAGAATGGACCCATGCCCGATGCGGAGTTGTGGACCGGAGCAGTGGAGCGCATGTTGGCGGCAGGAATTAACACAGATAGGCTTATGCTTATCCACAGAGGGTTTATGCAGAGCGGTGCAGTGGGCTATCGCAATCCTCCCGTCTGGCATGTGGCGCTGGAGATGCGGCGACGTTTTCCACAGCTGCGGATGCTGTGTGACCCGTCGCACATGTGCGGCAACCGTACAGGGCTTGCTGCTACGGCGCAGAAAGCGATAGACCTTTCGTATGACGGTCTGTTCGTGGAGAGCCACTGCAATCCCGATGCAGCATGGAGTGATGCGGCGCAGCAGGTGACGCCTGAGCGTCTGTCCGAGATATTGCATGGATTGAAATGGAGGAGGAAAGAGTCCGATACGCCTGCGTATATGCGGGAAATGGAGCGTCTGCGTTTGGAAATAGACCAGATAGACTTGCAGCTGTTCGGGTTATTGTCGCGGCGTATGGGCATAGCAGAGGAGATAGGCCGCATAAAACGAGATAACGATGTTACGATATTTCAACTCAGCCGTTGGGAGGAGATAGTTGACAATATGATTGGGCGTGCAGAAGAACTCGGTTTGAGTGAAGGGTTTGTGCGCATGATACTTGATGCCGTTCACATGGAGAGCATAGCACACCAGAACAAGGTGATGAACGATTGATTGGATTGTCTGCGTCGAGAAATAAAGAATGCCGACCTCATCAGGATGTCGGCATTCTTTATATTTGGTCTTATTCTTACAATATTTCGCCAACCAGATAGAGACTGCCGCCCACAAAGATTACATCGCTGGGACCGGCATTTGATTTGGCATGCTCCAATGCTGCATGCGGGTCTGCTATGACTTTGCCCTTCAGTCCGTAATGTTTGGCCTCTTCGGCTAGACGGTCGGCACTTATTGCGCGTGGTGAAGAAGACTGCGTGAAGATGTACTCGGCATCTGCAGGCAATTGCGGGAATATCGTGTCGAGAGTTTTGTCAGCAGCGAATCCGAGTATCATGTAGAGGCGGTCATGTTCCATTTTGCGCAACTGTCGTACGGTTTCCTTAAAACTGTGAGCGTTGTGTCCACCATCGGCAATTGTCAGCGGGACATGTGATATTATCTGCCATCGACCCGATAATCCTGTTAAGGCTGTAACGTTGCGTAGTCCCTCAAGTATGGCCTTGGTACTGATGCTTAATTGGGTTTTACGGCGCAGGACACTGATAGCCGTTCGTGCCGTGATGAGGTTCTTGCGCTGGAAGCCGCCAAGAAGATCCAGTTCTATGTGCTGAATATTGCCTGTATCGATGCGCCGCAGGGTATAGCGCTGCAATGTGCCGTGCGGATGTTCTTCGAGGCATTCGTACGTAAGGTCGGCGAACATTATGGGGGCGCTCTGCTCGGCTGCGCGGGTAATGAATATATGGGCGCTCTCAGGGTCGCTTTCGCCTATCACGACCGGGGTACGGCTCTTGATGATGCCTGCCTTCTCTGCGGCTATCGCTTCTACTGTTTTACCGAGTATGTCGCAGTGCTCGAGACCTATATTGGTAATGATGCTTATGGCCGGAGTGATGATGTTGGTGGCATCGAGCCTGCCGCCGAGGCCGGTTTCAATTATGGCAACCTCAACTTCTGACTCTGAAAACCATTTGAAGGCCATGGCTGTGGTCATCTCGAAATATGATAGGCCGAGCCTTTTGATGTCTTCACCGTAACGTGACATGAAGTCTGCCACGGCATATTCTGGTATGGGCTCTCCATCTATGCGGATGCGTTCTCGAATGCTGTGGAGGTGTGGCGACGTGTATAGTCCTGTGTGGTAACCGGCGGACTGAAGTACGGCGGCCAGCATGTGGGCTACGGAACCCTTGCCGTTGGTACCGGCTATGTGTATGGTCATGTAGTCATTCTGCGGGTTGCCCATTGTGCGGCATGCAGCAGCTATGGTGTCAAGACCTTCATGGTAGGCGGTACGTCCTGCAGTTTGGAATGAAACGAAATTCTCGTTGAGAAAGTCAAGTGCTTCGGTGTAGTTCATATCTTGGGCTTGTTGCTTGTTTGTTGTTAGTCTACGAGGTGGCTGCGGCGTCGGAAGCGATATACGATGAAATACAGTATGGACAGCATGAATACGAATTCGCCGAGACGGCCTAGCATGTCTCCGTATTGTGTGTAAAACGTTGTTTTGTCAGACAATGGTATGGTACGTGTTACTATGCCGCGCTTGTTCCAGCCTAGCGTGTCGAGGACATTGCCTCGCGAATTGATGAAACCGGATATTCCGGTGTTGGCGCTTCGGACTATATAGCGACGTGTTTCTATGGCACGCATACGCGAATAGGAAAAGTGCTGCTTGTAACCTGGTGTGTCATCCCACCATCCGTCGTTGGTCAGGACGAACAGCACCTGTGCACCGCGTCGTGCGAAGGTGGCAAAGTGTTCGCCGTATACCGACTCGTAGCATATCGGAGCTGCCGAGCATGCCTTGATGCCGTCATCGGTATTGAGGGTAAATGTGCGGTAGAAGTTGTCTGTGCCGAGTTGTCCGGTAGTACCGCCGAGGTCCACGATGAAGTCAGTGAAAGGCTGCAGCAGTTCCATGAACGGCATCATCTCGACGCCGATAACCAGTTTTGCCTTGTGGTGAACGGCTATGTTGGCGGCAGAGTCTATGGCTATTGCGCTGTTGTAGACATCGTACCATGTGCCGTTGCGCAACGGGCGGGCAGAGAAGGGCTTGGCATTTTGATCGGAATAGAGTTTGAATGTGGTAGCCCCTGATATGAATTGAGCCTTCGGGCGTTTTGTCCGAATAAAGTCAATGTATCGCCGGATGGATGATGAGCCTGTAATGCTGTTTTCCCAGATATTGTTGTCGATTGCAGTTTCGGGAGCAAGCAGAAAATCGACATCCTGCGGTGACTGTGCCGCCAGAGACAGTATTATATCGTCCTGCTTGGCCTGCGGAAGAGAGAACTTCTCTGTGTACGGTTCTATGTTGGGCTGTATTGATGTGACTGTGACGGTCTCGCCATGCGGCTCCTCCCAACTCCAGTAAAGTATCTGCGACAGAATAATAGGTATCGCAGCCCATGCGGCAAAACCGTACCACAATTGTCTGTCTGAACGGCGTTTAATGGCATGAAACAGGATGAGATTTGATACAAGTATCCAAAGCGAGCCTCCGAGTACTCCGGTGTATTCGTACCATTGTATTGCCCAGATGTCGTTTGCAAGGCCGTTGCCGAGCAGCAGCCACGGGAATGAAATCTCTCCGTTTAGGTATATGTATTCGGCGGCTAGCCAACCGCTTGCCAGTATGATGCCAGAGATTGTTGCGGAACAGCGCTTGCAGGTGTAGTGGTATAGCATGAATACCGAACCGAACAGCACTGTCTGCACTATGGTTGCTGCAAATACGCCGATTGGGGCAGCAAGCCATACCCACCATATCGTAGCCACCGACCATAGGCAGAATGTGATAGCTGTCCAGCCCGCCATGTGCCAGAACGAACGGCGCGTACTGTCGTAACTGTCGCTTATTATGAGTAATGGAACGAGGGCTGCCAGCAGGGCGATGCCGCTTATGCGTAGCCAGCCGACTGACAGCAGTACGACGCTGCAAAGGACGAGTAGCAGTTTTCTTTTCATCATCGGATTTGTATTTGACCGGTGCATTTATAGTGCCGCAGTTACGGCGTAGTGCAAATATAACGCATATTGGTGTAAAGGTATATGATGTAAATCGTATTATTGAGTGCATGCCGTACAGTGAGGCAATGTAATGCCATATTCGGCAGTAAACACAAAAACGGCGCTGTTAGGCAATAAAGTTGTGTAGCAATAATGTACTCCGCTCTTTTCTTTATAAATTTGCATTTATATGGAGATGTGGTTGGACATATTTTTGCGAGGCATACTTATCGGATTGGTAGTGTCGATGTTCTCGATAGGACCGGTGGGTGTGCTGTGTGTGCAGCGTACGCTCAGCAAGGGGCAACGCTCAGGTTTCTTTTCGGGTCTCGGTGCAGCTACAGCGGATACGATATATGCTATGGTGGCATATTTCGCCATAGCTTTCGTGCATGGAATAATAGAACAGAATCAGTTGGTCCTTAAGATTATAGGAGGAGTGCTGGTAATAGGTGTGGGATTGTATATCTTCTTGCAGAATCCTGTGGTGCAGATACGCCGCAACAGAGCGGGCAAAGTGTGTCTGTGGCGCGACTATCTGTCGATATTCCTGTTCACAATAGCCAATCCTGCAATCACTCTGGTATTTGTCGGACTGTTCGCGATGTTCGGTATAAGCAATAATGCCGGTTATATCAACGGTTTGGCAATGCTGGCCGGCGTGCTGGCAGGAGCAGCGGCATGGTGGCTTGTGTTTACCCTGGGATTGAATATTTTCCGAAAACGTTTCCGGCCGCGTTATCTGCTGTGGATGAACCGCATTGCAGGTGTAGTCGTTGTTTTGCTGGGATTGGTGGTCATATTTTCTTCAATCTTTAACTTTCATCTCGATGAATTCATCCCAAAGTAACGGAACAAAAAAGATAGTGATAGCTATAGACGGGTTCTCGTCGGGCGGCAAAAGTACCTTTGCACGCCTGCTCGCGGCCCGTTTGGGTTACATATTTATAGATACCGGAGCAATGTACCGTGCCGTAACGCTTTACGGAATAGAACACGGGGCAATTAAGGACGGCATGCTCGACCGTGATGCCCTGGTGGGTATGTTGGACGACATTGATATTAGTTTCAGGTTTAATCCCGATAGGCAAGCCAGCGATATATATGTCAACGGCGAATGTGTAGAGACACGAATTCGCGGCATAGATGTCAGCGACATGGTCAGCAAGGTAAGCAGCATTCCTGCCGTGAGGGAGAGACTGGTGGCGCAGCAGCAGCGCATGGGCCGCGGCAAAGGTATCGTTATGGATGGCAGGGATATAGGGACTGTAGTGTTTCCGGATGCCGAGTTGAAACTGTTCATGACGGCTGACCCTAAAGTTAGGGCATTGAGGCGTTTTGAAGAGTTGAAACTTAAGGGCGAGAATGTGTCGCTCGAACAGATAGAACGCAATATCATGGAGCGCGACCTGGATGACCAGAACAGAGAAGTAAGTCCGCTGCGTATGGCCCCCGACGCCATAGTGTTGAATAACAGCAATATGACGCTTGAGCAGCAAATGGAATGGATTGCTCCTATACTCGAAGAAAAACTGAGGGCATGAAAATTGCATATTATGGGAACAGGGAATAAGACAATCCATGTGGAGATAGACGGGAAGTCGGGTTTTTGTTTCGGAGTGGTGAATGCCATATCGCGTGCAGAGAGCTCACTGGCCGCAGGAGAGGTTTATTCGTTGGGCGATATTGTCCATAACGGACTGGAGGTACGCAGACTTGAGGCTCTCGGTCTGCATGCCGTGGGATATGACGATCTTGAACGACTCTCGGGTAAGCGCGTGTTGATACGTGCTCATGGCGAACCTCCATCTACCTATGCGAAAGCGGCATCGCTCGGGATAGACGTGATAGATGCTACATGTCCTGTCGTGGCAAAGTTGCAGAGACTGGTGGCTGCTGCCTATGCCGAGATGTCGGCTTGCGGTGGCCAAGTTGTAATATTGGGCAAAAGAGGACACGCCGAGGTGGTGGGGCTTGCCGGTCATGCAGACGGAAGGGCCATAATAGTGGAAAATGAAGCTGACCTAGATGCAGTCGATTTCGCACGTCCGATATACTTCCTTGCACAGACGACACAGAGTCTGACTCTGTTCGGCCGTCTGGCGGATATTATATGCAATCGGGCGCAGTATCCCGACAATGTGACTATACGCGATACGATTTGCCGTCAGGTGTCGAGCCGTGAGGCCATGTTGCGCGAATTCGCGGCGCGTTTTGATGTAGTGGTGTTCGTGTGCGGCCGCAAGAGTTCTAACGGTAAGGTGTTGTACGGAGTGTGTTGTGAGGCAAATCCACATTGCTACAACATTGAGGACGCGAATGAGTTGCAGCCTCAATGGTTCGAAGGATGCGATACTGTTGGGATATGCGGTGCTACCTCTACTCCGCAGTGGCTTATGGAAGAGGTGGCGGAAGAGGTACGGCGGATGTCGGGACGAGAGTAAAACAGGGCAAAATAAATATCGGAAATTATGGGGGTCAAACAATATATCCGCCGTTCGGTTGGTTATTTCATAAAACTTGCAGTTTTGCTGGCACTTCTTTATCTGCTGATGTGTTTTACGGGTACGGCGCGGGTGAGCGGTCAGGCTTTTGTAGATGAACTTTTCGGTACTCCGCGCGGAGTGATGCTTATTGCTGCATTAGTTGTACTCGCTGTTTTTTATCCGCGGTTTGGATACGTATCTCGCAGGGTTGAAGGTATGGACATCGAGGCTGACCGCGATGCTGTGATTGCTGCCATGCACTCCGCCAATTATATCTTGACGGTCGAAAAGGAGAAAAGCATGTTGTTCCGTGCAGGGTCGGGATTGCGCAGGCTGTGGCTTGTTTTTGATGACAAGGTCGTGATACGTGCATCAGGAAGCGGCGTGACGGTAGAAGGGCCACGAAAGGAGGTCGTACATGCCCAGTTTCGCATGAATACTTATGTGCAGTACAGGAAAAATGAAGGGAATAATTAAATATGCCGCAGCCTCTGTCATTGGGGCTGTGCTGCTTTTGTTGATAACGTCTGCCGTAGAGGGTCCCGACGGCTTCAAAATGGGCCGCAACATGGAGGTAATGGTGAACATGCTGCGTGACCTGAGTCTCTTTTATGTAGATGACGTGGACCCGGACAAGTTGCTTAAGGATGCGGCAGCCGGTATGACAGCCGGACTTGATCCATATACAGTCTATATCTCGGAGGATGAGATGGATGATTTCCAGATAATGACCACGGGTCGGTATGGGGGTGTGGGCTCGCTTATACGTCAGGGGCACGACGGTGTTGTGTTTGCAGAACCTTACAGGGGAGCACCTGCTGACAGGGCCGGTATAGTGATCGGCGACAAGATTATAGAGGTGGACGGACGTTCAGCTTCCGATATGACGACCGACCAGGTGAGCGCTCTCATGAAGGGGAAGGTCGGGACGAAACTTAAACTGAAAATTGAGAAGTTCTATACAGGCGATACTGTTGAGGTGGAACTTAAACGTGAGATGATAAATATCCCAGGCATACCGTATTACGGCATGTTGAATGACAGTGTGGGGTATATACTGAATGTTGATTTTACCGAAGATGTCAGCCGTGACATGCGCAATGCTGTGCTGGCATTGAAGGAGCAGGGCGCGAAGGCTCTGATACTTGATTACCGTAACAATGGAGGTGGAGTGCTGCAGGAAGCCGTGAAGATTGTGTCGTGTTTTGTGCCGCGCGGTACGGAGGTAGTTAGCCTCAAGGGACGTAATCCGGAGGAAAATGCGGTATTTAATACTCCCAATGAGCCGCTCGACACGGAGATACCGCTCGTGGTGCTTGTAAATAACGGTTCAGCTTCCGCAGCGGAGGTTGTGGCCGGAGCATTGCAGGATATGGACAGGGCCGTGCTTGTTGGACGGCGTACCTTCGGCAAGGGACTTGTTCAGACAACACGTCCGCAGGGATACAATTCGTATCTGAAACTTACCACGGCGAAATATTATCTGCCGAGCGGCAGATGCATACAGGCTATAGATTATGCATCGCGTGCCGAGGACGGTACATTGAGCCATATTCCCGATTCTCTCATAACTGAGTTTAAGACGGCTGCAGGGCGCAAGGTGTATGACGGAGGAGGAGTAATGCCCGATGTGCGGATTCCTGCCGAGTATGTGAACAGGTTTGCTTATATCGTATACGGAAAGGGTTATATTGACGATTATGTGGATATGTTCATGCGGGCCAATACCGACCGCGAAGTTGTGCCGGGCGAGTTCAGGATTACGAACGAGGATTATGCCGCATTCGTTGAGTTCATGTCCGACAAGGATGTGGAGTGGCAGTCGGAAACCAAACTGCTGCTTGCCAAGCTAAAGGAGGCTGCCGAGGCAGAACGTTATACCGAAACTGTTGGTGACTACATAACGGCAATAGAAGAAAATCTCGATGACGATGTACAGGAAGCGCTGAAACTCTACAAGAAAGAATTGTCGGAACTGATAGAGAATGAGATAGTGCTTCGCAGGGCATATAATCAGGGTGTCGTGGTGCAGAATCTTGCCAAGGATGCCGATGTGAGGGAGGCGGTGAAGCTTCTCGCGGACATGGAACGTTACGATGAAATTCTGACGGGTAAGGATACAGACAGAAAGTAGAGGGAATTATACCTTAAGGTATGTATGAAGAAGGTTGTAAACTGGAATTTCAGGAATATAGACAGGACGTCGGTCTCATTCCGTAAGAAGGTGGTGCTCATACTGGTATGGTTGGCTATAGTATTTGCATCGCTTATGTTTACATCAAGTATGGCACGCCAGTTGCGCGAGAAGGAGAACTATGAGATTGGCTTGTGGGCTTTGGCCATAGAGAGGCTTGGACAATTCAATGTGGACGATCCTCTCTCGAACTATATCATGGACAGCCGCAACAACATCCCGTTTATCCGTACGACAGACGATTTCGAAGTATTGGGTTCCAATCTTATTCCTGACCGCATATTGTATCATCCCGACCTGTTAAATCGCAAGTTGGAGCAGTTGGCCGATGAAAATCCTCCGTTGGAGATTACGGCGTGGAACGGGTCGAAGTTTTATATATTTTATGGAAATTCTCGACTCCAGAAAGCCTTGATGGTATTCCCTGTCACGCAGTTGATAGTGATAGTGATTTGTATCGGGTTCAGTTTTCTTACGATACGCGCCTCCCAAGAAGATGAGCAGAACAGGGTATGGATAGGTATGGCTAAGGAGACGGCGCATCAGCTCGGCACTCCGATATCATCGCTGCTTGGTTGGGTGGAGTATTTAAAGACGCAGAATATAGAGCCTACCGTTATTGAAGAGATGAACAAGGACCTGACGCGGTTGATGAAGGTAGCCGACAGGTTTTCGAAAATAGGTTCTGAAACGGTGCTGTCGCCGGCCAATGTCAATGAAGTGGTAGGGAACAGTGTAATGTATTTCCGTACGCGCGTGCCGCGCAATGTGACACTCGATTACAACGGTTTTGCAATTGCACCTGTTAAGGCTATGATGAATACTGCACTTTTCGAGTGGGTCGTTGAGAACCTTCTGAAGAATGCCCTTGATGCCCTGCAGGGTCAGGGGAGTATAGATGTTCGCATATCCGAAGATTCTGAGTGTGTATACATAGATGTCCGTGATACAGGTAAAGGTATAGCGAAATCGAATTTCAAACGCATATTTGAGCCTGGTTTTACGACGAAAACCCGTGGTTGGGGACTTGGACTGTCGCTCAGCAAGCGTATAGTGGAGGAGTATCACAACGGCAGGATATTCGTAGTCGATTCCGAAATAGGTAAGGGTACGACAATACGCATAACCTTAAAACGACTTTATGACTGATGGGTGTATTGTTGCAGGATACAGTGAGGCAGGGCATGCATCCGGATGAGCTGCCGTTCATGTCGGACAGTTGTTCGGTGGTACAGGTAGCTGACAGTTTGTCGGTGTACGATACGTTGCGGATGGCGGATGTTGCGGCAGATACTGTGCAGGCTTCCGATATTTTCGGCGCATCAAGTTTTGTTCCAGATATCACTGTGATACCGTCTGTTGTTTCTGGTGATGCGATATTTTCAGTAATGGTCGTACTTTTGTTGCTGACATATCTATTGCTGGTTTTGCGCTATGGAGGCCAGGTGTGGCGTGTGGTGCGTTATGCATGGGGACGTAAGGACGATATGGGAGATATGGATATGCCAGGAGCAGAAGTGCAGGTCATAGTACTCGTGTGTGGATTGTTGATGTTTGGTGTCGGTAGTGCGAGGCTTGACAGCCTGTGGAGTGCGGGAATATATGTTGCCGAGCAATGCTGCGGACGATGGCTCATTGCATCTGTTGTAGTGTTGGGACTGTTGGTTGTCATGGGGGTGCAGAAGATGATACTGGGGCTGTCAGGAGCACTTACTTTCAATGGCGAATTGGTGTCGGCATTGTGTGCAAGGCGCATGGCATTGTTTATGACAATGACGATTGTTGCTACTCCCGCGGCAGTACTTATGGCATTGTCGTCCGACATGCCGGCAACGGTATTTGCGATCGCATTTTTAATTGTAATAATCGCACATTTAGCATTCTACATGGTTTATTCCTTTTTGTGGTTTGTCAGGCAAAAAGTTTCGATTTTGTTTTGGATTTTGTACCTTTGCGCCGTCGAAGTGATGCCGCTGGGCATCATCGTAACCGTTCTGCTGAGAAGTTGATCGGTTGGAGACAGTGGAAACTAAACAGTTCGGAGAGTTGAAAGTCAAGAACATACTGGTGTCACAGCCGACACCGGCAGTGGTTGAGAAGTCGCCATTCTACGAAATTACCCAGAAATATAACGCTAAAATAGACTACCGCCCGTTTATTAAGGTAGTAGGTGTTAGCCTTAAGGAGTTCCGCAGCCAGCGAGTAGAGATATTGACACATACGGCAGTGGTGTTTACGAGCCGTACTACAGTTGACAGTTTCTTTCGCATATGCGAGGAAGCACGCATCACAGTGCCGGAAACAATGAAGTATTTCTGCAATACCGAGGCAATAGCACTCTATCTCCAGAAATATATTGTGTACCGTAAGCGCAAGATATTCTTTGCAGACGGCAAGTTCGATTCTTTCATGGAACTTATCCTGAAACACAAGGATGAGAAGTTTCTCGTGACTCTCACTGAACCGAGTAACGGAGAGGTTCCAGACACGATGGAAAAACTGAAGCTCAATTTTTCGAAGGTCGTGTTTGCGAAGACGGTAGCAGGTGACCTCGAGGGTATAGAGCCTGCAAATTATGACCTTATGGTATTTTACAGCCCGTCGGAGATTGCGACGCTAGTATCGGCATTCGACGTGTCAAAGATACCTGCAGTAGCAACATTCGGTATGAATACGACCGCTGCGGCAGCCAATGCAGAATTGTGTATCGGTACCATGGCGCCGTCGCCCGAAGCACCATCTATGGCCAAGGCTGTAGATATATATATTGGAAAGGTAAACAGCGGTCATGTGCCCGAGCCCGTTGTGGTGAGTGGTAGTGGCAAGGCGGCAGAGTTCCTCAAGGCACAGGAAGGCAAGCCACGCAAAACGCGTCCACGTAAGTCTGAACCGCAGACAGAAGAGGGGAAGGTCAAGCAGGCATAATGCGGAGCGTGACGATACGGGAGGCATCCGACAGGAGTGTTGTGTGGCACATCGGAAGCCTCTCTTTTTTATTTTGGGAAATGCCTGCATGAAGTGACTTAGGTTGGAGTTATGAATGTTCATGGACTTCCGCGTGCTGAAAGGCTGCGAGGCAACAAGATTTTGGGACGGCTTTTTACGGATGGGCAGAGCGGTTTTGTCTTTCCGTTCCGTTACTATTGGCAGGCTGTGCCGGTTGAGGACGAAGATTATTCGGTGGCCATGCTGGTGTCCGTGCCCAAGAAAATGTTCAAGCGCGCCGTGAAACGCAATCTTTTCAAGCGCCGTACACGTGAGGCATTCAGACAAGAGAAGACCAATGCCGTCGAACGTTGTACAGCGGCGGGCCTTAGACTGTCTGTAGCTTTTGTCTATTCTTCCAGAGAAGAGGTGGAATTCGGCAAGATACGCAGCAGTGTGCGCAGGATACTTTCCGAGGTGTCGAAAGAGGCTGTCTTACAGTCGAAGAGATAATAGTTCCAATGCCGGCTTTCGATAGGTTCGCAGTATATATTCAAGTATGAGTTTCAAGGAGATTATAAAAAAGGTGGTGTCTTTCCCTTTTATTGTACTGGTGAAATTCTATCAGCGATGCATATCTCCGTTCACTATGCCTTCGTGTCGGTTTACGCCGACATGTTCCGAATATGCTCTTCAGGCCATACGCAAATATGGGCCTCTGAAGGGGGGGTGGCTGGCACTGAAACGTATTTCACGATGTCATCCATGGGGAGGTCACGGATACGATCCCGTTCCATGACTTACGCTATGCCGTTTCGAGATTATGGCGCGATACGGCAAGTACTGCGATGCTGATGCGTGCGTCGGGTACAACTTTAAGTATGGTTTCGGCGCATGATGTTATAGTGGCGCCTGTCGTCAGGACATCATCGACAAGTAGGATGTGCTTGCCGCGAAGGCGCTCTGAATGACGTATGGCAAATATATCTTGTACGTTTGTCCAACGGTCGCGGTGCGATTTCAATGCCTGACTGGGATTGTGGCGTCGGCGGTATACCGCTGCGGTGTCTATGCGTATGCCGAGACTGTCGGAAATTCCACTGGCTATGTATTCTGATTGGTTGTAGCCGCGGCTCAACCGTTTGCGTATGTGAAGAGGCACGGGTATCACTATGTCAATATCGGAGTATAGCCCTCCGCGAGCCATTTCGGCACCATACCATTGTCCCATTTCAAATGCGGGTTGCCAGTTGCCGTGGTATTTGAAGTCGTGTATCATCTGGCGGTAGCCATTGCCGTGAACGAAGAAAAGAAAGGCTGAAGCATTGATTATCGGTATCAATCCCCAGAATTTGCGTACGACAGGATTGTCGACCTGTGTCCAATAGTAGGTCAAAGGTGCATTCATGCGACAGATGTTGCATACCGTACTTGCACCTTCCGGCAACTCTCCACCGCATACGGGACATGTCGGAGGCAGGAATATGTCGCGAAGGTCTTTCAGAATTTGATACATGACAGGTCGGCGATATAATTTCATTCAAAGATACGCAAATGTTTTGTCGGACAACATGTCGGGCATTAACGTGTTTTTGTGATTTGGGCTTTTTGAGCAGTTGTTATTCTCATAACAAATAATTAGCTTTGTTAGCGGCTGGTTTCGGCAAAGGCTGTGCCTGCCGTCCTGTCTGTTTAAAATCGGGGTATATGACGAAGGTTAAATCTATCGAGGAACTGACTGCTATGCGTGAACGGCTACGTGCCGGCATGGCTGTCAGGGAGAACGGCAATCATCCTGAAGAACTTCCGCAGGTGAGAGTCGGAATGGGCGAATGCGGTGTAGCTGCAGGGGCCAAAGATACAATGAGGGAGTTCTTCGCAAAGCTTGCTGAACGCGGTGTGTCCGGCGTTGTGACACAGACCGGCTGCATGGGGCACTGCGATGCTGAACCTACCGTGGAGGTGGAGATGCCGGGGTGTGAACCAGTTATGTACGGCAATGTGACGCCCGATGTCGTGGACGAGATAATAGACAGTCATATATGTCATGGCGAACCTGTGCGCAGGCTGGTGTTGACGGAAAGTGTTGTCGGTCGGAATATAAAGTCATAAGGTCATGGCACATTATCATACATACATACTGACATGCGGTGGAACGGGATGTCGTGCATCGCATAGCCCGCAGATTGTCGCTGCATTGCAGCAGGCTGTCGATGACGCGGGACTGTCCGATGAGGTGAAGGTGATACGTACGGGATGCTTCGGTTTCTGTGAACAGGGCCCGATAGTGAAGGTGGTGCCTGACAATACGTTCTATGTGTCGGTGAAGCCTGAGGATGCGTCCGAGATTGTGAGGGAGCACATCGTCATGGGGCGCAAGGTAGAGAGGCTGCTTTATATTTCGCCCGAGACAGGGAAGCATGTTCCCGATTCGCGGCATATGGAGTTTTACAAGCCTCAGATGCGTATAGCCCTTCGCAACTGCGGTTTCATTGACCCGGAAAACATAGAGGAATATATCGCGCGTGACGGTTATGCGGCACTTGGCAAGGTGTTGCGCATGAAGCCGGAGGATGTCATACGCGAAATTATGGCATCGGGACTGCGCGGTCGTGGCGGAGGCGGTTTCCCGACAGGGCTTAAGTGGAAAATCACACGCGAGGTGCAGGCTGACTGCAAATATGTGGTTTGCAATGCGGATGAAGGTGACCCCGGAGCGTTTATGGACCGTTCTATTCTGGAGGGCGACCCGCACTCGATAGTGGAGGCAATGGCCATTAACGGATACTGTACCGGAGCTTCGAAGGGTTTGGTCTACATAAGGGCCGAATATCCGCTGGCTGTGCACAGGCTTCAGGTGGCTATAGCGCAGGCGCGCGAATACGGGATGCTCGGCGATGATATAATGGGTACGGGTTTTTCGTTCGACATAGAGATACGTTACGGTGCAGGTGCATTCGTGTGCGGCGAAGAAACAGCGCTTATCCACTCAATGGAAGGCAGGCGCGGCGAACCGACAGTGAAGCCGCCCTATCCGAGCGAATGCGGATACAAGGGTGCGCCGACAAATGTGAACAATGTTGAGACATTTGCCAACATACCTCCCATAATCCTGCGCGGAGCGGAATGGTTTGCAAGTATAGGAACGGAGAAAAGCAAGGGAACCAAGGTATTTGCGCTGGCAGGAAAGGTCAACAATGTGGGGCTTATCGAAGTTCCTATGGGTACTACGCTGCGCGAGGTTATATTCGATATCGGCGGAGGTATAAAGAACGGCAAGAGGTTCAAGGCCGTGCAGACTGGTGGGCCATCGGGCGGCTGCCTTACCGAAAAGCATCTTGATACTCCGATAGACTACGACAATCTTCTGGCGAGCGGCTCTATGATGGGGTCTGGTGGAATGATAGTCATGGACGAAGACGACTGTATGGTTTCGGTAGCGAAATTTTATCTTGAGTTTACGGTGGAGGAGTCATGTGGCAAATGTACGCCGTGCCGCATAGGCAACCGCCGTCTGCTGGAGATACTCGAGCGTATTACGGCAGGGCATGGTACGGAAGATGATCTCAAGGAACTTAAAAATCTTGCGGCCGTGATAAAGGATACGTCGTTGTGTGCCTTAGGTCAGACGGCGCCGAATCCGGTACTCTCCACCATGGAGAATTTCTGGGACGAATATGTGGCGCATGTTAGAGACAAGTCGTGTCCGGCGCACAGATGCCGCGACCTCATGAGTTATTACATCGATCCAAAAATATGCAAGGGGTGTTCGCTTTGTTCGAGGGTTTGTCCTGCAAATGCAATAAGCGGTGTACTCAAACAACCCTATTCCATAGATCAGACAGCCTGCATAAAGTGCGGAACGTGTATGGACAAATGTAAATTCGGCGCTATCGGCGTAAGGTAAATCGGAGGAAGGAAATATGGAAACGGTAAAACTGACCATAGACGGCAGACATGTTGAGGTGGAAAAGGGTATGAACCTCGTTGAGGCTGCTGCGTCGATAGGGGTGAAGATACCCACGCTTTGTTATATGAACCTTCACGGACTGGGATATGGCAACGGCCCCGGTGCGTGCCGTATATGTGTCGTTGAGGTGGAGGGTCGCAAAACCCTTGCTCCGGCATGCAAGACGTCGTGTACGGAAGGCATGGTCGTAAGGACGCATACCCCGCGTGTGGTGAATGCACGCCGTACGGTGATGGAACTTATATTGTCCAACCACCCGAAGGATTGTTTGGTGTGTCCCAAGAACGGACATTGTGAACTTCAGGAGTTGGCATGCAGCCTTGGAATACGCGAGGTGAAATATGACGGTGAAGTGACATCCTTCCCGAAGGACATGTCGCTGTCGATAGTCCGTGACATGGACAAGTGTATAATGTGTCGCAGGTGCGAGTCGGCATGTAACGAACTACAGACGGTAGGTGTGCTCTCGGCTGCAGGACGAGGCTTCCATGCCGTTATGGGAACTCCGTTCGGGGAGTCGCTTCAGGATACTGGCTGTGTTAATTGCGGACAGTGTGTAGCTGTGTGTCCTACCGGTGCGTTGTCGGAGAATTCCAATATGGCTGACGTGCTGCGTGTGTTGGCCGACCCTGCAAAAAAGGTTGTCGTTCAGACGGCTCCTGCTGTTAGGGCAGCGCTGGGCGAAGAGTTTGGCCTGGGCGGACAAAGCGTGACGGGCCGTATGACTGCCGCTCTGCGCAGGTTGGGTTTCGATTATGTGTTTGACACCGATTTTGCTGCCGACCTCACTATAATGGAGGAGGGTACCGAACTCCTTGGAAGACTGAAGGCATATCTCGATGGTGACAGGTCAGTGAAACTTCCGCTCATGACATCGTGCTGTCCTGGTTGGGTGAGTTTCGTGGAAAAGAACTTTCCGGAGGCGGAAGACTATCTTTCGACTGCCAAATCGCCGCAGCAGATGTTCGGTGCGGTAGCGAAGAGCTACTTTGCCTCGAAACTCGGCATAGACCGTTGCGACCTTGTAGTGGTGTCGGTAATGCCATGTGTAGCCAAAAAATCAGAGGCGGCACGTTCCGAATTCAGTCATGACGGCGATCCGGATGTCAACATCGTGCTGACTACCCGTGAGTTGGCGCAGTTAATACGTCAGTTTAATATAGATTTTACGTCGCTTCCTGAAGAGAATTTCGATATGCCGCTGGGTGTTTCTACAGGCGCCGGCGTCATATTCGGGGTCACTGGCGGGGTAATAGAGGCGGCCGTGCGTACAGCCTATGAGGTTTACACTGGACGCAAACTCGACAGGATTGATTTTACGGAACTGCGCGGCACGGACGGCATACGTTCGGCAACGGTTGATTTTAATGGAGTACCGATTAATATAGGCATAGCCCACACACTCGGTAATGCGCGCAAACTGGTCAAAGAAGTTGTTGCCGGAACATCGCCTTATCATGCCATAGAGGTTATGGCTTGTCCTGGAGGGTGTATAGGAGGTGGAGGTCAGCCATATCACAGGGGTGATGCTTCGCTGCTGGCAATGCGTGCAACTGCACTTTATGGCGAGGATGCTGACAAGAACTTGCGCAAGTCGCACGAAAATCCGTATGTGCAGCAACTCTACGACGAGTTCCTCGGGGAACCATGCGGACACCTAGCCCATGAATTGCTCCATACTAGTTATTACGACCGCAAACCGGTTGTCGAGGAGTGTATATATAGTATCAAAAATAACGGTTGAGGAGAGTATGGAAAAGATTTGTATGCCTCCCAAGAGGATTGAAGAGATAAGGGCTATATGTCGCGAACACGGCAATGATGCAGGGGAACTGATTAACATCCTGCATGCCGTGCAGAATAAGCTGGGCTATCTGCCTAGAGAGGTTCAGGAGCTGATTGCCATGGAGCTCGGAATACCTGTATCGAAGGTTTACGGTGTGGTGACATTCTATTCATTCTTTACTATGACTCCGAAGGGTAAATATCCGGTATCGGTATGTATGGGCACGGCATGTTATGTACGCGGAGGCGAAAAGGTGCTTGAGGAGTTCAAACGACAGCTTGGCATTGATGTCGGAGGGACTACTCCCGACGGGTTGTTCTCACTCGACTCGCTGCGATGTGTGGGGGCGTGCGGCCTTGCACCGGTGGTAATGGTGGGGCAGAAGGTGTTTGGACGTCTTGCTCCGGCCGATGTCAAGGGCATTATCGATGAGTTCGTGGCCCTTGAGCGTGGAGCATAAGTTATGCGATTCCATTTGTCTGGGGCCGGCATGCAAATGCCGGCCCCAGATTGTCTTGTGTATAAAACAAAAAACGGACGAACCTTTCAGATCATCCGTTTCAGCTCCTCAAGCAGGACTTGAACCTGCGACCCCCTGATTAACAGTCAGGTGCTCTAACCAACTGAGCTATTGAGGAATATGTGCCTTTGAAACTTTTGTGCGTTACTTGCGTATGGTAACGTCCTCGTTTCGGGATGCAAATATATGGTAAGTTCCTTATTTGTGCAAATAAAAAATGAAATAATTCTGAAAAATATTTGCCTATTCAGAATGAAACTGTTGTGCGACTGTTGTTGTGCGTTGATACTTAGGGTATTGTGCGTGTGAATTGACGCGGGCGCAGGTTTGGGTACCAATGGTTTGGAGCATGAGTATAGCGTGTCTCACGGGAAATATGACGGCAATGTATTTGCAAATGTCTTTTATATTGCATTGAGAGCTCCTTTAAAATCGTTGCCAAGTTCTGCTTTACGGTAATATTTTATAGATTTGCAATATATTTCGCTTATATGACATGTGTTTGTCAAGAGTTATTGTCAAATTTGTGTTGACAGTTGCTGCGGTATGCGCATGCTGCATGTCGCTTCGTGCTCAGAATTCTGTATCGACGCTTGTGTTCGACAGCTACGAATGGGATTTCGGGCGCTTACGCGAGGAGGACGGAGAGGTTAGTCATGTGTTTACGTTTACTAATACCGGACGTGAAGCCGTAATGGTAGAGCGTGTGGTGCCTGATTGCGGATGTACAGCGGCCGATTACAGCCGTGCTCCTATACCACCGCAGGGGAAGGGTACGGTGGTGGTTACGTTCGACCCTGCAAAGATTGCAGGCAGGTTCTCCAAGAGGGTGGCTGTGTACAGCGGTGGAGGCAGTAACCGCAACATGATTACGGTTAGTGGCTATGTAGTGGGACGTCAGCGGCCGATAGAGGAGGAGTATCCTGTAGTAGTGGTCGGTAATCTGCGTATGGAAGCGCTTTATGCGGCATTCGGATACGTGGAAAACGGACAGTCCAAATCACAGACGATTGGTATCGCCAACGGAGGTGAGGCACCGGTAAGAATTGCCATATCGCCGGCCAATGCATTAACATTGGTGAAGGTTGCTGCACCGGAATTATTACAGCCTGGAGAGAAGGCGCTTGTGACATTATCGTACGATTTGACAGTCGGTGAGCCTGTGTATGGACTGTTGTCCGAAAGACTGATTGTGTCGGCAGACGGGGAGCAGGCCGACTTGCCGTTTACTGTGAATGCGATAGCTGTGGACGATTTCAGCGGAATGACACCCGAGAATGCGCCCCGGTGCGAAGTGTCGCCTGTCACGAGCAAATTCGGCGAGGTCGAGCCTGGCAGCGAACTGGAGACTGAGATTGAGATATCCAACACCGGTCATGGAGTTTTGATTGTCAGAAGCGTGAACGAACGTGGCGGAACCCGATGCGGACTCGAGGCAGGTACGGCGATAAAGCCAGGGCAGACGGTGAAAGTCCCAGTAACGTTTGCCGTTCCGGAAAGGGCCATGGGTAGTGTCTCCGGCGGAATTTACTTTGTGGTGAATGACCCTGTGAGGCCGTTCCGCGAAGTCCGTATGGAAGCGGAGGCAATGTATTGAGCCTTCTTTTGAAGTTGGAATTTGTAAACCAAATATAACATTTGAATTATGTTCAGAATAGTTGAAAAAAGGTTGCTTGCACCGGATATCTGGTTGATGAACGTTGAGGCACCTCGTGTGGCAAAGGCTGCACAGCCCGGACAGTTCGTCATTGTCAGAGGTACGGAAGACGGTGAAAGAATACCGCTTACGGTTGCCGATTACGATAGGGAGAAAGGTACCATAAGTATCGTTATACAGGCTGTAGGCGCTTCGACACGCAAGATTGTTGCGCAGAACGATTATTTGGCCGATTTCGCCGGGCCGCTCGGTCAGCCTTCCGAATTCATACACGAGGACATCGAAACCCTGCGTGGCAAGAAGTTCCTATTCATTGCAGGTGGTGTGGGTGCGGCTCCCGTATATCCGCAGGTTAAGTGGATGCACGAACACGGTATTGAAGCAGATGTTATTGTAGGTGCCCGTACCAAGGAGATGCTTATCATTATCGATGAGTTGCGGAAAGTGGCCGGTAATCTTTATCTTTCTACGGATGACGGCAGCGAAGGTTTTCACGGTAATGTTACAGCACTCATGAAGGACCTCATCGATAACCGTGGCAAACATTATGACGAGGTTATCACTATCGGGCCGATGATAATGATGAAGTTCGTTGCATTGGCTACGCGCGAGTACGGAATAAAGACCATTGCCAGTCTCAACACACTCATGATAGACGGTACGGGTATGTGCGGAGCATGCCGTGTGAGCATAGGCGGCAAGATGAAGTTCGCATGTGTCGACGGTCCGGAATTTGATGCATCTCTCATCGATTTTGATGAAGCAATGCGTCGTCAGCGGATGTACAAATCGAAGGAGCAGGTTGCAGACCACAGGTGCCGTATAGGGCGAGGCAAGTAGTTGCACGCTGGTGGGTTTGCAGTACCGCTATGACAGTAAGGAATAACAATACGCGGACCGTGTCCGCATAAATCAGATTTGAAGATATGGCTAACAAAATACCACGCGTCCCTGTCAGGGAGCAGGATCCGGCAGTGAGGGCTACAAATTTCGAGGAGGTATGCTACGGCTATAACCTTGAAGAAGCGAGGCTTGAGGCTTCGCGTTGCCTGAACTGCAAGAAACCTCAGTGTATGGCGCACTGTCCGGTATCGGTGAAGATACCGCAGTTCATCGCAAAGGTACTGGAGAATGATATTGCCGGTGCCGCGAAGATAATAGCCGAAGACTCGTCGCTGCCTTCGGTTTGCGGACGTGTTTGCCCGCAGGAGTCGCAGTGCGAAGGCGCATGTGTACTTGGTGTAAAGGGCGAACCTGTTGCAATAGGCAAACTCGAACGTTTCGTAGGTGATTGGGATCTCGAACATGCCGCTTCGCAGGAAACCAGAGAGACTGTTTCTAATGGGCACAAGGTAGCTGTGATAGGCAGTGGTCCTTCGGGCCTTGCATGTGCGGCCGACCTTGCCAAAATGGGATATAAGGTTACCGTTTTCGAGGCGCTCCATAAAATTGGAGGAGTGCTCCAATACGGTATTCCAGAGTTCCGTCTGCCTAAAGACAAGGTTGTGGCTCGCGAAATCGAGAAGGTCAAGAAACTTGGCGTTAAGTTCGAGACAGATACAATTATCGGCCGTACCGTTACTATCGACAGTCTCATGGATGACGAAAGCTTCGATGCCGTATTTATCGGTTCCGGTGCAGGTCTGCCCAAGTTTATGGGTATACCTGGCGAGAACTTGAATGGTGTACTGTCGGCTAATGAATTCCTTACACGTATAAACCTCATGAAGGCCTATAAGGAAGAATCTGATACCCCGTTCTATGTCGGTGAAAGAACTGTTGTAGTTGGTGGTGGCAATGTGGCTATGGATGCTGTACGTACAGCCAAACGTCTCGGAGCCGAAGCATATATCGTTTACCGCCGTTCAGAGGCCGAACTTCCGGCACGTCAGGAGGAAGTACACCATGCCAAAGAGGAGGGTGTGCAGTTCCACATGCTTACCAATCCGCTTGAAATCATAGGTGATGAGAACGGTTGGGTGAAGGCAGTGCGTTGTATACGCATGGAGCTTGGCGAACCGGACGAGTCGGGACGCCGTTCACCGAAGGCCGTTCCAGGATCAGAGTTTGAGATACCTTGCAATACGGTAATCATGTCGCTCGGCACATCGCCTAATCCTCTTATTGCTTCAACAACCGAGGGTTTGCAGACTACACGTTGGGGCGGCCTTATTGCGAACGACGAGGGCGCTACCACGCGTGAGGGCATATTTGCCGGTGGCGATGCCGTAACAGGGGCTGCAACAGTGATACTTGCCATGGGGGCAGGCCGTAAGGCGGCTGTTGCAATAGATGCGTATATCAAGGAAAAAACAGCAGAACAATAAACTGTATTGAAATATCGCATGATGGGGCTGCACGTGGTGTATGCCCCTTATTTTTGTTGTGGTGTTTGAGCAATGTGTATGATGTCCCTCAAAATCGCTATCTTTATACAATAGTATGGCGGACGTGACCGTGTTGCGCCGCTCACAGGAAGGCTATGCGGGAATTGGCTGAAAAAAATCGCATATTCGCTGAATATTGTATACGTGTTTTGGTGAAAGAAATTATATTTACGTCGTAAACGAAGGAAGTTCTGTTTGATGTGAACAGTGTTGTTGCAACAGTTTTGTAAAAATGACTTCTTTCGAATAATGATGAATTTGAGTTCAGTGATAAATTTGATATGACGGCCGTGCACTCTGAATGTAATATGGGGGTGCTCGAAGTGTTTGTCCGCTTCGGTATATGGGAGGAGACGGAGCGGACAAACGGTCGTATCGATTTTAAGTTATGCCATAGGTTATCGCAGCCTTAAAAGCGAAAAAATCCCAGCGTGATGCGGGAGAATCAATTTTCATAGGGAAAGGGTTAATAGGTTGGTACCGCCGCTGTGCAAGCTAGAGCATGGCGGCGGTTTTTGTAAAATGACACAAGAGTAAATGCAGCTGTGCAGTAAATGAAAACGTTATGAAAAAGCATCTTAGTCAGACTATACTCGAAAACGGCATTTATGTGCTGATATGGTCTGTTGTGTTGGCTGTGCCTCTGTTTGGCTATCATGACGGTGATGGTGTTCAATGGTCTGCTGTGACTCATTTCTGGCTCGGGACGCTTCCATTTGCAGGGTTGTTCGTGTTGAACAACTATATTCTCATGCCGATGTTGATGCTTCGCAAACGTTACGGCTGGTATGTGATGTGTGCCATTCTGGTGATAATCATCATATTTATTGTTATACCATTGTCGACAGGTCTGCCCAAGATGCACATGTTTTGTGCGGCGGAAACAGACAGCCTCTGTTTGGACACTGTGATACATGAAGGCATATACAGATGTCCGGAAGCACTGCCTGGTCATGAAGGTTTTGCAGCGCCGCCACCTCGTCCTCCTCAGGGCTATATTGATATGCCTATCAGCCTTCTGCCCGTCAAGTGGGAGATGTTGGTAAACAGGACACTAATAGCCATATTGATACTGGGCTGCAACATAGCCATAAAGTTATTGTTTCGTTCGATGCGTGATGCTCGATATATGCGTGAGGTTGAAAGCCAGCGTCTCAAGGCTGAGTTGAAGTATCTGAAGGCACAAATCAATCCGCATTTTTTCATGAATACTCTTAACAATATACATGCTTTGATTGACATAGATACCGAAAAGGCCAAGGAGGCTGTCATAGAACTGTCGAAAATCATGCGTTATGTGTTGTACGATGCCGACAGACAAACAGTGTCTTTGCAGAAAGAGATAGAATTTATAGACAATTACATACGGTTGATGAGGCTGCGCTATTCCGATGATGTGGATATATCTACCGAGTATCCTGCCATGATGCCCGATGTGCAGGTTCCTCCGTTGGCATTGGCGACCCTCACGGAGAATGCTTTTAAACACGGTATAAGTTACCGCATTGATTCGTTCGTACATACTGTACTCGAAGTGGGTGACGGGTTCATAGTCTATACCGTTAGTAACAGCATTTCTGATTGTGCTGCGGGAGTGTCAGGTATGACAGGCAATGGAGTAGGGTTGGACAATCTGCTCAAGAGACTGGAACTTTTGTATGGGACTGATTATTCGTTCGAGGTTCAGCGTACAGATAGGCAGTATGTGGCCTCATTGCGTATTCCGACAGAATTATGATGCATTGTATTGCGATAGACGATGAACCGCTGGCATTGAAGCAGATTGCGGCTTACATACAGAGAACTCCTTTTCTGAAGCTTGCCGCTTCGTGCCGAAGTGCGACTGAAGCAATGGCCTTGTTGAAGGATGAGCCTGCCGACCTGTTGTTTGTGGACATAAACATGCCGGACTTGAACGGCTTGGATTTTGTGCGTGCGCTTACAGTCAAACCGCTTGTCATATTTACCACGGCATATTCCGAATATGCTCTTGAGGGGTACAAGGTGGATGCTACCGATTACCTGCTGAAACCTGTGAGCTATGCCGATTTCCTGCGGGCATCGGAGAAAGCCTATGCACAGTTCCGGCTGATAAGGGCGGCAGCGGAACATGTTGACGATATGGCGCAGAACCACTTGTTTGTTAGGTCTGATTATCGCACGCTGCGTATCGATACGGGCGATATATTGTATATTGAAAGCATGAGCGAGTATGTGCGCATATATATGGCGGGTGGAGTAAAACCTGTGACAACATTAGGCAGTCTGAAGGCATATGCAGAAAAGTTGCCTGTGGCATCATTCATGAGAGTTCACCGTTCGTATATTGTCAATCTGAACAGAATTACGGCGGTGGAGCGCAGGAGTATAATACTTGACGGTGGCTGCAGTATCCCTATAGGCGAAATGTATGAGGAGAACTTCAAGAATTACCTTGCTTCCAGGTTGCTTTCATAATCAACGGCGGCGCATCGGTAGGTGCGCCGCCGTTGATTTGATACAAGGCAAAACCTGTTGTTTAACGGGTCATGTAATTCTTCATAAGTCTAGCTATATACTTGCCTATGATGTCGAACTCTATATTTACGATGCTTCCCGGCTTGATGTCTTTGAAGTTGGTATGTTCGTATGTATAAGGGATTATAGCGACCTGGAACGAGCCTTCACGCGAATTGACGACCGTAAGACTTACTCCGTTGACTGCTACCGACCCCTTCTCAACGGTCGTATTGTCGCCGGTTGGAGTGTAATGGAATGTGTAGTAGAAACTGCCATCGGCGTTTTCTACAGCAACGCATTCGGCCGTCTGGTCAACGTGGCCCTGTACTATGTGGCCGTCAAGAAGTGCATCGGGACGCATGCTGCGTTCTATGTTTACCCTGTCGCCTGGTTTCAGAAGACCGAGATTGGACTTGATGAGGGTTTCGTATATGGCCGTTACGGTATATGTGTCGTCGTTGATGGATTCAACGGTCAGGCATACGCCGTTGTGGGAGATGCTTTGGTCTATCTTAAGCTCGCCGGCAATGTCACAGCGCATAGTGAAAGTCTTGTTCTGTCCTTTTTCCGTAATGGCAACAACGGTTGCCATCTTTTCTACTATTCCTGAAAACATGATGAAAAGTTGTTTATATGTGATTACTGATTTTGTATAATGCGATGTGCACCATGACTGCATTGAAGTGTGGCGCATGGCATTGCATTACCGTATTTAGACCAAATTTATGGAGATTATCTATAAATTTTAATGTAAATCCCGGAAAAAATCGCAAATTTGCAAAGGCGTTGGCTTTCTGGTCCCGTAGTTCAATGGATAGAATACAAGATTCCGGTTCTTACGATATGGGTTCGAATCCCGTCGGGATCACTTTCATGACATGCCTGCCGCAACAGTTGCGGCAGGCATGTCGCATTTTCGGACAGCAGCGTATTTTGACCGCCTTTTTCGTGACGGCGGGTTATAACTCGCGGGAATAATTATTATTTTTGGGGACAAAATGATGATTATGGATAGGTTCAAGAAATTGAGAAGGGTCGTGTGGCTTCTGGTGGTATTGGCTGTTCTCAATATAATATTGCTCGCCTTGATGCTGTCGCTTGACTCTTTCATGGAATGGGCCGTGTTGATTACACAGGCAGTGGTGGTACTTTATTTTACCGTAGTGGCTCTCGGATTGGTCAAGGAAATTGAGGACGGCGAAAACAAAAGTGACAGGAACAGTATCTAACAACAATATATAAGAGATGAAAAGAATTCTTATTATCGGTGCTGGCGGCCAGATTGGCTCCGAACTGACAGTTAAGCTGAGAAGCGTGTACGGTAATGAAAACGTTGTGGCATCTGATATGCGCGAATGCCCTGCGCTTGCAGCTGACGGACCGTTTGTGCAGCTCAATGCTCTCGACGCCCAGGCCTATGCCGACATCGTTAGAAAATACAGGGTGGACGCTATATATAACCTTGTGGCTCTGCTTTCTGCTGTAGGCGAAGCCAACCCGCAGAAGGCATGGCAGATAAATATGGGGGCATTGATGAACTCCCTTGAGATTGCACGAGAGAACAAATGCTCGCTCTTTACTCCTAGTTCGATAGGTGCGTTTGGTCCCAACTCTCCGAAGGTCAAGACACCGCAGGATACGGTTATGAGGCCTACAACAATGTACGGCGTCTGCAAGGTCACCGGCGAACTTCTTGGCGACTACTATCATCAGCGTTTCGGAGTTGATACGCGCAGCGTGCGCTTCCCCGGTCTTATATCCAATGTTACGCTTCCCGGTGGCGGCACTACTGATTATGCTGTAGAGATATATTACGATGCAGTGAAGAAGGGTTCGTATGTTTGTCCTATCCCCAGTGATGTATATATGGATATGATGTACATGCCTGATGCCCTTGATGCATGTGTACAGATAATGGAGGCGGATCCGGCCAAATTGGTACACCGCAACAGCTTCAACGTAACGGCAATGAGCTTTACTCCAGAGATGTTGTATGCCGAACTTCGCAAGGCTATGCCCGAATTTACCATGACGTATGACATAGATCCTGTCAAGGAGTCTATCGCACGCAGCTGGCCCGATAGCCTTGATGATACCTGCGCCCGTGAAGAATGGGGGTGGAAACCGAAGTGGGATATGAAGTCAATGACGGAAGACATGCTTCGTGCCGTACGCGAGAAGAAAGAAAGGGGACTGATATAATTCTATAAAAGCAGGCAATCCCGACAGATTATAGGCGATTGTGAAAATTGTGGGGGCGTGGTTTTTCCGCGCCCCTTTCGTTTTGTAATCAGCAGTTTCAGTTTACAGGAAAGGTTTTTGTTTTGTCGGTATGGACAGTTGACGTAAAATAGTCTTATATTTGTTCTCCGTAACGGCGGCTGTCAGGTCTGTGTCAGCCGCCGGAATTGTCTCAAATAGAAAGCCATGATATACAATATTACTCTTGAAGATATGGAATTCAAGGCCTATCACGGTTGCTATGATCTGGAAAAGATGGTAGGGAACCGTTATCAGGTGAGCGTGTCGATGGATGCCGAACTTGATGAGGCTGCACAGGCTGATGACGTGGCAAAAACCATAAACTACCTGAAGGTATACGATATCATAGAGGGGTGCATGAAGCAGAAATCTGATATACTGGAGAATGTGGTTCTCCGTATAACGGATGCCATGTATGCCGAGTTCAAACAACTTAAGAGAGTTAGCGTAACTGTTTCCAAACTGGCTCCGCCGCTTGGGGGTAAGGTTCGTAAGGCTTCAGTAACTCTTTGTAGATAAGTGACTTATGAAATGTTGATTGGCTGTTGATAACTTATACGTGTGTATGTCGCATGTAATGTGAAATGGCTGTAAACTTGTAATTGGGTTCGTGTGGCGGACCTTTCGACAAGAAATATCTAAGAAACAATAATATACAATCAGACTTATGTCCGACGTCAAGACAAACGTGGGTGCAGACGGCCGCACCCTTACAGAATATCCCTATAATGAGGCTCTGGAAGCTGCCAAAGAGTATTTCAAAGGGGATGATTTGGCCGCTATGGTGTGGGTCAGCAAATATGCGCTGAAGGACTCGTTTGGTCATATCTTCGAGAAATCCCCCGAACAGATGCATTGGCGTATCGCCAACGAACTGGCACGTATTGAGAACACGTATCCCAATTCGCTGTCAGCGCAGGAGATATATGACCTTTTGAAAGAGTTCCGCTATCTCATTCCGCAGGGTGGTCCAATGACAGGTATCGGCAATAACCTTCAGATTGCATCGCTTTCCAACTGCTTTGTAATCGGTCACAGAAATCCTGCCGACTCCTACGGTGGTATTATCCGCATTGACGAGGAGCAGGTTCAGCTTATGAAGCGCAGGGGTGGAGTCGGACATGACCTCTCGCATATAAGACCTACGGGCAGTCCTGTGCTTAACAGCGCCCTTACGTCGACAGGTATCGTACCGTTCATGGAGCGTTATTCCAATTCCACTCGCGAAGTAGCACAGGACGGACGTCGCGGAGCGCTTATGCTTTCGTTGTCAATCAGACATCCAGATGCGGAAAACTTCATTGATGCCAAGGTTGAGACCGGCAAGGTAACCGGTGCCAACGTTTCCATCAAGATAGACGATGAGTTCATGCGTGCTGTCATAAACAATGAGAAGTACATACAGAAGTTTCCGATAGATTCGGACAAGCCGATGTATGTCAAGGAGATAGATGCACGCACATTGTGGAACAAGATTATTCACAATGCGTGGAAGAGTGCTGAACCGGGTGTGCTGTTCTGGGATACCATAATCCGTGAGTCGGTGCCCGACTGTTATGCCGATGAAGGGTTCCGTACTGTTTCGACTAACCCGTGTGGCGAGATACCGCTTTGTCCGTACGACAGTTGTCGTCTGTTGGCCATGAATCTTTACGGCTATGTGGACGAGCCGTTCACTCCCAGGGCTAGGTTCAATTTCGATAAGTTCCGTAAGCATGTGGAGTATGCCATGCGTCTTATGGATGATATCATCGACCTTGAACTCGAGAAGATTGATATCATATACAATAAGATTAAGCACGATCCTGAAGACCTCGACATACGTCGTGTAGAGTTGTCGTTGTGGGAAAAGATACGCGAGAAGGCTCTCAAGGGGCGTCGTACCGGTCTCGGTATTACTGCCGAAGGCGACATGCTTGCAGCACTCGGCTATACTTACGGTACAGATGAGGCCATCAATTTTGCAGTTGAGGTGCAGAAAACGCTTGCCGTCGAGGCTTACCGTGCATCGGTCAAGATGGCGCGCGAAAGAGGGGCATTCCCGATGTATGACTATCTGAAGGAGGAATGCAACCCGATGATAGAACGTATCCGCGAGGCAGATCCTGCACTGTACAGGGAAATGACGCAGGTCGGACGACGCAACATCGCAATGCTTACCATTGCTCCTACCGGTACTACATCGCTTATGTCGCAGACTACTTCCGGTATTGAACCTGTGTTCCGTCCGGTATACAAGCGTCGCCGCAAGGTAAACCCCACCGACAAGAATGTCAAGATAACGTTTACTGACGAAGTTGGTGACTCGTGGGAGGAATACAATGTATATCACCATAAGTTTCTGACATGGCTTGAAGTTAACGGATATGATATCTCCAGGCTTGATACAATAAGCGATGCGGAACTCGAGGAACTGGTTGCTAAGTCGCCTTATCATAAGGCTACTGCAAACGATATCGACTGGGTTGCAAAGGTTAAGATGCAGGGTGCCATACAGAAATGGGTTGATCACTCCATATCCGTTACCGTAAACCTTCCTGAAAATGTTACAGAAGAGTTGGTAGACCAGGTCTATAGGGCTGCATGGGAATGTGGCTGCAAGGGTGTTACCGTATATCGCGATGGTTCACGTGCAGGCGTACTGGTAGATACCAAGAAGAAAAAGAAAGATGATTGCGGGTGTGATGAATACAAACCACCGTTGGCACGTCCGATAGAATTGGAGGGAGATGTCGTTCGTTTCAAGAACGGTACCGAGGACTGGATAGCATTTGTAGGTATTTACAACGGTCGTCCGTATGAAATATTCACCGGTAAGATAGAGGAGGACTCCATATTTATACCTAAATCCATTACCAAGGGCTTTATTGTTAAGGTCAAGGAACCAGATGGCAAGAAGCGTTACGATTTCCGTTTCCAGGACAAGTATGGTTATCCACATGTGATAGGCGGTATATCGCGACTTTTTGACAAAGAGTTCTGGAACTATGCAAAACTCATTTCAGGTGTCTTGCGTAACGGTATGCCGATAGTAGATGTTGTCAACCTTGTCGACGGTTTGAGCTTCGACAGCGAAACCATAAGTAACTGGCGAAGCGGTGTGGCACGCGCCCTCAAACAGTATATCAAGGACGGTACGAAGATACCGAAGCAGAAATGTCCGAACTGCGGGGAGGAAACTTTGGTATTCCAGGAGAAATGTCCGCATTGTACTTCATGCGGATGGTCGCGTTGCAGCTAATCGATAAGATAAAGCAAATATGGCGGTTCTTCACAGAACCGCCATATTTGCTTTATTGTTCGGCACTTATTGTATGAGAGCGTGCTGTCGGAAACTGTATGACTGGCCGTCAGTAATTATTATGTGGTCAATTAGCGGTATGTCGAACAATGCAGCCGCATCTGAAATGCGTCGGGTTACCGATATGTCCTCTGCACTCAGTGCAGCAACACCTGACGGATGGTTGTGTACGATGATTATCGAAGAGGCCAATACCTCAATTGCACGTTTTACGATCAGTTTGTAGTCAACTGTCATAGAGGTTACTCCGCCTTGACTGATGCGCGCCTTTTCAATTATTCCGTTGGCAGAAGTAAGATAAAGAGCCCACATTTCTTCGTGAGGCAGGCAGGCCATATGCGGCCCGAGCAGAGCCGTAACATCCTCTTTAGTACGGATTACTGTCGGTATGGCGGTTTCCTGCATACGCAGCCGTTTGGCCAGTTCGAATGTTGCCGCAAGCAGCGCGGCGCGTTTGATGCCTATGCCTTCGGTCATGCGCAGGCGTGCTATGCTGGCACGTGTCATTGTTGTCAGTGACCCATTGTATGTCTCCAATAGCCGCAATGCCGTGTCTATGGCACTATATGACGTGCCTTCTCCAAGTATAATGCTGAGAAGTTCAGCATCACTCAATGACGATGCTCCGCGCGAAACAAGCCGTTCGCGTATCTCGCGGTCAGTTGATTTTTCCATCTCCGGAATTGTAGCGCTCAAAGGTCATGTCTATTGTATTCATGAAGTAATCGCCTATGTCGTCGTTGCCTACTATTTGGGTAACAGCCCATGCGGCTTTCTGTTCCGCCTCTTTCTTGGAGTTGCCGCTGCCGTGACCAAGTTCGATGCCGTCTATTATAATTTTGGAATTGAACGTAGGGTTGCGGAGTGTGGAACTTTCGCCGGATACGGTATGGAAATGTATGGAGCGTTTGCTTTTCTGGCACCACTCTATAAGGCGGCTTTTAAAATCAACCTCGGTATTGGTGATGTCACTCAAATCGACATGGCAGCGAAGTATGTCGTTTATTACGAATCGGTTGGTGAAATCATATCCCTTGTCGAGGTATATGGCGCCTATCATGGCTTCGAGAGCATTGCCGCACAGGTGTTTGTGTATGCAGGTGCCGTTGAAGTTAGCCACTATGTGCTTGGCTAAACCCATTCTGTCCGATATGTCGTCTAGCGATGCACGGCTGACAATGCGTGAGCGCATCTGTGTAAGAAACCCTTCCGTGTGTTCAGGATACTCTATGAACAGAAATTCAGAAACGATGGCTTCCAATACTGCGTCGCCGAGGAACTCGAGACGTTCGTTGTTGGCTGCGTTGCCATCGGGTAGTGTTACAGATGCCGAACGGTGTATCAGCGCAAGTTTGTATAGTTCTATGTTATCGGGCGTTATGCCGAGCAGTCGGTGTATGGTGGCGTAGAACTTGCGGTCCTGACTGAAGAAACGGCGATATTGCCTTTTGATAAAATCGAACATGGCGTGTATTGTAGTGTATTCACAGTCATTCAGAATTATTCCTCACAAGGTTTGCATTGGCGCGCCCTGTGAGGAATAATCTCAATGTAGTTATAGCGATTGCTTAAATTTTCTTAAGCAGCACAGTAGCATTGTGTCCGCCGAAACCGAAGGTATTGCTTATCGCTACTCTTACGTCACGCTCTTGGGCTGTGTTGAGAGTGAGGTTTATGCGTTCATCGATTTTCGGATCGCGGTTGAAGTTGTTGATGGTCGGAGGAATGACGCCTTCCGTAATGGCCATGATACATGCGAGAGCCTCTACGGCACCGGCTGCACCAAGGAGATGACCAGTCATAGACTTGGTCGAGCTGAGATTGGCTTTATATATCCTGTCGCCTATTGCTCCCTGTATACCTGTCAATTCAGGAAGGTCGCCCGCAGGAGTGGATGTGCCGTGAGTGTTGATATAGTCGATTTCGTCGGCTGTTACTTCGGCTTCCTTCATGGCATCGAGAATGGCCTGCTTTGCGCCGAGACCTTCCGGATGCGGAGCAGTGAAGTGGTAGGCATCGGCGCTCACACCGCCGCCGCCTACTTCGGCATATATCTTTGCGCCGCGTGCTTTGGCGTGTTCGTACTCTTCGAGTATTAGACCGCCGGCACCTTCGCCTATTACGAAACCGTCGCGGTCGCAATCGTAGGGACGCGATGCGGTTGCAGGGTCGTCATTGCGGGTTGACAGAGCCTGCATCGAGTTGAACCCGCCTACCGATGGCTGGTTTACGGGCGCCTCGGAACCGCCTGTTATCATGATGTCTGCGCGGCCTAAACGTATCTGGTCGGCTGCTATGATTATTGCGTGGTTGGATGATGCGCAGGCAGATACGGTACAGAAGTTGGGCCCCATGAAACCGTATTTCATGGAAATATATCCGGCTGCTATATCGGAAATCATCTTGGGGATGAAGAACGGGCTGAAACGCGGTGTGCCGTCACCACCAAGGAAACCGGCGATTTCGTCATACATCGATTTGAGACCGCCGATGCCGGATGCCCATATAACGCCGCAACGCATTTTGTCAACCTTTTCGAGGTCGATACCCGAGTCAGTCATTGCCTGATCGGCTGCGACCATTGCGTATTGCGAGAAAAGGTCGTATTTACGTACCTCCTTGCGGTCGAAGTAATCCTCCCAGTTATAGCCTTTTACTTCACAGGCAAATCTCGTCTTGAATTTTTCGGCATCGAAGTGCGTGATAGCTGCTGCACCGCTGACGCCGGCTTTAAGGTTAGCGAAGTATTCCTGTATGTTGTTGCCAAGCGGATTGATCGTGCCGATACCGGTCACTACAACTCTCCTTTTCTGCATAAGAAATCGTTTTATTAATGTTAATGGTCATCTTCAATGACCCGTGGAAGGTCTTTGCGGCGCCTTTGTTCCGGCCTTAACAATAAAGTAATAAGGTAAAATAAATGAATATTTTACCTTATTAAGTTATTCATCGAAGTTTAAATTAGGCTTTGTGTTCCTCGATGTATTTGATTGCATCGCCTACAGTGGTAATCTTTTCAGCGTCTTCGTCAGGAATTGAAATACCGAATTCCTTTTCGAATTCCATTATAAGCTCAACGGTGTCGAGAGAATCAGCGCCAAGGTCGTTTGCAAAACTCGAAGTGAGTTCGATATCCTTTTCTGCAACATTCAACCTGTCCTTTATAATCTCATAAACTTTGGACGAAACTTCAGACATGACTTTTGGTTTTAGTTAAACAATAATTTGCAAGTAAATTGGCTCCTTGTCTAAAGAAATTTTCGAAGCAAAAATAGCATTTTTTCCTTTAAATCTAAAAAAAGCGTCTTCTTTTTGGTCGTTTGTTACGTCTATTTGGTGCTATGCGATTGTGTGTCAATATGTTGTGTGTGGCGTTAAAGTTTGGCTTTTATTGCCATGCATGTTGAAACTGTGATTGTCGTCGAAAGCGAAAGTAAATAAATAGTATATCGTATGAGTGTGACGCGGATATGATGCGCGAGATGGAAGTGAGATTGTTTGTCTGTCCGGCAAGGAATGCTTATCTTTATCGCACATAAAATATTGTCATTGCGATTAATGAAAAATACAATGCGATGAGACTTCTTCTTATAAGCAATTCGACCAACGCCGGAGAGGAATACCTGAAATATCCGGTCAGTGAGATCGCCGATTTCCTCGGTGTCGTAGACGAGGTTTTGTTTATTCCGTATGCTGCAGTTACATTCTCTTACGATGAGTATACGTTAAAGGTGCAGAAAAGGTTTGATGAGATAGGCGTGAGGGTGCGTTCCGTGCATAATGAACCTGATCCTGTCTTGGCGGTGCGTGAAGCATGCGCCGTGGTGGTAGGTGGCGGCAATACCTTTGCTCTGGTGAAAAAAATGCAGGAGCAGGGACTTATTGCAGCGCTTCGCGGCCGTATCGCGGAGGGCATGCCCTACATAGGCTGGAGTGCAGGAAGCAATGTTGCATGTCCAACCATACGCACGACAAACGATATGCCTATTGTGGAGCCGGCTTCGTTCGAAGCGATAGGTGCCGTTAAGTTCCAGATAAATCCACACTATCTCGATGTCAATCCTGCAGGTCATGCAGGCGAAACGCGCGAACAACGCATTGAAGAGTTCATTGCGGCAAATCCGGATGTTTATGTTGCCGGTCTGCGTGAGGGATGTATGTTGCGTGTCGAAGGCAGTGCATTGCGACTGATAGGGCACCGCCCCATGCGTATCTTCCGACACGGGCAACAACCCAGGGAGGTGAATGCCGACGATGACCTGTCGTTCCTGATGTAGGTGTGAGATGACGGAAAACGCCAGACGTGGAGCAATCGGTGAGGAGGCTGCTGTGGAATGGCTTCGCAGCAACGGGTTCATGATAGTAGACCGTAATTGGCGAAGTGGCCGTTATGAACTGGATGTGGTGGCCAAATGCGGTGATACACTCCATTTCGTGGAGGTGAAGTTGCGTAGTGCTGACGGACTGACTGCTCCGGAGGATGCCATGACCTCGGCCAAGTCTCGGACTTTGCTTCGGGCTGCAAATCTTTATATAAACGAGTTCGGAGTGAAGTGTGACTGTCAGATAGATTTTATCGCGGTGGATTATGCCGATGGAGAGATATGCGGCATAAGATATATTCCTAATGCCGTAAATCCGCGTTGGTGAACAGTTTGCTTCTGATATTTTTCATACATTTGTGCCTTTGTCGCGAAAGCACGAATGCGTTGTTGTATAAAACATTTACCTACAATGTTGTGGTATAATGCAGGGGTCTCCCTATATTCGACAGCCATACATTTGGCTGCACCGTTCAATGACAAGGCGAAGCGGTGGGTTTCTGGCCGGAAGGGATTGCTTGACAGGTTGCGCGATGTCGTAGCTGTGGGAGAGAGTGTGGTGTGGATACATGCTGCATCTCTCGGTGAATTCGAACAGGGCCGTCCCATTATCGAAGAGATACGTGAACGATATCCCCAATACAAGATATTGCTGACTTTCTTTTCGCCATCGGGTTATGAAGTGCGGAAAAATTACAACGGAGCAGACTGGGTATTTTACCTTCCGGCCGATACGCCCGGCAATGTGAAAGAGTTTCTCGATATTGTAAAACCCAAAATAGCCATATTCGTGAAATATGAGTTCTGGCTCAATTATCTCGCAGAGTTGGCGCGTCGCGAAATACCTACATATATAATATCTGCAATATTTCATTCAGGGTCCGTATTTTTCAAGCCTTACGGAAGTGCTTTTCGCCGAGCCTTGCATTCGTTCAGCCGTCTGTTCGTGCAGGACAGCGCTTCGGCAGAACTGCTTGCTGGAATAGGAATACGCAATGTTACTGTGGCAGGCGATACGCGATTTGACAGAGTGGGCAAGATTGCCGACAAGGCGCGCGTGTTGCCTGTCGTGGAAGATTTCGTGGCTGGTGGCAGGGCTTTTGTGGCCGGAAGTACATGGCAGCCGGATGAGGAGCTGCTCATACGGCTGATGAATGCACATCCCGACATGAAATTCATTGTGGCTCCGCACGAAATGGATGAGAAGCGCATACGTGATATGTTGGCTGCCGTTCGTGGCGGCGGCGTGCGTTACACCGAATATGGCGAAGCGGATGGCGGAAGCGGCAAACAGTTGCTTGTGATAGATACAATAGGTATCCTTTCGTCGGTGTATGGTTACGGCAGTTATGCTTATATCGGAGGAGGTTTTGGCGTGGGAATACACAACACGCTTGAGGCTGCCGTGTTCGGGATGCCGGTGGTGTTCGGACCTAAGTACGAAAAGTTCCGTGAGGCACGTGAGTTGATTGAATGCGGTGCATCGCGCAGCATATCGTCTTATGATGAATTGGCCGAGTGGTTTGACGGATTGCAGTCATCGCCCGAGCATTATGAAGCTGCGGCAACCGCAGCAGGCAGTTATGTGCGTTCGCATCGTGGAGCTACCAACATAATCCTGCGCGAGATATTCGCCGGCAGGAAGGAAGAATAAAACTTTTAAACCATGTTGAAGGAAGGAGACAAGGCCCCGTATTTTTCGGGTGTTGACCAGGACGGAAAGAACGTCACTTTGGATGATTTCAAGGGACACCGACTTATACTTTACTTTTACCCGAAGGACAATACTTCGGGATGTACTGCCGAGGCATGCAGCCTGCGTGACGGATATGCCGAGCTGCGCCGCGACGGTTTTGAGGTTGTCGGAGTAAGTCCTGACAGCGGCAAGTCGCATCAGGGTTTCATTGCCAAACATTCGCTGCCGTTTACGCTGATTGCCGATACGGACAAGACAATAGCCATGGCATACGGCGCATGGGGGTTGAAAAAGTTTATGGGACGTGAATATATGGGTATTCTCCGTACCACGTTTGTGATAGACGGAAACGGTATTATTGAAAAGGTATTTACCAAAGTCAATACCAAAGACCATTTCGGACAGATTGCGGAAGCATACCGCAAATAAGGTATCCGGATCAATTGCGGGAGGGCCCGGCGTTAAGGCGCAGGGCCCTCTTTGTTTGACTGTCATGTGTTGTGTTGAGGTCTGTTATTTTGTCAGATGGGACATGCAGTGTTGTCATAGTGGCATGTAAAACGTGACATATTGTACCGTTTTGCCCTTTGGCATGCAATATGCAGTAGTTTAAGCGCAATTCGAAAATTGTAAACAAATATATAAACTTAAAGATTTACAGCTATGAACATCAAACCGTTATCAGACAGAGTCTTGATACAGCCCAATCCGGCTGAAGAGAAGACGGCCGCAGGCCTTATCATTCCCGACACGGCAAAGGAGAAACCGCTGGCAGGCAAGGTAGTTGCAGTCGGTCCAGGTACTTCGGAAGTAAAGATGGAGGTCAAGGTTGGAGACCAGGTGCTCTACGGTAAGTATGCAGGCACAGAGGTGACCGTTGAAGGCGAAACGTACCTCATTATGCGTCAGAATGATATTTTCGCCATCATCTAATTTTCACACATGTTAAATTATATATAAAGCTATGGCAAAGGAAATCAAATATAATGCAGAGGCTCGTGAGCTTCTCAAACAGGGCGTAGATGCATTGGCAGATGCAGTGAAGGTAACACTCGGTCCGAAAGGCAGAAACGTGATTATTGACCGTAAGTATGGTGCTCCGCACATAACCAAGGATGGTGTTTCGGTTGCCAAGGAGGTTGAGCTTGAGGACTCGTTTGCAAACATGGGTGCACAGATTGTTAAGGAAGTGGCATCAAAAACCAATGACGATGCAGGTGACGGTACCACTACTGCAACCGTACTTGCTCAGGCAATTATCGGTGTAGGTATCAAGAACGTTACCGCAGGCGCCAACCCGATGGACCTCAAGAGGGGTATCGACAAGGCAGTTGCTACCGTAGTAGAGAACCTCAAGTCGCAGAGCCAGTCTGTTGGCGATCACATCGAGAAAATAGAACAGGTAGCCACCATCTCTGCCAACAACGATAATACCATCGGTTCGCTCATTGCAGAGGCAATGGGCAAGGTGAACAAGGAAGGCGTTATCACCGTAGAGGAGGCAAAGGGTACTGAAACTACCGTTGAGGTTGTGGAAGGTATGCAGTTCGACAGGGGTTACATTTCAGCTTATTTCGTTACAGATACCGAGAAGATGGAAGCTACCCTCGACAAGCCGCTTATTCTCATTACCGATAAGAAGATATCGACCATGAAGGAAATCATGGGCATTCTCGAACCGGTGGCGCAGAACGGACGTTCACTCGTTATTATCGCAGAGGATGTTGATGGTGAGGCATTGTCGTCGTTGGTTGTCAACAAGCTCCGTGGCACGCTGAAGGTTGCTGCCGTTAAGGCCCCTGGATTCGGAGACCGTCGTAAGGAAATGCTTGAGGATATTGCCATCTTGACCGGTGGTGTATATATCACAGGTGACAAGGGTCTTCGTCTTGAAGATGTTCAGATGGACATGCTTGGTACTGCCGACAAGGTTACAATCAACAAGGAACACACAACTATCGTTGACGGTGCTGGTGACAAGGAAGCTATTGCAACCCGTATCGTGCAGATACGCAAGCAGATTGAAAGCTCCACATCTGAATATGACAAGGAAAAGCTCCACGAAAGACTTGCTAAACTGGCCGGTGGAGTAGCAGTCCTTTACGTAGGTGCTGCAACTGAAGTGGAGATGAAAGAGAAGAAGGACCGTGTAGAAGATGCTCTTGCTGCCACCCGTGCAGCTGTTGAAGAGGGTATCATTCCCGGTGGTGGTGTGGCCTACATCCGTGCTACCGCAGCTCTCGAAAATCTCAAGGGTGAAAACGAAGACGAAACTACGGGTATTGCAATCATCAAGAGGGCTATCGAAGAGCCGCTTCGTCAGATTGTGACCAATGCAGGCGGTGAAGGTTCAGTCGTTGTGAACAAGGTTCGTGAAGGTAAGGGCGCATTCGGTTACAATGCCCGTGCAGACCGTTATGAGGATATGCTCGAGGCAGGTATTCTCGACCCGACCAAGGTGGCACGTGTAGCACTCGAGAATGCAGCTTCCATAGCTTCCATGTTCCTGACTACCGAGTGTGTGCTCGCCGAGAAGAAGGAACCGGCTCCTGCAATGCCGGCCGGCGCTGGTGCAGGCATGAACGGTATGGGAATGATGTAGCATAGAAACCGGTAAGCGGCCGGTATCCCATATAATGGAAGAGGTCTGGATTTCCAGACCTCTTTTTTTGTGCCAATGTGTAGCCGAAGAGAGTATTATGACAGCTGTTGCATTTCGATGAGTTTGGCGTATGTACCCTTTAGGGCAAGAAGTTCGGCGTGGGTGCCTTCTTCGGTGATGTGTCCCTGCTCGATGACGATTATCTTGTCGGCATTGTGTATAGTACTCAAACGGTGTGCGATAACTATTGAGGTACGTCCCTTGAGCAGGGTGTTGAGGGCCTCCTGTACGAGTTTTTCGCTTTCGGTGTCGAGAGCCGATGTAGCTTCGTCTAGGATAAGTATTTCTGGGTTTTTGAGTACCGCACGCGCTATGCTCAGTCTCTGGCGCTGGCCGCCGGAAAGTTTAGCGCCGCGGTCGCCGATGTTGGTGTCGAGACCTTCGGGCGTCTCGGAGATGAACTGTTCGGCATTGGCCACGCGTGCTGCATTCATGACCTCCTCGCGTGAGGCTTCGTGGTTACCGAGACGTATGTTGTTCTCTATCGAGTCGTTGAACAGTACGGTATCCTGGGCTACAATACCCATTTTATCGCGCAGCGACTTTATGTCGTAATCCTTTATGTTGTGTCCGTCTATGGTCAGTTCACCGTCCGTTACGTCATAGAAGCGGGGAATAAGGTCGGAGATGGTCGATTTGCCGCCGCCTGACGGTCCTACCAGTGCAACGGTTTCGCCTTTGCGGACACTGAAACTGATGCCGTGTATTACCTCGCGCTCACCATATGCGAAACGTACATTGCGGAACTCTATCCTGTCGCGGAATTCTTCGAGTTGTATGGCGTTGTCGGTGTTCTTGATGCTGGTGTCGGTATCGAGAAGCGATAATACTCGTTCGCCTGCTGCAATGCCCTGGTTAATGGTTGCGAACGCATCGGTAAACGAACGCATGGGGCGTGTTATCTGTGTGAAGATGGCCAGATAGGCGAGAAAGCCTCCAAGGGTGAGGCTGCCATCGGTAACAAGCACGCCGCCGAATATGAGCAAACCGGCCGCTGCCACTATGCCGAGAAATTCGCTCATAGGTGATGCCAGCTGCTGGCGGTAGGCTATATGGCGCGATATGTCGGAGAACTTGCGGTTTATGTCCACAAACTTGCGGCCGAAGAAGCCTTCGGCGTTGTAACCCTTGATAACCTTCATACCCGACAGCGATTCGTCGAGTACGGAGGTGAGTTCGCCGAATGATTCCTGTACTTCCTTTGCCGAACGGCGCAGACGTTTGACGATGGAGCCGATGATAAGTGCGACTACGGGAAGGTAGACGACGGAGAATATCGATAACTTTATTGATATGGCGAGCATCGCTATGACATACGATATTATGAGGAACGGCTCGCGGAATGCTACCTGTAGGGTATTGGTGATGCAGAACTGTACTACCTGTACGTCGGATGTTATGCGCGACATGATATCGCCCTTGCGTTCGTTGCTGAAGAAGCCGATGTTCATGTCAAGAACATGGTTGTAGACATCGTCCCTAAGGCGGGCTAGAGTGCGTATGCGCATGTTCTCTATGGTGCGCTGCCCGAGATAGCGGAACAGGTTGCTGAGAAGCGATGCAGTGATGACTACGCCGGCAAGAAATACAAGGACGCTTATTGTGCTGTATGTGTCACCGAAAATTTGGTAGAGCAGGTAACCTAGAAAGTCGCTCACGTAGTCAATCGAAAGCGAAAATGGAGGCATTTGCTCGACATGTGGTAGTCCGCCTCCGTCCGGTTGGAACAGTACGGTGACAATAGGGGTTATGAGCGTGAATGTGAAAACATTGAAGAATGCGTAAAGCAACGTGTAGAAAAAGTATGGTATGGCGTATTTCTCTATGGGCTTGGCAAATCCAAGCAGTCTCCAGTAAGTCTTCATCTGTGCGTTATGTTAAGCCTTAAACGGAGCAAAAGTAGGTAAAAAAGGGTGATATCTGTTTTTTTTCAGTACTTTTGTTTTTTGTTTGGAAAAATAACGGCAATAAGATGAATACGGTAGTCAGCGGTATCAGACCCACGGGGCAGCTGCATTTGGGTAATTATTTCGGTGCATTGCGCAACTTCGTGAAGTTGCAGCACGAGGCGCGTTGCTTCTTTTTCATTGCGGATTACCATGCGCTTACGACGCATGATAATCCTGAACAGCTGCACGAGAATGTTCGCACGGTGTTGGCCGAATACATTGCTGCAGGCATGGATCCGCAGACCGCGACAATATATGTGCAGAGCGATGTGCCGCAGGTCACGGAATTGTCGCTGCTGCTCAGCATGCATGCCTATGTCGGTGAATTGGAACGTACGGCATCGTTCAAGGACAAGGTGCGCAAGAACCCGTCGAATGTCAATGCAGGATTGTTGACATATCCGGTGCTTATGGCGGCTGACATACTGCTTCACCGTGCGAGCCATGTGCCGGTTGGCAAGGATCAGGAACAGCATCTTGAGCTGACAAGGGTGTTTGCCCGCAGGTTCAACAATATGTACGGTGTTGAGTACTTCCCTGAAAGCCAGCCGTATAATTTTGGTTCGGAACTTGTAAAGATACCCGGACTTGACGGCAGCGGGAAGATGGGCAAGAGCGAGAACAACGGTATATTCCTTGCCGACAGCGATGCCGTTATCCGCAAGAAGGTTATGAAAGCGGTGACGGATGCGGGTCCTGCGGAACCTAATTCTCCCATGAGCGAAGGTGTGGCAAACATATTCACCATTATGAATGTCGTGTCGGAGCCTTCTACCATTGAGTATTTCAAGGAGAAGCATGCTGCATGCGAGATACGCTACGGTGACCTCAAGAAGCAACTTGCCGAAGATATAATAAAAACTGTTGCTCCGATAAGGGAGCGTATCGAATCCATACGCAATGATGACGCATATTTGCGTGATGTGCTTGCTGAAGGAGCCTCAAGGGCGCGCGAGAGTGCATCCAAAACTGTTGAGGATGTACGTCAGATAATGGGTATACGTCGCTTTTAATCGGAATGTAATAAATTGCGTGTGTAATGGAGCAGAATGTCCGGTTGCAGCAGAACAAGGCATACGAATTCCTCATGAGGCTGACCCGACGGTTGTCGAGCCAGCAATTGATGATTGTACTTGCTATTCTGGTGGGGCTTGTCGCTGGTTTTGCGGCTTATGTATTCCAGAAGCTGCTTCATTTGATAGAAAGTTGTCTTGTAAGTTGGCTGCCGGTAGATTCTGTCGGTTATCTGTTTCTTGTATATCCTGCCGTTGGTATAATTCTTGCATCGCTGTTTGTGAGGTTTATTGTCAAGGACAATATATCGGAAGGTGTGGCGAGGGTGCTTTATGCCATAAGCAAGACAGGGTCTCGTATCAAGCCTCACAACTGTTATTCGTCGGTGGTGGGCGGTGCCGTGACGATAGGATTTGGCGGTTCTGTCGGTCCCGAGGCTCCTATCGTTCTCACTGGTTCGGCAATAGGTTCCAACATAGCGCAGATATTCAAACTCAACTACCGCGATACCACGCTGTTGCTCGGTTGCGGTGCAGCAGGTGCCGTGGCGGCCATATTCAAGGCTCCGGTTACGGGACTTATCTTCGTGTTGGAAGTGTTGATGCTCGATATTTCGATGCGGGCCATAGTTCCGTTGCTCATATCGTCGGTTGCTTCCACCACATTGGTGCTTTTTCTTAAGGGGTTTGATCCGATGCTCAATGTCGAGGTGGGTGTAAACTTCAATCTTCAGTATCTGCACATGTATGTGGTGCTTGCCGTTCTGTGCGGGGCAGTGTCGTTTTATTTTCTTAATGTTAACGGTAAGGTACAGGCGATGTTCAGCCGGTTCAGGTCGCAATCCATGCGATGGCTGATAGGCGGTATTTCGCTGGGTTTGCTGATATTCCTTTTCCCGCCATTGTACGGCGAGGGTTACAGTTCGTTTATAGACATGATGCACGGGCGTATAGAGCCGCTGTTCGACAATTCGCTGTTCTATCAGTACCGTAACATACCGTGGGTGGTGGTGCTGTTTCTGTTGGGCACGCTATTTTTGAAGGTCGTTGCAATGGCCATAACCAATGCTGCCGGAGGTGTGGGCGGTTCGTTCGCGCCGTCACTTTTCGTGGGTGCATTCACCGGAGGGTCATTGGCCTATATCTGCAATACATTCTTCGGAATGGATATGTCGGTTGTCAATTTTTCGCTCGTGGGCATGGCTGGAGTTATGACCGGAGTGATGAAGGCGCCGCTTACATCGGTGTTCCTTATTGCGGAGCTGTCTAACGGCTACGGACTGTTCGTGCCTTTGATGCTGGTGGCTTCGTTGTCGTTTGCGGTGTCGTATTATCTGGAACCGGACTCCATATATACGAAGAAGCTGAGGGCTAAGGGCGAACTTGTCACTCACAACAAGGACCGTTCGGTGATGGTATTCCTCAATCTCGAGACGCTGATCGAAACCAATTTCTCGCCTGTCAACAAGGATGCCACTCTGGGCGATTTGGTGCGTGTCATATCATCTTCGAAGCGCAATGTGTTTCCCGTGGTTAAGACGGGCGGCGAATTTGTCGGCATTATACTCCTTGACGATATACGTACCGACATGTTCGACCCGCAGAAATATGGCTTGCCTGTATCCAAATACATAGTAAGCCCGCCGGATGTCATTTTTAAGAATGAGATGATAACCGAGGTGGTGGAGAAGTTCGAAGAGTCGAAGGCATGGAACCTTCCGGTTGTGGATAAGAATAATATATACCTTGGGTTCGTATCCAAATCGAGCATTCTCGACGCATACCGACAGCAGCTTATAGAGATAACGGAAGAATAACACTTTCAGAAACAATAACTTGCCGCAGTATTGCGGCAGTCTTTTCCAAAGGGCAGGCAGGATGATGTCTGCCCTGTTTTTGTGCTGTAGTTTTTCATGCGACAAATATTTTATGCATGGAAGTATACATTCTATGAAATAATTTGTTACATTTATTGTGAATATGCAATGCGATGACATTGCAATTGGTTTTATACATATTAATTTCTTGAGCTATGAATGGTTTTTTGCAAGGAACGCTTGTCGGAGCGGTAGCCGTTGCCTTGTTGGCAGGGTGTACAACCGACGTAACAGAAAAGAAGGGATACATCTCCGTAAGCGATTCACAGATTACGCTGCTTGGCAATGGCAGTGAGGCGCAGATGGTTACTATTCTTGATGCTCCGGGTGAGATTACTGTTGAAACCGGCGCAAGTTGGCTTCATACATCGGACATTGTCGACAACGTGCTGTCCGTTACGGCCGACCCGAACGATGCGGCCAGCGACAGGTCTACGGAAATCCGCCTTACCAGCGGGGAGGCTACTGCCACAATCAAGGTAAGGCAGCTTGGCGCAGACGGACTGGGAGTTCATTACCGTTATCTGAATGACTATCGTTTCTCCGCAATGTCGCCCAACGGCAGGTGGATCGGTGCCATCAGGGAAGAACATACCGATGATGGTGAACAGGGTTTTATACCTGCATTCATAGATACCGAAACCAACGAACTTTTCGAACTTCCTATTATCCGTCAATCGGCATGCAACATACAGGGCATCAACTGTGTGTCCAACGATGGCAAGATGTTCGTGTTCAATGCCGGTGCCACTTCGTCCGGTATCATTGACCTTGAAGGCAACCTGACATTCCCGCAGGGTTTGAAAAATACTGAGGATATTAATTGGAATGACCGTGTGCCGGATATCAACGCCACTTCAGAAGACGGTTCCATCTGGGTAGGTTACCAGTTCCGCAATGTGCTCGGTTATATCTATCACCCTGTTATTGTGAAGAACGGTGTTCCGAGTCTGCTTCCTATGCCGGAGACCGATTCTCAGGGACGTTCGTGGCCCGAGAACTACAATGGCTTGATATGCCAAGGCATATCGCCTGACGGGAAAGTGATTTGGGCAAGCGACTATGGCAGCGACAATGGAGGTACGGTTTATTGGACTGCCGAGGATAATTATTCGACTCCGCATTGGCTTACCGATGAAAACGGGAACATTACTGGCGGTAGCTTCTCGTTCAGTCCCAACTGCGAACTGGTTTCCGTAGGCGGTAAAACCTATAATCTGGCTGATGGCAGCGAGTATCCGTATGGCGTATCCTCTCTCTCCAATGACGGCTGGGGCTTCAGCGGCAACAGCGTGGTAAATGTTTTCAGCGGAGCTACGATGCCCATGAGCGAGTGGATAAGCGAGAACTTCGAGGGTCTGACTATCCCCGGCGACTGCATCGTTTCGCGCCTGTCTACCGACGGCAGGGTTTTGTCTGGTATCAGAGCGGAGCAGGGCACAATACAGACGAAAATATTTGGATGGTATGCATTCAAGGATGTGCAGTAAACCTGCTTTAGTGGCGGATGTGCATGATATTCCTTGTTGACACGTTGAATTGCTGACTGCCGCACACACAGGATATGCAATAAATTTTCGCATGCAGTATTAGAAATATTTTTTTATTACTATATTTGTATGGTCGGTTGGTGTGGGGATATTTTTCGTCTTCGTGCAACGGTGCCCAACAGAGTTTGTTGCGCTTCGTAAAACCGAGTGTATAACAGTAATAATAATGTGTTAGGTATGAAAAAATTTTTATTGCAGAGCATTCTCTTTGTTTCTGCAGCGGTGGTTGGCCTGTTGACGGGCTGTACTGAACCGGAAAGTCAGGAGACTATCTCCGTAAGTGATTCGCAGGTTACGTTGCTTGGCGACGGAAGCGAAACGCAGACTGTTACTATTCTCAGCGCCCCGGGTGAGGTTGCGGCTGAAGCAGGAGCCAGCTGGCTTAGGGTGTCGGACATTGTTGACAACGTACTGTCCATTAGTGCCGACCCGAACGACAGCGGCAGCGAGAGGTCGTCGTTTATCGAACTTACCAGCGGTAAGGCTGTGGTTTCAATTAAGGTAAGACAGCTGGCGGCGGAAGGCAACGGAGTACATTTCCGTTATCTGAATGACTATCGTTTCTCCGCAATGTCGCCCAACGGCAGGTGGATCGGTGCCATCAGGGAAGAACATACCGATGATGGTGAACAGGGTTTTATACCTGCATTCATAGATACCGAAACCAACGAACTTTTCGAACTTCCTATTATCCGTCAATCGGCATGCAACATACAGGGCATCAACTGTGTGTCCAACGATGGTAAGATGTTCGTGTTCAATGCCGGTGTCACTTCGTCCGGCATCATTGACCTTGAAGGCAACCTGACATTCCCGCAGAGTTTGACAAATACTGAGGATATTAATTGGGATGGCCGTGTGCCGGATATCAATGCCACTTCAGAAGACGGTTCCATCTGGGTGGGTTACCAGTTCCGCAACGTGCTCGGTTATATCTATCACCCTGTCATTGTGGAGAACGGTGTTCCGCGCCTGCTTCCTATGCCTGAAACCGATTATGCAGGCAACTCATGGGCTGAAAACGTCAACGGTATTATCGTACACGGTTGCTCGGCAGATGCCAGCATAATATACGGTATGGATATGGGTTATGCAAACGGTGCCGTGTATTGGACAAAGGCAGACAACTATGCAGAGGCTCATTGGGTAAAAGAGGCCGATGATATTCAGGATGATGGTGAAAATGTCAACATTGTCAACGGAGTTCTTGGCAATGGCTTTACCACGGCTATCAGCCCGAACGGCGAATGGCTTGCTGTAGACGGCGGTTTTGTAAAATTCGTTGACGGTTATACCGACGGTACCATCTATCCTGCTTCCGGTCTTTCCATGGGTGCTACCAATGATGGTATAGGCTTTACTCAGAGCGGTGTAGTTGATATTGTGAACAACGCTTCTTTGGGCAGCACGGCTGAATGGGTTAGCGCGCAGTATGACGGCATTTCCTACAGCGGCGGTTGGATTGAATTCCAGTCGGCTGACGGCAGGTGTTTGAAAGGTACCCGTGAAGAAACCGGCAATGCCTCAACGGTACACTACGGCTGGTACATATTCAGGGATGTGCAGTAATCATCAATCAACGTGTGAAAATACATGCGAAAGCTATTTTAGATGCACGTGTTGAGTTTTTGAAACGATTAAATATTAAAATAAAATGAAAAAGACATTTATTCAATCGGGCATGGTTGCCTTCATGGCAATCGGCGCGTTGTTGACCGGATGTAACCCTGGTGGTGGGACCGCAACTGGCGGTGAAGAACCTACCGTAGCTATCGAAGTTGTGGGCAGCGCATCCATGAACTCCATTACAGTAAGCTTCACTCCGAATGAAGTTGCAAGCCGTTATGAGTATGCGATTTCTGCAGCAGACGGTGGTCAGAAAGCCGATTTCGTTTCGGGTATGCTTGCAAGTATCCCCGTGGATACCAATGAGGCCGTAGAGGAGACTTTCGATGACCTCGATGTAGATACATACTACGAAATCTATGCCATAGCATACAATGCTGAAGGTGCTGCAGGTCCCGTGGCAACCTATGGCTTTAAGACAATCTCCGATGACTTCAATGTAAGTTTGTACTATGTCAGCGATAACAGTGCAGGCTTCCGTATCGAACGTTCGGACGACTATGTATCGGCCAGGTACGCTCTCGGTACTCCCGATGATTTGCAGGCTTTCCTCGATGGCGACAGCTCGTTGGATGCTACCAGCGGTACTTTGAGCGATATGAGCAATGATTTCGCACAGAACTACTTCGACCTCGAGCCCAACACGGAATATGTATTCTATTGTATGGGGCAGGATCGCTTCGGCAGGGATACCCAGATATTCCAGGTGCCTGTAACCACTTATGAAGAAGGTGGCAACAACGATGTGCCCAACGTGGAATTCGGCATCAACACTCAGGACTTCTATCTGCAGCGTTTCAATGTTGTACGCAACGACCTTTGCGGTAAGGTGGTGGTAGGTGTACAGACTGTAGGCTACACTGACGACATCCTGTTCGGAGAACAGGCTGCATGGGAAGGCAAGATACTGGATGCAGTGGATACTTGGTCCGGTCTCACCACCGTTCAGCCCATGAAGTGCTATACCGCCCAGGGTTCCGCTACTACTGTAGATGCCTATAATACGGCTCTCACTCTTGACACTCCGCTCGATGTTTATGTCATGACCTACGATGCGCTGATGAATCCTTATGCCATCAAAAAGCACGACATTGTGACGCCTCCGTTCAATGATGCAGTGGAACTGCCTGATGAAAGTGTAATCGAGATTGATGTCACAGATATTACTTCTACGCAGATAGCCTTTACCATCAGCTATCCGGATGACTACGATGCCAACCACATCCGTGCATACCGCATGGACTTCATCAACCCGAATGTAGAGGGCTATGACCCGACCAATCCCGACAACATGTCGAACATAGTAAATGCCTTTGTAACCGGTGCATCCAACTCCATGGGATTCGTCTATGGCAATCCTACATACAGCAATACTTTCTCGTATAGCGGTGTTGACGGTTTCGTATCCGGTTCGAAGGTTTATCTCGGCGTACTGCCTATGAACGAAAACGGTTTGCAGGACGGTTTTGCTGATGCAGTAAAATATGTAGAAATACAGCTTCCGTAATAATTGTGCTGCAAGGCTTTGATAATAAAGGGAGGGGCATTTGCCCCTCCCTTTATTGTTTTATGCCTTTATGTCATGTCGGCTGTCCGCCGGATATGTTGCTGCCTTACAGTAAGTTTATGGCATTGGGTCCTTCGCAGAACAGCAGGTCGATTATGGACAGGTTGGGATGGAATGGCAGCCGGTCGCCGAATACCTGACAGTAGCTGTGGAAAGCTGTTTGCGGCAGTGGTATCTGTCCCGGATTGAACCCATTACGCATGTCCGTCATCCGGCTGTCTGGAATGACATATGACGAACTGTATGCCGGTGGCGGCATCTTGAGAACCGTCTGTACCGTTTCCAACAACCTTATATTGAAGTCGGCCAGAAAAGTAAATTCCTTGTTGTAAAATGGTTCGAACAAGTCGCGGTAGTGGTCGAAATAAGGTGAATTCTTGTAAGCCGACAATATGGACATCCAGTGCTGGTGTTGCCAGCGCTTGGAATAGTCGATGCGCATGTCGCACATCGGACGTTTCATCATGCTGCCGCTTTTTACGACGTTGACAGTCAGAGAAACCTTGCCAGCGGCGGTTAATATGTCGCATCTGTTGCGGTATGTTTGCTTGACATAGTTTTCGTATATGTCAATAATGCAGTTCCCCTGTTTTAGCAGTGTAAAATAGCCGGTATTGCCAAGGTATGTAAGTGGAAGTATGTACAACATGCCGATTGTTATTTGTTATTGCAAATGTAGTACATTGTCAATGATTTGAATACATGTGAAAATAAACAGACCTTTTTGTCGCAGAATGCAAATGAGTCTCGGTGATTCGGCGTGCCAATTTCGATAAATTTTTTACTGCAGACATGATTACTGCTGTAAATGTGAATTTATGCAGTTTATAAGTTGTCTTGTTTGGGATAATGCTTTATATTTGTATTCATTATGAAAGCGATTTTCCAAATGAAGTTTAAAAACAATCTTTTGATATATTTGGCAGGCGTAGTTGCCGCGGCATTTGTGGCGGTATCATGTGGCTCATCGAAAAATATTGCATACCTGCAGGATGCCGAAGCAGGCGAACTGACACAGATAGACCAATACACCAATGTGATAAAGTCGGGCGATTTGCTCTCGATAACCGTCTCGTCTTCAAAGCCGGAACTTGCTGTTCCATTTAACCTGTACAGTGTGAAATCACAGATGTCTGTCGTAAATGATATCACTGCAACGCAGTCGCTGGAGGGCTATACAGTAAATATGGACGGCAATATCGATTTTCCTACTCTGGGCGCAATACATGTTGCCGGCCTGACCCGAAGCGAGCTGTCCGAAATGTTGAAGGAAATGCTTGCATCGTATATGCCGGATCCGATAGTTACCATCAACTTTCTTAATTTCAACATTACCGTAATAGGAGAGGTGGCACGGCCCGGGACATTCAAGGTGGTCGGGGACAGGATATCTATATTGGAGGCTCTTGGTATGGCCGGCGATATGACAGAATATGGAGACAGGGAGAATGTTATTGTAATTCGTGAAATAGATGGCGTGCGTGAAATAGGACGTTTGAATATCAAATCCAAAAACATTTTTAACTCGCCGTTTTATTATCTGCAGCAGAATGATGTCGTATGCGTAGATCCGATTGATGCAAGGGCACGTTCAACATCCGTGTTCCAGATGAACCTGCCGGCGATTGCTTCATTGGGAACATTCGCAAGTTCTGTGGCCATGCTAATATTTTACATAACAAGTGTCCTTAAATAGCAGATTGAAATGGTAGCCAAGGAAAATGAAACACCCGAAAACGGGCGTACAGAAGGACAGGTCATAACGCTGAGAGATATATTTGATTTTATACTATATAACTGGTATTGGTTTGCAATATCGGCAGCATTGTTTGTGGCGGTGGGTGTCGTATATGCCTTGTCACGTCCCAGTGTTTACAGGTCCTCGTCGTCGGTATTGATAGATGAAAGGTATAGCCGTTCGTCGAACAGTGACCTTTCTGGCTTTATGCCTACCAACATGATGTACAGAATGCATGATGGGGTGGAAGACGAGTTGTTCGTGATGGGATCGTATTCCATTATGGAACAGGTGGTTAATGACCTTAATGCCAATATAGTGTACTGTGTCAAGCAGGGGATTAGCCGTCGTTATATGACAGAGGCGGAGGCCCCGATGCTGGTGGCTGCCGATACCGTCAGGTGTGTGTTCTCGCTCAAAATTACACCTGAAGCCGATGACCGGTTTTCTGCTGAAATGGAATACAAACTGCCTGGAGACAGAACCAGCACAGAGTTGACTGTTACGCAACAATATGGCGAAACAATTACCACGCCGGCAGGCATTTTCCGTGTCGAGCCCAATGGCGAACCTGGTGAGATTGAAATGCTTTCGGTGACAGTCATGCCTTTGCGCGACGCTACGGAAATGTATATGACGCAGTTGAGCATTACAAGGCCGCAGGACAGGTCAAATGTGCTTAATGTGTCTGTATCCAACCACAATCCTGTGATGGCTGCGGCTTTTGCAAACGAAGTGGTTGATGTCTATAATGAGAACGCCATCAAGAGCAAGCAGGAGTCGGCCATGGCTACCATACAGTTTATAGATGAGCGTCTTTATGCTGTGGGGGCAGAGCTCTCTGATGTGGATTCGACGATAGAGAATTTCAAGAGTACCAATGCCGCTGTGGATATCATGTCGGAAACAAAGCTTTCGTTGGAAACATCGCAGCAGTATAAAACACAGATGCTCACCACAGAGATACAGCTTGATATGATAAAAGGCATAGGTGATATGCTGAACAGTTCTGGCGATACAGGGCTGCTTCCGGTCAATATCGGCATAGAGGATGTGGCTCTGTCGGATGCTATAAATCGTTACAACGAACTGGTACTCGAGAGAATGAGATTGGGCGATGCGACTTCTGACAGCAACCCTGTCATCAGGGAACTGAATGAACAGATTGTATCAATGAAGAATTCGCTGCGTCGTTCTGTCGACAACGTTTATAATTCACTTCAAATACAGAGGGATGCTTTGGAGCGCCAGATTGCACAGATATCCAGCAAGGTCAGTACTATACCTTACCTGGAGCGTGAAACGGTGTCTATAGAACGTAATCAGGAAATCAAGGCTGCACTTTATACCTACCTGCTTAACAAGAGGGAGGAAACGGCACTGTCGATGGTGGCAACAACTCCGGTTGCACAGATTATAGATAGGGCTTTGGTCAATCCAAAACCTGTTGCCCCACGGAAGTCCCTGATTGTGCTGGCATTTTTTGCAATCGGACTGATTCTTCCGGCTATTGTCATCTATCTGATAGAACAGTTGAGAGTCAAGGTGCGCAGTATCAAGGAAATAGAAGATGTTGTGAAGGTGCCTATTATTGGGGCCATCCCTTCAAAGACACAGAGTACGGCTACTGATAAGATTGTGGCACCTAACAGTAGGGATGCAATTACCGAGGCTTTCCGTATGGTGCGTACAAATCTTGACTTTACAATGCCGCAGGGAGGCAAGGTGATAATGGTGACATCGTCAATGCCTAATGAAGGCAAAAGTTTTGTGTCAATCAACCTGTCGTTGACACTTGGTATTGCCGGCAAGAAGGTGCTGCTTGTAGACCTCGACCTGCGTAAGGCCTCGCTTTCGGAAAAGATTAGCGGCAGGCATCAGGTGAGAGGCTTGGTAAACTACCTTGTTAAAAAGGAGTCTAATATCGATTCGCTGATAAGCCATAATGCCATGAATAATGTCGATGTTCTGTACGTGGGCGTTATTCCTCCGAACCCTGCAGAGTTGTTGATTGGTGATGTCATAGAGGCTACATTCAACGAGTTGAGGCAGATGTATGATTATATTGTGGTCGATACTCCGCCTATCGGCCTGGTTACTGATACAATGCTTATCAACCGTATTGCAGACCTTACAGTATTTTCCGTTCGTGTAGGCAAGTCGCTCAAACGCAGTCTCGGCGGCATTAACATGCTCAATGAGCGTAAGACTTTGCGCAATATGAATGTAATCATTACAGATATAGGTGCAGGGCGTAAATATGTCGGCGGGGCGACTTACGGCTATGGTTATGGCTATGGCTATGGCTACGGCTATGGTTACGGTTACAGCAAGGATAAGAAGATGACCATGAAGACGCGTTTGAAGTTATTGCGTAAAAAGTTGAGAAAGAATTAGGGTCAGGACGAATGCATGTAGTCAAAAAGATGTCTATTTCTTTGTCGGAATGATTTTTTGTATAAATTTGTAATAAGATAACGTTGACCTAATTCTTTAAACTATATACAACTATGCAAACATTGTTAGACAAAATCAATGAACAGGTTGAGGTGTTCAGGACGAATGCCAATCTTCAGGTGACCAAAAATAATAAGGCTGCCGGCACCCGTGCACGTAAGGCCGCTTTGGAGATCTCAAAGCTCATGAAGGAATTCAGGAAAGTGTCTGTAGAGGCTTCCAAGTAATTCTTTCCTGATAAATGTAAATGAGGCCGTATGCAAAACGCATGCGGCCTCATTTTATTCGTAAATATTTGGGGGCTATATGGTGGGAATAGTTCTTTTTTATAACGTAATGTGGTATTATTTAGATACTTTTGCATGCAAAATAAAATAACGTGCGTAATCGGATGAGGCATATATTGGCACTGCTGTCTCTTGTGCTCTTTATGGGGTATTGGGGTGCCGTGACCTTATTCCCGCACGCACATGACATAGACGGTCAGGTTTATGTCCATTCACATCCTTTTGGAGGTACTGCTGCCGCTGCTGCGGGACATACGCCGCAGCAACTTCATGTTATTGCCCATTTGTCGCTGATATTGATAACCGCAGCAGTGTATGTGTCATTTGTGGCACATTTGTTGGGCATTACATTTGTGTTTTGCGTACACAGACATGTGGCAAGGCTGGTGGCACATGTCAGGCATTGTCGGTTTCGTGCACCTCCTGTTTACTGATATGGAGTAACTCAGTACGAGTGCGTAGCGGTTTTTACATATATCAGTAAATCAATTTCAATTTGATATGAAGAAAAACATATTGGGAGCATTGTGCATGCTCCTTTTCACCTTGGTATGTCATGCCGAGGAGACGGCGTATGTCCCGGCACCGCAAAGCAGTGATGCCAATATAATGGGGCATGTTGTTGATGCCATGACGCACGAACATCTGCCATTTGCCACAATAGCCGTTAAGGGAACGACAATAGGCGTAGTAACGGATGATACGGGACATTACATGTTGACCAACCTGCCGCAGGGGCAATTGGTGGTGGAGGCGTCACTTATTGGATACAAGACAGTGACGAAAACGGTGGATGCTGCCAGAGATAAAACCATAGAACTCAATTTCGAATTGGAGGAAATGGCTGTAGCAGTCGAAGAGGTGGTTGTATCCGCCAGTCGTACCGAGACGAACAAGAAGTTTTCACCGACACTTGTTTCGGTGACATCTGCCAAATTGTTCGAGAATACTGCAGCCAGCAGTCTGTCTGAAACGATGAATTTTCAGTCGGGTTTGCGTGTGGAGAATAATTGCGGAAACTGCGGAACCACCCAGTTGCGCATCAACGGTCTCGACGGTCAATATTCACAGATATTGCTCGACAGCCGACCCATATTCAGCTCTTTGGCATCGGTTTACGGTTTGGAGCAACTGCCCGTGGCGATGGTTGAGCGTGTAGAGGTAATACGTGGCGGCGGCTCGGCATTGTTCGGTGCGAATGCTATAGGCGGCGTAGTGAATATCATAACGAAGGAACCTAAATACAACAGCCTTTTACTTTCCAATACCACCAATGTGCTGGAGGGAGGGGCGACAGATGTCAATACCACTCTTAATGCTGCTATTGTTTCTGACGACTACAAGGCAGGCGCATATATCTTCGGTATGGTAAAGGACAGGACGCCTTACGACCGTAATGGTGACGGTTTTTCGGATATAACGAAACTGAAATCTGAAACTATTGGTTTCAGGGCATATTACAGAACTTCTGCATATACGCGCCTTACGGCTGAATATCATCATATACATGCATGTCATATGGACTAAAACGCATCGAAAAGAACTCCAAACAAAACTTAGAGAAGCGTCATAAAATGCTCATTTTCAATACATATTCATTAACATAACGCTCCAACCGCCTATTGCGAGTTTCATCCGTTTAGAGTAATTTTGTACCACAGTTGTACCACGTGAAATCACGGACACGGACAGAAGGCTGTCACTTTGTGGCACATTATGGCACTCTATGTCACTTTCCGTTATGGACCGTGTACAGGATTGCAAACAAAGTAATTGAACGGACTAAAATTTTGCAGTATGGCACAAGTAAATGAAACAGAGAGACATCAACTGTCCTCACAAAAATTCTTCACTGTCCAAGATGCAGCCGATTACCTCCGAATAAGTAAGAGGTCTATGTATAGGCTAATTCAAAGAGGTGAAATCATCACGGTAAAAATCATGTCAAGAATGACGCGAATTACATTGGATGAACTGTTGAAACTTGCCCACTCCAAAGGCTATGAGGTAATAATACCGAAAGAGTCTATTTCTCGCCAAGATGCCGAGACAGGCTCAGTCAACAAGTTGGCAAAGTGTCGCAAGACTCCCAAGGCTGGGGAAATAGCACCTGATGGAGTAACTCACGACACCCATTATACGATGGCAGAGGTGTTGAGCACCTTTGATATTAAGTATGGCAGATTCTATGAAGTCCGCAACCGCTACCAACTCCAATCAGTCCATGCATGGGGTACGACATGCTTCAAGAAAGAAGATGTAGAGAGGGTCATCGGGCTTTATAATGAAGAACAGGGAAAGAACATTTCCGATGACTGGTACACCTGCTTCGACATCATGAAACTCTACGGATTGGGTAAGACTCAGGTACGCAGATTTGCAGAAACTCATGGAGTGAGAATCCGAAAGTTCAAAGGCGGAAGAGCCAACTACTATCTGAAAGCAGACTGGGAGGCAGCACGCAAGAAGGCAGAGAAAAGCAGCACTTCGACCAAGGCAAAGCGGAAGTGAGAAACAAACTCATATACGACCCATGCCGTTGCAAATGGTCTGAAACTGCTATCATTGACGGTCGAAACAAACCCCAAACGCAGAGAAACGGATATAAGATAAAATGCGCTACTGAAACCCCATTTAAGTCCGATTTTTAGCGTAAAATCATACTCAAAAGCAAATTCAGGTTAAATTCAGATACTATTTGAAGCCATCTTTGCTTTCCTCTTTTCACGGCAATCTAACTTTGCATCGGATTTGAGAGTTAAAGCGTTGCGACCATGGCTATTCGCATCCTCAGATACACATCGGTAAGAATAATAAAAGAATAACAATATGACGAACATTTGTACAAAGGTCACCGTGCGGAAACGACCTATCAAGAACGGACAGACTTCCCTCTATCTGGATTTCTATCCCCCAATCCGCAACCCGAAGACAGGCAAACTCTCACGCAGGGAGTACCTTGGTCTTTACATCTACACCAACCCAGTTGAACGCTTTCAGCAGGAGTACAACAAGAGTATGATTCAGAAAGCGGAAATCATCAAGTGCCGCAGGACTGAGTCCATCATCAATGAGGAGTATGGCTTCCTCGACCGCAACAAGGGCAAGGAGAGCTTCTTGGAATACTTCAAGAACCTCATGATTGAGCGTGGCAGCAGCCAGAACTGGGCAACCGCCTACATGCACTTCCACAACTACACGCATGGAGAGTGCCGTTTCTGCGACCTTACCGTTCCGTACTGTCAGGGATTCCTCGACTACCTGTTGTCGGATGCCTGTATGCACAACGGTAAGCGCATGATGGGAACGACTGCCAACAACAACCTTACCAAGTTGAAGTGCATTCTTGCCATCGCATACGAGGACGGACTGCTCAAAGAGAATATCGCCAAGAAACTTGTGCGTGCCAAGGCTCATGGCAACAAGCGGCAGTTCCTCACCAAGGAAGAGTTGTTGCAGCTGTCTCAGACTCCTTGCAAGAGTGATGTCCTTCGCCGTGCTGGTCTCTTCTCCTGCCTTACAGGTCTTCGCCTCTCTGACTGCATCAGACTCCAGTGGGAGAACATAGTCAAGTTGGCTGATGGCGGCTGGGGAATGGACATTATCACCAAGAAGACTTCCACCGCTGCAATCCTGCCTATCAGCGAAGAGGCTCTGCAGCTCTGTGGCGAGCGAGGCACAGGCCAGGTGTTCAAGAATCTCACGAACAGTACAGTGGCATTGTATCTCAAACCGTGGATAAAAGCTTCCGGCATCGAGAAACACATCACCTTCCACTGCTTCCGTCATACCTTTGCCACCTTGCAGTTGGCAGAGGGAACGGACATCTACACTGTGAGCAAGCTGCTTACCCATAGCAATCTTGCCACTACTCAGGTGTATGCCGATGTGGTGGACGAGCTTAAACGTGATGCAGCAGAACGTATCTCTCTCAAGATGCCAACCAAAGCAGAGAGTGACCAGACATAAGTGAATAAAATAATCAGGATAACAAATGGAAGAAAACAAATCATTATCGTTCGACCAGCTGCCCACTGCAGTTGGCGAACTTCTGACCAAGGTCAATACGATGATGACTCGTCTTGATGACATTGGTCAGAGAATAGGCAATGTTCCGTGCGAGAATGACCATGTTCTTATGGACATCAGAGAAGCAAGTGCCTTCGTCCGAAAGAAGGTCTCATCGCTCTATGCTTACACATCTGAAAGACGCATCCCATTCTACAAGAGAGGCAACACGCTCTACTTCTTCAAAGACCAGTTGATAAAGTGGATTGAGTCAGGTGGCTCTTGGGACAAGCCTTACGAACCGACCCAGGAGGAACAGGCAGACTTCGAGGCTCATCTGGCAATGTTACAGAAGAGCAAGAAGAACAAGCCTGCCTCCATGAAGAGGGACAAGGATGAGAAAATTCCTAATGGGGAAAGAATGACATGACGGATAAGAGAATCATGTAATCTACTTTTTACGAAAGGGAAAAGAGAAACTATTCATTCTTTCTTTGCTGAGTAATCCGTTTCACTTATAATCCGTTTTTCAAGATGAGTAACCAAAGCATAAAATACGGAATCCTGCTGACCAAGGAACAGCTCGATTTCTTAAAGGATGACAGGCAGGGTTTCCACCGCATGACTGCCTTCGACACTTTTGTATCAATGGCTTCCACCAAGCCAAGTGTTTATCAGAAGACAGGCTTCTCCGCTTCACTCTCCATCGGGCAGTTTGCCATCTCAACCGTTGAACTGTCTGCCCTTTGGAAGTGTGACCGCAAGACAGCGGCAAAGGTGGTGGAACTGTTCAATCAGGTGGGTATTCTCTCAACCGAGAGGAACAACCGCACCTCCATTCATACGATACTATGCATCGCCTTCTGGTACGTTGACGGCATCAAGGAAGCCATCAAGAACCCCTTCTACAACCGTCAAGCCGTGACTTCCGCCACCCAAGAGGAATCGGTGTCCAATGTCCCATCCGATACCGCTTGCTCTTCGGGAGGCAATCTCTCCAATGGCATAGGTCAGCAGAAAGACAGCAGCGTCAATCCTGCCACTACTGACATTCTGCAGCCCCATGTTCCTGCCTCTTATAATACCTCTTCCCCTTTCGTTAATTCTCATGTTATCGGGGACGGACTTTCAGATCCTTCTCCGATACCACAAGACTTCAAACAAAGGGAAAAGGAAGGTGATGACCATTTTGAGTTTGAGGTTGGACAGCCGTCAGAAGATGACAACAATCAAGGAGAAGGGACACCAGCCGTTGAGCTGCTGTCGCCTCCTGTCTATGATGACGAGGGGAACCTATTGCAGCCACCGCCTCATGAAGGACGATGCGAGGATAACACAGAGAGGCATAGCGCACATATCACCCCAAGTCTCTCATGATGTCATTTCTCCTTTTCCCTTATTTCAATTATTGACTGTCCTAACAGACACGCCATCCAGGAGCCGCCACCTCTATTAGCCGCAGTTTTTTCGTAGGTCTAAACAAGAAGTACCAGTGTCAGACGGTTTCGCTTCGCCCACCGCTTCATACTGGCATTCTTGAATGTTCGCAGGCTCACATTGGCTATCCTATTATATCAGCATATAAACTTTATAAACCCCATCTATAATGGCAAAAAACAAGAATAGCAACAAGGAGAAGAACCCAATGAAGAGACCTCCGAAGATAAGACACATTGACGTTCGTTTCACAGAAGAAGAATACAATCTGGTAGTACATAATGCCCGACTGTCAGGCAGGAGCAAGAGCACCTATCTCCATGACTTAGGCATCGGACACAAGCCATCTCTACCCATGACCGCAGAGCAGGAGGAAGCCTTGAAGGGCTTAATCGGAGCAAGGTCTGAACTGGTTTATGTGCGCAATGCGCTTCATGCCCTGCCACAGACCGAGAGACTGAAACTCTTCAAGAGAGCCGACTTCATGGAACGTTGGCTTCAAGGCATCAACACCCTGATAGAGGAATTGAGCCGCATTAGAGACAAATTCTTGGATATGTTATGATAGCAAAAGCATCAGCAATTCAGCATGGTCAGGCAATGACCAATTACGCAACCAAAAACAACCGCGCGGACATCGTCAAGACCAACCGTCTCAGCGAGGGTCTGCCGCCAATGGGCATGTGGGACGAGATGGTGCTGCATCAGTCCATGTTCAAGCAGAGGTATGCCAAGAAGCCCATCGAACTGACGTCCATCCGCTTTGAGCTTTCCCCATCTGAAGAGGAGGCTCGTAACTGGACTATGGAGGACTGGAGAAGATTCCTTTACGAGTTCATTCGTGAGATGGATGGTATCTCCAAGGTGAACCACATCGGCAAGAAGAAGGGCAGGGCTGCTACTTCGGTCAAGCCGACCAATATAGCCAACTCACAATATTTTGCCGCCCTTCACCGTGACTCCAAGAGTGGCATTCCCCACCTGCATCTGGTGGTGAACCGCATCGACATGGATGGCAATCTCAATGATGTAAAGTTCATTGGTGAGCGTGCCGTGATGGCTGCGAAAGCCATCAATCAGCATCATGGCTGGAAGGATGCCATGGATATTCGTCAGGAACGCATTGCAGAGGTGACCAAAGCCTGTATGGATGTGCTGCGTTCAATGCCGTTCTTTGATTGGGATGAATATGCCGACCAGTTGAGGGCAAAGGGATATGACATCGAGCTTATCCGTGACAAGAATGGTCAAGGCAGGGTGCATGGTTACCGCTTCAAGTTCGGAAAAACCACCATCAAGGCTTCCGAACTGGGTGTAGGAAGGAATCTCACCGCATCGAAAATCGGGAATACCTTCCGCAAGCTGCACCCTCAGCCAACACCTGTTGCAGTTGGTCAAAGACCTTCGTCATCTGTTTCAAACGCTACCACATTGGACAGCAGAAATACGGCATCGCAAGGTGGTCAGTCTCGCACAAGCAATGTTACCAATCCTGACCTGCCTGACGGATTGAGAAAGATTATTGAAGTCGATGGTGAGCGTTTCAGCATAGTCATGCCGAGAACGGCTTACGACACGATGAACAGTTGTATCGAAGTTCCCGAGAATGGATCCGCAAGCCACACTGACATTCTGAATGTAGCCATGCTGCTCTTCATGAACTACCTTGATGCTGCCACATCGATGTCTGAGTCATGTGGTGGCGGTGGCAGTCCTGGCAGTGGCTGGGGACGTGATAAGGACGATGATGACCGTGAATGGGCAAGACGTTGCGCAATGCAAGCAAACACACTCTGCAAGCCGATAAAGAGAGGCATGAAACGATAACTTTTCAAACAAGAACGGTATGGGAAGAAACAAGAAAGATGCCACACAGGATGTGCTTAACCTGTACAATCAGATGCAGGAGGACGAGAACATCGAGAGTGGCAAGGAAGAAATCAAAGTGACCCTGAAAGAGATTGAATCAGCCAAGAAAGCACTCTATGAGGCAAAGGAGGAACTGGGCAATGCCTATCGGAGGTTGGAATCAACGAAAGTGGCACTTATGGCTGCCCACAGGAGCACGGACAACATCGTGGATAGTATATGCCATGCCATAGTCAAGGCAGAGCAGAGCAACCTCAAAGTCGGCATCAACGATGAAGGAGTTGCCCAGTTGGATAAGCGGAACAACACCGCCATTTCTGCTTTCAAGCAAGCCCTTGACGAGCATGAGAAGCGGATAAACGACCTGTTCACTCACCAGCAGAAAGAGCTTAAACGAATCCGCAATATCGAGGAGGGTGCATACTTCAACGGTAGCACCTATGCCTGGATGTTCGGCTTGGCTTTCCTAAGTTGGTCTATCATCTTTGTTGAAATCACCATTTGGATATGCATCACACTTTTTTAGAAAACTCAAAACATCAGAATCATGACAGACAACGAATACAGCAAGGCAAGAAAAGCCGCTGTTGATGCCCTTATCTACTGGGCAAAGACAGGCATGAGAGAGTTCACCATGCGTGACGCAGTAAACGACTATCTGGAGGCGAGCGGTGCTAACCGCCCCTCCATCGGTGGCGAATAGACCATCCTTGCACACAGAAAAAATGCAGCCAACCGACTGGCGATTGACTGCATATACAATTCATTTTGCAATAAGATTACTTACTTTCCCTCTTTTCCATCGGTTTTATTAGATGAGTTTGTTTTTGTAGTTGCTGTTTTTGATGAGGTTGCTCGTGGAAGAAGAGTTGGATTAGAGCCTATTGACCAACGATTATTCTTCGGTTGCGACGGAGGAACATTTGTGTTTGTGCGACTGGTTTCTTTTCGCTTTTGTTCCGCTTTTCTTTTTTCCTCTGCTCTTCTCCTCGCATTTTCCCGTTCTAAAGCAATGCGATTACGTTCATTAATCTCATGAAGACGTTGATTGTTTATCCTTTGTTGCTCTTGTTGGAATCGTCTCTCATTTTCTTTTCTAATTTGTTCATTACGTTCTTCTTCAAGATATCCTAAATTCCGCAGCATTTTAGTTTAACTTATTTTATAAGTACCTGAGCAACTTTTTGTTGCTCAGGTACTTAAAAAGTTATATTTGTAATAGTGTTGCGGAATTAAGGATACTACAAAAATGGATTGACTGCTTCAACGCCGCCGATGCAGTCGCTTTGGCAAACTTATACGCTCAGGATGCCA
>CALVCL010000002.1 GCA_944326085.1 uncultured Tidjanibacter sp.
GTTCTCACAGCTATGTGACCAGTTTATGCTCATACGCAATTATGCGAAAGACACGGATGGGTTGTTCGCCCGGATTATCGGGAAAATCAGCGCACTTACAATCCTACAATACATTAACTACAAAAACAACAAGCCCATTGGAAGAGTCAAGTATGCGCTGACTTAATTCCGCCAACGGGTTTAATATATTATATGTATATTTGTATCGTTAACCCGCTGCAATATGGAAGAGAATAAACCTAATCTGATATTCCTCATCATAAAGTTGATTTTTCTCATTCTGCAATTGCTGGGGATACTTGCTATATTTATTCTGTTTATTTGGCTTGTCATACAATTTTTTTAACTACCGCACACCATGACAACTGACAACAATTCTCAGTACGACCAAGGCCCGCGTAACCCGCAGGAAAGTGGCAGCGAAACTGACAAGCTGATAAGGTCCGTAAAAAAGAGCATATCCCGTTTCTTTGATTTGCTGCTTGCACTTATCGGAATACTGTTCATCGCGTTCATAATCGGCAGTCTCTGACGACAACCCTTAACCTGTGATTACTGCCTTTCCATGCCGAGGAGCACAACCCGCCGTGGCATTGCACACTCATTTCGGTACAGTTCCAATGCGGCCGTTGTGGTTTGATGTAGATTTTAAATAAGATACAACTCTCGATAGTTGTAACTCAACGTGCCGTAAGTTGTGGTTTGATGTAGATTTCTGGATAAAATACAGCGAAACGGCATAATAATAGAACACAAATTGCACCAAATTTCCCTTCTATAATATTTTAAAGCGCTCTCTGCCACGGCAAAGGCACAAAAAAGCCTTGATTTCACCACATATTATTACTGAAAATCAAGGCTTTTAACATTGGAGCGGAAAACGGGACTCGAACCCGCGACCCTCAGCTTGGGAAGCTGATGCTCTACCAACTGAGCTACTTCCGCAATTATCTTCCGAAAACACTGCAAATATAATAAAAAATTACCTATAATCTATTTTGACCAATAGCTATATTTTATTTCCAAAACCTACTGCCTGCTTTCACTTCTTTACCAAACCGTGACGTGCCGCAAGCTCCTCCATCATCGCGTAGGCCTGCTCGTAATCGTTGGCAATTCGTCCGTCGAGTATTGCCTCCTTTATTTCGTCCTTTATCTCTCCCACAATTCTGCTCGGAGGAATGCCGTACGTCTCCATGATAAGTTCGCCCGACACCGGAGGCTGGAAATTGCGGACACGGTCCTTCTCCTCTATCTCGCGCAACTTGCGACGGACTATGCCGAAATTCTTCAGGTAACGCTTTACCTTACGCTCGTCTCCCGACGTTATATCCGCCTCGCACAATGTCATCAGGTCGTCTATGTCGTCGCCCGCCTCAAAGAGCAGTCGTCTAACGGCCGAATCAGTAACACCGTCGTCGGACAGTATCTGCGGGCGAAGATGCAGCTGCACGAGTTTGCTCACATACTTCATGCGGTCGTTCAACGGCAGCTTCATGCGACGGAATATCTCCGGTACCATGCGCGAACCGACAACCTCGTGACCGTGGAACGTCCACCCAACAGACGGGTCATAGGCCTTCGTGGCGGGCTTGCCTATGTCGTGCAGTATCGCCGCCCAGCGAAGCCACATGTCTCCGCCCTGCAGCGCAACATTGTCGAGAACCATGAGCGTATGGGCAAAGTTGTCCTTGTGCGCATGGGTGCCGACCTTCTCAACACCCTTCATGCGGGCCAGTTCCGGAAAGACAAGCGGCAAAAGTCCCGTCATGTCCATAAGCTCGAAGCCTATCGACGGCACGGGAGACATCACTATCTTGTTAATCTCGGTAATTATCCTCTCGCGCGATACGATTTTGATACGTTCGCAGTTGCGCTCTATGGCCTCGAAGGTCTCCGGAGCAATATCGAACCCCAACTGCGAGGCAAACCTCACGGCACGCATCATTCGCAGCGGGTCGTCGGAAAAGGTCACATCCGGGTCGCACGGGGTGCGGATGATGCAATCATCCATATCCTGCATGCCGCCGAACGGGTCGACAAGTTCGCCAAAGCGGTCACCGTTCAGCGACCACGCCAAAGCATTGATTGTAAAATCACGACGCAGCTGGTCGTCGCGCAACGTCCCCGTTTCCACGTGCGGCTTGCGCGAATCATGCGAGTAGGATTCCTTGCGGGCTCCGACGAATTCCACCTCCATGCCGTCGGCATGCAGCATCGCCGTACCGAAATTCTTGAATACGGAAACGTGGGTCCTGAGTTCCGAAGCCAAAGCCTCGGCAACCTTTATGCCGCTCCCGACAACAACGACATCTATGTCGGTACACGGACGACGGAGATAGTAGTCGCGAACATAACCGCCTATGACATAAGCCTCAAGGCCCATGCCGTCAACGATACGCGAAATCCTCTCAAACACGGGAAGTGCCAGCGGGTCTCTTGCCATATCAAAGCCGTACGGTAATTATCCTTTAACCCTGTCAAGGTACATCGCAACCGTCTTCTCAAGACCGTAGTAGAGGGCGTCGGAAATAAGGGCATGACCTATCGACACCTCATCGGTAAACGGTATGCGGGATATGAAATAACGAAGGTTGTCGAGATTGAGGTCGTGACCGGCGTTGAGTCCGAGTCCCACGCGGCGTGCCTCTTCTGCGGCAGCCACATAGTCGCGTATGGCAGCCTCGGGCGATGCCCCGTAGGCCGACGCATAAGCCTCCGTATAAAGCTCGACACGGTCGGCTCCGCACTCGACGGCACCGCGAACCATTGCCGGGTCGGGATTGACGAACACCGAAACCCTGATGCCCTTGCTGTGGAACAGCTCGGCCTTCTCGCGCAGGAAGTCGCGGTACTTGACCGTATCCCAACCTGCATTGGAGGTGATCGCGTCGCGGGAGTCGGGGACAAGCGTCACCTGTGTCGGCACAACCTCCATGACGAGGTCGGTGAACGAGTCGAACGGATTACCCTCAACGTTCAGCTCCGTGGTCACCACCTTGCGCAGTTCGCGCACGTCGTTGTGCCTGATGTGTCTCTCGTCGGGACGCGGGTGCACCGTGATGCCCTGTGCGCCGAAACCTTCTATGCGGCGGGCAGCCTCAATGACATCGGGCATGTTGCCGCCGCGCGAATTGCGGATTACGGCAATCTTGTTTATATTTACACTCAGTTTTGTCATACTCTTTACACCTGATAAAAACCTGCTGCCAACGCATCCCCAACGGGCATGCAACATGGCAGTAACGGGTGTAAAGGTATTAAAAAATGCAACATGAACGAAATAATTCTGTTCTCCAAGCAGGGACTGGGACTTACACCGGATGAGATGCACGACATTTTCACGGCTGCCGGCAAAAGCAGTTTCGCATGGAAAGTCAATAGGGAATTTGCCGCGTCGGCGCGTGCCGCGGGCATCGACATTCCGCAAGACAGGGAATATGACGATACCTGCTGCAGCGAGACAGATGCCATAATGCTAAGTTGCGGAGGCGACGGCACGTTTCTTGAAGCCGCAAAATACGCATACCGCAACAGGCTTCCCATACTCGGCATCAACTACGGCCATCTCGGTTTCCTCGCCAACACCCCGCGTGGCGGCATGGATGAGATATTTGCCCAGCTGCACAACAGGCGTTATGACATACAGCCGCGAACCATGCTGCACATCTCCTCGCACAATGGCATTCCGGACAGCCACCCATACGCCCTCAACGAATTCACCATACACCGCACCGAAACGAGCATGGCTTGCACTGAAGTCTATGTCGACGGAGAGAAGCTGGCCTCATACCGCGGCGACGGTGTGCTGGTGTCAACACCTACTGGCTCCACAGCCTACTCTCTGAGCGTAGGTGGGCCCATAGTGGCCCCAATGTGCGAATGCTTTGTTGTCGCACCTATAGCGCCCCACAACCTCACCATGCGCCCCATGGTAATACCCGACACCTCAACCGTCACACTCCGAATTGAAGGACGAGCAAATTCCTCGGCTGCCAGCATCGACAACAGGTCGTTCAATGCTCCATGCGGATCGGAATTTACGGTACACAAGGCCGACAACCCCATTTTTTTGATAAAATTGCAAAATATATCCTTTTACGACACGTTAAGGAATAAAATGATGTGGGGGCTGGACAGTTGGGAAAACGGCAAATAACACGCCACCCCCCGAAAAGTCCCGACCCCCCAAAAGACAATACCCTGCCCTCCCGAAAAGGGACAGGGTATGGCTATTCGCATAATTAATATTATATTTGTGGGTTCATTCGCAAACGAAGAACTGATGAATACGACAGAGAAAATACCCGGCCACATAGCCATAATAATGGATGGAAACGGACGCTGGGCACGTGAGAGAGGGCTGGAACGATGCGAAGGCCACAAGCAGGGCGTATCGGCACTGCGCAATATCATCCGTAGCGCGGCACAATACAAAGGCCTGCGCTATATGACGCTGTACGTATTCTCCACCGAAAACTGGGGCCGTCCGAAGGAAGAGGTAGACATGCTCATGGAACTGCTCTGCCGAAGCATAGTGAACGAACTCCACGAACTCAAACAGGAACATATAAGGGTACTGGTCATCGGTGACCGTAACGGCATGTCTCAAACTGTTACGGAACACATTGACCTTATTGAGAAGGAAACGGCATCAGGCAATGCCCTTACCATGCTCCTGTGCATCAACTACAGTTCGCGCGCGGAACTGACCCATGCCATGCAAACCCTGGCCGCAAGGGTCGCTGCCGGCGAAATAAACCCCGACGAAATAGATGCCGACACCATAACGTCAGCCCTTTACACCAGCGGCATCCCCGACCCTGACCTCATCATTCGTACGGGAGGAGAACAGAGACTCAGCAACTTCCTTCTGTGGCAGGGTGCCTACAGCGAACTTTACTTCACACAGACATATTGGCCCGACTTCGGTCCGGCAGACCTCGATGCGGCAATAAAGGAATATGCACATCGCAACCGCCGCTTCGGCAAGGTGTGCGACGACAAAGAATAACCACCACAGAACACATACAGACATAAATGAGAAAAGCGTTTACAATCCTCATCGCTGTATTAACCCTATCCGCCTGGAACTGCTATTCACAGCAATCCGCGCCCGACTCTCTCTCAGCAGACGGACTGCCGATGCTGGATTATGCCGCTCCAAAAAAATATATCATAAATGACATACGCATTTACGGCGTAAAATATCTCAATACAGAGATACTCACCGCATCGTCAGGCCTCCAAAAGGGAGAAGAGATAATCATCCCCGGCAATGCCATCTCAAGGGCGCTGGAACGTCTGTGGGACCAGCGTTACTTTTCGGATGTCAAAATAGTGACCGACATACTTCCCGACGACAAGGTCGACATCGAAATATATCTTCAGGAACGCCCGCGAGTGTACCGCTGGACCATAGAGGGTGTACGCAAGGGCGAAGAATCAACACTGCTCGAAGACCTGAAACTCAAAAGAGGCACCACCCTCTCGGACTACATCCTCAACAAGAATTCGCTCCTAATCGCCAAACACTTCTCCGACAAAGGCTTCCGCAATGTGGAGGTAAACACGCGCATAACCAATGACTCTGTCATACAGAATGCCGTCAACGTAGCCTTCGTCGTCACCAAGAACAAACGTGTCAAGGTTGGTGAGATAGTATTCGATGGTAACGAGACTTTCCCCGATAAAAGGCTGCGCCGCACCATGAAGAAGATACATCAGGTCAACCCCAACTTTTTCCAGAACTTCAAGTTCAAGGAGGATGAATTCGAAGAGGACAAGGAGAATCTTCTCGACTTCTACAACTCGCAGGGTTACCGCAATGCAGTCATTCTCACCGACTCACTCTACGACATTAACGACAAGCGCATAGGTCTTAAAATCACCATAGACGAAGGAGAGAAATTTTACATTCGCAACATCACATGGGTCGGCAACAGCGTCTACCCGACTGAAATGCTTCAGGCAATGCTTGCCATGGACAGCGGTGACATATATGACCGTAAAACCCTATACAAACGTCTCGGTATCGGCAAGGAAACCGATATGGAGGACGTAACGCAAATTTCGGCTCTCTATCAGAACAACGGCTATCTCATGTCATCTATAGAACCGACCGAAATTGTGGTCGGTGCTGATTCTGTAGATCTCGAAATAAAGGTTTTTGAAGGCAAACCATTCACAATCAATAATGTGGACATCAGCGGCAACCAGCGTGTAGACGATGAGGTGATACGCCGTGAAATATATACACGTCCAGGTGAACTATACAACCGTGCCCTACTGATGCAGACGCTGCGCCAGCTCATGCAGATGCAGCACTTCGATGCCGCATCAATAATGCCGCAGATACAGCCCGTATCCAACGAACTCGTCGACATAGGCTGGCCGCTTGCCGAGGTGGCGAGTGACAAGTTCGAAATTTCGGGCGGTTACGGGGCTGGCATGTTTGTCGGTTCGCTCGGTATATATCTCAACAACCTATCTATAAAAAACTTCTTCAAGAAAGGTGCATGGCGTCCCTACCCACAGGGGCAGAACCAGCAACTGGCCGTACGTCTCCAGACCAACGGTTCGTACTATACATCATTCTCCGGCAGTTTTACCGAACCGTGGCTCGGCGGCAAAAAGCCCCACTCGCTGACAATAGGCGCATACTATTCCAACCAGACCAACTCGTACATGTTCGGCGGTGTATTCTACAAGAGCGACAGCTACTTCCGTACCACCGGCGTATCCGTGGGTCTCGGACAGAGGCTCTCAATACCCGACCCCTACTTTACGCTATACACCGAACTCGGATACACCCGTTACAACCTGCGCGACTGGGAGATGTTCTCGAACTTCGACAACGGCATTTCCAACATATTCACGCTCCGCATGGTATTTGCGCGAAGCACCATCAATAACCCGATATATCCGAGTTCAGGTTCTGAATTTTCACTCACTCTTACGCTCACTCCGCCATATTCGCTGTTCGACGGCAAGGACTACGCCAACATGCCCGATGACGACCCTGCAAGGTTCAAATGGATAGAATACCACAAATGGCAGGCAAAGGCACAGTGGTTCTTCCCACTGACATCCGACCAGAAACTAGTGCTTATGGCACGCGCCGAAATGGGTTATCTCGGATACTACAATAAGAACAAGCAGTCACCGTTTGAACGTTTCGACGTGGGCGGTGACGCCATGACAGGATATAACATATATGGCTACGAAGTTATCGGACTGCGAGGCTATTCGGACGGAAGTCTTACCCCATATGACCCATCCGACCCGTATGCCTATGCAAATGTTTACAATAAATATACTTTGGAACTCCGTTATCCGTTTGTACAGCAGCCTGCCACACAGATATGGGGTTTGGTATTTGCCGAAGCAGGCAATGGCTACCGGAACTGGCAGGAATTCGATCCATTCCGCCTCCACCGCTCACTAGGTGTTGGCGTCAGAGCCTACCTACCTATGATTGGCATGATTGGTGTCGACTGGGGTTACGGCTTCGATGGCACCTCAACATCTGACAAGCCGCACGGCGGGAAAATACACTTTTCAATCGGTATGGAATTCTAAACGCACAACATAAACCAAAACAAAATGCGTATGAAAAAGTTAATAGTATTGGCAATCGCGTTCCTGACAGCAGGTATCGCATCGGCACAGAACTACATGGTAGTCAACACCGAGACTATCTTCAAGTCGATAGAGGAATACAATGCGGCTGTAGAGGAGATAGATGCCGCTGCAAAACAGTACCAACAGAATATCGATAATGCATATGCTGAACTTGAAGAGATGTACCAGACCTATATGTCGGTGAAATCCTCCCTCTCATCTACCGCACGCCAGCAACAGGAAGAAACCATCCTAGGCAACGAACAGAAGATACAGGAGTACCAACAGGATGTATTCGGCGAAAATGGCAAAATGGCACAGATGCAGACAGAAAAACTGGAACCATACCAGAAAAAGGTCATGGAAACAATCTCGCAATATGCAGCCGACAACGGATTCGGCCTTGTGCTTGACATCAGCACCAACCCCATGGTTGTCTACTACTCCCCCGAAGTAGATATGACGGATAAAATAATTGAATTACTAAAATAATTTTAACCTATGAGAAAAATCATTTTCACCCTTACGGGGCTTCTTTTGTTCTGCACCGTTTCGGCATTTGCCCAGCAGCCTAAATTCGGATACATCAACCTTCAAGAGGTTATCAGTCTGATGCCCGAAATGACAGAGGCGCAAAGTCAGATACAGAAGATAAACGACGATTACTCTTCAATGCTCGAAATGATGCAGGTCGAATTCAACAACAAGCTGCAGGACTATCAGAAGAATATATCGTCCTATTCCGATGCCGTGAAACAGGTCAAGGAAAGGGAACTTCAGGACCTACAGTCACGCATGGAAGAACTCTACAACACTGCCCAGCAGGAACTTGAAATGAAGAGTAACGAATTGATGGCTCCTATAGTCGAGAAAGCACAGAATGCAGTACAGAAGGTGGGCAAAGACAACGGCTTTACCGCCATATTCGACCAATCGGCACGTCCACTCGCCTATTACAACGAATCAACCATGGTCGATGCTCTCCCGCTCGTAAAGAAGGAACTCGGCATCACCGACACTCCGGCAACTGCTGCAGCCACTGCTCCGGCAACGAAATAACGGCACTCAAATAAGATCACGACAAATCCCTGCGATGCTATATCGCAGGGATTTGTCATAAATGGCACTGACTTGCAATACACCTGGCAAAATCGTACCTTTGATACATACATATTGAAAAGAAGTTTCACGACTAAAACTTATACGACAATATGACCCGTCAAGAATTTATAGACAGGGAAGAACGTTTCGGCGTACACGACATCTGTCCGTTGCCCGTGGTACTTCAGCGCGGCAAAGGCATCTTCGTATGGGATACCGACGGACACAAGTATTTCGATTTTCTGGCAGCATATTCGTCAGTCAACCAGGGGCACTGCCACCATAAGATTATAAACGCCCTATGCGAACAGGTCTCACGCCTGCCGCTCACCTCGCGCGCATTCCTCAACGATGCACTCGGCGAATGGGAGGAACATATCACTACAATGTTCGGATACGACAAGGTACTCCCTATGACAACTACCGCCGAAAGCATAAATACAGCCATAATCTTGTGCCGCCAATGGGCTTACAGACATAAAGGCATCGCCAATGACACGGCTAAGATAATAGTATGCAACGGCAGTTCGCACGGAGGCGCAATTACCACCGTCACATGCGACAAAACATCTGAATTTGCCACAATAAGATACAACGACCTTGCAGCCCTTGCCGAGGCGCTGTCCGACCCAAATGTGGCTGGTTTCCTTGTGGAGCCGATACAGTGCGATGCGGGTGTCATCATTCCAGACGACGGCTACCTTAGCGAGGCATGGAAACTGTGCCGCAGTCATAACGTGCCCTTCATCGCCGATGAGACACAGACGGGATTAGGCCGCACAGGTCGCATGTTCGCCTGCGACCGCGAAAATGTGCGTCCCGACATTCTCATCACGGGCAACTCCCTCGGCGGCGGAACGGTAGCCATGTCGGCTGTACTGACCGACAACGAAATAATGTCGTCCTATCCCAACGGACATCCCGGCTCCGTCTTCGGAGGCAACCCCATGGCATGCCGTGCATCGACAGCGGCGCTTAAAGTGCTTGTAGAGGAAAATATGGCCGATAACGCTGAACGCATGGGCGACCTCTTCCGCGAAAGAATGTCAAGCATCTCCTCCGAATTGATCGGAGGAGTCCGTGGCCGCGGCCTCCTGAATGCCGTGGACATCATCCCGCGCGACAGTATCGATGCATGGAACATTTGCCTTAAAATGCGCGATAACGGCCTGCTCGCCACAACCATCGGCAATAACACGATAATGTTCACACCGCCACTGGTAATTGAGGAAGACGAAATGTACCGTGCCTGCAACATCATCGAGAAAAGCATTCTATCGTTCAACAAATAGGCACCAGAACAAAAAAAGGAGACAGCATCTAGCGTGCTGTCTCCTTTTTTCAGTAAGTCTTATACAGTGTGGCTCCTACACCATAGTTTTCTGCGCCGGAGCCGCCCCTATTCCCTTCTTGTTGTAGAGGTTCATTGTGCGTTCGACACCCTGAGTACCGAAAGAGCGAACCGCCTCAACTGCCGTAGCCACAACCTCGCGCAGTACGTCCTTCTCCTCTGGCAGCCACTCGCCAAGCACATAGTCCACCTGCTGCCCCTGCCCGAAGTTATGACCTATGCCGCAGCGCAGGCGCGGATAACAGTTTGTGCCTATACAGGAGTCAATGCTCTTGAGGCCGTTGTGTCCTCCATCACTGCCCTTCTGACGCATACGCATAGTACCAAGAGGCAGGGCAAGGTCGTCCGACACCACTAATATATCTGACGGCTCAATCTTCTCCCTCTGCATCCAGTAGCGCACGGCATTGCCACTGTTGTTCATATATGTCGACGGTTTAAGCAACACGAACGTGCGCCCCTTGAAACGCACCTCTGCCACATCACCGTAACGCTCCGTACTAAAAACAGCATTGGATGCCGAAGCAAAGGCATCCAATACTTTAAACCCTATATTGTGCCTGGTTTCGGCGTACTCGACACCGATATTTCCAAGCCCTACAATAAGATATTTCAAATCCTCACGGAATTTATTATGTTATCCTACTTCGCAGCAGCAGCGGCAGCAGCGGCACCACGAGCAGCGCGGGTCATGATAACAGCACATACCGAGGTAGTAGCCGGAGTAAGAAGTGTGAGGTTATCAAACTTGAGGTCGCTTACGAATATGGATTTGCCGATACCGAGGTTAGTAATATCGATTTCAAGGTAGTCAGGCAAATGTTCAACCATACCCTTAATACGGAGTTTACGTTTCTGTATAGTCAGCTTACCACCGAGCTTAACACCCTCAGAATTACCTACAATCTTGATGGGCACATCGATTGCAACAGGCTTGCCGGGCAAAACACGGAAGAAATCGACATGCATGGGGTAATCCTTAACAGGGTGGAACTGAACGTCGCGCATAACGGCAAGTTCCTTCTTTCCGTTGATATCCAACTCAACGATATAGGAGTTCGGGGTGAAAAGAAGCGGCTTCATAGCCTTTTCTTCAATTGAGAAATGTACGGGAGCTTCGTGACCGCCGTAAACTACTGCGGGCACCATACCCTCACGGCGTACGTCCTTGCTGCCCTTCTTGCCGAAGTCCTTGCGTTCTACGCCATTAATTTTGATGGTTTCCATTAGAATTTAATTGTTTAGTGTTACACTACTTCAGCGGTACTCATGCAATCTGTTCACATTTTCGGCCCAGCGACTTGACAATGCACCGATTGCACCCATTCCACTTGCGGATGCAAAGATAGGCAATTCTATATGAATATACAAGTCCGCGGGATATTGTGGTAAGCCTAATAATCCAGGTTATATACGCGAAGCAGTCCCAAATGAGATTTTTTTAATATTTTTTTATCACATGCACTTGTTTTCAAAAAAAACGATTATATTTGCACCGCATTTGAGAGAAAACCTCTATAATGCAAGTTCTGCAAGAAAAATTCAATGCCCAGGTGGTGGAATTGGTAGACACGCTACTTTGAGGGGGTAGTGGCCGTTTAGGCCGTGTGAGTTCGAGTCTCGTCCTGGGCACCAACAAATAAAAACAAGTCTACTGTTATTTAGTAGGCTTGTTTTTATTTTAAAAGACCAAAGACAACAGTCCTTATATAAGATAAGCAATCTATTGTATTAATGTTACCATATTATATATTAGACACCTACCTACATGTAATATAACTGTTCTAGGCAACACACCACTTAAAAGAATATAAGTTCCTATCGAATAAAAACACACTCATTTCTTAACGACTAATTTCTTTCAATAGCGCTTCTCCCTTCTTATAACGCTCCTTACTAATTGTCATACTTTACTCGAACAATCAAATCTTACAAGTATTCACCGTTAAAGACGATTCCTGTATTTGTATATACAATAAAAATCAGAGAACATTTTCATATCCTCAGCTCCCATACTCACTTATTACCCATATTATATCAGAACCTGCGCAATACGTTGACATGCCTTGCCATCACCATACGGATTGACAGCACGGCTCATTCTATCATAAGCCTCGGCGTCATCCAACAGCATGGACACTTCACCGACAATCTTGTCATAATCCGTACCGACCAGTTTCACTGTTCCTGCCGTCAATGCTTCAGGACGTTCTGTCGTGTCGCGCATCACCAGAACTGGCTTGCCCAATCCGGGAGCCTCTTCCTGAATACCGCCACTGTCCGTCAACACGATATCGGATTTCTCCATCAAATACACAAACGACAGATATTCCAGCGGTTCAATGAAAAACATATTTCCCAAATCCGACAAATTCTCGCCAAACACCTCATGAATAGGCCGACGCACATTGGGATTGAGATGCATGGGATAAACAAAATCAACATCCTGATATTTGGCCGCCAAATCCTTGATAGCCTTACAGATATTAATAAACCCGTCTCCGAAGTTCTCACGCCTGTGTCCGGTAATCAACACCAGTCTCCTGCCATTGCCGAGACGACGCACATCATATCCGGCCTGTGCGAGTTGTTTCTCCAGTTCAGCATCGAGCGACGCGTCATTCTTAATCTTATCTACAACCCAATACAACGCATCAATGACCGTATTTCCGGTAACAGTAATTTTGCTGTCTTCCACATTCTCGCTTATCAGGTTTTGCCTTGACAGCGCCGTAGGTGCGAAATCAAATACCGCAATACGTCCCGTAATCTGACGGTTCATTTCCTCGGGCCACGGACTGTATATATTATGTGTTCTCAACCCTGCCTCCACATGTCCGACAGGTATCTGCTGATAAAAAGCCGCCATGGCCGCAGCCATAGACGTTGTTGTATCTCCATGAACAAGTACGACATCAGGTTCCGCCTCTTTCAGCACATCCCTCATGCCCACCAACACACGGGCAGTCACATCATACAGGTCCTGCCCCTGTTTCATGATATTCAGGTCATAGTCAGGCACTATTTCAAATATTTTCAACACCTGATCCAACATTTCGCGATGTTGTCCCGTGACACACACAATCGTTTTGCACTTATCCGCATGCTTCTGCAACTCCTTCACCAACGGAGCCATCTTAATTGCCTCCGGACGAGTGCCGAACACCAACATTATCTTCTTCATAATCACTATAATTTACGAGCAATTAACCAATAAACATATTTAACCAGATATATCTGTCTTTTAATACGTTTAGGCTCTTTCAGAAGTCTATACGCAAACTCTAAATTATGCTTAACCCACCATTCCGGAGCACGCTGCACATGACCTGTGTATACATCGAAACTTCCGCCCAAACCTTGAAAGATAGCATTATGGCGGGATTGTATTTCTTCCATAAGGAGTTCCTGTTTAGGCGACCCCATGGCTACAAAAACGACATCCGGCTTTTTCTCTACAATATCATTAATCAACCGTTCTTTCTCTTCTGGCGTACGAATATAACCGTCTCTGTATCCTACAATACGTATACCTTCGAACTCCTTCTGCAATTTTTCAACCGTTTCCTTAATAACCTGCGGTTTGGCTCCAATCAGATAGAATGTTTTATCGTGATAAAATGCCTTAATAATCTTTAACCACAATTCGCATCCAGGAATTTTACAAGCATTCCCATACCCTTTTTGCTTTAATGCCAATACAGCACCCGCGCCGTCGCAATAACCGATATTTCGATTTATAATTGCTCTGGTTTGATCCGTGGCATGCAATATTTTCTCGGCATTAATTGCCACTAAGATGCCTTTATGTTCTTCCACATACTCCAGCAATTGCTGCTCCGAAGTATATGGAAACACCTCTACTCCATTAAGCGAAACCTTTTCCACAATCTACTATATTGAGCTAAAAACAATTTCGAAAATTACTCAACAAACAACTGGCCGTAGATTTTCGTATGAATGCCAGTACGAATAACTTTGGCAGGATTACCGGCGACAATACAATTCGAAGGCACATCCTTAGTCACTACACTGCCAGCCCCAACAATTACTTCATCCCCAATATGCACACCACACATAATTATACTATTAGCGCCAATAAAACAATTCTTTCCTATATAAGTTGATTGATGCAAGTTGCGCGCATAATCATGAGCAAAAACTATAGCTCCAGATGCGATATATGCACCTTCGGCTACATTAATACCTTTTGGATATGTCTTATCCAATTTTGCTCGCACCGATATACGAGCTAAAGGAGATATATGCATTCCATACACTTTTGTATATACCACATAAAGGATCCGAATAACAAATAATCGTATAATTTTCCGCAATCTGACCATATTACTTTTGTTTTACAAACAATGGAACTTTTCCATTTTTCAGTCTAATAATTTCTTCATTCAGTACAAACTCTACAGGACGCTTCACTACTTCAGCAACCTGATGTCTATATTTTTTCTCAATATCATCTAACGTATACTTATTAGAAATAAAATTGACAACCAATTTTTCATCATTCCTCTCAACAACCTGATACTGCAAAATATCCATATCTGAATCAAAAGGATATGTAAAATAAATCACCGATAATTCGCGACCATCCAAATCTTTAAAGATATATGTATTCCGGCCAGCAACCCCTTGTAATCTATATAATGTTCTTCCGCACGCACATTTTGTTTTAATCAAATCACCATGAGTCATATCCCCTGACACATAACGAATAAATGGCATCGCCGTATTTTGCAATGCTGTTGTTATAATCGCATTATCTATAATCTCTATCTTACATTTATTATGCAAAATATGTAATCCGTCATGGCATTTACACTCAAATGCAAAAATATCTCCGTCATGCGCGCCATATTGATCGAAAACATCACACGCACAGTATTCCCGCGCTAACAAATAATTCTCTTTAATCCTATTATCACTCGTTGTAACAATACCTTTTATATTGATATGCGTATCCGTATCTCTTAAATATCTTAAGAATTGATTAATTGACGAAGAATAACCATAAATAAGTTGAATTTTTTTCCGACGGATTGTCTGACACATTTGTGCCATTTGGCTATCTGTCATCAAAAAAGAATCGTAGGTATAAAAGTTCGATAGCCAATGGTATATTTTTTTTGCCAAAGATTTCGTCGCGTTATTATATGCCATCAACATCAAAATAGGCGAATACGGTTTTACACCACACTGTTCATGGACAATCCAATGTGACGGCCACATAGATAGCGCACTATCTTTACTGGCCGGATATTCAAAAGGCTCATTAGTAGAACCACCGGTTTTTGTATAATTATAAACATTGGACTTTATAACAATATCATCTGCATCCCTTAAATCTTGTTTTGTCATCAACGGAATTCTATCCCATGCTAAATTCTCCGCCTCATCAAGTTTCACACCTTTAGACACTAGAAACTGCTGATAACCGGGATTATTACGCAAATGATACAAATAAATAGCCCTTGCTCTCTCGTCAACATAATTATCAATTTCCTGCTGCGAATGAGCATACTGAAACGCTAAATTATCTTTATACATTTTACGCAAATTACCTTTTCGTAAAATGGACATTACCCATACTCGCCAATTCATATTACGACAATATTTGTTGATAAATAGTTTTCAACCTTTCTTCAAAATCCACAACTGAGAACATTTCGGATTTACTCCGCGCATTACGCCCTAATTCTGCCCTAAGCCTATAGTCATTAATCAACAACTTCAGAAACGTATCTATTTGATTGAATTCATTATAATCAAACAAATATCCATTGACTCCAGAATCAATCAATTCCGGAATTCCACCCACTCTAGTCGCCACAACAGGAATACCATATGACATAGCTTCAATAATTGCAATACCGAGCGATTCGTAACATGAAGGTTGTATATAGATATCGGTCATCGTCAAAAGATGATCTTTAGCCACAGCATCTACCCATCCTATATATTTCACAAATGAGCCAATACCATATTGTTGTATCAAAGCGCATAATCTGTCTGTATCTCCAATACCTGCAATATTCACATTACACACAGAGGCATAATACGACTTATTATCTGCCAATACCTCTAGCACTTTAAAAATACCTTTATTATCATCTATACTCCCCATAAATGTTATAGAGACATTAGCTTTATTCTGATGGATGACAACCTTATCTTCAGTAGGCAATACGATAGGATTATACAATAGCTGCACTTCCCCTTTCAAGTGCATGTCTTGTAGTTTCTTCTCAACAAACTTAGACACACCCAACAAGACATCAACCTTATTACATATAAAATACACACTTCTTGCATGATGGCGCGCAAACTCGAAAAATTCTCCTCCATGCAGTTGCAGAATCACAGCTTTCCCAAACAATTTACCTACAAGCACAAAGAAGGCTGCAATATAAAAAGATCGATATGAAGCCGTGTGAATATGAACTATTTTAATGTTTTTCTTTGAAACAGCACACAAAAACTTCACATACGCAACACATGTCAACCAAAGTTGTTTATATCTGGAATCAAACCTATGAGAGCATATATAATGAAATGGTCTCATCCGGCTCGATTGCATATTAATCACTGTTGCAATTCCGCCTTTACCATTTTTATCTGTACCTACAACCAGTACTTGATCACAAAGCGATTCTTCCATCACGAGTTTCACCAATTTTATCACTAATCATAAATACAGCACCAATTAACGGTGCCAACATTGTATTATTAAAACCATGTCCAGCCATGTACGATGCTCCAATCCATAAAATTGCGAAGAGACTCAATGCGAATGTAAATGAAGACGGGATACGCAAAAACGTGCGTACTATTCTCCATGCAATCATCAATTGAATTAAAATCATCAAGCCTCCAAACACCCAACCAAAGCACATAATCATGTCATGAAAATCGGCCTCGATAGATTTTTTATCATCTGAAAACAAATAATAAGCCCCTCCCATTTCAGTCAATGCTCCAGAACGGCTTTTGCCTATCAGGCACTCTATAGTATTAAAATCCGCAATTATATTTGTTCCCTTTGCAATCAATCTTTCTCGCGGAGCCACTGCTGATTCAATCGAAAATCGTGTTTGCGTATACGCATCAAAATTTGCGATATACTTGGTTAAAGTAAATACGCCGCCAATAATTGTTCCTCCAATAACAATACACAACACTAACTTAGTCATCCACGACATACGAATAATGTCTCGAGACTTAAACAATACAAACAATACCATTGCAGTCCAAATAATCACAGAGCCGAAAATAGATGCCCTGGAACCGATCAGCATAGTACCGCATGTTATTATAACTGCCATCAACAACCATATTCCTTTCTTATAAAAGGCATACCACACTGAAATACAGGTAGACAATACCATATATAAACCTAATGTATTGCCATCTATAAAAAACGCCTTCGTACCAAATCCATAATCATCGCCATACGATTTAACTCCAACCCCCAAAATATAACACAATATATTTAATACAGCGATCACAAAAGCAGCATTTATAATCAAATGCAATATCGTTACTATTGAGAAGCTATTGCGATAATAATAGAAATAAAAAAATATAGCAAAGAAATAAATAAATCTAAACAGATAATCAAACTCATCAACCAAATCAATACGCTGTCCTACAAGTATCCATATTGGTATAGCTAATATATAAATTACCATCAACCACCGAAACAACACAGCAATTCCACCATTATATATAGGCTTAAACAAAAAAGGTAAAGTCACAATAAAAATTCCGCCGCGACACAATAGGCTGATTGGTACACTTACAGAAAACTCTTGCAGATATCCATTTATGTTATCTACTACAACCATACCAATAAATAATATCACAGGCAATACATTTACATAAAATGTGCGGCCAAGAATTTTCATAATTCAAAGACTTCTAATCAATAACATATAGATTCTACATTTCGCCACCAATACAGCCATTACCATACCACCGATATTCAGACAATATGATTTCAACAATGCATTGCTTTTTTCCTATTTCGATACGCACTAATCTGCCTAAAAATATATATCCCCAACATCGTACAGAACAGTAATAGAAACAATAACCTCACATACAATGCGCAATTCAAGACAAACAGGCCACCTGCGACCAACATAGAAGCCACCAATAGCCATAAAAGCTTATCTTTAAAAATATCTTTCGTAATCAAACCTTTTCTAACATACACAGGAGTAAAGATGAGACAAGATAACAAATATGATACCAAGAACGTACATGTCAGACCAAATATCCCCCAGGAATACAACAGTTTAAATCCGACGACAAAAGAAACAGACAAGACCACTGAATCCAACAAATAAATCCATTGCAATTCATATACAGCCACAAGTCGAGCAATAGCTTGCTTATAAATTATCAACACACTGTACGATACGATAATGACTGTCAGTATATACATTTCACACGTAGCATAATCATCACCGTAAAATATAGTAATAATTTGAGGGAATAACATTAAAGGAATTGCAATCAACATACTTACATACAATGGGATCAATGTATTCAATCTATTTAACATAGCAATACTTGATGCATCCTTTTTATATTTAGCCATTATAGGGACAAAAGGAGAACAAACTACTACTGCGAAACTAATTATTGTAGTTTGAATAACATTAATAGCTGAATAATATCCCAACTGGACAAAACCTTCCCCCCCTAAAGCTGCTACACGCGTTTCGTTATACCATTGCGCAAGAATAGTGACAAATATAGAAATCATATAAGGCAAGATATAATTAAATATAACTTTTACCTCATTGTTCAAATTCCTAAATGTAGGCACAATAGCACGTTCTTTACATATTTTTCTTATTTCATATTGTGCTAAAAAGCATACTATCACATTATAAAACACATATGCAAAGACAGCGCCTTTAAGACTAAAATATATGGTTCCCACTACAAATACAGGGGCAGCAAGCAAAATCTGCAATAAATTTATTTTAGCGACAAGTTTATATTTACTAAACCCTCTCAAAATTCCCATTTGTCCATTATTCAATGTACTTACAAACAGGACCAATGAAGATGCTTGGATAAGGCCTTTAAGATGCTCTGCCTTTAGTAAATATATACATATTTTATCGGCCAAACAAAATACTAACAGACAAGCAATAATACCGAATATGACGCCTATTAAAATAAAAAAACCTATTAATTTTTCTAACTTTGCACTATCATTGTGATATTCTGCTATATATTTAGTTGCAGCAATAGCAAAACTCATACCGACAAAATCGGCGAATAATAACGTTGTGCTTTTAATAATGCTAAATTCTCCATATAATTCTGGCGACAATATTCGTGCTACAAATATCCAAACTAAAAAAAGCAGGATTTTTGCTATAACAGATCCTATAACGGACCAAAAACTATTACTAAATAGTTCTATATACGGAGTATCTAATTTATTAAAATAATTCTTAAGCCTCATTTTTAAGAATTCTTTTACCAATTACTTTAGCTGGAGTTCCTACAGCTATTGACATCGGCGGAATATTTTTAGTAACAACAGACCCCGCACCAATAATTGAACCTTCCCCAATGACAACATTCTTAGTAATAACTGAATTCGCCCCAATCCAACAATTATCTCCAATAATTATATCTCCAACAACATGGCCAGAATCTCGTAAACTTACATTATCTCGAATATCATGATCTGCAGCGACAATCATACAATTACCACCTATCATAGTATTCTTTCCAATAACAATTTTGGCATTAGTAGAGGCTATAATTATACTATAATAAGACACCCAGGCCCTATCGTTTAGTTCCAAATGCGAATTACGAGACATCCATATCTTTACTCCTTTATGTAAAACGACATTACGCCCCATCCACAAACAACACAACCATTCACTAATACTAACCCCCCTATGCACACGTAACCCTTTCCCTCCATGCATTCCTCTTATTTTCAAAGACAATAGAAAGAGATACGAATAAATCAAGGCTAAAGACCTTGAAATAACAAGGAATATTATAGATAAATATTTATTCATTTTGTTTTTTTTGCATCTGCTTATAAACCTCTATCCTCGTCGTTTTAGTGCATTCTATAGTAATTTGTGTTCCTTTATCAAGAGCCTCCTTGTAATCATTAGATACATTATACAAAACTCCCTTCTCTCTACATTTTGCTATGTATTCATCTACAGAACATATGTACCTAGCAGGATTTCCTGCTACGACAGAATTCGACGGAATATCTTTAGTCACAATTGACGATGCTCCAACAATTACATTATCTCCAATCTGTACTCCCGGCATTACAACACTGTAAGCTCCTAAAAACACATTATTTCCAATTACTGTTTTTTGAGCTCGTAACTGTGAATTATTGGTAAAAATTAAAGGACTTGCGTCATGAGTTAAGATCTTGGATCCAGTTGCTCCTATAAAATTATCACCAATTTCTATCAATTCTGGGAAGACTGCATCAATTCCTGTTTGCGATCTAAAATTTCGTCCATGCTTTATATTCACAAAAAATCCAGGATGTAAATACCTATTATAATAATATTGCCACCTATTTATAAATGATTTTATCACTTTCATTTTATATAATTATCTTATTCGAATCAATTTAGCCGGATTACCACCAATAATACTATACTCATCGAAATCTTTTGTCACAACCGCTCCTGCCCCTACAATCGTACCTTTCTTAATGGTTCTTCCAGGCAATAATATAACACGCAAACCTATCCAGCAATCATCTTCTATAATAGTCTGCTTTCTATGCACAACTCGTTGATCATTCATTGGAATGTCCTTTCTGTCAAACGTATGATTAGCAGCAAAAATATGAGTTTGCCTACCTAACATAACATGAGCTCCTATGATAATATCATGAGGCATATCAACGTTGGCACCAATGCCACTATAATCCCCAATTTGTACAAGAGAGCCATCTCCAAATTTGACTTTTCTATTAAATGTAGTTAATTTTCCACATTTATAAAAAATCCTTTTCACACAAAAAATTCTTATGCGATTTCCTACTTTACCAATAACTGGCATATATGAATCTGGCAGGTAAGTAGCAAACATATAATATAAAAAAAGGGAAAGATAATACTGTATCCCTTTTTTCCTATGCAATTCTGTATCTGAATTCATAAACTATCAATTTATAATCTTCCCATTACCTCACAATCTATTTTTTGTATATTCCGCAGAAGTCCAATATTACCTTCTTATCATTGTAAGGCAATGTTTTGAACGGGTCATGAGCGACAAGGAATACTATTATGTCAGCCTGTTCGTATGCCTTACGGTAATCGGTAAGTTTAAACACGTGGTGGTCAGGGATATTCGGTTCCACCACCAGTATATTGGCATTGTTGCAACCCTGCATAACCTTTGTTACAATATATTTGGCTGGGCTTTCTCGCAAATCGTCTATATTCGGTTTGAATGCAAGGCCCATCATGGCGACCACAGGTTTGCGATGATGTTCCAACTCGAACTGGAGCATGGCGTTCTTAACCTTCTCTACGCACCAGAACGATTTATAATTATTGATTTCGCGCGAAGTAGAAATCAGTTTCGACTCTGCAGGGAAATCTGCGGTAATGAAATACGGGTCAACGGCAATACAATGTCCGCCTACGCCACATCCGGGCTGAAGGATATTTACACGAGGATGCTTGTTAGCAAGATTAATAAGCTCCCATACATTTATGCCGGCCTTGTCGCAGATAATTGACAGTTCGTTGGCAAATGCGATCTGCACATCACGGCTGGAGTTTTCGGTAAGTTTACACATTTCCGCCGTACGTGCATTTGTTCTATGCAATGTTCCCTGTACGAACTGGGAATAGAATTCGATTGCCTTTTCAGTTGACTCCGGATTGATACCGCCTATAACCCTGTCATTGTGAACAAGTTCGTATATCACATTACCCGGCAGGACGCGTTCAGGGCAATATGCTATATAAATTTTATCCTTCAATTCCGGGCGTTCGGCATAAATAATTTCAGCCATAGCCTCTGTTGTACCGACGGGGGATGTGGATTCAATCACAAAGAGGTCCTTTTCCTTAAGGAATGGGATTACGGCTCTGGTAGCAGCCTCTACATATGACACATCCGGTTCATGGTTTCCCTTGAATGGAGTTGGCACTACCATAAAATAGGCATCACTTTCTTCAGGAGTAGTCGAAGCATGTAACATACCATTAGCAACCACTTCTCGAAGGAGTTCGCCCATACCGGGTTCGATAATATGCAATTCACCTGCGTTTGTTTTTTGCACTACTTGTTCATTGATATCGACACCGATAATTTTTACTCCGTGTTTTGCTGCGATAATAGATGTAGGCAATCCTATATAGCCCAATCCCATGAAACATGCTTTCATAACAATATCTATTTATATTTCAACTTTATAAAAATCATTTGTATATACTGCCGTATTCTGACTTCGGCTACATTCTATCCATCATTTTCTGCATCCACAGGAAGACACCAGTTCTTGTCAGATGAGTACGTCTGGCTATCACACGGATACGATTTATGAAACGCGTATTGTGCTTAATGTTCCACTCGACAAAGTTATACAATCCGAATGTAATTAAGACTCCCAATATCAAGACGATATATAGTTGTGCATCTATACTGCACCCGCACCTGTAGGCAATCCACCAGCAGACCACCACAAGAAAATTAAGAGACAATACAGCGATGGTTGTAGCCACATGCGAGAAACCGAGTTTAATGAACATGTGGTGCAGATGCGTTTTATCGGGATGGAACGGAGAAACGTGTTTGACGATACGAGTTGTCATTACACGCAGTGTGTCAAATACCGGTACTGCCAGTACAGCCAAAGTAAACGGCACCAGTCCTACATTTCCGTCGGCATAAATGCTGCACATTGACTCTTCGTGCAATATTCGCAAGACGAATACCGATATGATTACGCCCATTACAAGTGTACCTCCATCGCCGATAAACATTTTAGACTTTTGTCCGAATACGTTATGGAAGAAGAACGGTATCAACGAGCCTGCCGACACGATTGCCAGAGTAAGCATTGCCTTGTCACCGGCCAATGCGAACATAACACCGAACAATATGTTTGCCATCACGCAATATCCCGAAGACAAGCCATCCACGCCATCTATAAGGTTTATTGCATTAATAATGCCGACGGCAGCGAATATTGTCAAAGGCACCGCTACGATTGCCGGGACTGAATACACGCCCCAGAGTCCATGGAAATTATTGAGGCTGTAGCCGCCAACAAATATTAGCAAAAGGACCGTTGCAATCTCTACCATGAACCTGAACGCAGGCGATAAATTAATAATATCATCCAATGTTCCGGTATACAGCATCACCAGCATTGCCACAATCACCACGAACAATTCGCCGCAGTTAAAATATATGCTTGCGCAACCTAATCCGACCACAGTACCAAAGAACACAGCAATTCCGCCCAATACCGGAACAGGAGTCAACTGTAATTTACGGGCGTCCGGTTTATCGACGATATTCTTATCAAGCGCAATCGAGACGAGTCTCGGATGTATCCAGCAGACGCTCAATACGGCGATCAGAAATGGTATAAGATACGACAACATACGTAGCAACCTTATATTAAACTAAATTCTTTCATCAATCAGTCAAGCAGTTAGGCTATCAGCACACCCATTTCATTTCTATTGGGCAATCGGACAACTTTTAGTTACTAAAGTACCAATTAAAATTCGTAATACGCACATATTATTAAATAAATATGTTGATTTCATTGATACTCATCGTCCCCGACAGTCCATATTTATGCCTGACAAGCAACACGGCAAATATAAAAAAAAACAGACCAATATCAACGGAGCATACAATCTCTGTCCCATGCACATCACTAATTGTATACAAGTCCATGCATAAAAACAACAAAAGGTTTACGACATTTTCATGTCGCAAACCTTAATATAGATATAATGCGTCCTTCTACTCGCCCAGACGGCCGGCATCAAGATTGTCTTCCTCATCGAAGTCAGGGGCCTCAAACGACGTCTTGCCGCCAAGCGTAAAACGAAGATAGGTTATCGGAAGACCCTGTCCAAGAAATTTCGTTTCATACGCCGTCTTTATCGACAACTCCTCATCGGCCATACCCGTACCGTAAATATCTCCGCTGCAAACCAGCATCGGCAATCCGTTATGCTCTATGACTGCCTTGGTGTACTCGTGCAGATGACGCGAATCGGTCTTCAGGTGGATTATGCCGTCCGACTTGAGGAAACGCGCATAACATCCCAGAAAACCGGGGGCGGTAAGCCTCTTGCGGGCACGCTGCTTCTTCAGCTGCGGGTCCGGGAAAGTTATCCATATCTCGTCGACCTCGCCCGGGGCGAAGAACGAATTGATAAACTCTATGCGGGTACGCAGAAAGGCCGCATTGTCTATTTTGTTTTCGGTTGCGGTCTTTGCGCCGCGCCACATGCGCGCGCCCTTGATGTCGATGCCGATATAGTTCACGGCAGCATTGCGCGTTGCCAATGCCACGGTATATTCGCCGCGTCCGCAGCCAAGTTCGAGAACTATCGGATTGCCGTTACCGAAGAACTCGTGCCAATGACCCTTCAACTTGTAATCCTTCCCGAATATTTCATCGAATTCGGGCTGCACCATATTGCGGAATGTCAGGTTTTCCTGAAACCTGCGGTATTTATCTTTCCCCATTATCCGTATTAGTTATTTCTATTCCAACTGCCCTCATGCCGTATAGCTCGGCATTTTCGCATGGCGTCATTTCAAATATGTATTGTCCCGTACGATTCAACACGGCATCAGCCCTGAATATTCTATTCCACACCCGTCTGTCATCCGACACATCCGCAGGTATGAGCCTTAAGGTGTCTGCAAACCGAAGCGAATCAGGCGACACAACAGCAACCTCAACAGCCGTTCCGACGCACTGTTCTAGGCCATCGCCCACCACAAAAAGCGACAATACACGCAATGAAACCGTATCGCAATTATCATACAGCACTTTCGCGGTCTCGCCGGCCTTCCAACCGGCCGGATTAACAGCCGTTTCCATGCTGACCGTGCCGTCCGCCACTCCAGAACATCCTGTAGCCACGGCCGCCCACACACACATTGCCACACACTGCACAATACCGTTCATATGCTTTCAGGCTTGGCGCTACTCTTCCTTTTTGGGAGCCTGTGCAGGACGGTTGCCCTGCTCGTTCTGACGTCGCTCCTGACCTTCACGACGGTTTCCGCCGTTACGGCCTCCGCGTTGACGATTGCTACGCTGCTCCACCTGCTGGCTATTCTCGCGACCTTCGCGCGGTTCTCTTGACTGGCCGTTGTCACGGCGGCGCTGCTGGTCACGTCTTTCGGAACGTTCCTGCTCGTCACCACGCACCGCACGTCCCAGACCTTCCTGCATGAACTGCCCTGTACGCTGACGCTTTGGAACATCAGCTCCGAGGCGCGCCGCATCCTGCTGTACACGCTGCTGACGCTGGTCACCGTCCTGACGCTGACGGTCGCCCTTGCGAGAATCACCGCTGCGACGTCGGTCGTCCCTGCGCCTGTTACCCGCCTCCCGACGTTCGTTTCCATTCTCGCGTGGCTGTTCGGCAATTTCAGCCACAGCATTGCTATTTCTATCCTTACCTGCCTGTCTGCCATCGCGGCCGCCCTGCTCGGCACCGCTACGCCTGTCTCTGTCACGACGGTTGCCGCCACGTCCCTTACGACCGGCATTGTCGAAACGGGTTATGCTGTCCTCCCCTATAACATTCACAAATCCTGGTTCCGTATCTACACGCGCCACGCCTTCCTTGCCTTCGAGACGTTCCGGCTTTATGCCCTTCGCATTGAGTTTCATTAATTCAATAACCCTCTGCACCGGCACCGTAACAAGACCTGACATGGAATTGGGATCGGTACTGAAACTCATAGTACGTGCAAGGATGTCGTTTTTCACATGATAGTAATCGGCATCCATTGTCTGCAACGTGGATGCAACTTTCGGAAATTCGCGACGCGCATCCATATAGTCGTCATACTCATACACCAGACAGCACTTGAGCTTGCTGCACTGACCAGCTAGCTTCTGTGGGTTAAGAGAAATGTCCTGCGTACGTGCGGCATTTGTCGTCACTGACATGAAGCTGGATATCCATGACGCACAACACAGTTCGCGTCCGCACGAGCCTATGCCGCCAATTCGGCCGGCTTCCTGACGGGCGCCTATCTGTTTCATCTCCACACGGATGTGGAACACTTCTGCGAAAACCTTTATCAATTCACGGAAATCGACCCTTTCATCAGCTATGTAATAGAAGATTGCCTTTATCTTGTCGCCCTGATACTCGACATCTCCAATCTTCATGTTGAGATTCATGTCAGCCGCTATTTGACGGGCCTTAATCATTGTGCCGTGTTCGAGTGCGATGGCTTCCTGCCATTTTTCTATGTCGTACGGCTTTGCCTTTCGGTAAATCTTCTTAAACTCGCCGTTCTGGGGATTGAAGCCGACACGCCGCATCTGCCTTGCCACCATGTCTCCCGTGAGCGATACAATGCCTATGTCGTGACCTGGCGAAGCTTCCACGGCAACAATGTCACCCTGCCTCAACTGAAGACCATTAACATTACGGTAGTAACTTCGACGGGTATTTTTAAAACGTACCTCGTATATGTCATTCGGAGAGTTGTCGGGATAATCTTTCAGCCAGTCCGTTACATGCAACTTGAAGCATCCCTCATCCACCGAAGCATATGCCGCATCCGTACCGCATCCGCACAATTCGCATCCGCGACCTATATCTAGGCTGCCTTTGACGTCTGTATATTCTTTATCTTGGAAATCCATTACAATCAATGTTTAGCTACAAAGATAGCGATAAAAACCGAGAAACACAGAAAAGAGGCCGCACATGCGCCTCTTTCCCAATCATATGTTATAAAAATACTATGCAGCCTGATTGGCCACATACTGTTTCATGCGGCGGCGGTAGCTGGCGTTGTAGAGCACTGCGGCCACCGAGAGGCCCACGATAAGGCCTATCCACAATCCCGATGCCCCCACCATGGTGTTGAATGTAAGAAAGTAGCCAAGCGGCAGACTTATGAGGATGTACGATATGAACGAAATGACCATAATGGGTTTCACATTCTGTATCCCCCTCATTATGGCAACCGAGTTGGCCTGCAGTCCGTCAGAAATCTGGAATATTGCCACGAAAACGAGAAAATGTGCCGCCATATCCACCACTCGTTCATCGGAAGTGAACAGGAACGGTATGTAATATCTGAGCGAGATGAACACAAGCGCCGTTATCACGTTCCATATAAGGCCGAGACGGTATGCCGTTCCGGCATATCTGCGTATCTCGAGCCAGTTACGCTGGCCGTATGCGTGACTTACGCATATGGTCACAGCCGAACCTATGCCAAGGATAATCATGAATGCGAGGTTCGAAATTACTGATGCCACCTGGTTCCCTGCCATCTCAACAGTTCCAACCCACCCCATCATGATACCTGTAAGGGCGAACGCGCTGCCTTCCATGAACATCTGGAGCGCAATTGGCGACCCCACCCTCACCAGCGAGCGTATTGTCTGCCACGAAAAATTTTCCTTTTTGAAGAGCGTGAAATATCTGTAAAAGCTGTCACGCTTGTAGAAATACCATATTATGAGTATCGGGGTCAGTATTCGCGAGATGAGTGTCGAAAGCCCCGCACCCGCAGCGCCCATTTCGGGGAAGCCGAAGTGGCCGTATATCAGCAACCAGTTGAATATTATATTCACCACGTTCGAAGTGATGATTATGGCCATTGCGACCTTCGTATTTCCGATTCCCTCAAGAAACTGCTTGAAAGATGCGAATACCATGAACGGTATCACCGATATTGCCACATATGTAAAATACGGCACGGCCTGAGCCACAACCTCGGGACTCTGCCCCATGCGCCACATGAACGGACGCACAATCATCGCCAGCAGAAATATACCGATACCCATGCATCCGTAGAAGAGTATCGAGTTCTGCAGATAGGCGGCCGATTTACGGTAGTTGCTCACAGAGTACATTTCACCGACCAGCGGCGTAAGGCCGAGACTCATTCCGGTGCCAAGTACGAACAGCATGAAGAACACCGAGTTTGCGAAAGACACTCCGGCCAAAGGCTCGGCACCCAGATGTCCCACCATGGCATTGTCGACCAACTGTACCATAATCTGGCCCGCTTGCGAAAGTATCACCGGAAATGCAAGGTTCAATACTCTTTTGTAGTATGGCGCACGATTGAATTTTTCCATCCAGCACTAAACATATTGTTGCCGGCACCATTCCGAACAGCGGTCCGCCGGCCGTTAAAAACGGCGCAAATGTAGCTAAATTTTCATCCACCCCCAAGATTATATAAGCGATACAGACAACTGACGGCACCACAACTGGCCGAACAGCGCACATATACCTGCAACAAGTTCCCGCGAGCATGGCAAACATTACATATCATGATTAACCATGTACCTTTTCATTGGTCATTCCTACGCAATTCTTTTCAAGAAAGGTCAAAATCACATTAAGTCTCACATCCACAGCATCAATGCCATACCAACCATTCCTGCATAACTCCATTAAGCGACAAACGGCACGCACAGAAGCAGAAGCAACAGCCATATCTTCGGTAAGAAAATATCATGCAGCATGTATACTGCCACAACAAACAAGACGAAAACACAACGGCCGCACAATGTGCGGCCGTCGCAATTAAGTGTGGATCCACCAGGGCTTGAACCTGGGACCCCCTGATTATGAGTCAGGTGCTACTAACCAACTGAGCTATGGATCCGTTTCCCAACTCTACCGGAAAACACAAAGCGTTTCCGAATTGGAGTGCACAAAAGTACATATTATGCGAATAATTCCAAAAAAATAACAGAATAATTTTAATATTTTTTCCCTGTGCTATCCCAATCCATGTCGCAACACACAAAAAAACATCCGAAGGTTTCCGACAACGCACTAAAGTCCGTATATTTGTAATAACATCACAAAGAGATATTATTTATTAACTTACCTATATCAGTTGACTATGAAAAAACTTATCGCCATCGTTGCCTGCGCCCTTCTTTGCGCCGGCACTGCATCTGCCCAGAACTATACCCACGCAGTCGGTGTACGTGCCGGCGGCAGCGGTTCAATCACCTACAGGTACCACTTCAACCCCGGCAACGCCATCGAGGGTATGTTGTGGTTCGGCTGGAACAATGCCATCAATGTGACAGCTCTATACGAATGGAGCCAACCTGTTATCAATGATGATTTCAGTCTCTACTACGGCGCAGGTGCCCACATCGGAGCTGCCTACAATGACTTTGCAATAGGCGTCGACGGTATCGTAGGCCTCGAATACCAGATACCGAATGCACCTATAGCAATCTCGCTCGACTACAAGCCTGCAATCAACTTCATACACTTCAATGCGTATGGATTTTTCGACTTTGCACTTGGCGTAAAGTACACATTCTAAACACACGGCTTCAGGGCAATTAAAAAGCTGTCGGACTTGAATGGTCCGGCAGCTTTTTTCATATAAACATCTACCATTTTCAAAGAACAGACACATATCATATGCATATCATAAATTTTATTAATATATTTTTAAAAATTATTATCAATACATAATGCAACTTAAAAATAATTAATTAACTTTGTATCATATTAAACAAGAAGCCTGAGACATAACGGTAATTAATTAAAAAGCCCGTGCTGCTAACTGATTTTTTCAACCAACAGAAGGACGACTCCCTGAAGGGCATCTCGCACAAGAATATTCTCATCAAGAAGAATATCATCGCCTACATGGCACTCAACGGCGAGAGTACCCTTGCCGACCTTGCACGCGAGCTTCATGTCAGTGTTCCCACAATAACCAAACTTGTTACGGAACTTACCGATGAGAACATCGTATCCGACAACGGCAAAATAGAGACTGCCGGCGGCCGCAGGCCCAACATTTTCGGCCTGGCCGACAGTGCTTTGTATTTTGCAGGCATCGACATCGGACGCGACAACATCAACTATGTAATTACAGACCTCAAGAATAACCTTATCACCAGTACCCGCGACATGGACTTCACGCTGTCCGACAACGAGCGTACGCTGGAGGACATCTGCTCCCGCATAGAAGGGTTCATCAGCACCTGCGGCATCGAGCGCAGCAAGATACTCGGAATGGGCGTATGTATAGCCGGCCGCGTGAACCCCAAGACAGGCCGCAGCTACATGTACTTCACTTCCAGCCAGGAGTCGCTCAAGGAGATAATCGAGAAACACACATGCATCCGAGTATTGCTCGAGAACGACACCCGTGCACGCTGCTATGCCGAATACTTTTCCGGCGATGCACGCACGGAGAAAAACATGCTCTACCTCCACCTCGGACGCGGCGTAGCAATAGGTATCATCACCGATGGCAAGCTCTACTACGGCAAGTCGGGATTTGCGGGAGAGTTCGGGCACACGCCTTTTTTCAATAACGAAATCATCTGCGAGTGCGGCAAGAAGGGATGCCTTGAGACCGAGGTCTCGGGCATTGCCATAGAGAAAAAAATGGTCAGCGAAATACAGCGAGGCGTCAACACGATACTTAGAGAGAAATACGACGCAGGCGAAACCATACGCATAGACGACATCATAGAAGCGGCCAAAAACGATGACACACTCTCTATAGAGTTGATTGAGGAGGCCGGTGAGAAAATCGGGAAAAGCATAGCATTCCTCATAAATATTTTCAACCCTGAACTTGTCATCATCGGCGGCAACATGTCCTATGCCGGCGACTATCTGATGCTCCCGCTAAAATCGGCGACCAACAAATACTCCATGAACCTCGTATACAAGGACACCAGATTCCGCCTGTCACACATGGGCAGCGAAGCCGGTGCCCTCGGAGCCGCGATGCTCATGCGCAACCAAGTAATAGGCCTTTAACCATGAATATGCTTCAAACGGAGAATATAAGACTGCGCGCCCTCGAACCTGAGGATATCGACATCCTGTACAAGTGGGAGAACGACACGCGCATTTGGAAAATCAGCAATACCATTGCTCCGTTTTCCAAATACATTTTGCGCAAGTTCATCGAGGACCAGAAATACGACATCTACGAGACCAAGCAGCTTCGCATGATAATCGAGAGCCGCAGCGACAAGCGAGCCGTTGGCGCCATTGACCTTTTCGACATTGACCCCACCAACCGTCGTGCGGGGATAGGCATCCTCGTGTACGAGGACCGCGACCAGGGACAGGGTTATGCTTCAGCCGCCCTTACCGAAATGATAAAGTACGCTTTCCAGATACTTGGTCTCAACCAGCTTTACTGCAATGTACTGTCGAACAATCTCCGCAGTCTGAACCTGTTCAAGAGCAAGGGTTTCACGGTTGTCGGACTTAAGATGGAATGGGTTCGTTCCACCGATGGATGGCTTGACGAGTACATGCTCCAGCTCATCAATCCGGTGAAGATTTGAGCCGTATTCAGCGGGAGTTTTAACAGGCTGTTATTTTTGTGGTTCCGACTGCGCGGTTTCGCGCCGACCACGTCTCCTGCCGACAACACCCGTCCCGACACTACCCACACGCAACCGACCAACCACCATATTCATACCAATACAAAAAGTCCCGGCCGTCATTTCGGTCGGGACTGTTCATTTTACAGGAGCGGCGTCGTTAAATAACGACGCCGACACTCTATCATTCACAATGAAATTCTACAATGCTATCATATGATAGTCATCCCTTATATCATCCAGCGTCACATTGTCAGCCACAGGCATATCATCCACTGCATCTTCGAAAGTATAATCGCTCAATATATCCTCATAGATTGTATAAGCATACTTTTCGCCATTGCTCATTTCTCTCAAGAGGTACATTTTGTCAGTATCTTCATCAATAAACTTGCGCATATTTTCGATATCGAACTGACACTCATTACCTGTTGTTGCAGCAACGGTCTGCATTGCGCTGCGGCTACGATATTGTTCTTCAATCCTAAGATTGGGATATTTTGCCTTCACGGAGTTTTCAACGGCGGTCAATGCTTCGTTTACATTTTCAATGTTATAGCTTTCGCACAGGATATAGTCACCAAACCTGTTAACGAGATAAGCATTGGCCACAAGCACGCCATAATCCCAATCAAGATTTACCTGAATAGCGATGAACGGTTCTATAAATTCATCAAGGAACGCGCTTGAAAGGCCTTCCTGATAATAATTTGTATAAAGTTCCTTCAGGTTTTCCTCATCAATAAAATCGATTATAGGCAGCAACGCATCATCAGGCAATTCTGCAATTGTAAGATTGGAGGCTTCGCCAAGCGATGAACTCCATGCCGAGATATCAAAAGAGATACCGTCAATTGCTGTAGGCACAGTAAACTGGGAATATGCAGGCAGTCCGCCCAATGTGCGCAGAGAGAACTTCATATTCGAGAAATTATCGGTATTTCCTGATCCGTCTTGCTTTGTACCAATCGTTGCAGTCGAATAGCTGCCGCTGGCAGATATCTGACCAAGCTCTACAGAAGCTTCCATTGTAGTGCGGAATTCCTCTTCAACAGTCACATCGCTCGTAGAACTACTTCCCTTGTATCGGCCATTATATACAGCTATCGCCTGGCCGCCAGAAACAAATGATGTCAGCACAAAACCGCCATACATATCAAGGAACTCGCACGGAGTACTGTAATGCAGGTTCTCTACAAAAGAGGGACGCAGATAATTATTCTTGATATCCTCTTTCATACGCGATGTCATAGCCAGTTCGCATTCAGTATCATAGAATTTAATACGCACCTCTCCATAAACGTCGCTTTTATCGGCACTGGTTGAAGACGATATGTCTTTGGAAAACACATCTTCATAATTAACCTTTGCGCCAAAACCAAACAGGTTCCAGTCGATATTCAGCGAAGAGTTAACTTTGGAAGATATTTCCATATTAGTTTCATAACGAGAGAAACCTCGGAATGCCACATAGTCAGTATTGCACTGTTTCAAAGGCACAGCACGATAGCGGTCAGGATTATCCTCCAAATATCGGTCCATATCTATCACCTGGAAACCAATATTTTGAGCATTTTCCAACGGATACTCGGTAGCCTTATATGAGTATCCGATAAAACCCTCCAAATCAGCCGAGGAAACAGATGCTCGCGTGGCAGCATTTTTTTCAGCACGCAACTGTGCATAGTCAGGTCGAGGATAATTTTCATTCCTTTCCTGCAAAACCACAACCTCTCCATCGCGTGGAGCCTTCTTGACATCCTGGCGTTCAGCCGTACATCCGACCAACGAAGCACACAAAATTACGGTCGGAAGCACACAAAAAAATCCTTTCATAATCAGTATTAAATTAGGTATAAAAAGTTACAGACTATTTTGTTAGTCTTTTAAATTCCATATATCGGGTATCATCAACCAACGGATGCTGTTCAAGGAACATGTAGTCATCAGTCCATTCCAATATCCACCATGTATCTGTTGAGCCGCCTTCCAACAGGCATTCGGTCAATATAGTAAGGTTCTTCTGCGTAAAATTATAGTCAAAAGTATACACCTCTCCGTCCAAGACATAAAATCCCGAATTATTGAACTGACCGTAATCTTCAGGATAGAATGCAATCTCCATATTCACCACAGAGCCGTCGGGTTCGGTCAAGGTTGCCTCCCACATTGTAAATGCCAAATCGCGTTCCTGTTCTTCGGAGTTATCGGGCAATACTACTTCGTATTGCTTTTCACAACCACACAAAGCAAACGACATACACAAAAGTGCACAAACAGCAAACAGATTAAATTTTCGCATAATAATTTTAGTTTTTAGTTATTAAAGGTTTTATATTGTTCATACAGATTACAAATCTGCCAAGCCGCAAATTTGTACAATAAACACCTACTTTTTTTCGGCGAGACGAAATTACAACAATATTCATCATATCACACAAATAATATCAATATAATTTTATTATCGTTTCATAAAAAATCATATTTAAATCTTATGTTGAACTAAACATGTAACTTTACACACTTTTTGTGATATTCAATCAACAACTCAATTCTGCCTAACACACAACAAACTGTACACAGATTATATTTATGGAACAATTATTGCAGTATTATTCGAATAATGTGGTTCCCGCGCGGAGCCGACATTGCACACATTGTACTAACTAACCTGCTGAAATATTATGAAACATCTTTTCGCATTAACTTTCATGCTGCTTGCTGCAGCCACATGTTTTGCATCGGAGCCGGAGGACGGTCCCGAAACCGTTGACGAAGTCCGTACCCAGTCCGGTGTGGACCCTACGAGGGTGACCTCGAAACTCGGCTTCTCGACATGGATATACGACCGTGAAGCCAACAACATGCAGATAAACAACCGTGTCAGTCTGACTTCCGGTATCGGCAAATGGTCGTTCAACGTACGTCTCGACATGGTATCGCTCAACAACGTACCGGGTCATAACGGTTATGTCAGCGGTTTGGGCAACCTCAAGACCACCATCCTCAATGCGTTCTACGACGACGGCAAGAATGCCTTGGCCGCTTCGATAGGGTTGTCATTCCCGACCGCCTCGCAAGTCATAGACGCGGGAGCCGGACTGAACAGCTATTTTTCCATCACCCCGGCCATCACCTATACACACACCATCAACCCGAACCTCATGCTTGCCATACAGCCGCAGTATGCCTTTTCGCTCTCCAAGGGCGAGGAGTACTATGCCGACATGAGCGTGTTTACGTTGAGGATATTTTTGGCCAAGTTCTGGAATTCCGGTTTGTTCTTTGTTTTTGAGCCGCGCCCCATATACGACTTCTACAACAAGCAGTTCGACCTGATACTTTCCCCTATTGTCGGCCGTACTCTCGGCGGTGGCTACACGCTGTCGTTCCTTGCCGAGATACCTACCAAGGAGAGCACCATACATCACACCGGCGTGCTTTACCTGCTGGGAATTTCCAAGACATTCTGATACCTGATACATATATATAAGCGAAACCCCCTGACGTACAGTGTACGTTCAGGGGGTTCCCATATCTGGACGGGGCTAACACCCCGACGCCTTATATCCCGACCGTATCGGCCACCCGCTTCATGCCGCCGGCCGCTCCTACTGCATGTCGCCCGCCAACTGGGCCTTTATCTCTTCCAACGCGAGGAGCACGTCGCCGAGACGCTCCACCTGCTCCTGAATACCGTCCTCGAGGACGTCGGCCGCCTGAATAACCTGTGTCCGCTGCTCTGAACCGTCCGATACGGCATGATGCAGTTCACCGCGGAGCATTGCCACCTCACGCGACAGTGCGGTCACAGTCTCACGCAATGCCTCATTACCGTCATGCGACTCCTTCAGCAGTCCCACCACGGCGTCGAGCGACTCCTTAATCTCGACCAGCTTGCTTGCCAAACGGTCGGCCTCCGTCATTGGTGCGTAACGCGAGTATCCCGTATATGGACGCACATACAGATATACGGTATCGCCGTCATCGAGTCCCACCTCCGGATACATCACATTATCGACATAGTACATTGCGCCCTCTTCGTCGTTTCGCCGTCCGGCGGTCCACACGACGCTTCCGGGCGACGGTATATGGTTCAGTTCCACGACAGGGCCTGTTTCCCAGCTGTCGGTATAAAACAGAAGAGTAAACTTCATCTTCACACAAATTTGCCCCTGCGGTCATCCGCACGGTGTCATACGCATTAAAGATAGCAAATTAAACCCAACCCTGCGATGTTTTCAAAAAAATACGGAGTACGGCCCAATGCCGCACTCCGCATATCGAACATATACCCGACGATTAGCAGCAGTGACCGCCGCTGCAGTCGTCGCTGCAATCGCCGCTGCAATCGCCGCTGCAACCGCAGCTGCAACCGCCGTGAGCGTGGGGATAGTCAGCTTCTTCGGCTTCGCGAACGCCTATGATTTCGCCTGCAAAGTTGAGCGTCTTGCCGGCCATGGGGTGATTGAAGTCCATCTTTACCTTGTCGCCGTTCACCTCCTTAACGACACCGATGAGGTGCATTCCGTCATTGGTCATCATGGGTATCTGGTTTCCGACAGTGAGGAGACCTTCCTCAACCTCGCCGTTCACCTCGAAAGTGGAACGGGGCAGTTCGATAACCATATCGGGGTTGTGTTCGCCGTAACCGATTTCGGGGGTAAGCGTAAAAGCGAACTTGTCACCGGGTTCCATACCAGCGATATTCTTTTCGAATTCGGGAAGGAGGTATCCGGCGCCGAACACGAAACCAAGCGGGTTTTCTGCCGTAGCCGCATCGGCAATATTGCCGTCAACGGTAAGCGTATAGCTCAACGTTACAAATGTCTTTTCTGCGATTTTCATTTCAAGAATGTGTTATTTGAAAACAACTTTTCCGTATCAGTGCGTCGGTTCGTTCCTGACGCCCGACGGTTTTCGGGGACGGTCTTTTGCCGAACGCCCCGCAAATATAGTGAAAGCCGAGTGCAGAGACAAATCGGAAACACAGTTTACGAATTTGTCTATGCCGCGGCACATCACACTTCGTCAGATATAACGAAAAACCATGCGCCGGCAGTATGTTTTTCCCGACGCATGGTTGTGATTGTCAATTAGAATTCGCAGCAGGTGCAGACGAGGTTCCTGTCGCCGTATCCGTTGTCTATCTTCGACACGTACGGGAAGAACTTCGAACGCGATATCCACGGCAGCGGATATGCGGCCTGCATTCTGGAGTACGGGTGGTTCCACTCGCCGGCCACTTCGAGAGCGGTGTGGGGAGCGTTCACCACGACGTTGTCGGCGTGGTCTGTAATAGCCTCACACTCGCGCTTGATGCTTACGAGAGCTTCGATGAACCTGTCCATTTCCTCCTTCGACTCGCTTTCGGTGGGTTCCACCATGAGGGTGTCGTGTACGGGGAACGACAGTGTCGGGGCATGGAAGCCGTAGTCCATAAGACGGCGTGCTATATCGGCCACTTCCACACCGTAGTCCTTGCGGAAGTTCTGCAGGTCGAGTATCATTTCGTGACCCACGCGACCGTTTTCGCCGGTGTAGTATGTACGGAATTCCTTTTCGAGGGCCTTCGCCATGTAGTTTGCGTTGACGATAGCCATTTCGGTTACGCGGCGCAGGCCGTCGGCACCGAGCATCTTGATGTATCCGTACGTGATTGGCAGCAGGAGTGCATTGCCATAGGGCGACGCAAACACAGCCGTGATGCCTTCGTCACCGCCGGTAGCGACAACGGAGTGTGAGGGCAGGAACTTGACGAGGTGTTCTGCGACACAGATGGGGCCTACGCCGGGACCGCCACCGCCGTGAGGCATTGCGAATGTCTTGTGGAGGTTGAGGTGGCAAACGTCTGCACCGATATATCCCGGGTTTGTGAGACCTACCTGTGCATTCATGTTTGCACCATCCATGAAGACGAGACCTCCCGCGTCGTGAACGGCATCAACCAGTTCGCGTATCTTGCTTTCGAATACGCCGTGTGTCGATGGATATGTAATCATCGCACCGCAGAGTTCGGCGGCATTGGCGGCAGCCTTTGCCTTGAAGTCCTCCACGTCGATGTTTCCGTGTTCGTCGCTGTTAACGATAACAATCTTCATACCGGCCATTGCAGCCGAAGCGGGGTTCGTACCGTGAGCGGAAGCAGGAATAAGGATAGTTGTCCTGTAGCCCTGACCGCGGCTCTGGTGGTATGCGCGTATTGTCATAAGGCCGGTGTACTCGCCCGACGCACCCGACTCGGGCTGCAGCGAGCAGCCTGCAAAACCGGTTATGGCAGCGAGGTCGTGTTCCAGTTCCCTAATCATTTCAAGATAACCCTCCGCTTGCGATGCAGGGGCAAAAGGATGTATGTTTGTGAATTCGGCCAGCGACAGCGGCATCATTTCCACTGCGGCGTTGAGCTTCATGGTACACGAGCCGAGCGGTATCATGCTGTCGGCCAGCGATATATCCCTGCGTTCGAGACGCTTGATATACCTCATCATTTCGGTTTCGCTGTGATACTGCCTGAATACCGGAGCGTCGAGAATTTCGTCCTTGCGGAGCAGCGAGCCGTCTATTGCGACCTTTGCCTCGTCAATCTTCACGCTCTTGGGAGCCTTCTTGCCGGCAGCCTCTGCGAATATTGCGACTACCTGCGCTACTTCGTCGGCGGTTGTCACCTCGTCGAAGCTCATTCTTACGGTGCTTTCATCCGGATAGAAGAAGTTGATGTTCCTTGCGAGTGCTGAATTCTGCACTACGGAAGCCTCAGCCTTAACCTCAAGAGTATCGAAGTAGTTGTTTTCGGCAATCTCGTAGCCGAGCTCCCTGAGGGCTCCGGCAACTGCCACCGTGTGAGAATGTATGTGTTGTGCTATACGGCGGAGACCGTCAGCACCATGGTATATTGCATAGAAGCCTGCCATGGAAGCCACGAGAGCCGAAGCGGTACAGATGTTCGAAGTAGCCTTTTCGCGTTTGATGTGCTGTTCGCGGGTCTGGAGGGCCATACGGAGCGCCTTGTTTCCGAGCCTGTCGACCGATACGCCGATTATACGGCCTGGCATGTTTCGCTTGTATGCCTCCTTGGTGGTCATGAAGCCAGCGGTAGGACCGCCGAAGCCCATGGGGAGACCGAAACGCTGTACGGAACCGACAGCTATATCCGCGCCCCATTCACCAGGAGACTTGAGCATTACGAGGCTCATCGGGTCGCAGACGGCCGTAACCTTTGCGCCTGCCTCGTGAGCGGCTGCGGCGAATGCAGCGTAGTCACGCACACGTCCCGATGCTGACGGATACTGTACAATCGCACCGAATTCCTTGCCGGTAAACTTGTATGTATCGTAGCTATCGCGGATAATCTCTATCCCGAACGGTTCGCTGCGGGTGAGGAGTACGTCGAATACCTGCGGAAATATGTCGTCATCGACGAAAAGTTGGTTGCAGCCGTTCTTCACCTGTTCGCGCGAGCGGAGCGAATACATCATGAGCATTGCTTCCGCAGCGGCGCTTGCGTCGTCGAGAAGCGAGCAGTTTCCTATTTCCATACCAGTGAGCGATATGGTCATTGTCTGGAAGTTGAGCAGAGCTTCCAGACGTCCCTGCGATATTTCTGCCTGATACGGGGTGTATGACGTGTACCAGGAGGGGTTTTCGAAGACGTTTCGCATGATTACGGCAGGTGTGGCATTCGGATACCAGCCCATACCGATGAACGAACGCACCTGTGCGTTCTTTGCGGCGAGTTCCCTCACGTGAGCGGCGAATTCATATTCGGTCATACCTTCAGCGGGAAGGGCAATCGGCTTGCGGAGGCGTATCGACGCAGGCATCACCTGCGAGATGAGCTCCTCGACGCTTGATACGCCGATGACCTTCAACATCTCCTTCAGGTCGTTTTCCGTAACGCCAATATGGCGGTCGGCGAATTTATCGAAAGACATAATACGGTAAATATTTTGTTGGTTTTTCTTTTACATCCACAAACTGGCTGCGGTATTCTGCAAATATAGCAAAAACATCCTTTTTACCTATTTACAGACGTACTAAAATAAAATTCCTGTCTCACAAATCACGCACCTGCAATACGGAGTACTAATACTTGAAACTGCTTCCGCCGATGAATTCGCGTAGTATGGATGTGGGTGGAATTTCATTCGATGGCACCTTTAGAAAGTTGTCAAGGAATTTGAGCAGCCTCCTCGCCTCACCGTATTCGGGAAGAGTATTCGGCACCTCATACAACAGCGGCTCCACATAGTTGCGCAGCACGGGCAACTCGTAAAACAGCGACGAGTTGAACATTACATCAGCGTTTTCCTGATAAGGGAATATATACTTATCCTCGCCCAAACGCACGCTGTTCCATCTCTTAAGCGTTGCCGCAGCATCGCTGCCGCGCGACCAGTTATCGCGCACGATACGCCGCAGCAGTCTGCTGTCAGTCGTTGGAATACGGTTCATGTCGTCCATCATCACGGTAGTGAATGCCGATACGTATATCTTGAATTTATAGCAATCAGGCACTTTTTCCGTCAAACGCGGATTCAGACCGTGTATTCCCTCCACTACCAACATGGAACGGTCGTCTAGCTTCAGAGGGGTTTCGTGCCACTGACGTTTTCCGGATATGAAATCATACCGCGGTATCTCCACGCTTTCCCCTGCAAACAATCTCTCCAAATGATCGTTAAATGCCGCAAGGTCGAGCGCATCTATTGTTTCATAGTCGTAATCGCCGCTTTCGTCGCGCGGGGTTTTATCTCTGTCAAGGAAATAGTCGTCGAGGGATATAAGCACAGGGTTAAGTCCCAGTATTCGCATCTGTATGCCAAGCCTTTTAGCAAACGTGGTCTTGCCGCTCGACGACGGTCCCGATATCAGCACCAAACGTGCACCACGCTGAATATTGGCATCGTAGAGCGCATTGGCGATGCTGGCCAGTTTCTTTTCGTGAAAAGCCTCCGCAACCTTGATAAGGTCACTTGCCTCTCCGGCCAGAATGCGTTTGTTGAGCAACCCGATATTCTGTACCCCCATCACGTCGCCCCATTCATTATACTCCTTAAAGATGTCAAACATCTTGTCCTGATGTATCATCGGCTCCAATTCCTCGGGCGCTGTGCGCTTCGGTATTGCAATGAATATTCCCTTGTAGTATGGTTTCAGGTCGTATACCTTCAAGAAAGCCGTTGATGGTGCAAGCGCCCCATAGAAATACCCGACAATATCGGCCAGACTGTACAGTGTCACATAAAGTCGCGGTCTTGTATCTAGCAGCGACACCTTATCATCGTATTCGAGTCTGCGATACATTTCACGCGCCTCATCCGTAGAGACCTTACGGCGCACTATCGGAATATCCTGCCTTATCAGGTCAGCTACACGGGCTTTGATACGTTCAACATCCTCGGCGGTAACATGGTCAAGCCCTTCTATCTCTCCATAAAAGCCGCGCGACACCGAATACGGTATCCTGAACTTTTTGTCCGGAAATATGTCATGTACAGCCTTCTGTATCGTAAAAAACAGCGTGCGCTGGTACACTCTTGCTCCTTCGAAATCGGTTTCATCGATAAACCTCACCGACACGGGCTTATAAATCATATAATCCAGCTCCTTTATGCTGTTGTTCACATAAGCTGCCAAATAAGGACGTTCAGGTTTCGGCAGCATGTCTACTACATCTCCGAGCCGCGCACCCCACTCCACCACCATGTTTGCGCCATTGTTTTCGCAAACGATGTTTATCATTCTATCTACCATAAATTCATTGCTTCGGATATACTATCAACGCACAATATTCGCGCCGAGTGTATGTTCGTGCAACAAAAATAACCAATCGTGCAGAAAAACCTTTCCGACAAGACACAAATCCTGTGATTTGTCTTCACCACAGGTTGTTTTCATGATGTGAACAAATCAATATTTTCAACTTTATCACAACTTTGTTTTGGAAAAGCAAAAAAGATACATATCTTTGCACCGCTTTAGCAGGAATGACGCAAGTCATACGCAAGTAAGCGACAAGGAGATTCAGTAGCTCAGCAGGTAGAGCACATCCCTTTTAAGGATGGGGTCCTGGGTTCGAGCCCCAGCTGGATCACCAAAAAAAGGTCTTCATTACTGAAGACCTTTTTTTGGTACGGACACAATACTGTTAGCATTCCGTATTTACATTGCTTTTGATACAAAAGGCAATGCCTGTAGAGTTTATTCAGACACAGCATCAATAGTTCTCAATGCATTAAGTACAGGCGGGAAACCGGCATAGGGAATAATCTGTATGACCGCAGCACACAACGTAGCCTTATCGAGTCCGGCCTTCAGACATCCATGCACATGCGCTGACACCTGTCGTTCAGCCGACATTGTCACCAATACACACAGTGACAACAATTCCCGCATCTCCACGTCCAATGTTCCACGCGTATAAAAATCACCGAAACAAACCTCCGTAAGCAAGTCAGCCACCTTCTCACCCATGCCATCCGGCAAGTTCGCAAAAGCCTCCTTTATCTCATCACCATAAAGCGGTTGTTGTATCCGGCTTCCTTCCTCGTGACGCTGTTCTTCTACAATCCTTGCCTGTTTCTCCAAAGGCAGAACAATCCCTCTTTCAATAAAAATTTCATTAACGACCTCAAGCGCATTTTGTACCCGCGGAAAGCCTATAAACGGAGCGCACTGATAGAGCGCCTCCCTCAATTCCAGCGGAGTAACACCTGCATTCAACGCTGCCACGGTATGTACGCGCAGTTGGGGCAATGCCTGAATGGCTGTAAGGGAGACGCACGTCACCATCTCCCTTACACGCACATCCAGACTGCCACACTCAAACACATCGCCATACACGAACTTGTGCATCAGAGACGACAGTTCAGGGTCATTGTCATCGTACACCACAGTTTCAGTATCGAACAACGAACGGTAATTACGTTTATATGCCTCCTCTCTATCGTAACTGTCGTGTGCCGACAATCCATCCGCAAACAATAGTGCTGCCATGACAAATACGACTATACGCACCTTTTTGTTATTCTGCATCATTTGTGACCAGTTCCCTGCGGAAGAATTCCTCGATTTCATCGAACGGTATCACGTTAAGGTTGTCGTAAAGGTCAACGTGGTTCGCCCCAGGAATGATAAGCAGTTTCTTGTTTTCGCCATTGAGACGCTTATAGGCATCCTCGCTGAAATAACGCGAATGGGCCTCGGCGCCATGAATTATCAACACCGCACTGCGTATCTCCCCAATGTAGCTCAATATTGGCATATTAATGAATGCCAGCGAATTAGTACGGTTCAGACCTTCGTTTGAATTCGGCGAGCGACGGTGATAACCGCGTTCGGTCTTGTAATAGTCATGATACTGTTTCACGAACAGCGGTGCATCGGCAGGTACCGGGTCCACCACGCCGCCGTCACGTTCATATGTACCCTTGCGATAATCCTCCGTACGCAGGTTGTTGAGCTGTCGGCGGAGTTCGTAGCGGTCATCGACACTCATCGCATCGAAGTATCCGTTAGCATTGACACGGCTCATGTCATACATGGTCGAAGTCACGGTAGCCTTGATACGCGGGTCATTTGCCGCGGCATTGAGAGCAAATCCGCCCCAGCCGCATATTCCGATGATACCTATACGGTCTGGGTCCACGTCGTCACGCGTCAGCAGATAATCCACCGCTGCGCTGAAGTCGTCGGTGCTTATTTCCGGCGAAGTAAGATATCGCGGTTCACCGCTGCTCTCGCCGTAGAACGAGGGGTCGAACGCTATGGTCAGAAAACCGCGTTCCGCCATAGTTTGCGCATAACGTCCCGACACCTGTTCCTTTACAGCACCGTAAGGACCGCTCACAGCTATTGCAGCCAGCGGACATTCGGCATTTTTCGGTTTGTAGAGGTCGGCTGCCAATGTTATTCCGTAACGGTTGTGGAATGTCACTTTTGAATGTTCCACCTTGTCGCTCTGCGGGAATGTCTTGTCCCACTCCTGAATCAGTTCCAATGTTTCCATATCATTCTGTTTTACATCATTTTTCACGGATTCCGATGCCATGGCGCCGACACCAGCCAGCAAAGCCATGCATGAAATTACCAACTTTCTCATAACGCCCTAAATACAAACAATTTAATACCGAACACGACACCTGCGTCATATCCGTGTTTTTCTTTATGCAAGATACATAGGTTTCCAGCATAAGACATTAACACTATTACGGATAGAATTACCGCTTTTACAGATTTTGACGCAGCGGCATTTGACAGCTGCAGATTGGACGCTCACCCGCAATATCGTCACATACATCCATCATATTTAATCAAATCAGCAATATTAACTTATCTTTGAACAAGGCTAATCAAAAAATATTGCACCATGAAACAAGACGTATATACAAAAATTGCCTTCGCAGCAGCTGCAGTGGCAATAGCATTTTTTGTTGCAAAAACAATATGGGTAGTATCAACATCACCGGATTATAAAGCACGGTCCTACCCAACATTGTCCACAGAGAGAGATGGTTTGCACCACAATGTGGTTCCCTGCCATCAACATCATATTCGAACGCATTGCTGCCGACATGTTGGCTACCACAACAGATATAACATTCATTATCGGGAGCCCGAATGTTCTGCATGTTACCCGGCTCCACCGGTTCGAGCCAAAAGCAGGCAATGGACAGCTCCGTGTTGTGAACGAGTCCAAGCACTACGTTTCAACCGCACATGCTACGACGCGACACCGATACCGCAACAGACCAAATAAAAACATTACAAGCCATGAGAAAGAATTTCGGGTCAAAACCATGGACCTACCCACAGCCTGTATTCATCATAGCGGCATACGATGAATATGGACATCCGAACGTCATGAACGCCGCATGGGGAGGCATCCACACCGACAACCAAATTGCGCTGTGCCTAAGCGAGGAACACAAGACCACGGCCAACATCCTCACCACAAAGGCTTTTACGGTAAGCATTGCCGATGCTGCCCATGTCACGGAGTGTGACTATGTAGGCGTTGTGTCTGGCAACAGCGAACCCGACAAGTTTGCCAGAGCCGGATTTCACGCCACCCGTTCGGAGTTTGTCAATGCGCCTATAATCGACGAGCTGCCGATGTGTCTCGAATGCGAACTGCTGTCGTACGACCCCGAGACCTGCCACATGACGGGACGCATCGTGAATGTTTCGGCCGACGAGCGCATTCTCGACAGCAACGGCAAGATAAATGTCGCAAAATTGCGTCCCATAACATTCGACCCCGTGCACCATACCTACATTGCGCTGGGAGCGGAGGTCGGACACGCTTTCCGAGACGGGCTGAAGCTCAAATAACGACAAATGGCCATGCAAAATGCATGGCCATTTTCACATTCCATCACACCACCTGTCAGTAACCCATGGCTGACAGCCATTCCCGCATATCGTGTTCGCTGTTCAGGAGACGCCCCGACTGCCAGTTTATCCTCGGGTACGCGCTTCGCAATGCCGACACGCTGGAGCCAATTCCGCTTCCACCTGATGTAGCAAACGGAATTACTGTCTTGCCTTCGAGGTTCACGCTTTCGATGAAAGTGTTCACCACCCTCGGGGCCACGCCCCACCATATCGGATATCCGATAAACACCACATCATAATCCTTCACATTCAGCGGTTTTCCGGCTATTGCGGGTCGTGCTGCGGGGTCGTTCATTTCGAGCGAGCTGCGCGAGCGGTCGTTATGCCAGTTCAGGTCGGCCGACGTATACGGTTTTTCCGGCGTTATGGCATACAGGTCGCCGCCGACGGCACGCGCCATTTTCTCGGCCACCGATTTTGTGGTACCCGTTGCCGAAAAATACGCCACCAATACCCTGCCCTCTCCTGCGGTGTTTCCTGCCGGAGTCTGGGCCATTGTACGAACATTCATAAACATAAATACTGAAACTGCCAATAAAACATTCCTTACCTTCATAGCTGCATGGTTTAAATGCTTCGGAGCCGTGGTGCGACACTGCGCCCCTGCTTCCGTACCGCTAAATTACACATCCCGACCACTCCGACGATGATACCATTTACCGATATTCATACCACAATCACGGATTACGCCACTCCGCATACGGAACTGGCGCCCCTTTGAGGGACGCCAGCCTTATTATCTGTTTGCGGTCATTCCGACACGCGCCCTGCGGCGCATCACCAGTCTCCGTATCCAGATGTAGTATCCCGTCAGCGGGAGACATGCTCCGAGCAGTGCCGCGAGGAATGTGAGCACGCGTGTCACCATTCCGCCCCAGCTTCCCACATGCACGGAATATATCCATCCGCGTATCTTGCCGTTTTTGCCACTGTTCCTGTACAATGCCACGTCGGTTATCTGTCCCGTTGTGCTGTCGAACGTGTATGTATCCGCGGCGCGGCTGTTGCCGACACATCCCGACGATACCGACACCCGTCCGTCCGACACGCTTATCTGCCTGAATTCGGGGTTGCGTCTGAGCACCTCTTCGTAAGCCTGCTGCCATCCCCCGAAGGCTTCCGCCGCGACATGTTCCGCAGCCTCGCTGCCGCCGTGACCGTTACCGTTGCCGTTACCGTTTCGCATCTGCTGCTGTCCGCCGTTTCCACCGCCGCCTGCGGTCTCGACGCCGAACACCTTGTAGAAGCCGTTTCTGTACCACTGGAAGGACCACGTCAGTCCCGTCAGGGCCAGAGCGAGCAGCAGCAAGACGGCATACACTCCTCCAGCCACATGCAATCCGTGCCAGAACGGGAACCACCCCTTGCGGACGTGTATTTTCAGGCTGTTCTTAAGGGCCTTATATGTACGCGGGGCCCATATCACCACGCCCGACACAAGCACGAACACGAACATCAGCGTACTGATACCCACCAGAGCCTTTCCGAGGAACATTCCGCCGCCGGGCTGCATGCTGTCCATCAGCCACCTGTGGAGACGGAACACCGTCATGAAGAACGGTGTACGGCCGGCCGTACCTTTTATTTCGCCCGTATACTGGTCTACCATTACGGCGGCACGGCGAGGTTTTGATATATTCACCTGCCAGACCCTTCGTGGGTTTTCGAACACTGTCACGCCCGTAACGGTGACATCTTCGGGGAGAGCCGCCGCCACCGTTGCGGCGAGTTCGTCAATGGGCATCGGCACGCCCGATGCATCCTTCACGAAATAAAGTTCACGGTTTGAGAAGCGCGTTATTTCATCCTCGAAAACGAGCAGTGCACCCGTAAAGCACGTTATGGCCATAATCAGACCGAACGGTACCGACAGCCACAGATGTACCTTGCGAAAAAACTTTTTCATAGTTTTCTTTTGTTTGATGTAAAGTTAGCTCCAAACTCACGGAAATATCCGGCCGATTTTACCGTCTCAGCCCTCAAAATTTCCGTTCCAACGGCAGGGAGGCCGCAGCGTCAGTGGCAGCGGCCTCCCTCGGAACACACACAATCAATCCAATCGGTTACTCCTGCGGCACGAGCCTGCCTATCGCGCTGATGCCCGACGAAGCCTCAACCGACACTCCTTCGGTTGCCACAGCCGTTTTCGGATCAATGACATAGACCACAGGTACCGAGTTCTCGCCGGTCTGTACCACGCCCACGTATGCGAGACCGTTCTCGCAATATGGGGTGCTGCCGAACGAGCTTATCACATCCGGGTCGGGCAAGCCGGTGACATACGTGAATGTCTTGTCCTCGCCCTTGTATATTGCCATTCGGGTTGTTCCTGTTCCGCGGCTGTCGAGACCCTGCGTGTACATCTGCAGCAGGAAGTAGTCCTCGTCTATATGCCAGCAGCGGTACATCGGCTGGCCGCCCGAAGCAGCCTCGATGTCGAAGTAGTAGTCGCTGTCGAACTCCGTTGCGCCCGACTTGATGCGTACCACACCCGAGTTGAGGGTTGTTTTTTGACGGTCGTCGGTCATGATTTTCGCATATCCGGGCGAGAACACATACACGTCGCCGTTGTCAGCCGCCCATATTGTCTGGTAGTACTGCGAACGGTTGCGGCCACAGGCATAGCTAATCTTATCTGTCCTGACAAGTGTCGGGTTTTGGAACGAGCTGTTGTCGTATATTGCCACCCACGCCTCGTCGGGATACTGCGTCCACTGCAGTTCGCCCTTTTCATATGACGAGCTGCCCGAACCGCCGTCTTCCGTCTTGATGAGGTCTTCGAAGCCTTCGCGCACCCATTTTCCGCCGTCGGCCTTCACGCCATACTTGCTGAGACCCATGGGGATTACGGCCGTAAACAGTTTGCCGTCAACCTCGAGGATACCCGCCAGCGTCACATATTCGCCGTTGCCGAGGAAGTTCTCGCCGGCAATCACTGCCGAACGGGTCGTTTCGTTCTCCACGTTGAGGTAGTTGAAGCCAAGTCCCTTGGCGATGTTTCCCTCCTCGTCGGTGGTGTCGGTGTCCACTGCCGAGCATGTTATGATGTCGCTACCATACGTTCCGTACGTGGTGAAGCGAGTGATGTTGTACTCCTTCGGACGCGCCTCAATCTCGCCGGCCGAGTTCATGATGTACGATGTCGTCACACCCGCGCTGCCCTGATTGTACTGCAGACGGTAGAGATAATCCGTGCCATAGAACAGCCATGCCGTACCCGTTGGTGTTTCCGTACCGTTGCCCAGTGCCGTCACACTGCCTTCTGAGATGGTTTCGGCGGTAAGTAGATAGTTTGCCTCGCCGGATGTGGCGGCAATCACATATGCCGGCTCACCATCACCTCCCGGCGGAGGCGTAGTCGACCCTGGTTCTTCGCATGCAACAAGTGCCGCAGCCATGGCGGCCAGCCCGATAAAATATTTCGTATTCGCATTCATATTGATAAAGAATTAATATTAGTATCATTATTGTTTGTATACACCTCTATTGCCGCGCCAGCCGTCATGTTCATGACGGTGATGCCTGCGCCCTTCGCCTGAACCGGAGAACATAACGCTCACCTTGCCATAGAATGCCCGTCCGGCCTTCTGGAGGCTGAAGTTGTCGTACAGTTTGGCGTCGGTCAGGTTTACGCACTCCACCGAGAAGTTGTACTTGCCGTTGGCAACACTGTATGACACCATGATGTTGTGCGAAAACTGCGTGGGCACTCTTTCCTTGGAACTTGCCGAGCCGAGGTTTTCGGAGTATCGCGGGAAGCTGTGCATATATAAATTGTCATATGTCACGGTAAGCCTGTTGCCCTCTGCGAAAAGATCATTCCAATAGAACGACACATCGGCACTTGCAAACATGTAGGGCTGATTAGGCATTCTCGCGCCGTACGACGGATTGATACCGCCGCCAGCCAGCGTCTTGACATTGTCTCGCACATCCATACGCGAAAAATTGCCGCCTATGCTCACCCAGCCGTTATATGTATACCGGACCGAGACGTTTATACCCTTGGTAAGCACCTTGCCGTGGTTGACATACGAGGCATAGGTCTTGTTGCCGCTATATGTGCTGATGAGACGCTGTATATAGTCAGTAGTATTGCGATACACGAGCCCGACTTCGGCATACACGCTGTGACGCATGGCGAACGTGCGGTTATAACTAAAACTGAGATTTATGTTGTGGCTCTTCTCCGGACGCAGTCCGATCTGTCCGAGTTCGAGGTCTTCGTCACCAAACAATTCCTCGTTCGTCGGCATGCGGTATGCCTTCTCATAGGAAAGCTTGGTTTGCAGTCCCTTCACCAGATACACCGTACCTGCAGCACCGTATCCCATTACACTAACCGCATTGGACATCGCCTCGTAATTGTCGGTACCGCTCTCGGATGTCGACACGGGACCGGAGTTGTACTGGTTGTAGTACTTGCCGAACACCGACACATTCCACCTCTCCGAGGGTGTGAACTGGTACGAGAGACCGGTTATGTTCTTGCGGGTCAGTTTCGGTATTGCATCCGCCTCTGAGGTCGAGCCGGTCGCTCCTGTCAGCGAGTTGTTCGTGCGACGGAAGTTGTTCATCACATGGTTCAGCGTGAATACATGCGCCCGGCCGAGACGGTAACGCACCGTAGCCGTTGCATTCCAGTTGTCGTTATAGGACTGCATGTCCTGATAGGACTGCTCGCCGAGCTGACCGTTCATGTATTTCCTGTCGCCGAACCAGTTGTAACGGTACGATGCAGTGTCAATATTCCGCGTAAGGTTGTCGTTGTATGTCGCTGTCAACATCACGTCAAGTCCCTTTGTCAGAAGGTCACGTTTACTGTATTCCAACGATGGCATAATCGAACGAGCCGTACGCGCCTTCTCGCCGAACACCACCTTCTGTATCACACCGTTCTGTATTTCCTTGTACATCTGCGAGTATGTCACGCTGAATACAAGCCTGTCGGCCCACGACTTGTTCAATACCCCGAATTTGCCAATCACCGCCTCGTTGTGGTACGTATCATGGAAACGCCTAACACGCTCTACCTGCGAATTGTCAAGACTCGTTGAACCATCCTCGAGGAACAGTTCCACCGGGGTATCAATCCAATAGCTGTTGTCGGAATAGTTCTGAAACGCGTTCAATTCAAACATCAGCCCGTTTGCAAACGTCTTGCTGAAATTCACATGCGACTTGTGGGTATTGAAAGAGCCGTACGAATACGACGCGTCAACCAGCCAGCCGCTGCGATTTTTCTTTGTCACGATATTAATCACACCGCCTATCGCATCAGTGGCAAAACCTACAGGCACAACCCCCTTGTAAACCTCTATACGTTCAGCAAAACCTACAGGTATATTATTGAGACTGAATGAACTACCTACACCTTCCTGCGGCACTCCATCGATGAATATCTTTACGTGTTTCCCACTGAAGCCGTCCATGAGCAGTTGCATGTCAGAACCCACCCCGCCCGACTCGCGCAGCTTCATACCGGGCGTACGAGCCAGAGCTTCACTCAATGTCTTGGTCGACGTACGCAGGTCGCGTGTGTCTATCGCCACGGCATTGAATGCCGACTTGTTCACCTTGCTAACCCCGCCGCGGGCAGTAATTATCACCTCCTCAACCATCTCGGCATCAGGCTCAAGCACTATATCAACATTAATGTTACGTCCTCCGGAAAGCGTTACCGACCGCTCATATGTCTTGTAACCGAGGGCTGAAGCTACAATGATATATTTCCCATCCGCGACCGACAACCTATAAGCACCGTTCTCATCGGTAGCACAACCATTAGTTGTACCTTTCAGATAAACCGTAGCATAACCTACTGGTTCACCATCTACAGATTTCACATACCCTATGATTTCAGACTTGACTCCGGCCGATACGGACAGTGAACAGCATATTGTCCACCAAAGAATACATAATTTTACTGTTTTCGTATACATTGTCGGCATTAAATAAATAACGCTGCAAAGATTGCAACAACCGACAACCACTACAATCCCTAATTTTAGGGGATTTGCATCCATACTGCATATGGATAATAATGATTTTCATTAATTCGACTGCCTTACAAGCTTCATATATGCTTTATGCATTATGAATGCCCCTCTATTGGAACTTGTTTCAACGACCTTCTCGGAATATTGCATGAAATTACGATACGCCATATCAGGTACAAGGTTCATGCCACAAATGACAACCCCTGCCGAACATCTGTTCGGCAGGGGTTGGGTGCCCAGGACAGGACTCGAACCTGCACACTATCACTAGCACTAGTACCTGAAACTAGCGTGTCTACCAATTCCACCACCTGGGCATGGCTGGTAGAGCGTTTTAGGATTTTATCATCCCTAACGGTCTGCAAATATAGAAAAATTTCGTCAACCGATGCACTTTGCTCCGAAAATTTATGACATTTCTCAACAATATGCCTTCAATCTACAATGCCGCTGCAGTATGTATTACAACTGCTTAGCCTCAACTGCATCATATCCTGAAAAACACCCTGTCGAGAGAATAACGCATTCCGCCGCTTATCAGGAGCATGACACAAATACCCATATAAGCAAACGACAGTTCATGTGCGGCAAACGGCTCTCCAGGTATAGCCATAAATGTAGCGATGAACATACCCAGACCCAATATCAACGCAGCCGGCCTGACGAACAGTCCGATAATAAGCAGCAACGGGCACACAGTTTCTATGGCAATAATAAGTATTAAAGAAGCCGACGAACCTATTCCGAGCGGATCTGGAAAATTGGCGAACAGCATTTCATAATTGTTAATCTTTCCTATTCCGTGTACCAGCATCATGACCCCTATGAATATACGCATGAAAAACACGGATGAATCACTCCAGCGCTCCGTAGAAAGAAATTTGTAGAAACGTTTTTTAGCATCCATAACATTTGCGTTTAGTCCGATTATATCATAATCACCGCGATGCGGCTTGTAGCAAATTTACAAAAAAGAGCCATACAATATACCAGTACTACCGCGCATAAAAAAGGCACGTACCTTCTCAGTGCGTGCCTTTCATGCGGAAAGAGAGGGATTCGAACCCCCGGAGCCTCGCAGCTCAACGGTTTTCAAGACCGCCGCAATCGACCACTCTGCCATCTTTCCAAAAGACAAAAGTACAATCTCTTTTCGACTTATGCAAATCTGCCCACACACATTGCAGGATATTGCATTTCTCTCGTTTTTTTATTTCTTTTGTAAACAGTCTTTACTCAACACCAAATATCCCGATACTTCAAAAGCTATTGATATGAACAAAACACAGCTCATCGATGCCATGGCATCAGAAACCGGCCTGACAAAGGCCGAAGCCAGGAAAAGCCTTGAAGCTTTTATGAAAGCGGTTGCAACAACTCTCAATGCTGGCGACAAGGTTACCTTGGCAGGCTTTGGCACCTTTACGGTAGAGAAAAAACACGCACGCATGGGACGAGATCCGCGTAACGGTGCTCCTATAAGGATAGCCGCCAAAAATGTGGTTAAGTTCCGCCCAAGCAATGAATTATGTGATGTGGTGAACTAACAATTCACAACATGTTGTCTCAAATATAAAATGCAGCCCGCCAATATGGACTGCATTTATATAATAAGTTGTACACAGTTTAAATACCGCTACTCCACATATAGCACCAATCCCTTGAGATATTCGCCTTCGGGATGGTATATGTTTACAGGATGGTCGGCAGGCTGTGTCAGTTGGTGCAGTATCCTGACATTTCGACCGGCTATTGCAGCAGCCGTAAACACCATTGTGCGGAACAACTCGCTGCTCACCGCCTGCGAGCAGCTGAATGTGAACAATATTCCGCCTGGAGCTATTTGGGAAATAGCACGGGCATTGAGTCTTGTGTAACCTTTCGTGGCATTACCCAGTACCTTGTGATGTTTGGCGAATGCCGGCGGATCGAGTATGATTAGATCGAAACGGCGACCGTTTTCTTTAAGATAGTCGAATACGTCAGCCGTAACACCCACATGCCGTGCTCCAAATTCGAAGTTGAGTTCCACATTACGCTCGGCAAGTTTTACCGCTATGGCCGAACTGTCAACCGAAACCACTTCTGCTGCTCCTCCGGCCATTGCATATACCGAGAAGCCGCCCGTATAGCTGAACGTATTGAGTACCGTACACCCCATGCTGTAACGTTTTACGAGTTCGCGGTTTTCGCGCTGGTCGAGAAAGAAACCCGTTTTCTGGCCACTGCCCCAGTCAACATAGAACCTGTTGCCGTTTTCGGTCACGACACGCTCCGTAACACCATCGCTTCCACCATACAGATAGCCGTCCACGGCTCCCGTTTCAGCCTTATATGGCAGAGTTTGCGAACTTTTGTCGTACACGGCACGCAGTCTGTCGCCGTACACAATACGCAGCGCACTGCATATCTCATGACGCGAAACATACATACCGACACTGTGGGCCTGCACCACAGCCGTATCACCGTAAATATCTATCACCAGTCCGGGAAGGTTATCGCCTTCGCCGTGCACCAGACGGTAACAGTCCGTGGCGCTGTTTTCTGTGAGGCCCGCCGCACACCTCACGTCGTATGCCGCGCGCATGCGCTTCACCCACCACTCTGGCGTTATCTCCTCCGGCGAGAATGTGAGCACCCTCACCGTTATGGAGCCTATCTGGTAATGTCCGCGGGCGAGAAATTCGCCTTCGCTGGAATATACGTCCACAATGTCACCTTCGGCAGGCTTGCCGTCCATTCGTGCTATTGCGCCTGAAAATACCCACGGATGCTTGCGGCCGAGCGACTCTTCCCTGCCGCGTTTGAGAAATATCCTATTCATTTGGGTTCGTTCATCAAAACTTCATATATACGCAGACACACCCATGCATCGGTGGCCGCATAGCTTATCTGAGCGGGTGTAAAATTTGCAGCCTCCCAATTACTCAGCCTCTGGGCCTTTGATACGGAGCTACCAAGCACGACACCGGCGAGTTTACGTACACTTTTCTCCTCTATGCCCCACTCTCCTGCCAGCGACTGCAAATCAACAAACCCTTTCGGGTGGAACTGTCGGAGTTTTTGCAATCCCTTTATGTCGTCCCTCACAGCGGCGCCGACCTTCACCACATTGGCACTTTCAAGCACCCGTATGATATCACGGCACATCTTCATCTGCGACAGTCTGAACAGGAAGCATCGCTCTTCGGATGAAAGCTGCAACAGCGCCGTCTTATTTGACACTCCTGCCTTAAACGACGGGCGTGTTTCCGTATCAAAACCTATAATACTCTTTTGCATGAGATACGCACATGCCTCAACGGCCTTTTCCTTGGTATCGATTATCTCCACTATACCGGGGAAAGCGCATTTCGGCATTGCGGCCACCTCTTCATTCGTTATGCTGGCTTTGAAACGGCTCATAGGCAGGGACGTACATATTTCCGCACATCAATATTTTGCAAAGTTACCTATTAATAGTTATTAATCCGTCTGTACCAACTGAAATTTTACCATTGTCTGTCAATGCGTCCACTGTTTCGGCCACACTATCGGACGGCACAGTGAAACATTCAGCCAATGCATGCATTGTGATGCCGTCAGGCGGTATTACCTTCAATATCGCGTCTGCCAGTTCCGATGTAACTGTCTTTGTCTTGCGACGATGCTCCAAACAGATGTCGCACACTCCGCACGGCACAGCATCCTTCTGCCCGAAATGCTCCTGAAGCACCACGCTCCGGCATTTGTCGCTGTTGTCTGCGTATGCGAACACGGCCTTCAGCCTCTCGACAGCCATATCCTTACGCATACGATACGTCTGCGGCGATATATATACATCCCTGTCAGGAAGACGATTATCAACTAGGAATAGCATAGGACTTGTGTTCTTAGGCACAAAGCGTATCACATGTAACCTCCACAGTGTCTTAAGCAGCTCCATAACACGTTCCTCGGTATATCCGGTATATATGGCCATCTCCTGAACGTCAATCGGGCGCAATCCCGAGAAGACTCCTGTATAAAGTCTCAATATCGTACGCAATATGTTATCAAGGTCCTCACGCTCCACCCGAAAGGCATACAAGTCATCACGACTCACGCAGAACATCAGACGGGCGGGATTTTCCTCATTGTCAGTAAATACTATATAGCCGTTCTGCTGCAACACTTTCAGCGCATTGCGCACCGTACCGGCAAAAATTCTGTTGCGTGTGCAGAAATCATGTATATTGAATGCTGCCGAACAGAATTTTCCTTCTCCGACAGCCACACCGATGTAATCCATCAGCAGAACGTATATTTTCTTGATCTGCTCTATTGACGGAAACTCTGCCGCAAAACGGCGTTCCATTTTCATACGGTCATCAGACCCGACTATCATAACCGCATATGAGCGCCTGCCATCACGTCCGGCACGTCCAGCCTCCTGATAATACTCCTCCAGCGATGGGCACATGCCGTAATGCACCACAAATCTCACATCCGGCTTGTCTATACCCATCCCGAACGCATTAGTTGCCACCATTATGCGCGTACACCCCGATGTCCATTCATTCTGCCTAACTGTCCTTTCGGCATGCGGAAGTCCGGCATGGTAGTAATCCGCTGCAATGCCTTCCTCACGAAGTTCCGCTGCGAGCAATTCCGCCGTATCGCGCTTGCGCACATATACTATACCGCTACCCTGCACATTGTTTATTATGCGCATCAACTGTCCCTTGCGGTCATCGGTATGACGCACCGAAAACGAAAGGTTAGGACGCGCATAATCGCTGCGGATAATGTTCGGTTCCGCAAAGCGAAGCTTCTCCATTATATCTTTGGCGACAACATCGGTAGCTGATGCTGTAAGCGCCAGTATAGGCACATCGGGTTTCGCATCACGCAGGCGTGCCACCCGAAGGTACGACGGGCGGAAGTCGTATCCCCACTGTGATATGCAGTGCGCCTCGTCTACCGCAATAAGACTGACATTCATCTTTGCGAAACGTGCCATAAACAATTCGCTCGAAATTCTCTCCGGCGACACATACAGAAACTTCATGTCGCCATACACACAGTTATCGAGCGTTATATCAATGCTCCTCATGCTCATTCCGGAATGTATTGCGACTGCAGCTATACCCCTGCGGCGCAATCCGTCGACCTGGTCCTTCATTAGAGCCACCAGCGGTGTTATAACGACACACACCCCGTCAAGCAACATTCCCGGCAACTGATATGTGAGCGATTTACCGCCGCCAGTAGGCATTAGCGACAATGTATCGCGTCCGTCAAGCACTGAACGTATCGTCTGCGGCTGCGTGGCACGCAGCGAGCCGTAACCCCAATACTTGCGCAGCACCTCCAACAAACACTCATCAGTAATATGTTTTACAACTGCCATATCATCACCTTCCTCATCAACCCCACTGCAGGCACAAAAAAACTGGGGCCGTATGCGGCCCCAGAAAAATCACTCATCTTTACCGTTACCGGATACAGACTTTATCCTGTCCTTTATCCTTGTCAGAATGCCGCGTGTATGACGCTCCATCTTTTCAGGATATATGTCATTAATATTTATGAGTATTCCTGTTTCCTCCACCTCACCAAAATCAGGATTATGCACCGTACTGAACACCTTCATCGATGGGGACAGGCTCATATAGGAATTTATCATCGGAGGAATGAATTCATCGTGCTTACGAAGTTCCTTTACGAGTATCCTGTAATCCTCCATATAGTTTCCACCGGTAAACACGGAAGCCATAGCCTCTTCATTTATGTGCATCTCTATTGGATAAAGCGGCTCTAACAATTGGTCTTTGTCGGGAAAATATTTGTGCAGAAAATACATCAGCGTATTACGCGCCTCCTTGTCGTAATGTCCGTACATGGTAACCTTACCGAAAAAGTATCGCTTGTCCGGATTTTCTACTATTAGAGCCCCAAGGCCATCCCAGAGGTTGTCGAGCGCATAGAGGCTCTTGGCATCCCTCGTGCGCTGGTATCGCGGCTGCACGAACGAACGTCCCAACTCTATGGTGTACGGGAGTATCTCCCTGCGGAACTTGTCGCTGAAGCGGAAGTAGTGTTCCGTGGAGAGGTTTTTCTGGTGTTCCGACTGGCATATTATATACCTGTAGCCGCCCAGAATTTCACGAGCCACGGGGTCCCACACGAAGAGCTGCATGTAACCGTCCTCGGCAAGGTCCTGAGCGTCGATGTCGACCTCTTCGCCCGTACCGCCGCCGGCCTGACGGAATGCCATTTCCCTCAACCGTCCTATCTCACGCATAAGTACCGGAGACTCAGACGCTCTGAAAGTATATATGAGATTACCGGCATTATTCGTTGCACGCAACAGGCGGTCGTCTGTCAATTCACGCTCTATCGCCTCTCGCGGCAAGGCATCTATTATGGGGTTCATCGTAGAAATTTATTTAACATAGGTTACACCTATTCTACCTTGATTGGACGCATTGCATACACCTTGCGTCTTACATAATCGGCCGCCTGACGCGGAGTACGTCCGTCCAATATCGCATCATACATGATTGGCGTTCCGATGCGTATTTCAAAATCGCTGCCACCTTGACGGAACATTTCGTCCGGCAGATAGAGCATTTCTATATTCACTTTCAGTCCTAGAGCTTTACGGACATTGGCCAATCTGTAGAAAAAATTGGAAAGTCTGCCGTCAAAATATACTGGCACTATATCGCGTCTGAATTCCACTGCCTTTTTCACGAAACTGGGTTTCCATTCCACATCATTCACTTGTCCGTTAAGCCGACGCGAACAAAGTCCTGCAGGAAACGTTATTATAGGCACATCCGACTCGAAAGCATCATTGAACGCCTCGACATTCTTCTCATTTTGACGACCGTGCTTGTTGACCGGCACAAAAAGTTCCTTGATAGGGTCAATATTCATCAAGAGGTCATTGACCACGACCTTCACACCTCCGAACACCGTTGCAACCACATCGGCCAGCATAAGACCGTCCAAACCTCCAAATGGATGGTTCGATGCGAAAATGTAACGTCCTTTCACATCGAGGCGTTCCATACCCACCGAGTGGTAACTGACTTTCATATATCCGAGAGCGGCACGTATAAACTCCACACCGTGCAAATCGGAAAAACGCGACAGTATTTCGTTTATTTCACGTTCGTGTATCGTACGGCGCAGATAGTCGACAGCCCAACGCGGCACTCTCTTGGCCAACCCGGGACTTTTACCCTCTATTACCTTATATACATCTATCTCTTTCATCTTACAAGGCAAATACCCTTCTACGGAAGTATCAGCACTGTTCCTTAACGGGTATCTTATCTATACGACGCTGATGACGACCGCCCTCGAATTCAGCATTGAGATAAGCATCGAGTATGGCTGCCGCCATGTCATTGTCTATAAAACGGGCAGGCATAGACAGCACGTTGGCATTGTTGTGCTTGCGGGCAAGTTCGGCCAGTTCGGGATTCCAGCAGAGCGCGGCACGTATTCCCTGGTGCTTGTTTAAAGTCATGGATATGCCGTTACCGCTTCCGCAAAGTGCTATACCCATGGGAAGTTCACCCTTTTCAATGGCACATGCCAGCGGATGAGCGGAATCCGGATAGTCGAAACTTTCTGCACTGGGAGCTCCAAAATCGTACACTTCGAAACCCTTGCTGTCGAGCAGTCCGATAAGGAATTCTTTCATTTCATAGCCGGCATGATCGGACGCTATGCCTATTTTTTTCTTTGCTGTTTCCATAATTAATAGTATAGGAGCATTATGTTTATGTTGTAAAGTTACATAAAATTTGCCAATCCATGTCAGGCAATTTGCCGGCTACGTCAAAAATTGTTAAAATTGTCAGCCTCATGCAACGAAAACTGTCTACGGGGCATCATACAAACAGATATACAAGTCTTTTGACTCTGGAAGAGACTATAGAGGGCTGCCGCAGGGGAGATGCGGATGCGCGCCGCGAACTATACACACGTTACAGCGGCGCGATGTATGGTGTTATATGCCGCTACATAACCGACAGACAGACGGCTGAAGACTTGTTGCATGACGGTTTCGTGACCCTCTTCACACACATAGGCGACTATCGCGGCGAAGGTTCGTTTGAAGGCTGGTGCCGCAAAATATTCGTCAACACCGCATTGAATCACTTCCGCCGCCACAACCCTCTCACCGGAGCAGAAGACATAAGCAAAGCCACAATCGGTAGACATGCACAACCGACAGCCATATCCGAACTTTCAGCGGCTGAAATCAAAAGTTGCATCGACACTCTTCCGGAAGGCTACAGAACAATATTCAACCTTCATGCAGTTGAAGAATACGACTATACGGAGATCGCCGACATGTTAGGCATCAGCGAAGCCACGGTACGTTCGCAGTACATGCGAGCCCGCATGAAACTGATGGAGGTCATGTCGCAGATATCCGGAGGAGATGCAGACATAATAAACAAGCGCCACCCGAAAACGACAATTGGACACAATGACAGATAAAGAATTTGAAAAACAGATAGCCGATGCGCTGCGCAGCCACACTGAAGAACCGCCCGCTAACATGCTCCAACGCATAGAGGACACGCTCGCGGACACGACTGCCAAACGTGCCCGCATCCGCATACTGCGTTACATTGCCATTGCAGCGGCATTGCTTGCAGCCGTTACTACGGCACTGTACCTTGTACGTCCATTGCCCGACGAGATGCCGGTAGCACAAAATGGACAGCCTGCAGCACAGCACTCCAAGACGCTCATCGCAGAGCCCCCCGTTCCACACCCCGTCACAATTGCGGAAAATACACCTGCCACACGCACTGTCGACACACGTTACGACATACGCACCACACCTTACACTCCTGCAACCGCTGCCGAGACACCGACCATAGCCACGACCTCAACCGAAACGGAATACGCCGCTGTACCGAAACGGACCACAACGTTACCGGAGCATTCCGTACGGATACAGAAATACCACGCCGTTTCGGAGGACAGTCCACGTTCTTCTGCGGCGGAACGCGGCACATACGACAACAGAACCGCTACATTCACGCAACGGAATAGTGTCATCGCACGGAAAGAGCAAAACAGAAAACATCGTACCCGCCGAATATCCGCATCGCTTTATGCCGGCAATACCGGAGTTGGCAGCAATTCATATAGCAACAACCCTGCCGTAGCGGCTGGCTACGACATGTTACTCGAACAGGAAGCCGACGATAGCATGGGCAACAATCCAATGATTAGCGAAGACAGCGGACGTCCGCTTGGAATACCGGCCGGCTATGACACAGAAAGCATAGAGCTCCGTCACCGCATGCCTCTCAATATCGGATTTACGCTCGCCATACCGATAAATGACAGACTTGCCATAACTACCGGCATAAACTATTCATACCTCTACTCCTCCACCACACAGTCGTTTGCCTACGGAACAGGCAGTGTAACACGAGAATTGCACTATATAGGCATTCCCATCGGCATAGCCTATACTTTTTTCCGTACAGGCGATTTCGGTTTCTACATACAAGGTGGAGCAATGGCCGAAAAAGGCATTGCATGGCGTGAAACCTACACTTTGGCCAATTCAAACGACCGCAGTTCGACCCATGAGCAGCATAACATCAAAGGGATACAGTTTTCAGTCAATGCATCGGCAGGCATAAGTTACAATTTAAGCCGCCATTTTGCACTGTATGTCGAACCAGGAGTTAGCTACTATTTCAGCAACACATCGCAACCGGCCAGCTACCGCACTGCCCATCCGACCAATTTCAATATTAAAATTGGTTTCAGATTCGGAATATAAATATGCACCCAATGCAACGCACACCATATCGGTTACGTCTTCATAATACGAAACACTCGCAAACACAAATGTCTAAAAAAACAACACATCTGCTTATTGCAGCCATAACAGCAACCATTGGACTCTGCATACTGTCATGCAATACCCCAATGCACGAAAAACCTGACGCTACGATATACAACGGTTTCGGAGAAATAACACTTGTTGACAACAGCGGCTACTTCGAGATAATGCGCGATGACCATGTACTGCTTCGCGTCATCGAATACTGCGGCTGCAAGGATATCAAACCCGGCGAACGGGTTTATTTCAAATACAATATCCTGCCCGAGACAGACAACTACACAATCGGGCGCTATACGACGGAACAGCCTTCCTACGACATTAAATTACTTGTTTTCAACAAAATATTGTGTGTCCCGATAATACGCAAGAGTTTCCTGGATAAGGATACGCCGCAACGCGACGACAGCATAGGACACGACCCTATACGTGTTGTTACGGCATCGTTTTCAGGAAACTACATCAACATAGGGTTTGAGCACTTTTGCCGATTCGGTAACGCTGAGCGCCACATTGTCAACCTTGTATGGGACGACACCCGTCCTGCTGGTGATTCGGTCTATCTTGAACTGCGCCACAATGCCATGGGATGCGGAGGAATAGACATAGCCAAAGGCCTGGCCTCGTTCCGCATAATTGACCTCATGCCAGAAGGCATGGAAAGCATAGACATACGCCTGAAATCGAGCATGGCAAAACAGGAAAACAGCAACGAATATATCACAACAGACAAATACTATTCAGGAACATACACACCGTCGTTCACTACCAAGTCATACATAGCAGACAATGAATTTTTCCCGTCCGAAAACGACACATCAGACTTTTAACAAAAAATAAGCTAACGGTAAATGGCGCAATGGGGGACCTCCCTTAAAGGGAAGGTTTCCATTGCTATAACTTCAACAACTGTGTCTGTCGGACAATCTCTGTCCTACTCAATATGCTTTTGCTTACGTTGCGGATTTTCGGGAAACCATCCCTTGCGTACGCGTTCGCGCTGTTCAAAAACTTCCAGTATACTCCAGAAAGAAGAGAACGACACCACGCCGAACATTATCGACAGGAACAGTCCATCAATACATATTGAAGCTGTTGCGGCAACTATGCCCAACAGCAGAAACAGCCACCACGATTTTGTGCCGATGTAATATTCAGCCTTTATCACCAGTGGATGAAATAATCCTATTATGAGAAACGTGAATATTCCAACGGCCAACCCAGAAAGGTTATGTTCGGTAATGAATTCAACTATCGCATCCATCTTGAAACATAATTTACAGCGCGGCAAAAATACTCAAAACACTCTACGCAGCCAATACCGAAATATTGCCAAAAGCGACTTATTTCTGCGTGCTGTCTCCGTAAACGGTGTCGAGAAACGACAGTATTGCATCGGCTGATACCTGTGGTTCTTCCATGAAGCCCATGTGACCGGAATTTTCCAGCCAAACAATACGCGCCTGCGGCTGCTCGGTGGCCATTTTTGCGCCGGCTTCGGGCGTTATATACTCGTCATGCCGCCCGAGTATAATCATCTCAGGCACGCGACTTTCATGCATGACCTGCGACAAGTCGCGACGTTCGCGCATCCCGCGCAGCAATGCCACGATGCCTTCATCCTCGGTCATTGAAATCTGTTCCGACAGTTCTTCTATTGCCCATGCAAGCGAAGTACGGTTCTGCGGAGCAAATCCAACGTGCGGAAACGAGCGAGCGATAAGTTCCTTTTTACCGCTGAGGATAAGGTTCACTTCACGGAGCCTGTCCTCGCGTTTCTTTTCGGTGTCGGCCTCCGGCGACGAATGGAACAGTACGATGCCTGCCAATGCTTCGGGATACTTTCGCAGCATCTCCAGCGCCACATACCCGCCCATTGAATGGCCCACCACGACGGCACGTTCTATACCGAGCGACTGCATCACGGCATGTACGGTATCGGCCAGGAATTCCATTGTGTGGATTTCTCCCTTTACCTCCGACACTCCGTGTCCGGGAAGGTCAACAGCCACCACCCTTGCCTTGTCCACGAACAGGCCTGTGAACTCGTCCCAAATATCCAGTGCTTCCAGATATCCGTGCAACAGGATGATAACACGTTCACCTTCGAGCGTATCGCTCACCCTCAATGCACAGCCGTTGGCCATCATGAATTTTTCTTCCTTTGCCATATCATACACCATCCGTCAGCGCCCTCCCTTGGGTGCATCGCAGGTACTACAACAAATATTTACAAGATTATTTAACGAGATGTTTCCTCTTCCTCGTCGTCGAAATAGTCGAAAACCGACTCTTTTTTGGCTGTTCCGTACAACATATCATCATCTTCATCATCCGAGTCGTAAATAGAGTAACGCTCTTTCCCACTCTTTTTTGCAGGAGCCAGCTTAGTTCCCCTGCGCAGCTCATCATCGGAACGGCCGTTGCCGTGACTGCGGAAATCTTTGGTAGATTTCATCGTAGTTTAAAAACTGTGTTTAGCTTTTGTATTTACTGTTCCCTCAACCGATTTTCAGCAATGCCAAGCACCTTATCTGTTCTGGCGGCCGACATTCGGTAACACGTCACCATAATGCTGTGCCGATTTACCTCGGTTAAGCGTTGCAATGTTAGAAATTTTTCCGAATAGTTGTATGTTACCCAGTTAAAAATTTTCGACATCAAACGAGCCTTCGAAAACGCGACGTGCCGGACCGGTCAGTGTCACCTCTTCAAAACGGTTGTCATCGGTTCGAAATGCGACACCAAGCCTTCCGCCGAGCACCTCTATTGCAAAACACTCCACGCCCTTTGCGACGGCCATTGAAGCGGCCACGGCTGATGCCACGGCACCCGTACCGCATGCAAGGGTTTCGTGTTCCACCCCCCTCTCGTATGTACGCACACGGAGACTGTCTTTCCCGAGAACCTGCACGAAGTTCACATTCACCCCTCCCGCCGGAACGAACTCCGGAAGATTGCGCAGACGTCGCCCTTCCGTTTCGACATCGACTACCGCGACATCCTCCACGAAGCGCACCAGATGCGGCACACCCGTATTCACGAACCATCCTCCGGCGGTCTTACGCAATCCCGTCGGCTCCGCCATCCGCAGCGACACCACACCCGACATTCCCGAGCGTGCGAGAATTTCGGCCGAGTGCATTCCGTCCGCCGCGACGAATATCATTCTGTCGCCCGCCACGCCAGCATGAGCGGCAAATAGCGATATGCACCGTCCACCGTTACCACACATCGACGCTTCTCCGCCGTCGGAATTGAAGTATCTCATTCTGAAATCGCACGCGGCATTACCCTTTTCCAGCAGCATCAAGCCATCGCCGCCTATTCCGAAACGTCTGTCGCACAGCGCCGCAATATGTTCGCGCGAAGGTACGAACCCTCCGTTCCTGTTGTCCACTACAACAAAGTCGTTACCGGCTCCCTCGTATTTGAAAAAATGCATCTTCATATCTACAAAGATAACGTTATTCCCCGTGCTTCCGCGTGCCGCCTCCAAATATTGCATTCCCCTGACGGTGTATATTGACGCACCGACAGCACTGCGCAAATAAAATTCGTATCTTTGTGGGATAACAATATATCGCTTTAGAGTTATGATAAAAGAGATAGCAAACCACCGTTCCGTCCGCCGCTACAAGCCCGACGCCATTCCGCAGTCGGTAATGGATGAAATCATCCGCGCGGCCTCGCGTGCCTCTACGGTAGGCAACATGCAGCTTTACAGCATTGTAGTCAGCACCTCGCGCGAGGTACTCGACAGTCTTGCACCACTTCATTTCAACCAGCCGGCTGCAGCGACGGCACCAGCCATACTCACTTTCTGTGCCGATACCCACCGTTTCAGCCGCTGGTGCGAGCTTCGCGGTGCGGAGCCGGGCTACGACAATTTCTGCTGGTTCATGAACGGAGTTACCGACGCACTTCTCGCCTCCCAGAATGCCGTTCTCGAGGCTGAAGCCCACGGACTCGGCATCTGCTACCTCGGCACCACCCTCTACAATGCGGGCGAGATTGCCGAAATTCTCAACCTGCCTGTCGGAGTTATGCCGGTCATGGCCGTTTCGGTAGGCTATCCGGAAGCCATGCCGACACTCACCGACCGTCTGCCACTCGACGCCATCGTGCACTACGACACCTACCACGACTATTCCGACGCCGACATCGACCGTTTGTGGAGCGAGCGCGAAGCAAGCGAGGAGACCCTGCGCCTGCTTGAGGAGAACCAGCTTCCGAACCTTGCGCGGATCTTCACCGAACGCCGCTACGTCAAGAATGACAACATACACTTCTCACGCAAATATTTCGAGGAAATGAAGAAGCAGGGCTTCTTCAACCAGTAAGTCCGAACTGCAAACATATTCCGAGCATGGGAAGGAGGCTTCTCAGATACATCATAGCGTTGACGGGCGGGGTACTCATGTGCTCCTGCTCCGTCACACGTCATCTTACTCCAGACTCCTACATGCTTACAGGAAACCGGATAGAGACTGACAAAAGCATTCCGAGAAACGAGCGCATCACAGCCGGAGAACTCAACCGCTACGTACGCCAGAATGCCACAAAAAAACTTCTTGGCCTTAACATTCCGGCGTGGATATACAATATGGCCGATCCGGAGAAGGACAACGGCTGGAACAACATGCTCCGCAAACTTGGCAGCGAGCCTGTCATTCTCGACACATCGCTGACAGCGGCCTCCAACGCCAACCTCAAGATGTACATGGACTCGCGCGGTTACTACGAATCGAACAGCGCCTACGAAATAACCTACCGCCGCAACCGCAAGGCATCGGTAAAATACATTGTCCGACAAGGCAAGCCCTATCGTATCAATACTTTTACATACGAATACCAAGACGAATTTCTGGAACATGTCCTGCAACAGGACTCCAGCACCCTAATACACGTCGGTGACATTTTTGACATCAACATACTCGATGAGGAGCGTCAGAGAGTAACAACTTTTCTCCGCGATAGAGGATACTACAACTTTTCGGTCAACAACATCTACTACAGAGCCGACACACTTGCCAGCGAACGCCTTGTCAACCTGACCATGATACTCCGCCAACATCTTGCCGGCTACACAGGCGATGGCGAACCCATTTACGAAGACAATGCCGTTTACCGTATGGGTAACATATATGTCTTCCCGAACTACAACGCCACACAGGCGGCCACCAACCCAGATTATCTTCGCTCACTCGACACGATCCACTACAATGGTCTAAATATTCTGAGCCACGGCCGGCCCAAAATCAAGCCGCAGGCACTGCGCCGCGCCATCCCCCTCTATCCAGACTACTTTTACAGTGCCCTCGATCAACAGCGAACTTCGGCGAACCTCCAGCGATTGGACTATTTCAAGAATGCCAGTGTCAACTATTATGAGCCACGCAACGACAGCGGACGTTATATAACCTACATAGACAGTGACGGGACACCGTTCCGCACCCTCGAACGACAGCTCGACTGCAACATATTCTGTACCCCAGCCATGCGTCAGGGCTATACGCTCAATTTCGAAGCCACCGCATCATCGGCTTTCTACGCCCTCCGTCCAACAATCAGCTATCTCAACCGCAACCTGTTCCGCGGAGCAGAGCTGCTCAACATAAGCCTCTCTGGCGGTTACGAATTCAATACAGATGAAGCGACCAACAAGCACTCATACGAAATAGGACTTTCGGCATCAGTACTGTTTCCGCGCTTCTTCGCGCCATTCCCGATAGACCGTTCCGGCAAATCTTCGCACCCCTCGACCCGCATCGAGGCCTATACCAACCTGCAGCGCAAATCCAAATATCACCGTACAGTGACCGGTGCCAACCTGAGCTACTCGTGGGGTAACGGCCGCAACATGACATATACTGTACGCCCGCTCGAAATCAACATCGTTGACGTGAGCTTCATTGATAATGCATTCCTACAATCCATACAGAACGTATATTTGCGCGAAAGTTACAAATCGCAGTATATAGCCGCCATATCCGGTTCGGCCGTCTACTTTAATCCAGACACTGACCGCGGCAACTCCATCACGGTGCGCGTCAATCTGGAAACGTCTGGCAATCTTACCGACCTGCTTGCCCACTGGATATCGTCGCCCGTCACAGAGGCCGTCAGCGATGACATCACACCATCAACAACACCGCGTACGGAGACTTTCTACAAGCTGTTCGGTATACGCTACTCACAGTATTTCCGTATCGATGCCAGCGTCGCAAATACCATACCATTAGGCTATAACATGGCTATAGCCTATCGTTTTGCAGCTGGCATAGGAATACCATACGGCAACTCATCTACCCTGCCTATGGACCGCATGCTCTACGTAGGCGGCAGCAACAGCATGCGAGGCTGGCCTGTCAGGGCTCTCGGCCCTGGCGATGCCAGCGAAGGACGCAATTCAGGTTTCAAGAGCCAACTCGGCAACATGCGCCTCGAAGCCAATCTCGAATACCGTTTCCCAATATGGAAAGCGCTGAATGGCGCCATATTCTTCGACGTGGGCAACATATGGCTTGCCGGTATTCCGGGAGCAGCTGAGGATGAAGTGTTCCGTTTCGACAAATTCTACAAAGAACTCGGCTTCAATACAGGCCTTGGTCTGCGCTACGACCTCGGCCTCATCATCATACGTTTCGACTGGGGCATCCGACTCCACGACCCAAGCCTTCCTGCAGGTCAACGATGGTTGAAAGCATTCAAGTGGGGTAATACGGCATTAAATTTCGGCATCGGTTACCCGTTCTGACTCTAGACTCCGGATACAAATGCAAAATATTATGTGCGTGCGGCATATCTTTTTCGGAATTTTGTCATAACTTTGCTCCGTGAATAGGACAATCCTGTCACGGAGTGGAAAGATTTGGCCGCTTGCAAACCACGTAAAAAAATAGCTAAAGAAGCAATCAGTATTTCTTTAGAGGCCCGTCAGGCCCGTCAATTGTACAACAGCCAATAATTTCCATTTTAAAATCATTTGTTTAACGCGGCATCGAGGCACGTGCTTCCCCATGCCGGAAAAAGATTTTTAAAATGGCATATTTCTTTACGTCGGAAGCCGTTTCCGAAGGACATCCCGACAAAATTTCGGACCAGATTTCCGATGCGATACTTGATGAGTTTCTCCGCAGAGACCGCGAATCGAAAGTTGCGGTTGAGACTCTTTGCACCACAGGTCTTGTGGTATTGGCCGGCGAGGTAAGTTCCGAAGCCTATGTAGACGTTCAAAGCACCGTACGCCGCGTCATTAACCGTATAGGCTATACGAAAGGCGAATACATGTTCGACGGTAATTCGTGCGGCGTGCTTTCTGCCATCCACGAGCAGAGTCCAGACATCAACCGCGGCGTTGTACGCGAAAAGGAGGAAGACCAAGGCGCCGGCGACCAGGGCATCATGTTCGGCTACGCCTGCAACGAGACACGAGAATACATGCCTGCTACCCTTATCCTTGCACAGGTCATCATGAAGGAACTTGCCGTCATAAGGCGTGAGAACGAAAGCATGCCATACCTGAGACCCGATGCCAAGTCACAGGTTACCATAGAATATGATGACACCGGCTGTCCTGTAAGGGTACATACCATCGTAGTATCAACCCAGCACGACGAATTCATCCGTCCGGGCGGCAACATTACTCCCGCGGAAGCCGAGAAGCGTATGTGTAAGCGTATCGAGGACGATGTCCGCACCATACTCATTCCGCGTGTCAAGGCACGCCTTCAGAAGGCAAACGACAAGCTTGCCGACCTCATAGGTGACGACTACATACTGTATGTCAACCCCACAGGCAAATTCGTCATCGGCGGTCCCCACGGCGATACCGGCATGACAGGACGTAAAATTATCACCGACTCTTACGGCGGCCGCGGGGCACACGGCGGCGGTGCATTCTCCGGCAAGGACCCGTCGAAGGTTGACCGTTCGGCTTCGTATGCAGCCCGTCACATCGCCAAGAACCTCGTTGCTGCAGGCGTTGCCGACGAGATACTCGTACAGGTTTCGTACGCAATCGGTGTAGCCAACCCACTCAGCATCTATGTCGACACCTACGGCACGGCCCGCGTTCCACACAGCGATGCGGAGATAGCAGGCATAATCAGCGAATTGTTTGACCTTCGTCCTGCCGCCATCGTGTCGCGCTTCAACCTCAAGAACCCGATATTCGAGGCCACAGCCGCTTACGGTCACTTCGGCAACCGTCCGTATACAAAAGAGGTTACAGTATTCGAAAACGGCAAGGAGACAACCCGCGAACTCGAGTTCTTCCCATGGGAGAAACTCGACGAGGTGGACAATGTACGCCGTGCATTCAATATAAGGTAATACAACTGTTACAAGCGCATCAAAAAAGGCAGCCTCTAACGAGGCTGCCTTTTTATTAGGCCAGTAACATCGTTTTCCGGCCTGTGTATCCGACATAGACCATCCGGCAACGCCAAAAAGCGCCGGATGCTTTGTATCTTAACCAAATATGATTATCTTTGCAAGCTGTTTGACAAATTTGTACCGTCCGTACAGCGTCATATGGTGTGTTGCAAGGCACATAAACAGATGTAAAGCGGACGGCGTAACATTTTAAAGTTTACCGAAATGCCAAAAATGAAGACTAATTCCGCTGCCAAGAAGCGCTTCGACTTCACCGGCACCGGAAAAATCAAGAGGAAACACGCTTATCACAGCCACATCCTCACAAAGAAAACCACAAAGCAGAAACGCAATCTGGATTATTCAGCTATCGTTTCGTCCGCCGATGAGGCAAAAGTAAAGAGCCTCCTCGTAAAATAGTCTTTCCCGACTGTTTGCAGAGGAAGCAAGGTGCAGGGCGGACATAAGAGCTGTCATCAGCCCCGTCAGCGCCGAACATTGTAAAACCAAGAATCGGACAGCCCCAAAGAGTACGAGAGAAACGTATCGCTGACCGTTCGTAAAACTTTAACATTTATGCCAAGGTCTGTAAATGCTGTAGCATCGCGAGCCAGAAGGAAAAAAGTTTTAAAACTTGCCAAAGGTAACTTTGGTTCAAGGGGAAACGTCTGGACAGTCGCCAAAAACACTGTCGAGAAAGGTTTGACCTACGCCTATGTAGGCCGTAAAGACAAAAAGAGGAAATTCCGCAGCCTGTGGATTCAGCGTATCAACGCTGCTGCCCGCAACAACGGAATGACCTATTCCGAACTCATGGGTAAGCTCAAGGCAAAGGATATCCGCCTCGACCGTAAGGTTTTGGCTGACCTCGCCATGAACCACCCCCAGGCATTCGAGCAAGTTGTCAACGCAGTAAAATAACGGAAGCCTTACGGTAACCGTTCAGCGCCCTGCCCCATCGGCAGGGCGCTTTTTTTAGTGTCCGCAGCACAAGCACATTTGTAAATATTGCATATATTTACCCCGACAACAAAAACACAAATACCATGGAAGAGAAAATCCTGAACGCACTCTCCAAGCCCATGAAGGCAGGCGAGGTAGCCGAAGCCACCGGCATTGACAAGAAGGAAGTGGACAAGATGATAAAGAAGCTCGTCGCCGAGGGTAAGGTGACATCCCCGAAACGCTGCTACTACGAAGCGGTGAAATAATTTTTCGGCGGATACCGCAACATGACATATCCGCGGGGAACATTCCCCGCGGATATTGTTTTCATACACATGCCGGACAGAAGGCAGAAGACGGCTGTCAGAGACATTATAACATGATGTCAGTCCGTGTCATGTGTTGGCATAAGCGCTACTGCAGGGCACAATACATTGTCCACCAAACACATAATCTACGCGCCACGGCATGTTCAGAAATACTGTCACCCATCTGACTGACAGTTGCATGACCATCCGATGCCTTTGGCACTACATTTGCGCTTACAGATAACGTACGACATATCAACGTCAGTTTGGCGAGAATTGTTGTGACAGACGACGGTTACAAAACGACACGCATCGGATTGGCAGACATGTACGACAGCAGCCCCGTGACATACCCCTCGGCGGCCGCGCAAGACAGAGGATGCGATTTTTTTTGGATTTTCAGTGTAAAGTTCGTAAATTAGCATCCGATAGCAGAAAAAATTACAAATCAAACTCTAAAAACTTACCGCCTATAGGATAAATTCTACTCCACCAAATTAAAGAAGGAGAAGACAATGAACAAGATGAGATCCGCGCTCAGCGACCAGCAGTTGCTCAGTGCCTATCTTTCAGGCGATAAGAATGCTATTTCCATACTTATAGAACGTCATGCCAAACGCGTACGCGATTATATACGCATGATGGTCAAGAACAACGAAATCGCAGACGACATATATCAAGAGACCTTTATCAAAGTGGTAAAGTTCATCAACGAAGGACGCTACAAGGATAACGGCAAGTTTCTGTCATGGGTATTGCGCATAGCACACAATCAGGTTATTGACCATTTCCGCCAGATGAAGCAGCAGAACAACATCTCGGAGGCAGATGCAGGATACGACATTCTAAACGCAAAAAAGTTTGCCGATCCGAGCGTAGAGGACAAAATCGTGAACGAACAAATAGAGTCAGACCTGCGAAAGTTAATAGAACAACTATCGGAGGAACAGAAGGAAGTAGTTATGATGCGCTACTTCGATGAAATGAGCTTCAAGGAAATAGCAGAACAGACCAATGTAAGTATCAACACCGCATTGGGTCGTATGAGGTATGCCCTTATCAATCTCAGAAAGATGATTAAAGAAAATCAGATTATATTGGCCTGAGCAGACACAATATAATTGTACGGGTAGCGTTTCTATAGTGTAAATCGCCGGAAGAGCGGTTACATAAACAGAAAAACACCCGCCTATGGAACAAGATATTGACTATGCTTGCGGCATAAACTGCCCGGAGGATGCAGACGACGAACTGATGTTAACAGAGTATGTGCTGAACAACGATTATGAATTATGTTATCTCGACACGTACCTGACAGAGACATTCCGTCAAAGTAATGTTTGAGAGTATATATAAATCATAGGTTAAAGGTTAGGTTAGTTAGTAGTTCAGGCGGCAGGCTTTTCTGCCGCCTGACTTTTGCAGTTAAACGACTGAACCGATAGTGTTACACTCTATCCGGGCACCCCAATTTGTATTTCGGGCATACATAGACCGTTTGCTATCCTCCCGTTGTTCGAATCTATAAACATATTATTTCTTGAGCTTGATTTTCTCATGATAAAAATAGTTTACGATAACAGGGTGGTCTCTTTCTGAGCGACCGTAAGGCAAATCGTTCACCCGATAGGGAAATCCTTGCGTCTGTGCATATTGGGATATGTCCTGCTCCAATGCCTGCCAGTAATCAAGCCTTTTCTTGTTATAAATCTCATCGTATAATGGGAAGAGTTCGGGATGCTTCTCACGGATATATGTCATTATCACTCCTTTGAATTGCCCGCGCAGGTTAAGGTTTTCAAGCCATACCAAATCAGCATATCCTTTCACTTCCTCGACAATCGCTTTCACATCTGTTATTCCAGGAAATATGGGTGAAACGAAACACACGGTACGGATGCCTGCCTCATAGACTTGGCGCATTGCTTTCAGGCGGCGTTCTATGCTCACGGCGTTGTCCATATCCGCACGAAACTGTTCGTTAAGCGTATTGATTGACCAAGACACTGTTACTTTGGGAAAACGTTTCAACAGGTCGAGGTCGCGAAGGACGAGGTCGGACTTCGTACATACCATAATCTCGGCGTTGCTTCCGCGCAGTTCTTCGAGCAGCCTGCGGGTACGGCGGAATTGTTCCTCATAGGGGTTGTAACCGTCCGTCACGGAACCTATCACAATGCGCTCACCGTCATATTTGTGCGGATTGGCTATCGGTTTCCAGTTCTTCACGTCCAGAAACGCGCCCCACGGCTCTGTATGCCCGGTGAAGCGTTTCATAAACGATGCGTAGCAATACTTGCATGCGTGGGGACAGCCCACGTAAGGATTGACCGAATATCCTCCAACTGGCAGTGACGATTTGGTCATAACGCTCTGTACGTCGATCTCCTTGATTATTTCTGTTTCCATTGTATGCGTTTGGTAAATTGTTCCGGCAACTCCTGAATCATCCTTTCTTCACCCATTATGGGCAATAAATCCTCCTTCATAAACACGGGGACTCCTTGTGCTTTGGCTTGGTCAGCAATGTGAAGCACCCATTCGGGGTGAGAGTCCACTTTGCCTTTCCGGTGTCCAGTTTCAGTGCCTATGACAATCCAGTCGATGCCATCGAAGTCTATCTCTCCGATTTCATCGAAGAGAGGTTCAAAAGTGGCGTAGTAGTGTCTGGCCTTGATATTTCTTCTCAAATCGTCCAGTCTCTTCTTTTCGGAACTGCGCGTGACGGTCACGCCCATCCAGACATTTTCGTCATCGGTAGAAAAGCAGACCTTATCCGGACGTTTCGTAAGAAAGATATAGGCGTGCTGCGGATTGCTTTTCATTCGCCCGAATATTTCAGCGTTCCATTCTGGCTTCCAATCGGAGAAATCGCTCATGCCTGTCATCAGCCACACGTGAGGTCTTGGTGTATCGATGATGTGCAGCTTGCGCCCCATATATTCCGGAACGGAAAAATCATCCGTGATATGAAAGCAGCGGCAGTTATTACGGGCATAGCAATAACTGCATCCGATGGTGCAGCCTACCACTATATTCATATTCATTATCAGAGATTTGATACAGACACTCATAATATGATGCTCTCTCCGTCTTCCGGTATAATCAATCGACTCATATCTGCCCCGTGGTGGTGAGCTTCGTTTCGCAGGATTTCGCGGGTGGTCTGGCAATGGTCGATGGCATCCATATGCACGGCTATCAGTTTGATGTGTGCGGGGAGCGTGTCGAGCATCGTCATCACTTCCTGCTCGTCGGGAATGATGCAGCCGTCCGTCTTGGAAAATTCGGGGAACACCGCACCGCCGCTGTTTACAACGATATAATCAGGATGGTATTTTTCTACGGTTTCAAGGATACACGGTTCCCATTTGCAGTCGCCCATTATATAAATGGTAGGAAACCCCTCCGCCATCAACACATAGCCCGACACGGGTCCCATCATCCGGCCTGTCTGTCCGAAACCGTGGCGGCCGGTGGTGCGGTAGATGGTCAGGTTGCCTATTGTCTTGCTCTTTTCGATTACCTCCACATTTGTAAAACCGTCCTGCACGATAGTGTCCTTGTCTTGAGGCTGGATGTAGAAAGGAATGTCCTTCGGCAGATGTTGTCGCACGCTTGGTTCATAATGGTCGATATGATTATGGGTAAGCAGTGCCATATCCACACCTTCGATAATCTCGCTGACAGACATTGTCAAATGCACACGTGGGTTTTTATTTACGCCAAGAGCAGATTGAAGAGTCCCCTTGTCGGCGAATACGGGGTCGACAAGTATAGTGTATCCCGCATAATTGATTTTCAGGGTGGCACTGCGCACCAAGCGAATAATAGCTTTCTCGTCCATAATGTTACGCTTTTATGATTTGTCGGGTGCAAAGTTCTGGAGATTACCTTGATGCCTTTATGCCTTAAAAACAGGAATATATGCCATTTTGATAAAAGAATGATGTACATTTACAGAAAGCAAATGGATAATAACAATGAAAACGATAACCAACCCCGAAAGACTGGTCTACGTCCCGTTCAACAAGACGAAGTGCGGCGTAGACTTTTACATCAATACAGGCGAAAGCAAGGACATCTGCGGTGTCTTGACCGAACACGAGACGTTCAAGACGGATTTTTTCAATTTCTATTTCTTTCGCCGTGCCAATGGATATGTGCTGTTGAACTTCCGTAAAATAGAATTACGGGATGATATGGTGCTGCTTCTGTCGCCGCACCAGCAGCAAGAATGGCACGTGGACGAGGCGGAACTGGACTACACTTTCCTTATCTTCCGCGAGGACTTTATGCGCACGTTCATCGCCGACAAGTTCTTCGTCTATCGCCTGCTGTATTATTATCAGACCGACACGCCGCCGTACCTGTTTGCCGCGCCGGAAGAACTGGCGGAATATATGCGCCTTTTGGGGAAAATAAAACAGGAACTGCTGCATCCGGTTACGGACACTTACAACCTCATCGTGTCTGTGCTTTACTATCTGCTGGTAATTATCAACCGGGCATACGCCAAAGCCTACCGTCTGCCCGTCGAGGTGCCGAAAAACAATTACGCATTCCAGTTTAAGGACCTGCTTGAAAAGCACATCCGTACAGTACAACGCGTTCAGGAGTACGCCAATATGCTCCGCGTGAGCCGCATCACGCTGAACAACTCCGTTGTGGCGCAGTTCGGCGTATCCGCCACGCATTTGCTCAAACAACGCCTGCTGGAGGAGTTGAAGAACGAGTTGCTATTCTCCAACCGCAACGTGAGCCAGTTGGCGGACGACTTTCACTTTTCTGACCCAAGCCACCTGATGCGCTTCTTCAAGCAACAGACGGGAAAGACGTTTACGCAATATATCGCGGACTACCAAAAGGGAATCTATGAATGAGAAACAAGAAACAATCCATAGTATCTCTCTCCATCCATATACACTGTTATTCTTTACGGACAACGAGGGTTATGAGCATACGCATATCACAGAAAATGGGATGATCTCCAATCAATCACCTACCTCATCCTTTGAGTAAAGTGCATAGGCTTGCTAATCATATTCCAAATGCATATTAAGCTTTTGTCTAAAAACAAAGCCCGATACATGACAGTCATGTATCGGGCTTTTTATTCCCATTCAGACTGCAGAATACGCTATTTCACTATCTCGCCAAACAACGTAGCTAACGTACAGTCCGTTATCTTAACCACAATATAGTCACCCGCTTTTATTCCGTCAGCGGCATCAAACACCACCATTTTATTCTGCGATGTACGTCCGCACAACTGCTTGCAGCTTCTACGTGAAGCCCCCTCCACAAGTACCTCGAAACATTTTCCCATATCCCTGCGGTTGCTTGCAAGAGAAAGTTCGTTCTGGAGTTCTATTATTTCGTTAAGTCTTGCTGTCTTCACATCTTCGGGAATATCATCCTCCATATGTCGTGCAGCCTGTGTACCCGGACGCTGCGAATACTTGAACATATACGCCGAGTCGTACCCCACCTCCCGCATAAGTAACAGTGTCTGTGCATGGTCTTCCTCCGTTTCGCCGCAAAAACCGGCTATGAGGTCGGTAGATATTGCGCAATCGGGCATTTTACGGCGTATTGCAGCTAAACGGCCAAGATACCATTCACGTGTATATTTACGGTTCATGGCTGTCAGCATTCTGTTGCTTCCCGACTGTGCAGGCAAATGCACGGCACGGCACACATTGGGCAACGAAGCCATCACATCAATGAGTTTATCGCTCAAATCCTTCGGATGCGATGTTGCAAACCTCACCCTCAGCAGCGGAGACACGTCAGCCACCATGGCCACCAAATCTGGAAAATCCACCTCTCCTCCATCTTCAGGCTTCCAACTGTACGAGTTGACGTTCTGTCCCAACAGTGTCACATCCCTATACCCTGCCTCGAACAGTTCTTTCGCCTCTCGTACTATTGTGTATGGGTCACGGCTTCGCTCCCTGCCACGAGTGTATGGCACCACACAGTATGCACAGAAGTTGTTGCATCCGCGCATTATCGAGATGAATGCATTGACGCCGTTTTTATCAAGCCTAACGGGGCGTATGTCTCCGTATGTCTCTTCCTGCGAAAGCTCCACATTCACCCCGTGCGAACCTCCGATCGCCATGGCCACGAGGCGCGGCATGTCACGGTAGGCATCCGGTCCTGCCACAATATCAACAACGCCATCGTTCAGCAGTTCCTCACGAAGACGTTCGGCCATACACCCCACCACGCCGACCACGAGATTTTTACGGGCTTTCTTGTAACGTCTGAACTCATTCAGCCTGCCCCAAATTCTCTGTTCGGCATTGTCGCGTATCGAACACGTATTCACCAATATGACATCGGCTTCAGCAATATTTTCGGTATAGCGATATCCCTCGTCCTGCATTATGGATACAAGTATTTCGCTGTCACTGACATTCATTTGGCAACCGTACGTCTCCACGTATAATTGCCTGCCTACACCGACAAGCGGTCTGAGTTCTTCCAGTTTCATAACCGAGCCTGTGTACCAACTACTTCGGGAAAGTCTTGAAACCGTCACCGTAAGTATCCTGTGCACTTACTATAACCACAAATGCATCGGGGTCAATAGTCTTTATGCTATCCTGTACAGTCGTAATCTGACGTTTTGCGACTACGACAAATATCATCTCCTTGTCGTTACCGGTATACATACCTTTGGATTTGATGTACGTACCTCCGCGTTCCAAATCATTGAGGATATAATCTTTAAGTTCCTCCTGTTTTTCGGAGATAATAAAGAGGAGCTTGTCTTCCTCTACACCGCCAAGCACGAAATCAATAGCTTTCGACTGGGCGAATATGGCAATGAGTGCGTAAAGCGGCATTTGCCAGTCGCGGAGGATAATCATGGAGATGATAACTACCAATGATTCGACGATAAGCACCGCGGTTCCAAACTTCATGTGCAGGAACTTGGACACAATCATCGAGATGATATCCGTCCCGCCTGAAGTTGCACCGAACTTCACAATCAGACCCACGCCAACGCCGATAACAACACCGCCGAAAATTGAAGGTATAAGTAGGTTATCCGAGAAATTGAGATACTCGGCAAGGAAACCAACACCGTTAGCCACTGCCGTACTGTCTCCAACCAAAGCGGTCATTGCGTTGATGAAAACAGGCGAAATAAGGGCAGCAAATACCGTTTTAGCACCGAAATTTGTACCGAAGATAAGGAAACCGATAATCATCAACGGAATATCCATCATAAGACCGAACGTACCGGTTGCGATGGAAGGTACCAGTTTATGCAACGCACATCCCAAGCCGTATACACCACCAGGCACAATGTCATAGGGATTCGTAAACAACACAAAGCCTGCCGCCAGGACAAATGCCCCGAACAGCACTCCCAGCCACGAAAACCAGAATTGCTTCGAGCGCAATTCACGCATTAACGCACTAAAATTCATTCCCTTTAACGCACTAAAGCTCATTATCTTAAATAGGTTAGACCTCCGATATCATGCATCGGAGAAAATGATTAAAAATTCAAATAAACCCAATATATGTCGGGCATGCAAAGATAACGATAGTTTCTGTAGCGACAATCGCTACCGCCCGATTTGCAGAGGAAAAAACCAACATATCCTGTCAAATATCCGGTAAATTTTGTTATATTTGTTTATATAACCGGCAAAACAAGTCATATAGTAAAAAATAAAGCATCCTGCCCATAGCAGTTGATCACGGATGCATTTTATAACAGCATAACCTTACAAGCCATGAAACGATTCCGTTCACTTCTTACCATCGCAGTATCCGCTACAATATTGGCTTCATGTTCCACTACTGCGAAGATGGGCAAAACAGCCCCCGACAGGCAAACGCATACAGATGACGAAACTGCTGTAACCGTTCCAGGCAAATCGTTCGAAACCATGATTGTCGACACGGCTCCCATTCCACCGCAGGGCGATATGAATGGTTTCCGCAACTGGGTAACGGCAAATCTCAGCTATCCCAACGAAGCCTATCAGCTCAATATCACCGGCATTGTTGTGGTATCGTTCGTTGTCGACACAACCGGCAGCATACAGGACATCGAAGTTCTGCAAACCCCGCACGTAAGTCTTGCCGAGGAGGTATGCAGGGTAATCGGCAGTTCGGGCAAATGGCAGCCCGCTACCAAAGACGGACAGCCTGCCAACTTCATGTATGTATTTCCGGTAATTTTCCAAATTGACTGACACATACGTAATGAACTATCTGATACCGCTGTTAGTTGCGGCAGCATATCTGCTAGGCTCTATCCCCAACGCCGTATGGATAGGACGTAAATTCTACGGCATCGATGTACGCGAACACGGCAGCCATAATGCCGGCGCTACAAACACGCTGCGCGTGCTTGGACGCAAGGCAGGTTTCATTGTTTTCGTCCTTGACTTTTTCAAGGGCTTTCTGGCGGTTTCGCTGGCATATGCGGCCGGTTATGCCGCAGGCAGTCCGCAAATGTACAACATGAAGTTCGCGCTTTCCGCCGCTGCGGTAGTGGGACACATATTCCCGATATTCGCAGGATTCAAGGGAGGCAAAGGGGTTGCTACACTGGCTGGGGCCGTCATGGGTGTCTACCCTCCCGCCGTACTGCTGTGTCTAGTCACATTTCTCGCCGTGTTCCTGATATGGCACTATGTCTCGCTGGCCTCTATGACAGCAGGCATAGCGTTGCCAATATATACCGTATTCGTCTTCGGACAAACCTATATCCCGCTCATAATATTCTGCTGCGCCATATCTGTATTGCTGCTCATCACACACCGTAAGAACATAAATAGGCTGTTGAACGGCACAGAATCCAAGATTACATTCAGCAAGAAAACGAACGACAACACCAAGTCACAGCAATAAATTACAGTCTGTAAATAGCCATTTCACATGTTTGCCGAACGGTAGGCCTGTTTTGCGTCTATGCTTTTTCTTGTATCTTTGCCGACTGAATATTAAAACATCACGCAAATGATGCAGGAAAATCTCATTAAACTTTACGAAAACAGTTTCCGTGACAACGGCGAGCTTCCGGCTCTGACCGACTATTTCAAGGGGGAGACATTTTCGTACCACGACATGGCCAGGGAGATAGCCAAGCTGCACCTTCTATTTCAGGAATGCGGGATATCCAAAGGTGACAAGATAGCCCTCATAGGCCGAAACAACCCACGCTGGGTAATCACATATATAGCCACAATCACTTACGGCGCTGTTATCGTTCCTATACTGCAGGACTTTCCAGCCAACGATGTCAACCACATAATCAAGCATTCCGACTCACGGTTATTGTTTCTGGGCGACAACTTTTGGGACATCATACATGAAGACGAACAGCCTGCCATAATGGCAGCCTTTTCTCTCACGGATTTTCACTGCATGTACGAGCAGGAAGGGCATAGCATAACAGACTACATGACCGACATCGAACGCCATTTCAATGAGCGTTATCCACAGGGATTCAAAGGTGACAACATCCAATATGCCGACATACCGAACGGTGAGTTGTGCCTTTTGAATTACACATCGGGAACGACAGGCTTCAGCAAGGGAGTAATGCTCTCGGTAAACAACCTTACTGGCAACGTAGTGTTTGTCATGAAACACAAGATACACGCACGCGGCAGTCGAGTGCTGTCGTTTTTGCCTTTGGCACACGCCTATGGCTGCGCCATCGACATGCTGGCACCGCTTGCAGTCGGCGCCCATATAACCCTTCTGGGGCGCATGCCAGCTCCGAAAATACTGGTTGAGGCCATGGCCAACGTCAAACCGAATGTAGTTGTGACCGTACCTCTGCTTGTCGAAAAGATAGTACGCAAGCAAGTATTTCCGAAACTCAGCAACGGAGTTGCAAAATTCGCCGTCAAGATACCCGGAGTCAACACCAAAATATACGCCGACATACGCGAGAAACTCATCAACGTTTTCGGCGGAGCCATGAGCCATGTCATCATTGGCGGAGCACCTCTCAACTCTGAGGTTGAGGACTTCCTCGTTAAAATAAAGTTCCCGTTCTGCGTAGGCTACGGCATGACCGAATGCGCTCCACTTATCAGCTATACGGACTATTGGGAATTCATTCCACGTTCGTGCGGCAAGGTGCTTGCACCAATCATGGAAATCAAAATCGACTCGCCCGACCCGTATAACATTCCTGGAGAAATCCTCACTCGCGGCGAGAACGTCATGATGGGTTACTACAAGAACGAGACGGCTACACAGGCTGTATTGGAACCCGATGGCTGGCTCCACACTGGCGACATGGCTACGACAGACGACATCGGCACTCTATTTATTCGTGGACGCTGCAAATCGATGCTTCTCGGTTCCAACGGGCAGAATATCTACCCTGAAGAGATTGAAGCCCGTCTAAATAACATGAGATGTGTCATGGAAAGCCTCATTGTCGACCGAAACGGCAAGCTGGTAGCACTTGTTGTCCCCGACTATGAACAGGCAGACAGCGAGCAGATAAACCATGCCAATCTCCAAGAAATAATGAACGATAACCTCAAGGAACTCAACGCGCAAGTTGCGGCATACGAACGTGTTGCCGAAATAGTTCTCTATCCGACAGAATTTGAGAAAACTGCCAAACGCAGCATAAAACGCTACCTATACCAATAATACAGGCAGGTATACAAAAACCGGCATCACATGAAAGTGATGCCGGTTTTGTTTCAACTACCGTCCTATTATGAATATTGCTGGACGCTTGTTTATGTCAGGTAATCGCCGCATGCGCCATTCAGCGACGGAAAGTGTAAGTATAAACTCATCCAGTGCAGTTATGTCTACCGCCACGGTAAGTCTTGTAGCCGGCGACAGCACATTAAGCATCTCCTCCATCAGTTTCACGTTGCGGTACGGGGCTTCAATGAAAATCTGCGACTGCCCTTCCGACAGTGCCCTTCGTTCCAGACTGCGCAGTGCGGCAGCCCTCTGGGGAGGCTTTACTGGCAAATAGCCGTTAAATGCAAACGACTGCCCGTTTTGTCCGGAAGCCATCAGTGCGAGCAGTATCGACGACGGGCCCACGAGAGGTATCACTGCTACGCCCTTTGCATGACACAGTGCGGCCACCTCGGCACCCGGGTCGGCCACACCGGGGACACCGGCTTCCGAGATGAAGCCTGCATTTCGGCCTTCGAGCAGCGGGGCAACAATTGCGGCCAGTTCTTCCGGACGCGTGTGTTCGTTGCACTCGGCGAACGAGAGTTCGCTCACCGGACGACCCATTCCGATACGGCTCAGGAAACGACGTGCCGTCCTGACATTCTCCACAATGAAGTAGTCAATTCCGCGCATTATTTCGATGTTGTACGTCGGCAGCACGTGACCTGCCTCGCCCTCGCCTATGGGGCACGGTATCATGTAAAGTTTGCCTGCAGATGCCATATTCTTCAAACGACGGGTTATTCCTTGAGGTATATTCTCTTGACGCGCTCCGATACGGAGGTCATTATTTCATACGGTATTGTTCCGAGCACTGCGGCCATATCCGATACGGTATGTCCGGGGACATCGCCGAATACGGTCACTTCGTCGCCTTCGGAGACGTTCAGTCCCGTCACATCCACCATGCAGCTGTCCATGCAGATACGTCCCACGATAGGAGCCGGACGTCCTCCCACGAGCACGCTCCATGCGCCGCATCCGAGCCTTCTGTCGAGGCCGTCGGCATATCCCACCGGTATTGTCGCCAATGTCGAGGTACGTGCCAGACGTCCGCTGCGGCCGTAGCCCACCGTTTCGGTCGAAGCAAGTTCCTTGACCTGCACGATGCGTGTGCGCAGCCTGCTCACTGGACGCAATACGCCTCCCTGCGTACAACTTACGCCGTAAAGTCCTATTCCAAGACGGCACATATCGAAACGCGCTTCAGGAAAACGTTCCATGCCTGCCGTGTTGAGGATGTGTCGCAGCGGCATGTATCCAAGGCCCTTACCGAGTGCATTCACGGCACGTGTGAAGTAGTCTATCTGCGAACGCGTGAAGTCGTCCTCTTCGGGCATGTCGGCCGTTGCGAGGTGCGAGAATACCGAACGGGCCACAACGGCACCCGATTCGCGTTTCAGCACGGCACACAGTTCGGGGATATCCTCCAGACGGAAGCCGAGACGGTGCATGCCTGTATCAATCTTGATGTGTATCGGCCACGATGTTTCGCCCGCATCGCGTACCGCCGCCACGAATTCGCGCAGCGAGCGGAAGTTGTATATTTCGGGTTCCAGACGGTTTGCCACCATGAGGGCGAAGCTGTCGGCGTCGGCGTTGAGCACCACAACGGGCATTGCTATGCCCTTTTCGCGGAGTGTCACGCCCTCGTCGGCGAACGCCACGGCGAGGTAATCGACGCCCTGTTTGTCGAGCATGTCGGCCACCTCGAAGTTGCCGTTACCGTAGCACGAAGCCTTCACCATTGCCATCATCTTGACGCCGCTTCCCACCAGCGACCTGTAATGGTCGAGGTTGTGCCTCATTGCGTCGAGGTCCACCTCCAGCACGGTGGTATGGCTGCGACGGTCGAGCATGTGCTGTATGCGGATGATGCCCGTATCGGCATTACCGCGCAGGAGTATTGCCTTTCCGGCTATGTCGTCCTGCGAGATGTGTCGCAGGAAGTCCTCCGCTGCCGGGAAGAAGCGGCTGCCGCTTCCGAAAGCGTCGCGGCATGCCGACAGATGCTCGCCGATACCCACGAAATGGGTTATGCCAGCATTGCGCACCATTGCGCCCACCTTGCCGTAGAGTTCCCAGTCGGGCATGCGGCTGAAGGGTATGTCGGCCATTATGAGCATTGTTTCGCGTGTTCCGGCCACTCCGTGAAGATAGTCGAGTGCCATCGGCAGCGCGTTGACATCGGTATTGTTCATGTCGATGACCACTACCGAACCCGCAATGCCCTCCCTGATGCCGAGCCTTACGGCCACGGGGCTAAGTCCGCGCAGTTCGGGGAGTATTCCTGCCACCTGTATTCCCATCACGTCGTAGAATGCCGCCACGAGCGACTTGTTGCGGCGTGTCACCTCGTCGGTTTCGTCCATGAGCTGTTCGGCGAACGGTTTTGCGTCGATGAGTTCCGCATCGGGAGCCTTTGCACGCAGTGTTTCGTCGACCAGTGCGTCGCCGCTGCTGAATATCACCTTGCGGCAAGAGGCGAACAGGAGTGCCTTTTCGCGTATCTTCTGCTTGTCGGACTGGAAGTTTTCGCCGTGTTCCGGACCGAGACATGTGAATATGCCCACATCGGGACGTATCATTGCGGCCAGACGTTCCATTTCGCCCGGACGCGATATTCCCGCCTCAATGAGTGCCACGTCTTCGCTGCCTGTCATCATGAGTATCGACAGGGGCACTCCGAGCTGCGAATTGTAGCTGCGCGGGCTGCGGAACACGTTCAATCCGGCCGGTGCGGTCTGGACTATCCACTCTTTCACGGTTGTTTTTCCGCTCGAGCCTGTTATGCCCACCACAGTGCCGCGGAACGATTTGCGGTAATCGGCCGCGATGGCCTGCAACCCGTTCAGCGACTTCTCGACACGCACGAAACCTGCTCCGGGATAAGCCGTTTCATCCACGTCGGCCTCCACCATAAAGCCGCGCACACCGCGACGGTAGAGGTCCGCTATATATTCATGGCCGTCGTGATTGCGGCCACGTATGGCAACGAACATCGCGGCATCGTCCTTGCCGACGCTACGACGGCTGTCAGCCGTTACGCTGCGTACCACAACATCCTCGCCGCGCAACGTGCCGCCGCAAATGGCGGCTACTTCATTCAATGAATACTCCATATATTGTGTTTTCTCTTGAATATCACACACATGCGCCTTATTTTCGCAAAGCGCAACCGCTAAAATAGCACTTTTTACAGCGCATTATCATACCCGTTGCAAGATTTTCGGGCGAAGGCACAAACAAAAGCACCGCATCCTACGGATGCGGTGCTTCAGCAATCGTTTCCCATGCGGTGCTAATGCTTGAATGTCACCACCGTAATGCCCGCGCCACCGCGGTCTGCATGGTCATCGGCAATAGTGGTCACCTCGTCCACGGTACGTAAATAACGCCGTATCTCCTCTTTCAAGGCGCCGGTCCCCTTGCCATGCAATATCCTTACCTCCGATACGCCAACCATGAGAGCATCGTCCACAAGATCCTCTACCACTTCCAAAGCCTCACCGGCGCGCATTCCGCGCACATCGACATTGTCCTTGAAATTGAGCCTGCGCGAAGCGATATCGACACTGACCACCGTACGCGCCTTATCGGGACGCGTCTGACGCTTGTATTCGGCATTGGATATTCCTTCGAGACGTTCCAAAGGCAATGTCGTCATTATCTGACCGAACGCAACGGTCGCTTTCTTGCCCTTTATTTCCATTACCTCTCCGACACCGTCCTGACCCGTTATGCGTACTTTGCCGCCGACCTTAACTTCCAATTTTTCAGGTTCTGAAGCTGCGCTGACCTCACCCGACGTCTCACCCTGACGCGCCTTGCGTTCACGGCGCTGCTGCTGACGACGTGCCACTTTCTCCATCTCGCGGTCGATGCGTGCCTGATGTTCTGGTGACATGCCTTCGGCCTCGACCTCCTTCTCGCGGAACTCGTCGAGTTCGCGACGTGCGAAACGGGTCATTTCCTTTTCGGCCTGCGTCTCCTTTATAATTCGGATTGTGTTTTCAATCTGCTTGTTGGCTTCGGCTACAAGGGCACGCGCCTCTTCCTTTGCCTCGCGCAGTATCCTGTTGCGTTCCTCCTTTATGGAGGCGAGCTGACGCGCATAGGACTGTTCGAGTTCCTCGACCTTGCGGTCTGTAAGGCGTATTCTGTCTCGTTTCTGTTCCCAGTAACGGCGGTCGCGTGCAATGTCGCGCAACTGTTTTTCAAGGTTTATGTGATCGCTGCCTGCCTTCTGCGCTGCGGCATCGATTATCTGCGCAGGCAGACCTATCTTGCGCGCTATCTCCACGGCAAATGAACTTCCAGGCTCGCCGGTCTGCAGTCGGAACAGCGGCCGGATGTTCTGCACGTCGAACATCATGGCACCGTTCTCCACGCCGTCGTGATTGCTGGCGAAATACTTGATATTCGAATAGTGAGTCGTTATCACGCCGTATGTTCCCGTTTCGACGAAGCGTTCCAGTATTGCCTCCGCGATGGCACCGCCTATGACGGGTTCCGTACCCGAGCCGAACTCGTCTATCATGACCAGCGATGAAGGCCCTGCCCCGGCCAGCATGTTTTTCATGTTAAGCAGGTGCGAGGAATATGTACTGAGGTCATTGTCGATTGACTGTTCGTCGCCTATGTCGATGAATATTCCGTTGAATACGGGGAATTCAGAGTTTTCAAGCGCAGGCACAGGAAACCCGCATTGGAACATATACTGCAACAATCCCACCGTCTTGAGACATACCGACTTTCCACCGGCATTCGGACCCGATATGACGAGCATGCGACGGCTGCTGTCGAGTTTGAGGTCGAGCGGCACGACCTGTTTTCCTTCCCGTGCGAGAGTCTGGCTCAGCAGCGGGTGACGCGCCGTACGCAGCCACAATGTCCCGTCCTCGGACAGGAGCGGTTTCACGCATCCGTTCTGCGATGCCCAGCGGGCCTTGGCCCTTATGAGGTCCATTGCTGCTAGATATTCGCCAGCACGCTCTATGCCTGGTGCATCGGGACGTATCTTTTCCGTGAAGTCAGTCAGTATCCTCACCACCTCACGACGTTCGGCATACTCCAGTTCCTTGAGTTCGTTGTTTATCTCGACAATCTCCACCGGTTCGATGTAGAATGTCTTGCCGGTAGCCGACTCATCATGTATGAAGCCATTAATCTTGCGTTTGTTGGCAGCCGGTACAGGTATCACCGCCCTGCCGTCGCGTATCGACACCACGGCATCGGGGTCGGCATAGCCGTCGCTCTGGGCCTTGGACAATATTGCCTGCAGGCGTTTGGAGACCTGACCTTCCCTGTCGCGTATAGTGCGTCGTATTGAATACAGTTCCGGCGATGCGCTGTCCTTCACCTTTCCGAACTTGTCGAGGATTGTATCGACATGTCCCGCTATTTCGGGGAAGCCCTCCACGCCACGCGAGAACTCGCGCAGGTAAGGATACATGTTTTCATCCCTGCCGGAGAGGAACCCTATTATCTCGTTTACGGCATTGAGACCGTTTCGGAGGGCAATCATCTCCTCCACGTCGAGGAAAGTGCCCGGTACGGCGACCTTGCGGGCTATGTATCCCATGTCGGTATATTCCTGACCGGGAAATCCCGAGCCCATCATGAGGGCAGTCCTCAGTTCGTCGCACAGAGAAATTCTGCGTACAATCTCTTCGCCTGATGTCGAGAACCCCTCCTCCTCGAGCATGTCACGTCCGCGCTGGGTTGTACACTTTTCGCGTACCTGCGCCCGGATGCGGTCAAAACCTGTCTTGACTTCAAAATCAGACGGATATACCGTTCCCATATATGTGATGTTTGTATTAGCTGAAACAATCCACCTCCTCCCCTGCGGACAGACACGCCGTCAGCAGACGGCACCCGCACAGGCAGACATACTACTCATTGCGCCCGAATACCGAGAAATGCACGTAACGTTTCGGATTGGCCTTGAGGTCTTCGAGCAGCGAAGCGAGGTTTGCGCTGGCCTGTGTCAGCGAGTCGTACAGTGCTGTGTCGTTCATCAGCTTGCCGAGACTGCCGTTTGTGGAGTTGAGTGAGGCAAGTGTGGTATCAAGCTCCACCAGCACGCTGTCGAGATTTGAAACCGTATTTGCAAGTCCAGCTTCGGCCAGTTCATTGCTTACGCTCTCGAAATTTGAAATTGCAGTATCTATCCTCTCAGAATTGTCTGCAACAGTACGCATAATCTCGTTTATACTGTCGATAATTTCCTTTATATCCTCACCTTTTGCGCCGAATGCCGCAACACTCTGCCTCAAGCCCTCAAATGTGCCTGCTATCTGTGCACTGTTATCATTAAGAAGAGAGTTAATACCTGTCAAAGTATTGTCAAGCGAATTTATAAGACCATCAAGCTTCTGTTTGAAATAATCAAGTTCGGAACCTGCAAGGTCAAACACGCTCGTCTCATTTTCGGAACGTATCGTAGCTCCATCCGGCAGATATTCTGTGGAATTGCCTAAAACTATTTCAAGTGCCTTGCCACCCATTATGCCGTTGGTGAAAAGCTTGGCCACAGAATTTTCAGGTATACGGTACGATGATTTGACGGTAAAGCGCAGTTCCACATCACCGTCCATGTCCGGACGGTATGTTATTCCAGTCACCGTACCGGCATTTATACCCTTTATGATAATCGGAGACGAAACCTTTATACCGTTCACGTTGTCATAATAGGCATAATATGTCATGCTTTTATTAAACAGGTCTCTACCCTTCAAAAAATTGATACCAAAATAAAGCAACACAAGTATCACTACCGTGAATATACCTATCTTAGCTTCTTTTCTTATTGCTTTCATAACTAACAATTTGTCCGTTTCTCCCGTGTACACGCTAACGCATCCTGCGGAAACTTATTGCGCCTCTCTGCGACGTGCTGTTTTCAGGTCAATCTGACGGTCACCGTCATACGCCACGGCAAACGCATCAGGGAACTCCCGTCTGACTTCACGCTGCAACCTCAACGCTTCATCATAGGTTTTCACCCCACCAACGAGGTAACGGTAACCCTTCCCCTTTACAGGCCTGGCAACAACCTTGTTACGGTACGACTTGAAACACGGGTCGCTGGTCTTCTTCTTGTCTGTACCGAAGCTCAACTGCACGTAGTACAACACCCCTTTGTAATCGTCGCTGCTGACCATTTCGCTCGTTCCTCCATTACCGCCGACAGCCACGACATTGGCCTTGCCCTCCACATCATTCTTGTATTGTTTGAAGGCTGCGAACAGCGAACGTGCAATCTCATTCTGACCTTTAGTAGAAGTAATATAACTACGATCAGTCTGATTTGACATGAAACCCACCTCCACAAGAATGCTCGGCATCGACGCCCTCCACAACACGAGGAACGGTTCCTGCGTGGTACCCCTGTCAGGCATCGGAAGGTCATTCCGAAAATGGGTCTGCACCATCTGTGCGAACCTCATACTCTGATCCTGATAGGCATACTGCATAAGCGAAAACATTATGTAGCTTGCAGGGTCACCTGGATTGTAGCCTTCGTATTTGGTAGTATAATCCTCCTCGTAGATTATTATGTCGTTCTCGCGCATGGCAACTTCGAGCTTCTTGCCGCTCTTGTCCATACCCATGACGTGCGACGACGTACCGCGGGCACTGGTGTTTGTGGCTGAATTGACATGTATAGAAATAAACAGGTCAGCATTCGCACGGTTTGCAATCTTGCCTCGCTCGGCCAGTTCGACATACTTATCCGTACTGCGGGTATAGATGACCTTTACGTCCGGATAGTTTTTCTTTATTAGATCACCAAGCTTTGTTGCAAGGGCGAGTGTTATATTCTTCTCGTAGTAATTGCGGTATACGCATCCAGGATCTTTCCCTCCATGCCCGGCATCTATCACAACAACGCTGACCTTTCCCCCATTGGAAACATCATTTTGGGCATATGCCTCCGCGCCGCACAACATAAACAGCACCGACACCGTTAAAAACAGAAAACTGCGGACGCGAACCTTCATGATATCATTACTATTGAGATGTCTTAACCTTTCCAACTTTGACATGCGCGAATTAGATAAACCGCTTTTTTTACATATCTTTGTCTCCCGTAACCATGCCGAGGAACGGTCTTTAGACCGTTCCCTTGGCATTTTTGCCGACTTTGTCGGCAAAGTTAACCATTTTTAGCGAAATTTGGCTCGAAGAACGTTAAAATATACAGCGTCACTGCTTGCCGCCATACTTGCCATACAAATGGTATTCGGCGCGGGACTGCGCAGTTTTTCCACCGAACCGTCAACAGGAAACCTGTGGGAAATGCTACGCGACACGCTTTCCGCAGCCTCAGCAAAAAGTAACGATTCTGTGCCGTCTGCTGCCGACAGTACAGTTTCCGTCCCATTTTCGGGAGGTTTGCCGCTCATCAAGCAACCTGACAAATGGATCCGTCCAGAAGAAGGACAATACACCCATGAAGACTCTCTGGCGCTGGCACTGCTTCCATTACCTTCCACCAGAAACAACCGCACGACGCATGATACAACCAGCCGCGACTCCATACCGGTCAACAACTTTCTGGATGAAGTCATAAGTGGTAAAAACAGGGACTCGTTGGTTTACCGTCCGAAAGACAAACTCGTGTACATATATTCGGCCGGTGATGTCACATATGGTAACATGAACATGCAGGCCGATTTCATGCGTGTCGAGCTTGGTTCCAAGCAATTGTACGCAACAGGTGTGGCCGACACTACAGGCAACCGCACCCGTCCTGTATTTGCCGAAAGCGGGGCATCGTACACAATGGATTCGATAACCTACAACTTTGAGTCAGGCAAAGCAAAGATACAGGGTGTCGCCACACAGCAAGGTGACGGTTTCCTCATTGGTGACGATGTCAAAAAGATGCCAGACAACACCATCAACATCAACTCAGGTAAATACACAACCTGCGAACAGACCGATCATCCGCACTTTTACCTACAATTGACAAAAGCCAAGGTCATTCCCAACAAAAAAGTCATCATTGGTCCTGCCTATATGGTAATGGAGGATGTACCTCTGCCTCTTGCCGTACCGGAAGGCTTCTTCCCTCTCACACAGGGACGCAGTTCTGGCATCATCATACCGAGCTACGGCGAAGAGTCCACGCGAGGTTTCTTCCTGCGTGACGGTGGCTATTATTGGGCCATCAACGACAACATGGACCTTACGCTGCTGGGCAGTATCTACACCTACGGCTCGTGGGAACTTACCGCACAAAGCAACTATGTAAAGCGCTACAAGTATCAGGGCAGTTTTTCAGCCAAATACGCCAAGACCATAATCGGCCAACCAGGTGACGCAGACTATGTCAATGCTCCAAGCATGCAGGTACAGTGGACTCATCGCCAAGATGCCAAATTCAGACCTGGTTCGACATTCTCGGCCTCGGTAAACTTTGCCACAAGCGGTTTCCGCGAATATGCGTCGACATCGCTCAACGATTATGTCAGTACGACAACGGAATCATCCATATCATATGGCAAAAGTTGGGCCGGTACTCCATTCTCGCTGTCGGTCAGTATGCGTGCATCCGTAAACTCGCGCGACTCCACAGTACAGCTCACCCTGCCCAGTGCCACATTCAACATGTCGAAGGTATTCCCGCTCAAGCGCAAAAACCCAGTCGGCAAACAGAGGTGGTATGAGAAGATATCAATATCCTATACCGGTAGCCTCATAAATCAGGTAAAGGCCAAGGAAGATGAACTCTTCTCGGAAGATATACTCGACAAGATGGTGAACGGAGTACAGCACAAGATACCTATCTCGACATCGTTCAACCTGTTCAACTACATCAACGTATCGCCGAGTTTCAACTACAATGCCGTATGGCTGTTCAAGAACATCGAGCAAACCTACGATCCGAATGCCGAAGATCACATCCGACGCGACACAACATACGGTTTCAATCACCTGAACGACTATAACGTAAACCTTTCAGCCAGCACCACCGTGTACGGCATGTACGACTTCACACGTCACAAGAAGTTCCCGCTGAAAATGCTCCGCCATACCATAACGCCGACTATTGGCTTCAACTATACGCCTAACTTCGGAGCAGCATCATACGGTTACTGGCTTCCATACCAAACCTCAGAGACAGGTCAGGTAGATTACTATTCGCCGTTTACCGGAGCCTACAACGTCCCGAGCCGTACGAGCCATGCCGCTGCGCTTACCTTCAACGTATCGCAAACACTCGAAGCCAAGGTAGCCAGCAAGACAGACTCATCAGGCATGAAAAAAGTGAAAATTATCGACAACTTCTCTTTCAGCGGTTCGTACAACTTCCTTGCCGACTCAATGAAACTGTCAACAATTCCTCTCAATCTGCGAATGACAATACCAGGGCTTGACAACTTCGGCATCAACATATCCGCCACACTCGACCCTTATGACATAGGTGTAGGTGCCAATGGACAACCAACGCGTATCAACAAGTTGATGATAGCCAGCGGTAAGGGACTTGGGCGTATCACCAGTGCCTCCACGTCGATAGGCTACACTTTCAACGGAGGCAATTCGAATGCAACACAAAATGCCATAAACAACGGCGGAAGCATCAACACGCAGGCCGACCTCATGAACCCGTTCTTCTTCGATCCCGATAATCCCATCGACCCTCTGCTGCGGCGTCAGATGATGGCATCAACATACTACGATTTCAACATACCATGGAACTTGACGTTCAACTACAGCGTCAACTATACCAACAGCCTGAACAATCCGCGTTTAATACAAACACTTAGCTATAGCGGCAGCATCAACCTTACACCAAAATGGGGCCTGACCATAACTGGAGGTTTTGACTTTAGCACGGGTAAGCTGACAACCGGTATCTTTACACTGACACGTGACCTGCACTGCTGGCAGATGAGTTTCTCTTGGGTACCGACAGGTGCCCGCCAGAGCTGGCAGTTCAACATCAGCGTCAAGGCATCATCATTGAGCGACCTCAAGTACGAAAAAAGCAGTTCCTATCTCGACAATATAGACTGGGGCGAATAGTCTTCTCTGCACGGTACGCAGTACTCACACATCCGACACCATGTTATCGACTGCCGTTCCAATAAAACATATCCTCTACGACAATGACAAAAGAAAAAAGTATCCGCATGGAGGAGAACCCTCTGCTACAACCTGCCGCGACGCCTTACGGTCTTCCTCCGTTCGACCGCATTGAGCTGCAACACTACGAACCGGCCTTTGAACAGGCCCTTGCAGTGGCACGCGACGAGATAAAAACTATAACTGAAAATCCGGCGGCACCTACCTTTGAAAACACCATAGCGGCCCTCGAACGCAGTGGCCGTCTAATGGATGACATACTCACCATATTTTTTGCGCTGCACAATGCTGAGACATCCGACGAGATGGATGTCATAGCGGAGCGCATACAGGTCAAGGCCGTTGAATACTCCAACGACATCTACCTCGACCCTGTACTTTTCGAGAGGGTCCGCACGGTTTACGACAACCGCGCCTCGCTCTGCCTTGACACAGAGGATGCGAAACTTCTCGAGGAGACCTACAAGTCATTCGTACGCGGCGGAGCGGATCTTGACGAGGATGCAAAAAAACGTTACAGGGAGATAACTGGCGAGCTGTCGTCGCTGTCGCTGCGTTTCGAGCAAAACGTGCTTGCTGCGACCAACGACTTCACACTCGACATTCCGGCGGGCGATGCCGATAAGATTTCCGACATGCCTGATTTCGTTGTAGAATCCATGGCCGCCGAAGCCCGTTCGCGTGGACACGACGGATGGAGCGTGACCCTTCATGCCGCTAGCTACATTCCATTCATGACCTACTCTTCCGACCGTTCCATGCGCGAAACGCTGTGGAGGACCTACAATACGCGCGGTATAGGCGCACACGAAAACCGCGACATCATTATTCGCATGACGTCCCTTCGACTGGAGCTCGCTGAGCTGTTCGGTTACCCTGACTATGCAAGCTATGTGCTTGAGGAGCGCATGGCGGGCAGCGTTGACACAGTCTGGAAATTCATGGACGAACTTCTGACGGCCACGAAATCGCGTGCCGACGAAGAAGTCGCCACCCTGACCGCCTATGCGGCCGAGCAGGGTCTATGCGACGGCGCACTAATGCCGTGGGACTGGAGCTACGTGAGCGAGAAATACAAGAGTGCGCGCTATGCGCTCAGCGACGAGGAGACCAAGCCGTATCTGGAACTCGACAATGTCCGCCGCGGCATATTCATGCTTGCCGAGAAGCTGTACGGCATACGTTTCACCCACAATCCCGACATTCCCGTTTACCATCCCGACGTAACGGCCTACGAGGTGCACGAAGCCGACGGACGTTTCACGGGCGTGATATACATGGACTTTTTTCCGCGTGCCACCAAGCGCGGTGGAGCGTGGATGACCAACTACCGTTCCATGTACACCACCTCAGACGGCTGCGAGATACGTCCTGCCGTTACGCTGTGCGGCAACTTCACAAAGCCTACCCCGACGTCACCGTCACTGCTTACGTTCCGTGAATTCGAGACCTTCCTTCACGAGTTCGGCCACTGCCTGCATGGTCTGTTTGCCGAGGGCAAATACGCCTCGCTGACCGGCACATCGGTGTACCGAGATTTCGTGGAGCTCCCCTCTCAGATAATGGAAAACTGGGCCACGGAAAAAGAATTTCTAGACATGTTCGCAGTACATTACGTAACAGGCGAGAAAATGCCGCAGAAGCTGATAGACAAAATCGTGGCGGCCAAAAACTATCTTGCCGCCTACGCCAACGTACGCCAGCTCTCCTTCGGCATGACGGACATGGCATGGCACACCGTCAAGACTTCCGTTACATGCAGTGTGGAAGAGTTCGAACACATGGCCATGCTGCCGACACAGGTGCTTCCCCACATTGAAGGCACGGCAATGTCGCCATCGTTCACTCACATCTTCGGAGGGGGTTACGCAGCCGGATACTACGGCTACAAATGGGCCGAGGTTCTCGAAGCAGATGCCTTCTCGCTTTTCGAAGAGAAAGGTATCTTCAGCCGCGAGGTTGCAGGGTCGTTCCGCCGCAACATCCTTTCACGCGGCGGCAGCGAGCATCCCATGACGCTTTATAAACGCTTCCGCGGCCATGAGCCAGCCACCAAAGCGCTTATTGACAAGATACTACGCTAAACAACACTCCCCCAAAAACGGAAGCGGCACGTGGAGAACCTTATTCCGTGCCGCTTCCGTCATAATATGTCTTTATGTATTAACGCAAATCGCTGCTGATTATCTGCATGAACTCTTCGCGGGTAGTCTGCATTTTAAGGAATGCGCCGGAGAATGCCGACGTTGTCGTCACCGAGTTCTGCTTCTGAATGCCTCGCATCTGCATGCAGGTGTGGGCAGCTTCGATAACAACTGCTACACCAAGCGGTTCCAGTGTTTCCTGTATGCAGTCACGTATCTGTACCGTCAGACGCTCCTGAACCTGAAAACGGCGCGCAAAGCATTCTACCACGCGGGCTATCTTCGACAGCCCCGTTATATATCCGTTAGGGATATATGCCACATGCGCCTTGCCGTAGAATGGCAGCATATGATGCTCGCACATCGAATACAGTTCAATATCCTTAACCACCACCATATGACGGTAATCCTCCTTGAATTTTGCCGACAGCAGTATTTCACGCGGATCCTCGCTGTAACCTTTCGTTAGAAATGTCATGGCTTTTGCCACACGTTCGGGGGTTTTCAGCAATCCCTCGCGCGATGTATCCTCGCCGAGCAATTCCAATATGCGTTTATAGTGCTCGCCAAGTTCCTTAATCGCCTCTTCGTTATATATGTCGGCCCTTTCGTAGAGTTTGTCCATTGTCTTGTCTGTTTTGGAGTGCAAATGTATCATATTTTCCGCTGCTAAAAAATACGTTCCGTACGTGAGGCATCCGTGAGTGCCATACTATCCCAGTCGACACCCGACAACAGCACAGCTCCAGATGCCGATCCCTTTTCAAACCCTGCAAAACGTTCACCCAGCCCCAATGCCATGGCACCGTTTAATGTCACCCAATCAAGCAGTTCTTCGAGCGGCACATTTCCTAATGCCCGCAATTCAGCCACCATGTCTAGCGATGTGTTGGAAGCCAGCGAATCGGTTCCCACGGCGATGTTGACCCCCTTGCGGCGCAACAGTTCCACGGGAGGTTCCATACGTGATATGTATCGGTTCGAACGCGGACACAGCACCCATGTCACCCGGCCGGTAAAATGCGACAGTATTATATCCACATCCTCCTCGGTAACACAGCAGTTGTGTACCAGCAGTATGTCACGGTCAGCAGGTACTGCTGACGTAATGCGTCGTGCCGGCGATCCATATCCTGCAAAATCTATCTCCAGTCCGCGCTTGCCGTACCATTCATACAGACTGCCGCATCCTTCGAAAAGTTCGCGTTCGGCCGGACTTTCCATGAAATGTATTGACAACGGTCTATTGCAAGGTCCATACCCTACGGCACTACGGAAAGCGGCATCCTGCAGCGAATATGTGGAATGTGGCGTCACGACACATCGCATTCCCGTACCAATACCATCTGTCATTACAGGAATAAGCGTCCCAGCATCCCCAACTGCCAGCCCAAACAGTTCAACGAAGTTGAGATAAGCTACCGGACTGCGGCGCTTGATCCCGAACGTCAAGGAGCCGTTGCCCACATCTCCAACGGCGCCTACCCCCTGATGCCACAATGCGCGGTCGGCATCCTCGGCTGCGCGCAGTTTCTCGGTGCGGTCGGCAATATCCCTGACACGTCCCATGTCACGTGCAAAGGCAGTAAATCCACCGCCCTGCGGTATGGCATCGCGGAGATACGACAGTTCCAGATGACAGTGTGCATCCACAAGGTCTGGCAGGAGAATACCGTTGTAGTACTCCACACCGGCCTGTGCATCAATGTTCTCACATGTCTCGATGCCTTCCACCACGCCGTCACTCGACCACGAGACTATCGCATTGCGAACCAACGAGCGGCGATGGTATACGTAATGCGCTGCTATCCGCCTTGGGTTTGATGTATTCATAATACTCCTTGCCGTTTATCATCAGTCGGTACGAATATTCGTACGACAATATCTTGCGTGCCTCCTCTATCGTCGGATAGTGGGTCACCACGATGGAATCTATCGTCAGCATTATACGTTTGGGCTTCTCCGGATAGTTACCGAACGTAAGCTCCAGTCCGGCCAGACGCCCGTCAGCCTGAAGCATGGTTTCGTACTTAGTATGTTTGTCACGTGTCATTCTGAACGACGAACTTACCAAAGTCTCACCATCGGCCGACAACAACTTGTGACGATTGTATGGATATCTGTTGCCATCAAGCGAATCGAGCATGTAATAGTACGATATACCCACTGTACCTGCACCACGGTATATAGGAACACGCAATGTCATGAGAGACGAGTCGGCCATGCTGCGCAGCTTTATGGCAGAATCGCAGCGGAATATTTCCTTCGTGCTAACAGCCTTTGCCATGCTGTCTATTTGCTCCATAACCCACACCTTGCGGCGTATTGTCTCGTCCTGAGCTTCGAGTTTCGCTATTGCAGCATCTACTATGTCGGTCAGTCTGAAACTCTTGCGTCGGGTGGCATCGATTATGGTGCGCTTGAAGTCATCTTCGGTATAGCCGTAACGCTCTATCAGCGGCGCATACACGTCTACGCTGTCGAGGCTCATGTTCAACGGATGCTGTTCTATGTATGCGTTCTGCAGATACATGTCACGGAATATGTCGGCGAGTTTATCGTCCGGTATCTGCTTGTACCCCTTGCATGAAGCCAGTGCCAACATTATCGCAGCGACAACCAACACCATGCGTCCTATTATCATACGTTCCATATTCTTATCGAAGATTTAGGTATCATTCGCCGAACCGTAAGTTCGTTAATCACCCACGTTACGATCATGGAGGCAAACGCTATCGCCACAATGTCCAACGGTCTCACCAATACCGGATATGCATCAACCACAAATGTTGGTGCCCCTATCTTTATCAGTTTGAAATACTGCTGCACGAGCGAGAATAACAGTCCTACCACTAATCCTCCGGCCGTACCTATGCCACTTATAAGCATTCCCTCACCAACAAATATGCGCCTCACAAATTTCACATCGGCCCCCATCGTGAACATTATCCTCACATCGGGACGCTTGTCGAGTATCAGCATCACAAGCGACCCTACTATCGAAAACGATGCTATGACGAGTACCAGCAGGCTGATGAAAAATATACCCAACTTTTCCAGCTTCATGATACGGTACATCGAAGCCTTTTGCTCGTAGCGAGTCATCACATTGAATTCGTCTCCAAGCTCCGCAGCAAGTCTTTTTCTTACCGTTTCCTGACGTGCATCACCCGTATTCACCGCTATGGCCGATGCACGGTTCGGATAGTCCAACAGATTTTGTGCGAATTCAAGCGTCGTCAGCACATACGTACGGTCTGTTTCGGCATCGAGCGAGAAGATTCCGGCAGGAAATATTCCATCTACTTTGTAGCCGTCTACCGGCAGCAACGACGAATATTCGCCTCTGCGTGCGGCATATACATATAATTTATCGAACAGTGCCGTCCTTATACCAAGGTCGTATGCTATACCCTGCCCTACGACCGCCTGTTCCATATCTCCGAAACGCAGTTCGTAGTCGCCACGGTACACAACATCGCGTACCGGCACCACGCGGTCGTATGACGCATCAACGCCACGCAGCCTTGCGGTTGTCTGCCGCCCCCTGTACTGCAGCAACACGCTCTCCTCCAGCACGAACGAAAAGCCTTCCACGCCTTCCGCATGCAATGCTTCTGCCGGAATTTCATCCATGCTGAACGTCTTGCCCTCCGCCGGTACTACCCACAGGTCTGGGTCGAACACCGTGTACATACCTTTCACCAGATTGTCAAACCCATTGAACACCGACATCAGAATAACCATGGCCGCAACAGGTATGCCAACTGCGAATATGCTCACCTTCGAGATGATATTTATCACCGAAAGCGAATTCCGCGACAAAAGGTAACGACGTGCGAAAAGCGTTACTATGCGTCCCACGGTACAGTCTCTACTTTAGAAGCTTGTCGATATTCTCAATGTATTCCAGCGAATCATCGAGAAAGAAACTGAGTTCCGGAACCACCCGCAACTGGTTGCGGATACGCGTACCGAGCGCCTTTCGGATACGCCATGCGTTTGCCTCTACAGCTTCCATAACGGCTGCGCTGCGCTCGAATGGGAATATGCTGAGATATATCTTTGCATAGCCGAGGTCGGGACTCATCCTCACAGCCGTAACCGTCACCATAGCCCCCTGCAGCACTTCAGGACACTCCTTTGTAAAGATGTCGCTTATGTCTTTCTGGATTTGTTTGGCTACCTTGCTCTGCCTTGTCGTTTCCATTGTTTATAATTTTACACATTCTAAAACACCATAATGCCGTTCAATCTACGACTGTATCATCCCCAGAGACTTCATTGACAACAGCCGTTGCGGTCTCCACAGTCTCTTCCGCCATTTCCGACACGGCTTTCTCCTTCACATTTTCCGTCTCAACCGCAGTATCGCCGCCTTCCTGCTCCTCCATGGCCTCCTTTGCCTGACGTTTTGCTATGATACGTGCGTACCATGGTGGCGGAGCCGGAGTATGAGGCTTGTCTCCAAGACGATAGAAAAAACCGAGTGATATACTTATATTATCGAGCGGCGAACGCACCGGATTGCCGGAATATACAGCATTGTTACGCAATATGTCACCGTAGCTGAAATAATATCGTCCTTCAACCATCAGTTCCCAGCGGCCGAATATAAAATTCATGCCGATACCACCCAACAGGCCATAGTTCATAGGATTATCCCTCACCAGTATCATATGGTAAGGTCCCTCGGTCACTGTGCCGTCCGACTGCATCCACTCATAGGCACTGATATTGTACGATGCCCACACTCCGGCATTGAGAAATACCCTCATGCGGTTATCGTTGAAGTTCATGTGTATGTGCCATATGAGCGGAAGATTCACTGTATTGTAAATTCTTCGCGTGTAGTCTTCCGAGCCCACACCTGCCTGAATTTGGTAAGCACGTTGGATAAACTCCAATTCAGCGCCTATCGCCCCTATATATCTGACCTTGCCGTAATATTTCCATTGTATGCCGCCGGACCATGTCCCCCACACCCACTCCATCGGATACCACGATACTGGTGTGAAACGGCCGTAACCTATTCCCCAGCCACCGCGAGCTCCGATATAATGCTGTGCACGGCCTGGCAACACAACCGCCGCCAGTAATAATATCAATATAACTGTTTTCTTCATCCGATACTATTTACGCTACATGTGCTGTCAGAACATTCCTCCGGTGCCAAACCCACCTGTAGGGTTGAAGGCATTCGAACTGTTAGTCCTTGTGTTGTTCTGCTGCTGTTGCTGCTGCTTCTTAGCCTTTTCAATCCTCTCTTCCATAAGTCGCTGAGCACGCACAATCTCCTGCTTGCGCAACTGCTGGCGAATATCGTTTATGTCTACCGGTCGGAACAGTTTGTCCATGTCCACTGCCAGTTCAATCTCCCAGTTGGCTTTCAAGGCAATCAATTCATTGCCCGACTCAGGAATATACACCTCAACACGTTCGGGCTGCCTGTGCAGCAATAGATCGCCCGTATCCCACTGCCCGTTACCATTCATATCTTCCACAACACGAAGTATAACCTCCCCAGGCTTGATATATCGGAACACATATGTTCCCGTGACGACATCCTTTTTCTCCTGTAAAAGCGAACTTTTCGAGTCAAGAAGCTGCAATATGTAGCGGCTGGTATCGCTCTTGCCACGTACCTTCACGGTCAGCATGCCATACTCTTCAGGCGACATTATCGTGAAATCGGATTTTATTGTATCGTTACGCTGGCCTGCTACATCGAGAAACACGCTATCCGGTATCAATAGCTGATACTTCTGACCTGGCATCCATTGTGCAGACAGTACCCATTTCTGCAGACTCGTGGTATCCTGTCTTATCTCATATCTAACGCGATACATGTCCTCGCCTTCGCCATATCTCACGAGTGAAATACGTGCACTGTCCATTTCAACTATGGGATAATCGAAACTTATCGTTACGTTATTCTCCGGATTAACACTGCCGCTGGCATCAATCTGATACTTGAATGGATTTGGTTTTTCCGGCGGTGTATACTCCTCGCCGTTGCGCTCGGCCCTTTCGCGTTCGCGTTCTTCACGCTCCCTTGCCTTCTGCTCGTCCTTTGACTCAATATATTTCCAAAAGAGCGTCAGTTTGTCGGTATTGGGAACCAGGTTATTGATACTGTCATGCTTCAGATATGTAATACGCCCCTTTATGGTATCGGGCAACATTTCCGAAGGCACGTTGAGCCATAAGTTTATAGTATCTCGAGTCGGTGAAACATATTCGGTAATTATCTGTGTCGAATCTATGCCGTCCAGATAGAGCGAATCTATCTGCGGATATGGAGCGTTAAAGTACAGTTCAATCTTGTGTTGCGAGGGACGTTTCTGTTCCGACAGGTTCTGACGCTTGAACTGTTTGTCCATGAACATTCGTATGTACAACTGCGGTTCGGCAGTCATGTATTGCCGCGTCGTGTCGTACCATGCCGTAAAGCTTGGTAATTCGGCAGGGTTATACACTTCATCGAGAAAGCCTACCTTGTCCGTACCAGGTTCATAGGAGAAATTGCCATTCGTATCCTCTATCGCATATACGACATAATCTATCGGCTTAAGGTTCTGTGCTATGAATATACCGTTGTTTTCGGCTCGCGCTATTACATCGGGCAATACATTGAACAGCGTGGAATCAAACACAGGCAGCGTGTCGGACCTGTCCTTGTCGAAAAGGCGCAAATACGGTTCACGCATGAATGCCGAATCAGCAGCATCATAGAAGAAAAGCAATGTTTTCTCCACACTATCTTTTTTGTAGGCATCTACCGTATATCCAGACACAAACATGGAGTCTATTTCCGGTCCTGTCGAGAACACATAACGGAAACCGTTGAGAGGATTTCCTTCATTATTGTCGCATATGCTGCTGCCGAAATTGAGGGCATAGGTGGTATTCGGTGCGAGCGTGTCGAGTATTTCCACCTGTACGCCGCGACCCTTTATGGTAAGTGTCGGCGTTCTTTTCATTTTTGGAGAGGTAAAAAACTCCTTCTGCTGATCTTTGAGCTGCACATACTCATCAAAATATATGTATATGCGCTTGCCCTGCAAATTGGTGGTATTGAAGAACGGCTGTGCCCCCATGACAACCGGTGGTATCGTATCCTTCGGCCCACCCTCCGGAGCTCCTATATTGGCACACCGGATGAAAAAGGCCGAACTGAAAAGTATCGTTACTGCCGTCTTCAAATATAATTTAGCGTATGTCCATCCTGCTCTCATTAGCAGTTCTCTGAATTCTTGTTAACGTTTTGCAAATATCGTCATTATCAACGGAACTTCGTTACACGGCAGGTTCCGTTGAACCATTCTCTCCTTCGCCGTCATCGGGACGCTCCACGGCAACATTCCAAGTATTGTACGTCCAGCTGTCGCCAGACTTGCGCAGGTCCACCAGCAGGTTCAGCGTATCGCGTACGGGGTTCGAGGTAAGGTCGAGATAGCTGTACGCATACACACGCTCCTCATCAATACCTGGTGCTTCGTTGTACACGACCACCATTATGCTTTCAAGATTGCCGCCGATATCCATTTTCATCATCTCGCCGCTCCATTCGCCAGAAACACTGTACGGCACCTCGACATACACATCGCTGCCTTCCTCTTCCTGATATTCCGCAATTCCCGAGCTGGCCTGCGCCCACGATACTACACGACCGCCATTCGACTTACTGAAATCATAATATGCATAGCAACGCGCCACCGTCATTATATCTGATACCAAGGAACCGACATGCCATATCGTTGGTTTAATGAACAGTTCCGTATCTACCGGTATCACTACATCGTCGTATCCGTAGAACTTCCATGGCTTCTTCTCAACCGGAAGTGTCTGCCCCTCTTTCCAGTCAAGCGGCGCAAACTTTATTGTCACGTACATATTAGGCAGGCCTTCCACTACATTTGCATTCCCTGTGGCCCACATGTCGTATTTGGTGTCCACCACCAACAGCATGACAGGCTTGTCAGTGAATTCCGCTTGAAACACATTGCTGTCAGGACCTACAGGGAGCAGTTCCTCGTCGTAGCTTATTTGCTGCCCAGGATTGTTTACCGATGTGGCAATGCCATTTCGCGCATCCTCTATCGAAGTGACCTCCCACTGTGATGCATCGGCATAAAACACGAATACCCGCGCCGTTTCCAAAGGTACAGGTTCCGTCACGCTCTTACGCTCCTGCCATGTCACCGTAAGGTTGTATCGGCAGTCGAGAGCAGGTGACTTGCACGACACGCCGACCAGACATGTCACAACCACCAATACCATCACACACAATATACGTCTCATACCCTCATGCAGTTATCCGATACGTCGGTCATTCTTGCCAACAATTCCTTCCTCATCTGTTCCACGGTTTTGCCCAGCACGGGGTGTACCTTGTGTGGCACTATCTCCGACAACGGGGCAAGCACGAAATCACGTTCCTGCATCAGCGGATGAGGTATCGTGAGGTCATCGTCCTCAAGTATCATGTCATCGTAAAATACAATATCTATATCTATAACCCTCGACGAATAACGTTCACCTGTACCGGCCTTGTAGGCCGCTTCCGTGGCACGATCACGTCCCAAACGGTTCTCTATGCTGTGAATGGTCTCCAGCAGTTCATACGGTGTGAGGTCGGTATCTACCTCCAGTGCCTGATTTTTGAAATCGTCACCGGATGTAAATCCCCATGCCTTGCTCGCATACACGTGCGAACAATGCATGACAATGCCTATCTCGTCATTTATAAGTTGTTGGGCATGGCGCAACCGTGGTTTCATATCCCCGATATTACCCCCCATTATCAATACAGCTCTTGCCATTTACAATAAATACGTTTATAATGTGAGACGGCACGTCACCGTCGTGCCTGTCAACCCCTGCGGCCTATCAGTTTGCTGACCGACAGGGCATAATGAGTAAACACTATCTTCGGGTTGCCGTTCTGGCTTATGTGCAGCAATGCAGAGGTGTTCTCTTCCACAAGCCGTTCTATGTTCCAGTTTCCTACAAAAGGAGCAAACTTCATGCAAAAGTTTCTCTCCTGTCCCCAAAGGTATGATATGTTTTCCAGTCCCGCCGAGAGCATATAGCTTTCGCGCAGCATTGCCGTTGCATATCTCAAAAAACGTTTTTGCGTCTCGCGCCCGAGCGATGCCATGTTCTCGGCCCAACTGAGCAGCTCCATATGACGGTCGTTGTAGCTGAAGCGCATCAGCGATGCAAAGTTTTCAAAGTCCACACCTGCTTCGCCGCTGTCGACGCTTTCCGCCATACGGTTCATTTCTATGACATCACCTTCTCCAAGCCTTGCCAATGCCGCCGCCTTTCGCGGCTCCATGCCATCGCGCTCTACGAGCATCCGCTCCAGTACTCCGGCATAGACCGGCGGCACCTCAATCTCCTGCACGCGCGACACTATCGTAGGCAATAAAAGTGTCGGAGTTGCCGACACGAGTAGAAACAGCGTCTTTTCCCACGGTTCCTCAAGTATTTTCAGCAGGCCGTTTGCGGCCTCCACGCCCATTTTTTCCGGCAACCATATCACCACCGTCTTGTACTGCGACTCGAAAGCCTTGAACGACAGCTTGCGGATAACCTCATCCGCTTCGCGCTTTGCGATAAGCCCCTGCTGATTATCCAGCCCAAGCTGTCCATACCACATCTGTTCATCGAAGTACCCTCCCGTAGAGAGCACCTCCTCGCGCCATTGCGGTAGGAAGTTGTCGCTCATTGGTTTCTGCGGACCGCCCTTCACGGTGTTTACCGGAAAGACAAAATGCAGGTCAGGATGCATCAACTTCGACATCTGCACACAAGACGGACATACTCCACAGCTGTCGCCGTCGTGCCTGTCAGTACAGTTCAAATACTGCGCATATGCCAATGCGAGCGGCAGCGTACCCGTGCCGCATCTGCCCGAAAACATGAGAGCATGAGCAACACGGCCTTCGGCGACACTGCAACGCAGCATCCGCTTCACATCCTCCTGTCCTATGACATCCGCAAACCTCATTCCCTGCTACTTGGGCATGTTTCGCAATCCGCGTGCCAGCATAACGCTCCGCACGGCAGCCCATATGAACATCACACCAAATATGACCTCTGTAAGGATCTGTCCGGAGGACATTATATCCATCACGAGCATTGTCACACACAACAGCGCAATGACAATATACACAACAAGGAACAGGATAACTTTCTTTCTTGTATTCATGGCCGTAGTTTATTTCATTTCTATTTTCCGGTAGAACCGAAGCCGCCATTGCCACGTTCCGTGTCGGATAACACTTCGACCGCCTGCCACTCGACACGTTCGTGACTCGCCACAACAAGTTGGGCAATCCTTTCTCCGGGCTTTATTTCGAATGCGGTATTTGAGAGGTTTACGAGTATCACCTTTATTTCTCCCCTGTAATCTGCATCTATCGTACCGGGGGCGTTTAGCACTGTCACGCCGTGTTTTGCGGCCAGTCCGCTACGCGGCCTTACCTGCATTTCGAAGCCTTCGGGCAGTTCCACGAACAGTCCCGTCGGCACGAGCGCCCTTTCGAGAGGTCCGAGGATAATACTTTCGGGCATGTCGGCCCTGACATCCATACCTGCCGCAAGCGGCGTTTCATAGGCCGGAAGCGCATTTCCCGACCTGTTTATTACCTTAACTACCATAGCCTAACAGTTCTTGTAGCAAATCAGCAATTACCTTCCGCAGTGCAGCATCGAGCGCAGCATCGCGCCCACGTTTATGTGTTCGCGGCGGACTGCGTAAACTGCAAATATAACCACTAACGAAAAATAAATCAAATATCTTGCCCAGACGACAATGCCTCCGCACAATATTCCTGTGCCATACAGCACGGCACCAAGCATGAAATACCCTCCTATCCGTCGCAAGTCATACGGCACAGGGCAATGTTTCTGATTAAGCATATAGCTGAACACCACCATCGACGTTTCGCATATCAGCCTTGCTAGCGCAGCACCGACATATCCCAGCTTCGGCACGAGCAGTATGTTGAACACCACGGTGAATATCAGTCCCGTACCGGTCACATATATTGCATAACGCGTTGCGCCGGTTTGTTTGTACCAAAACGAGAGGTTGAGCACTATTCCGGAAAGCATGTTAGAAAGCAGCACAATCGGGAGTATCCACACGCCTTCGCGGAAATCGCTGCCGAGTATGAGTGCGAACACGTCGCGGAAAAGAGCAATAACAAGAAATATGAGAATGGAGACTATGATGAAATATTTCATAGCCTCTGCATTTGTCTTTCGGAAGTCATCTCCATTGAATTCGGCAAGGAAGAACGGTTCGGCGGCAAGTCGATACATTGTCGTGAAGAGCGTCATCACCACCCCGAGACGCAGTACGGCACCGTAAATACCGAGCTGTCCGTATGCATACTGTGCATCGCCAGGTATCAGCCACACCACCATCTGTCGGTCTATGAATTCATTTGCCGTACCAGCGATACCGCTCAACAGCAACGGCAGCGAATACAGTAGCAGTTCACGTGCCATGCGCCTTTCGATACGTGGCACCACACCCCCGCACAGCGACAGCAGCAACAGCAGAGTGACGGCACTCGCCACGAGATTGGCCAGCAGCGCATAACCGGGACCGAGCATCGGGTTGTATGCCCATTCGAATATTCCATTTGCGGCCAGCGACGGAAGCCAGCCGTAAAAGAAAAAGCATAATGCGAGGTTCACAATTACGGATACTAATCTAAGCATCACATATTTTCCTGCACGGCCCTGCTCCCTCAGTCGGGCGAACGGCACAGCTCCTATCGAATCGAGGGCGATTATACCGGCAGTCATCCACACATACACAGGAGTCTCGCCATACCCCATTGCGTCAGCCAACGGGCGGTTGAAAATAGCGGCCAGTGCGAAAAACAACAGTGACGCCGCCGTGACAATTCCCCAAGCCGTTGCAAACACGTCTTTTTTTGCGGTTTCATTACCGGCCTTTCCAGCGAAGCGGAAGTATCCCGACTCAAGGCCCATGGTCAGCACCACAAGTGCCAACGGGATGAATGCATATATCTGGGTATATATACCGTACGCCACCTGTCCCATGACACGGGTCAAGTACGGGACCAGTATGTAGTTAAGCAGCTTCACCAGCACGGTGCTGATACCGTACACCACCGTCTGACCGGCGAGCCTGCGCATGGTATTGGACATAGGACCTAAGAATTAGAAACAGACTCTAAAAGTAGTAAAAGAAACATGACCGTATTCCCCACCGTCCTGCCGCGAGACGTTACCCCTTCCCTCGTCCGGCCGTAGAGAGCAGTCCGCAGGCAGCCTGAATGTCCTCGCCGCGCGATGCCCTTATCGTGGTTATGATGCCCTTGCGCGACAGCGCATCACGGAAAGCCTCCATTTCGAAGTCACCGGGGCTGAAGTACGGCGACCCTGGTATCTTGTGGAAACGTATCAGGTTGATACGGCATTTAAGCCCATCGAGCAGACGTGCCATCTCCTTGATATGTGCAGGGGAATCGTTCATGCCGGACAATACTATATACTCAAAGCTAACCCTGCGCTGTCCGCCAAAATCATATTCGCGAAGTATGTCCACCACCTCATGTATGGAATATGCCTTTTCGATTGGCATTATTTCAGCGCGCTGTTTCGGAAATGGGTTGTGAAGACTCACCGCCACATGCACGCGGCTTTCGTCGAGCAGCCGACGCAGCGACGATGCTACCCCCGACGTTGATACTGTTATCCTCGTCGGACTCCAGCCATAACCCCAGTCAGCAGTCAGTATCTCGAGCGAATGCAACACCTCATCTATATTGTCGAGAGGTTCTCCCATTCCCATGTATACTACATTAGTGAGTTTGTCGCGTTCCGGCAGAGACGCTATCTGATTCAATATTTCGCCAGCCGTAAGCTGCCCCTTCAGGCCCTGACGTCCCGTCATGCAGAAGCGGCACCCCATGCGGCATCCCTCTTGCGAGGATACGCACAACGTAGCCCTGTCGCCGTCCGGTATGTATGCCGACTCTATGTATTCGCCTGACATGGTACGGTACAAATACTTTTTCGTACCGTCCTTCGACACAGCGACAGAAACAGGTGCCCTCAATCCCACCTCGTACTCTTCAGCCAGACGCGTCCTCGCAGCTTTCGGCAGGTCTGTCATGGCCGCAATGTCGTCAACACCCTTGCGGTACAGCCATGCCGCCATCTGACCGGCTGCATAACGCGGCAGTCCAAGTTCAGCTGCCAGAACCCCTAGCTGTGTCAAGGTCTTGCCATAAAGCGGTTTGAGACCGCCGGATATTCTTTTGTTCATATTATCCGCCATAACAATTTTATTTCCCATCATTGCGGCATATAATTATGGGGTCGTCCGAAACGGTACGACCCCATAAGTTCTATTTTCCATCCCCGAAATCTCACTTTCGGCAAAACAGTGGAGAATACCGGAATCGAACCGGTGACCTTTTGAATGCCATTCAAACGCTCTAGCCAACTGAGCTAATTCCCCTTCGGTTAAAAACATGGCAAAGATAATACTTTTACCCGAAATACCGTCATTGTGTATCACTAAAGATTTTAAAAACCACCAACCGCACAATTATACGTTACAGATTGCCAAAAAAATGCCTTGTTAATATTTTTTCCGATTTTTGTTCTTATATTTGTCAGTCGAGAGAAAGTCTCTCATTTAATAGAATAAATAAAAACATTAAATACATAGTATGGAAGTCAAAAAGAGCCCCAAAGCCGACCTTGAGAACAAGAAAGGCATCTTCACGGAGATAGGTCTCATAATTGCACTCGCAATTGTAATCGTGATGTTCAGTGTCTCCCAAAAAGAGAAAGTAATTCAGGAGATGGCAGTAGACACTGTCATCGAGGAAGTTGAAGTTATCGACGTAACTACCGAGAAGGAACCTGAACCCGTTGCCCCCGTACAACAGCAGACCGTACAGGTGGTTGCAGACATCCTCAATGTCGTAAGGAACGATACCGAAATCACTACCACTTTCGATTGGATTGAGGACTTCTCTGAAGCAGAAGACATTGTCATCACACCTATTGAGGTTGAGACCGAGGAAATCGAAGAGGAAACCGTATTTATCGTAGCCGATGAAAAACCTTCATTCCAGGGCGGCGACCTCAACACTTTCCGTAACTGGGTACAATCACGTTTGACATACCCGCAGATTGCACAGGAAAACAATATCGAAGGTACAGTAATACTCAAATTCGTCGTTGAAAAGGATGGTCGCCTTACCAACATACAGGTATTGAGAAGTCCTGACAAATCACTTTCTGACGAAGCAGTAAGGATATTGAGCCGTTCGCCGAAGTGGGCTCCTGCAAAACAGCGTGACCAGGCCGTACGTTTCAGTTATACGATGCCTATCGTATTCAAACTCCAGAACTAATACACAAACCGATAAACTGCAAGGGATACCTAACGGTATCCCTTTTTTATTGTCAATACTACAAGAAAGCCGACTTCTTAGCAACAGACGCGTACACTTTACATATCGCCATGTCCGTATTTCAATATCAAGCCACAACCCTCGCACGCAACACCATAATAAACCATAATAAATTGGGCAAACCCTGTGTAGGTTTGCCCAATCAGAAGTTTAATTATAGACTCCCTATTTCTTAACAAATACGAACTGGGAACTGATTTCCTTATAATTGTGTACACGCTCTATTACATCAGCGAATACGTCAGCTGTGCTAAGGACGGTTATTTTCGATGTATCCTTGTCGGTGCGCAACGGAATTGTATCAGTTACTATCACTTCCGACAACTTGCTTTCTGCAAGTTTTTCATACGCACTGCCAGAAAGTACAGCATGAGTTGCAACGGCACGAACGCTGCGAGCGCCCATATCCATAAACATATTGGCTGCCTTTGTAATGGTACCACCTGTATCTATCATGTCATCGAGGAGAATGATATTGCGGTCTTTAACTTCACCGATAGCCATCATCTTTGCAACCTCATTGGGCTTATTGCGGTGCTTGTGGCAGATAACCAGAGGTGCATTGAAATACGATGCATAGCTGTTAGCCCTCTTTGCTCCACCTATGTCGGGAGTTGCAACCGAAAGATTTTCCAGCCCGAGCGATTCGATATAGGGAACGAATATACGACTTGCATAGATATGGTCAAGCGGCACATCGAAAAAGCCCTGTATCTGATCAGCGTGAAGATCCATGGTTATGATACGGTCAACACCTGCTGACATGAGAAGATTGGCCACCAACTTGGCACCAATCGAAACGCGCGGACGATCCTTGCGGTCCTGACGAGCCCAACCGAAATAAGGAATAACGGCGATTACCTTATATGCCGAAGCACGCTTTGCGGCATCGACCATGAGCAGAAGCTCCATAAGATTTTCTGCAGGAGGAGGCGTAGACTGTACGATAAACACTGTGCATCCGCGAATGCTCTCTTCGAATGCAGGTTGAAATTCGCCGTCGCTGAACCTGCTAACCGTCAGGTTGCCAAGTTCACATCCGTAACTCTCGGCAATCTTTGCAGCCAACTCATGAGAGCCGCTGCCTGCAAAGACTTTCAGTTTGTGAATAGCCATTTAAGTAAGGTATTATCGGGATTTAGTATTGTGTTGCACTTTGTGTGCAAAGGTAAGGCATTATATGAAACGTTCGCACATTTAATCACGTTTTTATAAAGAAACTTTTATTTAACCGTTTCAGACGACATACTCTGCTCGATAAAATCGAGTATTCCGTCTCGGCCCTCGCGCTTAACCGACGATGTACGAAATATTGGCGGCAATTCTTCCCAATATTCCGACAGCACTTTCTCGTATACCTTAATGTTTGCATCGGTTTGAGATGCAGACTGTTTGTCGCACTTTGTGAATACTATGCCAAAAGGCACTCCCTCTCGACCGAGCATGGTCATGAAGTCAAGGTCTATACGCATCGGAGCATGCCTTGAATCGACCAGAACAAACAAAAACCACATCTTCTTCGATTTGCAGACATAATCGGTAATTATCTTTCCGAATTCGCGCACATCGCTTTTAGATGCTTTGGCATATCCGTAACCTGGCAAGTCTACCAGATACCACTGTCGGTTAATCATAAAGTGGTTTATCAGTTTTGTTTTACCAGGCGTTGCCGACACCTTTGCCAACGCACCGTTGCCGGCAAGCATGTTTATAAGAGACGACTTGCCAACATTGCTGCGTCCTATGAATGCGAATTCGGGCATTCCGTCATCCGGTATTTGGGAAAGCTTGCCGCTGCTGAATGAAAATGCGGCCGAAGATATTTTCATCGTCAATGCACACGTTTGGGACAAAGGTAACTTTTTCGTGCGAAACAGACAACTCAACCACAGCATCGCTAAATCGCAGCAATAATATTTATAAAAATACTTAAAAATTCTCCCGTATATATTAAAAACAATAACCTGATTAATTCTTGTTTATTCGAAGGTTAGGGTGTATATTTGTATAAACATAAAACGACTTAAAACATCTAACCTATTTTCAGAAATGCAGAAAACTATCACTCTCAATGAGTTCATCATCAATCAACAGGCTGAGATACCGGAAGCTACGGGTAACTTCTCCCGTCTTCTGCACCATATCGGCATTGCCGCCAAGAAAGTGAACCGTGAGATTAACAAAGCTGGTCTGGTAGATATTCTCGGCCGTGCAGGCCATGAAAACGTACAAGGAGAAGAGCAGCAGAAACTCGACGTCTATGCCAATGATGCTTTCATGGAAGAGCTTCAGGCGAGCGGCGAATGTTGCGGAATTGTATCCGAAGAAAACGACGAGGTTACCACTTTCCACGAAGGCTTGTGCCGCGATGCAAAGTACATAGTGTGCATGGATCCGCTCGACGGTTCATCCAACATTGACGTAAACGTATCGGTAGGGACCATTTTTTCCATATACAGGCGCAAATCCCCCATCGGTCAAGCTGCTGTATTGGAAGACTTTCTCCAAAAAGGCAGCGACATGCTGGCTGCAGGATATATCATTTACGGTTCGTCCACCATGCTCGTCTACACCACTGGCTGTGGAGTCAACGGCTTCACGCTCGATCCATCGATAGGTGAATTCTGTCTCTCACACTCCAATATCAAAACGCCAGAAGCCGGTAAGATATACTCTATCAATGAAGGTAATTACGAGAAATTTCCCATTGGCATAAAAAAATATATCAAGTACTGTCAGGAAAAGGACCCCAAAACAAGCCGTCCGTACACTTCACGTTACATTGGCTCGCTTGTGGCCGACTTTCACCGCAACATGCTCAAGGGAGGCGTTTTCATGTATCCGCCAACCGACAGTCACCCCACCGGCAAACTTCGTCTGCTCTACGAATGCAACCCAATAGCCTTCATTGCCGAACAGGCTGGCGGCATGGCCTTCAGCGGTGACGAGCGAACACTCGACATGCAGCCAGAGGCAATACACCAGCGCACATCATTCTATGTAGGTTCGCGTTGCATGGTGAAGAAGATACACGAATTTCTCGACTTTTTCAACAACATCTAATTAAGCCATGACACCATGAGTATAACCGTACACGACAGCTTTGCCAGACTTATCGACAGCGACACTCCCGTATTGGTTGACTTCTTCGCCACATGGTGTGGCCCATGCAAGATGATGCATCCGGTGCTTTCCGACCTCAAGGAGAGGCTTGGCGACAGGCTCCGCATCGTGAAGCTGGATATCGACAATCCGGCCAACGGCGACATTGTACGGCAAATGGATGTCCGTTCGGTTCCTACCCTCATGTTGTTCCGCAACAGTCAGCTGCTTTGGCGCGAAAGCGGTGCAAAAGAAGTGGCGACACTCCAGCGCATCATCGAAACGCACATGTAGTGTTCCGCAACCGATAAAACGAAAGGGAGACGCCCCACGAGGGTGTCTCCCTTTTCATATATCCATAACCGCACCTTGTCAAATGCCGTTCTCCTCAGTCAGACGTTCCTGCAACGAACGCGCTGCGGAGGAAACGAGCAGCGAACCGTCACCGGCAAATTTCTGAGCCAGCTGCAGAGCCTCGCTTCGTTCGCCGTCGGACAGTTTTCCGGCGACTGCCATGCGCGCCAGTGTCAGCAGGGCGCAATATCGCAACAGTTCGGGTGACTCGTCCTTGAGCCACCTGTCGATAACGGGACGCACAAGCTCCGTCGTATGCATCAGCAACGAGAACGAAAGGTTCTCGGCCAGTTCAGCATTCACGACACCTGCTCCCCAGAAGTCGAGTTCCTCGACGGTAACGGCCTTCGGGTCGGCTATGATGTATGACGACAGCAGCAGTTCACGCAATCCCTGACCATAGAGGAAACGGGCGAAGTCGTGGTCATAGGCCAACCCGCGGGCAATGCGACGTATCTCCGGCAGGCTGACGCCCCAGTTCGAGACGTATCCCGTCATGCCGCAGTTTTTCATGTCCTCCACCACGGCACCGTTCATGTGGCGCCGCAGCTGTCCGCGCAGTCTCGCCGCGCGAAGGGCATAATTCATATTCTTCATATTGTCCATAGATTTGCTCCGATACCGTTACTTCACTGGCAGCGAGACCTTCACGCCGTACTGATACATCGGGAGCACGGCGGCGCCCAGTTCGCGACGTCCCAACATCACGCGGCAATCCACAATATCCTTTACAGCATATTCAGCCTCTTCCGTTTTGGATGCGCGGCGGCGGTCAGTCTGGAACACCGAGGCAGCGGTTCCGCGCGGACGGCACTCCAGCACTATCGGCTCACCCGACAGGTCATCGGCAGGAAGCAGTCCGGCATTGTCGCGGAAGCGGCAAATCACTACCCCGTCGCTACCCTGCGGTGTGATGACGTAACGTTTCGTGACTGTCGTCACGGTACGCTTTCCGAAGAACAGTTCGAGGTATTCCCTTTCCATTTTGTCGAGCCTATCGATAGCGTCGCCGAGACCTGCGCCGTAAACCGTTTCGGCATAGTCACCTGTCACGAGTTCGGCCCTTCTCTGCCTTATGAAGAACACGGCATTTGCAGCGTCGCGGGCAGCGCTCTCCGGCGAGCTGACGGCGGTACTATGACGGTCGGGCAGCACGCGCGGGAACTCTGTATCACTGCCGTCGAACGGTATTGCGGCCGTACGATCGGCAGGCAGCATTCCCGGCTCATGCGACGGAGTCCTGTCCATGTCATAACAACCCAGTTCGGCACCGACCAGCGAATAAGTCTCCTTGTCGGCCAGCGGTGCTATCACGCCGAAATATTCCTGCGCAAATCGTGCATAAGGCCCCGTCACCACCTTTTCCATGACAATCGTTATGTCAACCACAACCGTAGTCTGCGGCATGACATACGCACGCTGTCCGTTTTCCAATACCACATCACCGACAGGTGTAATCTCCAGCACCTGTCCGTATGCCGAAAAGCCCATGACGGCACATGCTGCCGCAAGCAAAAATTTAATCCTTCCCATAATCGTTCAAGATATTTATTCGGACGTCTCCACGCAACGCCGACTACAAATCTACTGCTTTTACGGTCAACGGCTTCAGAATTTGAGATAAAAATCGGCCGTCAGCCGTCTGTATTCCTCCGTATAGTCACCGGCATGCTCTCCCGTCTCCACTGTAAGGGTATCTGACGATGGTTCCGCAGGACAGTCTTTCCGCAGTGCCAGCTCCAGCAACACACGCTTCGGCGACGTCCCCGGCAGTGTGAACACCGCCGTACGACGGCTCAATCCCAACCCTGCTGCTGCGGCAGTCTCCATAAAGAGCGGTTCGCTGTCCGTCGGGATGACCACCGAGAACCTCCCCCCGTCGGCCAGCATTACGGCAACGCTTCCGAGCAGGTCGTCATACGGCAATGCATCCGTATGGCGTGCCCTTGTACGTCCACGGTCGGGCGAGCGAAGCGACGACACGAACCACGGCGGATTGGACACTATATGATCATAACGCTCTCCCGCATGTTCACGGTAAAATTCCTGCACGGACATTCCGTACACCTTCACCATATCCTTCCACGGCGATGCGGCGACATTTTCTTCGGCCTGCCGTGCGCTGCCTTCGTCCACCTCCACGGCATCTACCGACACTCCCGCGGCCGTAATGTCCGAGGCGCGTTGTGCAAGCATCAACGCAATCACTCCTGTTCCAGTACCTATATCGAGAAAACTCTTCTGCGACGGCTCCACCCGTGCCCATGCACCGAGCAACACCCCGTCCGTTCCCACCTTCATGGCGGCACCGGACTGTTCCACCGCAAACCGTTTGAACCTGAATACGCTGTTAGACATGTTTTCCGTAGTATGTTATCTCCCTCTCCACGACAGCCACGGACAGGCATTCGCCGCCGTTCTCCGTGACGTACCACCCGCCATCGGCAAGCCTGCCTTTCGACACCACACCATCCTCGTTTTCGGCCACATAGACGGTTTCCGTCACGGATGCGACGTCACCCTTCAGCCCCATTGCATGGCGAACGTCCGTCCTCACAGGGTTTCTCATGCAGCCGGTCACGAGCAATGCGACCGCAACGGACATGAAAACATATCTGTGCATCCTTATAGCAATAACTTCGAACATCAATCAAGATAACCGTCTATACCGGCACCGAACAACGCGAAGTCATATTTGACAGGGTCGTCAGCATCGAAACGTCTCAACGCGGCTGTCACCTCCTCGACGGCTTTCCAGTCGTTCTGTGTTCGGGAGAGCAGACCGAGCGCACGCGACATGTTGCCACTGTGCACATCGAGCGGCAGGTAAAGCGCCGACGCGGGTATAGTCTTCCACAATCCGAAATCAACCCCCCTTCCGTCATCGCGCACCATCCAGCGGAGGTACATGTTGAGTCTCTTGCACGACGCCTTCTTGTCTATTGACGACACATGCTTCTCGCATCGCGGCTGATGGTCGCACGCAAAAAACTCGCGTCTGAAATCCGACAGTGCCACACGTATGTCACCCGTTGCCGCATAGCGTTCCTCGAAAAAAACACCTATGCCGCCGCGCTCGCGGTACATGCGACGTAGCGCAAGTATGAAATCGCGGAAATCGCGACCGTTGAACGTACGATGTACGAAACGTTCCAGCGCACGCAGCTCCTCATCCGAGGCGTTCATTGTAAATTCATATGGTACCCCGTCGAGAAAATCCATCATTCTCCGTCCGTTCTTGACGATGGCCTTGCGATTGCCCCACGCTATAGTCGATGCGAGGAAACCGGCAATCTCCCTGTCCTCTCGTCCTGTAAACATGTGAGGTACCGACACCGGGTCGTCAGCAATAAAAGCCGTATTGTCATACTTGTCGAAAAGCCCGTCGAGCAATTCCTTGAGTTCGCTGTCAGTCATATCTGCCAAAGATTATAGCTCCGCCTGTTCCACGATGCGGCCGTCGCTCATCACAATGCGTCTGTCGCTCATATGCGCCAGTCCGTCGTCGTGCGTCACAATTACGACTGTCTGCCCCAGCCTGTCGCGTAGTTCGAAAAACAGACGGTGTATCTCTTCCCTGTTTCGGGAGTCGAGGTTACCGGAGGGTTCGTCAGCCAGCAGCACCGACGGCGAATTTATCAACGCCCTTGCTATGGCAACACGCTGCTGCTCGCCTCCGGAGAGTTCGGCAGGCTTGTGATGTCCCCTGTGGGCAAGGCCGAGCATGTCGAGCAGTTCCTTTGCCCGTTCCTCCACCTCCGCACGGTCGCGGCGTCCTATATATCCGGGCAGGCACACGTTCTCAAAAGCCGAGAACTCCGGTAGCAGGTGATGGAACTGGAACACAAACCCTATCCTGCGGTTGCGGAAATCTGATAGTTCCCTGTCCGACAACGCCTCCACACGTATGCCGTCTATGCGCACCGTACCGCTGTCAGCCACGCTGAGCGTGCCCAGTATCTGGAGCAGAGTGGTTTTACCCGCACCGCTCGCACCCACTATGCACACCACCTCGCCCCTGTTGACGGTCAGCGACACGCCTTTCAGCACCTCCAGCGAGCCGTAGCTCTTATGCACGTCAACGGCTTCTATCATTCTGTATGTTTCCATGCTGCCTGTAAAAATTGAAAAGGCGCACCGTCTCCACGGCCTGCGCCACGTCATGCACCCTGAGTATTACGGCTCCCTGACGCAAACACTCCCAGTGTATTGCCGTGGTACCGTTCAACGCCTCCGACGGCGTCACACCGAGCACCTTGTATATCATCGACTTGCGCGACACTCCCGCGAGCACCGGATATCCCGTGCCGCACAGTTCGTGCAATCCTGCAAGCAGTTCGTAGTTCTGTTCCGTTGTTTTGGCGAAGCCGAACCCCGGGTCGAGTATCACATCCTTTACCCCTGCGGTGCGAGCCTTCTCAGCCCTGCCGAGCAGATACTCCGTCACCTCAGCAGTGACATTTCCGTATCCGGTGCGACCCTGCATGTCGGCGGGCGTACCGCGCATGTGCATTGCAATGTACGGTGCTCCGTAACGGGACGCCACCTGCATGATACCCCAGTCCAGCTCACCGGCCGAGATGTCATTCACGATGCACACCCCGAAGCGCGACATGACCCCTTCGGCCACCTCGCCACGGAATGTGTCAATCGACACCACCACATCGGGAAACTCCCCGCGCACGATTTTCAACGCCAGCACGACACGCCGCAGTTCCTCCTCGGGCGACACGTCGTCAGCCCCCGGACGCGACGAATAACCGCCAATATCGACAATCGCCGCCCCCTCGTTCACCACACGCCTTACACGTTCCCTCACGGCATCGGCATCAGTGGTTCGGCTGTCGGCGAAGAACGAATCCGGCGTCACGTTGACTATACCCATGACAACCGGACAACTCAAATCAAGTTGCCGGCCGCCTATCGTTATCATCATGTTATTCAACATACGAACAGTCATTTCGACGTCATATTCCTGAAACGGGCGTCGAGTACGAGAACCTGCTTCCACAGCATATGCACCCCGTCGTTGTATATAACGAAATCTGCCAACTCCTCACGCATGGCATCATCCATCTGGTTGCGCATTCGGGCGCGTATTGCCTCGACCTGTGCGCCATCACGTCCGCACGCTCTTTTGACGCGCAGCTCCTCGGGCGCCGACACGGTAATGGAGAAATCCACTTCATCCTTGAGACTGCATTCGAAAAGTATGGCGCTTTCCACCAACACATATTCCGTTTCGCACCGTGCGGCCCAACGGCGGAAATCATTTGTCACGGCCGGATGCACAATGCCGTTCAAAGCATTTAGTGCTTCCCTGTCGCCGAACACGACAGCCGCCAGCCTTGCCCTGTCGAGACCGCCGTCACGGTAACACTCCTCACCGAAGCGTGCCTTCACTGCCGACACCAGTGCGGTATCGTACACCATAAGACGTTTGGCCTCCGCATCGGTATCATACACCGGCACACCCAGCATGGCGAACAAACGGCACACGGTACTTTTACCGCTGCCTATTCCGCCGGTAATACCAACCTTCAACGGAGCACGGCCAATCATAATTCTATTTCGGGAATTGTTCCCACCGAGAGGAACTTGACATCGGTATTTCGCGACGATATGGCATTCTGCAGCGAGTATGGCGAAATGACGAGCCAACCCTCATTTATGACCGAGGGTGACACATCGAGGTCGCTCCAACTGAGTTCCAGCGGTTTGCCCTTATAATGCCTCCGCGCGAACAGGCGCGTACCCTGTCCTTCGACCATGCAGCTGACCTCGAACATGTGACCGTCAACATTAACAACTATTGGTATTTCGGTCTGATACGTATGACTCAACTTGATTGCATACCATGCTGCCAACGACAGTAACAACGCTATCAGAAACGGCATAGACACAAACTTGCGCAGCCGACCCCATATTGGTTGCCACATATTGCCACACCAATCAGAGAAACGCTTTCGGTTACTTTGGCCACTCTTTGCTGATTTCTCTGTCTGTCCGTTGCTTTTGTTTTCCGGTGTATCATTAAGCTGCATGTTAATACCTGTATTTTCCATAAAAGTTATTCAAAGTATAAGATGCGGGCGAGTATATTTACAAGCAACTCTTTGCCATATACAAAAATACGAAGAAAAGCGCATAATAAGCAAGACCCTCCACCAATTTATCAGTGAAACCGTTAGCCATACAACAATAAAACAGGCGGCACCCGTTGGGATACCGCCTAACATATCATTTGAAAAGCATATCATTTACCGGCCTTGTACCTTGCATTAAGTTCCGCAAGCACCTCGTTCGTGATATCCATCTCCGGGTCGGCATGCAGAATGGGACCCGATGCGGTGGTGCTGACAATCATCGAATACTTGTAGTCGGAGTTGTACTCCTTGAGGTAGTCCATGATTGCATAGTAGATACGGTTGTTCATCACCATCTCCTCTTCGGCCAGCTCGCTCATCATACGGTCGCGCGTATTAACGAGTTCCTGCTGCTGTGCCATAAGGTCCTGCTGCATCTTTTCAGCCGTTGCGCGGGTTACAAGGCCTTTCTGTATCTTGTCCTGCGCATCTATCATGTCCTTTTCGAGTTTCTGGTACTTTGCGTTCAGCTCCCTGTCGGCCTTGTCAGCCTTTGCCTGGAATGTCTTGCGGAGTTCGTCGGCCAGCATGTAGTCTGCCATGAGGGAGTCTATCTGTATGTAGGCCACCTTGAGACCCTCATTCCTCTCCACCTCTGCAACGACACCGGTCTCGGCGGATACTGTCTCCGAAACGTTATCGGACGCCTGCTTGTTCTGACATGCCGTGAAGGCAACGAGTGCTGCGACTGCAACCAATATCTTTTTCATCGTACGGTTATGTTTTTTAGTTTTCCAATCGGAAGGCAAATATATGAATTTTCTTTATGTTTGCGTTGTATTAACTCTAAATTCGGGATAATGTACGACTACATAACAGGAGCCATTACCGAACTCACACCCACCTACGTGGTTGTCGAGGCAGGCGGTATAGGCTACTACATGACAATATCGCTCCAGACCTACGCTGAAATAGAGAATGCCGAACAGGCCCGCATCTACACCCACTTTGCGGTACGCGAGGACGCACAGGTGCTTTACGGTTTCGCCACGAAGGAGGAGCGCGAGATATTCCGTCTGCTCATCAGCGTTTCCGGCGTCGGCGGCAACACCGCGCGCATGATACTTTCGACCTACTCACCGTCGGAGCTTGCCGGCATCATCACCACCGAGAATGCCGTTCTGCTAAAGAACGTCAAGGGACTTGGCCTCAAGACGGCACAGAAAATCATCGTGGAACTGAAGGACAAGGCGGCAGGTCTTGGCACGGCCGTCCAGCCCGAGACACGCCAGTCCTCCGTAGAAACGAGCGAGACCTACTCGGAGGCTATCGCCGCGCTCGGCATGCTTGGGTTCGGCAAGGCGCCGTCCGACAAGGCCGTGAAGGCCATACTTCACGAACATCCCGACGCCAGCGTGGAGGATGTCATACGAATGGCCCTGAAAAGGCTCTAAGACAAGCAAGGCGGTCCTGCGGGACCGCCTTGCTCATTATTACAACATCAGTGTCATCACATATCCGCTGTCGTCTTCGCGCACTACGCCGAAGCCGAGACGTCTGTACATCTCCACGGCAGGATTGTGTCTGTCCACCGACAGCGACACCCCTTTGCATCCGCCGTCGCGCAATGTCATCAGCAGCTCACGCACGAGCCTTGTGCCTATTCCGCGGCCGCGCCACTGTCTGCGTACCGACACGGCCAGTTCCGGCATATCGTTGGCCACGAAACCGTATCCGTGCATGCGCCGCGCCCATGCCGCCCCGACAATGACGCCCGACACCTCGGCCACCACGCAGACATCACCCTCAGCCGTTTCGAAGCCGTCTATGTAGGCCCATATTTCCGGATGTCTTATCACCGAACGCGGCAAAGCCTGCGCACCATCCTCCTGCCATATTGCATCGTAAAGAAATTCGGCCAGCAGCGGCACCTCTTCCTCACGCATCGGTCTTGTCACGACACGTTCCGCACCGCCGCCCTGCCGTTCGGCCACACACGCCGCAATTTCAGCCACTATTCCGTAGTCCGACCTGCTGTCACACTCCACCGTGAACGTTGCCTTTGCATAACGTTCTTCGCGCGCCGCCAACGTGGTACGCACATATTCGCACAACTCCTCATTTCCGAGACCTGCGATTTTAGGTCTGCGGCTGCGGTCTCCCGCGAGCAGGTTACCCATCAGCCGCCCCACCGACGACTTAAGGTAAAACACCGCCCCGTGGGCATTCATGAATTCCACATTGCCTTCTCCGCACGGCATTCCACCTCCCGTGGCGACAACCGTACGATTCATGTCCGCCGTACGCTGCAGCACCTCACGCTCAATATGGCGGAAGGCAGCCTCGCCGTCCTCGGCGAATATTGCGGCTATACCCTTGCCGGCGGTCTTCTCAACAAGGTGATCGGTATCGGCAAACGCATACCCGAGCGCCCTTGCAAGCCTGCGCCCCACGGAACTTTTGCCGCACCCCATGAAACCTGTCAGATACACTACCATAACCGCCGCTACATCTTTACAACGCCACCCTATGCGCCGAACAGGTTTAGCTGCTGGGTGTCGCCGTCCTGTTCATCGTCTTCTGTCTCACGCTCCACCACAACATCACTGTCAGCAACCGTCACGGTAGCACCGTCGCCCGTCGCGCGATACGCAGGAGCATCATTGTCTCCCTCTTCCGCCATATCAGCATCCTCTCCGCCCGTTTCAGGCGTCATGTCCGACGGGGCTGGATGTAGCGGTTCTGCAAAGCGGAGCGATGCCACATCGTATGTGGTTACGCGCTTACCCTTTGCACGGTGACTCTTGACGCCGATAAACTGCGCCACGTCAATCATGTCGGCCGGACGGTTCTTGTACGGTCCGCCATACGTCACCTCCAGCTGAGGATAATAGTCTCCGGACAGAGCCACCATGCACGAACGCGGATTTTCATCATCGACAAACGCCTGCATCTTGTCGCTGACCTCTGCTGTAAAGCGTTTCACGTAGTAATACCTGCTGTCTCCATCATAGTACACGACACTGTACACCTTTCCGGGCACGTACTTCTCGACTAGCAGCGTATCTTCGGGGAAATGGTGTCCGACATCATAGCCGGTTGTGTAGTACTTGCCCTTGGAGGTGAAGACAATTATCTTGTCGTCGCCCTCGAACACGCCGAGCAGACGGCCACGGCCGTCGGTATTTAGCCTGCTGACATCCTCGTCAAACCATATGTTCTGACCGGCAAGGGTCGAAACACCGCGTTCCTTGACTTGTATTTTGTGTATTGCATAGCGCGAGAAGAGATTGCCTTGCGAGTTGCGTCCCTTTATGGCAAGCCTGCTGAAGTCGAGGTCCACTATGGCCTTCTTCAGACGCGTACGCTGACGGAACATTATCTTCAGCACCTCGGCCTCGCCGTTGGGATTGACACTCATGTAGAGTATTCGGCTGCCGGGCGTACCCTTCGTTATGGTGTATTCCTTGTCGCGCGTTACGCCCTTTATGGCGCAGCGCTTCATCATTATGGGGCCCTTCTCGCCGTCACGGTAAAGGACGTTGTATATTGTGCGCTCGTCGTTGCGCTTGAACACCCCGATATACTGTATGCCGGGGGCATAAAAGGCCTTGTCGCTCACCTTCGTGATGATGTAGTTGCCCTCCTGCGTGAATACGATGACGTCATCCATGTCGGAACAGTCGCACACGAACTCGTCCTTCTTCATGGCATTGCCTATGCCGAAAAAGCCGCCTTCCCTGTCAACATACAGCTTGGCATTGGCCAACACCACCTTTGAAGCCTCTATACTGTCGAAGGCTCTTATCTCGGTAAGCCTGTCGCGACCCTTGCCGTACTTCTCCTTTATTCTCTCGTACCATGCCACGGTATAGTTCGTGAGATTGTCGAGGTTGTAGCGCACGGTCTTCATCTCATCCTCTATAGCCTTGATCTGGTTGTCAGCCTTGGCGGAATCGTAACGCGAAATCCTGATGAAGCGCAGTTCGGTAAGTTTCACCACATCGTCACGGGTAACCTCCCTCTTCAACAGTTTCTTGAATGGTTCAAGACGTTCGTCCACAGCATCATAAGCCTCCTCGCGCGTCTTACAGCCCTCAATGGCCTGATACATCTTATTTTCAATGAAAATGCGTTCGAGCGATGCCATGTGCCACTCCTCGGCCAGCTCACTCAAACGTATGCGCAACTCCATGCCGAGAAGGTGCTTGGTACGTTCCGCGCTACGACGCAATATTTCGCTAACACCGAGAAAATGAGGCTTGTCGTCGTATATTACACATGCATTGGGCGATACGGACACCTCACAGTCGGTAAAGGCATAGAGTGCGTCTATGGTTCTGTCCGCCGACTCGTCGTTGCTCACGTGAACGATTATCTCCACCTTTTCAGCGGTATTGTCGTCCACCTTCTTGATTTTTATCTTACCCTTCTCGTTGGCCTTGAGTATGGACTCCTTGATTGACTCGGTAGTGGTGCCGTACGGTATCTCCGTTATGGCGAGCGTACGCTTGTCTATCTTCGAGATGCGTGCGCGTATCTTCACCGAGCCGCCCCTCAGACCATCGTTGTAGCGCGACACGTCTATGAGACCGCCCGTCTGGAAATCGGGATACAGTTCAAAAGGCTCGCCGCGCAGACATGCAATCGAGGCATCGAGTAGTTCGTTGAAGTTGTGGGGCAGGATTTTCGACGCAAGACCCACGGCTATACCCTCCACGCCCTGCGCAAGCAGCAGCGGGAATTTCACCGGAAGCGTCACCGGTTCCTGATTTCGTCCGTCATACGACAGCATCCACTCCGTGGTCTTCGGGTTGAACACCACCTCGAGGGCAAACTTACTGAGCCTCGCCTCTATGTATCGCGGCGCCGCCGCCTCGTCGCCCGTGAGGATGTTGCCCCAGTTACCCTGCGTGTCTATCAGCAGGTCTTTCTGTCCGAGCTGCACAAGGGCATCGCCAATAGAGGCATCACCGTGCGGATGATACTGCATGGTCTGGCCGATGATGTTTGCCACCTTGTTGTAACGACCATCGTCTATCTTGCGCATGGCGTGCAGAATACGGCGGTGTACAGGTTTCAGACCGTCCTCGACATGTGGCACGGCACGTTCCAGTATCACATACGACGCATAGTCTAAAAACCAGTCCTTGTACATGCCCGTCAAACGGTGTGTTGCCGAACCGGTATCGGTCAGTTTGGCGAACCTCTCCGACATCCTGTGGCCCGAACCCGACTGCACATCATCCACCGTGCAGGCCTCATCGGCCTGTACGTCATCTTCCACGACATTGTCCTCCACATCGGGACCGATATTCATATCGTCCATATCATCAATATCCTTGCTCATCTTTCATCTCTTGCGCCGCTTCGGCACGTTGCATGGTCCACCACGGCTCTAAATATCATTGTATCGTTACGCGTCAGTGCAGCTCGTCTATGTAGTCGGCCTCTATGCGCAGATTGTCGATTATAAAATTCTGTCTGTCTGAAGTATTCTTACCCATGTAGAACTCCAGCATATCGTGTATGGGGTCATCTTTCGTCAAACGCACCTGTTCCAGCCTCATGTTTTCGCCGATGAACTCCTTGAACTCGTCGGCCGATATCTCACCGAGACCCTTGAAACGTGTGATTTCGGGATTGGGGCCCAGTTTGTTTACCGCACGCTGACGTTCCTCCTCGTTGTAGCAGTATATCGTCTCCTTCTTGTTACGCACCCTGAACAACGGAGTCTGAAGCACAAAAAGGTGATTGTTGCGTATCACGTCAGGGAAGAACTGCAGGAAGAAGGTCATTATAAGCATGCGGATATGCATGCCGTCCACATCGGCATCGGTGGCGATGATGACCTTGTTGTAACGCAGGTTCCCGATATCCTCTTCAATGTCGAGCGCTGCCTGCAACAGATTGAACTCCTCATTCTCGTACACCACCCTTTTCGTAAGACCGAAGCTGTTCAGCGGCTTGCCTCGCAGCGAAAAGACTGCCTGCGTCTGCACGTCGCGGCTCGCCGTAATGGAACCGCTCGCGGAATTACCCTCCGTGATGAATATCATAGTATCGAAACGGCGGTCGTTCTTACCATCACTGAGGTGTATCTTACAGTCACGCAACTTCTTGTTATTCAGGCTCACTTTCTTGGCCATTTCGCGGGCCTTCTTCTGCACACCCGATATGGCCTTACGCTCCTTTTCATTCGAAGCTACCTTCTTGCCCAGAACATCGGCCGTTTCGGGATGCATGTGCAGGTAATCATCGAGCTTCTCGGTAACAAAATCCATGATGAAATTACGCACCGAAGGTCCTCCTGGAGCCACATCCTTCGAACCGAATTTCGTTTTGGGCTGATTCTCGAACATCGGGTTCTCGACCTTTATGCTGAGTGCGGCGATTATCGAGGTACGCACGTCGGCAGGGTCGTAATCTTTTTTGTAGAACTCCTTCACGGTCTTGGCAACCGCCTCGCGGAATGCCGTCTGATGCGTACCGCCCAGTGTGGTGTACTGCCCGTTGACAAACGAATAGTACGTCTCGCCATAACTACTGCCGTGAGTTATCACCACCTCTATGTCCTGTCCCGTAAGGTGTATGGGCGGATAAAGCGGCTCCTCCGAAAGGTTGTCATTCAGAAGGTCAAGAAGACCGTTCTTCGAGAAAAACGTCTTGCCGTTGAACTTAACCGTCAGTCCGGGGTTCAGATATGTGTAACGGCGTAACATCGGCTCCACGAACTCATAATTGTAGGCATAGTTGCCGAATATCTTCTCGTCGTCATCGGGCACGAAGCTGACCCAAAGTCCATTCTTCTCCTGCACACCCTCCTCCCAGCGGTCAGAAAGTTCGTAACCGCGCGAGAAACTGACCGTACGGGCCTGACCGTCGCGGATGCTTCGCACGGTAAACTCGCTCGAGAGCGCATTCACGGCCTTGACACCCACGCCGTTGAGACCTACCGACTTGTGAAACGTATTGTTGTCATCGAACTTGCCACCCGTGTTCATTTTCGACACGGCATCCGACAGCTTGTTTAGCGGTATGCCGCGGCCGTAGTCGCGTATCGTCACGCGACGTCCCTCTATAGTCACCTCTATAGTCTTGCCGTGCCCCATCATAAACTCATCGATGGAGTTGTCCATCACCTCCTTGATAAGCACGTACATGCCGTCGTCCGACTGGCTGCCGTCGCCGAAACGCCCGACATACATACCTGGTCTCTGGCGTATGTGTTCATTCCACGCCAGGGTCTGTATGCTGTCATCGTTATAGCTTGACGCTGCCGTATTCTGCTTCTCTGCCATTTTGTATTCTCGTTCTTTCTCTTTGCTTACTTTTCAGCTGCGGCACGTATTGCGGTCAACTCAGTTACTGTCCTATCCCTGACTGCCGCCATCAGTTCACGCGTAGACGACTCCTCGACAACCGATGCTGGTACGGGGGCAAGGATGCGTATCGTGAATACATTGCGCTGCACACGCCATCCGCGTATAAAATTCTTACCGCCGTCTATCACGCAGGGCAGTATCGCAACACCTGCCTCCTTGGCCAATGCAAATGCCCCTTCCTTGAAATTGTGTATCTCGCCGTCACGACTGCGGGTACCCTCAGGGAAGATAACCACCGACGTTCCGCGGTCGAGATGTTCAACGCCCTTATTGATAAATCCGAGAGCCTTGCGAACCGAGCCGCGCTCGTCGACCGTGATGTCGCCATGCAGCCACAGCACCACGCCGAAGAGCGGCCATTTGTACACACCCTGCTTCGACACCCACTTGAAATTGAGGCACGGCAGCGCGTACATCAACGGTATGTCGAGCATCGACTGGTGGTTGACGGTAATCACATATGCCTTCGATGGGTCTATATTGTCCTTGCCCGTCACACACAGACGCCAAAGCGGATTCAGGAAAAATATGCTGCGTGCCCAGAAACGCGACGCTATATGCAGCATCGTCCTCTCACGGTCAAACAGCACGGTAAGTGCAAATACCACGAGCATGAAGACAAAATACATCAATGACCACACCAGTAGTATGATGTAATAGAATATCGAAACCAAAGCTGTTAACATCGTCGAAGAGATACTGTTATCCTAAAGGAGCATTACTCCTTAATTTAAAATCAACTTGCAATTTTAACAATTTTTCGCGGCAAAACCTAACGCTCATTCAACCTGCATCTTCTTTGCGACATTATCCGCACGGTCTCCTGACATACACTCGTCAAACATATCGGCATAGTAGCTAAACTCCTAAAGACCAAACATTAACACAACGTCTAACTACATCGCAGTGGGCATAGTTATGGCATATTACAAAAATGCTTATATTTGCAAAACAACATTGTTAGCAATCCAACACTTACAGATAATGAAAAAAGCATTCGTTTTCCCTGGACAGGGGGCACAGTTCGTAGGCATGGGTAAGGACCTCTACGACAACATTCCTGAAGCGAAGAAGATGTTCGAAAGAGCCAACGAGATACTCGGTTTCAGCATCACCGACATCATGTTCGCCGGCACCGACGAGGAGCTAAAACAGACCAAGGTAACGCAGCCTGCCATCTTTCTCCATTCCGTAATCATGGCAAAGGGTCTGGGAGCAGCGTTTACTCCCGACATGGCCGCCGGACACTCGCTGGGTGAATTCAGCGCCCTCGTAGCAACAGGAGCGCTCAGTTTCGAGGAAGGTCTGAAGCTGGTTTCGAAACGTGCCATGGCAATGCAGCGCGCATGCGAAATCAATCCCTCGACCATGGCAGCCGTAATCGGTCTGCCGGATGAGACCGTAGAGAAGATTTGCGCCGAGACCGAAGGTATTGTCGTTGCCGCCAACTACAACTGCCCCGGCCAGCTCGTGATATCCGGTGCCAACGAAAGCATCGACAAGGCATGCGAAGCCCTGAAGGCAGCCGGTGCAAAACGCGCTCTCAAACTCGCAGTAGGCGGAGCCTTCCACTCGCCACTCATGGAGCCGGCACGCGAGGAGCTCAGCAAGGCCATTGCCGAAGCGGTATTCAACGCACCTGTATGTCCCGTTTACCAGAACGTGGACGCACTGCCACACACCGACCCGGCAGAAATCAAGGCAAACCTCATAGCACAGCTTACCGCTCCGGTACGCTGGACACAGATTGTACGCAACATGGTAGCAGACGGTGCCACCTCCTTCACGGAGCTTGGCCCGGGCAAGGTGCTTCAGGGTCTCATCGGCAAGATAGCCCCCGGCACTGAAGCCGTTTCAATGCAGTCGCTCTAATGCCGTTTGACCGACAAAAAAAGCCCGCCGAAATTCGGCGGGCTTTTTTTTACAGGCAGCATATGTATCATTTCGCGGCGGCAAAATCGTACAGCATGGCTATTTCGGCAGGCCAACGTTCAGGGTCCGGCGTTTCGAGTATCAACGGCATATTATCGAAACGCGCATCGGATGCAATGTAACGGAACACATCAAGTCCGAGCGTACCTTCTCCTAACGGAGCATGACGGTCGACATGACTTCCCAGCGGCTTCATTGCATCATTGAGATGCATGCCGCGCATGTAGCTCATCGATACAGTACGGTCGAGCAATGCGAACACATTCTCACACGATGCCGCAGTCGAAAGGTCATAACCCGCCGCAAACGCATGACATGTATCTATGCAATAGCCCACCCGCGATTTGTCCTCCACCTTGTCTATGATGTAAGCCAGATGCTCGAAATCGAAACCTACATTGGAACCCTGTCCGGCAGTATTCTCAATAACGGCCGTCACCCCCTGTGTACGGTCAAGCGCCATATTTATACTTTCAGCTACACGGTCGAGGCAGCGATCAATACTTATCTGGCCCAAATGGCTGCCGGGATGAAAGTTGAGTCTATCTAATCCCAGCTGCTGACAACGCAACATCTCTTCAAAGAAAGCCTCACGCGACCTCTGCAGCGCATCATCCTCGGGATGACCGAGATTTATCAGGTAGCTGTCGTGTGGCAGGATTGACTGAGGCACGAACCCCCCGCTTTCACACGCACGGCGGAATGCCTCTACCGTCGCGTCATCAAGCGGTGCAGCATGCCATTGTCTCTGGTTCTTGGTAAAAAGGGCAAACCCCTTAGCTCCTATGCCATTAGCATTTGCAGGTGCATTCTGCACGCCTCCTGCAGCGCTTACATGTGCTCCGAAATATTTTCCCATACAGATCTACATTTTTACTGATACAAGTTCTCACCATCCATGCAAAGGTAATCCTTTTCATGTTCCTACCATTGCTCTACAACAAGTTTTGCAACCGCCACACGGACACGGTATGCTACTCTCTTTACTTCTTTTTATTATTTTTGTATCCAACAGCCATAACAACAGTGCAAGCCTCCTTTCAAAGATACATATGCCTCACACTGCTGCTGATAGCATGCAGCACCGGCGTAAGTCAAGCGCAATACACAATACGCCGTCCCACAGCCGAAAGTTCGCAGCGCACTGCCGTATTTGACGGCAGCCGCCCATCCACAGCTCCTAAAAACAACTATTTCGACCCTGCCGCCGAACGCGCACGCAAATTGAGGCTGCGCAAGGAACGCAACACAATAGAATTCAACGCCTCTCTGGAAACCTCCCTGCAACAGTTCGAGAACTGGACAGGTAGCGGAAGCAACAACTTCTATGCCTTGGGCAATATCTTTTTCCGCCACCAGTACAAACGCCAGAAACTGTCGATAGACTACCGTATAGAAGCAAATTACGGTCTAAATTTTATCGATGACGCATTTTTCAAAAACAAGGACGAGTTCAAGATAAACTGGCAACTTGGCTGGCAAATGCACCGTTACTGGTCATACTCAACGTCATTCAGTATACGAAGTCAGTTCTCGCCTGGTTACGAGTCCCGTACGGACCACACACTCGTTTCCGACTTCATGTCGCCTGGCTATTTCGACATATCGGCCGGTTTTTCATACACCACCGACAACAGCCCCATTACAATAACCCTCTCTCCATTCAGCGGCAATATCGTCACCGTCATCAATCCGACTCTTTCTGCCGCAGGCGAATACGGTGTCAAGAATGGAGAGAAAGTTGTCGCAAAACTCGGTTACTCAGCCAATGTATTTTTCGACAAGTCATTCTTCAAGAAACAGTGGCTCCGCTACCGTACCGAACTGTACGTTTTCGTACCATACATAGAATTTGACAACCCAACCATAAGGTGGGAGAACACACTTGAAATCAAAATATCACGTTACATATCCACCAAACTGTACGGACAGCTGTACTACCGCAAGGAAGACAGTACCGCACTGCAATACCAGTATGCATTCCTCATAGGACTGAAATACACCTTCCGCAACAAATAACGTCCGACATATAGTGACTAACAACATGAACAACAATGGAAAATAAAAAACACATATTCACTCCACTACTCATTTCACTGGGAGTAATACTCGGTGTTGTTATCGGCCTTTTCGCAGGGCGTAACAGTATAGACAGCCGTCTGCGTAGGCTAGCCGAGACAATAAACGCTCCTGGTAACAAACTGACCTATGCTCTGTCACTCATAGACCGCATGTATGTCGACACTGTAAACACCGACTCTCTTGTCGAGAGACTGATGCCCGAACTGATGTGGAACCTCGACCCGCATTCGGTTTACATACCCGCCGACGAACTTGCACAGGTCAATCTTCCGCTCGACGGCGAATTCGACGGCATAGGCATTTCGTTCAACATGTCTACCGACACGATAGTTGTCCTTAACGTGATACCCCACGGTCCAAGCCAGAAGGCCGGCATGCAGAACGGCGACAGAATAATATACATCGGCGACTCGCTCGTTGCGGGACAGAAGATACCGATAGACAACATCATGAAGATGCTCCGCGGGCCGCGCGGCACGGAGGTTTCCGTATCCGTACAGCGTCAGAACATCGACGGTCTTGTACCTATAGACATCATACGCGACAAAATTCCCGTCAAGAGTGTCGATGCCGCCTTCATGCTCACTTCCGACGTTGCCTTCATGAAGATAACGACCTTCTCGCAGCACACCTACGAGGAGATGGTTCACGCCCTGTCCACCCTGCGCGGTGAGGGTATGAAGAAGCTCATCATAGACCTTCGCGGCAACACCGGCGGCTACATGGGACAGCCCATTCTCATGGCTAACGAATTTCTGCCAGACGGCCGTCTGATAGTCTATACGAAGGACCGCAACGGTGACCAGACGCGCGAATACAGCGACGGCAAGGGCCGTTATCAGGACATAGAGCTTGCGGTGCTCATTGACGAGAACAGCGCGTCGTCGAGCGAGATATTCGCCGGTGCCCTTCAGGACAACGACCGCGCCACGATAATCGGCCGCCGTTCCTATGGCAAAGGACTGGTACAGCAGCAGATACCGTTCTCGGACGGTTCGGCCATGCGTCTCACCACGGCCCGCTACTACACCCCCACGGGACGTTCCATACAGAAACCATACACGGCTGCCGACACGGCATATGAATACGACATATACAACCGTTACCTCCACAACGAGTTATTCTCGGCCGACAGCATACATTTCGCCGACAGTCTCAAGTTCACCACCCCGGGCGGCAGAACGGTATATGGCGGCGGAGGCATCATGCCCGACATGTTTGTTCCGCTCGACACCACGGGCATGAACAACTACTACATCGAGGTTGTGGGGCGCAACATCCTCTACCGCTACGTCATGGACTACTCCGACCGTCACCGCGAGGCCGTTAATGCCGTTGACGACATCGCCTCGCTCGACAGCCTTCTCGATGCCGACTCCCGACTGCTGGAAGACTTCACGGCCTATGCCGACCGCAACGGCGTGGCATACAACCGCACACAGATACGCCAGTCAGAGAAGCTGCTGCGCGCCCTGCTGCGTGCCTACATCGGCCGCAACACTAAACTGGAGGACAACGGCTTCTATGCCAACTACTACACCATCGACGCACCGGTACTCAAGGCGCTGGAGGTATTCGACGAGCAATAGTCCGTACCCGTCATAAAACAACAAAGCCGTCGGAACGCAACGTTCCGACGGCTTTTATTTTGTTCATCCGCCAGCTTACCTGCGGCGGGCGCCTTTCATCATCATGCCGGGTTTCATCGTAGCCACCGACTTCATCATCTTGCGCATCTGCTCGAACTGCTTCAGAAGCTTGTTCACCTCCGCCAGCGTGGTACCGCTGCCCTTGGCAATACGTTCCTTACGGCTGGGGTTGATGATTTCGGGGTTTTCGCGTTCGGCGGGGGTCATGGAGTAGATTATGGCCTCGGTCTGCTTGAACATGTCATCGGAAAGTTCCACATCCTTCAAGGCCTTGCCCACACCAGGTATCATACCCATAAGCTCCTTCATGTTACCCATCTTCTTAATCTGGGCAATCTGGTCGAGGAAATCATTGAAGTTGAACTGGTTCTTGACGAGCTTCTTTTTCAGGCGGCGGGCATCCTCTTCGTCGTACTGCTCCTGCGCACGCTCCACGAACGATACGATATCGCCCATGCCGAGGATACGGTCAGCCATACGTTCCGGATGGAACACCTGAAGCGCATCCATCTTCTCACCCGAAGAGATGAACTTGAGGGGCTTGTTCACCACCGAACGTATCGATATGGCGGCACCGCCTCGGGTATCACCGTCGAGCTTTGTGAGTACCACGCCGTCGTAGTCGAGCCTTTCATTGAATTCACGGGCCGTATTGACGGCATCCTGACCGGTCATGGCATCCACTACGAAGAGTGTTTCGGTAGGCTTCACGGCCTCCTTGATGGCCGCAATCTCCTTCATCATCGCCTCGTCCACAGCAAGACGGCCGGCGGTATCGATGATAACCGTATTGAGGTTCTTGCCGCGTGCATATTTTATGGCGTTGGCAGCAATCTCTACCGGGTTTGTGTTACCATCCTCGGTGTACACCTCCACATCGACCTGACTGCCGAGTATGCGCAGCTGCTCTATGGCAGCAGGACGGTAAACGTCGCAAGCAACGAGCAACACACCGCGTCCGCGCTTGTGCTTGAGCATGTTGGCGAGTTTGCCGGAGAATGTGGTTTTACCGGAACCCTGAAGACCGGCGATAAGTATCACTGCCGGACGGCCGTCGAGGTTGATGTCGGTAGCCGTACCGCCCATGAGCAGGGCCAGTTCGTCACGGACAATCTTGGTCATCATCTGACCAGGCTTCACAGCCGTGAGCACGTTAGCGCCCAGCGCCTTCTGCTTCACCTCGTCGGTAAATGTCTTTGCGACCTTGTAGTTGACGTCGGCGTCGATGAGTGCGCGACGTATCTCCTTGAGCGTCTCGGCGACATTAATCTCCGTAATGCGCCCTTCGCCCTTCAATATCTTGAACGACCTCTCAAGCCTGTCGGTTAGATTATCGAACATATCCTTTGCGTATGAATATTATAGGATGCAAATGTAGCTATTTCCCTTCAAATTACGAAACCGTTTTTCTGCGTCGGCCAGAAGTCATTCCCCGCTTCGCAGGCGCACGGTGCACGACGCACGGTCGAACGACAGCGGCGTACCGTCGAACAGACGCTCCAAAACGCCTCGTTCCAACAGCTGGTCGGCCGTACCGTGATGCAGTTCCCCGCCGTCTATCATTGCCACCATATCGCACAGTTCCAGCGCCATGGCAAGGTCGTGCGTCGAGAATATCACGCACTTACCCTCCTCATGTGCCAAACGGCGCAGCAGCAGACCTATCTCGTATTTGTTAGGCAGGTCAAGGAAAGCCGTCGGCTCATCGAGCAATATAACGGGAGTGTCCTGTGCCAGCGCACGGGCTATCATCACACGCTGACGTTCACCGTCACTGAGCGTCCCAATGTTCTTCAATGCGAACTTCTCCATACCCACCAATTCGAGCGACCTGTGCACCATCTCCCTGTCGGCATCGGAAAGCGAGCCGAACCACCCCGTATATGGAGCGCGTCCGAGCGCCACCACATTTTCGACCGTCAGGTCGGCCACCTTGACCTCGTCGGTCGACACGAACGAAATCAGCGATGCCACCTCACGCCGCGACATGCTGTCGATATGGCGTCCCGACACGGTCACATAGCCGTCCATCGGTGCGGCCAGTGCCGACAGCGTACGCAGCAGTGTGCTTTTGCCCGTACCATTGCGCCCGATGAGGGCCGTGAAGGTGCCGCGGCCGAAGCCCGTGTCGGCACATCCGACGAGCACTCTCTCGCCGTAGCCGAGCTTCACGCCATGCAGTTCAACCATATATTCTGCCGCCGTATCCATTGTATCAGTACTTGCGCGACCTGAAAATCACCGCTATGACAACCGGTATGCCGATAAGCGACGTTACGGTGTTTATCGGCAGTGTAAGGTCCGATGGAGGCAGCTGCGTGGCCATGTCGCACAGCAACATGATACCGCCCCCGCATATTATCGATGCCGGCATCAGTATGCGGTGGTCGGCATTGCGGAAAACCATGCGCACAATGTGCGGAACGGCCAGACCGATGAAACTTATCGGGCCGCAGTATGCAGTTGCCGTACCGGCCAGCAATATTGTCGAAATAAATATCCACATTCGTGTGGACTTTATATTCAACCCCATAGTTCGGGCATAGTTTTCGCCGAGCAGCATCATGTTGAGCGGTTTTATCAGTGCCACCGACACGGCCAGTCCCGCGATAAGTACTGGCACGAGTATCCACAGCTCCGACAGCATCACCCCTCCGAGACTGCCCATAGTCCACACCACATACGATTTTACGGCTCCTTCCGGACTCATGTACTGCAGTATCTCCACCACTGCCGTGGCTGCGCTGCCGAACATCATACCCATTATGAGCACCACCATGATGTCCCGCACGCGGGCCGTGACCGCTATGATTACAAGAAGTATCACTGCGGCACCTATCCATGCGGCGCCCACAGCACCTATGTCGCTCCACCACACCCCCGATGCCGACATTCCGAGCAACGGCATTCCCAGCACGAACAGCGCCACGCCGAGGCTTGCGCCCGAGCTTACACCGAGGACGTACGGTCCAGCCAGCGGGTTTCTGAACAGGGTCTGCATCTGAAGTCCTGAAGCCGACAGTGCGGCTCCCACCAGCAATGCCGTAACGGCCTTAGGGATACGAAAGTTGAGTACTATGTAGCGCGTGACCTCATCGGCCCTGTCCGACACCAGTCCATGCCACACCTCGCACAGTGACAGTCCCGCCGACCCTACCGTGAGGTCGGCGAAGAACAGCACTGCGGCAGCCACCGAGACGGCCGTCATGAGTATGGCACTGCGCTTTGGTTTCATTATTGCAGACGTTCGAAATAATACATGCTCTCCTCGTCGCCGGCCTCAGGATGGAAACATATCATGAGGTCGCGCAGCACACGGTCGGCATGGAGCACTCCCGACTCCCAGAAGTCGTTTCCTCCGGCCGGAGTGCTGCGGCGGATGCTGTTGTACACCCTGCCGTCGTGAACGCACCTTATATTCGTGAACTTTGGATGCTCACTTTTCAGCGACGCAATGTCGGTTGCCTGTCCTGGATTGAGCCACACATCGGCATCAAGCGATGCCATATATGCCATCTCACCGCTGATGGGCCTGCTCACTGATGTGTCCTCACCGGCGAAAAGATATTCGCCGCCGGCATCGTTTATCAACGACACCATATAGCTACGATCGCCCGGCACAAACCACACGTCACGATACGGGGCGTTAAGCATCACCTTCGGTCTGTCTGTGAAGTTCCCTGCCACGACACGCAGCGAGTCGTAACGCGCCGCTATGCCGTCGAACGCCTCCTTGGCCTCGGCGCGTCTGTCAATCAGTTCACCGAAAGGCACAATCCATTCGGCACGTCCAAGAGGTTTCTCCTCAACATATTCACCCACATACAGGAACGGTATGCGCAATTCGCGCAGCTTGTCGCTCACCACCGTGTTCTCGCTGCCAACGCCATACAGCAGCACAATGTCGGGACGCATGGCCGCCAGCAGTTCGTAATTCATACTCGTGTCAAATCCCACGTCCCGAACATCACCCAATGCGTAACGCGCACGTATCTTTTCATTAGATATATAGTCGGCACCCGACACTCCGCATATCCTGTCGGTTGCGTCAAGAGCATCAAAAAACGCTACATATGTGGACGAAAAACATACAACCTTCTCCACGGGAGCCTCCACCGTCCAACCGTCAAACCCTTCAGGAGCCGTCTCTCCACCACGCGACACGAAAATCTGCGACACCTCGCCATCGGCACCCTGCCATGGGTCGCACACCTCTAACACGGTCGAGAGGCCGTTCGTACCGTAAATTGCGTAACGCTCGGCATACTCCGGTTTATAGACCTCCTCTCCGGACAATATGACGGACTTTCCGTGTCCGCACCCTGCCAATAATACGGACATCAAAACGGCTGTTACAACCTTTGTCACCGCTTTTGCATACATTATCCTCATAATACGGCAAAATTAACATTTTTTCCCGTGTTACACGACCCACGCACCATTACGGACTACGCCGCGTAAGTTTTGTGCGTATATTTGCACGGATAGACACAATGCCATGACCGGAAAACATCTCACACTGTCGCAACTTCAGGAACGCATCAAAAGCGTCATAGCCTGCGAATTCTCCACACCTGTTTGGATAAGTGCCGAAATCAGCGAGATAAAAGTCAATGACCGTTCCGGCCACTGCTACCTCCAACTCGTCGAGAAAGGCGGACGCAACAGCGTACCGCGTGCACAGGCCTCGGCCGTAATCTGGGCCGGACAGTACGGCATTATCTCATCATATTTCAGAGGCGCAACAGGCCGCGACCTTGCTGTGGGACTGAACGTGCTGCTCAGCGTCACGGTAATATATCACGAGCTTTACGGTCTGTCGCTACGCATAGTCGACATCGACCCGCTGTACACGCTCGGCGACCTCGAACAACAGCGTCTCCAGGCTATAGCTCAACTGCGTGAGGACGGCGTGTTCGACCTCAACCGCGAACTGCCTCTTCCGGTTGTCATACAGCGCATAGCCATAGTATCATCGCCACAAGCGGCAGGTTATCAGGACTTCATCAACGAACTCAAAGCATCGCCATACCGCTTCGACACAGAATTGTTCGGTGCTTTCATGCAGGGACACGGTGCCGAACAGTCCATAATCGACGCACTCGACAAGATTGCCGCACGTGCCGACGAGTTCGATGCCGTTGTCATCATACGCGGCGGCGGTTCCCAAAGCGACCTCAGCTTCCTTAACTCCTACATGCTCAGCTTCCACATAGCGCAGTTTCCGCTTCCCATACTGTCGGGTCTCGGCCATGACAAGGACCAGAGCGTAGTCGACATGGTAGCTGCCATATCGCTCAAGACACCTACCGCGGTAGCCGCTTTCCTTGCTGACCGCGCCGCCGAATTCGACGCACGGCTGGAAGCTGCTGTGGACGAAATTCGCAACAATGTCCAGTGCATCATGTCGCGCTCGGAACACGACGTGCAGATGCTCGGACGTCTGCTTCAGGAACGAATCCGCAGTGCATCGATACGTTCCGACATGCGTCTTCGCACTCTCGGCGACAACATTTCCGCCACAGCCCGCAGGATATACGCCGCAGCAACCACCCGTCTGGACCACAATGCAGACAGCCTTGCCGAACGCTCCATGCGTGCCGTTGCCGCAGGACGTACACTGCTCGAACAGGCCGAAAGGCTTGTCGCGGCAGCCGACCCGCACACAATACTGTCACGCGGCTACGCCATAATACGCACCGGAAGCCGTGCACTGACCGATGCCAATGCAGCACCTGCCGGCACAATTCTCGACATCACACTCCACAAAGGCAAATTAACCGCAAAAGTTACCGATAATGGAAAAGAAAAAACCGACAACATACACTGAAGCCATGCAAGAGATAGAGACCATTCTCGCACGGCTCAATGAACCCAACCCGGACATCGACCTTCTCGCATCACAAGTGCGCCGTGCAGGTGAACTGATAAAGTTCTGCCGCGAGCGTCTCCGCAAGGCCGAGAAAGAGGTTGCCGACGCTCTGGGCGACGAAACCGACCAGCAGGCATAACGTCAAAATGCAAATGCCGACGTATTAGGCGATTTATCTGGACGAAAATATCCCCTTTCATCGGGAAATAACTAACTTTGCGATGTTGCGTGCGCCCGAAGGGAAACAATTTCCCACAGCGCAGGAAAAGCATCGTGAAACACTAACCAATCAATCATGGACAACACAATCACCAACAGGGCAGCGGACAACATCAGGATACTGTCTGCGGCAATGGTAGAAAAGGCAAAATCGGGACACCCGGGCGGAGCCATGGGCGGGGCCGATTTCATCAACATTCTCTATTCGGAATTCCTCAACTACGACCCGGACAGGCTCGACTATCCGTTCCGCGACCGTTTCTTCCTCGACCCGGGACACATGTCGCCGATGCTCTACTCTACCCTCGCACTGGCAGGCATCATGCCGGTGGATGAGCTGAAGAACTTCCGTCAATGGGGCAGCGAAACCCCAGGTCACCCTGAAGCCGACCTCGCCCACGCCATTGAGAACACATCCGGTCCGCTCGGTCAGGGCCACGCCATGGCTCTCGGTGCAGCGATAGCCGAACGCTTCCTCGTTGCAAGGTTCGGTGAGTGGATGTCGCACAAGACATACGTATATATCTCCGACGGCGGCATACAGGAAGAGGTTGCACAAGGTGTAGGCCGCATGGCCGGACTCCTCGGACTGTCCAACTACATAATGTTCTACGACGCCAACAACGTACAGCTCTCCACAAAAGTTGAAGAGGTAATGCAGGAGGACATCGCCGGCAAATACCGTGCATGGGGATGGAATGTGCTTTCCATCGACGGCAACAACCCCGACGAAATCCGCGAAGCCCTCACCGCAGCCAACAAAGAGACTGAACGTCCTACCATCATCATAGGGCACACAGTCATGGGCAAGGGTGCCCGCAAGGCCGACGGCGCAAGCTTCGAGGATCAGGTATCGACCCACGGTCAGCCCCTGTCTGCCGCAGGTGCTGACATTGCAACTACCATCAGCAACCTCGGCGGCGACCCGGAAGACCCGTTCGCAATATTCCCGCAGAGCCGCAAGCTCTATGAGGCAAGGGCCAAGGAACTCCGCAACTGGGTGGCATGGATGAACGAGGAAGAAGCCAAGTGGCGTCGCGAAAGCCCAGAACTCGCCAAAAAGCTTGACAAATTTTTTAGCGGCAAGATGCCCGACATCGACTTCGACGCAATCGACCCAGGCAAGGATGTTGCAACACGTGCAGCATCGGCAAAGGTTCTCGGCGTATTCGCAGAGAAGGTTGAAAACATGATAGTATCGTCCGCCGACCTCAGCAACTCCGACAAGACCGACGGCTTCCTCAAGAAGAGCAAGGCTTTCGCAAAGGGTGACTTCACCGGCCAGTTCCTGCAAATGGGCGTAAGTGAATTTACCATGGCCTGTATCATGAACGGTATGGCACTCCACGGCGGCGTCATACCAGCATGCGGTACCTTCTTCGTATTCTCCGACTACATGAAACCTGCCATAAGGCTGTCGGCCCTCATGAGACTCCACGTTGTCTACATCTGGACGCACGACTCCTTCCGCGTAGGTGAAGACGGTCCTACCCATCAGCCTATCGAACAGGAAGCGCAGATAAGACTCATGGAACACCTTCACAACCACCGCGGCGAAAGGTCGATGGTAGTACTCCGTCCTGCCGACGGCCTGGAAACTGTTGCTGCATGGAAGTTCGCCATGGAAGAGGAACGTCCCGTAGCCCTCATCCTGTCCCGTCAGAACATCAAGGACCTGCCCGGCGACCGCAAGAAAGAAGCCAAGAAGCTCCACAAGGGCGCATACATAGTAAGCGACACCGAGAACCCGGATATTCTCCTCATTGCCGACGGCTCCGAAGTATCGACCCTCGCCGATGCCGCCGAACTCCTTGCAGCCGATGGCATCAAGACACGTATCATTTCCGTTCCTTCGGAAGGTCTGTTCCGTGACCAGGGTAAGGCTTATATAAACGAAATCCTCACTCCTGGTGTACCCCGCTACGGCCTTACCTCCGGTCTGCCCATCAACCTGCAGACTCTCGTAGGCGACAACGGCTACATCCACGGCCTCGACCACTTCGGTTATTCGGCACCCTACAAGGTTCTGGACGAAAAGTTCGGTTACAACGGCAACAGCGTAGCCGTAGAGGTTAAGGAATTCCTCAACAGCCTCAAGTAATCACACGATGATGCATATCGAAAGAGCTTCCCAAATTTGGGAAGCTCTTTTCATTTTCCGAACGCCGCAAAGAAACAAACATCTGAACAGCGACAAACAAAAAGGCCGACTTTAAAAAGTCGGCCTTCGTACTCCATACCAGAATCGAACTGGTATTTGCAGAATGAGAATCTGCCGTCCTAACCGTTAGACGAATGGAGCGATTATTTGCATGAGGAATATTTTCTTTTCCAAAGCAGGACAAAAGTAACACAATTCTCCGAGACTGCAAAACTTTTGGTATTTAAATTACAGCTTTACTACAAGAACGCAAAAGAGAGGACGGAACCGTTTCAGTTCCGTCCTCTCTTATCTACGGCATCCAGCAACTATTCGTTCACCGGAGTAACGCTTACATATGACCTGCCGTTAGCCTTCTTTGCGAAGGAAACAGTTCCGTCAACGAGGGCAAAAAGAGTGTGATCCTTGCCCATACCTACATTTTCACCGGGGTTGTGTACAGTACCCCTCTGGCGTACTATGATGTTGCCAGCCTTGGCGAACTCGCCACCGAACAACTTCACACCGAGTCGCTTGCTTTCCGACTCACGGCCGTTCTTAGAGCTACCTACTCCTTTCTTGTGTGCCATCTCCTGCGAAATTTAGATGTTAAGCGACTGTAATATCTTCAACGAGGATCTGGGTGAGGAACTGACGGTGACCGTTCTTTACCTTGTACCCTTTCCTGCGTTTCTTCTTGAATACAATAACCTTGTCATCCTTGAGGTGACGCAGTATCTTCGCATTCACACTGGCGCCTTCTACAACAGGTGCGCCAACCTTTACCTGACCGTCATTGTCTGTCAGCAGGACTTTGTCAAAGCTCACAGAGGAACCTTCATCCCCCTGAAGACGGTTTACATAGAGCTTACGACCTTTCTCAGCCTTAAACTGTTTGCCTGCAATTTCTACTATTACGTACATAAGTGTATTTAGAGATTTTTGCAAATCAAGGGACAAAGATAAGAACTTTTGTAACAGCAAACAAACATCTTTAGAATTTTCTTCTTTCCGACACATTCGCAAACAAATTGACATAAAGTTGCAAGGGACAAGTATTTTCCGTTATTTTGTAATATACACTTATCCGTAAATATAGTACCGTAGGACACAACAGAACAACGGTTCACACGTTTTAATATAAAACTGACATTTCCCAAAATACCCAATGCAACACCGGATATGCCATACTCCATGAAAAAGAAAAAAACAAACATTCACCTCATATGATAAGCAAGGAACAAAAGGAATATCTGCTTCCGAAAGCCTACAATGCTGCTTTGCGCGCAGGTGCCGCCATTCTTGAAATATACGAAAGCGGTGCTCCGATAGACGTCGACATCAAGAACGACCATACTCCGATAACCATGGCCGACCGCAAGGCCCACGCCACAATCAGGGAGTATCTGGGACACACACGCATACCGCTTTTAAGCGAGGAAGGACGCGAAATGCTCTACACCGAACGCAAGGACTGGGACCTGTTCTGGCTGGTAGACCCTCTGGACGGTACGGTGGAATTCATCAAGGGCAACGGTGAATTTACCGTCAACATAGCCCTCATGGCCGACTACCGACCAGTATTCGGAATAATATACGTACCCTACAGGAAGCTTATGTATTTCTCCGACCCTGACCGCGGAGCATTCCGCGCATGCGACATCAAGGCCGACCCGCAGGCCGAATACGGTTACGAAGCAATATTTGCCGGCACAGAGAAACTGCCGGTAACGGAACATATCAATTCTCCACTGCACATTGCCGTAAGCCGGTCACACAGTAACGATGAGACAGCACAACTCATTGCGCGTGTTACGGAGGATTACCCCGATGCCACAATAATGGAACAGGGAAGTTCTTACAAATTGTGCTTAGTCGCAGAAGGAAGCATCGATTACTACCCACGCACATCGGATACATACGAATGGGACACTGCAGCCGGAGAGGCCATAATCGAGGCAGCCGGCGGACGCATCTATTCACTCAAGGATGAGTCCCTGCTTCAATACAATAAAGCATCGCTCGTAAACCCATACTTCGCATGCCGAAGCAAGTGGTTCCCGAAATAGACAAACCGATAATTATGACAACGGTCCGTGGAATTGTTCCACGGACCGTTGTCAGTTACGCCCACAACCGTCACTTCCTGTGTGCATCCGTAGTGCAGCTGCTGCAGTCACCGCCGCAGACATTGACATCGCACGATGACCCGTACAACTCGTTATCCAGTTCGCGTGTTTCCTGTATCACGCATTTGATACCGCGTTCACGCATGTTTTCATTCTCGCTAATCTCGGACTTTATATTATGTCCCTTGAAAATGAGCGTCAGTGACATGGCCACTACAAAAAACGCCACAACGCCTACGGATATAAGTATCACTAACAATGTTGACGACATAACGACAGTTTACCGAGCCGCTCCTTAACGGCAATGTAATGCAATTAATCGGCCACAATTGGCCGAAACCGCTGTAAAGTTATTAATTTTGTATCTAAAATCCGTATAAACTTTTCTCCAATGAAAATAATAATCGCAGGTGCCGGTGAAGTGGGAAGCCATCTCGCACGTATGCTGGGAAGCGAAGAGCACAGCATTACAGTGATAGACAGCGACCCCAAACTGCTTGATGACATCAACGGGTTAGCAGACATTGTTACCATTGAAGGAGACTGCACGACATTCGCAACCCTAAAGAAGGCATCGGTCCGCAAGGCCGACCTTTTCATCGCCGTAAACCACGAAGAAAATATCAACATAATCTCCGCTATACTGGCCAAACAGCTCGGCGCCCGAAAATCAATTGCCCGAATAGACAACAACGAATATCTCGAACCGAACAACAAGGAGATGTTCATGAACATGGGTATCGACTATCTTTTCTACCCGGAGAAGGTCGCTGCCCGCGAAGTAATTAATCTGCTCGGTCATACCTCGACAACCGAATACGTCGACTTCTCCGGCGGACGACTCACACTTGTTGTTTTCCCCATAGGCCAGTCCTCCGAATTCACTGGCAAGACCGTAGAGGAAGTTCATGCCATGGGCGGGGGAGTATTCAGGCCGGTGGCAATCAGCCGCGATAACAAGACCATTATTCCACACTCGCATGACATGTTCTACGATGGGGATACGGTTTATATAATCACCGACAGCAAGGCTGCAAAAACTGTCATGAACTACTCCGGCAACACCAGTGTTCCCATAAAGAACCTGATGATACTAGGCGGCAGCCGCATCGGAGTGCGCATAGCCATGGAACTGCAGGACGAAATCAACGTAAAACTAATCGAATACGATGCAGACAAGGCATATCGTCTGGCAGAGATGCTCGACAAGGCTCTCATCATAAACGAGGACGGGCGCGACATAGACGCCATGACTGACGAGGGTATCACCAACATGGACGCTTTCGTCGCTGTAACGGAACGTTCCGAAACCAACATACTCACCGCCATGCTGGCCAAACGCATGGGAGTAAAAAAAGTTATTGCAGAAGTAGAGAATCTTACCTATATAAACCTTGCCGAAAGCATCGGAATTGACACAATAGTAAACAAAAAGCAGATAACCGCAAGCCGTATATTCCGTTTCACCATGGATACCGATGTACAGGCTATCAAGTGTCTCACAGGTAGCGAAGCCGAGGTGCTCGAGTTTGTGGTAAAACCCGACTCTCCAATCACCCGCTCATCACTCCGCGATGCCGGTTTCCCAACTGATGCCACCATAGGCGGCATAGTGCGCGGCGACAAGGTGTTTATTCCAGATGCCGACTTCCGTGTAAATCCATACGACCGCGCAGTGGTATTCTCGCTTCCGGGTGCCATACCAAAAATAGGCAAATACTTCAACTAAAGCCTGTTTACAAGGTACCATGCATAATAAACAAGACAATGGCCGCAATAACACGACTCATAAACCTTTATTTTTCCCAAAGGCTTCGCGAAATAGAGCGTTCCCGCAGGCATCCGGCTGAAGTGCAGGATGAACAATTGCACTACCTTCTTGAGAACGGACGCAAAACCGAATTCGGACGCAATGCCGGCATGGATACAATCACCACCGGCGAACAGTTCGCCAAACACATCCCGATACGCGACTATGAACAGCTTAGTCCGTTCATCGACCGCATGCGTCGCGGCGAGGCCAATGTGCTGTGGCCTGAACGCGCCGGCTGGTTCGCCAAGTCGTCGGGCACCACTGGGTCAAAAAGCAAGTTCATTCCTGTCACCACCGCAGGACTGCACAAGGCACACATGCGCGGCCCGAAGGATATCATGGCCTTCTACTGCCACTTGTTTCCCAATACTCATGTAGTAAACGGCAAGATGCTGACCCTCGGAGGCTCGAAACGCATCGAACGCGAAGGCGACCGCATGCACTCGGGCGACCTCTCCGCAATCCTTATAGAGAACACTCCAGCCATAGGCAACATACTCCGCATTCCTGACAAGAAGACGGCACTCATAGCTGATTTCGACGAGAAGGTGCGCCGCATATGCGAACTGTCCACGCATCAGGACGTACGTTCCTTTACGGGCGTTCCGTCGTGGAACCTCGTGATGCTCAACCGCGTGCTCGAATACACAGGCAAGAACAACATTCTGGAGGTGTGGCCAAACATGGAGCTGTTCGTACACGGCGGCATGGACTTCCGTCCCTATAAGGCACAGTACGAGAAAATCATCCCGTCGGCCACCATGCGTTATATGGAGACATACAATGCCTCGGAAGGTTTCTTCGCCATAGCCGAAGAGCCGGGCCGCAGCGACATGCTGCTGATGCTAGACTACGGCACATACTACGAGTTTCTACCAACTGACAAACTGGACGATCCGTCGGCCGTCGTACCTCTCGAGGGGGTAAGAACAGGTGTCAACTACGCAATGATTATCTCCAACTGCAATGGTCTGTGGCGTTACATGATAGGCGACACCGTACAGTTTGTATCCACATCGCCTTACACGATAAAGATAACCGGCCGCACTAAACACTATATCAACGCCTTCGGCGAAGAGATTGTAATCGATAATGCCGAGACAGCCATGCATTCGGCCTGTCTTGCCACGGGTGCTGACGTTGCGGAATATACCGCGGCTCCTGTCTATATGGACGGACGCAGCAAAGGTACCCACGAATGGGTAATAGAGTTCCGTACGGCACCTGCCGACATGGCGGCATTTGCCGCGGCGCTTGACGACGGTCTTAAGGCGGTCAATTCCGACTACGAGGCCAAGCGTTTCCGCGACACGACTCTCACCATGCCTCGCATCACAGCCGTTCCGGCCGGCACATTCGAAGGGTGGCTTCGCGCCCACGGCAAGGTCGGCGGTCAGAACAAGGTTCCACGCCTTTTCAACGACCGCACATACGTTGACCAATTGGCACATCGCCCGCAACACTAAAAACTCAAACGAAATAAAATGTCCGGATATTCTCTTTCTGGACATTTTATTTTATATATCCAACTTTCCCAATATCGAAAAGGCCACAGACAGGAAACAATTTATTCTCCCTGTTCTTCCGAAAAATACCGAAATACAAGGTACGGATAAAAGCACATCACCCATCACCTTTCATCTCCAGTTGTTTGCATTATCCATCCAAATACCATCCGCATGCGGGCGAGTTGCAATATATTTTCCTGATATATGATGCTATTCGGCATAAATGCAAATCGAAAACATAGTTTTCGATTTGGCTCTGCACACGGCTTTCACTATATTTGTTAGACGAACAAAAACCACAACAGCCATGTACATAGCCATATCAGGCAACATAGGCAGCGGGAAGACCTCTCTCACGGAACTGCTGACCGAAAGGCTCGGCGCCACACCTCTTTTCGAGGAAATTGGCAACCCTTACATTGCCGACTTCTACAACGACATGAACCGTTGGTCGTTCAACTTTCAGATATACTTTCTGGGATGCCGCATGAGGCAGGGACTGCAAATAAAAGAGACATCGGGATACATTGTTCAAGACCGTACGATATACGAAGATGCCTACATATTTGCCGAAAACCTGCACGAAATGGGACTCATGTCGTCACGCGATTTCGAGACTTATATGAAAATTTTCGACCTGTCTGCCAATCTTGTCCCTACCCCCGACATGCTCATATACCTGCGCGCCAGTGTTCCGACCCTCGTTAGCCAGATACTGAAACGCGGCCGCAGCTACGAGATGGGAATAGACCTCGACTACCTCGAAAGGCTCAACAACAAATACAACAACTGGATAGACAACATCTACAAGGGACGGGTACTGACCATCGACATAGACCATGAAGATTTCATTCTGGCCCCGTCAATAGTCGACGACATCGTTGAACACATAAAGGAACTCAATGCCAAACTCTGACACCATGACGGCTCCGCTGCCGGCCGAGTTCGTTGCGCGTGTGCGTACCGAGCTGGGAACCGAGGCCGACGCACTGTTTGCAGCACTCGAAGGCGAAAGCCCCGTATCCGTACGCTGGAACCCATACAAGACAATCCTTCCGCCGTCTGGCGAGGAGGTTCCGTGGAACCGCTACGGCCGCTACCTTCCCGAAAGGCCCTACTTCACCGCCGACCCGATGTTCCATGCAGGAACATACTATGTGCAGGAGGCATCCTCCATGTTTGTCGAGCACCTCTTGCGCTCGGCCATGGAACCCGAAGGTGCACGCATTCTCGACATGTGCGCAGCCCCGGGCGGAAAGTCGACACTCTATGCCACATTGGCGGGAGCCGAAGGTCTTGTCGTTGCCAATGAGGTAGTACGAAGCCGTGCTGCAACACTCGCCGACAACATCCGCAAATGGGGTATCGGCAACGTTCTGGTATCGAACAACGACCCGTCACATTTTGCAGGACTTCCCGAATGGTTTGACGTGGTTGCCGTTGATGCTCCATGTTCGGGCGAAGGCATGTTCCGCAAGTCGGAAGAAGCCCGCAGGGAATGGTCAGAAGCCGCAGTAGAGATGTGTGCTGCACGACAGCGCCGCATTCTCGCCGATGCTTGGAAGGCACTGCGACCGGGCGGCATAATGATATACAGCACATGCACGTTCAACCGTACAGAGGACGAGGACAATATCGCATGGCTGGCCAGAAATTTCGACTGTGAGGATGCAGGTGTCGAAGTACCCGAGGAGTGGAACATTGCCATTTCCGAAGCAGAAGGCATACGTTGTTTCCGTTTTTGGCCGCACCGAACCAAAGGCGAAGGTTTTTTTGCAGCCTCCATACGCAAATGCGGACAGAAAGGCCGTACCGTAAGGCCGAAGGCGCGCCGTACAATTTTCACCGACCTAACGCGCAAGGAAACAGCCGAAGCGGCACGCTGGACAGGACAACCAGAGCTGATGCGTTTCGCACGTATAGGAGATACCGTATACGGATACTATTATATAAACTACGCCGACATACGCTGTATTGGCGAATATCTGAATGTCATATATTCGGGGGTATGCATGGGACAACTGTTCAACGGGAGTCTCAAGCCAGACCACTCGCTGGCAATGTTTCACGATATGTATCCGTACGCAGCAACAACATCCGCACTACCCATAGAATCAGCAATACGTTATTTGGCTAAAGAAGAACTGACGGCAGACATGTTTGCCGAAGGCATGAACATAGTGACATTTCAAGGACATGCACTCGGCTGGGCCAAACGCATAGGCCGCCGTGTCAACAATCTATATCCGAAACAGCTGGCTATAATAAACAAATAACTGCCGATATTCCTTATACAGTCATTGAGACACTTTCTCTTACATCAATGCTTTAAACGCGCTATAGGAGTCTGACCTCCACGTACCTTGTCACCAAGCTTCACAAGCACCTCTGTACCCAATGGCAGAAAAATATCCACTCTGGAACCGAACTTTATAAATCCGAATTTCGTGTTCTGCACTGCCTCACCACCCACTTCGGCATAGTTGACTATACGCCGTGCCACAAGACCGGCAATCTGCCGGAACAATATCAATTCGTGGCCTGTATCCACAACTGTGGTGGTACGCTCATTCTCCTCAGACGATTTCGGATGCCATGCAACGAAAAATCGTCCCATGTGATTGTTACGATACACGATGCGTCCGCCAACCGGATACCAGTTGGCATGTATGTTTGTCAGCGACATGAACACCGACAACTGTATACACTGCCGCATCAGAAACTCTCCCTCATAAACCTCCTCGACTACAACCACCTTGCCGTCCACACTCGAAAAGACGGTATCAGGGTCACACACATAACTGCGACGTGTAGGTTCGCGGAAGAATAATGCCACACACAGCAGCAATGCAGACAAAAGCACTGTCAGTACCCAGAACAGCCAAACCGGCATTCCGCCATACATGACAGCACACAACAGTCCTGCAACCACTACGGCAATACCCATAAATGTCAGCAATACTATCGTATATCCTTCTTTGGCAAGTCTCATCTCCAAACCAATGGTTAAGCAGCCGATAAAAGCGGACACATGCCTCTCCCGACCGCACTCCTAATTCTATCGGGCAAATATAGTAAAATACGCGAAAACAAACGGTACAGAAAGTATCAGAGCATCGAAACGATCCATGAACCCACCGTGTCCTGGTATTATCGAACCTGAATCCTTTACTCCTGCCGACCTTTTAAACATAGACTCCACCAGATCGCCAAGTACGCCACTCACCACTATGACTAACGCAAGTCCACTCCACCACAACAGGTTTTCTCTCCTTATACAACCGCACATCACCCCGAATGCCACGGCGAATATCAGTCCGCCGAAAAAGCCTTCCCACGATTTTTTTGGCGATATACGCTCAAACATCTTGTGACGTCCAAGTATACTGCCAGTCAAATAGGCAAACACGTCATTTACCCACACCGTAAAAATGTAGCAAAGTATCATCCATGCGTCATATGTTCCTCCGTAAAATGCCACGAAACTGATGAGCGACATCGGCAGTGCCGCATATATCAGGCCGCCCATGGCAACCGATATGTTTGCAAACGGTTCCGACTGATGTTTGTAAAGTTCGCAAATGAATATCACGAATACGAGCGGGAAGAACAGCGCGAGCCACTTTATATCGAGCGTTCCACGTGCCACGAGGAAACTCGCCACGACGCCAACGGCACCGACAATGACAGGATACGTCCTGCCCATGGTATTTCCTTTAAGTGCTGCCATGCGGTAAAACTCCCACATACTGCCTGTACATATTATGAGCATCAATGCCGCAAACCCGTATTCGGACACAAGTACTGCCCCAACGACAACGAGGAACAACACAGCCCCGCTGAGTGTTCTCACCACCAATTCTCTACCGAACTTAGCCATAGCATGTTATATTTTAGCGACATTTCTCTATGGAACACAATATGCAATACAAAAATATACAATAATCCGACATTACACGTCCTGTCGCTCAACATCTCTTTAGGCACACTTTACATGCCTGCTATTGTTCCTTACGATATGCGGCAGGCGACAAACCAGCATGTTTTCTAAAGAACTTGCCGAACGATGACTGATCGCTGAAATTCAGTCTGTCGGCAATCTGTTGTAGTGTATATTCCGGATTGCGCAACATGATATACGCATGCGACATCAACTCGTTCACTATAACCTTTCCTGCCGGCTGTCCTATAACACGGTTGGTGATACGTGATAGGTAATGTGATGATATGTTGAGTCTGTCGGCATAAAATGAGACATCGTGCTCCTTTTCTACATACTGCATCAACAGGTCGAAGAAATCATTGCATATCACCGATGCTCGAGATGCCTGACGCCCCGTAACCGATTTGCCTGCCGCATCAAACATCATCTTCGACACCTGCATGTGATAAAGCATGGCTGCATACTTGAATATGCTCCGTTCCAAACCGCTGCTCCCCAGATACGAACTGCGGCGCATGATGTTGAACTGTTCCTCAAGAATACCGGTTCCATCCTTCCCGAGAGACATAACATGCAAACGGCGCAACGCAAGAATATCTATGAACGGCACTGGTTTCTCACCCTTTTCAGTACTGTTCATGAACTTCTTGGAATATGCCACTACATGTCCTCTGAAATCTGGACTTACCGACATGTCGTAAACCGTATTGACAGGCTTGATGCACACTATATTGTTCTTTTCTGGCCGGCATTCATAACGTATGTTGTCCACCACTATTTCCATGCTCCCTTTGCACACAACCATATAGATAATGGCATGCGACAGAGCCGGAAACCTGCGATACTGCTTGATGTCGAAATCGTCTGGACCGAACTCGGCAAAAACGACTCCCTGCACCATGCAGCGGTTTGTTATAATTGATGCCAGAATATCTATGCTGTCCATACGGATGTTCCATTGATAAATGTTGCGAAAATAATAAATGCGGGGCAGACATGCAATGCGACCATTGCATCTGTCCCGCACGTTGACTTTCAAAGACCCCTTACAGTACAGTGTCTATACAGGCATTCTACTCTTCAATTGTCATCTCGGCATCGGTCCCTGCTTCAGCTTCGCTGCCTCCGCCAAGGGCCTGATAGAGCGTAATCACGCCAGATATCTCCGACAGTCTGTTGGTCACTGCGCCAATCTGTGCATTGAGCAAGGTCTGCTGGGCAGTCAACACTTCGAGATATGTGGTGGACCCGTATGTCATCAACAACTGAGTACTGCGCACCGCCTCCTCAAGACGTTCAACCTGACTGGCATAGTTATCGGCCTTCTCACGGGCACTGTGCACTGCCACAAATGCATCATTGACCTCTATGCCGGCATCGATTACGGCCTGACGGAATGCCAATGCCGCTGCAGCCTCCTGCGATTTTGCAATATCGAAATTTGCCTTGAGTGTTCCTCTCTGAAAAATAGGCTGCACCAAAGAACCTACAGCACTGTAAATCATGTTTGTGAGGTTATATGCAGCTCCACCGCTGATTGTAATTCTGGGATAAAATGCCGAACGCGCGGCATTGGTAGCATAAAATGCCTCTGCCAACGCCTGTTCTGCCTGCCTTACATCGGGTCTCTTCGAGAGTACCTTCAACGGCACACCTGTGCTTATAACCTCCGGGCCTGTCCAATCGGCCAGCGTGCCACGTTCTACATGGCTCGAAGGCCATCCAAGCAGGCTGCACAACTGGTTTTCGGTCTGACGTATCTGCTGACGTATATCGATAAGGCCGTTACATACATTGTAGTAATTCGCCTCGGTCTGTGCAAGCGATGCGGCATTTGCACGTCCGGCCTCCATAAGGCTACGAGTTACCTCAACATTCTCACGCCAGCTACGTTCCGTCTCCTGATATATTTCATATTGCGCATCGAGTGCCAGCAGGGAATAGTACGTCGATGCAACTGCTGCTATGAGCTGTGAACGGACAGCCTGCTCATAAGCTTCCGATTGGAGCAGAGCTGCCTTTTTCCCTCGTTTGGCATTCAGTATGTTGCCGAATATATCAATCTCCCAACTTGCATTCACAGGAAGGCTAACATCCCATGCACGCGACACACTGCTGTACGATGCATTCGGAGAGAAGTCAAATGCCGGAACATAGGACAGTCTTGCGGAACGAAGCGATGCCTGCGCCTGCTCCACCAACAATAATGCAGACTGCATATCGACATTGTTGGTAAGGGCAGTATCTATGAGTGCACACAGGCATTCGTCCTTGAAGAACTCGCGCCAGCCGGTATCTCCCATCGACACCGTATCCTGCGTAAGGGCATCGCCATACGCCTCCTCTATTACATCATGCTGCGGAGTCTGGAATTTGCCGTATATTCCGCAACCACACATTGCAAAGAGCAGAAACCCGGATACGGCTCCAAGTTTGACACCTGTTATTATTTTACTGTTCATCGTTCTCACCCTTCTTTTTTAAATTAATGGTAAATCCGTACTTCTCCTGCAACCTCTGCATGATGATGAACAATGGCGGCACGCATACCAGCAATGCTATTGTACCTACAACCATACCGCCCACAACACCGGCGCCAAGAGCCCTGTTACCATTGGCGCCTGCACCACTTGCATACAACAACGGAAGCATACCGAATATCATTGTAAGTACTGTCATAAGTATAGGACGAAGACGTACCTTGGCGGCATCGAACGCAGCCTCCTCAATACTCATGCCTGCCTCACGACGCTGTGAAGCGTATTCGGTAACAAGAATGGCCGTCTTGGCGAGCAGACCAATAATCATCACCATACCTGTCTGCAGATAGATATTGTTTTCCACACCGAACATCTTTGCTGCAAGGAAACATCCCAATATACCGAACGGCACGGAAAGGATGACAGCGAACGGCACGAAGAAGCTTTCGTACAACGAACACAGAAGCAGGTATATAAAGATAACACATATTACAAGTATAAACACCGTGTTGTTCGATTGACTCTCCTCCCTGGACGAACTACCAAACTCGTAACTGTATCCTTCCGGAAGAGTATGTTCAGCTACTTCGCGTATGGCATTGATAACGTCACCCGAACTGTAGCCATCGGCTATGGTAACATTGGCATCGATTGAATTGAAAAGGTTGAAACGGCTTAGGCTTTCAGGGCCCGTAGTTTTGGTCACTGTCACATACTGACTTACAGGAGCCATCTCATCACCATTACGGAAATATATGTTGTTCAATGCGTTCTCGTCAAGACGGTATTCAGGGGCAGCCTGAACTATAACCTTGTATACCTTCGAAAAACGCACTATGTTGGATGCATATACACTGCCGAAATAGCCTGATATTACATCCAGTATTTCGGCAGGCGACACACCGGCACGCTTACATTTGGCGGCATCAACATCAAGCACATACTGTACATAATCAACCTTAAACGCAGTAAATGCCGACATAACTTCAGGTCTCTGATTCAATTCTGCGAAAAAGTTCTGCGAAATATTGTAGAAATCCTTTATATCTCCACCTTTACGGTCCTGCAAAGACAACTGTACGGCATTACCTGTACCGTAACCGTCAATCATACTCGGCGCCATTACGAACACCTGCGCATCCGTAATGTTTTTCATATCTTCATTGAGACGCGTCATTATTGCCGTTGACGAATGTTCTGCCCCTTCACGTTCGCTCCAGTCCTTGAGCTGTATGATAAACATACCGCTCGACGAACCGGCGCCACCGGTCATACTGAAACCTACAACACGCGAAAATGCCTTCACCTCCGGATATTCCATAATAACGTCCTGCACCTTATCCATGATGCTGTTCGTAAAGCGCGTATTACTACCGGCTGCCGTATTTACCGACATAAAAAGCGTACCAACGTCCTCGCTAGGCACAAGACCTGTCTTTGTGCTGCGTATGAGGAATACAATGCCTATCATTGCCACGACCAATGCGGCTGCCACAATCCATTTACGCTTGAACATGAACTTGAGGCCCGACTGATATTTGTTGAGCAGGGCATGGTATGAAGTGTTGTACACTTTCTTCACTATCGCTGTAAACTTGCCGTCCGGAGTTTGCTTACGCAGGAACAGTGCACACAATGCAGGACTGAGGGTCAATGCATTAAGCATGGAAATAGCCACAGCCACAGCCATGGTAAGACCGAACTGCTTGTAGAAGATACCGCTCGTACCGCTCACGAACGAAATCGGGATAAACACGGCCATGAACACGATAGTCGAGGTAACGACGGCAGCAGTCACCTCATGCATTGCCTTACCGGTAGCCACATACGAATCTGTTTCGCCTTCCTCCATTTTCGTCTGTACGGCTTCCACGACGACAATTGCGTCATCCACCACAGTACCGATTACGAGAACAAGTGCAAACAGTGTCAAAAGGTTAAGACTGAAACCTAACAGATATATCACCGCAAATGCACCGACAAGCGAAACAAGAAGCGATATGGTAGGTATCAATGTCAATTTATAGTCATGCAGGAAGAAGAAAACCACAAGAACCACAAGTATTATAGCCTCGATAAGGGTCTTCACCACCTCGCCGATAGAGGCAAAAAGGAAGTCGTTGGTATTCTGCAAATACTGATAATCTAGACCTGCAGGGAACGACTTTGACAGCTCTTCCATCAACTTCTCGATTTCAATGTTGATTTCCGTAGCATTCGACCCAGCCACCTGGTTAATCATCATCATCACACCTGGGTGACCGTTCAAACCGCCGATATACGCATAACTTTCCTTGCCAAGTTCTATCTCTGCAACATCCTTCAGACGCAATACCTGACCGTCAGATGTCGAGCGGATTACCATTTCGCCAAACTCTTCCGGAGTCTCATAACGGCCCCTGTAACGCAGTGTATACGTAAACACGTTGTCGGAATTTTCACCAAACGAACCGGTCGACACCTCTATGTTCTGTTCGTTGAGTACAGCAGTAATATCCGACGGGATCAAACCGTAGTGTGCCATGCTCTGCGGGTCGAGCCAGATACGCATACTGTATGCACCGCCAAGACAGTTGACATCGCCCACACCAGGAACACGCTGTATCTGCGGCACAACGTTGATGTTAAGATAGTTGGTGATAAACGTTTCGTCGAACGAATCGTCGGGACTGTAAACGCCTATCACGGCAAGTGTACTGACCTGCCTTTTAATAACCGTCACACCTATCTGGGTAACTTCGCTCGGCAACTGACCCTGCGCACGCGAGACCCTGTTTTGCACGTTCACGGCAGCCTGGTCAGGGTCGGTGCCCTGTTTGAAATAGACACTGATTGAGGCTGAACCAGATGCAGCTGTAGACTCCATGTATGTCATGTTTTCCACACCGTTGATAGCCTCTTCCAGCGGCACAAGTACAGCCTTCTGCACCGTTTCCGCACTTGCCCCCATATATGTGGCCGAGACACGCACCGTAGGAGGCGCAATATCAGGGAACTTCTCAACAGACAGCGAATTTAACGACAACAGTCCTACGAACACTATGGCTATCGATATACAGATAGCCAGCACGGGACGCTTTATAAATATATTATCTTTTCTCATCGCCACTTACTCTATTTTGAGTTTTCGTCAGAAATCTCCGGCTTCACACGCATGCCGTTCCTGAGCAGACCTGCACCGGCAGATATGATTTCGTCACCCGGTTCGAGACCTTCAAGCACAATGTATTCCCTGCCGTCGTTCTTGGGGGCAACAACGATTTCGGTAGACTTGGTGACACCGTCAACAACTTTGTAAACGAATGTCTTGTCCTGCAGCTCGAATGTAGCTTCCTGCGGGATAAGGATTATATTCGTATAATCGTCAGGGAGCAGCACGCTGCCATTGGCACCGCTATGCAGCAGACGGTCGGGGTTGGGGAATTCGGCACGCAGCGAAACGGTACCGGTACTTTCGTTAATTACACCGCTTATGCTGGCAACCCTGCCGGTATGTTCATATATCGAACCGTCGCTGAGACGCAGTTCAAGGTCGGGCATTTCCTTCATGGCCTTGTCTATCGTGCCGTACTCACGCGCAAGACTCAACAGTTGGTTCTCATTTATAGAGAAATAAACATACATCTGCGAGTTGTCAGACACAGTGGTAAGCGGCGACGACATCGATGCGCTCACCAGCGTACCCTCACGGTAAGGCAACGTACCTACAACACCATCCGAAGGGCTTTTCACCTCGGTGTATGAAAGATTATTGGCTGCCTCAATCTTCTGTGCCTCGGCCTGTGCAAGGGTGGCCTTTGCCGTATTCAACGCATTGAGCGACGACTGAAGTTCATACTGCGATACGACTCCGTTGTCGTACAGTTCCTGTATGCTGTCATAATCAAGCTGTGCGGAGGCAACCCCTACCTTAGCAGCCTCGTAATTGGCTTCTGCCGAACGCAATGCCGCAGCATAAGGCACCTGATCAATAATGAACAGTACCTGCCCTTTCTTGACAACATCGCCTTCATTTACTTTCAGGTCGGTAATTTTGCCCGACACTTCCGCATAAATATTGATATCCTGGCGGCCCTTAATTGTTGCAGAATAAGCAGTCTGCAAATGTTTTTCTCCGGTCTGAACCACAATTGTCGGATATTGTCCCTCCTTAACCTCAGGAGTTTTCTCACCACAAGCCGACAACAGTGCAGTTGCAGCAAGTACCAACGAATAATAACTGATTTTAAACGTCATAAAGCCTATCTATTGTTTTAATATTTGTCCGGTGCAAAGTAAACGACCAACATATACATATGAATATAACTGCATGCGCACAATTTTGGTTCAAAACGTACCTATACGTACATATTCCACACGAAACGGCCCATAAACTGCAATCCCGTGCAATGGTCTATGTGCAGCTAAACATGCCACAGCCCCTACTTACAGTCCCATTTACTATTAATATATAAATAGGTATGAAAAGGCCCAGCAAAGGTATTGATTTATTCCTACACACAAAACCATACGACACGAAAATTTGCCACAGAACCGTTCTGACACTATTTCACAGCGCCGCAATACCGCTGCGCGCTGTCAGCATAAACGAAAAATTCATCGCTTTATGCATGAGTACCGAAAAGAAAAGTTACCTTTGTAACGGTGTGCATACCCGACCGGATATACATACGACAACCTGATTTCTTCAAACTCAAAATATTACGGAGATGAATATTTCTCATATCGAACATCTCGGTATCGCCGTACGCAGTCTCGACGATGCGATACCTTTCTGGGAAAACATTCTGGGTTTCAAGTGCTACAACATCGAAGAGGTAGCCGACCAGAAGGTAAAAACAGCTTTTTTTAAGGTAGGTCAGACAAAGATAGAACTTCTCGAACCGACCAGCCCTGAAAGCACCATAGCCAAGTTCATCGAGAACAGAGGCGAAGGCGTACACCACGTAGCCTACGCCGTAGAAAACATTGAGGAAGCGCTTGCCGAAGCAGAAAGCAAAGGCGTACGCCTCATTGACAAAACACCACGCAAAGGTGCCGAAGGACTCACAATCGCCTTCCTGCATCCTAAGTCGACAGGCGGTGTACTCACCGAACTGTGCGAGGACAAGAACAAGAAATAGCATAATACCGGCATCACGGCGGTGTTATGCAATGCACCATCATGATGCCGGCACATCATGTGCAGCAATTGCAACAGACACATAAGATAATCAAATCAAAAAACATAGAGAATTAACTTATGAGCGAAAATCAAAACAAGGTAGCGGAACTGATAAAGTTACGTGAGGAAGCAAGGCTCGGAGGCGGACAGAAAAGGATTGACGCACAACATGCCAAAGGCAAATACACGGCACGCGAACGTATCCAGATGCTTCTCGACGAAGGCAGTTTCGAGGAATTCGACATGTTCGTAACACATCGCTGCTACGATTTCGGCATGGAAAAAAGCCACACTTACGGTGACGGTGTAGTTACCGGTTACGGTACGATAGACGGACGTCTGGTTTATGTATTCGCACAGGACTTTACCGTTTCGGGCGGTTCGCTTTCCAAAACAATGTCGGAAAAGATATGCAAGGTGATGGATATGGCCATGAAGGCAGGTGCACCGTGCATAGGTCTCAACGACTCGGGGGGCGCACGTATTCAGGAAGGCGTAAACGCACTGGCAGGCTATGCCGAGATTTTCCAGCGCAATGTAATGGCATCGGGTGTAATCCCGCAGATATCCGTAATCCTTGGCCCGTGCGCAGGCGGCGCAGTTTACTCGCCCGCATTGACCGACTTCACCATCATGAAGCGTGATACGAGCTACATGTTCCTCACCGGTCCTGCCGTTGTGAAGACCGTAACCGGCGAGAACGTAACTCAGGAACAGCTCGGCGGCGCTTCGGTACACACCACCAAATCGGGTGTTGCCGACTTCGCAACCGACACCGAGGAGGAGACAATGGAACTCATCCGCAAGCTCATCTCCTACATACCGCAGAACAACATGGAGGATGCCCCGCTCGCCGTATGCACTGACTCCATCAGCCGTCTGGAAGACTCTCTCAACGAAATCATTCCAGACAGTCCGAACAAGCCGTACGATATGTATGAGGTGATACGTGCCATTGTGGATAACGGCGACTTTCTCGAAGTACACCAGTCGTTCGCAAAGAACGTCATCACATGCTTCGCACGTTTCAACGGCCAGAGCGTAGGTATCATAGCCAACCAGCCAAAATACATGGCAGGTGTACTCGACATCAACGCATCACGCAAGGCTGCACGTTTCGTACGTTTCTGCGATGCCTTCAACATCCCGCTCGTTACACTCGTGGACGTTCCAGGCTTCCTTCCCGGTACAGGCCAGGAATACGGAGGCGTTATCACCCACGGTGCAAAACTGCTCTTTGCATACTGCGAGGCTACCGTACCTAAAGTTACCGTTACCCTGCGCAAATCCTACGGTGGCGCGTACATTGTGATGTCCTCCAAGCATATTCGCGGCGACATCAACTATGCATGGCCTACCGCAGAAATCGCCGTTATGGGTGCCAGCGGTGCAGTAGAGGTTCTCTTCGCCCGTGAAATCGCCAAGATAGAAGACCCTGCAGAAAAGGCCGCATTCATCGCAGCCAAGGAAGCCGAATACAAAGAGAAATTCTCCAACCCCTACAACGCGGCCAAGTATGGATACATCGATGATGTCATTGAACCGCGCAACACACGTTTCCGCATAATCAGGGCACTCCAGTCGCTTGCTACAAAACGACTGACCAATCCAGCCAAGAAACACTCCAACATTCCGTTGTAGTTGTATGAGGAAACTATTTTTAATACTAATTACGATCTTGTGCGGACTTTCTGTGTCCGCACAAGGCGTTCTTAACGTAAGGATAAACGAGGTCCTCGTTAGGAACGACAGCGATATAATAGACGATTACGGACAGCGAGAATCATGGATTGAGATTTTCAATACAGGCTACGAACGCGTAGACATTGGCGGCTGTTACATCGGCATCAGATATGCCGACCGGTTTGACGGCAATGGCAACAAAGTCATACAGAAATATTACATTCCTCGCAACAACCCCAATACGAGCATAGAACCGTTGGGATATCGACTCTTTTTCTGCGAAGGTACAGGTTCCAAGGGAACGTTCTACACAAACTTCCGACTTGGGGATGAACCGGTCGATATGATTATTCTTTACAGTGCCAACGGCAAAGATATAATCAGCGTATTCCGATTTCCCGACACATATACCCCCGTACCAGACCAAGCATGGGGTATAATCGGCCATGACGAAATAGAATCCAAAGTATTCCCGAAACTTACGAGGGCGGAAAAGCGCGCATTAACCAGCTACGACGCCTACCTAGACGCAATCGCGACAGGTCTCAAATACCAACCGCGACCTATGGTGCAGTCAACACCGCTCGCCACGAACGAAATAAACGAGGAGATTTCGCATGACGAACTGTTCCGTCAGCAAGACCCCAGTGGTATTGTAATGACACTCATCGCCATGGGTGTTGTATTTCTTGCTTTAGTGGCCATTTTCATCATCTTCAAGGTATTCGGCATGGTAATGATGAAACGCAGCAACCGCAACTCTATAAATAACGGAGGCGAGGCTGTCGTAGGCAAGCAGGCAAAGAACGGCGGCTACACAGGCGAAGAGGTGGCTGCAATAGCAATGGCACTGAAAATGTATCAGGAAGACCTCCATGTCAGGGAATCGTCCATAATTACAATCAATAACGTCAGCAGAAAGTATTCGCCGTGGAACTCGAAGATACACGGAATTACCGAATTGCCCATGCGAAAAAGCCATAATTAACCATGAAAGAATACAGCTTCAAAATAAACGGCAACACCTACAAAGTGGATGTCCAGAAAGTAGAGGGCAACATGGCTACCGTATCGGTCAATGGCACCAGCTACAATGTCGAAATAGAACACGACATCACAGGACCGAAACCAGTAAAGCCCGTACACATATCACCTGCCACCTATCAAGCGACCCCACAGCCAGCACCTGTAAAGATTACCGCAACTGGCAACGACACGGCTCTCAAAAGCCCGCTTCCGGGGACAGTACTGGAAATCAAGGCAAAAGAGGGTGACACCGTAACAGAAGGCCAAACACTGATGATACTCGAAGCCATGAAGATGGAAAACAACATCGACGCAAACCGCAGCGGCGTGATAACACGCATCATAAAGAAGCAGGGCGACTCGGTGATGGAAGGAGATGTACTTTTAACTATCGGATAGTCTTATGACCATGTTCTTGGAAGGCGGGTTCGGTTCCTTCATAGGACAGAACCTGCAGGAATTCTGGAGCATCACGGGTTTCGCCAATGCAACTTGGGGACATATCGTGATGATAATCGTAGGGCTTTTCTTCCTATACCTCGGCATAAAGCATAAAATGGAGCCGATGCTGCTCGTACCGATAGGGTTCGGCATACTCATAGGCAACATTCCGTTCCACGACGGCATGCAGATAGGTATCTATGAAGAAGGCTCGGTACTGAACTATCTCTATTTCGGTGTCAAGAACGGCATATACCCTCCGTTGATTTTCCTCGGCATAGGTGCCATGACCGACTTCTCTGCACTCATATCAAATCCGAAACTGATGACCATAGGCGCTGCTGCCCAACTCGGCATATTCGGAGCCTACATCATCTCGCTCGCAACCGGATTTACTGCCGCCGAAGCAGGAGCAATCGGCATCATCGGCGGTGCCGACGGCCCGACGGCAATATTCCTTTCGAGCCGACTGGCTCCCGATATGATGGGTGCAATAGCCATAGCGGCATATTCATACATGGCTCTTGTACCGGTGCTTCAGCCGTGGATTATGAAACTTTGTACAACGCCGAAAGAACGCCTCATCAGGATGAAGCCTCCGCGTCCCATATCAAAGTCCGAAAAACTGATGTTCCCGATAATAGGGCTTCTGCTCACCTGTTTCCTCGTACCGTCCGGACTGCCGCTGCTCGGCATGCTCTTTCTCGGCAATCTGCTCAAGGAAAGCGGTGTAACAAAACGTTTGGCCAATACCGCAGGTGGTCCGCTTATCGACATCGTGACCATACTTATCGGCCTGACCGTAGGTGCATCCACGCAGGCAACAACATTTCTAACGGAAAAGTCTCTTCTCGTATTCGCCATTGGTGCGCTATCGTTCATCATCGCCACTTTCGGCGGTGTATTGTTCGTCAAATTTCTCAACCTATTCCTCAAGGAGGGCAATAAAATAAACCCTCTCATCGGCAATGCAGGCGTTTCGGCAGTGCCTGATGCCGCCCGCGTATCACAGGAAATAGGTCTCAAATATGACAAGAACAATCACCTGCTCATGCATGCCATGGGTCCGAATGTGGCAGGCGTGATAGGCAGTGCCGTTGCTGCAGGCATACTGCTCGGTTTCCTCGGATAATATCACCGACAATACTCTACGAAAGCCGGCACCTATTCCAGTGTCGGCTTTTTACATAATAACCATATATATTCCAAATGCATACATATTAATGCAAATACACGACATAATGTCACCATCCGAACCCATCATCACTCTCATAAAACCCCACACGCAATGCAATATAAAGGCAATGCTGAAGCATTGTCACAAATAATGGTGATTTTTAACCGTTATGTAAATAATAATACTTATTTTTACACCGACAAACGGGTAGTGTACCTATGGGGAAACGGCGCATAAGTATCTGTTTAGGCAGTTCCTGCTTCGCCCGCGGGAACAATGTCAATATGACAGTCATCAAGAAGTTTCTCGAGGACCACGGTTTGGATGCAGATGTAACGTTCACTGGTCAACTTTGCGAAAACATGTGCAGCAAAGGCCCGATAGTGTGCATTGACGACCATATATACGAAGAGGTCAACCTTTCACTGCTTTACAAGATACTTGAGGAGGAGTTCAAATGCTAAGGCCCGTATATACAGAACCCGAAAACTGCCAGGACTGCTACAAGTGCATAAGGGAGTGTCCCGTCAAGGCTATTAAGGTGGAGGACAACAAGGCTTCCATAATAGCCGAGAGATGCGTATACTGCGGCCATTGCACGCAGGTGTGCCCTACTGGTGCCAAAAAAGTACGCGATGGTCTAACCCGCGCAAAACTCGTGTTGGCAAAATATCCCGGCAAAGTATATCTCTCGCTTGCTCCGTCATATATAAGTGAATTCACCGACTGTGAAACATCTCGCCTCATCGATGCCATAAAAGGGCTCGGATTTGCAGGTGTATCAGAAACGGCACTCGGCGCAGAACTTGTTACGGCGGCGACCGAACGTTTTCTCGAAACAGTTCCCAAGGGTGTTTACATATCCTCGGCCTGCCCTGTGGTGGTCGACTACATCCGCAAGTACGCGCCGCAACTCACCGACCACATAACACCGATAGTCTCTCCCATGGTGGCTCATGCCAAGATGCTGAAGGAGCTGTACGGTGACGACATAAAGATTATCTTCGCAGGCCCCTGCGTAGGCAAGAAATCGGAAGCCGACTCTTTCGGCGACCTCATAGAGGTTGCCATAACATTCAAGGACCTGCGCCTGTGGCTCGAACGCGAAGGCATGGAGACTTCCGGCAGCGGCAGCAGCGGTTTCATACCATACCGTTCCGGCATGGGTTCGGTATATCCGCTTGAGGGCGGCATGCTGGCAGGCTTCAAGAGCCACGGCAGCAAAGCCTCCAGAATGGCTTTTTCCGACCTCACGTCCATTAAGGGACTTTTGTCAGGTCTCGACACGCAGCAGTACGACGACACGATATTCCTTGAACTGTTGGCCTGCAAGGGCGGATGCATCAACGGTCCCGCCGGTCTGAACAACACGTCGCTGGCAATGAAGCACTACACCGTATCGGTGAACTGCGACGACAGCGAACCGGACGACAAGCCGGATTTCAGCGACATTGACCTGTCAATCAACTTCGTGCCCGACCCGCAGAACAGCAGGACGGAATATCCGGAGTACAAGATAAAGGAAGCTCTCGCAGCGGTGGGCAAGACTTCGGCTGCAGACGAACTGAACTGCAGTTCGTGCGGTTACGACACCTGCCGCGACTTTGCGGTGGCACTGCTCGAAGGACGCGCCGAGGACAACATGTGCGCCTCGTACATGCGCCGTGTCGCACACGACAAGGCCACCGTACTGCTTCAAAAGATACCGGCCGGCGTAGTGCTCGTCAATGACGAGCTCAAGATTGTTGACATGAACCGTGCATTTGCGGCCAGCATGGGCGAAGACACTCTCGGTGTTTACGACGTCTTCCCGGGAATGGCCGGAGCACCGCTCAAGGCGGTCTGCCCGTTCGAGGGACTGTTCCGCACGGTGCTTGCCACGGGTGAAGAGATAAAAGAAAGACGCATAAAGGAGAACGGCCGCAGCTGGCTGCTCTCCATATACAACATACAACCGCAGAAACAGGTTTTCGGGCTGCTTCAGGACCTGCGCGAGATGAACGTGCAGAAGGATTGGATGCTCGAAAAGACACGCGAGGTTATACGCAATCACATGACCACGGTACAGAAAGTGGCCGGTCTTCTCGGCGAGAACGCCGCCTACACCGATGCCACGCTGCGCTCAATCATGGAGGCTTACGGCAAGGAGGAGGAAGCCGAAACCGAGGACGAGTACACAATGAAATAACGTCATCAGGCAGTGAGGGTAAACGGAGCTTTCATAGAGGTGGACTGCTTCCAGAAGAACAAGGGAGACAATATGGTCTGCGGCGATACCTTTGTATCGCACAAGTTCAAGGAAGAGGGGCGTGTGATAAGCGTCATGTCCGACGGGCTTGGCAGCGGTATCAAGGCGAGCGTACTTTCGACCATGACATCGACCATGCTCCTCAACTTCGCTATGATGAACGAGGACATCGTAGCTGCCGCGTCGACGATACTCAAGACCCTGCCGCGCGACGAAGTGAGGAAGATAAGCTACTCAACCTTCTGCATGTGCGACATAGACTGCTTCGGCAATACCCGCATCGCCGAATACGAAACACCGGCCTACTACCTGTTCCGCGAAGGCAAATTTGTTGATGTACCGAAAAAACGGATACCTGTCGAACGCGATGACATGCCCAATACGGCATTGTGGCTCTCGGAATTTCCTATGGAAAAGGAAGACAGGCTTATCTTTTTCAGCGACGGGGTAAGCCAATCAGGCATGGGACGCCGCAACATGCCGTTCGGTTGGGAAAACGGCGCACGTGAATTCATAAGGGAATGCGTTACACGCAATCCTTCGGTATCGGCAACGGAATTGGCACGTAGGATTGTTACCGAAGCTGAAAAAAACGATGGCTACTGTCTAAAGGATGACACGAGCTGCTGCGTGATATACATGCGTAAACCGCGTAATCTGCTGGTATGCACCGGTCCTCCTTTTGATGAGAAAAACGATGCAAACCTCACGAAACTCGTTATGGAGTTTCCAGGACGCAAGATAATATGCGGAGGTACGACAGCCAACATAGTATCACGCGAAACCGGCAGGAAGATAACCCTCGACATCGATGATATGGACATATCAGGCAATGACCTGCCGCCATCGTCACGCATGGAAGGGATTGACCTAATAACGGAAGGAATACTGACATTGAGCAAGGTGGAGCGTATTCTTTCAGAAGAAGATACCGACAACCACAACCGTCCGGACGGCCCTGCCGAGAAAATAATACGCATGCTGTACGACAGTGACAAGATAACATTTCTTGTCGGCACACGCATAAACATAGCGCATCAGGACCCCACCCTGCCGGTGGAACTTGAGATAAGGCGCAACGTTGTGAAAAAGATAAAATATCTGTTGGAGACCAAATGGCTCAAAGATGTTGATATTACATATATTTGATCTAAAGGGAAAACGACAGAGAGAAACGACTTTAAAAAAGAAACGGCTGAAAACATGGGTAAAATTGAATTAAAAATCTGCATGGGCACAATGTGCTACGTCATGGGTGGCGCCGAACTCCGAGCTGCAGTCGACTCCCTGCCGCGCGAAGAGCGTGAAAGGATAAACGTCAGCTACGCCCCCTGTCTGGGAAACTGCAATGACGGTGGGGAACCGCCTTATGTACAAGTCAACGGACGCACAATAGCCCGCGTAAGTTCGTCAAACCTCATACAAATCTTAAAGGAAGAACTGCACAATGCTTTATGACAATTATGCGATGCTCACAAAACGTGAGCTTCTGATCCGCCTTGTAAAACTGCTCAAGGAAAACAATCTCGTAGAAGGGGTAAGGTACGTACCCGCCGAAATGCGCCCGCTCGGTCAAAAGAACGTGAGCTGCTGCGTACACAAGGACAGGTACATTCTCCGTCACAAAATCATATCCATCCTCGGTTTCGACCTTCCGAGCGATGTTGACGTGGACTTGGTTCCCCTGTCCTACTACGCACAGAAATCGCTCGAAAACAAGAACACCAAGGAGAACATCCTTTCGGTGGTGCATGAGGCCTGCAACGCCTGCATGCAGTCGCAGTATTTCATCACCAACATGTGTCGCGGCTGCGAAGCGCGTCCGTGTATGATGAACTGCCCCAAGGGTGCCATTTCATTCAAGGGAGGCAAAGCCCAGATTTCGCAGGAGGACTGCGTAGCCTGCGGCCTCTGCCAGCAGGTATGTCCCTACCATGCAATCATATACACCCCCGTACCCTGCGAAGAGGCATGCCCCGTAAAGGCAATCTCCAAGCAGCCCGACGGAAGGGAGTTCATCGACAAGGACAAATGTATCTATTGCGGCAAGTGTATGCAGGCATGTCCCTACGGCGCAATCATGGAACGTTCCAAGATTATAGACGTACACAAGTGCATATCCTCGCCTGACAAGAAGATTACGGCAATCGTCGCTCCGGCCATCTACGGTCAGTTCGATGCATCGCCCGCACAGATACTCGCCGCCATCAAGAAGATAGGCTTCGATGACGTGATAGAGGTAGCTCTCGGTGCCGAGGACACCTCGCGCAACGAGTCCGCCGAACTCGAGGAACGCATGGCGGAAGGCCAGCCCTTCATGACCACTTCCTGCTGCCCCGCATATACCGGCTGGGTAGAGAAACACGCCCCGATGCTCAAACCGTTCGTATCGGAAACCCGCAGCCCGATGGTTTATGCTGCCCGCAGGGTTAAGGCTGCCGACCCCGACATGGAGGTAGTATTCATCGGCCCGTGCCTCGCAAAACGTCACGAAGGCGACTCCGTACCCGAAGTTAACTACGTGATGAGCTTCGAGGAACTCGGTGCATTCATGATAGCCTACGGCATTGAGGTCAAGAAAGATGGCGAAGGTGCCGAACTGAACCCCGAAGTAACCAAATACGGCCGCGGCTATGCAATGGCAGGCGGCGTACGCAACGCTATTGTTGCTGCTGTCGGCGACAAGTACACCACCATCAACATCGAAGGTCTCGACAAGAAGAACGCTGCCATGCTCAAGGCTATGGCCAAGAAGCCGGTGGCACAGTTCGTCGAGGTAATGGCCTGCGAAGGCGGCTGTGTAAACGGTCCGTGCTCGCTCGCGCCGCTGACACTCGCAAAACGTCAGATGAAGAAGGCACTCACGGAATAATACTCCGCGATATGACAATACGTAAAAAATGGAACCTGAATAGGTTCCATTTTTTTATATATCCGGCTACGGCAAACTAAATTTCCGCACGCATTCGTTCGAAATGTGCGCGTTCGCAACTAAAATCAATATAGGGCAAGTCATTTTGCAATTCGGCGACAAGTTCCAATGAGCGGTCGCAAAATACCGCCACACCGCTGCCGCCGCGCATTACCCTGTGTTCCATTGCCGCATTCAGACGTCCCAGCTTTGGCAGCAGCGCCCTCACGGAACCGTCCATCGCAAAATCGCCGAACTTCTCCCAGATGTAGTCCACGGCCTGCTGCGAGGGATGTACCATATCCTCCGCATAGAAGCGGTAGTCGCGCAAATCGTCGTTAACTATCTCGAACGACGGAAAATACCATACATTCGGGAACTCCTCTGCCAAGCGTGCGACAGCCACGCGCAGGACAGCCTTGCTGAGCGAGTTATCCTCGAAGCCGTCACGCACATGACGCACGGGACTTACAGTAAACAACACCTGCCTGCCTGCCAGCACACCTTGCAGCAACTTACGGTATGCGTCCACTATTTCATCAACGCCGGCCATTTCGCGCCGGAACTCCGATGACGGTTGCTTGTGACAGTTCGCCACCACGCGGCCGTCTTCCGCAAGGCGATACACCCATGCCGTACCGAATGTCAATATCACGTAATCGGCAGCCGACAATGCCTCATGGCCGCGTTCCAGTTCATGATTAATGAACCCAATAGCTTCATCTGCCGACTGGCGCGAAAAAGCGCCGTGATGGTCGTAACTGAACCACAAACCGTCCGCATGACACAAATCCCCTGCACAGTACAACCGTTCCGAAGAGACACGTTCCAGCATCGCAGCAATAGATAACGGATTGAAAAGTATTCCGGTAGGATTTGCCACCACCTGAAAACGGTATGCGGCAAGTCTGTCGTAAATATGTTCCGAGAAACACGACCCGGCCATAAACCCGCGCCGCGAATGCGACACCGTAAAACCGGAGCGTTCCACGGTAAGTTCTGTTCTGAATTTCATAATAGGCTATATTCGAGCAGGCCGCCATGCGACCGACTTGCAAAATTATCTATTTTGGACGTTTATCGTTACCTTTGCACAAAGCACCAAACGACACCAGAGATGATACTGTTTCCGAACTGCAAAATCAACCTTGGCCTCGACGTCACCGCCAAGCGTCCCGACGGTTACCATGACATAGCCACCGTCATGTACCCGCTGCACGGACTGTGCGACAGTCTCGAAATAATCCCCTCGGCTGACCCGACAGCCTCTCTGACAATGTCGGGCATCGACGTGGCATGCGCACCTGCCGACAACATCGTCACCAAGGCATGGCGCATCATGCACGAAGAGTTCGGAACAGGCGGCGCGGCGATACACCTCCACAAAGTCATACCCTCCGGTGCAGGTCTCGGCGGAGGCTCCGCCGACGGCGCTTTTGCCCTCATGGCCCTCAACGCGCTGTACGGCATCAACCTCGACAGCGAGCGTCTGGAGAGTATGGCACTCACGCTCGGCAGCGACGTGCCGTTCTTCATACACAACACACCGCAACATTGTTCCGGTCGAGGCGAAATCATGACTTCGTGCAGCGTTGACCTCACGGGCTATTGGATAGTATTGGTCAAACCGCCCGTTTTCGTATCCACCGCCGAAGCCTATGCAGGTATCAAACCTCATACTCCGACCGTGCCGTTGGCAGAACGCATATCACGCCCCATCGAAGAGTGGAAAGACGTTGTAACCAACGCATTCGAAGATACCGTCTTTGCACGTCATCCGCGACTGGCGTCAATAAAGCAGTCTCTTTACGATGCAGGCGCCCTGTACGCCTCAATGTCAGGTTCAGGGTCGACAGTCTACGGGCTGTTCGCCTCGCAACCATCCTATACCGCCGCTGAAGGCGACTGGATGTGGACTGCGCGTCTGTAAGGACAGTTACTTGCGCGGAGCCAGCAACACAACGGCATTGGCTTCAACGCCCTCCTCGCGACCCACGAAACCGAGCCTCTCGGTAGTCGTAGCCTTGACCGATACGCGTGTCACATCAACACCGAGCACGCCGGCCAAACGGCTGCGCATCGTATCTATATACGGACGCAGCTTCGGACGCTGCATTGCTATCGTCACATCTGCATTTACAACCCGAAAGCCCTCGTAGGCAATACGCGACATGCAATCTTCCAGCAACAGCATGCTGTCTATGCCGCGAAATTCTTCCGCAGTGTCCGGATAGTGCAATCCTATATCGCCCAGTGCAACTGCGCCAAGCAATGCATCGCACAGCGCATGCACGGCTACGTCACCGTCCGAATGCGACACGCACCCTTTTTCATGCTCTATATCCACACCGCACAGGCGCAGTTTCAATCCCTGTGCCAAGGCATGTACATCGTATCCGTGCCCTATCCTCATATCCATCACATCAGCCATAATCCAATATCATTTAAGCATACAGACATGCAAGTTAGTCATAAATTCACACATACCGAAACACATTACCCAGCCTCAAATTACTTTAATAGTACAATGTTGCAAAACTTTCAGGCAATTATGTAATGTTTCAACGCGTTAAATAGCTACATTTGTATAAAGCAAAAGTATAACTGCCGGTTTCGGTGTTACGTTCCGGCACAAAAAACAACAGCCATGTCAAAAGAAGTAAGACAACTCGAACCCCATATCCTGTGGGAAATATTCGACGACATTACCAAGGTACCGCGTCCGTCGAAGAAAGAGGAGAAAATCATAGCATATCTCGAAGAATTCGCCCAGCAGCACCAGCTCGACTACAAGAAGGACGGTGCAGGCAACATCGTGATGTACAAGAAGGCGACCCCGTCAATGGAAGGCCGTCCAACTGTGGTGCTCCAGAGTCACATGGATATGGTATGCGAAAAGAACTCGGGGCTTGAATTCGATTTCATGACCGACCCGATACGCACCTATATCGAGGATGGATGGGTAAAGGCACACGGCACAACCCTCGGTGCCGATGACGGCATAGGTATGGCGACAGCCCTCGCCATGCTTATCAGCAATGACATAGAACACCCTGCCCTCGAAGCGCTCTTCACAGTTGATGAGGAGACCGGTCTAACCGGTGCCTTCAATCTCGGCAGCGACATGCTGTCGGGCAAATACCTCATCAATCTCGATTCAGAGGACGACGGCGAAATTTTCATCGGATGTGCAGGCGGCATCGACACGATAGCCACATTTGAATATGACGAGGAACCGGCTCCCAAAGGCATGACATGGATGCGTGCCGAGATATCAGGACTCAAGGGCGGACACTCAGGTGACAACATCAACGATGGTCTCGGCAACTCCAACAAGCTGCTCAACCGCCTGCTGCTCACCGCATCCGACCGTGTAGACCTGCGTCTCCACAGGTTCGAGGGCGGCAATCTGCGCAATGCTATTCCACGTGAGGCATATGCCATTTTCGGCATACCGTCCGGACGCATCGAAGAGTTCAACATCATTGCCAAGGAATTCGCACAGGCCATAGAAACCGAATACAGATATACCGATGCAGGCGTAAAGCTCGATATCACGGAAGTGGAGAAACCCGACACCATAATCGATGAAGCCACGCAGCGCATGCTTCTGCTTTCGGTACAGAGTGTGGCCAACGGCGTACTGGCAATGAGCCGTGCAATGCCCGGGCTGGTGGAAACATCCTCCAACCTCGCATCCATAAAATTCATCCCCGACCGCCGTATAGTGGTAACGTCATCGCAGCGTTCATCGGTTGAAAGCGCCAAAACAGATGCCGCCGCCACAATCAGTGCCACATTCCGCCTGGCAGGAGCACAGGTCGAACACAGCGAAGGATATCCTGGTTGGGCTCCCGACCCGTCGAGCCATATTCTCAAGGTTGCCGAGGAAGCCTATGAACGTCTCTTCGGCGTACAACCGAAGGTAAGAGCCATACACGCTGGCCTCGAATGCGGTCTGTTCCTCAAAAAGTATCCCGACCTACAGATGGTTTCCGTCGGCCCGACCCTTCGCGGCGTGCACTCGCCCGATGAACGTCTCGAAATAGAAACCGTCACAAAGTTCTGGGCATTCATAAAGGAAATTCTCAAAACGCTGTGACACGGCAACGACATATAACAAGCAACGCCTGCGACTATCATCGCAGGCGTTGCTTGTTATATGGGCGACAACATCACGGAAGCCAGTGTATAAGGTTATCATCGCGATGTTTTCCAATCCATGCCATCAGTTCTTCATAATCACGCACTCCACCGGACAAGACGGCAGCATAGTACTGCGGTCCGGATATATGCATACCGTCGGGAGTCTCATACTTCAACCGCAGTATAGTATCGCGCGTCTCGTCTGTCAGGGTCTCCGATATGCGCCGCGCCATATTTTCGGCAAAACCGTCGAATGCCGACCCGCGCAAAATATGTATCATGTCAACGGTCCAATCCCTGCCGTCAGTATCCCTGTACGTGAGATGCCATTCGAAACATGCCTCCTCCGTATCGGACAGGTCGGAAAACTCAACATGCTGCACTCCCTTGTGAGAGGCTATGCCGGCTACCGCAGCGAAACTGTCTCGCACTGACAGTATTTCTGTATAGACATGCAGGTCTATATCGAGATGCTTCACCAACAATCCGGTCGAAAAGCTGCCAACAAGGTTTATCTCCGCCCCAATCTCTTTCCAATGTTCCACAAGTCCTAAACTCCCGACAAGTTCCGCGGCCCGTTTCATATTGCGGGCAGCCACATCAACATAGCTTTCCATAAACTTTACACATAAACCCATAAAATATATGCAAGACCTTACGGTCTGCAACCATATTATTCCTGCACAAAGGCATGTAAAATAATATCATTTTTAGCCAAAATGCATTCCGAGAACGGCAAAATATCGACAAAAAAAGTTTGCCGACAAGAAATTTTATTGTAACTTTACATTGTAACAAAAATTCATCATACACTAACAATTTAAAAACCGGTTAACCATGAAAAGATTATTCGTGTTTTTGGCAGCTGCAGCAGCAAGTCTGTTAACTTGGTCTTGCCAAAAAACAGAAGACTCGACACCGTCGTTGTCCGCGAATCCGAAGAGTCTTACCTTCGATGCCAACGGAGCAGCTCCCCAAATCGTGACAGTAAATGCCAACAATGTAGAATGGGACTATAACCTCAATGCAGATGCAGCCAAATGGGTGACTGTAACCAAAGAGGGTGCAAGTCTTGAGGTAAGCGTAACCGACAACCCTTATGCCAAGGAACGCCGCGCATCCATCACCCTTGTTTCCAAGACCACAGGTGTCAAGAATGTAAGCGTCCCCATCACGCAGAAAGCATCCGACACGCCCGTAGACTTCCAGCTGAACATAGAACCGCGTGTGGTTCAGTTCCCCGCTGAAGGCGACACAAAGGAGGTAACCATTACCCCTGTAGGTGAAGGCCTTACATACGAAGTAGCCCCTGTGGACAGCGAGTATGCAGATTGGCTCTCCTATACCCAGACCGAAACCGGCCTGTCGATAACGGTTGAGCCATCTGAAGATACCAACATGCGTACCGGCTCCATCACCATCATTGCAAGCGAACCTTCAATAGGTGTTGACGGAAAGTTAGCCATTGCGATACAGCAGGATGCTTACGTTGCACCTCCCTCCTTGGCTTATACCATTACGCCCGGCGACGGCCAAGTTGACGGCAACACCATCACGCTGCCTTTCAACTATCAGGGTATGAACCAGAAGATAGTAGCAATTACCGTAAATGCAGTCAACTGCGAATGGAAAGTTTCGGTAGACAACACGTGGTTGATAGTTAACCAGGCTCAGATAGAAGGTGAAGAGCTGGTTAACCTCAACCTTTCCAGCGAGACTTTCAACACAACCGGTGAGGACCAGACTGCAACAATTACCATAACTACCGATGCAGAAGGTGTAGGTCCGTTCGAAATTACAGTAGTGCGCAAGCCCGGAACCGCAGGACAAAGCACTATCACCGAGAATACCACAATGGGTACTATAACCTCCACGAATGTATCTGTAAAGGACAATGAAACATATGCCCGTTGGACACTTGAACTGTTCACCGGCGATGTGAAACCGAACGTCATACTTGGTTACGACGGCATAGGTGAAAGACTTCACATATTCTTCAACTCCACGCCTGTAACAATCGAAGATGACGGTTCAGCCAAGTTGCCTGCAGGCACATACACGGTAACGGCTGAAGCTGCAACAGAACATACTGTAAATACGATAGAACAGGGTGACCCGAACGTATTCAACATTGCCAACTTCCCTGTGGGCACATGGTACGTAAAACAGAGTGGTAAAGGCCAGGTAGATTCCAAGGCCCTTATCACCGAAGGTACCATGAAAGTAACCGACAACGGAGACGGCACCTACAAACTGGATGTCAAATTCAAGTGCGACAGCGGCTATGAGGTAAATGCAACATACAATGGAGCATTGACATTCTAACATTACAGTTTAATTTTAAATATGCCGGTGCATCAGCACCGGCATATTTTTTACACATATCATAACTTCACATGATGCCGCCCGAACGAAACTTTTCCATAACTTTGCAATCAATCAGGCAAACACAATGCCAACCAATGCAATGGACAGCTTTGCAGCAATAGATTTTGAAACGGCCAATGGTCAACGATCCAGCGTATGCAGTGTTGGATTGGTAACGGTACGCGACGGCGAAATATGCGACAAGTTCTACAGCCTGATACGTCCCAGACCAAACTACTATTCGGAATTCTGCACAATAATACACGGTTTAGCATATCACGACACGGTAGATGCGCCGCAGTTTCCGGAAGTGTGGGAGAAAGCCGCCTTTCTAATAGGCAACCTGCCTCTCGTGGCGCACAACAGTCCTTTCGACGAAGGCTGCCTGCGCGCCGTATTCAACATCTACGGCATGAAATATCCCGACTATGCATTCCACTGCACACTGAGAGCATCGCGCCGCAGGTTCGGCAAAACTCTGCCAAACCACAAGCTGAATACCGTAGCGGCAGCATGCGGCTATGATCTTATGGCACATCATCACGCCCTTGCCGATGCTGAAGCCTGCGCCGCAATAGCATTGCAGATATTATAGCCTGCATGACAGTAGGTATCACACATGTGCTTTTTTCATCAATTTTAGGTATTGCCCATGCCTGTGTCCTGCCATATCTTTGCAATCAAATAAAAAAGATTTTTAGCCATTTCTTTCAAGACAGGCAAGGTCGACCGGCAAGGTCGGCCTTTGACCATTGGAACTTGAGTATTATCGCCGGTATAAACTGAAACTACATGCACAGAATAGGAAAATACACGAAAGACGACCTCATGAGCGAACTGGTAAGCGACAACTACAGGGTATTGCTCGTAATGAGCCGCTTCGGGATAGGTTTAGGTTTCGGCGACAGCACGATAGACGAGGTATGCCGCAGAAACGGTGTCGATACGGTAACATTCATTACCGTTGCCAACATGCTGCTGCATGACGAAGTTCCCAACGGCATCTGCGAAAAGATATCAATGCAGTCACTGCTGCAATACCTGCACAACTCACATGACTATTTTCTTGGGTTCCGCCTGCCTGCAATACGCAATAAGCTGCTTCGGTCGGTAGGAACAGGTGATGATCTTTCGCGTGCCATAATACACTATTTCGATGAATACATAGCGGGGGTCAACACCCACATGACCTACGAAGAAGAGGTTGTATTTCCCTATGTTCACTCGCTCCTCGACGGACATCTCCAGGAGGACTATAACATAGATGTATTCAGCCGCCGCCACGACCAGGTAGAGACACTGCTCACCGAGTTCAAGAACATCTTTATCAAATACTATCCTTCGGCCAGTACAAACGAAATCAACAGCGTGCTGTTCGACATATTCGACTGCGAATACGACCTTGCATCGCACAATGCCGTAGAAGACCTGCTGTTCGTACCATCCGTAAGTGCGCTGGAGAAAAAAGTGGAGGAGGCAAACAAATGAGTGCCGCTGTCAAGATAACATTAGCCGAACCGTCGGTAATAATCCGCAGTGGCATTATCGCCGTCCTGAACGGTGCCGAACGCCTAAAGGCAGAAATTTACGAGGTCGGAGAAATCGACCAGCTCAAATCCGCACTGTCCAGACAGCACCCAGACATACTTCTGGTCAACCCTGCCACGCTTGGACTGTTCTCGCTGCAGCAACTTAAAAAAGAGACATGCAACACGGAAATGAAATGTGTCGCACTTCAAATTTCCATGACTGACCATGCCGCATTGAGAAACTACGACGAAAGCATATCGGTGTATGACAGTATCGAAACAGTAATCGAAAAACTCTCCAAACTCATCAACAAGCCCGAACGCGACAACCGTCACGAAACACTATCGGTTCGCGAAAAGGAGGTCATCGCCTGTGTTGTACAGGGACTGACCAACAAACAGATAGCCGACAGGCTATACATCTCCACCCATACTGTCATCACCCACCGACGCAATATATCGTCCAAGCTCGGAATCCACAGTCCCGCCGGCCTGACAATATATGCAATAGTTAACAAACTCGTAGAGTTGGATGACATAAAGGACGTTGTCGAAGAACAAATCCCAGATTAGCAACACCACCGAAAACATACCTAAAACGAAATAAGTCTCCCGACCTTTGGACGTAGGAGACTTATTTTTCATATACCGACGGACTGTTTTCTGTCAGGCCTTAACGTAACGGTTGACATGTCCCGACTCCACCAGTCCGCTTTTTTTTGCCATCCATTCAGCAAAATGCGATGATGCGTTGTGCAAAGCCACCGCATCCGCATCCCTCCACTGCTCTATAAAGCAGAACGCCGACGGGTTGGCCATATCCTCGTACAGGTCATATGAAATATTTCCGCTCTCGGCACGGCTGCCGGCAATCAACGGCTCCACGGCCGTCAAAAATTCATTCCTCATACCTGGTTTGACCAAGTTTCTCGCAACTATCGTAATCATCAGTTCCATAATTTTTCATCGGCAAAAATACAAATTATAAATACTCGCCATTACAAGCCATTACAATGAAATGTATTACACCATACGATATTGCCATTGCGTGTAATTTTTCGTAAATTTGTAGTTTGAATTCCCAAACAATACAACATACATTTATGAGCAGCAGAAAATTCAATGAATACAAGGGACTAAACCTGGCACTTTTGGGCAAGGAAGTTCTTGAGGTATGGGACAGGGATGACACGTTCGGCCGCAGCATGACCGAACGCGAAGGTGCCCCCTCGTTCATATTCTATGAGGGACCTCCCTCCGCAAACGGCATGCCCGGTATACACCACGTATTGTCGCGCACCATTAAAGACTCCATCTGCCGCTACAAAACCCAGAAAGGGTATCTCGTACGCCGCAAGGCAGGATGGGATACTCATGGTCTGCCGGTCGAACTCGGCGTGGAAAAGAAACTGGGTATAACCAAGGAAGATATCGGTCATAAAATTTCCATCGAGGAATACAACCGCACATGCCGCACGGCAGTCATGGAATTCACAGATGCATGGACCGACCTTACCCGTAAAATGGGCTACTGGGTCGACATCGAACATCCGTACATTACCTACGACAACAAATACATCGAAACCCTGTGGTGGATGTTGAAACAACTCTACGACAAGGGACTTCTCTACAAGGGCTACACAATACAGCCTTATTCGCCTGCTGCAGGCACAGGTCTCAGCAACCACGAGCTCAACCAGCCGGGCTGCTATCGCGATGTCAAGGACACCACATGTACGGCACAGTTCGAAATAGTACGCGATGAAAAAAGCGAATTTCTCTTCAATAATATTCAGGGAACGCTTTACTTCCTCGCATGGACCACTACTCCGTGGACCCTGCCGTCTAACACAGCACTTGCCGTAGGCGACAATATAGAATACGTCAAGGTAAAATGCCTCAACCCGTACACCCAGCAGCCGCAGACCGTCATATTGGCCAAGGACCTGCTGCCGTCGTACTTCACGGCCAAGATGGAAGGTACATATACGGTATGCGAAAGCATCATGGGTTCCAAACTCGTGGGCATGCACTACCGCCAGCTCATCGACTGGATTAAGCCCATGGGCGATGCATTCCGCGTCATATCGGGCGACTATGTCACAACAGTGGACGGCACAGGTATAGTGCACATATCACCAACCTTCGGTGCCGATGACGACCGTGTTGCAAAACAGGCTGGCATCGTGCCCATGTATGTAATCGACCGTGCCGGCAAAAACCAGCCCATGGTCGACAAACGCGGCCGACTGTTCCGCATCGAGGACATGGATCCGAAGTTCGTATCCGAGTATGTGAATGCAGATGCCTACCGCAACTGGTCGGGACGTTTCGTAAAGAACGCCTACGACCCTGCGCTCACCGACGAGGACACTACACTCGACATCGACATCTCCGTAATGCTAAAGGCTGAGAACAAGGCATTCAAGATAGAGAAGCATGTCCATTCATATCCACACTGCTGGCGTACCGACAAGCCGGTACTCTACTACCCTCTGGACTCGTGGTTCATTCGCACCACAGCCTTGAAGGACAGGCTTATCGAACTCAACAACACCATAAACTGGAAACCGGCTTCAACCGGAGCCGGACGTTTCGGCAAATGGCTCGAAGGTCTGGTTGACTGGAACCTTTCACGCTCGCGTTTCTGGGGCACCCCGCTGCCTATCTGGGCTACCGAGGACCACTCCGAAATGAAATGCATAGGTTCGGTGGCAGAACTGCGCGACGAAGCAGAAAAGGCTGTAGCGGCAGGCTTTATGAAATCCAATCCGCTGGCAGCTTTCCGCGAAGGCGACTTCTCGTCCGAGAACTACAACCTCTTCGACCTACACAGACCATATGTTGATGACATTATTCTCGTATCAGACAAGGGACTTCCCATGAAGCGCGAAAGCGACCTCATCGACGTATGGTTCGACAGCGGTGCAATGCCTTATGCACAGGTTCACTACCCGTTCGAGATAAACCGCGAGGAGTTCATGAAAAGATTCCCTGCAGACTTCATAGCCGAGGGTGTGGATCAGACACGCGGCTGGTTCTTCACGCTCCACGCACTGGCAACAATGCTCTTCGACTCAGTGGCATTCCGCAACATCGTGTCGAACGGTCTTGTGCTCGACAAGAACGGCAACAAGATGAGCAAAAGACTCGGCAATGCCGTAGACCCGTTCGAGACTATGGACAAATACGGTCCTGACGCACTGCGCTGGTATATGATTTCCAATTCGCAGCCGTGGGACAACCTCAAATTCGACCCTGAAGGCGTTGACGAAGTACGCCGCAAATTTTTCGGCACGCTTTACAACACTTACGGTTTCTTTGCCCTCTACGCCAACGTCGACGGTTTCACAGGCAAGGAACCCGAAATACCTGTTGCACAACGTCCCGAGATAGACCGCTGGATAATATCGCTGCTCAACACTCTTATCAAGGAGGTGGGCGAACGCATGGACGATTACGACCCCACTCCCGCCGCAAGGCTCATTCAGGATTTCGTAGGCGAGAACCTCTCCAACTGGTACGTGCGCCTCAACCGCAAGCGTTTCTGGGGCGGCGGCATGAGTGAAGACAAGCTCGCGGCATATCAAACGCTATACACCTGTCTCGAGACTGTATCGCAGCTCATGGCTCCGTTCGCGCCATTCATGGCAGACCGCATATTCGGCGACCTCAACGCCGTCAGCGAACGTCACTCCGGTTCGGTACACCTTTGCCGCTTCCCCGAAGCTGACACATCGCTCATCAACAAGGAGCTGGAAGACATGATGTCCATTGCCCAGAGGGTATCGTCCATGGTACTTGCCCTCCGCCGCAAGGTGAACATCAAGGTTCGCCAGCCGCTGACCAAGATACTCATCCCCGTACTTGATGAACGCACCGGACGCCACATCGAGAGTGTCCGCACACTCATTATGAACGAGGTAAACGTCAAGGCTATAGAACTCATAACAGATACGACGGGCATAATCACGAAGCGCATCAAGCCGAACTTCAAGACCCTCGGCCCGCGCTACGGCAAGCAGATGAAGCAGATTGCCGCACTCGTGGCATCGTTCTCGCAGGAGCAGATAGCCGCCATAGAGAGAAGCGACAACTATGTTCTCGACATCGACGGCCAGAAGCTCGACGTTACCCGCGAAGACTTCGAGATAACATCGGAGGACATGCCCGGCTGGCTGGTTGCCACGGAAGGCAAGCTCACCGTTGCCCTCGACGTTACCGTCACTGAAGAGTTGCTGCGCGAAGGCATCGCCCGAGAACTCATCAACCGCATACAGAACATCCGTAAGGACAGCGGTTTCGAGGTGACAGACAAGATACGTGTCGAAATCGGCCGCTGTGAGCTGGTCGAAGGAGCCGTAACCGATTTTGCAGGCTATATCTCCTCGCAGACCCTTGCCACCAGTCTAGAACTGGCCGACAAGCCTGCCGGAGATTTCGTACACGATGTCGACATCGACGAAAAACCCGTTACGATAGCCGTTACGAAAGTCTGAAAATCTACAACACAGGCATAACTTTACCGATGCGGTCTGCACGCAACACACTGCGACAGACCGCATTGTATTTCCGTAACGAAATACTGACATGTGTAACAACAATTTAAGGTGTCAACTAATTTGCATATATCACACATAATAACTATCTTTAAAATATTGATATTGAAACTTAAAAATAACGGATATGGCAGAAGAAGTTGAAAAGACCAGATACTCGGACGAAGAACTCGCCGAATTCAAGGCGATAATACTCGACAAGCTCGAGAAGGCAAAAGCCGATTACGAATTGCTGCGTTCGTCGATAACCCATACCAGCAGTAACGACACGGAAGACACCTCACCCACGTTCAAGGTATTGGAGGAAGGTGCATCGACACTGTCGAAAGAGGAGTCTGGACGTCTTGCCCAGCGACAGCTCAAGTTCATCCAGCACCTCGAAGCGGCTCTGGTACGCATCGAGAACAAGACATATGGCATCTGCCGCGAAACAGGCAAACTCATCCCAAAAGAAAGGTTGAGAATTGTACCCCATGCGACCCTCAGCATAGAGGCCAAAGAAAACATGAACAAAAACAAATAGCGCCTAATCACGCTATACTCTTCTCTAATAAACTAATAAGACAAACGGCAGGGATTACCCTGCCGTTTGTCTTATATGAATGTATCGTTCTATTTCTTCCATTTAAGACGCAGACTGTTGCTAACCACGCTTACACTGCTCAATGCCATGGCAGCACCGGCTATCATAGGATTTAACAGAAAACCGTTCACCGGATAAAGTACCCCTGCTGCTACAGGCACGCTGATGATATTGTAGATAAAAGCCCAGAAAAGGTTCTGGCGTATAGTACGCACAGTCTGTACGGATATGCGTATTGCCACCGGTATTTTCCGCAGGTCGGATGATACGATGGTCATATGTGCGGCATCCATTGCAATGTCACTGCCGCGCCCCATGGCTATGCCAAGGTCTGCACCGGCCAATGCCGCACTGTCGTTTATTCCGTCGCCTACCATGGCCACGACATGCCCCTCGCTGCGCAGCGATGCCACAAAACGAGCCTTCTCATCTGGCATCGCCCCTGCACGGTAATGTACAATACCGGCACGCGCGGCTATCTCACGTGCAGTGGCTTCATTGTCACCGGTAAGCATGTAAACTTCTATACCACAGTCGCGAAGCTGACGAACGGCTTCAACCGAACCTTCCTTTATCTCGTCGGCGACAGCCAGCACACCCAGCACCTGTCGGCTGTCGGCAAACCATATTACCGTCTTGGCCTGCGACGCCCATTCATCGGCCTTGGCTGCAAGGTCCGCCGCTACAGACACAGACGCCATCATCGAACGGTTGCCTGCCATATATCTCTCGCCACCTGCCGTACCGCACACTCCAGCACCGGTAATACTTCGGAAATCCGTCACCACTACGCCACTCTGCGCAAAATGCGCCACGACAGCCTCGGCCAGCGGATGTTCCGACATGGCTTCCAAGGCTGCCAACACGGGAGCGTATTTCCCGCAGTCTTCACACCACGCCTCGTTGGTCACCACCGGATGTCCCGCCGTAACGGTTCCCGTCTTGTCGAGCACTACCGTATCGACCTTACGCGCCACCTCAAGACTTTCGGCATCCTTAATTAATATGCCATGACCGGCAGCCTTGCCGATGCCGACAGTAATCGCCGTTGGAGTGGCAAGTCCCAACGCACATGGACAAGCAATAATCAATACCGTCACAAGGGCCAGAATACCGTGCGTCAGACCGCTCTCGGCATCCAAAACAAGCCACAGCACAAAAGCCAGCAGTGCAACAACCATGATTGTCGGCACGAATACAGCGGCCACTTTATCAACAAGTTTCTGTACGGGGGCCTTGCTCCCCTGCGCATCCTGCACCATACGGATGATGCGCGCCAACAGCGTGTCAGTACCGACTTTCGCAGTACGGAACGTAAGGCTGCCTTTCTGGTTGATTGTTCCGGCAAACACCTCCGTACCTTCTTCCTTGAGCACTGCCACTGGCTCGCCGGTCAACATACTCTCATCGACATACGAACTGCCAGATACAACAGTACCGTCAACCGGTATGCGGTCGCCAGGTTTGACAATCACCGTATCGCCAATCTTCACTTCGGCTATAGCCACCCTGCGCTGCATGCCGCGGTCATCGACAAGCATCACAGTGTGCGGCTGCAGTCCCATAAGTTTGCGTATTGCCGATGTTGTGCTGCCCTTCGCACGCTCCTCCAACAGCCGTCCCAGCAATATGAAGGCTATGATTACGCTGGAGGCCTCGAAATAGACATGAGGCTCTATTCCGCGAGAAAGCCATACTGACGGGAAAAGCATGTTGAAAAGACTGAAAAGATATGCGATGCCCGTACTCGGCGCAACAAGCGTATCCATCGTCACGGAGCGGTGTCGGAGCTGTTTCCACGCATTAACAAAGAAGCCCCTCCCGCACCAGAACAATACCGGTGAGGCGAGGAGCCACATAATGTAGTTGGCGTATGGCATGTCCATGAAAAACATGCCTATCACGGCCACTGGAACCGAAAGGACTATTGCCCAAACGGTATGCCGTTTAAGGTCTGCTACTTTTTTTTTTGAATTTCGTCGAGAGTGTCGGCTGCGGCGGACTGGTCCTCTATCACGAGGTCATATCCGGCATTGCGCACCACATCGCGGAGTTTTTCAGGCGACATCACGGCAGGGTCATACTCCACCGACAATTCGGCCGATGCAAAATTGACAGCTGCCGATGCCACTCCGACAGCATTCTTCACTGTAGTCTCCACCCTGTTGGCACAGGCGGCACATCCCATCTGAAGAACCGGGAATACTTTCTTTATGGTTGACATTGCGTTGATAATTTTAATTTACATGTATCAGATTTACGGATACAAATATCGTCCGCTCCCACAGAACGGATGTTACACAATTCTCCGAAAGTTTTACAATATTATCCTGCCAGAATGCGGACAGCGGAAACTAAACCTCGTCGAGAGGACGCCGCCCCATGCTTCCCGAGCGTTTGAATTCGCTGGGCGACACTCCGGTTACCTTCTTGAACTGTGAGCTGAGATGAGCCACGCTCGAATAGTTCATCACCTCCGCGATTTCGCTCAACGACATTTCGTCATACTCAAGCAACTCCTTGACACGCTCTATTTTCTGTGCTATGAAATACTTCTCCAATGTCACACCCTCCGACTCGGAAAACAACGCACTTATATACCCATAATCATGATTAAGACGACTGGCAATATAATCCGAAAGGTTTGTCCTAAGGTCACCGTTGTCTCTGTGGACAAGTTCTATCACAAGAGTCTTCACCTGTTCCACAAGACGCTCGCGGCGTCCATCTATCAGTTCGAAGCCCAATTCATGCAACCTCACGGCAAGACCGTCGCGTTCGCCAACCGACAGCGGACGCGACAACACGGCTGAACCGAGCGTCACCTCCAACGGTTCGAAACCCATCTCCTGCAACAGGCCGCGCACAACCATGACACATCTGTTGCAAACCATATTTTTGATATGTATTTCTGTTCCGTCCATACCTGTTACCGGCACACGCACCACAATGCAAATATAAACATTCGTCCGGCAAATCACATATCCGAATATGGCGAACCGGCAAATTACCGCTATCTTTACGTTTTAAACCGTCCTGCTAATTTTATGGAACAGACAGAATATTCACGCAAGAAAATCTGGCGGATCACATATCCTGTACTGATAAGCCTCCTCACCGAGCACCTTATCGGCATGACCGATACCGCATTCATGGGACACGTGGGCGAAACCGAACTCGGTGCATCGGCCATAGCCGGAGTGTACTATCTGGTGTTGTATATGATAGGCTTCGGCTTCAGCATAGGTGCTGAGATACTTATGGGGCGACGCAACGGCGAACGTCAATACCGCTCGATAGGCAACATATTTTTCCAAGGCACGGCAATGGTGCTCATGATTGCCGCCGCCGTGACACTACTGTCATACACCGCATCGCCATACCTTCTGCGTCGCATCATAGCATCCGACAGCATCTACGAGGCTACCATGTCGTACATCGACCTACGAATATGGGGTATGTTCTTCTCACTGACGGCTTGCATGTTCCGCGCATTCTACATGGCCACGACACGCACTTCGATACTTACCATCAACGGCATAATCATGGTTATTTCGAACGTGCTGCTCAATTACATATTCGTATTCGGCAAACTGGGTTTGCCCGCTATGGGTATAGCCGGAGCCGCTATCGGTTCGACGATATCTGAATTCATCTCTGCCGCGTTCTTCGTAATCTACACCCGCACCCGCACTGACTACCGACGATACGGGATGTTCCGCTTCACTCGCCTGTCTGGATACATACAGCGACAAATACTGTCACTGTCAGGCTGGACCACACTACAGTATTTCATCTCCACGGCAACATGGCTCTTTTTCTTTCTCGCCATCGAGCACCTCGGAGAACGCCAGCTGGCAATCTCGAACATCGTACGCAACGTGTCATCATTCTTCTACATGTTCGTATCGGCTTTCGCCTCAACATGCACTGCAATAGTCAGCAATCTCATGGGACGAGGCAAAACAAACGAAGTAATGCCCGTATGCTCCCGCATAATGAAAATGTGCGCACTGACAATACTGCCACTCTTCATTATCGTCATGCTCATTCCGCATCTGGTGATGTATATCTTCACCGAAAGCACCGACCTTATAACTGCAGCGATACCATCCATGCGCGTCATGCTGCTGATTTATGCGGTCAACGTCCCCGCCTACGTATTTTTTCTCGCAGTATCAGGCACAGGCAATACACGTACGGCATTCTTCATCGAACTGGCTGCGACCATATTATATGTAATGTACATCAACATTACGGCCGTATGGCTGAAAACCGACATCGCAATATGCTGGATAAGCGATGCCGTCTATGCTATCGCACTGCTTGTATTCTCAGTATGGTATCTAAACAAAGCCAACTGGCAGCACAACAGAATCTGACCCATACAACGAAAACCGCCGCAGACCCGTTATCACGACATCTGCGGCGGTTGTTTTCTGTTCCTATCCTAAACGGACTATTTGATGCAGCCGTAGTGGTAATTAACCACTTGCTTCAAATCGGGATGCAGAGATTTCCCGACAGGGCATGTCTCTGCAGCTCTTTCAAGGATCTTCCTATCCTTCTCGCTATACTCGCAGGGAAAATAGAAGTCGAGCCTTATCTCGGCGATACGCCTCGGGTCTGCCGCCATTACTTTTTGTATTTCAATGCGCGTTCCCTTTAATTCTATCTCCAAACGACGTGCAGCGATAGCCATGAGCGTCATCATGCAGCTGCCGAGTGCCGCAGCCACCATGTCGGTAGGAGATATGTATTCACCTTTACCGTTATTGTCGGTAGGAGCGTCGGTAATCACCTTGTTACCGGACTGAACATGCGTAATCTCCGTACGGAGATCGCCAAGATAAATCGTTTCTATAGTAGCCATATCACTGGTATGTGTTAAAAATTGAACAATTATATTTTTTTACAAATATAGCATCAGTCTCTATAAATCCATCATAAACAAGATCTATCTTTTTCTATATAGACATAGACTGTACTTATAACAATACCGTCACGACATATACAAAATTGCTGCCGAAATTGAAAAACTCAACACAAACACATATATTTGTGACCGTTTATGCACCACAAACTAAAACTACATACGTCTATTACCATTTACAAATACAAACAAAACAAATGAAAAAATTCCTTTTATCAGTACTTTGCGCACTGACATTCGGCCTGACGGCCTCCGCGGACGAGGGTATGTGGTTGCTGCCCTACCTCCAGAAGACCAACATCGCCGACATGAAGGCTGCCGGCCTCAAGCTCGATGCAATAGACATCTACAATCCCGACGGTCCGTCGCTCAAGGATGCCATCATCGTATTCGGCGCAGGCTGCACCGGTGAAATCGTATCGCCGGAAGGCCTTATCTTCACCAACCACCACTGCGGTTACAGCAGCATCCAGCAGCTCAGCAGCACCGAAAACGACTACCTCAAGGACGGTTTCTGGGCAATGAGCCGCGAAGAGGAAATCCCCGTTCCGGGACTCACCGTACAGTTCGTACGCAGCATACAGGACGTTACTCCCGAGTTGACCAAGGGCCTCGAAAAGGCTGACTACGACAAATATGTAAAGACCGTAGCAAAGCGTATCGAGAAGCTCAAAAAGAGCATGGAGAAGAAGAACCCCGGCAAGAAAATCCTCATCAAGGACTTCTTCGGCGGTAACCAGTATCTTCTCTTCGTAATGGAGGTTTACACCGACGTTCGTTTCGTAGGTGCTCCCCCCAGCTCGATAGGTAAGTTCGGTGGTGACACTGACAACTGGATGTGGCCCCGTCACACCGGTGACTTCTCCATTTTCCGTGTATATGCAGCACCAGACGGCGTAACTCCGGCAGACTACTCGCCCGAGAACGTGCCCTATCAGGCTCCCGTATACCTCACCGTATCGGCAAAGGGTTACAAGGAAGGTGACTACACCATGATTATGGGCTTCCCAGGTTCGACCAACCGTTACATGACAACATATGAAATCGATGAAATGCTCGATGTAACCAACCCCAACCGCATACTTATCCGCGGCGAACGTCAGGACATCCTTTCCGAGGACATGGCTGCAAGCGACAAGGTACGCATCCAGTATTCCGACAAGTATGCCGTATCTTCCAACTACTGGAAGAATGCCATCGGTATGAGCAAGGCTGTACGCAAGCTCGGCGTACGCGACCAGCGCAGCGAGCAGGAAGCCGCCTTTACAAAATGGGCAGAAGCTGACCCTGCAAGGGCAGAATATCTGCGCGCACTTCCGCTCATAGCACAGTCGAAAGAGATTTCCGTACCGATTGCCAGCGACATACAGGTACTCGCCGAAGCTGTTCTCATGAGCATCGATGTGGCTACCATAGCCGTAACACTCAACGGCATGCTTCCCGAACTTTCCGAACTATCTGCCGATGAAGCCAAGGCAGCAATTGCAGCAGTATACAAAGACTACAACGAGGCTACAGACATAAAAGTCACCAAGCGCATGATAGAACTCCTCATGGAAATGGTTTCGCCGGCCAACATGCCCGAATTCATTACCGCAGACGTTGAAGGCCGCTTCAACGGCAACGTAGAGGAGTACATCAAGTGGCTCTACGAGACCTCCGTATATGCAAACGAGGAGAAGTTCGAGAAGGCATTCGCAGCAGGCAACGTACCGGCCGATGACCCCGCACTCGCTATCTTCAACACTACCTACGCAAAATACAAGGCTCTCTACGCATCGAAGGCAGAGGCTGACCAGATGTTCAACGAAGGCCACAAGCTCTACATCAAGGGTCTCCTTGAAATGGATGCCGACGGCAAGCACTATCCGGACGCAAACTTCACCATCCGTCTCACCTACGGTAACGTGAAGCCCTACTCGCCCGCCGATGCAGTAAACTACAACTACTACACCACCACCGACGGTATCCTCGAGAAGGAGAACCCGGAAGACAGCGAATTCGTTGTTCCGGCCCGTCTCCACGACCTCTGCGTTGCTGAAGACTTCGGTCCGTACGCTGAGGACGGCGAAATGAGGGTTTGCTTCATCTCGACCAACGACATCACCGGCGGTAACTCCGGCAGCCCTGTACTGAACGCAGAAGGCCAGCTCATCGGTCTTGCATTCGACGGCAACTGGGATGCCATGAGCGGTGACGTTCTCTTCGAAAAGAACATGCAGCGTTGCATAGACCTCGACGTACGCTACGTTCTCTTCATCATCGACAAGTTTGCCGGTGCCGGCCACCTTCTCGATGAAATGAACATCGTTTGGGAATAATCACAACGACATACCCCGCTCTGCGGGACATACGGAAAGGGACCTTCGGTGAAGGTCCCTTTCTGCATTTACGCCCCTGCAGGCCGCCACCGACATACGCCGCGCAGGGCTGTCGAAAAAATTCTGCCGCCACGGGCTTGCTCCCCGACAGTTTCCGACACAAAATAGCTAACTTAGCGAGCGGAAAAAGCAATCATCCGGACATGCTCGAAAAACTGTCGATAGAGAACTATGCTCTGATAGAGCACCTTGAACTGGAACTGTCGCCGTCGCTCAATATCATCACCGGCGAAACAGGTGCCGGCAAATCCATCCTGCTCGGCGCACTGGGACTGATACTCGGCAACCGCAGCGACACAGGCGTGCTGAAAGACACCTCGCGCAACTGTGTCACGGAAGGCACCTTCGACATAGAAGGCTACGGCCTCGAGCCATTCTTCGACGAACACGACATCGACTTCGAACGTCACTCAGTCATCCGCCGCATCATCACTCCGGCAGGCAAAAGCCGCGCCTACATCAACGACATACCCGTACAGCTTGCCACCCTCAAGGAGTTGTCGTCACGTCTCATCGACGTGCACTCCCAGAACCAGAGCGCGCTGGTCGGCGATGAGGAGTTCCGCATAAGGGTAATCGACAGCCTTGCGGGCAACGCCTCCCTGCTCGGCGAATACGCCGCCGCATACCGCACGCTGCGAGACAGGGAGTCGGAACTGTCGCGTCTGCGCGCCGACATGGAACGCAACCGCCGCGACGAAGAGTATCTCCACTACCAGTGGCAGCAGCTGTCGTCACTCGGACTGCGCAAGGGCGAGGTACAGGAACTCGAAGCGGAACAGAAGGAGCTCGCCAATGCCGGTGCCATAATGGAGGCGCTCGGCAAGGCCGACGGCCTTATGGATGCCGACGAGTCGGGAGTATTGCCGTGGCTGCGTTCGGCAGGCGAAAGTCTGCAGCACATCTCCTCCGTTCTCGACGGGGCCGGTGAACTTGCCGACCGCATGCAGTCTGCCTACATAGAACTGAAAGACATAGCGGCCGAAATATCCGAAATGGCAGGCCGCATAGAGGATAACCCCACGCGTCTCGAAGCTGTCGACAACAGACTTGGGGCAATATACGCACTTATGCAGCGTCATGGAACGGAGGATGCTGACGCACTGCTCGACATAGAGGCCGACCTGCGCACAAGGCTCGAAGCCATAACATCAGCCGATGACGACATTGCCGCACTCGAGAAGGAAATCATCACACTGCGCGAGAAGGCCGAAGCCGTTGCCGCAAGGCTGACGGAAAGCCGTACCAAGGCGGCCGCCACCTTCGACAGTGAAGTATGCGGTGTATTGTCGCGTCTCGGCATGGCGGCAGCACGTTTCGTTACGGAAATCACCCCTGCGGGAACACTCACCCCGCTCGGCGCCGACTCGATAAAGTTCCTGTTCGATGCCAACCGCGACGGCAGGCTTCAACCCATCGAGCGTGTGGCATCCGGCGGTGAAACATCACGTGTGATGCTGGCACTCAAGGCGGCCGTTGCACGCAGCACAAAACTGCCGACCATAATTTTCGATGAAATAGACACCGGCGTATCGGGACGCATTGCCGATGCGATGGGTGAAATCATATCGGAGCTGTCGGGCTTCATGCAGGTCATCAACATCACCCACCTGCCGCAGGTAGCCTCCAAGGGCGACACCCATTTCCTTGTCTACAAGGAGGGCAACGGCGACGGCGCATACACCACACGCATCCGACGTCTCGACCGCCAGCAGCGCATCGAGGAGATAGCCAAGATGCTCAGCGGCAGCCATGTAACCGATGCCGCCACAGCACAAGCATGCACCCTACTGGGTTATACCAACCGGCAGTAACCACATGACCGGCTTGTTTTATTGAACAAAAATGCGTATATTACACAAAAGTTAGACATCCGTACATTAACGACACCTATACGTCGCGACCTAAGCGGACACTATATATGGTAGAAAGTTTAAAAGTATAACATTCAAACCTTTCGTTATGGATTACTCGGTATTACTTGACAAGTATGCTCCGGTGGCTTCTGACAGTATCGTTGACGCCGTCGTAGCCAAGGCGAAAGCCGAAATGGACAGGAACCGCAACGAGGAGGTTTACAAGTTCTGTTTCAGTGCCCTCGACCTAACCACCCTTTCGGGCAGCGATTCCGTGCGCAGCGTAGCCGAATTCGTCAAAAAGGCAGTAGATGTACCCGCCAAATATCCTGGCATGCCCAACGTGGCGACAATATGTGTCTATCCGTCATTCGTAGACATCGTAGGGCTTGGTGTGGCAGGTACAAACATAGGCGTAACAAGCGTGGCAGGCGGCTTCCCAGCAGCACAGACCTTCCTCGAAGTCAAAATGCTGGAAGTGGCGATGGCCATAGAAAACGGTGCTGACGAAATTGACGTGGTAATGAATGCCGGCGAAATGGTCGAAGGCGAATTCGACCGTCTTGCAAACGATCTCGAACTCCTCTGCAAGGAGGCCGGGCAGGAGGTTACCTTCAAGGTAATCATCGAATCAGGCATGCTCGAGAAAGCAGAAGATGTTTACCGCGCTTCACTGCTGGCAATATTCTCCGGAGCCGACTTCGTGAAAACATCGACCGGCAAATCGCAATACGGAGCAACCCCGCGTTCGGCAATGGTTATCTGCAACGCCATCAAGGACTACTATCTGCAGACAGGCATAAATGTCGGCATAAAACTGGCAGGAGGCATCCGTACCGTCGACGACGCGGTACTTTACTATACAATAGTCGAAAATATGCTCGGCAAGGAGTGGCTAACCCCATCGCTCTTCCGCATCGGAGCAAGCGCCCCTCTGGCCAATGCCCTCATAACAGCTGCCACGGGAGACACCAAACCCTACTTCTGATACAAACAAAGGCACGGTTTTTTACCCCTGCATGCCGCAACCATGCAGGGGCTTTGAGCATCTGTCACGACAAAAGCAGACACGAAAAACGCGGGAACTGTGCACAACTGCGGCAACATACCGACATACTGCGATTTATGACAGTGAAATTACCCGTTTTGTTTGTTATTTAAAAAACAATCCGATACCTTTGTTGTCGGTAACTATTTGTAGGTATTTCAACACCTGCCGCACACCATTAACAGTGACCAATATAAACAATAAACAATACTCGTTTTTATGGCCAATATTTTTACTTCATCTATCGGCAAGAAGCTGATTATGAGTATCACAGGAGCATTTCTCATATTGTTCCTGACTTTCCACATGATTATGAACGGGGCACTGGTTTTCTCTGATGAGGCTTACGACGCAATCGTACGTTTCCTCGGTGCCAACTGGTATGCACTCGTAGGTACCGTCATCCTTGCAGCAGGCGTCGTATTCCACTTCGTCTATGCAATCATCCTCACCCTCGGCAACCACAAGGCGCGTGGCAACATCCGTTACGCAGAAACCAAACGCGAACGCGGCGTTGAGTGGTCCTCGAAAAACATGTTCGTGCTCGGCCTTGTTGTAATACTTGGTCTTCTGCTCCACCTCTTCAACTTCTGGTACAACATGCAGTGGACTGAAATCATTGGCGCACACACCAACAGCCTCGGCATGAGCCCGACTGACGGTGCAGACCTCGTAAGGTATGTGTTCTCACACCCGGGTTATGTTATCGCCTACATCATTTGGCTCGTAGGTCTATGGTTCCACCTTACCCACGGCATGTGGAGCATGATGCAGACCGTAGGCTGGAACAGCAAGGTATGGATGAAACGTCTGAAATGTATTTCCTACATACTTTCGACCATCATCGTGGGTGCGTTCATGCTCATCCTCATCATTCTCTATGTACAGAGCCTGTAATTTAATAACCGCTGAACAATAAAACACAAGATATGGCAAAGATAGATTCCCGCATACCGCAAGGCCCCATTCAGGAGAAATGGAGCAAGCACAAAGCTGAAATCAAGGTTGTTAGCCCTGCCAACAAGCGCAAACTAGACATTATCGTCGTAGGTACCGGTCTCGGCGGCGCATCCGCAGCTGCCACGCTCGGTGAACTCGGGTACAACGTAAAGATATTCTGCATCTCCGACTCCCCCCGCCGTGCACACTCCATCGCGGCTCAAGGCGGTATCAATGCAGCAAAGAACTACCAGAACGACAACGACTCCGTATTCAGGTTGTTTTACGATACAATCAAGGGCGGCGACTACCGTGCACGTGAAGCAAACGTTTACCGTCTTGCCGAAGTATCGAACAACATCATCGACCAGTGCGTAGCTCAGGGTGTACCTTTCGCCCGCGACTACGGCGGCTTGCTCGACAACCGTTCGTTCGGCGGTGCACAGGTATCGCGTACCTTCTATGCCCGCGGCCAGACGGGACAGCAGCTCCTCCTCGGTGCTTACGCTTCCCTCAACCGCCAGATTGCAAAGGGTACCGTAAAGAGCTATCCTCGTCACGAAATGCTTGACCTCGTTCTTATCGACGGCAAGGCTCGCGGTATTATCACCCGTAACCTCGTAACCGGCGAAATCGAACGCTTCGGTGCTCATGCAGTGGTTATAGCTACCGGTGGATACGGTAACGTATTCTTCCTCTCGACCAATGCAATGAACTCCAACGGTTCGGCTGCATGGCAGTGCTACAAAAAGGGTGCAATGTTCGCAAACCCCTGCTTCACTCAGATACACCCTACCTGTATCCCTGTTCACGGCGAACAGCAGAGCAAGCTGACCCTCATGTCTGAATCGCTCCGCAACGACGGCCGTATATGGGTTCCCAAGAAAATGGAAGATGTCGAGAAGCTAAGGGCAAAGAAAATCAAGGCTTCGCAGATACCCGAAGAAGACAGGGACTACTATCTCGAAAGGCGTTACCCTGCATTCGGTAACCTCGTTCCCCGTGACGTTGCTTCGCGCGCCGGTAAGGAACGTTGCGATGCAGGCTACGGCGTAAACGATACCGGTCGTGCCGTATTCCTCGACTTCAAAACTGCAATTGCACGTCTCGGCAAGGATGTAATCAAGGCACGTTACGGCAACCTGTTCCAGATGTACGAGAAAATCACCGACGTGAACCCGTACGACGAGCCTATGATGATATATCCCGCAGTACACTACACCATGGGTGGTATCTGGGTTGACTACAACCTTATGACCACTATCCCAGGTCTGTACGCTATCGGTGAGGCCAACTTCTCCGACCACGGTGCAAACCGCCTCGGTGCATCTGCCCTCATGCAGGGTCTGGCCGATGGCTACTTCGTACTTCCGTACACCATCGGCGACTACCTCTCGCACGAGATACAGTCACCGAAGGTCGACACCAATGCTCCCGAATTCGAGGCTGCTGAAAAGAGCGTAAGGGAAAGGATTGCAAAACTCTTCTCCATCAACGGTAAGCAGACTGTGGACGAAATCCACAAGAAACTCGGCCACATCATGTGGGAGAATGTAGGCATGGCCCGTACGAAGGAATCGCTCGAAAAAGCTATCGTTGAAATCAAAAAGATACGTCAGGAATTCTGGAGCGATGTCAAGGTTCCGGGCAAGAACGAAGAATTCAACCAGGAACTCGAAAAGGCTCTCCGCGTAGCCGACTTCCTCGAAGAAGGCGAACTCATGGCCAAGGACGCTCTTCAGCGTAACGAGTCTTGCGGCGGTCACTTCCGTGAAGAATACCAGACACCTGACGGCGAGGCACTACGCGATGACGAAAACTTCGCATTCGTTGCAATATGGGAATACAAGGGCGAGAACGAAGAACCCGTAATGCACAAGGAACCTCTCACATTCGAGGCCATAAAGGTCGCACAGCGTAACTACAAGGACTAACCGGAAAAAACAAAGGACGATGAATTTCAAACTTAAAATATGGCGCCAGGCTAATGCCAAGGCACAAGGCAGGTTCGAAACATACGAGGTGAAGGACATTTCGGCCGACACTTCGTTCCTCGAAATGCTCGATATTCTTAACAACAACCTCATCCACGAAGGCAAGGAACCCGTAGCTTTCGACCATGACTGCCGTGAAGGTATCTGCGGTATGTGCTCGCTTCACATCAACGGTGAGGCTCATGGTCCGGACACCGAAATCACTACTTGCCAGCTCCACATGCGCAAGTTCCACGACGGTGACACCATCACCATCGAACCCTGGCGTTCGGCTGCGTTCCCGGTAATCAAGGACCTTGTTGTTGACCGTCACGCATTCGACAAAATCATGCAGGCAGGTGGTTTCATCTCGGTTAACACCGGCGGTGTGCCCGATGCAAACACCACTCCCATTCCCCGTGCAGATGCAGAGGAAAGTATGGACGCTGCAGCATGTATCGGTTGCGGTGCATGTGTAGCAACCTGCAAGAACGGTTCTGCAATGCTGTTCGTTGCAGCACGTGTATCGTCGCTGGCGAAACTGCCGCAGGGTAAGGTTGAAACCCTCAGCCGTGCAAAGGCCATGATTGCAAAGATGGACGAACTCGGCTTCGGCGGATGTACCAACACCCGTGCGTGCGAGGCAGAGTGCCCGAAGGGCGTATCGATTTCGCACATCGCACGTCTGAACCGCAAGTTCCTCACTGCAAAGTTCAAAGACTAAGCATAAAACAACCATATATGCAAAATGGGACGTCCCGACGGGACGTCCCATTTTGTTACCCAAACGCACTACTCTCCAAACCAGAAATCAACGGAATAGGTACTCTCCGCAATATTCTCCACGCTGTCAGACAACGTACAAAAGAAATCATATTCGGTTATGGTTTCGATACTGTCCACCGTTACGGCATAATCGCGGAATGTACCGTCAACTTCCGCTGTATTGGGAAAAAGGAAAGCCACCGCATCCACATATCCGTCGTATTGTGCGAGCACGGCTTTGTAGAAATATTCGGGAACTCCTACCCCGCCTGTTATGGTATCCACTCCGGGATACAGCACCCCACCGGCCACGACATAAACAGTACCGAATTGTGAAGCCCAATACCTCACCTGTTCCTCAAGCGATTTCCATACCCCCCTGTTAAGTGCTGGTGTCTGCGGTGAAATGTTAGACATGTAGAACGTTCCCTTATTTTCCTCAATGCTTCCTCGACGGTCAGCCGACGGACACAAATGCCCTCGGTCATAACCACTATTTGTATAATCCGATGTCACAGCATAAGAATAGCCACGTTTTTTAACCTCTGGATCTATCACAAAGCCGCTGCTGCGCGAGACATTTACAGTAGCGACATCTTCTGCTGTAAGTACATAGGCGACCCATTCGGCCTGCTTGTACAGCGTATCATAAAGAAGCGTATAACGCCCCTCTTCATTCACTATCACAAAATCTGCATCATCTTTGTCTATACGAGGCAACTCCAAACCCGACGGCTCCTCACTCAGCACAGTTTCCACATAGATTTCATTCTTACGTCCAATTACAGACTCCAACTCTTCCGACGCATCAGAAATTCTATTACCTGATTCACCATGGGACAATGCAGTGACAATATCGTCTTTTACGGCCGTTATTTTAGCCTTTCCTCGTGCAATCAATTCCTGATTATCTATTCTGCAACAATGTTCATAATACAAGACACATGCAACAACCAAGCACACAAACAACATCATGCCTGCTATCCTGCCTCGTCTCAAACGTCTGCGTTCACATTTGCCACCACTCTTACCCATAAAAAATTCACATCTTCAGCGTATCATTTACATATAGGCAATAACATCAAAAACCAACAAATATCAGATTCTGCATATCTCATACACATGATATGGTTTCTCCATAACCTTGTATATACATCGAACGGAAGCAATTCTCTGCGTCTTTACAGCACTCTATGAAATCCTCTATATCCAGGACCAACTTTGACCTTATATTTCAAAGGTAACATTTACACGGGACTTCAATAACGGCACCCTCATAAAAAACGGGCTACCCTAGTCGAGCAACCCGTTTCTATGAATACGAAAACTTTTATAGCGAAATCAGTATCAACATTTCCGCTGTCAATATTCTGAGGAACATGGTAAGCGGATAAACAGTCGTATAACCTATTGACGGCAATTCGTTAGGTGACGAACTGGTAGCAAATGCCAATGCGGGCGGGTCAGTAGTACCTCCGGCTATCATACCCATAAGAGTAAAATAATCCACCTTACCCCATTTAAGTGCAATGCTGCCCACTATGAGCAAAGGAACTACAGTTATAATAAAACCGTATCCAATCCATTTCCAACCACCGTCTACGATTGTTTCCACAAAACCCTGGCCGGCTCCAAGCCCGACTGCTGCCAGGAACAATGATATACCCAACTCTCTCAACATTAGATTTGCACTTACAGTGGTATAGGTTATCATGTGGAACTGCGGGCCGAAACGGCCTATAAGTATTGCCACGATAAGGGTACCACCTGCCAATCCAAGTTTAACAGGCTGAGGAATGTTGCCGAAATAGAAAGGTATGCTACCAAGCAGTACACCAAGCAAGATACCGATAAATATAGGTATGATATTCGGATGGCGAAGCCTCTTAAGCTGATCACCTATCATATTTGCCACATCCTTCAACGCGGATTCTTCTCCGACCACTGTCAATCGGTCACCAATCTGCAACTGCAGGTTAGCTGTAGCAGCTATATCAATACCGGCACGATTGACACGTATAACATTGACGCCGAAATTATTCCTCAATTTAAGGTCGCCAAGGTAACGGCCGTTAATCTGCGGTTTTGTGACAACAATACGCCTGGAAACATATTTCTGATTTGCTTCACGCCACAGTTCATCGGCTATTTCAATCTGTTCACCGAAGAACGATGCAACCTGCTTCATATCTTTTGCAGATACCACAATATAAAGGTTGTCTCCAACCCTTATCTCTGACTGTCCATGCGCCAGTTCAACATTGTTGTTATGCATAATACGCGATATGAGGAACTTATTGCTACACATATCGCGAAGTTCAACAACCTTTTTACCGTCAAGCGCAGGATTTGATACCCTCACAGATATTACGCTTGACGCTGACGGATCGTCTTTACGGGCATTCTCGATACGGGTATTCTCCTTATCAATATTGATGCGGAATATGACACGCAACAAAATCATGGAAAGAATAATACCTATAACGCCGAGCGGATATGCCACAGCATATCCCATAGCCAACGACGGATCCGCATGGCCTGTTGCATCAGCCAATGCTTCCTGTGCCGCACCAAGACCTGGCGTGTTGGTAACAGCACCGCAAAGGATACCTGTCATTGTGTTTAGACTCACTCCTGTAACCTTACTCAACAATACGGTAAGGCCCACTGCTATGGCTACACTCAATGTCGCAAAACCGTTCAATTTAAGACCACCCTTTCGCAACGATGCAAAGAAGCTCGGTCCCACCTGCATACCTACAGCGAAGACAAAAACTATAAGGCCGAAATCCTTTACAAAAGACAAGACAGCTGGATCCATAATCAGGCCAAAATGACTTGCAGCAATACCGACAAAAAGTATCCATGTCGTACCCAACGACACGCCTGCAATCTTGACTTTGGCCAGTACTGTTCCCACAGCAATAACGAATGCCAGCAGCAAAATAGAATGAGCTATCCCCGGTTCGAAAATTAGCTCCCTTAACCACTCCATAAGTTAAACTTCCCTTTTTTCTAATCTATTTATTAATTAATCTTTTTGTGAAAATTTTTGTAAAGATACCCCTTGTATCTCAAAAGAGCAAAATTTTCATACCTCTTTTATTAGAAATCGTCATTATAAATAGTTTGACATCGCAAACGCTGCAACATATACCCGACCTATTCATTGGTTGGTCTCCTACACCTGATGGCTGTTACTGTTTTCGAACAATTAATGCCGCTGCAATTCTTTATGTTGCAGCAGGCTTCTGCCATATACAATAGAGGCGACCTAGTTTACGGTCGCCATCCATCAATAATTCATAGTCTGTGCCTTTTCAACGCGACATTCGGGTTTCGAAAGCCTCAATAGTATTGGTCATAAGCATGGTTATTGTCATTGGTCCCACGCCTCCAGGCACTTTGGTTATCATTCCGGCAATAGATTCACATGCGTTGAAATCCACATCGCCGCACAACTTTCCGGTATCCGGGTCACGGTTCACACCCACGTCTATTACTACTGCTCCGGGCTTTATCATGTCGGCCTTGACAAACTTCGGCCTGCCTATAGCAACCACCAGAATATCGGCCTCTTTGGTCACCGATGCCAGGTCTTTCGTACGACTGTGCGCTATCGTTACCGTTGCATTCTCGTCAAGCAACAACTTGGCGACAGGCAGACCGACAATGTTGCTTCGTCCGATAACTACTGCACGCTTGCCTGCTATCTCCACATTCGCGGTTTTGAGCATTTTGATGATACCCTTCGGGGTACACGGCAGCAGACAAGGCTGCTTCAGCCACAACGACGCCACATTGAGCGGATGGAAACCGTCCACATCCTTGCTGCGGTCTATGGCTGCAATGACCTTGTCGGCATCCATATGTTTCGGCAGCGGAAGCTGTACGAGTATTCCGTCCACCGTGTCGTCGGCATTCAGTTCGGCAATGAGCGAGAGCAACTCCTCTTCGGTCATCGACTCCGGCTTACGTATAGTGGTGTTCCTTACACCTATCTCTTCCGATGCCTTGGCCTTGCCTGTCACATAGGAAACGCTTCCTGGATCATCACCCACCAGCACGACCACCAAATGCGGAACCCTGCCATACTTGGCTTCCAGTTCCTTAACCTTTACGGCCATCTCCCGCTTCAAATCCGTTGCAATTTCTTTACCGCTTATTATCATATTCGCATCTCTTTTATTGTCAGCTCCAATCGCAGTTTGCCACTCTCTTTTGTTACATCTACATTGCAGAACAAGTTCACGCTCACACTCTACCTGCCGAACACAGCCTTGCCAATGTCACTGCGGTGGAAGAGATTGTCGCATTCCACCCTGCCAACAGCCTCTATGGCTCTGTCACGGGCTTCAGCCAGCGTATCGCCACGTCCCACAACCATGAGCACTCGGCCTCCGGCAGTCACCAATTGCCCATCCTTCATGGCAGTCCCCATATGATAAATCGTCACATCAGCATTCTCGGCCTTGTCGAGACCGCCGATGCGGTGACCTTTCTCACACGAACCTGGATATCCTTTCGATGCGAGCACTACACCAAGTGCAGAACGTTCGTCCCACTGAGCCTCTGTCATCGGCTTACCTTCTGCTACACCGGCAAATATATCATATATGTCGCTTTTAAGACGCGGCAGTACAACCTCCGTCTCAGGATCGCCGAAACGCGCGTTGAACTCTATAACCTTTATACCGTCACGGGTCTTCATCAAACCGCCGTATAATACGCCGGTGAACGGAACGCCTTCCTCAACCATTGCGGCAGCCGTACGCTCCATTATGTTCTCTAGTGCAAACCTGCGCTCCTCTTCACTTATGAAAGGCACCGGCGAATAAGCTCCCATACCTCCCGTGTTGGGGCCCTTGTCACCGTCGAAGGCACGCTTGTGATCCTGCGCCAACGGCATAGGCAGCACATTAATGCCCGACACGAAACACATGAATGAGAATTCAGGACCTTCAAGATAGTCCTCCACCACAACACGTCCATGACCGAACTTATCATCAAGAAGCATATCGCGCAATGCAGCATCTGCTTCCTCCATTGTAGCGGCTACCACCACTCCCTTACCTGCTGCCAGACCATCGTATTTGAGAACTGCCGGCATGGGACGTGATGCAACGTAACGCACTGCTTCCTCGTAGTTGTCGAACGAGCGGTAACCGGCCGTCGGAATACCATGCTTTACCATAATTTCCTTGGCAAACTCCTTGCTCGTCTCGATACGTGCAGCTGCGGCCGTCGGGCCGAATATACGGAGTCCGTGACCGCGGAACAAATCCACGATACCGGCCTGCAATGCCGCTTCAGGACCGACCACGGTCAGGTCTATGGCGTTTGCACGTGCAAAATCGAGCAATCCGTTTACATCGGTATCCTTCAGTGGCACCAGTTCGGCTAGACGCGCGATACCGGCATTGCCGGGGGCGCAATATATCTTGTCAACCTTGGGCGAACGGTGGAGTGCATCCACTATTGCATGGCAGCGTCCGCCGCCTCCTATAACGAGAACTTTCATCCGTCAAATGTTTTTACAATCCATACACCGCGACATGCTTCGTCACGGCCTGGCTACACGGCATCAGTGTTTGAAATGCCTTTCACCGGTGAATGCCATTGCCACACCGAGTTCGTCGGCCTTGACTATGGAGTCGTTGTCGTGTATACTGCCGCCAGGCTGTACGATAGCCTTAACACCGTATCCGGCTGCAAGGGTTACCGTATCGTCAAAGGGCAGGAAGCCGTCCGATGCAAGAACAAGGTCTTCTGTCAGACCTTTGGCCTTAGCTTCGCGGAGTGCTATCTCGGCCGAACCCACACGGTTCATCTGGCCTGCCCCAACACCCACCGTACAACCGTTCTTGACAACTACTATCGCATTGGATTTCACATGTTTCACAATCCTCCAGCCAAAACTCATGTCGGCAAGTTCCGATGCTGTTGGGCGCTTCTTGGTGACAGTCATATCCTCGGTAACGGTCTTGGTATCCGTATCGAGATCCTGTACGAGAAGCCCTCCGTTGACGCTCACGAGCTGACGTTCGCATACTCCGCCGCGGTCCATGTTAACCTCAAGCAGTCGCAGGTTCTTCTTTGTTGTAAGTATTTCGAGAGCCTTCTTCGAAAACGAGGGAGCAATGATTATCTCGAGAAATATGGGTTTCATGGCAGCAGCCGTAGCACCGTCGAGTTCACGGTTCACAGCTACGATACCACCATAGATGCTCACTTTGTCGGCCTCGTAAGCCTTGGTCCATGCATCGTTAATATCCTTGCCGACAGCAGCGCCGCATGGGTTCATGTGCTTGAGTCCCACACAGAAAGGTTCATCGAATTCACGCACGATGTTGAGAGCTGCATTGGCGTCTTGTATATTGTTGTACGACAACTCCTTGCCATTGAGTTGTCGTGCGAATGCCAGCGAGAACGGCACAGGGTTGGAACCACGGTAGAACTTCGCTTTCTGATGAGGGTTCTCGCCGTAACGAAGTTCCTGAGCTATTTCAAATTCGAGGAACAGTTTTTCGGCCAGACCAGCCTTGTCGCGCAAATATGTAGCGATGCATGAGTCATACTCGGCAGTATGGGTAAATGCCTTTGCCGAGAGCTCAAGACGTGTTTCGGGCTTGGTATTTCCCGTTGCACGTATCTCGTCGAGCACGCGGCCGTAATCCATCGGGTCGCATACCACCGTCACGTCGCGGAAATTCTTTGCGGCACTGCGGAGCATCGACGGACCCCCTATATCTATATTCTCAACGGCCTCCTCCATCGATACGCCTTCGCGTGCTATGGTCTGGCGGAACGGATAAAGGTTCACGCATACCATGTCAATGAACTCGATGCCGTTTTCACGAAGCGCCTCGATATGGCTCGGCATGTCACGCCTTGCAAGGAGACCTCCGTGTACCTTGGGATGAAGGGTCTTGACACGGCCGTCGCATATTTCCGGGAAACCGGTGACGTCGCTTATATTGGTAACATCTATTCCACTGTCGCGCAGGAGCTTCATCGTACCGCCGGTGGCGATGACCTCCCAACCGAGTTGTTTTAATGCGCCCGCAAACTCGACCACACCGGTCTTGTCGCTGACACTGATAAGTGCTCTCATATTCTATTGTTTAATATTGTCTGTTTTGTTCCAGTCCTCACGGGATTATAACACACCGCGAACGGCTACCTCGCCGCCTGCATGCTGTCGAATACCATACGTATGGCATCGACATACAACGGATGCTCCACGGCATGTATCTTCGTCTCCAGTTCGTCAATGTCCCTGCCGTAATACTCGAATGCCCTCTGGGCAATGATACGGCCGCCGTCGAGCTCGCTATTCACATAATGTACCGTTACACCGTAAACCTTCACACCGTATTCAAAGGCGTCGCGTATACCGTGCGCGCCCTTGAAGGCAGGCAGCAGTGCCGGATGAATATTTATTATCCTGTTCGGAAATGCGGTAAGCATCACGTCCGTGAGTATTCTCATGTAACCCGCAAGGCACACAAGTTCCACCCCGTGTTCGCGGAGACGCTTCACGGCCTCTGCCTCGAACGCCTCTTTCGAGCCGAAATCCTTGGGACGTGCCACGAAGATATCCACCCCGAAGCGTGCAGCCCTGTCGCAGACATGCGCACCGGGCTTATCGCACACAAGCAACACCACCTCGGCATCGAGACGTCCGTCGGCACATGCCTGTGCAATGGCTTCGAAGTTACTGCCGTTGCCGCTGGCGAAAACCGCGATTTTATGCCTTGCCATGACGCGTTACTTTATAACGACACCTTCCTTGTCGGTAACACGACCTATTACGGAAGCGCGTTCACCGTGCTTGGTGAGTATTTCGATTGCCTTGTCGACGTCGGCTTCGGGGAGTGCTATCACCATGCCGATACCCATGTTGAAGATGTTGAACATCTCCCTGTGGTTTATCTTGCCGTACTTCTCGAGGAAACGGAATACGGGGAGTATCTCCCACGAACCTTCCTTGACCTCTATGCCCTGACCTTCCTTCAGGATACGGGGAATGTTTTCGTCGAAACCGCCACCGGTGATATGGCTGATACCGTGAACGTCGCAGTGTGCGATTACGTCAAGTACCTGTTTTACATATATCTTGGTCGGGGTAATCAGCACCTCGCCGAGGGTACGTTCACCGAGTTCGGGATAGTTCTTGCCGAGTTCCAGACCGTTGTCCGACACAATCTTGCGCACGAGACTGAAGCCGTTCGAGTGAACGCCGCTCGATGCTATGCCGACGAGCACATCGCCAACCGACACCTTGGAGCAGTCGATGAGACGTGACTTCTCAACCACACCGCATGTAAAGCCTGCGATATCATAATCGTTCTTTGCATACATACCGGGCATTTCGGCCGTCTCGCCACCTACAAGTGCACAGCCTGCTTGACGGCATCCGTCTGCAACACCTGCCACAATAGCCTCCACCTTAACAGGGTCGTTCACACCGAGTGCTATGTAGTCGAGAAAGAATATTGGTTCTGCACCCTGTGCGAGAACGTCGTTCACACACATTGCCACAGCATCAATGCCTATCGTATCATGCTTGTCCAACTCGATGGCTATCTTCAACTTGGTGCCCACGCCGTCGGTACCGCTCACGAGCACCGGTTCTGCAACACCGAGCTTGGAAAGGTCGAACATGCCACCGAATGCGCCTATGTTACCCATGACACCCGTACGCGCCGTGGATGCAACGTGTTTTTTTATACGCCTTACGCCCTCATATCCTGCTTCGAGGTTCACGCCGGCCTCTTCATAGCTCTTTGCCATAACTGTATATCTATTTTCCGTATGTATTTAACATTTCTTATCCTTGTTAACATCGTATATCGACTGGTAGAGTGCCGTAGGATAGTGGCCCGTAAAACATGCCACACACATCTCCTTGCGGCAGCCGGCAGCCTTGTAAAGTGCCTCGGAAGACAGCCACTCCAAAGAGTCAGCACCTATAATTTTACGCACGGCATCGAGGTTCTTCTCACGTGCGCAGATAAGTTCATCGTATGTCGACATATCCACTCCATAGAAGCATGGATTGGTTATCGCAGGGCTGGCAATACGCATATGTATCTCCTTGGCCCCCGACTGACGAAGCATCTTTACGATACGCCTCGATGTAGTACCGCGTACTATCGAGTCGTCAACCACCACAAGGCGTTTGCCCTCCACAATACTGTGTACAGGCGACAGTTTCATTAACACGCCCTTCTCCCTCAACTCCTGCGAAGGCTGGATGAAGGTACGTCCCACGTATTTGTTCTTGATAAGTCCCATTTCATACGGTATGCCGCTCGCCTCGCTGTAACCTATGGCAGCGCTGAGGCTCGAATCGGGCACACCGACAACGATGTCGGCCTCCACCGGAGACTCCTCGTAAAGCATACGGCCCGTCTCCTTGCGGAACGAGTGTACGTTGATGCCCTCGATGTCGCTGTCCGGACGAGCGAAGTAAACATACTCCATTGCACACATGTTGTAGTGTTTGAACTTGGAGTAGTCCACGCTCTGCAGACCGTTCACGTCTATTATAACCACCTCGCCAGGAGCTACATCGCGAACGAATTCGGCACCCACCACCTCGAAGGCGCACGTCTCGCTACTGACAACATATCCATTGCCGAGACGGCCTATCGACAGTGGCCTGAGACCATGCTTATCGCGGCAGGCATATATTTTGCTCGCCGTCGCTATAAGGAGTGCGAATGCACCCTCCACCATGTTGAGCGCTTCGAGTATCGGGAATATACGGTCGCGGCTGTCGGTCTCCTTCTTTATCAGATGTGCGAAGATTTCGCTGTCCGATGTAGAGTGGAACAGGCTTCCCCGCTCCTCAAGAAACGTACGAAGCTGAACGCTGTTGACAAGGTTACCGTTGTGCGCCAACGCGAAATCGCCGGTGCTGTGCATGAACATGAACGGTTGCACGTTGTCAATACCGCCGCCTCCAGTTGTCGAATAGCGCACATGACCTATCGCCATGTTACCCGTCAACGTACGCAGATTGTCCTCATTGAACACCTCCGTCACGAGGCCTTCGCCCTTCACGCGGTGGAACACGCGGTTGTCGACGCTCACGATACCACAACCTTCCTGACCACGGTGCTGAAGTGAATGGAGTCCGTAATAGGTAAGCGCTGCCGCATTTTCAACGCCAAAGACGCCGAAGACACCACACTCTTCATGGATTTGCCTGTCCTGATAAATAGCCATTTTATATCCCTCCGAATTGTATCCGTTACAAACTCAAATTGGAAACCGTTGTTGCCTCGCACAAACTACTGACAATAAATACATTCCAATGGTTACTCAACCGCCATCCGGATTATCAGTGCCTCTCCGTGCAAGACCCCTCAAAAATATGAAATAACCGGCACATACGCAAGGGAAAACCAGCGCACATATCCATTCCTATGCATTGGAAAAAACATCCGGTCCCTGACAGCGAATCTGTGCAGGACCGGATGTCCGACATTTCAGTCCGTACCTATTTCGTAAGCCTGTGGAGAATCTCCTCGTAAGCCTCTCGTACCTTGCCGAGGTCACGACGGAAACGATCTTTGTCAAGCTTTTCGTTTGTCTCCGAATCCCAGAATCGGCAGGTATCGGGACTTATCTCGTCGGCGAGGACAATCTGTCCGTCGCTGGTTCTGCCGAACTCCATTTTGAAATCAACAAGCGTTATGCCGTGCTTCTTGAAGAGGTCCGTAAGGAGTTCATTCACCTTGCGGGCGATAGCGAAAATTTCGTCGAGTTCACCATAGGTAACGACACCGAGGGCAACAGCATGGTCGTTGTTGATGAGCGGATCGCCGAGTTCTTCATTCTTGTAGCAGATATCTATGATGGTGTTCGATGGTTTCGTACCCTCCGGTATGTTGAGTCTCTTGGCCATGGAACCGGCAATGATGTTGCGCACCACAAACTCCAGAGGAAATATCTTCACACGGCGGCAGAGCTGGTCACGCTCATTGAGCTGCTTGATGAAATGTGTAGGAATACCGTTCTTACCGAGATATTCGAACACGATAGCCGAAATCTGGTTGTTAATCAAACCTTTTGCCTCGATTATAGCCTTCTTGACGTTATTGTATGCCGTAGCATCATCCTTGTAATGGATTATGATACAGTCAGGGTCATCTGTAAGGAATATCTGCTTTGCTTTGCCCTCATAGAGCAGTTCGCGCTTTTCCATGATATATGTTGTTTATACCTTTTAGTTGTTACTGTACACCATGCCGTACATCGCCGGCCGGTAATTATTTCTTGCGGAAATACCTTACGGCATTTCCAAATATATCCTGCACCTTGTTGCCGTCGATGTTGCGGAACAGGTTGTTCTCATATCTTTCGGTATGGCCCATTTTGCCGAGAATTTGTCCGTCACGACTCACAATACCCTCTATCGCATAATACGAACCATTGGGATTGAACGGAGCCTTGCCAGTAGGATTACCCTCCTCGTCTGCATATTGGAATGCCACCTGTCCTTCTGCAAACAGCTCTTTGGCCAGTTCATCGCTAACCACGAACTTACCCTCTCCGTGGCTTACCGCTATAGAGTGCAAATCGCCTATCTCGAAGCCTGCCAGCCACGGCGAACGTGTCGAAGCCACCCTCGTGCGCACAATCTGCGAGATGTGCCTGTTCACGTCGTTGCGGAAAAGTGTGGGCGACGCCGCAGTCACCTTTCCGAGCCTGCCGTAGGGTAGAAGTCCCGACTTGACGAGAGCCTGGAAGCCGTTGCAGATACCGAGTATGAGACCGCCGCGGTCGAGCAGATTGTGTACCTGCTCTGTCACCTTGCGGTTGTTGAGAACGCTCACGATAAACTTGCCGCTGCCGTCGGGTTCGTCGCCGGACGAGAAACCGCCGCTGAGAACGAATATATCGCACGCTGCGATGCGTTCGCACATCTCATCAATGGACGACAACACATCCTTGCCTGTCAGGTTGCGGAATACGCTGGTAGTTATCTGTGCACCAGCACGGCTGAATGCCTTGGCTGTATCGTAGTCGCAGTTCGTGCCGGGGAACGACGGCAGATAAACCACCGGATGTTCCTTGGCTTCGCCCGGATACTCGTAACGTACGGGTGACGGATTGCTTGTCATGACCTTCGGTTCGGTTGCGCCGCGGTCGGGATATACAGTCGTGAACTTGAGCCTGTTGGCCTCGAAAAGTTCCTCTATGCACATCTTCTCGCCGTTTACCGTCAATGCGGCATCGCCAACCGTACGGCCGAGCAGTACGGCACCGGGCCAGTCGAGTTCCGTGCGGCTTTCCACTACAATCGAGCCGTAACCGAAACCGAACAGGTCACTCTCGCTAACCTTTATGTCGGCGCCAATCCTGTTACCGAACGACATCTTGGCCACAGCCTCGGCAACGCCACCGAAGCCTACCGCCCAGCCGGCAACCACATTGCCTGCTTCGGTCTGTTCGCTCACGAAATTCCAGTTGCGTTTCAATGCCTCGGTATCGGGCATGAAGTTCTGCAACGGGAGATGTTTGATAAGATATACATAATCGCCCGCCTGCTTGAATTCAGGGCTTATCACCTTGCCGGCATTCACTGTCGTGATACCGAACGCTATCAATGTCGGGGGAACGTTTATATCCTTGAAGGTACCGCTCATGGAGTCCTTGCCGCCAATCGAAGGCAGGCCAAGCTCGTTCTGCATCTTGAGGGCGCCGAGCAATGCAGCCAGCGGCTTGCCCCACTTGTGGGCGTCGTTGGACATGTGCTCGAAATATTCCTGATACGAGAAACGCATCCTGTCGAAGCGTGCGCCGGCAGCCACTACCTTGGTCACGGCTTCCACTACCGAGTAGGCAGCGCCGTGATACGGGCTCCACTTCGAGATGAACGGATTGAAGCCGAACGACATGATACTTGCCGTATCTGTGTATCCGCCGACAACGGGTATCTTCTGTACCGACACCTGCGTTTCAGTACCCTGAGTACGGCCGCCGTAAGGCATCAGCACCGTGGAAGCACCTATCGTGGAGTCAAACATCTCCACAAGCCCCTTTTGCGAAACAACGTTATTGTCGGACAGTATGTTCTTAATCTTTTCGGTCATGTTGACGCCCTCCATACGACGTTCGAACGGATTGCGGTTTTCAACCCCTTCAACAGCAGCCTTTGCATAATGCTTGGCACCTGCGCTGTCAATGAACTCACGCGCGAGGTCGACAACAAGTACCCCCTTGCTGTACATGCGCATGCGGTGCGTATCTGTAACGTCTGCGACGTGTGTCACCTCAACGTTTTCCAATGCGCAGTATTTCATGAACTCTTCCACGTCACCATTCTCAACCACAACAGCCATTCGCTCCTGCGACTCACTTATCGCAAGTTCCGTAGTATTGAGACCGCTGTACTTCGTGGGAACACGGTCAAGATATATGTCGAGACCGTCGGTAAGCTCGCCTATGGCAACACTCACACCACCGGCACCGAAGTCGTTGGACTTCTTGATAAGACGCGTAACCTCTGCCCTGCGGAACAGGCGCTGCAGTTTGCGCTCCTCAGGCGCATTACCCTTCTGCACCTCACTGCCGCACTCTTCCAGCGACTGTGCGTTGTGCTCCTTCGAGGAACCCGTAGCACCGCCGACACCGTCACGACCCGTACGGCCGCCGAGCAGCAACACCACATCGCCCGGAACGGGACTTTCCCTGCGCACGTTCGAAGCTTTCACGGCACCTACCACGGCACCCACCTCGAGACGCTTTGCGACATAGTCCGTATGGTATATCTCCCTAACGTGAGTTGTGGCAAGACCTATCTGGTTACCGTAGCTGGAATATCCTGCCGCAGCCTTGGTGCTGATAATCCTCTGCGGAAGCTTGCCTTCGATAGTCTCGCTGACGGGTTTGTATATGTCGCCAGCACCGGTGACGCGCATTGCCTGATATACATAGGCACGACCCGACAGCGGGTCACGTATTGCACCGCCGAGACATGTCGAGGCACCGCCGAAAGGTTCGATTTCGGTCGGATGATTATGTGTTTCGTTCTTGAACTGAAGCAGCCATTTCTCCGTCTTGCCATCCACATCGACATTGATGAATATGCTGCAGGCGTTGTTCTCCTCACTCTCCTCCTGGTCGGCAAGAAGACCTTTCTTCTTGAGGTAACGGGCGCCTATGGTCGCAAGGTCCATGAGACATTCCGGTTTCGCGCCGCGTCCTAGTTCCTCGCGCATGCGGCGATATAGAGCTAGCGATTCTTCAAGCTCACCCTTCATGAACGACTCATCTATAGTTATCTCCTCCAGCACAGTGGTGAAGGTAGTGTGACGGCAGTGATCGCTCCAATACGTATCGAGTATTCGGAGTTCTGTTTCAGACGGGTCGCGGCCCTCACGAGCAAAATAGTTCACCACTTCACGAAGGTCGTCGGCATTCATAGCCAAGCCGTTGGTCTTGCAATAAGGTGCGAGATCGGCATCCTTCATGGCCGTAAATCCCTTTAATACGGGCACCGGTTTTACCTCTGCATTCTCTGTCAAGCCGAGCACCCCGAGGTTCTTCTCCCTCGACTCCACTCCGTTTATATAGTATTTGCGAATGCGGGCCATATCGGCATCCGATACGCTGTCATCAAAAATGAGCAACCTTGCGCTGCGTATCCTGACATTGGCATCGGGGTCGAGAAGCATGACACACTCTTGAGCCGAACTTGCCCTTTGGTCGAACTGACCTGGCAGATATTCCACGGCCAGATATTTCTTGCCGACAAGGTCGCAGTCATCGGTGACAACATCGGTCACTACCTCGCCAAATACACCGTAACGGCTCTTTTCGAGCAGCTCGGGCGTAAAGCCGAACAAATCGTAAACATTCAGCAGTCGCAGTCCCTTGAGCGACAGGCCGAGATTGTTGTTCAACTCGTCCTGCAGGCTGCGCGCCTCAACCCTGAATTCCGGTTTCTTTTCTACGTAAATGCGGTAATTGTTCATTATGCTGCTATTTTCTCCGTTTTCTATTTCTGTCACTCTACAAAATGCGACTTCCACTTCGCATCGTACTCATCTCGAGTCATACCGACAAACGTGATATGTCCCATCTTACGCTTGGGCTTGCTCACCGTCTTGCCGTAGATGTGTACATAGGTGCCCGGCTCCGTACGCGATGCACGGCTGTCCGTTCCCGTTCCGAATTCGACTGCTATGCGTTCGGCGGCCTCGAGGTCTTCGCCGAGGATATTCTTCATTACCGTGGGAGCCACGAGTTCCGGTTCCTGCAGCGGCTCGCCGAGCAGATAACGGCACAACTCACGGAACTGGTTGGTGGTACAGCCCTCTATGGTATAGTGACCGCTGTTGTGGGGACGCGGAGCCATTTCGTTGAAATATATCTCCTCGCCGCGTATGAAATACTCTATGGCCAATATGCCGGTATACCCGCATCGACGCATGAACGCTTCGCTCTGTTCAACAAGTCTGCGGCGCACGCTATCACTCATTCGCGGCGCGGGCACTATGCAAAGGTCGAGTATGCCGTCGCGGTGTATATTTTGTCCTACCGGAAAGCTGACAATACGTTTGCCGTCGTTAACCATTACGATGCTGGCCTCATAGTCGAACGGCACGAATTCCTCCAGAATGGCAGGAGTTCCGATGTAGGGTTCGGTCTTAGCGACATCCTCCGCAGTGCGTATCACTACCTGACCGTGACCGTCATAACCAAGCGTACGCGTTTTGAATACGCACGGATAGCCAATCTCCTCTATTCCCATCATCAGCGATTCACGGTCGCACACATCGGCAAAACGCGGCACATGCAGGCCATTGTCACGGGCATTACTCTTCTCCCTGATGCGGTCCTGCGAGTCGTACAAAGGACGGTATCCCTGCGGAATATTGTATTTCTCGGTAAGAGGTATAAGCACCTCGCCTGGAACATTTTCGAATTCGTATGTCACCACATCGCTGCGACGGCACAACTCATCGAGAGCCTCAGCGTCATCGTATTCGGCTACAATATGGTGGTCGCACACGGCAAAAGCAGGCGCATCAGGAGCGGGGTCGAGACATATCGTCTGCGCGCCCAGCACGGCCGCCTGTTCGGCTATCATCAGTCCAAGCTGGCCTCCGCCTATTATACCTATGGTTTTCACTTTTTAAAATCGATTTTCGTTTATGGCCAAATTACTACAATTCGGTCATGAGAACCGTTTCGGTTTGTTTGCAGCGGAACTCATCCAACGCACTGGCAAGCGCCCCATCATGCAAAGCTAAAATGCTGACGGCGATAAGGGCCGCATTTTTCGCACCGTTTATGGCTACCGTCGCCACCGGCACTCCGGCAGGCATCTGCACAATAGAGAGAAGCGAATCGAGGCCATTGAGTGCCTTCGACTTAACAGGGACACCGACAACAGGCAGCGGTGTCATAGAGGCCACCATACCAGGCAAATGAGCAGCGCCGCCCGCTCCGGCTATTATTACCTCCAATCCACGCGACTTGGCCGTTTTGGCATATTCAGCCAACAAGTCCGGCGTGCGATGTGCACTCACAATCTTCTTTTCAAATTCGACACCGAACTGTTCGAGCACCTCTGCCGCACCCGACATCACATCCCAGTCGCTAATCGAACCCATTATGACACCTACCTTGACCATATCTCAATTTTTTTAAATATTCTTAATGACAAACCGCTACAACACAACCATGTCATAGCGGCTTTATCTTTTCACCCAGAACCAACATGCATCCCTCCGATATCGGCTTCACGTTTCCGTACTGTCCTGCCAAAACTCCCATACACAAAAGGCCTATAGGGGAAAGCACCGACAACCATTGCCATAACAATGCAAAACAATCAAACACAAGCATATATGAAGCCAAAAGGGACAACACAACCGCAGGGCGACAGTTCTTTCATTCTTTAAAAATGTAAAGTTAATACTTTTTACGAAAATAGCAATGGAGCACATCATTTTATTTTTTTACTGGCACACATACGCATAACTGACATAACAATTTCATTGGCCTAATAATATCACATACAATATGTATACAAAAAGCCGTCCGGAAAACAAATTTTCCGGACGGCCCATATCGAGCAACTTATATAGGTTACTTTTTTACGAGAGTTTCGCAGTATGCGCAGCGGTATACATCCTTTTCTCCTTCTACTGGACGCATAAGCTGGGGCACATTCTCCGAATTGCAGATACAACGCTTGTTGGAGCACTTAACGCCTTCCGGATTTTCAACCACACCAGCGAGCTGCGGGTTCTCCATGCGTTTGTTCTCCCATTCGAAGAGTTTGCAGATAAGTGCCATACGCATGAACTTGCCGTTTTCAACCTCACGGAAGTATGCTGCACGCGGGTCTTTGTCAACCTCTACCGCAATTTCATTCACGCGGGGCAGCGGATGCAGAACCGCCATGTTCTTCTTGGCAAGTTTCATCTTCTCGGCATCGAGGATATAGGTATCCTTCAGAGCCTCGTAAACAGCCGGATCGTCGAAACGCTCCCTCTGTACACGGGTCATGTAGAGAATGTCGAGTTCGGGCATTACGCTCTCCATATCCCTAACCTCGGTGTAAGGAATACCTGCCTCACGCAGTTCTTCGAGGACGTGTTCCGGCATCTTGAGTTCGTCGGGTGATATCATCACGAAACGGATGTTTTCATAACGCATCATTGCCTTGGTGAGCGAGTGAACAGTACGGCCGAACTTAAGGTCACCGCACATACCTATTACGAGGTTATCAAGACGGCGCATCTCACGCTTGATGGTGAGAAGGTCGGCGAGGGTCTGAGTCGGGTGGCAGTGCGAACCGTCACCACCGTTGATAATCGGAATATCGGTTACGCGGGAAGCAACCAGCGGAGCGCCGTCTTTGGGATGACGCATTGCGATGATGTCCGCGAACTTGTTAATGGTCATTATGGTATCGGCAAGCGACTCTCCCTTGGTTACCGAAGAAGTGCTTGCGTCGGAGAAACCGAGCACATTACCGCCGAGTTCGAGCATCGCAGCCTCGAAACTGAGGCGGGTGCGCGTACTGGGCTCGTAGAAGAGGGTGGCCAGCGTTTTGTTCTTGCATCTTTCGGTGTAGGCCGGACGGTCAGCAATAATGTCGAGCGCGAGATCGATAATCTCCTGCAGTTCCTGCATGCTCAAGTCGGTGATGTCAATAAGATGATGCATAATAGACCTGTTTTTATTGGTTAAGGTAACTTGTCTTTTTCAGTTGTGTCCCGCTTTCTATCGCCCATCAGGCATGGAGCGTACGCTTAGCGTGCAGTAATCCACGACTCGTCGCGGGGATTTTCGCGGAATGCCATCAGACGCTCTATATCCTCGGGCTTTATGTAGCCGCGTTCTGCTGCAACCTTGATAAGGGTGTCGAAATTCGACAGACTATGGTTCTTCACCTGCGCATCGTGCAGATGTTCCAAACCTGTCTTCATACCGTATGTAAAGATACTTGCCACACCCAAAACATCGGCACCTGCCGCCCTGAGCACCTTCACTACCTCGATGCAGCTGTCGCCCGTGGAGATGAGGTCCTCGATAACGACCACTTTCTGACCGGGTTCGAGACGGCCCTCAATCTGGTTGGTACGGCCGTGATCCTTGGCACTGCCGCGGACATAACCCATAGGCTTGTCGAGGATTGTAGCGGTGATGGCTGCATGTGCTATACCCGCAGTGCTGGTCCCCATGAGTACTTCGCATTCGGGATACAGCTCCCTGATTACGGTGGCGAGACCGTTCTCAACGTTGTTCCTAACTGCCGGAGCGGTAAGGGTCAGACGATTGTCACAGTATATTGGGCTTTTAATGCCGCTCGCCCATGTGAAGGGTTGTTCGGGTCTGAGGAATACAGCGCCTATCGAAAGCAGGTCGCCGGCAATTTGCCTCTCCAGTTCCTTAAGTTTCGATGAGCAGCATCCGCAATTGGTATCTTTCATGTCATTCATTTCTTTCTTGCTGTTTTATATCCTTTTAACTTTCTGCATTGATTACTGCATGAGAAATTCCTTCATGCAACGTCGGTAAGCACCTACAGGGTCGGCAGCCGCAGTAATGGGGCGTCCCACCACAATATAGTCCGTACCTATTTCAGCAGCGCGTGCAGGAGTTGTCACTCGTACCTGGTCGCCTTTGTCTCCGTCAGCGAAACGTACGCCAGGGGTAACGGTCATGAATTCCGTGCCACATGCTTCCTTAACCATGCCTGCTTCGAGCGGCGAGCAAACCACACCGTCGAGACCTGCCTCCTTGGCGTTGCGGGCATACTGCACTATGGTGTCGTTAATGGACGAGTTGATGAGCAACTCACGCTGCATTCGCTCCTCGCTTGTGGAGGTGAGTTGTGTTACGGCTATGAGCAGCGGACGCGTACCGTCCGGACGGGTAAGACCCTCTATGGCAGCACGCATCATGTCTATGGTGCCGGCAGCATGCACATTGGTCATATCTATATCAAGCTGCGACAGTACGGCCATCGCCTTTTTGACTGTGTTGGGTATGTCATGCAGTTTGAGGTCAAGAAATATCCTGTGCCCCCTGCGCTTGATTTCCTTCACAATCGAAGGGCCTTCGGCATAGTAAAGTTCCATGCCTATCTTGAGGAACGGTTTCTCCTGTGTGAAGAGGTCGAGGAACCTGAATGTCTCTTTCGCGCTGGGAAAGTCACACGCGATTATTACGTCTTTTGCCATTGTGGTTTATAATGTTTTTACAATTTACCGTTTTGCTGTGTCTACCGCAATTTTCAGGCCACGCCTATAATATCCTTCAGACTTCTGATGCCGAGTTTTTCCATTTCGGCAGGCAGTGTCTCTATTATCTCCTTGCAGGCATATGGGTTGCGCAGGTTTTCCGCGCCAACCTGTACGGCCGTCGCACCTGCCATCATCATCTCTATGACGTCGCGTGCTGTTGCCACGCCACCGCATCCCATTATCGGTATACGGCATGCCTTGGCTACCTGATAAACCATGCGGAGAGCCACGGGGAATATCGCCGCACCGGAAAAACCGCCCATCGTATTGGCTATCACCGATCGACGCGTCTTGACGTCTATTCTCATGCCGAGCATGGTATTTATAAGTGTCAGACCGTCCGCGCCACCCTCTTCGCAGGCCCTTGCTATCGCCACAATATCAGTAACGTTGGGACTAAGCTTCATATACACCGGCTTGGTGGTCACCGCTTTCACGGCGCGCGTCACTTCATAGGCGCTTTCCGGAACCATACCAAAACTCATACCGCCATGTTTCACGTTCGGGCAACTGATGTTGACCTCTATGATGCCGACCTGCTCCTGCTTGTCTATGCGTTCACAGCAGTATGCGTACTCGTCAACCGAGAAACCGCTGATATTGGCAATTACCGGTTTGTGGAATATGCGGCTTATGCGAGGCAGTTCATCGGCTATCACCGCATCTATACCTGGGTTCTGGAGACCCACAGCGTTAATCATACCGTTACGACACTCCGCAATACGCGGTGTCGGGTTGCCGAAACGCGCCTCCTTGGTTGTTCCCTTGAAGGAGAACGAACCCAGAATGTCGAGGTCGTAGAATTCAGCGAATTCAGCACCGAAACCAAACGTTCCGCTCGCCGGAATTACAGGATTATCGAGATGCAGCCCGCTGAGCTCCACCGACATGTCGCGTATCTGAATGTCCATTGCTTTCGAGTCCATCCCTTTTACCATATTATTTCATCGGTCCTCAATACAGGACCTTCCTTGCATATACGTTTGTTACCGTTCTTGGTCTTGCAGGTGCAGCCCATGCATCCGCCGAAGCCGCAGCCCATCCTCTCTTCGAAGCTGAACTGACCTGGAACGGTTATCATACCGCCGAGAGCACGGAGCATCGGCATCGGACCGCACGAGTAAACGTAGTCATACTCCAGCTTCTCGCCTTTTATGGCATCGGTCACAAAACCTTTCACGCCATACGAGCCATCGGCAGTAGCCACCACCGTACGTACTCCGAGCGCCATAAACTCCTTCTCATAGAATACTTCGCCGACAGTATTAAAGCCGAGCACGACCATCGGTATACTTCCTGCCGCAACAAGTGTCTTTGCCAGATTGTAAAGCGGAGGAACACCCACGCCGCCACCCACAAGCAGCGGTTTGGAAACTGTCGGCTCCACTGCGAAACCATTGCCAAGTCCGGTGAGCACATCGAGTTCCGTACCGGGTTTCATGGCCGCCATCTGCTCGGTGCCTTCGCCCACAACCTTATATATCAAAGTTACGGATTTATCGTCATAATCGCACACGGATATCGGTCTGCGGAGAAATTTTCCAGGCAGTTCCACATTCACAAACTGCCCCGGTGCTGTAATATACTGCGTATCACCCTCCAGTACCATTTTATACACCGTATCCGTAAGACTTTCGTTAGATACTATCTTATATATTCCACGTTTGTACATTATCTGCACTACTTGTCTGTTACTATTCTTCTATACCCTTGCCACCGAACGACCTGTCGCGGTACACAACCCTGCCGTCAACAATCGTCATAACATTTCGGCCGGCTACCTTCCAGCCGTCGAACGGAGTGGCATGCCCCATCGAAAGGAACTCGCTGCTGTCTATCGTCCATTCGGCGTCGGTGTCAAGCACAGCGATATCGGCTGCCCTGCCCACCTTTATAATACCCCCCAATCCGAACAGTCGGCCAGGCAAGGCACTCATCACCTTTATGAGCCTTTCAAGCGACACCTTACCTGTACGCACCAGATGCGTGTACAGTACGGGGAACGATGTTTCCAATCCCACTATGCCAAACGCACTTCCAGCCAAGCCCCTTGACTTCTCCTCCGCAGAATGCGGAGCATGGTCGGTTGCTATTACATCTATTGTACCGTCCTGAATGCCTCGCACAAGCGCATCGCGGTCTTCAGCACTCCTTATTGGCGGGTTCATCTTGAAACGGCCCTCTTCCTGAAGGTCCATGTCGGTCATCACGAGATAGTGCGGTCCTGTCTCACAGCTAACTTTCAACCCCTCGGCCTTGGCCTTGCGCACCAACTCCACACTCTCCTTGGTGGAAACATGGCACACATGATACTGGCAACCAGTCTTACGGGCCAATTCTATGTCGCGGGCCACCTGCGCCCATTCGCTCTCGGAGCATATGCCGCGGTGTCCGTGCAGACGGGCATACTCGCCGTCATGGATGTAACCGCCGTGGAGCAGCGAATTAACCTCGCAGTGAGCCACAATCGGCTTGCCGAGACGCGCAGCCTCCGTCATGGCCGCCTCCATGACACCGTCGGTCTGCACGCCGTGTCCGTCATCGGAAAAGCCAACCACATCATCTTTCATCTCTTCCATGCGGGACAGTTCGCCGCCTTTCTGACCCATTGTAATGGTGCCGTAAGGCACAACCTTCACGACAGCATCCCTGCGTATCAGATCGAGCTGCACGCCGAGATGTTCAGCGTTATCTGGAGCAGGCGACAGGTTGGGCATGGGACAAACCGTAGTATAACCTCCGTGTGCAGCGGCTCGGCTCCCTGTAGCTATAGTCTCCTTGTACGAAAAACCTGGTTCGCGCAAATGCACATGCACGTCGATAAGGCCCGGCACTACATACTTACCCGACACATCAACAGTTTCGGCATCGACATCGAAAACCTCACCCAGACCGGCCACTATATCGTTTTCAATAAGTACATCGGCACGGACAAACTTTCCGTCGACATATACCAGACCTCCCTTAAGCAGTTTTTTCATGATATAATTTTCTTTATCGGAGTCTTTTCAACACAATAATGCCACTCCACAAAAAAGGCAGCCCTAAAAAGCTGCCCTTAAATCACCGTGAACAAAAACGGAATTGAAAACCGAACGGCCTGCAAAAGAAGCTTCCGCGCTGTATTTCAACGAGTTATCATTCATAATCTTCATCACTCCGTTTTCATATTGCTTAAATTGAGACAAAATTAATGTATTTTTGCTGCTTCTCAAAATATTTAATATTTTTTTAGCATCAATGCAGACTCTTAATGTTGACACATCATATACATCATATACATCATACTACCCTGTAATATCATATCAGTTTCTTTCAGAACTGTTTACAGTTTCCCAAATAAAAAACGGAACGATTTTTGCCTAGTTTTCTTTAAATATTGACAAGATTATTCACCATACATAAAATAGATGTTCTGTACTTTTTCTCGAAGTCTCCATCAAAGATTATGGCATGACACGTTCAACCAATAACTTACAAATTATAAACACGATGAAAAAAATTTACCTCTATCTCTCTGTCGCGCTGTTTGCAATACCAGCCACAGCCCAAACCCCAGAAGACATAACAGACGACATCAGCGAAGCCGCCCAAGCCGTCATGGAACTTGCCGAAGCCGACGCTACGGCCGCTCAAGCCATATCACCATGGAAAGGAGACGGCAATACCTCCATAAACCTTTCGCAAACATCACTGAGCAACTGGAATGCCGGCGGCGATCCTTCCATTGCCGTTAATGCTGCATTCAACTACGAACTAGATTACAAAAAAGGGAAACATCTCTGGACAAACCGTCTTGAACTGGCATACGGTATCAACAACACCGCCTCAAACGGCACACGCAAAACCAACGACAAAATATACTTCTCATCCAACTACGGTTACCTGCTAGCCTCGAAGCTCTATATAAGTGCCACAGCCACGTTCAACACACAGTTCGCCAAAGGCTACGACTATGCCGTATCCTCCACCGACTATACCTCTACCTTCATGGCTCCAGGCTACCTGTCGGGAGGTATAGGCCTCACATATGCTCCGACTGCATGGCTAACACTCATAGTATCTCCCGCAACCTACCGCGCCACTTTTGTATGCGATGACAAACTGTCGCTCGCAGGTGCTTTCAGTGTCACTCCAGGCAAACGGCTGCTCAATGAGTTCGGCGCCAACATACGTGCAGAAGTCAACACCACGATATGGAAAAAACTCTCACTGTATACCCGACTGGACTTCTACTCCAACTATCTCGACAAGCCGCAGAACATCGATGTCAACTGGGACATACAGCTCAACTATGCCCTCACCAGCTGGCTTACCGCCAACCTGCAGGTCAACATGATATACGATGACAACATACTCTTCGGAGCCACCGACGATACCCCCGGTTCGCCGCGCCTGCAAATCAAGGAGGTGCTCGGCATAGGTTTGCAGGCCAATTTCTGACACAGACAGCCACACAAAACAATAAAGGCGCGGGAGTATCTCCCGCGCCTTTATATATATTATAGTATAGCGGCTAACCAAGAATATCCTTCATGGTATCTATCTGACGGTAATTGGTCATATCCACCTGTATCGGCACCACCGATATGTAGCCGTGAGCCAAAGCCCATTCGTCGGTATCTCTGGCATCGGGCTCACTGTTGTAGAAATCGCCCGTAAGCCAAAAATAGTCCTTGCCGCGCGGATCCTTGCGGCAAAAAAACTCCTCCTTCCAATAGCCCTTGTTCTGACGGCACACGCGATGCCCCTTTATATCCTCCGGACGCCCCTCCGGAATATTGATGTTAAGGCAAAGCGGTTCCTTGACATTAGCCCTCAACACATCGCTTATAACCTTTTCGGCAAAAAGAGCCGATGCCTCGAAATCTGCATCGGGGCTGTGGTCAGTCAATGAAAAGCCTACAGACGGAGCTCCGTAGAAGCTGGCCTCTATGGCGGCAGCCATCGTGCCTGAATAAAGCACACTCACGGCCGAATTCGAGCCATGGTTTATACCTGAAAGGTTCAATGCAGGACGCTCTCCCGCAAAGATATAGTCATACCCCATTTTAACGCAATCGACCGGAGTACCAGACACGGCATATACCGTCACATTCTCACTCTTGCGCACGGTACGGAGATAGAGCGGATTGTACATCGTCACGGCATGCGACATACCCGACTGCGAGGTTTCGGGTGCAACGACTATGACACGGCCAAAACGTTCAGCCACATCGATAAGTGTCTTGATGCCCAACGAATTGACTCCATCATCGTTGGTAATGAATATGAGAGGTTTTTTCATTTACATTTAGTCTATTTTACATCTGCAAAGATACGAATTAAACCTCCGCATACGATATCCGCCAATGCTGCATCGGCACAAAATTTAACGTACCGTCGGCAAGCCATGCTGCATGTTGTTTACCACACGTTTCCAACACGATGTTTGGCAGTTACAGAAATATGCCTTATATTTGCGCCTCGCGCAGGAATCTCTTATGAGAACACAGGAGTCCGTAATATTCCGCGCTTAAACATAACAGTTTCAATAACAATGGATAATCTGATTAAAATCGCAGAAGAGGCGATGTGGGCTAAGAAAGAGGTTCCCTCTTTCAAAAGCGGTGACACAATCACCGTATCCTACAGAATTGTGGAAGGCAACAAGGAACGTATCCAGAGCTTCCGCGGCGTGGTAATACAGATAAAGGGCCACGGCATGACCAAGATGTTCACCATCCGCAAGATTTCGAACGGCGTGGGTGTAGAACGCATATTCCCGCTCTACTCTCCCCACATCGACAGCATCGAAGTCAATAAGAGGGGTGTTGTTCGTCGCGCAAGAATTTACTACCTGCGTAACCTCACCGGCAAAAAAGCGCGTATAAAAGAGAAACAGAGCTTCGTTTCTACAGAACAGAAATAAGTCAGCTGTTACTGCACAAGAACAACGGGGTCGCCTATTGGGGACCCCGTATTTATTTTCCGCACCAACTTCACGTATTTTATTTAAATATTGGATAACATAAGAGGCATCATCCAATTTGTCTCTGCGGTCGGCTTTGCGTATATTTGCACAAATACAAAACAAGCTATTATGGTACTGCAAGTTCTCATAGTCATTGCCATCATTCTGCAGCTTATCGCCACTATAGTGGCGATAAGGTTGACACAGGCTACCAAATACAACGTAGCATGGCTGCTGTTTACGCTCGGCCTGGTACTTATGTGCCTTATACGTCTGAGCGAATATTTTTATATCGTTGACGGTCGTCAGTGGAAGCTGCCCCCATACTTCATGGCATGGATAGGCGTCATCACATCGCTGTGTTTTGCAATAGGCATGTTCTATGTCGGCAAGATTATCAACTCCACCCGACGCCTCAACTACCAACGCAAGCTTACCGAACGCCGAATACTCAACACCGTACTCCGCACCGAAGAGAAAGAAAGACTGAACTTCTCGAAGGAACTCCATGACGGTCTTGGTCCGCTGCTCTCATCGGCCCGCATGTCGCTCGGTGAGTTGGCTAAAACAGCACGCTCGCAGGAAGACGCAGAACTGTTGAAGAACACTACACATGTTATAGACGAAGCCATACGCAGCATACGTGAAATATCAAACAAGTTGAGCCCGCATACGCTTAACACATTCGGACTGGCCCGTGCCGTCGGTAATTTCATAGACAAAGCCGTAGCAATTACCCCAGGCAGCAAACCGGAAATACGTTTTGACACCAATCTCCGCACAGAACGTTTCGATACCAACGTAGAGGTAATTCTGTACAGGGTAATAGGAGAACTAATACATAACAGCATAAAACATTCCGGAGCTACGCTCATCACGCTGTCGCTGCAATATGCCAACGACATTATCACGATAGACTACACTGACAACGGTAAAGGTTTCGATACGGCTGCAGTCCTTGACACGGGAATGGGTCTGACAAACATCACATCACGCATACAGTCACTTAAAGGTACTGTCGACATTTCCAGTGAACGCACCAAAGGCATGTCGGCCCACATAACAGTAAATGTACGATACACCGATGAACGCCACAAAAAGTTATAGACTCATCCTTGCCGACGACCACGCACTATTTCTGTCAGGACTTACGGGACTGCTTTCACGAAGGCCCGAATGCACCGTAGTAGGCACAGCAACCAACGGCCGAGAATGTCTCGACCTGATGCACAGCACTGTATACGACGTGGCTCTCATCGACATAGACATGCCCGTCATGAACGGCATAGAGGCTACGGAACAGGCTATTGCCGAAAATCCCGATGCAAAAATCATAACCCTTTCGATGCACAGCGATGAAGAATATTACTTCAGAATGGTAGAGGCCGGTGCCAAGGGGTTCATACTCAAAAACTCCGAGCTTGACGAAGTAGTGACAGCCATAAAATGCGTAGCCGAAGGCGGCACCTACTTTTCGCAGGAACTGCTCCAGTCATTAGTAGGTGAATTAAGGCCGCAACGCTCTTCCGTCATATCTGAAGAACAACTTTCCGACCGCGAAAAAGAGATACTCGGACTGATATGCAAAGGCTACTCCAACCAGGAAATAGCCCAGGAATTATTCATATCCAAGCGCACAGTAGACAAACACCGTGCAAATATTTTGGAAAAGACAGGATGCCGCAATACGGCAAGTCTTGTAATATGGGCTATCCGACACTCCTTAATTGAGATTTAACAACCACTTAAATACAAAGATATAGATGAAAAAGCACATTGCATTGCTGTTCTCGATTGCAACTCTCAGCATGACCGCATGCGGAAACGGAGAAGACAACGATAAGAAGCCACCCGTACCCACTCCCGTAACAGCTACCGTCACCTACTCCATAACCGGCGGCACCGACATCACTACACTGTTCAACATTGAAGCGGAATACACCGACACCGAAGGTCAGACCGTAACCGAAACCGTTGACGCTCTTCCGTGGGAGAAAAGCATCGAAAACGTTGAAGTACCCTACTCCGGCAGCCTCAAGATGAAAATCACCGCAGTGGAAAACTATGAAGCCAAGGAGAGCTATAACGTAGGTTTGGGCGGCAGCATAGGTTACATCACTTCCGACAACCGTATGGAAAGCAACTCGTTGTCCAGCACCATGACTATTGCAGCCGATAAGACTACAGAATATCAGGAGACTATCGTTTCCCGAGCAGACACGTACAACTACACCGTCGAAATCGCAGAGAAATAACAATTCCAAGCTGTCACAGCAAAAAGGCCCGCAACCTCGTAAGGTTGCGGGCCTTTTTCATTTCATGCAAACCAGCTACTCCAGCCTATCCCACAGATAGGTTTTGCCAAACATCGGACTGCCGACATAACCTCTTACTCTGAGAACTTCATCATTCTCGAACTCGGCCAGTACATCATATACCTTTCCGTCCACCGGATTGTATATCGTGCCGCCAATCCATTGCTCCTTCTTTGCATCGTAATGCAATCCGTCAAGTATCAATATCTCATCGGCAGGCAAGGCACGCAGGGCAGGATCGGGGTTCATGGCATCGAGACGCTTCGTACCGTCTGCATTGTTCGGATGCTCCAGCCATATTATACGTCCGTCGTATTTATCGCCATTTCTGTAAATACGCACATGCGACAACTCTCCGGTCGTCTCACCAACGACCTTATACACACCAAGTATTCTGTCCGCATCCTGTGCCGATGCCGAAACACCGGCCAATACCAACAGCGCCATCAGCACCAACGACCGCAAGAACCTTCCCATATATTTTTATTTCATAAAATACTTACGCTGAAACAGCAATATATAAAATACGGCAACTGTTATGTAGCTGTCGGCAATATTAAACACAGGACTGAAGAATGTGAAATCACTTCCTCCGACCCACGGCACCCAATCGGGCCATGTTGCATTTATTATTGGGAAATAGAGCATGTCCACTACCCTGCCGTGCAGAAACGATGCATATCCGCCGCCTTCAGGGAACAGCGTCGCTACCTCATAAGGTGTTGATGCCGAGAATATAATTCCGTAAAACGCACTGTCAATCATATTGCCGACAGCTCCTGCCAAAATAAGTGCAGCTCCTACTATAACACCTTTCGGGGCTGAAGTCTTGATAAGACGATGTGTGTACCATGCAATCAATGCAATGAATACTATGCGCAAAAGGCTTAATGCAAGCTTTCCCCATTCGCCGCCGAACTGCATGCCGAATGCTGCTCCAGGATTTTCCACAAAACTAATCTGAAACCACTCGCCGAAAACATGGATGCTCTGATACAGCTCCATATTCAGTTTAACGGCAAACTTCACTGCCTGGTCAACACATAGCAGCAATATTATGAATATGGTGACCTTCTTATGAGCCGAAAGCGTACACTTCATATAATACGAATGCATTAACTCATCCTCCATAAAGGACGTATGCAAATATAATCCTAATTTGCATACCAATCAATATCGCAATGCCTTTTACGACACAACATACCATCCTCTTGCAAAAACATGAACACAAAGCGCCGGCACTATCGGTGTCGGCGCCGTACAGCCCTTACATGCCACAGCTGTTCTTTATATAATAATGATGTGACCCAAAACGTTCGAATGCGGCTCGGTCGAGACTCTCGCGGGCCGACGGATCCGCAATGCTGATTAGCAGACGTGCTCGCTCCTGCATGCTTTTACCGTACAGATTAACTACACCATGTTCGGTGACTATCCAATGTACATGGGCACGCGTCGTAACCACACCGGCACCTTCGTTCAGCACCGGTACAATCTTACTGATACCCTTATTGGTGATGGAAGGCATAGCAACAATAGCCCTGCCGCCCTCCGATCGTGAAGCGCCATAAATGAAATCAACCTGACCGCCAACACCGGAGTAGAACTTGGTCCCGAGCGAATCCGCACATATTTGGCCGGTGAGGTCAACCTGCAACGCCGAATTGAGCGCCGTAACCTTGGGGTTTTGCGAAATAATGAACGGATCGTTGGTATAACCGACATCCTTCATAAGGACTCCTGGATTATCGTCTATGAAATCATATACCTTCTGCGACCCCATAAGGAAAGTCGAAACAATCTTGCCGCGGTTAATTTTTTTGTTGGCACCGTTTATCACTCCCGACTCCACAAGAGGCAGTACGCCATCGGCAAACATTTCGGTATGCACGCCGAGATTCTTGTGACCGGTAAGCTGCGACAACACTGCATTGGGAATGCTGCCTATGCCCATCTGAAGACACGCACCATCCTCTATAAGTGAAGCACAGTTACGGCCTATAGCCTTCTCAACTTCATTAGGCTCCGCAAAATGTTCCTCTATAAGAGGAGTATCGTTCTCCACAAAAATATCTATTTTAGACATGTGTATGAACGAATCGCCAAAAGAACGCGGTACATACCTGTTCACCACGGCAATTACAGTTTTGGCACACTCTACCGCTGCCAGTGTGGCATCTACAGATGTTCCAAGCGATACATAACCGTGACGATCGGGAGGCGACACCTGTATCATTGCCACATCGCATGGCAGTGTGCCGTCGCGGTAAAGACGCTGCGTCTCGCTGAGAAATACGGGAATGTAATCAGCAAAGCCTGCCTGAGTAACCTTCCTAACATTGCCACCTACGAAAAACGAATCGAGTTGGAACACCCCCTCCATTTCCGGTACCGCATACATGGCATCCCCTTCAGTATGCAAGTGATGTATCTTCACATCATGCAGTTCTCCGGCTTTCCCACGCTCGGCCATTGCACATACCAAAACCTGCGGCACGCTTGCCACACTGCTCAAATGGACATGGTCGCCCGACTTTATCACTTTAACGGCCTCTTCAGGCGTGGTAAACTTAATGGGATGTTTCATACGCGAAAACAAATTAATTTTAAATGCTTACTGTGTCTTGACAATCCGGGCTCCTGAAGCCTGACAGTGCACAGCATAGCCACGTTTTGATTAAAGGATTGCTCCTTTGCGAGGTAAAGATAAATATTTTTTCCATTATCGGTTGCCGCTACATTATAATTCATTACATTTGCAGGTAAATAAGATATGGTTGTCGAACGGCGACAAAGCGCATGCAGGTGAAAGGTACTGCATGGCGCTCTTTTGCCACATAACCAAGTTAAGAACAGAAAATCCAGATACCAAACTACTAATAATAACAAATCGGGGAGGCTGTCGGGAACCCATGTTTATATGCCCGCAGTCCCTGTTGATTTACAAAAATTATGGAAAACAAAAACATCACGGAGAGAGACGATGTGGTCATCCGGTTCTCCGGTGACTCCGGCGACGGCATGCAGCTTACGGGCACGCTGTTCTCCGACACCGCAGCCCTTGCAGGCAACGGTATTTCAACTTTCCCGGATTATCCGGCTGAAATCCGCGCCCCACAGGGAACGGTTGCAGGCGTTTCGGGCTTTCAGGTACACTTCGGTGACCATCAGGTAAAGACTCCTGGCGACTACTGCGACGTATTGGTAACAATGAACCCCGCCGCATTGAAGGCTAACGTATGCTGGCTCAAGAAAGGGGCCACCATAATAATTGACGGTGATACTCTCGACGAAAAGAGCGTAGCCCGTGCAGGTTTCAAGACCAACGACCCATTCACTGAACTGGGCATACAAGACTACAACATCATCATCGCCGATATAACGACGATGACAAAAGAAGCCCTCAAGGACTTCGATATGGATGCAAAAAGCGTCGTTAAGTGCAAAAACATGTTTGCACTGGGTATGTGCCTGTTCATGTTCAACAAGTCGCTCGAGCATGCTACCGAATACATCAACAACAAGTTCGGCAAGAAAAATCCGATGGTTGCTGAAGCCAACGTAGTTGTTCTCAAGGCCGGCTATAACTATGCCCACAACACTCACGCTTTTGCAAATACCTATGATGTACAGCCGGCAGACCTTCCCAAAGGCCGCTACCGCAGCATTAACGGTAACCAGGCTACCGCATGGGGTTTCATCGCCGCTTCCGAGAAGAGCGGTCGTCCGCTTTATTGCGGATCCTATCCTATCACGCCTGCCACGGTGATACTCGAAGAACTCGCAAAGCGTAAGGACCTCGGTGTAACAACCGTACAGTGCGAAGACGAAATCGCCGGTATCTGTACTTCAATAGGTGCCGCATACGGCGGCCACTTTGCAGTAACCACAACTTCCGGCCCCGGTCTTTCGCTGAAGTCCGAAGCAATGGGCCTCGCTGTAATGACCGAACTTCCGCTCGTTGTCGTTGACGTACAGCGTGGCGGTCCTTCCACAGGTCTTCCTACAAAACCCGAACAGGGCGATTTACTTCAGGCTCTTTGGGGACGCAACGGAGAATGTCCAATGGTTGTATTGGCCGCCAGCTCACCGTCCGACTGTTTCGATTACGCCTTCATGGCAGGTAAGATAGCAATGGAACACATGACTCCTGTTATCCTCCTTTCCGACGGTTTCATTGCCAACGGCAGTCAGCCGTGGAAGATACCATCAATGAAGGACTATCCCGAAATACATCCGCCTATCATAACCAAACTGCCGGAAGACGAAAAGAGTTTCCGTCCGTACAAGCGTGATGAGGAACGCCTTGCCCGTCGTTGGGCAATCCCAGGCACACCAGGTCTTGAACACCGCATCGGCGGTCTCGAAAAAGACTCCAAGACAGGTGCTTTGTCGCACGATCCGAAGAACCACCAGGAAATGGTAAATCTCCGTGCAGAAAAGGTTGCCCGCGTGGCAAACTACATTCCTGCGCAGAAAGTTGAAGGCGACAACGAAGGCGACCTCCTCGTAGTAGGCTGGGGTGGTACCCGCGGTCACCTCGAATCGGCTGTTACCGAAATGCGCGCTGCTGGTAAGAAAATATCCCTCTGCCACTTCAACTACATCAACCCGCTGCCCCACGGCGTACGCGAAATATTCGCAGGGTTCAAGAAAATCGTTGTATGTGAGTTGAACGAAGGCCAATTTGCAAACTACCTGCGCATGTCATTCCCCGAATTCAGGTACGAACAGTACAACAAGGTTCAGGGCCGTCCGTTCACAAAAGAGGAACTGGTTGAGAAGTTTAACGAATTACTGGAAAAATAGTCATGAGCGAATACAAATATACCGTCGCCGATTTCAAGAGCGACCAGGAAGTAAAATGGTGCCCCGGTTGCGGTGACTATGCCGTATTGAGCGCCATACAGAAAGCCATGCCGCAGATTGCCGCCAACTCCAATGTTGACCACTCGCGCTTTGCGGTAGTTTCCGGTATCGGATGTTCGTCGCGTTTCCCGTATTACGTGAGCACGTTCGGTTTCCACGGTATCCATGGCCGTGCAAACGCCATCGCTACCGGTCTTAAGACTGCCAACCCCAACCTCAGCGTCTTCGTGATGACTGGTGATGGTGACTCGCTGGCAATCGGTGGTAACCACTTCATCCACGCTATCCGCCGTAACATCGACCTCAACGTGGTACTCTTCAACAATGAGATATACGGTCTGACCAAGGGACAGTACTCGCCTACCTCGAAGTTGGGCAAGATTACCAAAACTTCGCCGTTCGGTACAGTTGAACGTCCGTTCAACCCCGGCGAGCTCGTAATAGGTGCACACGGCACATTCTTCGCACGTTCGGTTGATGCAGAGGTTAACCTTACATCCGACTGCATGGTAGCCGCCTCCAAGCACGACGGCATGTCGGTTATCGAAGTCCTCACCAACTGTATGATATTCAACAACGGTACACACAAGGCTTACGCCGGTGACAAGGAGACAAGGGCTGAACACACCATTACTCTCCGTCACGGTGAAAAGATGCTCTTCGGCAAGGACATGAACAAGGGGCTTATGCTCGACAACATGAAGCTGAAGGTGGTTACCGTAGGTGAAAACGGCGTAACTCTCGATGATATCCTTACTCACGATGCTCACGAGAAAGACACCATGATACATGTAATGCTTGCTGGCATGAAGTATCCTGACTTCCCCGTAGCACTCGGCGTAATCCGTGATGTAGAGGCTCCGACATACGAACATGAGGTAGCTCGCCAGATTGCAGAAGTTAAGGCGACAGCAAAAATAAAGAACATGGATGACCTGCTCAACAGCGGCGAAACATGGGAAGTGAAATAATCCAAAAGGATTATCTTCAAACGAAAATACCCCGCAAAAGCGGGGTATTTTCGTTTTTACAGCCAAACCATTAACATAACCTCCAGGCAGCAGAAATACTTCGACACTGCAAATACCGTCAAGAAGGCAATTTTGCAATAAACTTCCTATAACAGCAGACAGACAAAAAAGGGGATGACCACTAAATTGCCATCCCCTTTAAGTTACTGTGCTCTCTATTATTTGAGATAAGCCTCTGCAGTACCAATCATATACCCGTCCATGTAAATTTCAACGCTATAGGTACCGCTGGTAATACCCTCGCCGTTATAATAGAGTCCAACTTCGAGGTCCTTATTCTGATAGTCGATTTCACGTACTGCAGAATAGGTAAGCTTGTCGCCCTCATAATCGAACAGCGAGGAAACATCACCTGCAAGTACATATCCGTCAGGTCCGGTAATGCGCACATAGACGTTCCTTTCGCCAGGAGCTGCAAGTTCATTGGCGGTGAGTATAAAGTCAACCCTCAACCTTACGGCACGTGAAGCACGTGGAACGACACGGTCATTGGTATTAAGCGCGGAAAGGACAATATCGCGAGCCCTGACTATCGAACCGACCTTGACTCTATTGGAAAGTTCTGTAGCACGTTCCTCGGCAGCCTGTGCCCGTACACGCTCGTCATTAACCTGCTGACGGTATGCTACATTCTCCTGTGTAAGGCTGCGGTTTAGCTGATTGAGAGAGTCAATCTGGCGCACATAGTTACGCATGATATTGCGCATGGTGTTGATTTCCTTCTCGTACCTGCGGATTGTGGCACGGCTGATGTTACGTTCGTTCTGGAGCTTTTCCATCAACGAGTCGGCTCTGTGACGCTCAATACCGAGGTTGTAGCTGATAGAATCATTGTCAACCTTCAGATTGTCAATGTCGACGATAAGGTCATTGATATTCTGCTGAAGTACTTCTTTCTCTGCCTGTGCTTCAGCCTTAATGCTGCGCACCTGACGGAAATAAATGAACGCCAGCACACCTAATACCACCACAAGCAGAACTATCACTATCTGATAGCCGCGGATGGATTTTGCAGAACGTTCAGGGTTGTTACCTTGACTGTTATATTCTTCCGACATGATGTAAAATTATTTAAGGTTAATACTATTCCGTTTTCGGCATAATTCCTATTTACTGCAAATATAAAACATTTTTGCATTTGGCAATGCAATATCAGTTGTTTATGCCTGCACAAACAGCGGTTACTCTTCTTGGTTCAGTATCGTCGGATGCATCAGACCACTATACTCCACAAGGCGGGCTCTAACGCTTCCTACTCTCAATGGAGACTCAAGGAATACAGGAATTTTATTGGCATCGTCTGATATCCACACAAAAAATTCGCTGCCTTCTTCAAAACTGTCGGCATCATCATTAACCAACTGACACGAAAATTTCAGGGTATTCACCTCTCCAAGCCCCTTCACTTTCTTAACCTCACGCCCGTAATACTTGTATTTGATGAACTTCACCGTATCCGTAAGCAACAATGCCAGGGCACGTTCCTCTCCGGGACTGAATGACGAAAGGTCATGCGTCCGCAAGTTATAGAACAGAGACACGCCATCCATTGCCCTGCCGGCAAGTGCAACGGCAGCATGCGCATACTCCGGATAACGATGGTTGCGATATTCGTTGTTGGCAACATCCCGTTCCCAATCGTAAATGAATGTGCTAGAAAAACGATAGTTTCCCTCCAATAACTCGGCCTTGGCACGCATCGGATAAATATCCTCATCATGCAGCCAGCTGTAATACCGGTCATCAAGACGGTAAAACCAGCTGAAAATTCCCTTTACCGTAGCTCTTGCATCCACACGCAAGACAGGCACAGTTCCGATAGTATCTTGCTTCACTGCCATTACCACATCGCCCATATCAGTATTGGGCCACATTTTTGCCCTATAACTAACCGTATACATCAGACTTTCACCATCGCAGAAAGCACGTTGCACGTCATGCAGCGGTTGTGCCGTAACGACAGCACATGCTGCAACTGACAGCAATACAGCCAACAATCTCTTCATAATGAATAGTATTCTAACTGCAGGACCCATAATACTCCGCACATAATAACAATTCACAACTACACATACAAACCAATCGCCAACTCCAGTACGCCTAAAGTAATTTTACGAAATCATACCAAAATCCACCCCACCCTGATTTACATACTTCTCGCGCAGACGCGCAAGCAACGCATTCACCGGCATGGTAAGTGACGGGTCCTCGGCCAATATCCCCGATGCCACTCTGCGCGCATACTCAATGACCGCCGCATCCTTCGACAGTGAGGCTATTTTCAGTTCAAATACCGTACCGCTCTGCTGTGTACCGCTTATGTCGCCGGCACCCCTCAACTTGAGGTCGAGTTCCGAAAGGCGGAAACCGTCATTTGTCTCCACCATGGCATCGAGCCTTGCACGGGCCTCGCGCGAAAGTTTGTCTCCGCTCATCAATATACAGTACGACTGTTCTCCGCCTCGTCCCACACGGCCGCGCAGCTGATGAAGCTGCGACAGTCCGAAACGTTCGGCACTCTCTATCACCATCACCGTGGCATTAGGCACATCCACCCCCACCTCTATCACCGACGTGGCAACCATTACCTGCGTCTCACCGTCACGGAATGCACGCATACCCTCGTCCTTCTCCTCTGGACTGAGTTTCCCGTGCACCACCGAAAGGCGGTAATCAGGCAGGGGAAACTCACGCGACATGGTTTCAAAACCGTCATAAAGGTCCTTGTAATCCATCTTCTCCGACTCCTTAATCAGCGGATAGACCACATACACCTGACGCCCGCGCGCTATCTCGCGACGCATGAACCCGAAAAGCTTCATCCGCTGAGAGTCGTACAGATGACGTGTTATTATAGGTTTGCGTCCAGGCGGCAACTCGTCAATCACCGACACGTCGAGGTCGCCATACAGTGTCATGGCCAGCGTACGCGGTATGGGAGTGGCTGTCATGACAAGTACGTGCGGCGGACGGCTGTTCTTTGTCCACATGCGTGCCCTTTGCTCCACACCAAAACGGTGCTGCTCATCAATAACTACAAGACCAAGATTGTCGAACTTCACGCGCTCCTCTATAAGTGCATGTGTTCCTATCAATATATGGAGACGTCCGTAGGCAAGTTCTTCGAGAATTGTATCGCGTTCCTTCTTGCGCGTGGAACCGGTAAGCACCGCCACATTCACCCCCAGCCCTTCAACCATACGACTTATAGAGGCGAAATGCTGACGCGCCAATATTTCGGTCGGCACCATCATGCATGACTGGAACCCGTTGTCGGCAGCCAGCAGCATTGCCATAAGTGCCACCATTGTCTTGCCGCTTCCGACATCACCCTGCAGCAGACGGTTCATCTGGTGTCCCGTCACGGTATCGGACCTTATCTCGCGCACGACACGTTTCTGTGCTTCGGTCAGCTGGAAAGGCAGTTTCTCTCCATAGAAACCGTTGAAAAACTCTCCGACCCTCGGGAAATAAAATCCGTCAGCCGCCGTGGTCCGCGTGGCACGACGCGACAATATGGCAAGCTGTATACCGAGCAGCTCCTCAAACTTAAGCCTGTACTCCGCCCGACGCAGAAGTTCCTGCGACTGCGGGAAATGTATGTTGTACAATGCGTCGCGCAACGGCATAAGGTCGTTCTCGGCAATTATACGCTGCGGCAGTGTCTCCACGATACGGTCCTTAACATGCTCCCAAAGATTCACCATTATGCGGGCTATGCCTTTGGAGGAGAGCTGTACCCCGGTAAGTTTCTCGGTGCTGCTGTACACACCCTGCAGTCCGCCTGTCGGCCTGTTGACAAGCGCCTCGACAAGGTCAATCTCCGGATGTACAAACGACAGACTGTTGCGGAATACGTTCGGCCGTCCGAATATCACATACTCCCGTCCTGGTTCTATCTGCTTCTCCACCCATTTCGCCCCGCTGAACCACACAAGGTCAGCAATGCCCGACCCATCCGACACCGCCACACGCAGACGCCGCTTGCGTCCTTCGCCTTCATAGGCCATACCGGTCACACGAGCCCTTATTTGGATGTAGGCAGGCAGTTCACCACCCAGTTCACCGATACGGAACACTCTGGTACGGTCAACATAACGAAACGGGAAATAATAGAGCAGATCGCCGAACGTACATATACCAAGCTCCTTAGACAGAAGCGAGGCACGTTTCTCGCCTACACCGGCAAGGAACTTTATATCATAGTCGAGAACAGACATCGGCAAAACGGTTTTATACGCAAATATACAGTATTTCCCCAACACTCCTTGCCGCGTTGCGCCCATGTCCCAAAATTACGGTAACGACATACGCCATGACATCTTTTCAATTAAATTTGTGGTACCAAATACCTTCAATCATGGATGCAACAAGGTACGAAACGCTCCGCAGGGCGTGGAACGAGGCCACTACCCCGCAGCGCCGCAAAAGCAGTGAGGTACGCATAGGTCCGGTTACCATAGGGGGCGAACGCCCAGTCGCCGTACAGTCGATGACAGACCGCAACACAAACGATACGGAAGCCTGCATAGAACAAATTGGCCGTATACGTGCCGCCGGCGGACATATAGTAAGACTTACAACTCAGGGACTGCGCGAGGCGGCCAGCATGCACACGATAGCCGCCGAGGTACGCAAACGCTGGATCGATACCGCTCTTGTGGCCGATGTACACTTCGTGCCGCAGGTTGCCGATGCCGTAGCCGATACAGTCGACAAGGTGCGCATCAACCCTGGCAACTACAACGACCGCGGAGGCAGTTTTGCCGCGCTGGTCGACAAATGCCGCAAAAACAGCACCGCACTGCGCATCGGTGTTAACCACGGCTCGCTGTCACCGGCCATGGTTGACCGTTACGGCGACACTCCGGAGGGTATGGTCGAATCGGCCATGGAATTCCTGCGCGCCTGCCGCGACATGAACTTCGACCAGGTGGTAATATCCATGAAATCGAGCAACACACGTGTCATGGTACACGCCTACCGAATGCTCACGGCCGCCATGTATGCCGAAGGAATGGAATACCCGCTCCACCTTGGCGTAACAGAGGCCGGCAACGGCATAGAGGGACGCATCAAGTCCGCCGTCGGAATAGGTGCACTTCTGGCCGACGGTGTCGGCGACACCATACGCGTATCACTTACCGAAGCACCCGAAAACGAAATACCAGTAGCCAAGGCATTGGTTAATTACTTCTCTCACCGCAGTCGTGCCACCTATGTCCGTACGGCATATACAGAGGTATGCGACCCGTTCTCATACACGAGAAGGCAGACCATCCCCGAAGGACGCCTTGGCGGAAACAACATTCCTCTGCTCTACTCCGAACTCAACAGCGATGAGATGGCGGCCTTGACCGAATGTCGTATAGCGTTGCTCACCGCCAACGGCAACGACCCCGTATCGGAATGGCGCCGCGCCATAACCGACATGCAGCGCAGCGGTGACACACGCCCCGTCATACTCCACCGCCGTTACGACACATGCAACACGGAAGCCCTCGCACTGGAAGCAGCCGCCGACTTCGGCGTAATGTTTATCGACGGTCTGGCCGACGGCATATATGTCGAAGCCACAGGAGTACAGCAGTCCGACGCCGATACAATAGCACTCGACATTCTGCAGGCTGCACGTGCCCGCATGAGCAAAACGGAATTTATTTCCTGCCCTGGCTGCGGCCGTACACTATATGCGTTGCACGATACGCTGGCCATGATAAAGGAACGACTGTCGCACCTGCGCGGATTGAAGATTGGGGTCATGGGTTGTATAGTGAACGGCCCCGGCGAAATGGCCGATGCCGACTACGGTTACGTGGGTGCCGCTCCAGGCCACATATCGCTTTACCGCGGCCGTGAAGCGGTACGCCGCAACATTCCGCAGGAGAAGGCTCTCGATGCCCTCGTGGAACTCATCAAGGCCGACGGCCGCTGGGTTGAACCTTGAATTAAACCCAAAACGTACACATACAAAAATTCGATAAGAGTTGCCTGACACAATTCATCGCTTACCGAGTTATTTAACAGCCGCTATTGTGTCTGCCTTTGCATAATGTACAAAACGGAGACCATAACCGGTTATATTCCGGTCGCAGAATACATCGGACATTACCGCGATACCTCACGCTTTATTGCCTGCTGCAAGACGTGCGGCAACTACGGGCACGTATGGTCGTGCCCTCCATACTCGAGCGACCCGCTCGGCGACCTGTCGCGTTTCGGCACGGCACACATCGTGGCGGTAAAGGTAATTCCAGACGACACCGTGCGCCACAAACCTCACGATGCAGAAAGCATGGCGGAAATATCCATGTCTCTGCTGGCAGAGGTACGCCGCGATTTCGACAGCCACCTGCTCGATATGGAACGCGACCACTCTGATAACCTTGCCTTCATGCCAGGAAGTTGCATTATATGCGGCCGCGGCAAATGCGCACGTCGCAGCGGCATGCCATGCCTTCACCCCGAGAAGGTGCGCCCATCGCTCGAAGCATGTGGTTTCGACGTAAACCGTACGGCATCAGAGCTGCTCGGCATACCGCTCAAATGGAGCGAAGGCAACGTGCTGCCGGAATATTTCCTGCTGGTAGGAGCCGTATTCCTCAACAGACAAAACGAACAGCCATGACACACCGTTCCAAAGCCGTTTTCAACTGGAGCGGCGGCAAAGATTCCGCCCTCGCCCTGCTCAAGGCAGTGCGCTCCGACGAATACGACATTGTATCGCTTCTGACCACAGTAAACGGCAGCAGCGGAAGGTCGTCCATGCACGCCATACCGCAGCATCTTCTCGAAGCACAGGCCGCATCGACAGGTATTCCGCTTATGACCGTACCTCTGCCAGCCAATGGCGGCATGGACGAATACGCAAACGCCATGAGGCATGCCGTCGAACATTTCAAGGCCCAAGGTGTATCGTGCTTCATTTTCGGCGACATATTCCTGCACGATGTACGCTTGTACCGCGAACAACAGCTGGCACCGTACGGTATCGAGGTCGCAGAACCACTGTGGGGACTGTCATCACAGGAAGTAATGGAAGAATTCATCGCCTCGGGGCTACGCAGCATAATAGTAACTACAATGGCCGACCTGCTCGGACGTGAATATATCGGCCGAACACTCGACCGCACTCTCATCGAAAGTTTTCCAGCAGGAATAGACCCTTGCGGCGAAAACGGAGAGTATCACACGTTCTGTTTCGACGGACCTCTGTTCTCGCGCCCGATAAGCTACACTCTCGGCGAACCGCTACACATATCCAATGATATAGGTCTTGACGACGGGACTACACGCACATTTCACTATTGGCATGCGCGTCTCGAATAAAGATAGTGAACGATATCTTTCTGCATTTTCCGAAAAAGAGATTTAACTTTGTCGACATGAAGATACTCTACACGGCACTCGGCAGCGTAGCTCTGACGCTTGGCATTATTGGCATATTCCTGCCGCTGCTGCCGACAACTCCGTTTCTACTGCTGTCCGCATGGCTTTACTGCAAAAGTTCCGACCGCCTATACGGATGGCTCATGAGTCATCCGCAACTTGGCTCATATATACGCAACTACCGCATAAACAAGGCAATAACCCTTAAAAGCAAAATCACTGCCGTAACAATGCTATGGTTCACCATGACCATATGCATAGTTTTCGTTGCCGACTCTCTATGGCTGCGCTGCATGTTGGGTGTGATACTTGCAGGCGTAACCTGGCACCTGCTGTCATTCCGCACCATGGCGAAAGATGAAAACCTGCATATCGTAAAAGTTAACACTCCATGTCTCATTGAGCAGGCTGCAATTGTCAACGGTACCTCAACGGATGACATAATATCCCGCATTGCCGCAGGCTCCGAGTACTATATTCTGCGCAATGCTGTAATGCCGGTAGGCACCATGTCCGTAAAGCTATGCCGTGACGGCATAATGCATCTTGAACATATGAACCTCATCTCTACAGTTCACAGAGACAGTTATGAACGGCAGGCCTTCATGTTCCTTGAGTACCGTTGCAAATACATGGGATTTCATACCATACACCTTACCGTCAGCAAGAACGACATCCAGACTGCGGCTTCATTACGCGACAAAGGCTTCTCGATAATAGCCGATGCCACGGAAAACGACACATACACCATGTTAAACACTTTCGATACGCGCCATCGGCGTATCGCATGATTTAAGGTTTATGAGTATATTTGCGACACAACACAGGTTAAAAAACATGAATATTTCCACCGTTGCCCGCAATAGGGCAGTTCTTATATTTATTGCCATTACATCCTGCTGGTTGGCTTTCACGGCAACATCATGCATCTCGCAGGATGAAGGCTTTGTAAACATAGCAGACGGCAGGCACGACATATCACTCTCCGGCACAAACCCCGTAACAATAGAATTCGAGGCCAGCTCCGACTGGTATGCCCGTACCTATTACAACGAGACATCCTCCTCGGACAACACCGAAGAGCAACGCTGGCTCAATGTCACCCCTCTGTCCGGAACGGCAAACGATACCTACATAACCATTATGGCTACCTCTCCCAATTACACCGGCATCGACAAAACGGCCCGTGTTGAAATCAAGCTGCCGGGCGGTGCGGGTGCGATCATAAACGTTACCCACCCTGCTGTCGCAAAGCCGCGCAATCTTGCCTCCATTACCCGTTCCATGGCCGGAGGTACTATTGCTGGACCGACTCTGTTGTCATTCCAATACACGGAAGGCAGCGACGGCGAGGCTATCGTTACATCGTTTTCCTCGGGAACCGGTTCATCTGCAACCACATATTCGGCCACCACAGGCAGTTCATCGGGTGAAATCATTATGCGCACCGGAACCACTGAGAGTTCACTGCCAATATCCATGCTCAATGAGCGTATTTACGAATACAGCGACGCAGTATGGTCATTCTCCGACGTCAACTCAGGTATAGTTCTCAATACCTCCACAGTATCATTCAGTTTCAACTACGACTCCAGCGAGGACAAGTTGCTCAAACAGATAACACGCAACGAAACAATTACCATGGATGACGGAGAACTCCTTAATCCCGAACGTCTCGTCACCGAAACATACAACTATACCTACGACGACTTCCTGCGCATAGACAGCCTCTGTCACATTACCACATACAATCAGAATACGGCCGAACCGGTAAGTGATACTGTATCCTACAAACTCTTCTATCCGAACGACGGGACACTTCAGTCGAACACACTCACGGCCAATATCGTTGACATGCTGTTGTTCCCCGAACTTCAGGGCTCGCCATTTTACACCACGACTGGCTTCAGTACGCTCGGCCTGACCGGCACAATGCAGACCAGTTTCCCTGCAAGCGCAAAAGTAGAGGCAAAAATACATTCCGAGGAAGGGTTGGCGATAATGTGGCCCGAAACCTACCTCTACATATACCAAATGTCCGGAACGGAACTGAGTTCAATGTCGGTACGCATGACATATCCGGATGCCGCGACATCCAACGTGCTGACAACATTCTCCTACGAAGAAGATTAACACTCTATTACAAACATTATAAAGGCAGGGACTTTTGTTCCTGCCTTTATGTGTACATAGGCACAATCTGCTGTACCTTGACTGTCTACAATATTAGGTCAAGGTCAAGGTCAATGACCAATACCAGCACACCCATGCAAAAAAAGCTGGCGTCACACATGTGTGACACCAGCTTTCAATAATGCGATGTGAGATTGCCCGTTTATTCGGCTGCTGCCTCGGCAGCAGGCTCTGCTGCAACTTCGGGCAACATGATTACCTCAACAATATTGCCGTCGGAAAGTATCTTGTCAGCAAGCTGTTTGAAGTAGTCTGAGGTGAACGAGTTCACAGTGTCAATGTAACCTTCATCAATATCATAACCATAGAGGTGATAGTTGATGAGGACGCTGCGCCAGTAGGAGTTCTGTTTTACCTTATCGGGATAAGTCTTGATAAAGTATTCCTTTATCTTGTTAAGGTCATCGGCCTGAACACCTTCTTCGGAAAGTTTGCTTATCTCGTTCACTATATCCTGCTTCAGATCGTCAACCAAGGCAGGATCTGTATCGAATGTCGTGAAGAGCATGTAGGTCTGTTCAGGTACGAAAGAGGTGTCTCCGCTAGTCGATACTCCGTAAGTGCCGCCCTTCTCCTCACGGAGGGTAGCAGTGTATCGGATATCGAGAACCTGTGCAAGGAAACTCATTGCAAGATTGCTTTCCAGCGAATATGGCATCTCGCCGGTAAATATTGTTACCACGCTGGCTTTCGGCATCTGCATAGGTGCGGTGAAGTGGTGTGCAACCTTGCCTTCGGCATATCTTACTCCGTCATCCTGCCATGTATATTTCGCCTTGGTCTTGGGCAGCGAACCGATATATTTCTCTACAAGAGGTTTGAGAGTGTCGAGGTCAACATTACCGACGATGAAGAACTGGAAGTCGTCAGGATTGCTGTACAGCTTCTTGTAGATATTCTGCAGTTTCTGGAAATCTATCTGGTCGAGGTCATCGTAGGCCATTACCTTGCGACGGGGATTTCCACTGTAAAGAGCTTCATTCAATTCTTCACGCAGGGAAAACATCGGGTTGCCGGCAATGTTTTCATAAATTGCATCCAGCTTGTCCATCATCATGTTAAAATCGCTTTCATCGAATCTCGGTGAGGTAAAGGACAGATAAAGAAGCTGAAGCATTGTTTCGATATCCTTGGGTGAAGCATAGCCGGTAAAACCGTTTGTGTAGCTATCAACGAACGGAGTAATGTCTGCAACCTTGCCGGTAAGCTGCTTGCGAAGGTCATTGGCGTTGAACTTGCCAAGACCGGACAATGCTATATAGTCGGATATCATGTCGGCAGTGAACAACTCATCGACCGACAGCACCGACTTACCGCCCTTGGAAATAACCATCATGTTAACCTCGTCAGCCTTAAAGTCGGTTGGCTTCACGATAACTGTAGCGCCATTCTTGAGTTTCCAGATGGTAGCACCGAACTTGTCGGTTTCGGTCTTCACAACCTTGCTGCCTTTGAGCTTGGTATCAGGAGCAATAAGTGGCTCGGCAACGAAGTCGTCAACGACAGCCTCCATTTCAGCAGCATGTACTTCTGCAATAGTACCGAGTATCTGTTCATCAGTAGGTATCACGGAGCCTTCCTTCTCTGGAGCTTCAACAATAACTATCTGGTTTACAGGGGTAAGACGCATCTGGCATACGAACTGATTGAGGAGATCGAGGGTTATGTTCTGAAGTAATGCATTCTTAAGTTCGTACTCATCCTCGGCAGTCATCATCGGGCTGTTCCTCTTGTAGTTGTAGATATATGTCCACATGAAGTCCTCATTACGACGGTCGTTGCGGCCGTCATAAGCCTGCTGTATCTGACGTTCCATTTCAACCTTTGCACGGTCGAGTTCAGACTGAGTAAAACCGAAACGCATCATCTTCTCAACCTCGGAATACATAGCCTTGAATGCATCGAGAGCTTCGCCGTCACGGGCCGTAGCCTGTACCATGGTTATATCCATAGCATCTATCATGGCACCACTGAACATGCCTGCAAAGAGGAACGGGGCATTCTGCTGCTGTGCAATATCCCTGAAACGCTCATCGGCAATGGTCATCATCAAGCCATCGAGCATATCGAGCATGGCCACATCCACAGTTTTGTTGTATTCATAAGGCACAGGTTCCCTCTTTATATAAAGTGTCACGGTAGTAGATGTAAGTTCAGGGTCGGTGATGACACCTACAACCGGCTCCTCGTTAGCAGGAATGACAATCTTTTCCTTGGGTTCGGGGTTCTCCACAGCAGGGATCTCCGACATAAGAGCTATCACTTTCTGCTCCATCTGATCAACATCGAAGTCACCGACAATGATGATTGCCTGCATGTCGGTACGATACCAACGGTGATAGAAGTCGCGAAGCTCCTTGTGGTCGAAAGTGCGGAGATAATCCTCGTGTCCGATGATGTTGCGGTGAGTGTAACGGTTGTCACCAAAGAGGTACGGCCTCATCTTCTCTGCCATACGCCAGTCGGCTGTCTGCCTTGTGCGGAGTTCCTCCACAATCACACCACGTTCATTGTCTATCTCATCGCCGTCAAGAGTAATATAGTATGCCCAGTCGTGCAGGATGAGAAGTGCGGAGTCGATAACGCCCTCACGGGTAACAGGCACATTGGACATGTTGTAGCATGTCATTTCCTGTGCGGTGAATGCGTTGAGATTCAAACCGAACTTAACACCTATGCTTTCAAGGTAGCTAATCATATCCTTATTCGGGAAGTTCTCCGTACCGTTGAAAGCCATGTGCTCGAGGAAGTGGGCAAGCCCCTGCTGACTGTCCTCTTCCTGAAGAGCACCTACATTGTCAAAAATCCAGAACTCGGCCTGACCGGCAGGCTTGTCGTTGTGACGGATGTAGTAGGTCATGCCGTTGTCAAGCACACCCTTGCGTACAGCCGGGTCGTCCGGAAGTTCGTTGATTTGCTGTGCGAACGCTCCTGTCATACCGACCAGAAGAGCCGCAGCTGCTAAAAAGAATTTCCTAATCATAACTGTTGTTTTAAAAAGTGATTGTATATTCTTGCTGTTTGAATGTCCCTCTACTCATCCGTGTCGGGACGGTACTCTATGATATCGCCTGGCTGGCAATCCAGCACGCGGCATATGGCATCGAGCGTCGATATCCGTATAGCCTTCGCCTTGCCGGTCTTGAGTATCGACATGTTGGCCGGCGTTATGTCAACGCGTTCGGCAAGTTCCCCGAGCGACATCTTGCGCTTGGCCATCATGACATCTATGTTTATTATTATTGCCATTGTTCCTCCTCCCTGCCATGTGTATCATATCGTCAGTTTCTGCTCCTCACTGAGCATCGAACTTATGGAGAATATTTCTGCTATTATGAATATCAGCACCCCAAGCATTATTTCGCCCATGTTAAACGGGAATGAGGTATCTATCACATAAGGACCATTTGCAAAATAGGGTGCTGCAGCCTTGGCCTCCAGCCAGCTGGCCAGCGAAAAGAGCAGCGAGGCCGCTATGAGCAGAATGCCTATCGTACGCGTCAGAGCTATGTTCGACTTCTGAAAAACATCATCCCTGCGTATGCTTCGTCTCAAGGAGCCTATGACAATGAACAGTATCACAAATATGCTGCCGTACAGCAACGCCGCCAACACGACATACAAAACCGCATAGGTATTGGATGACATTTCCGTAGTCTGCTCGCCGTCGGGCATTTCAACCTTTATGTCAAGCAATGCGGGACGCGCACAAACCATTACGCTGTCGGTACCGCCACCGCATACTGGTATATCATATGCCGTACCGCGAACCGTGCGGAGTTCGTATATGAAACCGACATTGTCGGAATCAGGAGCTGTCATGGTATTGTTCCATCCATCGTTGAATCCGACATGGACGGTATCGCCCGACTCCGCAAACGACCTTACTATACCAAGCGCTATCACGACAAAGAACACGACATATAACACTGTCATGCGACGTAATATTACTTTCTTTGTCTTCATAATTCAATAACTATTTATCGTTATTCGATATGCAAATATAATACTGCTTTTCTGAAAAACAATAGTTTTTATTGTTTTTCGATATATTTTTATTCTTTAGCTGCCTATCAACCTCGTTCCGACTTGCAAACAGCAAGGATAATACGTACCTTCACGTTGCGAACGGCACCAACTGCCTATACAACAGCATACAATGTTAAATATAAGGATTTGTCATGGAAACAAAAAGGGAATACACTTACCGTATAGAACCTCGCGATGTAGATTTCATGAAACGTGCCACGCTGATGTCCCTGGCCGACTACATACTCCACACGGCAGGCGAAGATGCCGACCGCAACGGTTTCGGCGTACGCGACCTTAACCTGCACAACGCATCGTGGGTGCTGACGCGCATGGCTCTCGAAACGGTACGCATGCCAGAGGAGTATGAACAGATACGCATCACCACATGGGTAAGCGATGTTACCCGTGTCATGACGACACGAAACTTTGAGGTACTTGATGCCAAAGACAATATCATTGCATGTGCCGTCACCAACTGGGCCATGATAGACATTTCGGCACGCCACATACTCGACCTGCACACACTGCCGGCCTACAACTCCATGACACAGGCTTTCCCTCCTCCTGCCGCAATGCCCCGCAGGCTTCCTGCTCCGCAATGCAACCGTGAGACGATGCATACTGTCGCATACAGCGACCTCGACTTCAACTGCCACACCAACAGCGTGAAATACATTCAGTGGGCTCTCGACACACTGCCCATCGGGTTATTCGGCGAGAAACGCTTCGCCCGCACCGACATCAACTTCATGCAGGAAACACGTCACGGCGACCAGCTTACAATAGCATCCGCAACGGGCGACGAACTGCTGTTCGAGATACGCAATGCCGCCGGCGAGCCAGCCTGCCGCATGGCATTCCGCATGGAATAGTCTACGTCTGAGACAGCATGGTTTCGTACGCAGAGATAATTGAGTATCTTTGTCGCCTAACCGCACACGAAACATGCTGATATCACTCATCATACCGGTATACAACCGTCCGCAGGAGACCGAAGAGCTTCTTGCGACGCTCGCATGCCAGACACGACGCGACTTTGAAGTCGTCATCGTCGAGGACGGTTCCGCACCGGAGCTGTCGTCCGCCCCTGTTGCCGAACGCTATGCCGACAGGCTCAACATACTCTATGTTGCACAGCCCAACGGCGGTCCTGCCGCAGCACGCAACACCGGAGCACGTGCTGCCCATGGAGACTTCTTCATCATCACGGATTCCGACTGTCTAATGCCGCCCGACTACTTTGCCAATGCCTATGCGGAAATCGAACGCAACAACATAGATTTTTTCGGAGGTCCCGACAATGCTGCAGCCGACTTCAGCCCGCTGCAGAAAGCCGTAAGCTACTCCATGACATCATTCTTCACCACAGGAGGCATCCGCGGCAGCAAACACAGTGTGGACAAATTCTCACCCCGCAGCTTCAACCTCGGCATATCGCGCCGTCTCTACGAAGAGGTAGGCGGCTTCAGCGACATGCGCATAGGAGAAGACATAGATTTCAGCATGCGTGTCATGGCTACAGGTGCAAAGGCATGGTTCCTGCCCGATGTCAGCGTATGCCATAAGCGACGCACCAGCATGAGACTGTTTTTTAAACAGGTATTCATATTCGGCACTGCAAGGGTAAATCTCAATATGCGACACCCGCAATCGCAACGCCTCGTATTCATATTGCCCTCGCTGTTTGCCGTCGGCTCGATCGCGTTCGCGATAGCAGCCGCATGTGTGTCTCCCCTAATGCTCATCCCCGTTGCGGCAGTAATTCTGCTGTGGGCGCTTTCCAATTCCGGAACGCTGTTCGGGGCATTCCTGCTGTTGTTCGTTGCCATTTACGGACCGTGGTGGTTCTCCGTACCGTTCGGAGCGTTAATATTGCTGTGGTTCACCGACTCGGCCGTACGCAACAAAAGCCTATATATCGGATGGCTTTCGATATGGACATCTTTCATACAGCTTTACGGTTACGGGCTCGGCTTTCTGTACGGTACATGGCTGCGCCGAATACTTCACAAGGATGAACCATACACCTACAAAGTGACTCGTTTTTTCTCGACAAAGACACGTTGACTGCACACAATGGTTACCGCATGTTCAAAAAGCAATTACGGTATTGACTTGTGCACAATGATTGTTTATTTTTGCACCGCTTTCGTACGGAACCAACCTACATTCCGACACGACAACCCAAAACCACTAAAACTTATCCCATTATGGTACGTAAGATTACCACGATGCTGGCCGCCGTTACAGCGATAATATTTACGGCCTTCTCTCCTGTCGAAGCCAATGCACAGGAAAAGAAATGCGACGTTTACATTTCCGGCGGTGCAAAAATAGTAAGCAGCTATCTGTGGCGCGGTCTGCGCGAGGCAGGTGTCAGCTTCCAGCCCTCCATGGCACTTCATATTGAAAACTTCATGCTCGAAGCGTGGGGCTCGGTAGACTTCGCGGCAGCATCTTACAAGGAACTCGATATAAAACTTGCCTATCAGGCCGGTCCGGTGCTTATTTCCATTAACGACGTTTATGCAGTATATCCCAAAGCTAATCCTGGACTAAACGGCGGCTACAACTATTTCAGCTATAAGAAAGGCGCCCCCCACCGTGTGGAAGGCGGCATACAGTGGCAGATTACCAAATCCGTTCCTGTGACCATATCTTGGTACACGACACTCGTCGGCGGCTCGGACTATAACGAAGAAGGCAAGCGCATTTTCTCGTCATATCTTGAACTATCCTATCCTTTCATGGTGAAAAGCGTGTCGATGAATGCAGGTATCGGTATGGTACCATGGAATGCCGTCCAGGTTTACGGCATAGACCGTGACTTCTATGTACAGGATATCTTCGTGAGCGCCGAACGTACCTGGGAGATAAAATCGATGCAGGGTCTTCGTTTCGGCATCTCCACACTGCTCAGCTGGAACCCCGCACTGGCCGACGCCAACGTAATGTGCGGCTTCTCGATAAAGATGTAATAATGATATCGGACACGATATTCGAATACGGAGAACGAGAAATAGAATACCTCCGCAAAGCCGACAAACGGTTGGCGGAGGTAATAGACAAGGTCGGAATGATAGAAAAACGCGTCATTCCCGACCTTTTTACTGCTCTTGTATATTCCATTGTCGGGCAACAGATTGCGACCAAGGCACAGGAAACAATCTTTACACGCATGGAACAGGCACTTACAATAACTCCTGACAGACTGGCATCTATTGCCCCTGACGAGTTGCAGCGTTTCGGCATCTCTTTCCGCAAGGTAAACTACATACAGTCTGCCGCCCGAAAAATCGTCAGCGGAGAATTCGACATTGACGCCCTTAAGGGAATGTCCGATACGGATGTCTGCGCACAATTATGCAGTCTCGATGGCGTAGGAGTGTGGACAGCAGAGATGCTTATGCTGTTTTCGATGCAGCGTCAAGACATACTGAGTTACGGCGACCTTGCCATACAGCGCGGCTTACGAATGTTGTATCGCCATCGCAAAATCGACAAGTTTATCTTTGAGCGCTACCGCCGACGTTACTCACCATACGGTTCCGTGGCCAGTCTCTACATATGGGCTGTAGCCGGCGGTGCCATAGAAGGTCTTTCCGACCCGGGTGCACAAAAATCACGCAACTGAATGCCTACATTTGAACCATGCGTCCCTGTTAATGACAGCGACTGCAATATTATGCCTTTCCCATTGGTCCGATTATGAAAATAAATACATTCGACAATATCATACATACAACACGCTATCAATGCATATACGGCGAACTGACACTTGCATCTTTCAACGGTTGTCTGTGCATGTGCGACTGGAAGTCAGGTAAACGCCACGAGTATAACATGGCCACACTCAAAAAACTACTGCACGCAGACACGTATGAATGCACCGATTCTGTTATTTCCGCAGCAATAACAGAACTTAACGAATATGTTCAAGGGGAACGCCAAAGTTTCGACATACCGTTACACATCACAGGTACCGAGTTCCAACAACGTGTAAGATACGAGTTAACAAATATTCCATATGGCAGCACAATATCATATTCAGAACTTGCCGACCGAATAGGTATACCCCAAGGTTTTCGCAGTGTTGCCTCTGCCGTCGCCAGCAACCCTCTGTCAATTTTCATTCCATGCCACAGAGTAATCGGTGCCGACGGTTCATTAAAAGGTTATGCTGGAGGTCTATATAACAAGCAAGCATTACTCAACCTCGAAATGGCTGCGCTTATTAAGTAGGTCTACAAATTAGTACATGGCCTTCTCTCAGTCAACTCATATAGGAATAGTACTTTCATTCCCATATAAATGTACATCTTACACCATTTCCTTAGGCTGCTTAGCTTACATTATCACCTGTCGTTGTCATTGTTCAGGAGCATGGGAGGGGATGGGATGGGAGGGGCGGTGGATGCACCAAAACATTAAATACAAATTAAATACAAAAAAAGGTCAGACATCTCTGTCTGACCTTGAAGAGGCGGCTACCTACTCTCCCACAGCTTTATGCA
>CALVCL010000003.1 GCA_944326085.1 uncultured Tidjanibacter sp.
CCGAAACCGCGCCGCTGGGGTGTCGGCATCCAGATCGGTTATGGCCTTGCGCCCCGCACCGGCCGCCTTGAGCCTTATATCGGCATCGGCGTACAGTACAGCATTTGGCAATGGTAGATTATTTTAAAAACGCTTGCATAAAAACAAAGAGTAACATATCTTTGTAATGCTTATCATTTTGGAAGGCGTGCGGAAGCTCGCCAAGTTGTGCGGGCATTTTTTGTGCTTGTTTGTTGTTTGTTCTCAATGCGGAGTGTAATAGTTGGGAGCAAAATACATACTACGGCTTCGTACCCCCGTGTAGCTGGTTAATGCCACTACGGCCTTCCAAAGGTGATAAGCGACGGGAAAGGCGAGGCCGTTTTTCTTTCGCCCAACCATTAAACGCTTATCATAATGGAAATAACAAACGACAAGAATGCTACGGGCGTTCAAATCTTCAAAAATCCCACTTTCGGGCAAATCCGTACATCCATGACGGAAAGTGGTGAACCCTTGTTTTGCCTTGCAGATGTATGCCGAGCATTAGATTTACAACAAGTATCAAAGGTTAGAACAAGACTTTACACAAAGGGGGTGCATACTATTCCCCTCCTTACAAATGGTGGCATTCAACAAGCGTATTTCATCACTGAGCCGAACCTGTACAAGTGTATTTTCCAAAGCCGTAAGAAAGAAGCCGAGCAATTCCAAGATTGGGTATGTAGTGAAGTATTACCCGCCATCCGCAAGACGGGCGGATATATGGTTACCAAGGGTGACGAGACGCCGGAACAAATCATGGCACGTGCCTTATTGGTTGCCCAGCAAACAATCGAACGGAGCAAACAGCAGTTGCAAATGGCACAAGGTACCATCGAGCAACAGCAGGATCAGATAGCCGCAATGAAGTCTAAAGCCGATTATGTGGATGACGTACTACAATCTACCGCAACCTATACGTTTACACAGATTGCACACTCATTGGGCTTCCGCAGCGTACATGTCCTGACAAAGGAATTAGCCGCGCGTAAACTGATATTCAAACAAAGCGGCATGTGGCAACCGACCGCACGAGTGGCCGACAAGGGATATTTTACGACCCGCACGGCAAAGTTCATCCATAGCAGCGATAATTCGATCGGGACAAGTCTCTCTACCGTGATAACGGAGGCGGGGCGTATGTTCATTCATTCCATTTTTTCGCAGGAGAAAGGAGGTGCACGATGAATGTCTGTGAGCATCCGTATCTGTATGCTGTCGTGAAAGCCATGCAGGATTATCTCATCGAGGAGATGCAAGGTAAAAGTAATGCCGACTTGCGGCTGACATCAAAATTAGAGGCGGTCAAAAACCTCTTTAAAGACGAGATTGACGAATTGCGGACCATATACCGCGAGCAAGCAACGCACAAAAAACTCTAACGAGCAGTAGTGAGTAGGAGGGCAACCTAAAAGGTTGCCCTTTGTTGTAAACATAATACTATGCCTGAGCTGAACGCAAGGAGGTTTCCGCCTCTATTAACTACAATTCGCATTACACAGACATCATGATGTTCAAGTCGACGCTTTGCTAAGTAACATACACACGTGTGTCTATAGGAGCCGGATTTATATCCGGCTCTTCTGATAGCAAACCAATAATATTTTCCAGAAAAAAATGTTCCCCTCCACGTTCCCCAACAGAACAATAACGCACAGTAAAACAACAAATTAAATCACGCTATTTCACTCCCGCTCCGAGTACTCGGTCCGATTATAACTCAATTGTGGAAGATGCTCCCCATGCTATGGGGCTATTATCCGTATTCCACAGACACTCACGCACTGTCATACGTTTCTCTTCCAAGTCTATTACAACCACTTGAAAAGATAGCAATCTCTCATCAAAGGCTGAATACTCACCCTTCATAGGAGAATCTACTCGGAATACCGGTATTTTTATATTATTGTCTGGGCCGTGCCAGATATAAAACTCATTGTAGTTGGTGTTCCCATGAAAATAAGCTTTGATAGTCGGATGGTTCGACAAAAAATTAGCCAGCTGTCTGTGCTCTGCGACTGCTGTTTCACCTTGGGATAACACACTGCTGGTGTCCGCAACAAGATTTTCGAAACCATGACGTGAGGTAATTCTATGACCACGATGCGGATTAATCAAATGTTTGGCTTCAATGTCGGGTTCGTCGTGTGTAAAAACTATTGTAGGTACGGTATCGCATATTACATCATTAAGCCATTGTCGGGTAGAAAAGTCGAGCCACATGCCACAAAATGCAAAGCCGATGCCGTCTATAATTTTATAAAACTTTATCTTGTGTACAGTGTTATCAAATTCATCGGCACTTATCGGTTCCGTCGGCTGCATGGTGTAGTTGTAAATCTGTGCGGCGCATTCAGCATCGGTTTTAGGATATAGCGGTTTTGTATAACCTATCGCATTTGAAATATCGTGGTTGCCGGCAAGGATATATATTGGAGTTACGTTGCCTTCATCATCATATGCCAACGGCTCAGAAAGCCATGCTTTGCTAAATTGTCTCCATGACTCAGTGGCTGTCTGTACACCGTCTTCCATGCGGTTTGCGATATCTCCACCATTAACTATGAAATCCAATCCTTGGATGCGTTTACCCTGAAGAACTCCTCCGTCAAGCGGCATGTCCGTTTCAGAGAGCTGCCGTATGGCTTCTATCATTGCGGCATTCACTTCTTCGGATGATGCTTCATATCCACGAAATTCTCTTGTAAGGCCATAATGACAGTCTGATGCATATACGAAAGTCAGATATTCCTGTCCATTGAGGTCGATACCGACAACAAAAACAAAAAACGATAACAGTAAAAACAGTTTGTAACGCAACATGTTGTAATGAATTTGAAAAGTATAATTTGACACAAACGTATGATGTGCGTATTACATCACCGTTACCGTAATATTACAAAATCACCATAAGAATAATTGTCCGTTATTCTCCTGCTTGTCTTCATCTTTGGGGCATACTGCATCACCTTTCACTGTTTTACCGCCCCAGCGCCATGCATTGGAACGTTCATGTTCTACGAATCGGTCAAAATAGTCTGACGGAGTATAGCTGCGCTCCATTTCCGCCGATATGACCGAGAGATTGCGCAAGGCATCCGATTTGTCCGTATTGCCCATACGGGCCGCATGTATGGCTTTGTCGAAAATATCTATTGTCTCGTCGTATACATTTACGGGAACAGGAAAGGGATATCCGTCCTTACCTCCATGTGCAAATGAAAAACGTGCAGGATCAGCAAATCGCGAAGGAGTACCGTGAATGACTTCGCTTACCAATGTGAGCGATTGAAGCGTGCGTGGTCCGACACCTTCAAGCAGAAGCAACGCTTCAATATCCCTGACATCCGTTTCATACGCAAGACGGAGTGCAGCACCAAGACGACGCATGTTTACGTCGGCTGCCGTTACTTCGTGATGCCGCGGCATGATAAGTTCCACTTCGCGCATAATACGTTCCGGGGTTTCATGCACAAGCTCAAGTATGCCTTTCTTTGTCGGTAGGGCATCGTGATGCGTAAGGTTAAGTATCAACCCCTGGTTACAGCCGCACACCGAAGTGTGGGGCTCTTCCGTAAAGGTCTCAATTGCCGATGAAAGCCAGTGATAACGTCGTGCCATACGACTGTCCTGGTTCATACCTTGCTGTATAACAGCCCATTCACCGTCGGCAGTAACAATAAACGAATGCAGATACAACTGAAAGCCATCCTGTAAGGCTGTATTGTCTACTTTGGCAGACAGTTTACTGCTGCGTACCAATGAGGCGCCATCCAATCCGGTACGTTCGGCAACGGACAGAAGTTCGACAGGAGTTTGACGTGACGATTTGCCACGTCCGCCGCAAATGTATATGCCAAGGTCGTCGGAATGCAGGTTAACTGACTTTTTAAGTGCATTCATTACGGATGTCGTAATGCCGGATGAATGCCAGTCCATGCCGAGAACACATCCCAATGACTGAAACCAAAACGGGTCGCTCATACGCCGCAGGAACTCGCTGCGACCGTATTCCATGACTATTGCCTCGACTATGGCACCCCCAAGCCGACTCATTCGTTGGGCCAGCCATTGCGGCACCGTGCCGTAATGCAGCGGAAGGTCGGCATGTCCTCGTTTCATGTTGCTAAGATAATATGAAAAAGTTAATCATATTCATTATCTTGCATATCTGTCATGGACATAAAGCCCATTATTAAATAAACATAGAATATATGAAATTGAATGACATAGAAAAAAAAGTAATAGAGGGGAAAGGTACTGAGATGCCTTTCAGCGGCGAATATTGCCACAATACGGAAAAGGGGACATATGTATGCAGAAGATGCGGAGCCCCGTTGTATCGTTCAAACGACAAGTTCGATGCCGGATGCGGCTGGCCGAGTTTCGATAATGAAATTCCGAATGCCGTAAAACGTGTCCCTGATGCAGACGGTCACCGTACTGAAATAACATGTGCCGCATGCGAAGCTCATTTGGGACATGTATTTATCGGAGAAATGTTTACGGCCAAAAATACGCGCCATTGCGTCAATTCTCTGTCAATGGATTTTGTTCCGGAAGGCAGCGACACATCGGATAAAGGCCATAAATATGAAACAGCAATATTTGCTGGCGGATGTTTTTGGGGCGTGGAATATTATTTCGCAAAAGTGCCTGGTGTCCTATCAACAGAAGCCGGATACATTGGCGGCAATATTGACAATCCAAGCTATGAAGACGTATGTACTGGACGTACCGGTCATGTCGAAGCTGTAAGGATTGTGTTCGCGCCCGACATTGTATCATACGAAACTCTTGCACGTCTGTTTTTTGAAATTCATGACCCTGAACAGGTAAACAGGCAAGGCCCTGATATGGGCGAACAATACAGGTCGGAAATATTCTATACAAATGAAACACAGCATGAGATAGCCGATAGCCTGATATGCAAGCTGGCAGCTACCGGTTACGATGTCGCGACACGACTCACTCCGGCAAGCCGTTTTTGGCTTGCAGAAGATTATCACCAAAACTACTACGCCCAAAATGGTAAAACACCGTATTGTCACAGATATACCAGACGTTTCTTTTAGAAAGCATCATAATTCATCATTGCAATGTTTATCTTTGCAACCAATTTAAAGGTGATGAGATGACAACTGCGGCAAGACAGGATACGGCAAACAGCACCAACCTGACAGGAAACACGGAATGGAACGGATTGCCTATGCCGCAAAGGATATGGGCCATATTGGCCGTAACATTCGGAGTATCGTTGTCGGTGCTCGACGGAGCAATAGCAAACGTAGCACTGCCAACTATCGGCACTTTGCTCGACATATCGCCGGCCAATTCAATATGGATTGTCAATGCCTATCAGTTGGCTATTGTCATGTCTTTGTTGACTTTCTCAACATTAGGCGATGTAATAGGGTATCGCAAGATATATATAGGAGGCCTTGTCGTATTCACAGTGGCTTCGGCATGTTGCTCGTTCTCAAATTCATTCGGCACATTGGTCGCAGCCCGTGTATTCCAGGGTTTTGGAGCAGCAGCCATCACAAGCATCAACACGACCCTAATTAGAATAATATACCCGCGTAACTACCTTGGCCGCGGCATGGGACTTAATGCAACTGTCGTTGCCGTTTCGTCGGTTGCCGGTCCGACAATAGCTGCCGGCATATTATCCTTTGCTCCATGGCAATGGCTGTTTGCAATCAACATACCGATAGGCATAGTTGCCTTAATGTTGAGCCGCCGTTTCCTGCCAAACAATCCCATAAAAGTCACTGGACGACGTTTCGATTGGCGCGACAGCATAATGAATGCCTTGACATTCGGCCTGCTCATAGCATCAATAGAAGGCTATGCTCACGGCATAGACATCAACTACATCATCTTCGGAATAGTACTGCTTGGAATAGTGGGCTTCTTTTTCGTTCGCAGTCAGCTAAATAAGGAGTATCCTATTTTGCCATTCGACCTGTTGAAAATACCGATATTCTCTGTTTCTGTGATAACATCCGTATGTTCGTTCATAGCACAGATGTCTGCATTGGTCGCTCTGCCGTTTTATTTGCAGCATACGTTCGGATACAGTGCCGTCACAACGGGACTCGTTATGACGGCATGGCCTGCAATCATTGTCATTGTAGCACCTTTGGCCGGTCTACTTGTAGAACGAGTTCATGCAGGATTGCTTGGTGGAATAGGATTGCTGATAATGACATGTGGACTGTTCCTGCTTGCATGGATGCCTGAAACCCCGACTGTCATTGACGTAATATGGAGATTGATTTTGTGTGGCCTCGGGTTCGGATTTTTTCAATCACCCAACAACAGCATAATGATAGGGTCGGCACCTCAGCAGAGAAGCGGCAGCGCCAGTGGAATGCTTGCAACGGCACGTTTGCTCGGACAGACTACCGGTGCCGCACTCGTAGCTTTGCTGTTCCACATCAATTCAAACGGCGACATACACTTCGCATTGATGCTGTCCGGTGCATTTGCGGCAGCAGGGTCGGTTATAAGCTTCACGCGTCTGTCGCTGCCTATGCCGGAAGCACTCCGATCGAAAAAATAGACTGTTATTTTGTTGCTACAAAAAACATATCAAAGCATGTATCATCGGCTAGCTTAAGAAAATAGTCGTTGATATTTATCGAGCCTGTCAGTTCAGTATTATCTTTCAATAATTTGCGACGGTTAATACGGTTCAACACATCGTATGGCATCTGCAATATCCAGCGAGGGAGACGTTTTTGAAGTTTGAGAACGTCATATTTCATTATTTTATCAACTGAACGACGGTTGTTCTCATAATACTGCATCACCTTCCCATTGCCATATATTCCAAGCGGTTCGTAATTGTCGAAATAACAGCCTATGAGGCCCTTAAATTCATCGACAGTATATTCGCGTACATGCCACGGGTTACGCGTCAACGACATGTGTTTGTTAGGAGTTGTGATTATAAGTTTGCCATCCGGCCGAAGCACACGTTTTATCTCGGCTATGGTATCGAAGTCCTTGCGAATATGCTCTATGACTTGGAAACAGAGCACAAAATCCATACTTCCTGACGCAATACCTTTCAATGGAGGAATGGTCATGCGACAAAACTCTACATTACTGTTTTGTGGAATTATTCCTGCCGGCGGCAATGTTTTGTCGATTGTGGTAAATGTAGCTGCATGCGGCGCAATTATAGAAACCCCATATCCGCTTCCGGTGCCTATTTCAAGTACATTGCCCGATATTATCTCCGCTGCCTTGACATAAGCCAACATGGAGCGTTGAAATACATAATTATCCGATGCGTCAGTATGAGAAACCCTCTCTGCACTTTGTATTGCCATACCTCAAGCTTTTATTAAAACACCGTCTTCCTGTTTTATCTGTCCCTGGCTCATAAGGTAACCTGTAGCGCGTTTAAAAACCTTCTTGCTCATGCCAGTAAGTGTCGCTATCTCTTCCGGAGTACTCCTGTCATTCAACTTGAGTCGACCGCCATTGCCGGCGATGATTGAAAGAAGTCTGGATGCTGCCGATTTTACCTCATCAAATCCTTGTTGCTGAAGACTTATATCTATACGTCCGTCATCTGTAATGCGGCTCACGTAACCTGACAGTTTATCGCCTATGTTGATACGGCAGAACAATTGGTTATCATAGATTACACCCCAATGCCGGTTTTCAACAATGACACGGTAACCCGCATCTAACCGACGCGCCACGAGTATACCGACTTTCTGACGCGGACGTACTGATATATGTTCATTCGATATAAACCCATTGAGTTTGGTTGAGGCCACCACACGCCCAGATACGTTGTCTCTGTAAAGAAAAACAATATATTTGCGACCGGCCTCCATGTGCAATCCCTGATTGGAATTAGGCACGAACAAATCCTTGGCAGTAATTCCCCAATCGAGAAATGCACCGTGAATGTTCTTGTCAACCACTTTAAGATAGGCTGCTTCTCCTACAACTGCAAACGGATGTTCGGTTGTTGCTATTAAACGGTTCTCCGAGTCATGATAAACAAAAACATCTTTCGTATCACCCACCTTGTCACCGAACGATACGTAACGATTAGGCAGCAAAACCTCTTCGCCATCGATGTCGGCCAGATATAGGCCATGATCGGAAATGCGACTGACGGTCAGTGTCTGATAACTACCTGCTTGTAGCATATTACATGTACTATTAATTTGCAAATATACACCGAATACACCGTTTTTTCCACAGTCAAATGTTTTTTGCATTCACTGTTGGTATCCGACCGTGCTTTTGGCTACTTTTGCACAAAAATATATGACATGGAGCTGAACGTTGCCATTGTACAAACTGACATTGAGTGGGGTAATATAGATGCCAACATAAAAGCAGCCGACGTTATCGTCCGCCAACTGCAAGGATGCGACTTGGTTGTATTTCCGGAAATGTTTACAACCGGCTTCATGGTTACCGGAAATCCAATTGGAGAAGATGCCAACAGTGGTCTTGGTATCACATGGATGCGTGATGCTGCTACTGCAAGAGGAATGGCTATTGCAGGAACCGTCATTGTAAAGGATGCTGACAAGCTTTACAACCGCTTCATTTTTACCCATCCGGAGGGCAGAATTGACATGTATGACAAACGTCACTTGTTCTCATACAGCAGTGAAGATAGGCTTTATGTGCATGGAGATAAAAGGGTGGTTATAAATTATAAAGATTTTAATATATTACCACAGATATGCTATGATCTCCGTTTTCCAGTATGGAGTCGGAACAGGAACGATTACGACTTGGCAATATATGCCGCTTCGTGGCCGCAGAGTCGTATAAATGTATGGGACACGCTTCTGAGGGCAAGAGCCATAGAAAACCAATGCTATGTGGTAGGCGTTAACCGTACAGGTGACGACCCATCTGCCCATTACAACGGACATTCCGTTGCTGTGGATTTTTATGGCAATACAATAGCTACATTACCAGATGACAAGCCAGGAATAATTAATGTAAGACTTAGCAAAGACAAGTTGTACAAATATCGCAACAAATTTCGTGCATGGGCCGATGCCGATGAATTTGACATCCTATAACGGAACAGTAACCCGAATAAAATGAGTATCTTTACGCGTATTAATTCAAAATCGGATATGAAGCTGTTCGCTATATTTGCAATGATACTTGCTATGTCATTGACAGGTTGCCACCATTCGCATTATTCAAAATCGGCAGAGGCAAACGGCTCGTTTTCCACAATTGTGCTGCCCTCGTTGCCAGATGAGCTATATTTTGCTGGGGAGGATGTACCATTGCAATATATCGATGTACGGGAAGCTCTTCAACGTGAATTACTTGTCACGTGTTATATGCACTCTCGCACAATGTTGACTCTACTAAATACAGAGCGTTATTTCAATATGATTGAACCCATACTTGAAAAATACGGCATACCTGAAGATTTCAAATATCTGTGTGTTGCGGAAAGTGGTCTTAATCCCGAAATAGTATCTCCGGCTGGAGCAGCAGGATTGTGGCAGTTTATGCCGCATACAGCCGAGGAATACGGAATGATGGTCGGCAACCAGATAGATGAACGATACGATGTTGAAAAATCGACCGAAGCGGCCTGTAAATATTTGATAGAGGCATACGAACAATTCGGAAGCTGGACTTTGGCTGCTGCATCATACAACGTGGGCCGCAACGGAGTGCAACGTCGACTGAACGCCCAACATACCAGCTGCTATTACGACACCTTCCTGCCACAGGAAACGATGCGCTACATATACCGCATACTTTCGCTAAAACTGGTATGCTCAAATCCACAGGCATACGGCTTCACAATAAAGCCGAAATATTGTTTCAAACCACTTGACGGATATCGCGTTGTACAGGTGACAGGGGAGCACATATACTGGTCGGATGTAGCCATACACTATGGTACCAATTACAAGATATTGCGTTTGTTCAATCCGTGGATACGGGCATATGAATACAACAATCCACGAAATCTGACATTTGACGTAAAGGTGCCGTCCAAAAGGTTCAGAACACGCGGATAATCAGCACAAATGAAAGAAGATACCAAATATATATCGGTACAGGGAGCCCGTGTCAACAATCTTAAGAATATAGATGTAGACATACCTCGCGGTAAACTTGTGGTTATAACAGGACTTTCCGGATCTGGCAAATCTTCATTGGCTTTCGACACAATATACGCCGAAGGACAGCGCCGCTATATGGAAACACTCTCTGCGTATGCAAGGCAATTTGTCGGAGCCATGGAACGTCCTGATGTTGATAAAATAACCGGATTGAGTCCTGTTGTGGCCATAGAACAGAAAACCACCAACAAAAACCCTCGTTCTACTGTAGGTACCGTCACTGAAATCAATGATTTTCTGCGACTTCTATATGCGCGTGCATCGCGTGCGTATTCGCCTGTGACAGGAGAAGAAATGGTGCATTACACCGACGAACAGATAGCTGACCTCATAATTTCAAATTATGACGGACATAAAACAGCATTGTTGGCTCCTATAGTCGCAGGTCGCAAAGGGCACTACAGGGATTTGTTTGAAAACTTCGCCAGGAAAGGTTATATATATGCACGTATCGATGGTGAAATCAAGGAGATAACTCCCGGAATGCACCTTGACAGATACAAGGTGCACAATATCGACTTGGTCATCGATCGTTTGGCTGTCAATAACGGTATACGGGAGAGGCTCATGAAGAGTTTGCGCGAAGCTATGAAACAGGGTAAAGGCACGATTGCCTTATATGATTACGACACTGAAAAATCTCGCTTTTACAGTCGGCATCTCATGTGCCCCACAAGCGGTGTAGCCTTTAATGACCCTGCCCCGCATACATTTTCGTTCAACTCTCCACAGGGAGCATGTCCGCACTGTGGTGGTCTTGGAGAAGTCTCCGTATTTGACACAGAAAAGGTAATACCCGATACAGGCAAATCTATAAAACAAGGCGGCATAGAACCATTCGGCAAATACACCAACAACATGTTGTTCGCCATACTCACCGAATTGGGTAATCGCTACGGCTTTACACTAGACACTCCTGTCAGGGAGATACCGGAAAACGGCCTCAATGCCATAATGAACGGTGATACCGAACCGCTGAAAATCAACATGCAGGATTTCGCGTCGTATGGTAGCACACGCATGATAAGCTGGGAAGGTATAGGTGAGTATATCGCCAAATTGGATGACGACTCCGTAAACGGACGGGGCAACAAGTGGGCAGGGCAATTCATAATCAAACGCCCATGTGAAGTATGCGGCGGCACACGCCTGAAAGATGAAGCATTGCATTTCCGTATAGCCGGTAAGAACATAGCTGAGGTATCGGCTATGAGCATAGACGAATTGTCGGTCTGGATATCTGAATTACCAAACAAACTTACTGACCGCGAAATGGCCATTGCCCATGAAATCATAAAGGAAATAAATGAAAGACTTGGGTTTCTTGTTGATGTTGGGTTGGGATATTTGTCATTGTCACGTGCTTCGCGTTCACTGTCTGGTGGAGAAAGCCAGCGCATAAGGCTCGCCACGCAGATAGGTTCAAAACTCGTCAATGTATTGTACATTCTCGACGAACCGAGCATAGGACTGCATCAAAGGGATAACAGAAGATTGATACACAGTCTGCAGGAACTTAGGGATGCCGGCAACTCGGTAATTGTTGTCGAACACGATGAAGAGATGATGCGCTGTGCAGATTATATCATTGATGTCGGACCATTGGCCGGTCGCAAAGGCGGCTATATCGTTGCACAAGGTACTCCGGAAGAAATAATGGCTTCTGACAGCATTACGGCTATGTATCTTAACGGCAAACGCAAGATAGACATTCCGAAAGCACGACGTACCGGCAATGGTCAAAGCATAAAACTTACCGGCGCCAGCGGCAACAATCTGAAGAATATCACAGTAGAATTCCCATTAGGAGTAATGATATGCATCACCGGAGTCAGCGGTAGCGGCAAGTCATCACTTATAAACGACACACTGCGCCCGATAATAAGCAGACAGTTGTATCGCTCGTTCGACCAGCCGCTTGCATACGACAAAATAGAAGGCCTTGAAAATATCGACAAACTTGTTGTCGTAGACCAATCGCCAATAGGGCGCACACCTCGCAGCAACCCAGCCACATACTCAAACGTATTCAGCGACATACGCAAATTATTCGAAGCGACCACCGATGCCCAGACACGCGGTTTCAAGGCAGGCCGATTCTCGTTTAACGTTAAAGGCGGAAGATGCGAAGAATGCAAAGGAGCTGGCGTTCAAACTATAGAAATGAACTTCCTTCCGGATGTATATGTTACATGCAAGGCTTGCGGCGGCCAGCGATACAATAGAGAAACACTCGAAGTAAAATACAAAGGGAAAAATATCAACGAGGTACTAGACATGACAGTCAATGCTGCCGCTGATTTTTTCCAGAACATTCCCAGCATATACATCAAACTGCATGCAATTCAGGAAGTGGGGCTTGGTTATCTTAAACTTGGACAACCATGCACAACCCTGTCAGGAGGCGAAAGTCAGCGTATAAAATTAGCCGGAGAGTTGGCACGACGCGACACGGGACGAACGCTTTATATTCTTGATGAACCTACAACAGGATTGCATTTCGAGGACGTACGGCAACTATTGGAGGTAATAAACAAACTGGTCGAAAGAGGCAATACGGTTATTGTAATAGAACACAATCTCGATGTCATAAAAACTGCAGACTATATCATAGACATAGGTCCCGAAGGTGGGGCTGCAGGAGGTAGGGTAGTCGCCTCAGGAACTCCGGAAACAGTGGCCGCCACGAACGGAAGTTATACCGGTCAATATCTCAAGGAAATATTCCAACAATAAAGAACACGACAACCATTCGAGGTTGTCGTGTTCTTTATTGGGTTTATACGGTTGTTATCTGCCATTGGAAATTTCGCATTCCAAACCACCTGCTGCCGCCATCATTGCCAAACGGTTCACCACCTTAGTACGGCAAACCAATGCTGCCTTGTAAGTGTGCCAGTTAGAAATGGTTTGACGGGCAACACCTGAATCGATAGCTGCTTGAGCTACCGCAGTAGTTATTTCGGTAATCAGGCGCGGATCGAGCGCTTTGGGTATAAGGTATTCACGGCCAAACTCTATATGATCTTTATTATAAGCCGTCAATACCATATCAGGCACAGGCTGCTTTGCCAGGTTTGCCAATGCATGCACAGCCGCAACCTTCATCTCTTCGTTTATCTTACGTGCACGTACATCAAGGGCCCCACGAAAAATATATGGAAAACCAAGCACATTGTTTACCTGATTGGGGTAATCCGAACGCCCCGTTGCAAAAATGATATCATCACGCGATGCCATCGCATTCTCGTACGATATTTCAGGATTGGGATTGGCGAGTGCAAATACAATCGGATTTGCAGCCATACTACGTACCATGTCAGTTGTCACAACATCTGCCACAGAGAGACCGAGAAATACATCTGCCCCATCAAGAGCTTCTTCAAGCGAATAAATATCACGCTGTGTCGCAAATTGCTTTTTCTTGCCACTCAATCCCGGTCTGTCAACTCGAATAACCCCCTTACTATCGCACATAATCAGATTTTCCGGTTTGACACCAAGAGTCAGATACATCTTAGAACACGAAACGGCAGCTGCGCCGGCTCCGTTCACCACGACACGCACATCTTCGATACGTTTCCCTGCAACTTCTAGGGCATTCAACAGTGCAGCCGATGATATTATAGCTGTTCCATGTTGATCATCGTGCATAACGGGAATATCAAGCTCTTCACGAAGGCGTTCCTCAATAGCAAAACATTCAGGGGCCTTGATGTCCTCAAGATTTATGCCTCCGAAGGTAGGAGCAATATTCTTTACAGTTGCGACAAACGTATCCACATCCTTGGCATCTACTTCTATATCGAAGACATCTATGTCAGCAAATGTTTTGAAAAGAAGTCCTTTCCCCTCCATGACAGGCTTGCTTGCCAATGCGCCTATATCACCAAGTCCCAGAACAGCCGTACCATTAGATATTACGGCTACCAAATTTGTCTTTGAAGTATATAGGTAGACATCATCAGGATTGTCCTTTATGGCAAGACATGGATATGCAACGCCTGGAGAGTATGCCAATGATAAGTCCTGTTGTGAACTGTAAGGTTTGACAGGAATAACCTCCAATTTTCCGGGCCGACCTTCCGAATGATACCTAAGTGCCTCCTCACGAATTTTGTCATCAGTATTTTTTAAATTGTCCATTTGCATAGTTTTTTTATGTTACTCGCAAAGCTACCAATAATTGGAATAACTCTACTATGTATTTATACTAATTATTTATCATAGACGCAGGCTTATCATATTTACTGCGTATTAAACCATAACATAGAAAGGCATGAAAAAACAAATTCCGTAAACCGTTGTAGAAACGGTTTACGGAATTTTAAGTCGGGATGAAAGGATTCGAACCTTCGACCTCCACGTCCCGAACGTGGCGCGCTAACCGGACTGCGCTACATCCCGCTAAAAGCGACACAAAGATAGAAAATTATCTTTACAACTCAACTACCAAATATGATTTTTTATCACTTTTTTATGCTTTTGCCATAACATAACACCACATGACTACTTAACGACAACTCCATCAACAACCTCTTCAAACATTTTTGGTATGCCAGTGGAGAAATTGAGACATTTGCCTGTTTCAGGATGCACAAAACATAATTTATAGGCATGCAAACACACTCTCCCTATAGGATTGCTTGCCGCACTATACTTCTTATCGCCAGCTATCGGAGTGTGCATCCACTCCATATGAGCACGAATTTGATTCTTTTTGCCAGTCTCCAACGAAAGTTCCACCAATGAATAATCTTTACCTTCTTTTAGGACGCTATAATGTGTGACGGCTCGTTCGCCTGCGCCGTTTAGAGAAGCCCATACCTTACAATTGCGATCCTCGCGCAATATTGTATCTATGATACCTTCCGAATTAGGTAACTTATTTTCTACTACAGCCACATAACGACGATCAAGAACCATGGAACGCCAATTACGCTGCAATATTTCCTGTGTCGTCTGGTCTTTTGCATATATCATAAGTCCCGACGTCTCTCGGTCAAGCCTGTGCACCACAAATAAACGGGCGCCACGATTGTTTTTTTTAATATGCTCTGACAAAATATAAAAGGCCGTACGTTTTTGCTCTTTATCGGTACCGACGGAAAGCAAACCATTACGTTTATCAACAACCAACAACCTTTCATCTTCATATACTATTCTTAGTAATGGATGGTGCAGTACTTCAGGCATACGCTTCATGGATATCTCCACAATATCACCTGGAACGAGTAGAGTATCATGTCTTGTTGTTTGACATCCATTTACAGCAACCTGTCCATGGACAAGATATGATTTGACCGACGTACGACTGCGATTCGACATAGTGTCGAGTAAAAAGGATAACAATGTAGTATCTTTCTCTACGGTAATCTTCATTGTATCAAGTATTGTAATGAAAAGAGCCTCGTACTTCCATACGAGGCTCTGCTGCATCTTTTGTGACTCCGACAGGATTCAAACCTGTAACCGCCTGATCCGTAGTCAGGTACTCTATTCAGTTGAGCTACGGAGCCATATTTCCTGATTGCGAGTGCAAATATAGGGCAAAGTTTCTATTCTGCAAAGAAAATTGCAATTTTTTTTCAATAGCCAATATATTCCAAATATCATGCCAATAGAGTGGGGCAGTACAATAAAACCAACAACTGACGTTGCATAACGCATTACATATGTAATGCAAGTAATAGGTAATACAAGTGTAATTTACAGATCCGCAAACCATAAAAGTAGCTATTTTAGGAGATGACATATTTTGAAAATAATGATACAAGACATTAAAATACAATATATTAAATATATTTATATAAACTAAACTATGCATGTAGGTGCCGGTATCCGTGCAAACTCTATTTACGGCTCATATAATTAAATACAACAAAGTCATTAAACACATAACAACCACGTACTTACATATATTTATATGCACAAATACATTAACATATAATATATACATATATTCCATAGATATTTAAAATTATACAAGATTATTGATGTATGATTACATTGTTATAGTTATATTTGTAAAAACATCCTCGCATGAAAGATAGACTACAACAACTAATGGAAGCCAAAGGCGTTTCAGCTGCAAGGCTTGGCGAACTGCTCGATGTACAGCCATCCGGCATTTCTCACATATTGTCAGGGCGTAATAAACCCAGTATGGATTTTGTGGAAAAATTATTTACTGTGTTTCCCGACATAAACCCCGAATGGTTCATTCTGGGGAAAGGTCCAATGCTGCAGAATCCGCAGTTAGGCGCATCAATTTATGAAACACACCATCATGCTAACATTTCTAACAAATATGAACCTGAATTATTTGAAGATATATCTCAAAGCACACCACCCATAGGTAATAATAAATACATTGTCAAGGTCATGGTATTCTATTCAGATTACACAGTAGAAGTATTCAATCATACCTTCTAATCCTATGAAATATTTGGCATCAAAACCCGTCAAACGGATTAAATCCCGTGACTTCAGAAACAATATCAGCAACATCTTGAGAAACATTTGTGATTAGAGACAATGAATATAATATATATTATGTTAAATAACGTATTCGAATCCATTCGATTACTACCCAGTATACAACTGATTATGTGTAATTTAGCACTATTCGATTAAATTAAACAAAAAAGTCACCGATACAAAATGGTATCGGTGACTTATCTTTAATGCCGTCTTATCTTCTTCTATCCGTTGATTTTATCGGCAATTGACTGCATCTCTTCGGCCGGTAATGTCATCTTGTGCTTGAAATCAATATCACTCTCTGCATTTATAGGCAGCAAATGTATGTGCGCATGAGGTACTTCAAGTCCTATCACCGTGACTGCTATACGCCTACACTCTATCTTGCTTTCAAGTTTCTTGGCTACTTTCTTGGCAAACACTATGAGGTCGGCTATTTCTTCATCTGACAAATTGAATAAATAATCATTTTCTTTCTTCGGAACGACCAAAGTATGTCCCTTCACTACAGGATTGATATCCAAAAAGGCATAATGTTTATCATCCTCTGCTATCTTATAGCTGGGAATTTCGCCATTGATTATTCTCGTAAATATTGTTGCCATAGTACTTTATAGTTAGTATTTGCGGTTTAATATCTCTGAATATATTACAGCCTGACGTAAATCAAACCAATATTTATCATCTTCTTGTACCGATATACTGTCTGCTTTTGCTGTATCACTGGAGATTGTCTCTATAACAGGATTATACTCTGGGCTTATTTCCACAATATCATTGCCAAAATCGGCCACATCAGATGATGCTACAGCAGATATCGATTGTCTCTTTGCAATAGCTCCCCTTTTCTGTTCAACAATTTTCCTTGCTTCCTTAAACTTTCTTTTATGCCTAGCTTGCAAAATACCTGCAACTCCAAACATCGTTATTATCAATAAAGATATTATCTCATCTAAAGACGCCAATAACTGCATATCAATAAGGATTTACTTCACACAACTAAAGAATTCTTTTTACCTTTTCTATACCTTTGATATTATCTACACTCTTCATAAGCGCATTTAAGTTCTCTGTATCCTTTACATATACACTGACCTTACCCTCAAATATACCATCATGGCTTTGTATTGCCAACTCCCTTATGTTTATTCCAAGTTCCACTGTGATGACTTGAGACAGATCCACGAGAATACCTATCCTGTCAATGCCACGTATCTCAACTTCAGCCAAATATGATTCGGCCTTATAGCTCGACCATTTTATGCTTGATACAATGTTTTCTCCATGTTGCGATGCCAGTCTAGTAACTTCTTCACATCCAGCCTTATGCACTACAATAGTATTGGTTTCAGGGTTACGATATCCTACTATTTCATCTCCAGGTATAGGATTACAATCTTCCGCAATAACAAATTTCGGTGCATTACTGTCATTACTATTGTTACCCACCAGCAAAGTAGTGCTATCCTTACCAGATTTGAACGGTTTCGTAAGTTGTATATCCCAGAACTTAAGGACTTTACTCATGGAATTCTGACGCAGTACTTTATCTACAGAATCAAGATTGATGATACCAGACCCCAACTTACTGTAAAATTCATCCTTATTACTACATTCGTATGCCGGTAGCACCTTACGAAAAACTCGCGCACTCGGTTTTATGCCGAACTCGCGCATTTTCCTGTCAAACAACTCTATACCTCGTTCAACGTTATTCTCGCGCGAACGTTTCAGATATGTCGTTATAGATTGCTTTGCTTTTGCGGTAGTGACATGCTCCAACCACTCCAAACTCGGAGTTGCATTGTCAGACGTTATTATTTCTACCTGGTCGCCATTCTTCAGAGTTTCATAAATAGACTCTATTTTGTGGTTAACCTTGGCACCAATGGCTTTGTTTCCAAGATTAGTATGTATATTGTAGGCAAAATCTAGCACTGTCGCCCCTTGTGGCATCTTGCGAGGTTCACCTTTGGGCGTGAATGCAACAATTTCACTCGTATATAATGTAAGACGCACATTGTCGAGGAATTCAACGGCATCGTCAGTCGGACCTTTCAACGCATTTTTGACTTCTTTCAGCCACTTGTCAAATTCATCCTCCGAACTGTGTTCCTGCTTGTACTTCCAATGTGCTGCAAATCCTCTTTCCGCTATTTCTTCCATACGTTCCGAGCGTATCTGCACCTCAGCCCATACTCCGTTTGGTCCCATGACAGTTGCATGCAGAGCTTCGTATCCATTGGCCTTAGGAAAGTTCACCCAGTCTCTAATACGGTCAGGTTTTGGGGGATATATGTCAGTTATTAAAGAATATATGTGCCAACACTGTGATTTTTCAGGTATCAACTCTGTTGGCTTGAAGACTATGCGTATAGCAAAAAGATCGTAAATATCCTCAAATGCAATGCCTTTCCGTTGCATTTTCGACCAAATGGAGAATACGCTCTTTACACGTCCGACTATTGTGCAGTCTATGCCGCTTTCGTGCAATCTTTGCCTTATGGGGGCAATAAAGCGTTCGATAAACTCCAAACGGTCGTGTTCGGTAGCATTAAGCTTATCTGCAATCTCGAAATACTGTTCCGGATAACGATATTTAAGACTGAGATCCTCAAGTTCGGTTTTTATTGCATATAAGCCGAGACGATATGCAAGTGGAGCAAATAGATAAAGTGTCTCGCTAGATATTTTTATCTGTTTGTCGCGTGGCATCGATGCCATTGTACGCATATTGTGCAGACGGTCAGCTATCTTGATAAGAATTACACGAACATCATCGGACAGTGTCAGCAACACTTTACGGAAATATGCAGCCTGCTTGGATGTGTCAGAGTTTACTACCCCTGCCATTTTTGTAAGGCCGTCAACCATATAGGCAATTTTCTCTCCGAATATGGTTTCTATCTCTTCAACCGTATATTCCGTATCCTCAACCACATCGTGCAATAATGCGGCTGCAACAGATTTAGCCCCCAACCCTATTTCGTCGACAACTATTTTAGCTACTGCAATCGGATGCAGTATATAAGGTTCTCCGCTACGGCGCAATACTCCCTTATGGGCTTCTTTAGCCAAGAAAAAAGCCTTGCGTATCAATTCCCACTCCTCTTCTTTCTTGACTGTTTTGGCGCACGAAGCCAAAAGGTCGTTAAATCTGTCGGTAATAATGATTTCGTGTTCTTCCGTATAGCCTGCTGCCATATTTACTCCTCTTTACTTTAATGTTTCCGCCTCACCATGAATGTGAGACGGAAACACTTGTTTATCGGGCTGACTTATTTTGCCTGCCCGTTACGTGCCTCCATCATTGCAGCACGCACTTTACCCTCTATTTCATTGCACAAAGGTTCGTCTTGTGACAACAATTCCTTGACCGCATCACGACCCTGTGCCAGTTTGCGGTCTCCGTAAGAATACCATGAGCCGCTCTTCTTGATAATATTGAAATCAACGCCAAGGTCAATTATCTCTCCTATCTTGGAGATACCCTCACCGTACATGATATCAAATTCCGCACGGCGAAAAGGAGGTGCCACCTTATTCTTAACAACCTTCACCTTAGTCCTTGCTCCAAGCTGCTCCTCCCCATCCTTTATACTTGTCGACTTACGAATATCTATACGCACACTGGCATAAAATTTCAATGCATTACCTCCTGTCGTAGTCTCCGGACTGCCATATACTACCCCAATCTTATCACGCAACTGATTGATGAAAATACAAACTGTTTTAGTTTTGCTTATACTTGCCGTTAACTTTCTCAAAGCCTGCGACATCAGCCTTGCCTGAAGGCCCATCTTTGAATCCCCCATGTCGCCCTCTATTTCAGCTTTAGGCGTTAAGGCAGCAACCGAGTCTATTACTATAATATCTATGGCACTTGAGCGAATGAGGCTATCAGCAATTTCAAGAGCCTGCTCTCCGTTGTCAGGCTGCGAGATCAACAGATTGTCGACATCTACACCAAGAGCCTGCGCATAGCTTCTATCGAACGCGTGTTCGGCATCTATGAATGCGGCAATACCACCTGCTTTCTGTGCTTCTGCAATGGCATGCAACGCTAATGTGGTTTTGCCTGAAGATTCAGGACCAAATATCTCGACAACCCTACCTTTAGGATAACCGCCAACTCCGAGAGCCATATCAAGCGTTATAGATCCTGATGGTATAACAGCGACCTTTTCCACACTGTCACTGTTCATTCTCATTACGGCCCCCTTGCCGAAATCCTTCTCTATTTTATCAAGTACTGCGTTGAGCACTTTCAACTTGTCTGTATTAACCTCTTTTTTCTCTGTCATATCCCCAAACAGTGGTTTTTATTGTATAATCATCGTTATTTAATATCGTTCAATATGCCAACCATCTTCCAACAGGAAACAATATCCATTGTAAAAATACTAAAAAGTTATGTAATGTCAAAAGTCAATTTATATTTTAACATTATACAAGACGCCTATACAGACAGCATCCAAATCCCGATTTACAAACAATCATAACTACCATACAACACAACATCGCCCTACTCCATCATCATAGGCGCTTACATATACGTTTTTAATTAAAATATTACATATATTTACGGTCACAAAACTTAAAAAAACAATGTCTACCGAAGGAACCTTAAGGCCTGTAACTACACACCGTCTGGCTGAAATGAAAAGCCGTGGTGAGAAAATATCTATGCTGACTGCCTATGACTATTCCATGGCCAAGATACTTGACCGCGCAGGAATAGACATAATTCTCATTGGCGATTCGGCCGCAAATGTAATGGCCGGATACACCACTACCGTCCCGATGACACTCGACAAGATGATATACCATGCTCAATCGGTAACACGAGCTACTGAACGTGCATTGGTTGTTGTTGATATGCCGTTTGGAACATACCAAGGCAACTCAAAAGAAGCCCTGGCATCTGCTGTAAGAATAATGAAGGAGACCGAAGCAGGGGCAGTAAAGCTTGAAGGAGGTTGTGAAATTTTGGAATCTGTCGACCGCATATTGAGTGCAGGAATCCCTGTAATGGGACACCTCGGCCTCACTCCGCAGTCTATACACAAATATGGCACATATGCCGTACGCGCAAAAAGCGACGAAGAAGCCCAAAAACTTGTCGAAGATGCCAAACTTCTTGAAAAGGCTGGTTGCTTCGGCATAGTTCTCGAGAAGATACCTGCATCATTGGCAGGACGTGTTGCGAAAGAATTGGCCATCCCTATAATTGGCATCGGTGCAGGACGTTATGTAGACGGACAAGTCCTGGTCGCACACGACATGCTTGGTATCAACAATGAATTCTCCCCTCGTTTTTTACGCCGCTATGCCAACCTCGCGGATATTATGTCGGAGGCATTCACCAATTACATAGCTGATGTAAAAAGCGGCAATTTCCCTTCCGATAACGAGCAATACTAAATACTTCATAAAGCACAAAAAGGCGCAGTCAAAAACTGCGCCTTTTTTCGTTTACCGGATAAATATGTTATTTTTCAATAAGCTCAACACTTCTCTTGATGAAATTTGTCAGTTGCTCGCCTTTCAACATACCGTTCGACAATAAAGCAAGGTCAACTAACTGTTTTACAAGTTTATTGTTGCCACCTATTTCAAGCAAACGTTCAGTACGTTGACGCCGCAAATCATTGAGTTTTTTGTCAATATCGTCATGCTGTTGTTTTTCTTCCGCAGTCAAATCAACTTCCTTCTTATCCTTAAGCAATTCCGTTAAGCTGTTTTGCTGTTTCTGCGCACTGTCAATTTTGCCGTTTATGGTCTGCAACTTATCACCATACTCCTTTTCAACTTCATCTAGAATATCTATTACAAGCGGATGATTGGCATTGACAGCTATCGTATAGTTATCCGGCATCTGGCCATAGAACTGGCTCATACTACCACCGTTCATCACAGCCATCTCCTTCATACGACGCATATATTCATTTTGCGTAATAGTCACTGGCGCATCATTTTGGGACATTGGTTCAAATACGACATTATATACCGACTTCTGGTCTTTAGGCAACTGACTTTCAAATACGGGACGCAATATATCCTGTTGCTCCGAACTAAGCGACATTGACATGTTGTCATCCTTATCAATAAGCCTCTCAACAACATCCGAATCTACACGCACGAAACGGCTATCTTCCCATTTGTGCTCACACCAACTAATAAAGTGATTGTCGAGCTGACCGTCCATAAGAAGCACATCGTAACCTTTTTCCTTCGCTCCCATGATAAATGAATGTTTGGCAGCGACATCATCGGTGTATATATAGATAACCGTTTTATGCTTGTCGGTCTGAACATCCTTGACCTTATCCTTATACTCTCCAATTGTAAAGTATTTACCATCCACGTTTTTGAGGAGCATGAAGTTTTCCGCCTTTTCCGCAAACTTTTCATCGGTTATAATACCGTACTCGATAAATATTTTCAAGTCATCCCATTTCCCTTCATACTCTTCACGCTTGTTATTAAACAGCTCCTGAAGTTTTTCAGAGACCTTACGTGTAATATAGCCGGATATCTTACGCACATTGCCGTCACTCTGCAAATAGCTTCGAGACACATTCAACGGAATATCTGGCGAGTCAATTACGCCATGCAGCAGTGTGAGAAACTCAGGCACAATTCCTTCAACAGAATCGGTCACATATACCTGATTGCTGTAAAGCTGTATCTTGTTTTTCTGTATCTCGAAATTGTTGTGGATTTTCGGGAAATACAATATACCGGTCAGGTGAAACGGATAATCTATATTAAGGTGTATCCAGAACATTGGGTCATCAATTCCTGGATACATGTTACGGTAAAACTCTTTGTACTGTTCTTCCGTAACATCGCTAGGATTGTGCACCCACAACGGGTCGGTATCATTTACGATATAATTCTTATCGATATCAACATACTTGCCATCCTTCCACTCTTGTTCCTTGCCACAGGCAATCGGTATCGGCAGAAAACGGCAATATTTGCGCAGCATACCGCGTATTCTGTCCTGACTGGCGAACTCGGCACAATCTTCCGACAGATGCAGGACTATATCCGTACCACGGCTACGCTTCTCGCTTCTTTCGGTCATAGTGAATTCCGGATTACCTTCACAGGTCCATACTACAGTCGGAGCCTCTTCATTGTACGACTGCGTAATGACCTCTACCTTATCTGCCACCATGAAGGCAGAATAGAATCCAAGTCCGAAATGACCTATAATACTCTGGTTCTTGTATTTTGCCATGAACTCCTCGGCACCCGAAAAGGCTATTTGGTTGATATACTTTTCAACCTCTTCAGCCGTCATACCAAGGCCAGCATCGGAAATCGTCAACATACGATTGTCGCTGTCTGCTGTTACCTTGATTGTAAGATCACCAAGCTCTCCATGATACTCCCCCGTCGATACAAGGGTTTTAAGTTTTTGAGTTGCATCTACCGCATTGGAAACAAGTTCGCGCAGGAATATTTCGTGATCTGAATAAAGAAATTTCTTTATAATGGGGAATATGTTTTCAGTCGTAACCCCTATTTTGCCATTTTGCATATCTGTTTGTTTTAGATTATTCATGCATATACATTACTCCAACACAAACAGTATGCCAGCGTCAATACCATGACATTGTGCCACGTTACAAATGCCACACTGACAGCCGCGCGTTACTATGGTTGTCTAAATGGCATACCGACCGTCAATATCCAAACAGATCCAGAAACCATTTCGGTGCGCGTATAGGTTTACGCGAAACGGCATCTACAAATACGAGAACCACACTTCCCGTATTGACGAGCACACCAGCTTCGTTGTATATTTCATGTGTAAAAGTCAGTTTCACACCAGGCTTTTCAGGTATATGTGTCTTAATGGTCAACACATCATCATAATATGCCGGAGATATATATTTCATGTTTACTTCACGTACTGGCAACATGACACCGCGTTGTTCCATTTCCTTGTATGAAATACCGCGCTCACGCATCATTTCGGTACGAGCGACTTCATAGTAGTTCACATAATTGGAGTGATGTACCACCCCCATCTGGTCGGTCTCCTTATATCGTACCCTTACTTTTACTTCTGCATCCATAACAATCAATTACAAAAATGTCACCAACAAATCTGTGACGGCACTTCCAGTACCTCTCACAAGTCTGACAGTACCTGCATCATCTATTTCCGCTACGTCTTTCAACAAACATGCATCATTGCGTACTTCGACAGGATATTTGCCGGATGGTGGCAACAACTTGTCATTGCAAACTGACAGTACACTACCTGTATTATCTGTATCGGCAATTAAAATATAGCCTCTTGTCAAAAACTCGGCTGCTTTGGTCATTTCGCCCCGCCCTATTAGACTGCGAATGATAGTAGAACTAACCTTTTCGTCGTGCACATCGTGACGCTCCACACATTCAGCAATAAATCCCAACCTTGGCTGCCATACTCTTAAAGTTTCAATATCCCCCTTTCTGTCGCTTCCAAACCGATGATTGTACCCGACAACGAAATAACGCATGCCGATACAATCGACTAAAACATTCGACAGGAATTCATAAGCAGTCATATTGGAGAACTCTGCGGTAAAGGGCAGTACAACCACATTGTCTATCCCTGCCTCATTCAACAGGAAAAGCTTCTCCTGCAATGTATTGAGCAACTTTATATCTCCTCCATTCGGCAACACCTGACGCGGATGAGGCCAAAATGTAACAACCACACTCTCCCCCTTCATATCTGCGGCACGCGCCTTTACAGTATTGAGCAATACCCGATGCCCGAAATGTACTCCGTCATAAGACCCTACCGTCACCACTGGATTTTGCAATATCGGTATATCTTCAACGGAATAAAATACTCTCATAACTCGACTACTACATTTCGTTATTCTCCTCGTTCTCTTTCACGAAGTATGCCACCTTTTCAAGAAGTGTGGTGATATCATAATTCTCTACCACAATACCCAACGGAAAGTTGAGAGGTTTCGAGGTAAAGTTAAGCACGCCTTTTATACCTGCATTAACAATTGGCACGACAAGTTCCGATGCCACCCGCGAAGGACACGACAATACGGCAATATTGATATCCAGATTTGAAACGTCTGTTTCGAAATCATTCATGCTGTAACACGGAATATCCTCTATCGTCTTGCCAACTTTGTCAGGATCAACGTCAAATGCAGCTACAATTTTAAGGTTCAATCCTTTGGAGTTAAAATAGCGCGTAATAGCCTGTCCCAGATGCCCCATACCGATAACAGCAATATTCATAGGCGTCGGACTGTCGAGGATACCGTTAATAAAATCTATCAACACCTCCACATCATATCCTTTTTTTGTATCGCTCGAGAAACCGATAAGCATCAAATCTCTGCGTACCTGCACTGCAGTAATTCCATGCATACCGGCAAGCACATGTGAAAATATGTGTGAAATCCCCTGCTTGTGCAGGTTCATCAATGTACGTCTGTATTCACTCAGTCGTTCAATAGTTTTCTCTGGTATGTTATTGCTCGGCATAAAATTTCACTTTACAGTTATAGTATAATCACTGCCGTATGTTACAAGCGGCCAATCCACATTATCTGTATTGCCATCATTTAGCGAGCGGAAAATGTACGGCGTTTGCAAAGGCGTTTCCACAACGCCTTTCAACACAGTCCAGCTGTCTGTCGCTGCGATTGTACCAAAGATTTTTACCGCATCATAACCACGATAGGAATAAAGTGTAGGTATGCGGCCGAATGCCTCTATATACCGTCTGTCGAAATCGACCACTGCCTCGCAGCCGCGGTCGGCATGATAAGAGGTCACGAACGACACATTCAACTTAAAGAACAGGTTGCGATCCAGATTTCTATAACGCGTCCACTTCGACGTTCCGATTACCTCTATATTTCCCATCGACAGCGAACGTGCCGTACGATTGTTCTGCACTGAACTTAAAGCGGCCAATATCATATCCACACCTGTTTCATCGCCAGCCAATACGACAAACACATTCTCCGAACCACGCTGATTGACCAATGTATCTATCTGTTCCGGCGGTGTCCCCTTGAGATATTTAACATACTTGTAAGGTGTATTCCCGATAAGACCCTTTATCTGACGTTCAAATTCCATGTCAGTCACGGTCGAGGTGATAAATACAATATTCTTGTCTCCTTCCAGCAATGTCTTCAGTTTGCCGTAGCGGTATTCCGATGCAGGTGCCATTTGATACAATGTCGTACCGTACTGTTTGTCTACTTCAGCCAAAGGCGACACAACGGGAATTCCAGTCCGTTCTGAATACTTCATTACAGTCCCTATCTCATCTTCATATACAGGTCCTATGATAACGTCTGATGTTCGAAATGCCTCCGTACGAATAATCTTACTGATTGCTTCCGGCGAATGCTCAGTATCAAACAGCGACATATTTACATTCAGACCCTGACTGCGAAGTTCATTTGCAGCAATAAGCGCACCCTCGTAAAACTCCACAAAACCAGACCTTACGGCATTATCACCTGACGACAATGGCATAAGCATCGATATATCAACAGCCTCGGAAGTTCGGTTGAACACGTCCGCCAATTCATTATCAGCATGACCATGCTCTGCACCCCTATACTGCTGTTGGACAGCAGCTGGTTCTTCCCCACATATCGGTATTTTTAAAAGCACTCCTGCCTTCAATCCGTCCCTTACATCATTAACAGCCTCTATGTCCGCTATATCGACATCATATTGCTTGCTTATACCGTACAAAGTCTCTCCCATTTCAACCAAATGATATACATACTCATTTGAAACCTCAGACAATGTAAAAGCGAAACTGTCCATCTGTGCCATTATTTGTTGCGGAGAAGTTTTATCAACCTCTGATTTGCGTATCAATAACTCCTGTCCTGCTTGCAGATATGAAGGATCAAGTCCTGGATTGTCTTCAATTAACGTATTGATTGCAATCGAATACAACTTGGCAATACCGTATGCTGTCTCACCGGGCTGTACTATATGCTGAATGAAAGTACGCCGCAGTTTGCGACGTGACATATTATGCTCCGGTATATCATTGCACACCAGCCTAACAACCTCACCAGCCTTAAGACCATCATTACGTACTGAAGGATTATCATCATATATTTTCTGTTCTGTAACGCCATACAGTTTGGAAAGTGAATATACCGTTTCACCGGAAGTCACTGTATGCAGGTAATAATCGATTCCTGCTATGCGCACCACTTCCCCTGATTTACCATCAGGATTTCCCGCCACGATATCCATGACTGAAAACATCACAGCAGTTAATACAATAATCCACTTTCGCATAATAGTTAAACTTTAGCTGACATCACACAATGACAATATTATCAACTATTTCTTATTTAAGGCAGCATCTCTCAAACGTATTTCAGTAATAACTTTCTGAGTATATTTGGGAAAATCACCATTCATCATCCACGAATAATATCCTGGTTCTTCCCTGAACACCTCCGCAACCGAACGGCCCTTATACTTACCGAAACCGAATACTTCCACACCATTATCGTCATACAGTATGCGTCCGGCATAATCGGCACATTTGTTCTGTTCTGTAAACTTAGCCAAAAAATCAATATCGTTTTCCAATTCAGGATAACGATCCAATTGAGCCTTCAGCACCTCGTAGGTAGCCAAAGTGTCGGCTTCTGCAGAATGTGCTTTCTCCAAGTTCTTGTGGCAATAGAATTTATACGCAGCGACAAGTGTGCGCTGCTCCATCTTATGGAATATGTTTTGCACATCTACAAAGCGCCTCTTTTTCAGGTCAATATCAACACCTGCCCGAAGAAATTCTTCAGCCAATACCGGAATATCGAACTTGTTTGAGTTGTACCCCGCCAAGTCACAGCCATCAATATATGCCGCCAGCGACTTGGCTATCTGTTCAAACCGAGGTTCATCCTTGACATCCTCATCGGTTATCTTATGTACGGCAGTAGCTGCCGGAGGTATGGGCATACCCGGATTAATACGTCGCGTCTTAACCTCTTCATCCCCATTAGGATGTACTTTTACGAGCGAAATCTCAACTATCCTGTCCTTGGCGGCATCAGTTCCGGTCGTTTCCAAATCGAGGAATACTATCGGTCTGCTTAACTTAAGTTTCATATAGCATCGCCTTATGCATTGATAAGCATAGGCATCAATATCATCAAAGTATTACTTGTTTCAACATCATCATGCAGTGGTCTGAACACTCCCGACCGTGTCGAATCCGCCAGCTCGATTATAACGCTCGGCGTTTCGAGGTTCGACAGTATTTCTATAAGAAATGTCGACTTAAAACCTATTGTAATAGGAGCGCCCTCATAACTGCATGCAAGACTTTCGTTGGCCGAATATGAAAAGTCGAGGTCCTGTGCCGTAAGATTAATGGCTCCGGCGTTGATATCGAACTTGATAAGGTTTGTTGACTGGTTCGAGCATACTGCTACTCGTTTGATTGCATTAAGCAGTTCCATGCGGTCGGCTATCACCTTATTGGGATTGTTTTCAGGAATTACAGCATTGTAATTCGGATATACGCCTTCTATCAGTCGACATATCAGTGTACCGTTATGCAGCGTAAATTTTACGTTGTTGGCATCAAAGCTAACCTTTACTGCATCATCCTCTTTCAGAAGTATGGTACGCAACAGGTTCGCCGGCTTCTTGGGAAGTATAAACGAAGCAGTAATACCGTTTTCGTTATCTATGGTATATTTAACCAATTTACGTGCATCAGTAGCGACAAACGTATAATGCTCTGGCGTCATATCCATGTATATACCATTCATTACTGGGCGCATTTCATCGTCTGCAGTTGCAAATATTGTTTTATTGATACCGCAGAGAAGCATGTCTGCATCTATTTCAAATTCGCGAGCATCATCCGACAACGGCTGAGCTCCAGGATAGCTCAAACCGGATGCACCTGGCAATGCTATAGAACCTGTTTTCCAACTTATTTTTATCTCCAATGTATTTTCATCTGCCTCAAAAGTAAGCGGTTGTTCAGAAAACTCTTTAAGCGAATCAATAAGTTGTTTCACAGGCGCAGCTATAAGACCTTCCGACTCCACACTTTCAGGAGCAATAGTCGAGGTCATGGTTGTTTCGAGGTCCGATGCGGTAACACGGAGATTGCCATCCTTTACCTCAAGGAGGAAATTATCGAGTATGGGAAGAGTATTTTTACTGCTGACAACCTTAGACGCCGTCGACAGGAAAGACAGCAAAGCAGAACTGGATATGACAAACTTCATGGTAGCTTTATTTTTAGATTATTAATTACAATTTAATTTTCAAAAATAGCAATTTTGGTCGTTTTCACAAAAGCGTTTATCCTGTTATTCTACTGCCGCTATAAATTCCGAATACGTATTAAGCCCGTGTCTGCAACAATTAGCTTCGACAATATTTTGCCCCAGATTGACATAGCAATACCAACATCCATGCGGACATGTCTATATCTTTAGGCTCAATGCATCCGCAATATTTGCGCTGCCCTTTGTCATTTATACTCACCTCATTAGCCAAATAAGCCATAAATCTGCATCATGTGTAAAATATTTGGACAGTAAATTTGTATCTATACAACTGCCATGCTCTATTCCGTAACGTTTCAAATCAACAGTCTCACAGCATGTAGACAGTTTATAGCCCCATGATTTGTTCAACAATGCCAATCGGGAAGCAAACTGTTCAATGTCATCTTTTTCAAATTCTCTGCACTTAATCTTAAGAACGTCCAGATTGCGCCTGACTTTTGCATATTGCGCAATATCTGCAAAACTGAACACAAGCTGCTCAGTGTAGCCTTTCAGTTTATCTCCCCAATATCGGCAATACGCTCTAATAGAATATCGACATCAACTGTATCGGAAAGCAGCAATGGATCAAACCTCCACACGACACGTCCGTATCCCAATTTGTCAACCGCACGACGAAAGGTGCCTATACGCTCATGCTGTGAAGGGAGAGTTTTCTCTCACACTTCCTTCATATAATCATCAAGAGTAAATTGAGTATAACTATGGATATTGTATAATTTCAGCTCATCTATATGTTTAAGTAGCAGCAATGGGGGTTTCTGGTTTAACACCACACACTTTACCCTCTCGTATGACACGTATCCGACCTGTCCGCTAAACGTATGACGCCATGAAATATCCCACTTTCAGTCTATGGAAGAACCAATCAGAATAAAATGCCAGAATATCAGTACTGCGGCTGGCGGATATAATCACCGGAGCCCACGCGACAGCATCCTCCCTATTTTTTCTTACAATTTTAATCTTTCCCCTCACCATTAAAACAAGAAGCCGAGGATTACCTCGGCTTCTGTTTGATATGTTGTCAGGTCACTGCTACTTCTTGTTCCTCTTGTCGTAGTGCTTCTGATAACGGCTCATAAACTTGTCCACGCGGCCCGCAGTATCGACAAGCTTCATCTTACCTGTATAGAACGGGTGCGAGGTATTGGAAATTTCCATCTTGTAAACCGGATAAGTAACACCGTCTATCTCGATGGTCTCCTTGGTGTTCACCGCAGAACGGGTGATGAACACATGGTCGTTGGACATATCCTTGAAAGCCACCAACCTGTAATTCTTGGGATGAATATCTTTTTTCATTTTCGTCCTTGGTCTTAACTGTTACTCTTCCTGTGCTTCTACTGCAAAATGGAGTACGGCTTTCACATTTTTGTGGAGCTTTACAGCTGCTTCGTACTGTCCAACCTGCTTAACAGGGTCTACGGAAATGTGCTTGCGATCAACTTCCACACCCTGAGCTGACATAGCCTCTGCGAGGTCGGCGGAAGTAACTGAGCCAAAAATACGGCCTTCTTCTGCCTTAGCCTTGACAACAAGAGCAAGAGCCTCTATCTTAGCTGCAAGTGCCTGAGCATCGGCGAGTATTTTAGCTTCCTTGTGAGCACGCTGTTTAATGTTCTCGGCCAATACCTTCTTCGCCGATTCCGTTGCAACGGTAGCAAGACCGTTGGGAAGGAGGTAGTTGTTGGCGTAACCGGGCTTAACCGAAACAATATCGTTGGCGTAGCCCAAATTCTCTACGTCTTTCTTAAGAATAACTTCCATTTATCTGTCCTCCCTTTATTATTTCATCAAATCGGTTACGAATGGCAGAATGGCAAGGTGACGAGCACGCTTAACTGCCTGAGCTACCTTCTTCTGGAATTTCTGCGAAGTACCGGTAAGACGACGGGGCAGTATCTTGCCCTGCTCATTGAGGAACTTCTTGAGGAATTCCGGATCCTTGTAATCTACATACTTTATACCAGCCTTTTTGAAACGGCAATATTTCTTCTTGCGAACATCTACCGTTACAGGATTGAGATACCTTATCTCTGACTGCTGTGCATTGTTGTTTGCTGCCATGATTATTCCTCCTCTTTCTTTTCGGTTGTTTTGCCTGCGAGTTTGTTCCTGCGCTTTTCAGAGTATTCTACTGCATACTTGTCCTGACGGAAAGTAAGGAAACGTATAACGCGCTCATCACGACGATACTGTGTTTCGAGAATATCTACAAGCGAACCTTCACCTGTGAACTCAAGAAGGAAATAGTAACCGGTGGTCTTTTTCTGAATGGGATACGCGAGTTTTCTAACACCCCACGCCTCTTCATTCACAATCTGTCCACCGTTTTCGGTGATAACACCGCGGAATTTGCCAAAGAGCTCTTCGAGCTGCTGATCCGACAGAACCGGAGTGGCAATGAAAACGGATTCGTAATTGTTCATAAAATGTGTTGTTTACATTAAGTAAATGCAAAATGCGGGTGCAAATATAGTTATTATCCCGATAAATACAAACATGTGACACACTAAATAGTGTGCCACATGCATTTTACGACAAGATTTTATTAAAAAGTATATCCGACCCTAAGCATCGGAGCCATTGCTGCACCTATACATCCTCTATTAAATGTCAATAAACTTCCCCCGATACCGACAGTTACTCTATCTGTATTGCGGAGCGCTATTGCCACACCAAGAAATGCACTACCTGCCGGTGCAATAACATCTTGCACAGAAAAGTCAAGGTTACCAAAAGCATCCAAAGTCATAAACGGAGACACCTTTCTGCAAGGCACTTCAAATTTGAAACGCACAAGAAAATTAGGCATAATCCACGAAGAACCATCTCCATCATACATTAAAGAATATGTCATTCCAATTCCGGCACCTACGCCAAACCATCTTGCCGGATTATATGTATATATTCCGGAAATTGTATTAAGCCCCCACGCCACTGGAGCTCCGAAAAAGGCACATTCAACATCTACCCTGTGTTTTTTAAACAAAGGTTTCTCCCGCACCATATCCTGTGCATACATAACGCTGTTACACACACCCGTCAAGGCAATAACAGCAATTGCAATTTTAAACACTTGCTTCATAACTCTATGTCAGGTTAAGTTTTATGCAGGCTAATATAATATAATATAATATAAAAACAAAATCCGGCAGCTTCGCACTGCCGGATTACCAAACATTATTACACTGATTTATTTTGCGATTATCCGTTTTTCTATTTCCTCTATCATCTGACCGAATGTCTTATCGGTTTCCATAAGATTGGACACCGTCTTGCATGCATGGAGGACCGTTGCATGATTTTTACCTCCTATGGCAGCGCCTATTGTTGCCAGCGGGGCCTTGGTATGCCGCTTGCAAAAATACATCGCAATCTGACGTGCCTGAGCTACCTCGCGGGTTCGTTTAGCAGAATCGAAAACCGCCTGTTCAACACTAAGATACTCACACACCACATTTCTTATATGGTCTATGGTAATCTCCTTCTGGCTAGTCTGCACATACGCTTTGAGTATCTCCTTTGCCAAGGATATTGTTATCTTACGTCCGAGAAACGTGGCGTGAGCAACCAACGACGACAAGGCCCCCTCTATCTCTCGAATATTGGCATTAATGTTTTCCGCAAAGAAGCTGACCACATCATCCGGAATATCTGCATTGAAACGCGCGGCCTTACTCTTGATGATTTTGACTTTAGTTTCATAGTCAGGCGGAAGCAACTCTGCTGCCAATCCCCAACGAAACCTTGTAAGCAACCTGTCATTTATATCCTTAAGCTCTACAGGACGCTTGTCGGATGTCAGAATAAGCTGTTTGCCTGAAAGGTGCAAATGATTGAATATATTAAAAAATGCATTCTGCGTACTTTCCTTATTGCCGGACAGTTCCTGTATGTCATCAATTATCAACACATCTATCATCTGATAGAAATGTATGAAATCATTCACCTCCTTATTCAGCACGGCAGACGTGTATTGCGCCTGAAATTTGTTCATAGACACATACAGCACCTGAAGGTTCGGATGACGCTGTTTTATCTCCATGCCTATTGCCTGAGCAACATGTGTCTTGCCGAGTCCTGAATTACCAAACACATAAAGGGGATTGTATGCCGTATTGCCCGGATTGAGGGCAATGGAAAGTCCCGCAGAACGTGCAAGTCTGTTACAGTCGCCTTCTATGAATGTCTCGAATGTATAATTCGGATTCAACTGCGAATCTATTACTATACGCTTGAGCCCCGGTATCGTAAATGGATTTTTTATATTTGCGGTATCGGTCTGTGCGACATATTTCGAAACCGGCGTAGCGTTAGCCTCCTGTGGGTATGCAACCTGTTGCTGTCTATGATGTTCTACATTTGGTATTGAATACCTGAGCTTTGTTTTTTGCCCAAAAGCCTCATGTATTATAGGGCGCAAGAACGGGATATAGTGTTTTTCTATATGGTAAACGTACGCCTCGTTAGGAACACGCAACTGCAGAGTCGTACCATCGAAATTTGGCACGATAGGCTTGAACCACTTCACAAACTCCTCCTGCGAAGTCTGCTCCCTTATTTGGGACAAACAGTGTTGCCATATGTCGCTGTATGTTGAGTTGTTGATAAGCATATTAACGGGGTAGTTTTTCCGAGTACAAAAGTGAGTTATAAAAATGTTAAAAAAAACCGCCATCCATGTTGCGTTTTAGTTTTTAATTTTTATAGAAAAATGGAGGTTTTCAGACAACGTCATTTTAAGTGTTTGATATAGTTAATTTCCAAAAAAACGGCTATTTTTGTATATAAAAATATTTAGAAGATACGCTACGAATTATAGACAAAACCAATAACAACTATGAATGCTAACGTTGATGAGAAAATACTCGCCAAAGCTACCAAATGGCTTGAAGGCGCCTATGATGAGGACACAAAAAAACGTGTTAAATACCTGATTAACAACGACACCAAAGAGCTTACCGAAAGTTTTTATAGAGATTTGGAATTCGGCACAGGCGGTTTGCGTGGCATTATGGGAGTAGGTACAAATCGCATGAATGTCTACACGGTAGGTATGGCCACACAAGGATTGGCCAACTATCTGTCAAAAACATTTGCCGATGAAGAAATACGTGTTGCCGTAAGTCATGACTGTCGCAATCACAGCCGCGAATTCGCCGAACGCGTAGCTGACATCTTTGCCTCCAACGGCTTCAAGGTATTCCTGTTCGACTCACTGCGTCCCACACCTGAATTAAGTTTTGCCATAAGAGAACTCAAGTGTCATAGCGGTGTCATGGTAACTGCATCGCATAACCCGAAGGAATACAATGGCTACAAGGCGTATTGGTCTGACGGTTCACAAGTTGTCGCTCCACACGACAAGAATATCATAGAAGAAGTCGGCAAGATAACGGACATCACACAAATCAGAACAGGAGCCAACAGTGCCAACATCACAATACTCGACGAAAAATTCGACGAGAAGTATCTCAACATGATAAAGACATTGTCTTTGTCACCCGAGGCTGTTGCCGCCCATAGTGACATGAAGATAGTCTACACTCCGATACACGGCTGCGGCTACCGCCTTGTACCACAGGCATTGCGTAAATTCGGCTTTACCAACATAAGCACGGTAGCCGAACAAATGGTAATAGACGGAAACTTCCCGACCGTTGAGTCGCCAAATCCAGAAGAACGTACCACCATGCGTATGGCTATCGAACAAGGTATACGCGAAGGTGCTGAAATAGTCATGGCAACCGACCCTGACTCTGACCGTATCGGCATAGCCGTTCCCGACGGTAATGGCAACTACGTATTACTCAACGGCAACCAGACATGTGTACTGCTCACATACTATATCTGCCGTCGCTGGAACGACCTTGGCAGGCTTGACGGACACCAGTTTGTTGTCAAGACCATAGTAACAAGCGAAATGGTTGCCGAAGTTGCACACAGTTTTGGCGTCAAAATATTCGACTGCCTCACCGGTTTCAAATACATCGCCGGCATTATCCGTCGCGAAGAACCGCGAGGAGAAAAGTATATCGGTGGCGGCGAAGAGAGTTTCGGATACCTTGCGCAGGATTTTGTCAGGGATAAGGATGGCGTCAGTGCATGTGCGCTTGCAGCCGAGGCGGCAGCATGGGCCAAGCAGAACGGAACAACTCTTTATGAATTGATTAAAGAACTTTACGTAAAGTACGGCTTCTATAAGGAAGCGCTTGTTTCGATAGTACGTAAAGGTCAGGAAGGACAGGAGGAGATACGTCGCATGATGAAGGAGTGGCGCACTACTCCACCTCGTGTAATTGCCGGTTCTTCGGTTTCCATGATAAAGGACTACCTCTCCGGAGAAAGCTGCGACCTCACCACCGGAAAGGTTACTCCGATAGACACAGAGAAGTCGAATGTCCTCCAGTTCATAACAGCCGACAAGACCATAGTATCGGTTCGTCCGTCAGGCACGGAACCCAAAATCAAATACTATTTCGGCGTACGTGAACCGCTCGAAGCTGTTGACAAGTTCGATGAAATCAACGCTGAACTCGACAATAAGATAGAGCGCATTAAGAAAGACCTCAAACTGTCATAACGGCAAAGGCATTACAAAAAATAGGGACGGAATTGCTCCGTCCCTATTTTTTATATCAAAGATTTTTCAAATTCCGCTTTACGGTTTCCACATAAGGGCCAAGCATTACCAATGGCAATGCACTGATCAAAAGAGACCACCATGACGACAGCGGCGACCCCGTACAGAAGTTATACACGGTAGGTATCACAGCCAATACCACATAACCGACCAAATAATAACACACCGACGACAAAGTTTTACATGGCCTCTTAACATACCACAACGTCATCGCTGCCACTATGGCTATTGCCGCGAACATCACAAGGAAAGCCCACGGGTCACTTACTCCGGCCATTACATCAACACCGAGTATCAACGTCAATATTATACCACCTAGTGAAAAGCCTACCGCAGCTATGACAGCTACAGCAATGACACACCTTTTGCGCGGGTCCGACACTACCCTTCTGTTGTTTTTAGGACGAGCTACAAGCCAGGAAAACAGTAAAGTTTGTACCAATATTTCAGGTGCTCCTTTAATATGAAACTCTATTGGTAGTTGCGTATATACCACTCCCTCAATCGAACACGGAGCCGGTCCTGGAGTATCTATGATGCCGAGTACCAGAATAATAGTCCAAAGCCGCAGCCAGCCATATCGACGACCTTCGTAACTGTTCCTGAAAAGCAGCAATACCAAACCAAACAATACTCCACGCAATATCTGCACACACGGACCTATCAACACACTTGCGCTGTCCATGCTTCGCATGAAATACACAGCATTTCCAGCTTTGAACAACGTATCGTAATCGAATAATGTAGAAAACACCATTCCACACAATATGTACGTGCAGACATGAATGATGGTTACACGCGCAACAAATTGCGCATTATCACCAAAGCGGGCACTCATTTCCATTCGGGTTGAATATATTTTCTGGATACTTTATTCCACTGAGAAACAGTCCCTGCGCAGGTGCCGACGAACATGCCAGCGACAGGTCTCGGGCCGCAATTATATCTCGAAAATCATCAGGCGACAGCTTTCCGCGTCCGACCTCTACGAGTGTGCCGGTAATTGCACGGACCATATTGCGCAGGAAACGGTCTGCGCGTATAGTAAAGACGCTCCACGCGCCATCGCTGCGCCACTCCGCATGCGACACATGACATATATTGGTCTTGTTGTTGGAATTCAATTTGGCAAACGATGTGAAGTCGTCAAATTCCAAAAGATGTACCGCCGCACGATTCATTGCCTCTATGTCAAGTCTCACATAATACTGCCATGCAGTTTCGACACAGAAAGGCTCTTTCCGCGACACAATCCTATATGTATATTCTCTTTCGGTGGCATCAAACCTCGCATGCGCCTCATTTGCCACCGAATAAATGCCGCGGACGGCTATATCGCGCGGCAGCATGGAATTAAGATGGTAGCACAACCCGTCACAGTCGTCTATCACCATATCTGTATCGAAATGCGCCACATAATACGATGCATGCACTCCGGTATCTGTCCTGCCGGCTCCGGTCACCTCCACGTCACTACGCAGTCGGGCCGAAAGCACCCTTTCGAGTTCGCCCTGCACCGATGGAGCATTCGATTGCCTTTGCCAGCCGTGGTAATTGGTCCCCCTGTACGACAACAACATAAAATAACGCATAATCAAACAGCATTTACTATTTGCAAATATAATCAAAAAAAGGTCTGGCCTGCTGGATGATTACGACGTTTTTCCGTATCTTTGTATAATGTTGTGCTACGGCACATAAACACGTCACGAGAAATGAAAGTTGCAATAATCGGATACGGTGCCATGGGGCACGAAATCGAACAGGTACTGCGCGAAAAAGGCCACGAAATAACCTTGACAGTAGATGCAGGCGAAGAATGGAAAATGTCGCCCGACGTTTTGCGCGATGCCGATGTAGCAATAGAGTTCAGCACCCCGTCGTCGGCATTCGACAACGTTACCGCCTGTCTGCGTGCAGGCATCCCCGTAGTATGCGGCACTACCGGCTGGAACGACCGTCGCCCTGAAGCCGAAAATTTATGCAAGCAACTGAACGGCACCATGTTTTGGTCATCCAATTTCAGTATAGGTGTAAATGTACTGTTCCGTGTAAACCGTTATCTCGCCAACATCATGTCCCACCTTTCGTCATACGATGTATCCATACGCGAGTTACACCATACACGTAAAAAAGACGCCCCCAGTGGTACGGCAATAACTCTCGCCGAAGACATAATAGCATGCAACGGAAATAAAAAATCATGGGTTAACTACGCCACTGACAACATATCTGAACTCGGCATCGTCTCTGTACGCGAAGGCGATGTATCGGGCATCCATGAAATCACCTACATCTCCGACTGTGACACAATAGAGTTGTCGCATTCAGCCAAAAGCCGCCATGGTTTTGCCGTCGGTGCGGTTATGGCAGCAGAATACGCCGCCAGACACAAAGGAGTGCTTTCAATGGATGACATGCTTGACGAATTACTGTAAATAAACAGCCATAAGAATGCTAATGAAAGATATTTGGAATAAAATACGCAACGTATTTCGAAACCGTTGGGTCAAACTTGCCATAGTATCCGTAATATACATATTGTGGTTTGTCGTATGGTCGCGCAATGTATGGATGCTGCTCGGTCTGCCTGTCATATTCGACCTGTACATTACAAAATACATACAGCGCCTTCTGTTCGGCAAAAAGCATCAGGAGCGAAAAGCAACCAGCAAGGCATACCGTGAAACATGCAGTTGGATTGAGGCCATTGTCTTTGCGGTCGTTGCCGCCACATTGATACACACATACGTATTCCAGATGTACCGCATACCGACGTCGTCAATGGAAAAGACTCTTCTGGTTGGCGACTACCTGTGTGTGAGCAAAGTTGCCTACGGTCCCCGTATGCCAATGACCCCTGTTTCTTTCCCGCTCGTACACAATCGTATGCCGCTGTCAGCCACCAAGAAATCATATTCGGAGGCCATCAAAAGGCCATATAAACGACTGGCTGGATGCGGCAATGTGAAACGTGACGACATTGTAATATTCAATTTCCCCGCAGGGGACACCGTTCTTCAAGAAAATCCCGCAATCACATACTACGACGTACTGCGTGACTATCAGCATCGGTTCGGCAATCACCAGGGCCGTGAGTTGCTCAACAGGCAATATACTGTCATTTCGCACCCTGTCGACAAACGCGAACACTATGTAAAACGCTGCGTCGGCATGCCTGGCGACACTATCGAAATACATCATGGAGAGTTATTCGTCAACGGGCAGCCGCACATCGATGCTATAGGTCGGCAATACAACTATTTCGTACAGACCTCCGGCACGCCGCTCAACCGCCGCACACTCACCGACATGGGAATAGCGGAAGACGACATATGGTACGACCAAGCATCACATACATATATGCTGCCACTAACCGATGCCAATGTCGAACATCTGAAAGGACTGACCAACGTGATTAAAATTGAACGTTACGAAGCCATGCAAAGCCACCACCGCATATTCCCCAATGACAGTTCGTTTGATTGGACAGAAGACAATTTCGGCCCACTGTGGGTACCTTATAGTGGCGCAACAGTAAAACTCACCGCCGCAAACATTCCACTGTACCGCCGAATTATAAAAAACTACGAGGGAAATATGCTTGAAGAAAGGGATGGCATCATATATATCAACGGCAAACCCGCCGACAGCTATACATTCCGCATGAACTACTTTTTCATGATGGGAGACAACAGGCACAATTCAGCAGACTCGCGTTTTTGGGGATTTGTTCCCGAGGATCATATCGTCGGAGCACCGCTATTCATTGGCTGGTCAACAGACAAGGACAAGAGTCTTCCTGACAAAATACGCTGGAACAGAATTTTCAGTTTGCCCAAATAAACCAATACTTAAATGATAGAGAGTGATGTATATCGTACCATCAGTACTCCATCGGAGGCATTGTTCAAGGACCGCAGCAGCAGATTCCTTGCATTCGCCTATCCTGTCACCACAACAGAAGAAATAAAGGAAATACTCGACGGACTGCACAAAAAGTACTACGATGCCACACATCACTGCTATGCCTACCGGCTCGGAGCCGATGGAGCCACATTCCGTGCAAATGATGACGGCGAGCCTTCCGGTACAGCCGGACGTCCCATACTCGGACAAATACTGTCAAACAACATAACCGACTGCCTGATCGTAGTGATACGGTATTTCGGAGGCACCAAGCTCGGCGTGCCTGGATTGATAAACGCTTACCGCGAATCCGCCTCTGCGGCCATTGAGGCAGCAGAAATAGAAGAGCGCACCGTTGATGTTACATTTGAGATAATATTCCCATACGTCTGCATGAATGATGTCATGAAAGTAATAAAGGATGAAAAGCCACGTATCATTTCGCAGGATTTTGACAATCTGTGCTCTATCACGATGGCAATACGCAACAGTCGTGCCGACGTACTTGAAGACAAACTCCGCAAGGTGGAAGGCGCCGGAGTAGAAAAGAAAGGATGACAACACCATGCAGGAACAAGAAAAACAAGGATATATACACATCAAGGGGGCCAGAGTTCATAATCTCAAAAACATAGACCTCGACATACCGCACAATCAGTTGATTGTAATCACCGGCTTGTCAGGTTCCGGCAAGTCGACGCTCGCTTTCGACACAATCTTTGCCGAAGGACAGCGCCGTTATGTAGAAAGCCTGTCGGCTTATGCACGCCAGTTCCTCGGACGCATGGACAAACCCGATGTGGACCTCATAAGCGGCATAGCTCCTGCAATTGCCATAGAGCAGAAGGTCAACACGCGCAACCCGCGTTCAACAGTTGGCACCACGACAGAAATATATGATTACCTGAAACTACTCTTTGCCCGCGTAGGCCACACCTATTCGCCAATTTCGGGCCGAGAAGTAAAATGTTACCAGGTACAAGACATAGTATCTTATATCGTGTCGCAAAGCGGCAAAAAGGTGCTTATTTGCGCCGGTGTCCATACAGATAAAGGCCAAGGCGCCGTAGAAAAGCTTACACTACTTGTGAAAGACGGTATACAAAGAGTTTACCGCAATGGAAATATAATAACAATTGAGGACCTACTCGCCTCCGGCGAAGCCAATGGCGACACAAGTTTCGACATAGTGGTTGACCGTGTCCGTGCACGCGACAATGAAGAGCTCAAAAGCCGACTCGGCGATTCTGTGGCGCAGGCAATAGGTTATGGTAACGGTTCCTGCAAAATCATTGTACAGGACGATGCTGGTGATATAGTAAACCCCTTCTCCACACATTTCGAAGCTGACGGTATGACATTCGAAGTGCCTACCGAACACATGTTCTCTTTCAATAACCCGATAGGTGCATGTCCGGTGTGCGAAGGCTACGGCAAGGTTACAGGCATCGACGAGGATCTCGTAGTACCCGACAAAACCAAAAGCATTTACGATGATGCCATTGCCGCATGGCGCGGCGAGACCATGAAATGGTGGAAGGAGCAACTAATAGCATCGGCCAATCGCTTCGATTTCCCGATACACCGTCCATATTACGAACTGACTGAAGCACAGAAACGACTTCTGTGGACAGGCAACCGTTACTTCAAGGGGTTGAACGACTTTTTCGCCTATCTCGAAAGCGAACGTTACAAAATACAATATCGCGTTCTATTATCGCGTTATACTGGGAAAACAATATGTCACGAATGCGGCGGCAGCCGTCTGCGTAAGGAAGCGCTGTATGTCAAGGTAGGAGGGCGCAATATCGCAGAACTGGTTAAAATGAGCGTCGATGACCTGACGGCATTTTTTGATGCACTCGAACTCGACGAACACGACAGTAAGGCTTCTGCACGTGTACTCGTCGAGATATGCAACCGACTGTCATATCTGTCCGACGTAGGTCTCGGGTATCTCACCCTTGACAGACTGTCATCCACACTGTCTGGCGGAGAGAGCCAGCGCATAAACCTTGCCACATCATTGGGAAGTAACCTTACCGGTTCTCTGTATATTCTCGACGAGCCAAGCATAGGACTGCACCCACGTGATACGGCTCGCCTGATAAAGGTTCTCAAGCAGTTGCGCGACCTGGGCAATACGGTCATAGTTGTGGAACATGAGGAGGAAATTATGCGTGCTGCCGACCGTATCATAGACATCGGTCCCGAGGCTGGATACAACGGCGGCAATGTGGTCTTCAACGGTACGCCCAAGGAACTCAAAAAAGCCTCCGGCAGTCTCACCGCCGATTATCTAACCGGACGGAAAAATATACAAACTCCAAAACATGTGCGTGGCTGGAGCAACTATATAGAGATAAAGGGGGCTCGCGAAAACAACCTCAAAGGCATCGACGTACGTATTCCGCTTGGCGTAATGACATGCATAACGGGTGTCAGCGGAAGCGGCAAATCTTCATTGGTTAAAGGAATACTATACCCTGCCGTAAAACGCAGACTGTTTGAAACGGGGCTCAAGCCAGGCAACTTTGAAAGCCTTTCAGGAGACGTGGATCTGCTGCGGTCAATCGAAATGATAGACCAAAACCCGATAGGAAAGTCTCTCCGCTCCAACCCAGTCACATACACAAAAGCATACGACTATATTCGCAAGATATTCGCCGAACAACCGTATGCCGTCAACAACAGCATGACGCCTTCATACTTTTCGTTCAACCGTCCGGGAGGACGCTGCGAGGAGTGCCAGGGTGACGGTTATGTAACAGTCGGCATGCAGTTCATGGCAGACATAGTGCTGACATGCGAACACTGCGGCGGCAAACGTTTCAATGAGGATGTTCTGGAAGTCAAGTATCGCGACCGTTCCATATACGATGTCCTTGAAATGACAGTTGACGAAGCCATGGAATTCTTTGCATGCGACGACACCGCCAACAACCACAAAGTACTTGAAATTCTCAAAACCCTGCAGGATGTAGGCCTTGGATACATAAAACTCGGACAGTCGACCTCCACACTGTCGGGAGGCGAGATACAGCGTGTCAAGCTGGCCTCCTTCCTCATGAAGGACAACAACACTGGCAGCACTTTGTTTGTGTTCGACGAACCGACCACAGGACTTCACTTCCATGACATCAATAAGCTGCTTGCCGCATTCAACGCATTGATAGAGCGTGGCAACACCATTGTTGTAGTCGAGCACAACATGGATGTAATCAAATGTGCCGACTGGGTAATAGACCTCGGACCTGAGGCCGGCGATGCAGGCGGCCATCTCGTTTTCGAAGGCCAACCTTCTGCACTTGTCAAATGTTCTGACAGCTATACTGGGAAATATCTTGCTTTGCACACAGGAAACAGCAGTAAATAATGGAATTCAACACATATACGCTTTTGAACGGCATACGCTGCATACACAAGCAGGTTAAATCTGCCGTTGTTCACTGCGCACTAACCATAAACACAGGAACCCGCGATGAGCTGCCAGGCGAATTCGGTATGGCACACCTTGTGGAACACACCATATTCAAAGGCACCAAACGACGCAAGGCATGGCAGGTCAACTGCCGCCTTGAAAATATGGGTGGTGAACTGAATGCATACACCACCAAGGAAGAAACCGTTGTACATGCCACCACACTACGCGGCGACTATACCAAGGCCGTAGAACTGTTGGCCGACATCGTATTCGAGTCCACATTTCCGGAACACGAGATAGAAAAGGAAAAGAACGTAATATTCGACGAGATAAACCTTTATAAAGACTCTCCAACAGACCGCATATACGATGAATTTGAAGACATGGTCTTTGCCGGCTCATCTCTCGGTCACAATATTCTCGGCAACAAGGCCACACTTCGCAAACTGCACAGTGCCGACATAAAACAATTCATAGAACGCACATATACCACCGACCAGATGGTGTTTTCAATCATAGGCAACATCTCCGAAAATGCATTCCACAATGTTGCGGACAAGTATTTCGGCAGTATCACGCCAAGTACACGCAACTTTTCGCGCAGTACTGCAACAGCACCGGCAAATTTCATACATACAGTCAAGCGCAACACGCACCAGGTTCACAGCATTATAGGTAATCGTGCCTATGACTTGAAGGACGACCGCCGCGTTCCGCTGCTACTGCTTGTCAACATGCTCGGCGGCCCTTCAGCCAACTCGCTGTTAAATGTATTGCTGCGTGAGAAGAATGCACTTTCATACAGTGTAGAAGCATCCTATACACCTTTCACGGACTCCGGTATAGCATCAATATACTTCAGTTGCGAAAAGGACAACGAAAGCAAGTGCACGGAGCTGATACGACGCCAGCTTGAAGAGGTATCGGAACACAACGTATCGCCACGCCGACTTTCCATTGCCAAACGCCAGTTTCTCGGGCAACTCGCAATATCGGCCGAAAACAACGAAGGCTACATGCTCGGAGCAGCCAAAAGTTATCTTGTCTTCGGCGATGTCGACGGTTTCCAGACAGCCAAGGAAAAGATAGATGCCGTGACGGCCGATGACATACGCCAAGTGGCAATGGACACATTCACCGACATGTCTGCATTGATATACAAATGAAAGCCTTAGACAAATACATAGAGGAAATGTCATCTCCCGAGCCTCCACTGCTTGCGGAGCTGACACGCGCAACACACCAGCGTGCCATACATCCGCAAATGCTGTCAGGCCATGTACAGGGCAAGCTGTTAGAGATGATTGTCCGCATGCTGCGTCCACACAGAGTGCTTGAAATAGGCACTTTTACAGGATATTCATCGCTTTCCATGGCTGCAGGACTGGAAGGCGGAGCCTTGCTTGACACAATAGAAGCCGACGATGAACAGGAAGATATGATACGTTCGTTTTTCTGCCGCAGCGAATTCAGACACCGTATCCGATTGCACATCGGAAGTGCACTGCAAGTTGTACCGACTCTTAATGACACCTACGACCTTGTATTCATCGACGGAGACAAGCGCGAATATCCCGCCTACTACGATATGCTGATGAACGACACAGGCGCTTCCGGACAGCCATTGGTACATTCTGGCAGCTATCTGCTGGCCGACAATATTCTGTGGTACGGAAAAGTTGCAGAGCCGGCGCTTTACACCGATCCGCACACTACTGCCATACATAATTTTAACCACACCGTTGCAGAAGACGAACGCGTGGAAAACATTATCATTCCATTGCGCGACGGCCTTAACCTAATTAGGATTAAATAACAACAGGACGGCTATCGTAGCCGTCCTGCTTTATTTTTTGGGCCTGAACGCCCCGTCAATGTTTTTTCTGCATATTGCGGTACACCTCCATTATCAACTCACATGCCATTGGCAGACTGATACTGCCGGTATTTATCATGAGATTGTAATGGTGCGGGTCACCCCACTTCTCACCCGTATAATATTCATAATGGGCTATACGGTTCCGGTTGATACGCCTTATTTCTATTTCTGCCACATCTGACTTTATCCCATACTCATCAATACACCTTTTATAGGCACTATCATAATCCGAATAGCAGAACACCTTGACAGCATTGTGATTGTCTTTCAAAATAAAGTCGGCACATCGTCCCACTATTATGCAAGGCCCCTTCTTGACCAACTCCTCGATAATCTTGCTCTCTGACACAAACAGCACATCATCAGGTGAAAGACTGCGTTCCAATGACTTACCATAATTCTGCGAGAAAATACACTTAAGCCAGAACGACGGTATGGATTGCTCATTCTGCATAATATACTTTTCGTCCATACCACTTCTTTGAGCGGCCATACGTATAAACTCCTTGTCGTATACTTGCAGTCCGAGTTTCTTGCCAAGCATCTCTGCCAGCAAATGCCCTCCGCTTCCGAACTCACGCGCAATCGTAATAACACCATGTCCATCCCCTCGTATCTCTTCATTAATATGCATCTTCGCTTCTTCTGTTATCCATTTGTCAAAGACGCGGTAATAGGGATTCAGAAAATGCACGATAGGTCCAACAGCCAAGGCTGCAACAACAGTACCTTCACGCACTCCGTAAATATCGCCCATGAAAACCAACGAAAATAAACAGGATATAGCAACAAGCGTTATATCGAACCCGAGTTTCACATATCCAAATTCTTTACGTAAACGGCGCGATATAACCATTACAAAATATTCACCCGATGTCATGGCTATATTGGCCTTAACTTCCAATGTTATGCCGATTGCCAATATCACGCACCCAATCAAAAGACTGCCGACTTGAGCAGCATACGCTGTAGGTTCAAGCCAATGCAACAATGTCATGGAGCAGTCTATAAATATGCCAAAGCACAATGAAACAGGTATCTGCAGCAAGAATATACGAATATCAGATTTCACATCCTCTTTCTGCATAAAGAACAATTCAAGTATCACAAACAGTATATTGACTATAATGGTCCATTCACCCATCGTCAATGCTGTAAACATACTCAAAACATACGTAACACTTGTTATAGGTGATGTGCCAAGCAATGCTTTAGTGATAAATGCAACACCAAACGCATTGATAAACAATGAAATGACAAAAAGAAAATAACGCCTCAAAATAAATCTGTTCATAAGTCTCATATCTTCATCCTAAATACCAATTATATCCAACAAAAACACCGGCAATACACACGCAGGCGATACGTGCATATCACATACAAAAATTGCACACTATCAAAATATATGGCTCCGAAAATCAAGGCAGTCGCATTGCGGCCCAATCAACGGCAATATCTCTCTTTGGATATTAGAGGTATAATAAATACAAAAGCGGGATGCCATGTCTGTGCATCCCGCGTAGACAAATGCCGTCTCTCGACAGCCCACCAGATTAGTAAAGCAACAATCCAGCAGCTACCTCCTTTGCTGCCGCGTCCCCCTTCAGGGCTTCTACAAGTGCTAGGGCAAACTTCATAACCAAGCCTGGACCACGACCGGTAATGACATTACCATCTATCTCAACATCACGACCTGTTGCCTGTGCACCACATAATTTTTCCTCAAAACCTGGATAGCATGTAACCTTACGACCTTCCAATATACCGAGTCCACCTAATACCATAGGTGCCGCACATATTGCTGCCACGATACGACCAGCCTTATACTGCTTCATAATAGCATCCTTTACAACATCCGATGCATCGAGATTCGACGAACCTGGCATACCGCCTGGAAGTATCAAAGCATCAGCGCTACCGAGATCCATACTGCTGATAGTTGCATCAGCAGTAATAGAAATTCCGTGAGCACCTTTTACAGTCTTGTCATCCGTAATAGAAACTGTTATAACGCCAATACCACCACGGCGTAAAATATCTACCGTTCCGAGGGCTTCCATCTCTTCGAATCCTTCGGCAAGAAAAACAATCGCTTTTGTCATAATATATGATTTTAAAAGCTGCACCATACACAGCCAAAGACATGTACAAAAATACAAACTATTTTGAAAAACCGCAGAAACGTTTCAATATATATGTTACAGCGCTGCCGTGACTTTACGGCAGCGCTGTAACATTCATCAATTTATCAACTCTACAAATGCACTGCATGACCGAGAGCGGCCTCGGCAGCCTCCATGATAGCCTCGCTCATTGTTGGATGCGAATGTATCGTAGTGGCAATCTGCTCTGCGGTAATTCCCATCGCCTTGGCAAGTGTAGGTTCAGCCAACATCTCCGTAACGTTTCCGCCCATCATGTGCGCACCGAGGAGTTTATCGGTTTTGGCGTCGAAAATGAGTTTCACAAAGCCGTCACGGTCGCCAGCCGCAGTAGCCTTTCCGGATGCAGTATACGGGAACTGTCCGACCTTTACTTCATACCCCTGCTCTTCAGCCTGTTTCTGTGTAAGGCCGACCATTGCTATTTCAGGCGTTGTATAAACGCATGACGGAATGGTAGTATAATCGACAGGTTTAGGGTTGTGACCGCTTATACTCTCCACACAGCATATCGCCTCAGCCGATGCCACATGAGCAAGCGCTGGTCCCTGCACTATATCTCCTATTGCATACACGCCATTAACGGCCGTACGATAGTATTCATCCACTACTATCTTATCGCCTTTAACCTCTATGCCGAGTTCCTCAAGCCCTATATTTTCGATATTCGACTTGACACCAACAGCCGACAATACCACATCGGCAGTAAGAGTCTCTTCACCCTTTTTACCTTCGATACGAACCTCGCATTTTCCTTCGACGTTCACGGACACTTCCTTGACAGTCGTACCGACCATTACTCCGACTTTCATCTTGCGGAATGAACGCTCCAATGCCTTGCTGACATCTGCATCCGCCACTGGCAACAACTGCGGCAGATATTCAATCACCGTAACCTTTACACCTAGCGCAGCATAGAAATAAGCAAACTCACAACCTATTGCACCAGAGCCGACTACAATCATACTCTCCGGCATCTCTTTCAATATAAGAGCTTCATGTGAAGAAATCACCTTATGCCCGTCAACAGGCATGAATTTCATCTCCCTCGGGCGTGAACCGGTCGCAAGAATAATATGTTCGGCATCCACAATCTGTTCCGTACCGTCCGCTGCTGTTACCTGCACCTTACCGTTACCTGCCAGTTTACCGCGCCCATTGATTACATCTACAGCGTTTTTCTTCATAAGGAACGACACGCCCTTACTCATGGTATCGGCAACACCGCGGCTGCGTGCGACTATTTTGTCGAGCGGAGCTATGACATCCCCTGTAATTTCTATACCGTAACCGGACGCATGCTTGGCATATGTGTAAACCTGAGCACTCTTGAGCAGTGCCTTTGTAGGGATACATCCCCAGTTAAGACATACACCACCCAGTTCGGCTTGCTCTACAATCGCTGTTTTAAAACCATTTTGTGCAGCCTTGATTGCAGCCACATAACCGCCGGGACCGCTGCCTATAACCACTACATCGTATTTCATATTATTATTTCAATTTTAATGTTTGTCAACAAAAAAGTTCGGCAGAATAATCCACCGAACTGCAAATTTAAAAAAAAGCACGACATTACATGTGTTTACGCCAATTAATTACTGCACACGCAATACATTACCGGCATCCTTCACAACCGCCTCTTTCCATTTGTCGGTATATCCTGGCCATTCTATTTCACCTGGGATATTCTTATCGTAACCGTTACCAATGAAACCGTTCCTATCCTCACACTTGACATTTCCGTCAATATATTTAACCATCAGATACTTATCAAGTTCGTTCCACCTTTGAAACAACTTTTGGGCGTTGTCTACCGAAAAACGTGTAGCTTCCTTCACCAGTTTGCGTTGCGGAAAATCATGATGCATAATGTACTCGTCAAACTCCTGTACGGCCAGAAGCATTTCATTCTCCCACTTGTCGGCAGCTTTCTGTACGGCGGCACCTATAATGTCATAGCGGAGATAAGCGAATTGAGCTATACGATTAAATATCCAAAACATCGATGTATCGGAATATTCCAGCATACTGCCATTGTTCTCATCCAAGCACCATGGCACTTCTGTTGTACCACAAAATATAGGTGTCAACGCCGAGGTTGCAGCATCATCCACTCCAAACCACAGTATTCCGCCTATTACATCTGGCATTATGTTACGAGTTTGTCCTACAAACCAGAAACCTGTCTGTTGTGTAGCAGTAGCCCTTTCATTAAGGTAGGTTTTACCATTCCATTCCCATGTCATCGGACGCCAACGATATGGACAAGCACTGCCGCCTGCACCTATATCTGCCGTCATATCCATAGGAGTTCCCTCAAAATGGTCGCGCATTGCATCGAATACCTGCTTAGGAGATATTTTTTGGGAAGGCTTAACCCACAATGGCATACGATTATCCGTATTATAACCCATAGCATAATCCAAATACGCATCCATACCCGTTGCAAACATACGGAAGAACGACCACACCCTCGACTCACAACCGCGCAACGCATCGAACGACAACGGAGCATAAGCGTCACAGAAGCTGAAATCCTCGTCACTACCCTCATAGTACCCCATTTCACGAGCAAATGAAATCACGTCAGGTGCATACATGCAATTTTCGGGGTCATCCAATGGAAACTGTCCGATGCGTGCCTGATTGGCATGGGCACATATATAACCATCAGGGACCCTTCTTGCCACCCACACAATCCCATTGTTGACATTCTGTCCGTCAATTATTTTGCAGCCCTTACCTATCATTTCGAATATCCAGGCTTCGTTTTTGTCTGCAATAGAGAGACTCTCACCGCTCGATACATACCCATACGTATTGGCAAGGTCAACTATTACTTCTATCGCTTCGCGGGCTGTGCTGGCACGCTGCAGGGCCAGATAAATCAACGAGCCGTAATCAAGTATGCCGCCATTGGGATTTTCCAGTTCAGGACGTCCTCCAAATGTCGACTCTGCAATAATAAGCTGGTGCTCATTCATGTTGCCCACTGTCGAATATGTTTGCCTGACCTGCGGTATTTCACCTAAATAGCGGCCAGTATCCCATTCGTATATCGGCACCATGGCTCCTGGCTTATACCCTCTACGTGGGGCATTGTATTTATACAATACACCATACAGCTGATGTGCATCGGCAGCATAGCTCACCATTACCGAACCGTCTGTCGATGCCCCCTTGGTGATAATAAAGCTTGTACATGCATCGACGGTACCTACCCCAATTACCAACGAGCATACGACAGCCAATAAAAACTTCTTCATGCGATTCTCTTTTACAGTAAAAATACACTAAAATTCCATGTGTGACATTAACGCTATTTCATTGTGCTGCTTACGACCAAATATGCAAGCAATACAAACAGTACGAATACGAGGACGAATATCAGACTTCCGTCCAATCGCCTGAGATTATCAGTCTTACACTTTTCAGAGTGTTTTCTCGACTCTTCTTCGGCCAATCTAGCTCCTGCATCCTCTGTTTCGCGTATTACGCGCATCTCTTCCGGAGTTAACTGTCTCGGCATTGCCTTAATTCATAAATTAGTTATCGAACTTCGCAAAGTTTTTAAGCCCGTAATATAAAAAGGGAACCGAAACAGAGTTTCAATTCCCAGATAAAATCTCACACAAGAGACTATTTAAAACAGAGCTTGCCACTATACCTCAATCCATTTATGTAGCCTTTGACATCCATTCGCTGTTTGCCTGCGGGCTGCACCATCTGCGGTACTATATACCCGTCGCCGCATTCAATACGCATTTTACCGTTCTCGATACTGACAGTACCTGGCGTACCGACGACATGCATAGGTTCAAACGTTGCCGAAAATATTTTCACGCTTCCCCTGTCCGTATCTCCACTCTCCGAAATGTTTTCCGCCAATTCTGCCCATGCGGCAGGATAAGGCGACAAACCGCGGATAAGGTTGATGATGGTCTTGCCATTAGCATTAAAGTCTATGTGACAAGTTTCCTTGAATATTTTAGGAGCCGGCTTTAACTGTGCCCCATGAGGCAACTGCTGCGGTTCTGCCACAAAGTCGTCAGATACCAGTTTTTCGACACTTTTCAAAACAAGTTCTGCGCCTGTTTTCATGAGCTTGTCATGCATTGTGCCCGCATTATCATTCGGTTCAATGGCGACTGTACGACGCTCTATTATCTCTCCCTCGTCCATACGTGGGTTCAACAAGAATGTAGTCACACCTGTTTCCGTTTCACCGTTTATTATCGCCCAGTTTATAGGAGCTGCTCCACGATACTGCGGTAGCAACGACGCATGCAGATTAAAAGTCCCATACGTTGGTAACGAGAACACCTTAGACGGCAACATTTTAAAGGCTACCACTATGCCGAGGTCGGGACGCAATTCAAACAATACCTGCACGAAATCATCCGACTTTAAACTCTCCGGCTGTATGACGTTCAGACCTGCAGCAACAGCATATTTTTTCACTGCGCTTTCCTGCAGTTTAAGTCCACGTCCAGCCGGTTTGTCTGGCATTGTTACCACAGCTACCACATTGTACCCTGCATCTACCAATGCCTTCAATGGCGCTACGGCAAAGTCTGGCGTGCCCATATAAATTATACGCAATGCTTTGGGGTCTGCTGCCATCGTCGCCATTATTTATCGTGATGCAAAAGGCCGAGTTTGTGTCCCATGCGCTCCTCTTTGGTTTTAAGATAACGCTCGTTATAAACAGTAGGCTTTATCACTATCGGCACTACTTCCTCTATCGACAATCCGTATCCCTCCAGCCCCGCACGTTTGGTGGGATTATTGGTCATAAGACGCATTTTGGTTATACCGAGTGCATGCAGTATGCTGGCACCTACACCATAATCCCGCTCATCTACGCCGAAGCCAAGTTGTATGTTAGCATCCGCAGTATCAAAACCGGCTTCATCCTGCAGCTTGTATGCTTTGATTTTATTACATAACCCTATGCCACGGCCTTCCTGCATAAGATAAACAACGGCACCTTTACCCTCCTTCTCTATCATACGGATAGCTTCATCGAGCTGTGCGCCGCAATCACAACGCACAGAGCCGAATATATCGCCCGTTGCACATGACGAGTGCACACGTACCAATACAGGCTCTCCAGGTTCCCATGTACCTTTAATAAGAGCCATGTGCTCCAAACCATTGCTTTTCTGTTTAAATGGGATAAAGCGGAATTCGCCCCATTTTGTAGGCATGGCAACCTCTTCACCTTTCTCAACAATGCTCTCCGTCTTAAGACGGTACGCTATGATATCGGCTATGGATACTATTTTGAGACCAAACCTGTCGGCTACCTCCATAAGTTGCGGCAAACGTGCCATGGTACCATCCTCGTTCATAATCTCGATAAGTGCACCACCAGGGCGCAATCCCGCCATACGAGCAAGGTCAACGGCAGCCTCGGTATGACCAGGACGACGTAAAACCCCCTTTTCACGTGCACGAAGCGGATTAATGTGACCTGGACGGCCAAAATCTTCAGGCTTGGCATTGGGGTTTACAAGAGCACGTATCGTTGCAGCCCTGTCGTGTATCGACACTCCTGTAGTACAACCATCATGCAGATAATCGACAGTTACCGTAAACGGCGTACCAAGCAACGAAGTATTGTTACCAACCATCATTTCAAGGTCGAGCTCGCGACACCTCTCTTCAGACAGCGGAGCACACAGCACACCGCGACCATTGTGCAGCATGAAGTTCACTATTTCCGGTGTAATCTTTTCGGCAGCAACAATGAAATCGCCTTCATTTTCCCTGTCCTCGTCATCAACAACGATAACAATTTTACCTTCGCGAAAGTCTTCAATAGCCTCTTCTACGGTATTCAGTTTTCTTGTTTCAGTGTTCATATCTGTTATTGCGTTTTTGTTTTCTTGCGTTTATTTTGTCTTTTAGTTTTGAGAACTGTATTCTATACCAATCCATATTAAACAAATTGGAATCATTCGTCGATTTATATATCAGATACAATGCTATCGGCAACAGAATGAACGACGACAGCCACATACCTTCGAATGCCGTGCTTATCCCATCCCTGGCCATTTTCTCGCCAGACATGCTTATGATATAGTATATTACAAAAAACAGCACCGAGACTACCACCGGCATACCCAGTCCGCCCTTACGTATAATCGCCCCCAGAGGAGCTCCTATTAGAAAAAATATCATTACGGATACAGGCAGCGATACTTTACGATGCCATTCTATCTGCGAACGATAAAGTTCGTTTAAATCAATTTTATAAGAACTCTCTTCATAATTAATCAAATTCTTGGAATTTCTTGCTCTATTTAACGCACTTGATACAATATTCTTCTGCTGCGTTATGGGCAAATCGGCAATTTGCTCATAAACAGGCCATGGTTTGCGCTCCGGACGCTCCACAACCACACTGTCCAGCATTCCCATCAATGTAGGGTCGTACCGCAACAGATTATTTCGGAACAACGGTTCATACGAACGCACCATATTACGTGCCACTACCATATCAAGTGAATCAATATTCTTATCAAGACGAGTTATGGATTGGGCCTGTGCGCTGCGGCTGAAATTTTCGTTATCGGTACGGGAAAAGTCAAAACCTTTCAAACCTATCACTGCTTCCTGCACCTCGAACGTCTGATGCGTAAGCTGACTGTCGTTATACCACTGATAATTACGTGTTGTCTCGTAGCGTTCACCATTATATAACTTCACAAGCAGATATTTCTTGTCATCCGACAAACGAATGTACCCAGAATCTGCTATTGTTGTAGACATTGTACCATCACGGCCGGTATTTCGTGTGTCATATATGAGCACTTCTGTCAACAGGCCTGTATTTTTGTCCTGATGTCCAACACGTATACTCATGTCGTCTATACCATTGAAGAATGTACCATCCTTGAATTCAATGGTCTGTTTCTGACGGTCAATGTCGTATATGAGCATATTCATCTGTTTCCATGCATACGGGACAAGATTGTTAGACGCAAAGAAACTGCCTATGGAAATGAATATGACAAGCACAATCAACGGAGCCATTATCCGCGGCAGCGATATTCCTGCCGATTTCATGGCAAGCAATTCGTTGTTTTCGCCGAGATTACCCATAGTCATGATAGCAGCGAGAAGTGTGGCCAACGGAATTGACATCGGGATGTTGATAGCAGTCGCATACCACATCAATTCCAATATCACACTGAAAGCCAAGCCCTTACCAACAAGCATATCAATATATCGCCACAAGAAGTTCATCAGAAAAATGAACGACACGATGAAAAATGTCAGTATCATCGGGCCTATGTACGACTTAAGGATAAATTTGTCTATGGTTTTCACTGCGTGCGCGCCTTGTTTCGAAAATACAAATGTAGCAGTTTTATAATAATAAGCGCAAGAGCAAAGATAAATATTGTAGCAGCTCCTGCCGGCACATTCATTACGTAACTAATATAAAGGCCCGCCATATTTCCGACTACTGCAACAACCGATGCCCACAACATTATTCTCCCAAAACGCTGTGTTACGGTATTGACAATCACCGCCGGCACCGTCAAAAGTGATATAAGCAGTACTATGCCAACACTACGGATGCAGAACACTATTGCCAATGCCACAAAGATTGCCATGATATAAGAGATTGACGCAACGGGAACGCCCCTGCTGCGTGCAAAATCAGCATCAAAAGCCACATACATTACAGGACGCAGCAAAAATGCCACTACAACTGCCAATGCCACCACCAATATACCTAGTACTATTATATCAATCGTAGATACAGTCAAAATACTACCGAACAGGAAACTCATCAGATTTGGTGCATATCCAGGTGTCATATAAACGAATATGATACCTATCGACATACCAAAGCTCCACACCATCCCTATCACCGAATCCTCACGCATACGCCCCTTGACACTTCCCCATTCTATACCGATGGAGGCCAGCACGGCAAATACCAGCGCGCCCCATACCGGATTAAGCCCCAAATAATAGGCAATACCAATACCTCCAAACGATGCATGTGTAATACCGCCACTAAGGAATACCCTGCGCCTTGCCACAATATAAGTACCGACTATACCGCAAACCACACCGGACAGCATGGCGGCTATTGCTGCATGCTGCAAAAAGGTATATTCTGCAATGGCACTGATAAAATCCATAACCGTAAAATGTCGGTATCATACTTATGACTTGCAAATTTATCCAAAATCCGATTAAAACGAATCGGCTGCATTCTATTGGCAAATCATTTTCACGTTTCCGCTGATTTTTAGTAAATTCGCAGGTCTAAACTACAAAACAGTATGCCCCAGTCCAACAAAGTAAGCTTTCATACGTTAGGGTGCAAACTTAACTTCTCGGAAACCTCAACGATAGCCCGCCGTTTTGAACAAGAGGGCTACAAACGTACAGTAAAAGTTTCAGAAGCCGACATCTGCATCATCAATACATGCGCTGTTACGGAACACGCCGAAAAAAAATGCCGTAATCTCATCCGCAAGTTACACCGCGAAACTCCCAATGCCATAATAGCCGTAACAGGCTGTTATGCCCAATTAAGACCAGCAGAGATAGCAGCAATTGAAGGAGTAGACCTTGTACTCAGCAATCGCGACAAGTGCGAGCTTTTCGACCGTGTAGCCGAATTGACTAACAAGACGAAAGCACACATATATTCATGCGATACCGCAGATCTCACTAACTTTTTCGCCGCATTCTCATCCGGCGACCGCACACGGTCTTTTCTGAAAGTTCAGGACGGCTGCGACTACAAATGCGCATACTGTACCATACACTACGCCCGCGGCGGAAGCCGTAACATGCCGATAGACGACATAGTCTGCGAAGCCAAGCAAATAGCCGCCGGCGGACAGAAGGAAATAGTAATCACAGGTATAAATACAGGCGATTTCGGCAAAAGCACCGGCGAACATTTCGCCGACCTGCTTAGAAAGCTGGATAAAGTTGAAGGCATTGAACGTTATCGTATATCGTCTATCGAGCCCAATCTTCTTACAGACGAAGTCATTGGCATCTGCGCCACATCATCAAAGTTCCAACCGCATTTCCACATACCGCTTCAAAGCGGGTCCGACCGCATATTGAAACTGATGCGTCGCAGATACTGTTCCGATATATTCAGAGAACGTATCGATGCTGTAAAAAACTCCATGCCTGATGCATTCATCGGTGTCGATGTAATCGTAGGGTTCCCTCAGGAAACAGAGGAAGACTTTATGCAAACATATACCCTGCTTGAAGAGCTGGCTCCTGCCTATCTCCACATCTTCCCATTTTCGGAACGTCCGGGTACTCCTGCTGCAGACATGCCCGACAAGGTGCGCGACAGTATAAAAACCGAACGTGCCGCACGCCTCGATGTATTATGCCGCCGTCTTCACAGCGCTTTTTACAACGCTGCCGTCGGCACATATAGCACAGTACTGTTCGAAAGCAAAGGCCGCGACGGTATGATGTACGGCTATACCGGCAATTATATACGCTGTAAAGCACCATATGAAAGAAGTGCTATCAATACCATACGTAAAGTAAGACTTGAGAATGTCGACAACGGCATCATGAATGTGACCATTTGTTGATGAGTTTTCATCCCGAAATATTACTTTTGTAAAAATCTAAGACATATATGCGCAAAAAGATAACTATAGGCTTCATGAGCCTTGCTGTGGTACTCCTTTTGGCGGGTGCCATTTCAATGTACGAACTGCAAAGGTTGCGCTCCCAAGCAGAACAGGTTCTTGAAACCAACTCCCGCAACATAGAACTTGCCGAAAGAATGCTTGACGCCCTGCAACGACAGAACAGTTCAATTCTGCGCATGACACTTGCCGACATAAATATTCCCGACACAGGATATGACATCGGATGTGAAAGTTTCGATAAAGCATATGCAGAAGCAATAAAAGCTTCAGGCAATAGCGAGGAAATGATCAACATTGCCATGGCCAACACCGAATACCGCAATGTAATATCCAATCATCTGCTGAATGACGAAATTGAAGACCGAGAATGGTTTCTCTCCACCTATCTGCAAGCATACTACAAACTCGACGAAGCCCTCAAGTCACATATAACATCTCCCGAGAACTCTGTACAGGCACGCACACAGATGCTCGAAAAGAATGCATACAAGACTATTACTCCCAGCATATTAACAATGCTCGTAGCCATAATAATAGTCATGATGTTCTACTACTTCGTCGACCATTATTATGCACATCCCATCATCAAGTTGCATAATTCATTGAAAAATTACCTGTCATTTAACGTACCATTCGCGCCCAAATTCGAAAGCAACGATGACGAACTGCAAGGGCTGCGCGACATGATAAGCGAACTTATTGACCGTAAAAAGAACAGTCAAAAATGAGGACTGGCCTTGTTTTAAAATACATTGGAGCCGTATTGCTCATAGTATCGACATTCATGTTGCTGTCTGCAGGAGTGTCGTGGCTTAATGGTATGGACAGCGGCTTCACTCCGCTCATGCTGTCATGCGTATTAACAGCCATACTCGGTGCATTCCCTTTGATTTTCGTGCGTTGTAAGGAACAGATAAATGCCAAGGAGGGATATTGCATAGTAACAGGAGCGTGGCTTCTGGCATGCCTTGTAGGAACATTTCCCTACCTACTTTACGGTGGGGAATTCAACTTCATCAACGCATGGTTCGAAAGCGTATCTGGTTTTACCACAACAGGTTCAACCATACTTACCAATGTAGAGGCATTGCCCGACGGCTTGCTATTTTGGCGTTCACTGACACATTGGATAGGTGGTGTCGGTGTAGTATTGTTTGCGCTCATGATATTGCCATCTTTGGGTAAGACACGCACCACCCTGTACAGCGTAGAACTTTCCTCATTTGCCAAAGACAACTTTCACTTCCAGACACAGAAGATAATCAGGGTCTTGCTTACGGTTTACATTGGACTTACGGCATGCTGCACCGTATTGCTCAAAATTGTCGGCATGGATTGGTTCGATGCAGTTAACCACTCATTCGCATCCATTGCTACGGGAGGTTTCAGCACAAAGAATGCAAGCATAGCCGAATATGACAATTTCGGCATAGAGGCTATACTGACACTATTCTGTTTCCTGTCTGGTCTGCATTTCGGACTTATTTATTCCACATTTACAGGCAGTCGCAACAATATATTCCGATCGGATGTAGCACGCTATTATTTTTTATTCACCGCGGCATGTTCTATTGCGCTGGCTATCAACCTATGGGGTGAAGATATATACAGTTCTTTCTGGGAAGCCCTGCGTCATGGCACATTCCAAGCTGTTACAATCATCACCACCACAGGTTTTGCCACCGCCGACACAACAATATGGCCACCGTTCGCCATGGTAGTGCTCTTCTTATGTACTCTGCATGGTGCGTGTGCAGGGTCTACTGCTGGCGGTATCAAAAGCGACCGAGTACTTTTGTCATTCAAAATGACGAGTAACAGAATGCGCAAGCAAAGACACCCCAATGCTGTGCTGCGCATACGACTGAATGGAGTTGCACAGGAAGATGCCACGGTAAATTTTGCCATGCTCTTCATTGTAATGTACATGCTTTTTATTATATTAGGAACACTCATCAATACTGCATGCGGTGTTGATTTCATCACGTCACTGACAGCAGCCACAACCTGCATTGGCAATGTCGGACCAGGGTTCGGGGAGGTCGGGTCAATGTCGAATTTTGGAGCTATGCCTGATGTAATGAAAATATCGAGCAGTGCATTAATGCTTTTAGGACGTTTGGAAATATTCGGACTCATACAGTTGTTCTTGATAAAGTGGTGGGTATAACAGTCTTTTAATTATGAAAAGAATTGTATTGCCATTAATGGCGGCAGTAATCGCCACGCTATGCTATCCAGTTCATGGACAGCATAGCGGACGCATCAAAGAACCTACCAGCACTCCTGCCGTACAAGAAGCCTCGCAGCATATCACATACGACTCTTTGGCGGTACGCAGAAACGAAATGATAACAGAAGAAGCACGCATCAAATCACGTCTTGATGAAGCTCGCAAAGCTTATGCCGAAAACACTCCGGATAAGGGAAATATTGCCACCAAAATCATAGAATTGGAAAAATCACTATACGATATACGTAACTCTCTCGACAGTCTCATTGCCCGTATGACCGTCATGGAACAGCAACAGGGGTACAGTCTACCTATCCTCAACACCGGGTATATTACCTCCGACACAGGCAGTACAATGCTGGTTGACAATAATTATTTCCGCGACAACCTTACGCAGTCAGATTACCGCCAACTGCTTGATGCACAGAATGCCGAAACAAAGGTCTCCGTAATGGTACAGACAATCCAGCAAAACTATGCACATCTGGCTTCTTTGGTCAACGAATACGGCAAAGCAAGCAAAGGTCCATATGCCGACAGTCTATATTCAGCAATAAAGACAATCCAAGCGGAGAACATACATCTCGCATCTGAACTTGGAACTGAATGGTCTAAAGTATTCGATACGAAAGTATATGCCTACAACTATATACTCGACAAAAACAATGAAACCGAACTACTGATACTTCAGGAGGAACAAATGAACAACCTTCGCCTGCTTGAAACAGAAATACGTGGAGAGTATATGTACGATGCACTTGCAGTGTATGCGCTTCAAAAACTGTTCCTGACAAAATATGAAACGCGCTTAGCCGATTTGGCCAACCTGACTGAGGCTGCCGACTCTCTAGGTAGTCTGATTCCGCCCACAAGCCATATAAATGATTTCTTCGTCCCGTCGCTCAACACTGAGGAACGCATATTTTACGACTTTATCGATGCACAGATTATCAAGCCGTCGCGTTATACGAGCAGTTCGCAAATCAAGACCGTAGAGATATTTCCACGAGGGTCAATGTACAGAATACTGCTTGGAGCCTACACCAAGCCTCAACCCGTATCCATATTCCGGAGTGTATATCCGCTGTTCCGAGAAGTGAAGGCAGACAAAAAGAATTACTATTATACAGGCGGTTATGCAACTTTTGAAGAAGCTACGGCTGCAGCTGCCCGGCTGAAAAAGGCAGGATTCAGAAATCCGCGCGTAGTAGCATGGCACAACAGCATATACGACCCTGCACCAGGTACTGGCGACACCCCTGTTACAGGTACACGGCCCAATACCAAAATACGATACCGCGTAGAGATCAACGGAGCAGGTGAAAGTCTCAGCGGTGCAGTACGCGATGTTATTTTCACACAGGCTGCAGGCAAGGAAATATCACGCATAACATCACCCGACACAGGAGAACCACTTTTCGTTGTGGGTGCATTCAACAACAAAGCATTGGCTGAAGCTCTTGTAAACGGTATTGGGGCAATAGACCCAACGCTGACGTTGCGCGTAGTGGAAATCAAATAATACGACAACATGGCTGTAATCATCATATTGGTCATTTTGGGCATAATTCTATTGGCAGTGGAAGTTTTCCTGCTACCTGGCATAACGATAGCTGGCATAGGAGCATTCCTGGCCAGTGGTTTTGCCATATATAAGGCGTTCACAGCATACGGTACGGCAGGTGGACTCATCACCATAGGTGCCTTGCTGGTGCTTTCCATAATAGTCATGGCGGTTGGCCTGAAAGCCAAAACATGGCATCGATTGGCACTGCATGACAACATTGACAGTGCAGCACAAGTGCTTCCTGAACAAGAAGGCATACATAGAGGCGACATAGGCACTACCACTACACGTCTTGCTCCGATGGGGAAAATATCTATTAACGGCAAAATATACGAAGCCAAATCAGAAGACGAATACATAGACGAGCGCAATACCGTAGTGGTAACAGGGTTCGACAATTTCAGCGTTGTCGTACGACGTCTCCGGCGCCAGTAATCAATCATCAAAACTTTACATAAATGGGAAACACCGGCATCGTAATTATTGTTGCCATAGTCGTACTCGTACTTCTGTGGTTGTTATTCTATTTTGTTCCTGTCGGGCTGTGGTTCAAGGCTCTGTTATCAGGAGTACGCATCTCTTTTCTGCAACTAATACTCATGCGTTGGCGCAAGGTGCCGGCGACACTGATTGTCAACGAAATGATAACAGGCACCAAAGCCGGACTGCACCTCAATCCCAACGAATTGGAAGCGCACTATTTGGCAAAGGGCAATGTACCTAATGTCATTCAAGCACTCGTATCGGCACAGAAAGCGAACATTGCTCTCGACTTCAAAATGGCATCAGCAATAGACCTTGCAGGCCGTAATGTATTCGAAGCTGTTCAGATGTCCGTCAATCCTAAGGTCATTAACACACAGCCTGTATCTGCAGTCGCAAAGAACGGTATACAGCTTATCGTAAAGGCTCGGGTTACAGTACGGGCCAATATAAAACAACTTGTCGGAGGTGCCGGAGAGGAAACCGTTCTGGCACGTGTTGGCGAAGGCATAGTGTCGTCAATCGGTTCCGCCGAGTCTCATACAGTGGTACTGGAAAATCCCGACCACATTTCACGCGTTGTGCTTGGCAAAGGTCTCGATGCCGGTACGGCCTTTGAAATACTTTCCATCGATATTGCAGACATAGACGTAGGCAAGAACATAGGTGCAGAACTACAAATAGATCAGGCGAATGCCGACAAAAATATTGCACAGGCAAAAGCGGAAGAAAAACGCGCAATGGCGGTGGCTCTCGAACAGGAATACAAGGCTCAGACTCAGGAAGCCCGAGCGAAAGTCATACTTGCAGAAGCCGAAATTCCGCTGGCCATAGCGGAAGCTTTCCGAAACGGCAATCTAGGCGTCATGGATTACTACCGTCTGCAGAACGTACAAGCCGACACGCAAATGCGGGAAAGCATTGCCAAGCCAGATAAAAGATAACCCAAAGCATTAACATAAACAGGCTGACATATAATGTGCCAGCCTGTTTGTCTTACTGATAGAGTACTATGTCAGGTTTGGAAGGAATGTAACGCGTAGCCTGAATACGCTGTTCACTCGTAAGCTGTATCCATTCTCTGCTTGTAGGACCGAACTTGTTGAAGTTAACAAAAAGACTCAACTGTATAGTACCGAACACCAATCTCTCATTCTTAAGTCTCACGCCCACACCTATTGTCGTAAAGCACTGGTTATTAAATACATTACGGTCATAACCAAGAAACCCGACATCTCCGTAGGCATACAATGCTATACGGAAGCCAAGAGGTTCCCACGGCGTAAAAACCACTGTTTCAGTACTCAATACTAAACGATTGGTCCCTAACGGACTTCCCGATATTTCGCGCGGACCGCTTTCGTTAGTGAACCATACTGCTTCATCATATCCACTCAACCGATTCCAACCGTTCAGATAATTGCCTGAAGCAAACTGACGCACCTTAAACCTGCCGGCATCCAGCAAATTCGTGAAATAACTGACCTTTACATTCAATGCCGATTGCAAGGCCCGCTTGTCTGAAAAGTTGTAAAAAGTACCTATCGATACATCTCCCATTAGATATCCTATAGGTATGAAACCACCGGCCCGCACAGATAACCCTCCGTAAAAGGCCGGATTATATACAGACGAACGATACCCGAATGTAGTTTCCACCTTGTAACCAATAGGAATGTATTCATCATATCCATAGCCATATATAAGATTCGTCGTAAGAAAACGTTCCCTGTAAAAACCGAACGAAGCCAACATCATTACCCTATCATGAAAATATGGGTTCTTTGACGCATTGACATTCAGTGCAGGTGGATTTACTGGCGTTTCCTCCGCCTCGTATATTTTAGGGACATCTTTATACTTGACACCATTCAAACGTGCCATAAAATAGACGCTGCTATGTATGTCAGGCAAATACCACGACTTGCCTCCCCATAGGTCTATGTTGCCGTAACGCACCAAATAAGAGGCATCAACATGCTCGTCGGCCATATCGTAACGAACATATAAGGCATTGCTTACATTCTCCACTATGGCACCCACCTCATAATCCGAACGAAGTATAAGCCTTTTATTGAGTTTAGCGCCATAATACTTCTCGGTAAATGAACGGCCGGCATTTATCGTAGCCTCATAAAATGTACCGAACAAATTTGGTATACTATACTGTATCTGACTGCCTTCATATCTCCTGTTACGCCAATCGAGACTTAACTGATAACTAAGCCTGTCACCAGTACCAAGAAAATTGGCATCATAAAGGATGCCCTTTACCTGGCCTGTCAGGCCACGAATCGAGCCATCTGCACTTATACTCCAGTTATCGTGAGTTATAACACGCAGAATCACGGCATTTGGATTATTCCGGATAGGTATCACCTCAATATTGGCATCCGCTATATATGGTCTCGAACGCAACAACTGCTTGCATTTCACCACAACATCCGCATCGAACACATCTCCCACTGTAAACAACAGATCACGACGAATTGTATTGACACGTGTTACGGCATGAACGGCATTGGCCCCCTTTTCCAAATAGCTTCGTGCCGGTTCGAACACATTATAGCGCACGAACTCTATTGAATCTATCATTTTACCGTCATACATACTGTAAAGCGCAGTTTCATCCACCACCTCGGAATTTAATATAGAAACAGAACCGTTATCAGGAACAATTGCCAAATCATATACAAGTCTCCAAAAACGGCTTCGTCCGGCTCGTGCACGCAATGTATCGTAAAACCGTTGGGTATTATATTCTGTCTTGTCTTTAGTCGAATCTATAAATGAAGCCGTACGCAACGCATAACGATAAATGGCTGACGTATCAGTCAAATATAGCCTATCGCGTATAATATGCCCAAGCGTATCCGTGTTGTGCTGCAAAGGCACGACTGTATGTGATGGCTGCCCCATAGCGACAGACGGAAGTATGGACACCAGCAATGCACATACAAAAGCCACAATATATATTCTGCAACACATATGTTCAAAGTTAGCAAATTCCATGCAATAGTTTCAATTTCCGGTTCCAGCCAACTATATCCAGCCTCAACTAAAATTTATAATATTATTTAAGTACATTTGTGGCAGGCGTTCAAATCAGCGCAAATGAATACATTACGATACACCTCCACCCTGCTGCTGACATTAATGCTGTATGTACATAATGGCATGTGTCACGAATGCACCGACCTTCTGTTAAGAAGTCAAACGGATTTACACTCCAACCAACCGCAGGACGACAGCACATACCGTAAACACGGGTTCAGTTTCACTCCAATTCCTGCCTTGAGCTACAATTCTGACCTTGGTTTCCAGCTCGGAGCAATACTCGACATGTATTGGTTCGGCGATGGTTCCACATATCCGGAATACTGTCACAAACTTACGGCCGAAGCATGTTACTTTACCAAAGGCTCCGGTATATACTACCTGTTCTACGATTCCAAATACCTGTTACCACAATTGAGAGTTACGGCCAGTGCGACATATCTTCCCAACACAATGATGTCATTTCATGGCTTCAACGGTTATGCCTCGCCTTATCGGCGCGAGGAAAATGATGGCTTTTATGCCATAGATCGCAACCTGCTGCGTATCATGTTCGACATTCAGGGCAAAATAACAGGCAATCTTGGATGGGCAGCCGGAATAGCATTCTTTAATTACGACACAGGACGCATCAAGGTCAGCAAATACCGCGACGACACAACACTGTACGACCTTTACCGCCGCTACGGCATAATATACGAGAACGAAAGTCGCGGCGGCAACCACATAGAATTGCGCGCCGGTCTTGTATACGACACCCGCGACCACGAACCTGACCCTATGCACGGCATATATGCCGACATGATTGTGTACGGTTCTCCTGACATAATAGACCAACGTGGCTACAATTACATGAAAATGGCCGTATCATTCCGTCATTATGTCCCGCTCGTGCAAAACCGCCTGACATTGGCTTACCGCCTTTGCTGGCAAGGCACAGTAGCAGGCAGCACTCCGTTCTATGTGCAGCAGAACTACACAACCCTTTTCCTCCGTCAGATTAACTCAGACATTTTGGGTGGCACCATATCCCTGCGAGGCATCCTTTACAACAGAATTGTAGGTGACGGAATGGCATGGACCAATGTCGAACTGCGTTGGCGCATGTTCGAGTTCCGACTTCTCGGACAGGAGTGGTATTTGACCCTTAACCCGTTTTTCGATGCTGGCCTTACGACTGACCCGTTCCGTATGGAGGAGATGAAGGCAGTCGGCAACAACATGTCCATTCCCATCTCCGACCGTGAAAAGATATACAGCGGACAACCCGAAAACCTGCACATGAGCGCAGGTCTCGGCATAAAAATAGTCATGAACCGCAATCTCGTCCTGTCGGTGGAATACGGTATGCCTTTCGACCGCCGCGACGGAACGAACGGCCTCTACCTTAACATCAACTACATCTTCTGACTGTACTGCAGCATAGATTTGGATACAAGTAATACAAGTATTAACTTTGTCCGCACATAACAAAAAGCAGTTTTGTAATCCTCATCGGAGGGCAAGATATATGCCGGATAAGATGACTGGGTAAAACCATCAACTTATCCGGCATTTTCAGTTCTCCTGTGCTAAAAAAGCAGAAACAATGGAAAGGGACGCTATCGACCTCGGCAGGCTAAACATCCCTGTACTATTCCGCCGGTACTTTATTCCGACACTTTTGGGTATGCTCGGCATGTCGGCCGTCACAGCCATTGACGGCATATTCATAGGACACGGCGTAGGAAGCGACGGTATCGCTGCAATCAACATCTGTGTACCCATACTGATGCTTTTCACCGGTGTAGGCCTTATGGCCGGTGCGGGATGTTCCGTAGTAGCCTCCATACACATGGCACGCGGCAAAGAGAAAGCCGCACGCCTCAATGTCACACAAGCCATTATATTCATCACGGTGGTGGCATTGATACCGTCAATACTGATGATGGTATTTCTGGAACGCACCGCAATCATGTTAGGGTCATCGGAACATCTGCTGCCAATGGTAAAGGAATACATGATGTGGTACGTACCGTCATGGGTATTTCAGATATGGATAACAACTGGATTGTTCATCATACGACTCGATGGAGCGCCTAAACTGGCCATGTCGTGCAGTCTCGTTGCGGCAATACTAAATGTTGTCCTCGACTGGCTGTTTATCTTCCCGTTCGGCTGGGGATTGATGGGAGGAGCATTGGCTACGTCAATAAGCGTAACGGCTGGTGGATTAATGGCTATGGGTTATTTGTGCTTCTTTGCCAAACGCCTCAAGCTTTACCGTCCGAAGTTCAGCCGAAAGAGCCTGCAACTGTCGTTGCGCAATATAGGCTACCAATGCCGTATAGGTGCTTCCGGTTTGTTGGGCGAAAGTACACTTGCTGTTCTGATATTCATTGGTAATCATATATTCATGCAATACCTCGGGGATGACGGCGTGGGTGCATTCGGCATAGCATGTTACTACACCCCGTTCGTATTCATGATAGGCAACGCCATAGCTCAATCGGCACAACCAATCATAAGCTACAACTTCGGAGCAGGATACAACACCAGAATCAACCAAACACTGCGCGTATCCATCATCACGGCCCTGATATGCGGTTCTACCGTATCGGCCGCATTCATACTGCTTCCGGAATGGCTCGTAGGCTTATTCATAGGACTAGACAATCCGGCATCAGACATTGCCATATCCGGCTTTCCATATTATGCGGCAGGATTTATATTCTTTGTCATGAACCTATCGACAATAGGATACTATCAGAGTATAGAACGTGTTCTGCCTGCTACGGTATTTGCATTGCTGCGCGGATTTATATTCCTCATACCATGTTTCATAATACTGCCGCAGTTGTTCGGTGACAAAGGCATTTGGCTGGCACTGTCGGTTTCAGAAGTACTTACTTCAGCCGTAATCGCCTGCTTCTTCCTACATGAGCGACGCAAGACAGGTGCATCAAAAACAACTACGGAGTGATAGGTATCACTCCGTAGTTAAAACACAAAATCGACTAAAAAGCATTCGGATTACTGTCCAGATATTTTGCAGCAGCATCTAGTTCATCGTAAAACTCCTTGCCGAAACGCCTTTCAATCGGTTCGCGCAAACCTTCGTAAACACGTATCCCTTTTTCCATACCACATTTGCGGGCCGATGCACAGATATTCCAACGATGGTAGTTAAGCCCTTCACTGCCATCGCCAAAACGGCTTATACGTATGGGATAGAGATGACACGATATAGGCTTCTTGAAATAAGTGTGCCCCTCGCGGTAAGCCTTTTCTATGGCGCACAACGTGATGCCGCCTTCACTATATGCATAGGCACAATCGGCATCATCAATCAAAGGCGTAGTATAATCTCCGTCTTCATCAACAACATAAAATCCCTGCTGTTCTATCACCTGCCGTCCGGCTTCGGTCATACAATCCGCATAGTTGGGATATTCCGCTTCAAGCACAGCCACCTCATCCTTCTCCAACGGAGCACCTGCATTTCCTTCCACGCAGCACATACCATGACACTGCCGAAGATCGCAGCAAAACTTTTCTGTCAGGATATCCGTTACTACGATACGTCCCCCTATTTCTATCAACGCCTGCATAAAGTGTCATCGATAATTTCATCTATCACATCGCTCAGTCTGCGTCCGGCAGCCGCCAATTGTTTGGGAACAATACTTCCGCCACTCATGCCAGGTACGGTATTTATCTCTATCATATAAAGGTCGCCGACAGTAGTAAGCAGGAAATCAACACGGACAATACCACGGCAACGGCATGCCACTGCTGCAGCTATGGCCGCCTGCTGTATCATCGCGGATGTTTCGGCCGACATTTCGGCAGGAGTAATCTCATCCGACATACCATCCGTATATTTGGCTTCATAATCGAAGAACTCCTTGTGGGGGATAATCTCCGTTACAGGCAGAGCCTGAACGCCATGACCGGTTATCATGACACCGCAGCCGAATTCACGGCCAGCGATGAACTCCTCTATCAATACGGCATCGCTTTCGATAAATGCCTTCGCTACGGCTGCTTCAATTTCACTTTCAGCCTTGACCTTTGTCACGCCGCAGCTGCTTCCGCTCGCATTCGGCTTCACGAAAACAGGCAAGCCGAGTTTTGCGACGATCTCGGCGGGCTTGACCTCATCGCCCCTGCGCAACAATACTTCACGGGCAAGATTGATACCATCCACTCCTGAGACAACACGTTTGCACAAGGTTTTGTCGAACGTCGTAACAGACGACATGGTGTCAGATGTCGAGTAAGGTATGCCCATCATTTCAAGGTAACCCTGCAACTTGCCATCTTCGCCTGGAGTACCGTGTATCATGACAAATGCATAATCGAATGCAATCTTGCCATCGCCTACAGGTATCGAAAAATCGGTTTTGTCGACCTCTACCTGACGTCCTCCTGCGCCTTCACAGGTCCAGTGGCGTCCGTGTACATCGACCAGAAACACATTGTACTTGGCTTTGTCGAATGCCTCGTACACCATGCGCGTACTTGCCAAAGCTATCTCCCTCTCCGACGAATTTCCGCCGGCCAGCAGGGCTACATTCAGCTTTTTCATTATTCCAGAAACTGACAAATTTTTACGGTTATTTTTCTTCTCTGCCGTACATCACGGGTTATAAATATCCTTGTAACGGTATTCGAGAATTTCGTTAATCATCTTCACATACTGCCTGACCTCCATGTTGGCTTCATCACGCAGCAGCACCTGGTTGAAATCATCGAGAGCATGACCGAAATCGTGGGCACGGAAATAAGCCTTGCCCCGCTCCATGAACAGCGATACATCCTCAGGCGAACCCGATATGGCTATACTCAGCCTTTCTATTTCATTACAGTTTTCCATAATCCTGTATTTTTTATATACTTTTTTACAACGTCGGGAATCATGTCACTATTGCCGTTCTCCTCCAATGCTTGCCTAACCTCCGTACTGGAATAATCTTCCAACGGAGCCCCCAACAACTGTATAAAACGCTTATCATCTCTATCCGGCATCTCATATCCGCGTCTTGGATATACGTACACCTTATAGTTTTTCAAAAGCGTATGCCACTCCTTCCAATATTCTATCTGCCCCACAATATCACTGCCAACCAATATCGAAAATTCAACATCAGGATAACGCACTGAAAGTTCACGCAGCGTATCTATTGTATATGAAGGTCGCGGCATCGAGAACTCCACATCACACGTCTTCATCCGATGCGGATATTTCGACACGTCAATAGCAAGCTCCACCATGGCTAACCTGTCAGTTGCACCGATAAGCGAACCATCGGTTTTCAGCGGGTTCTGTGGAGACACAACAAACCACAACTCATTGCATACGCCCTGTGCAAGCACCCATTCCGCCACAGCAATGTGTCCTTTATGTACCGGATTGAAAGATCCAAAATAAAGCAATACCGCCTTCACGGTCAATTTTTTAAAAAATCGTTTACAAGACTTTCGATTTCGGCTATGGCCGTATCAAGGTTGTCATTAACCAAAACATAGTCGAACCTGTCCGCAAATGAAATTTCATATTCGGCTTTGGCCACCCTGCGCTCGATTGTTTCCGGAGCATCCGTTCCTCGCCCTACGAGTCTCTCGCGTAATGCCTCTATCGACGGCGGCATTACGAAAACCGACAATGCATCGTCACCGAAAATAGACTTTAGCCTTATGCCACCCTTTACATCAACATCGAACAGTATAACCTTACCTGCATTCCAAATGCGTTCTAGTTCCGACTTCAAAGTCCCATAACAAGTTCCCGGATATACTTCCTCCCATTCCACGAACCTGTCGGCTTCGCATGCCGCACGGAATTCATCACCCGACAGGAAATAGTAGTCTCGCCCGTGAACCTCCTTACCGCGAGGAGCACGTGACGTAGCCGATACTGAGAATGCCAACTGCGGAAACTTTTCCATCAGTGCATGCACTATGGTCGTCTTGCCGGCACCAGAGGGTGCGGAAAATATAATTAACTTACCGGATATTCTGTGCGTCATAGTATTTGCGTAATTTCATCCACAGTATCAAACAGGAATGCTACAGCACATTCAATACCTGCTCTTTGATTTTTTCAAGTTCATCCTTCATCATGACAACCAAACGCTGCATATCGCTGTCGTTGGCCTTCGAACCGAGCGTGTTTATTTCTCGTCCCATTTCCTGGGCAATGAACCCTAGTTTTCGGCCTACATTCTCTTCCTCGCCTGCCACCTCGCGGAAATAGCGGCAATGGTTATCAAGACGAACTTTTTCTTCGGTTATGTCGAGTTTCTCAACATAAAATATCATCTCCTGTTCAAGTCTGTTTTGGTCGACAGCAACACCGAGCGATGCTATGTTTTCTTTGATACGCTCCTTAATAATCTCCACACGGCGTTTTTCGAAAGATTCGACATCCTTGCGATACTGTTCGATTTTGCCTATGCGACCGAGCATGTCGACAATCAGAGCATGCCCCTCCTGTCCGCGGAATACCTCAAACGCAGCCAATGCATCATTGACAGCCGAGAACAAAGCCTTCTTCTCATGCTCAGAGATTTCGGTTGTCTCGCTCGCCACCACATCAGGCATGCGGAGAATTGACATCATAAGCACAAGATCCATATGTTTGCCCTTGTCATCCATCTCTTTGGCCAACTCCTTGAGTTCGGAGTAATACGACATGAACAGCTCCCTGTTGATATTTGCAGGCACGGCTGCATTCACAGTCTCAGCCGCAATAAACACATCCACCTTACCGCGCTGCACCACTTTACCGATACGGTTGCGCAATTCATACTCTAGCGGACGGTACATGGACGGCATCCTGACGGACAAATCCAATTGCTTGCTGTTGAGCGAGCGTATCTCCACTGTTATTTTTTTATTGTTTACTGCTATTTCGGCCTTACCGTAGCCGGTCATAGATTTTACCATAACAAGAGATGTTTTAAAATGCAAATATAACGCAAAATCACATCATTATGAAACGTTTCTGCAACGCTGTAAATATTATGGAAATAATTGCGGAATTAGGAAAGTATTTGTTACCTTTGCAGGAGAAGACAATGACAGATTGAAGTCAAAATTCTCAATACAACTAACAAATTAAAAGATTTACATCATGCAGAAGCACAATTTCAACGCGGGCCCCTGCGTATTGCCGAAACAGGCGATAGAATCCGCAATCGAAGCTATCCGTGATTTCGACAACACCGGCATAGGTATCCTCGAAATCTCCCACCGCACCCCGGGTTGGGAACGCATCATGGCTGAAACAGAACAGCTGTGGAGGGATCTTCTGAATATTCCGGATGACTATGCTGTCATATTCCTCGGTGGTGGTGCATCGACCCAGTTCTTCGAAGTACCTGCCAACCTTCTTAAAACCAAGGCTGCTTACCTCCAGACCGGCGTTTGGGCAAAGAAGGCTGCCAAGGAAGCAAAGTTCTACGGCGAAGTGGAAATCGTAGCATCTTCCGAGGACAAGAACTATACCTATATTCCTAAGGGTTACACGATCCCGACCGATGCGGATTACTTCCACATCACCACCAACAACACCATCTACGGTACTGAAATACACGAAGATATCGACTCTCCTATCACCCTCGTTGCTGATATGTCGTCCGATATCATGAGCCGCCCTGTTGATGTTAAGAAGTACGGCCTTATCTACGGCGGTGCACAAAAGAACGTAGGTCCTGCAGGTGTAACTTTTGTTATCGTTCGCAAGGATCTCCTCGGAAAAGTGGATCGCAAGCTTCAGACGATGGTTGATTACCGCACCCACATCGGTGAAGAGCCCAAGAACAACTCCATGTTCAACACTCCGCCCGTATTCTCCATCTTCGTTATGCACGAAACCCTCAAGTGGGTTAAGGAACTCGGTGGTGTAGAAGAGATGTACAAGCGCAACAAAAAGAAAGCTGAAACTCTCTACAACGAAATCGACCGCAACTCCATGTTTGTTGGTACTGCCGTTAAGGAAGACCGATCGATAATGAACGTATGCTTTGTTATGGCTCCCGGCCACGAAAACCTCGAAGCTGACTTCATGGCTTTCGCCAAGGAAAAAGGCATGGTAGGTATCAAAGGTCACCGTTCAGTTGGCGGTTTCCGTGCATCCATCTACAACGCTTGCCCGCAGGAAAGCGTTGATGCTTTGGTTGCCTGCATGCAGGAATTCGAAAAACTCCACAAATAATAAAGAGCGTTTTTCGCAATCAATACCAAAGAGGAAAGAAAAAGTATTTATTTCTATTCGTTAAACGATTTTGAAATGAAAGTATTACTTGCTACCGAAAAACCGTTTGCAAAAGTTGCTTCGGACGGTATTAGGGAAATAGTAGAAAAAGCCGGCTACGAATTGGTAGTTCTTGAAAAGTACACTGACAAGAGTGAACTTCTTAAGGCTGTAGCGGATGTTGACGCAATCATCATCCGCAGCGATAAGGTAACTGCAGAAGTTATTGAAGCTGCCAAGAACCTTAAGATTGTCGTTCGCGCAGGTGCTGGATATGACAACGTTGACCTTGCTGCTGCAACTGCGCGCAAAATCGTTGTCATGAACACTCCAGGACAGAACTCCAATGCTGTTGCTGAATTGGCTATAGGCATGATGATATTCATGGCCCGTAACAAATTCACTCCCGGTACAGGTTCCGAAATCCACGGCAAACGTCTCGGTATCCACGCATACGGTAACGTAGGTAAGATTGTGGCTCGCTATGGCAAAGGCTTCGGTATGGAAGTTTATGCATACGACCCGTTCATCACCGACCACGCTGTATACGAAAAGGACGGCGTAATTCCGGTAGCTTCTGTTGAGGAACTCTATTCCAAATGCGACTATGTTTCGATACATATCCCTGCTACGGAACAGACCAAGAAATCCATCAACTTCGACCTCCTCAGCAAAATGCCTAAAGGTGCAACCATTGTCAACACCGCTCGTAAAGAGGTTATCGACGAAGAAGGTCTCGCCAAGGTTCTCGCTGAAAGGACTGATCTTAAGTACATCACAGATATCGCAGCCGATATGCAGGTTGTACTGAATGAAAAGTTCGGCAACAGGGTATTCGCTACCCCGAAGAAGATGGGTGCAGAAACTCAGGAAGCTAACGTAAATGCAGCCCTTGCTGCCGCTAACCAGATTGTAGCTTTCTTCACCAAAGGAGAAAACAGATTCCAGGTTAATAAGTGGTAACATTCCATAGATAAAGACCGGTGTTACGCTGTGCAAACAGCGCGCCGGTCTTTATTGTATTTTATTATCAAGCAACTATTAAAACACTATAGACATGGTAAAGATAAAACCGTTCAAGGGTACTCGCCCGCCCAAACAGTATGCTGCAGAGGTTGCATCGCGTCCTTATGATGTACTCAACTCGCAGGAAGCAAAGGCTGAAGCAACAGAACGCTCCTTGCTTCATATCATCAAGCCGGAAATTGACTTCGATCCGATTGCAGACGAACACGAAAAGAAAGTTTATGACAAGGCTGTAGAAAACTTCAAGATGTGGAAGGAAAAAGGCTGGCTTGTCAAGGACCAGGAAGAGCACTACTACATCTATGCTCAGACCATGAATGGCAAAACCCAGTATGGTCTGGCAGTAGCATCGCACTTCATGGACTACATCGAGGGGAAAATCAAGAAGCACGAGCTGACCCGTACCGAGAAGGAAGAAGACCGCATGATACACGTCAATATACAGAGTGCCAACATGGAACCTGTATTCTTCGCTTATCCCGACATTAAGGAGATAGACGAAATCGTTGCAAATGAGGTTAAAAAGCCTGCTGAATACGACTTTACCTCGTCTGACGGCGTTCGTCACCAGATGTGGGTTATCAGCGACAAGGCTGTCATTGACCGCATCACCAAGATATTCGAAGGTGTTCCCGCACTTTACGTAGCCGACGGCCACCACCGTACTGCAGCTGCTGCACGTGTAGGTCAGGAGCGTATGAAAGCAAACCCCAACCACACAGGCGAAGAGGAATACAACTATTTCCTCGCAGTGCTGTTCCCTGCAAACCAGCTCAACATCATTGACTACAATCGTGTTGTAAAGGATTTGAACGGTCTGACCCCTGCTGAGTTCGTAGAAGCCCTCAAAAAAGACTTCGATGTGCAGGAAATGGGCAAGGAAATTTACAAGCCGAACAAGCTCCACAACTTCGGCATGTATCTTGACGGCAAATGGTACAGCCTGACTGCCAAGGAAGGCACCTACAATGATGCTGACCCGATTGGTGTACTCGATGTAACTGTACTTTCGAACCTTGTACTCGACAAGATACTCGGCATCAAAGACCTCCGTACCGACAAACGCATAGACTTCGTAGGTGGTATCCGTGGTCTTGGCGAGCTTCAGCGTCGCGTTGACAACGGTGAAATGAAGGTCGCATTCGCTCTCTACCCTGTTTCGATGAAACAGCTCATTGACATTGCGGACAGCGGCAACATCATGCCTCCGAAAACAACATGGTTCGAACCGAAACTCCGTTCCGGTATCGTAATCCACGAGTTCTAACAATCAGAATAAATAATGCAACTGGAGGTACCGGCCGCATTATTATTTTAACAAAGTGGGCAGCATATTTGATATGCTGCCCACTATTTTCATATAAATACTTACCCTATAACTACTGCATAAAGGCAGCCATCCCTATGGCAGCAAACAATATCATCAACACAACAACTGCAATAGTCACAATGGTAACGATACCTGTCATCTTGAAATAATACTTCATGTTCATTGTTCCGGCCGACAAATCCTGCATACAACCGTTATCTATGGCTCTCTTTGTCTTGACTGCAAACATGTACATGAAATACGACAGAAAGAAATATATTACCGCTATAACAAGATAACATATTCCCAATAAGGCACCGCCTCCTAATGCAGGATAATAATATTGCAAGGACCCTCCCATAACCAGCAATATAATTGCTGCGACAAATATCATGCCTGTCATTACAAAACAAACTATGGCCATAAATTTGGCCCATGACATGGCAGCGCGCATGTTGGCTGCTGTTTCACCGGATATTACCAACTGCTCTCTGTTCTCGAACTTAGGTAGATTATCTTCCATAACTATCTCGTTTTAGGTTATCCCCACTATTGGGTCTAAGGATAAAGATAGCTAACTAAGTATTCAAAAACAAATTAATTCATAACAAAATAGGGATACCTCTATGAGGTATCCCTATCAAGCAAATCCTTACTTTAAAGGCTACATGAAACGATAGTCTTTAACACCGTTGATATCGCAGTCGGTGGCAGCAATCATCTTGCATACACCGTCGGTCATGGTATTAACAGCAATAACAAGGCGGCAGTTGTCGGAATATGAACCAAGGTTTACGGAACCATTCCATTCTGTCTCGGTATTTGCCGAACACTGTCCGAGGCTGTCACCGGTAAATGAATCAGTAACTATTGCACGGAATATGCCGTCAAAGTTCGAGTTTCCAAGTATACCGGCCTGTGCTGCAACCAAGCCATCCTCTACAAGCACTACGGAAATATAATATTCGCCGGCTTCCTTCGGGAATATCCTCACATTGATATCTGCATTACGTGAAGCAGGGTCAAGTACGGAAGATGCCGCGATGCCTATTGTAGTACCGCCTTCACGGTATTCGTCAACAATCTTCTGACCTGTTGCCCAAGCGAAAGCTCCGCTAATAGCAGTGTTCCTGTCAAAATTAAAGTAAGTCTGTGGATACGAACCATTGGCAGGCAGGTAAGCCGATAATGTATTGTAGTCAGCTACTGCAAACACATCACGACTGTGTGCAGCGACTTCAAGGAGTTCCTGATGCAACTGGCCATTGTTGGCTTCGAATGCCTGGTCCAAAGTTCTGTGAAGCTGTCCGCAAGGATTGCACCATGTACCGGTATGACGATGCATAACGGCATAGTTATAGAATGCCGCATCGCCTACTGCAACATTAATTGCATCTGACGTTACGGTTTCATCACCTACTGTAACTTTTGCAACGAATTTGTAAACACCTGCGGTCGATGAAGAGAAGGTGTTGTCGGCAAGAGTTTCATTACCGCTGCCATCAGTGCCGAGATTGACTATTTCAGCCGAGGAAGAAACATCCTCCGTACCGTTCATGACAGTAAATGTAACGGTTTCACCGGAAGCGACAATCGGCTTGGAAGCGGTAACAACAACAGGATTAAGTTCCTTAATCACTACGGAAACGGTCACTGCATTCGACATTTCGCCATCATAACCGGCCCTGAATTCATAGGTACCCGATGTAGAGGAGGTGAAGGTATTGACACCTTTTTTCAGCTGCTCGCTTGCGCTTATATTGGTTATTATCGCTTCGGCAGTCACATCTTCACCCTGATAAGTTACGGTGAAGGTGGCAGCGTCAACACCATCATTAATGATTGTGGCAGTGGAAAGATCGTCTCCCTCTTCAGTAGAAGCGCTGGTTACGGTGAGCACGAGGTCTGCCGAAACAGATACAGCCTCCACAGTAACGGCATCTGAAATCGCGCCACTGTAAGTTGCCGTAAACTCATAAGTACCGGCCTCGGTAGTGGAGAATTCATTCCCCTCGAGGTCAAGACCTTCGGTCACATTCTGAATGGTGGCTTCAGCAGTCACATCGGCTCCGTCATACGTTACAGTAAATGCCACCGTGGCCTCTCCATCAGCTTCAATGGTAGTAACGGAAGGAGTCAGCACAGGCTTTTTCTCTCCACCGTCTTCAGTTGTATCGCACGATACGAATATCGTTGCCATAGCTGCGAACAGACATGCAGCAAAAACTTTTACTTTATTCATAGTTGTCAATATTAGATTTCCTTATTTATCTATATGGGTTTACGCGAAAATCCGCATAAACCCATATCACAATCGGATATTCCCCTTGTTATTCAAACGAACAATCAACCCAACCATTCATCGGTATCTCTATCGCATTGGCTGCATAGTAACCGCCTTCGCTGTCCTTTACACAAACATAGCATACCACCATGCAGTTGTCAAGGACATAACCTGTCACATCGTTGGAAGAAACGGTGTACTCTTTCGTCACGAGCTGATTTACAGCCATGCTGCCGAGGCTTTCACCGGTTATGCTGCCTTCGCTAAGTGTTGTGCGCAGCGTGTGGTTGTGGGCATAATTACCATCGGCACCGGACTGGCTGTGTATAATGCCGTTCTCGAGGAGCTGGACTGCAAGATAGTATTCGCCTGCAACAGCTGCCTGCACATTTACATTGACTTCCACTCCACCGTCATCGGTTACAAAAGCCTCACCGGAAATACCCACTTCAGGTGTCATTGCTGCCAAAGGCTTAACAAAGCCCAATACATTGTTTGCAGAAGTACCGCCCAAAATCATGTTCGAAGGAACGAAATCGAAGAACATGTATGGCAGCTGATTGAACTGCAACGCCGAGAAATAGGTCATATACTCAGTAAAGTTTGCAGGAGCCATCGGGTCTTTAGTTCCCATGAATGACGTAGCATGTACTGCAACTTCTATTATCCTGTCAGGGAAATTGACGGAAGCACCTTCGATGGCCTTTGCAGCCATAGGGCAAGCGCTGCAAGCTACGCTGGTAAACTTGCTGATGAGTACCCTCTTCCAGAAGTTACCGGTACCCACACTTACAGCAGGGGATGTCACGACAGTCTCGCCCTCGACCATTTCGGCAACCACCTTTACATTGCCGCTGACCGTATAAGGATTGGATATTTTCTCACCATCGGTGGTCTTCAGCGTTGCCGACGAGGTAACATCCGCATTGTTGTTATCCAAATCTATAACCGTAAATGTAACAGACTCACCACTTGCAACACGAGCCTTGTCAACCATAAGTCTCAGGCCGCCTATTTCCATAGGCTCTACGGTAACAGTCACCTCATTGGAGGTCATGCTGTTATACGTAGCCGTAAAGGTAAATTCGCCCGAATATCCGGGGGAAGTGAAGGTATTCCTGCCGGCAATATAAGTATCGCCCAAAGTGACGTTCGTAATCCTTGCTGCTTCTGTCACATCCTCACCGTTGTATGTAACGGTAAACGTTGCAGTCGTCATGCCGTTCAGGCTGATTTTTTCCACATCGCAAGTCAATTCCAAAGCCGATACGGAAACCTTGACTTCATTGGAAGTATAGGTCGTGCCGTCATCATCGGTATAAGTAGCGACAAAAGTGTACTCTCCTGCCTCTTCGGTAGTGAATTCAGTACCCTCCAACTCGATACCATCGTTATACGTGATTTTAACAGCAGTGGTAACATCCTTCTCCATACCGCTCTCGCTTGTGAATATCGCGGTAAAGACAGCCTTGTCGGAACCATTGGGCTTTACGGATGTCTTGTTTACCTGCAACTCCAATCCGACGGTAGGCGTGTCTGTTCCTTCGTCACCCGGGTCGCAGGCTGCAAACAATACAGCCCCGGCCATCAGAAGCATTGCGCTCAGTTTTTTGATTATTTTCATTGTCTGAATGTTATTGATAAATTAGAATGATGTCGTAATCGAAAGGTTTATACCGGTATATGCAGGCATCTGACGGCATACGCCACCGGAGCACACATAACCTGCACGGTTACGGCCATAGGTGAATGCTATCCTCGTCCTCGACTTGGAGTAGCTCATACCCACGCTGTAGTAGTGCACCTTTTCAATCTTGTAATTATACATGTCGCTCACGAAGAAGCTGAAACTCGGAGCAATGTTGTATTCGAGCTGTGCAGCCCACCAGCTGCCCTGGTTCCTGTTGTCCCTGCCATACGCTTCCTCTGCAAGGGGAGCATACAGGTACTGCAACTCGAGCCTCAATGACTGCTTCGGAGTAATCTTGTACAAACCGTCGAGTGCCACCACATACCTGTTCAGCATGATATTCATGTTGGACTCGCCCCTCATCCTCTGGAAAGCGAACATAAGAGTGGTTTTCCACTTCTTGTCCCACTGCTTTTCGAAGTCGAAACTTGCATCGAGATATGCAAAGCTATTTTTGTTCGAGTCTCTATGGAACATAATATGATCGGGCTGGTAAGCTATGGCGGCATTCACATGCAGTTTCGTACCGTAACGGCCGCCGAGTTTGGTGCCGCGGCGAATGTTGTAGAACACATCAAGCTGTGCGGCCTTTTCTCCGTCAGACTTAACCTGATACGGGTCGAGATTGGCCAGCGAATAGGTATATATCCTGGTCAGCGCAGGAATGTAGTTCAATACATTGCCTATGCCGTTAGTGTATTTCGTATCCGTATTTTCTGTCAGTTTCATGGTCATGTAGTCCACGTGGCGTGCCGCAAGCGATACACCCCAGCCATAACCGCTGTAGCCAAGTTCCACCAAATATGCCCTGCCGGATTTGGGTTCCCATCCTCCCGATTCGCCCAAATAAGGGCTGGCCGACCTGCCGGCAATTTCCACCTTGCTGGAAAAACCGGCCACCTCGTAAGCCAAACGGCCCGACCATGCATTCATATTTGCACTGAACGGATTATGGCCTTCCATGTCGTTAAACCAACTGTCGGTCCTAAACTCGTCATACTGCGAAAGGTAGCTGCCTTCGATTGCAAGGTACTGCGATTCGATGTTGAACAGCGATGACAGCGACAATGTCGCATTGGCACCGCGCAACCATGTGGGAGCATACTCCATGTAGAGCCTCGGACGGCCCATCATAGCGGTAATGGAGAAAAAGTCGCCGAAGTTCATACCGGCCCTAACACCTTCCACACCTGAATTTATACCGAGCGCACGGTCTTCATAGGCACGGAAAATAAGACCGCTGCCATATTGGTCAAAAAAGTCACCGACGGTAACAAAGAAATTATCGTCAGTCCAGCTTGCATACTTGTTGACAATCTTGGCACCACGCAGTTCCTGACTGTATCCCTGCAGCACAGGCATATAGATATCACCCTGAATACCGGCGCTGAATTTACCCAAAGAATAATCCAACTTGAGATAGTTGTTGGAACCAATCCTGTCTTCAGGGAATATGGAACTTCCCTTATATACTGCATCGTCCGGGAAATACCAAATGGTATTTGTTTCGTAGCTACCGGACAGACGACCGTACTTGGTCTCCTCCTGTGCCTGAACGGTTCCCGCCATAAGCAAGGCTCCCGCGCACAAGAAACTGGTAATCTTTACATTAGTAGAATTTTTCATATACATGTGTATTGCTTTAACTTAACAAATTAAGAAAAAAATAATTTGATTTACAAACAACCCAGCCAAAAATCCCTTTTTATCTGCCTTGCTTCACTGTATAAGACGTTGACTGCGACAAAAATGTTGCATAAAGACAAAAAATTCCGCAACGCAGCTCCTTTAACCCGAAGCCCAAAGATAAACTACTTGACATAGAACACTATTATTCCTATAGCGCTCGACTGGTTCCATAGCCAGCAAAAGTTGCCTTCCTTCTTCTTGATTTCAAAATCAACACCTTCCAATGTCGGAATAGAGCTGTCAAGCCCATGGTTGTGTACAGACAGTTTTATAACCTTACCGACGTTCCCTATAGGTTCATCCATAACGACTTCAAAATACCTGTCGCCCGTATCAGATACTATTCTGAACGTATTGGTCGCGCTGTTGAAATACAATTGGTCTGTCTCGTTTTTTAAGGAATAATACGCTTTGGCATCCTGATATATTCCGGGAACCGTTTTTTTCTCGAACATATAAGAGGTCACATTCATGCCATTATCCTTTTTGCAACCCGACAGAAGTACAGCACCGCCGAGTATCGCCAATACAAGTATATAGTTTACAATCTTCATACTCCTTTACCTTATATTAATATAGCGCACCAGATATTCCGTACCGGTATCTGTGGTTATTTCTGCCATAACCTCATACCCGTTGCCCGCAGAAAGTTTAAGAACCGTATCTTTAATCTCTGTGCCGTTAACAGTCCAGCGAACGGAATTAATGTTGCCCTGGACATTGCTGAAAGTCAATACTACTGTATCGCCCACATTATAATTATAGTTCAGGTTCAGGGCTGGAACCTTCGATGTATCCAATGCCTCCGTAGACACGGTAGCTGTCTCGATAGGCTCGCCTCCGTCAGCTCCATATACATATATCGTATATTCAGTACCTGGAGTCAGACCTGTAAAATCAATAGTCCTGTCGGTAGTAGTTACAGAATATTTCTCGCCATCGGCGCTCACGCACTCGATACGATAGCTGTCACTTAGCGGTGCTACAAACGAAACCACAACATCGAACTGATAAGGGGTCACCGTAAAGTGACTTATCGTACCTGCTTCCATCTTTTTTACCTCAAAAGAAACATTCTCCGTACCGTTTTCCACAATATTATACAACTCAAGTCCCGGCGTCATGTCATTCCAATCAAGAAAATACGGCGAGGCAGTAGCAGTCAATTCCGTTACATTGTCTGTTCCGGGGAAAAACATTTTACCGAAATTGACAAGTCGACCATTCTCACGAGCAATGGAAGAAGCCATAACAATGCGCATACATTCATGGTCACCATAAGCATTCACCTCATTGTTGTCCCACAGCGACTCTGCCGTATGGCCATGCACATTATTGCGTGACCTATCAACATGATAAACAAGCATGCCCGAACCAGGGCCGCTGGCAGGAAAAGAGGTACCGTTATTGCCAGTTACAAGAAATCTGTCCCATGTATTGATAGTGCCATTCCTATATTCAAGTACAAAGACCTCACCCTCATTAGCTGTTTTAACCACATAGCCGTTGTTGTCGTATACAGGTTTCAGTTCATATTCACCAGCCTCCGACAACTCCTGCAGCTCCATCCAGCCTGCCATATAACGTTCGTATGCCGACAAAGCCGGAGGAGTGCGTCCTTCGTTAACATATGAACCGGAGGCCATAAGCGAAAAGACATCAAGACTGAAACCGGTTCCGTTCTGGTCGTAATCGGAATCGTAAAAGTCAGGCCAGCCAAGTATATGCCCAAATTCGTGACAGAACGTACCTATACCTGCCATTGTAGTACCGGCCGCACCTTTGAGTTCCGATGTGTATGCTGCAGCCATAAGAAGTCCTCCTCCCCACTCTCCGATAGGTATACCATACAACATATAGAGCCTTGCCGGATGGATATACCCACCTGGGGCTTCAGCATTATTGTAACCTGCATAGAAAATGAACACATCACGCAACGTACCGTCATCATTTATGTATGGTGAGAAATCCACGCCATTGGCCTCCGCCAAATCACATGCTTTGGTCACAAACTCTATGCTGCTATAGGGATTTGACGACCCCTCACCGTAATCATATACCGATGTTCCTTCCATCAGATACGGGCCAACTACATCAAAATGAGGGTCGAACTGTCCGTTGGAATTTTGGAAATAGTAGTCATGGGCACTGCCAGTCGCGCCATTGTCAGAATATCCATCCTCATTGAGCAGACGGTCAAACTCCATTTGCGGATTCTCTATTGAGAACCTTCTGTCTTCAAATTCCACAAGTATCACCAATGAACGAAATTCCTCGCCAGAGGATATTGCAGAGCAATTCGAAGCAGAGGTAATCTTTTTGGGTGATGCACCGAACGCTATACCACTCCCGATGCTTGCCGCGCGGATCGTTGCCTCGGCAGCATAAGGTCTGCCGTAAGTAAGTGTATGAAGCAGATGGCGTTCCTCTGCACTGCGGTTGCCTGGATTATGAGCCAGAACGCCTGTGGAAACCAATCGGCCATTCTGCTGATTGGCATAATACATGACACCGCGCACTCCTATCAAATTGTATCCATCAGTAGTGGTAGAATAGCTGAACCTTTCGTCACCGTAAGACAACACTGTCAGTTCGGTACCATCAGGCTGTACAACCTTGATTGGCCCTGGATAGACAGGTACTGCCGACAAACGCCATGTGTACAAAAGCATGACAGCCATGACAGCCGACACTTTTATAATTCGTAACAAGTTCATTGAGTATGATAATTAAATGAATTAATTTATAAATTTTGACATACCGAAAAGATACACATACATGCTGCAACAGCCTTAAGTACCTCCAACGTTTCAGCGTCCTAAAATAGTATTTTCGCAATTGATGCGCAATAGTCGATACAAAAAATACGGAATAATGGTATCTTTGAACACAACAAAGTTAAAAGTATCTGCGCACATATCGCGCATATGAAATGCTGACAGCAACACGCATAATTTATATCTACACTACAACACATACACCATGAAACCCATTTATATAGCCGAAGATGTTTATCTACGGGAACTCGAAATAGCCGACGCTCCTGACATGTTCAACCTTATAAACTCGCAACGAAACTACCTGGGACGCTGGCTGCCGTTTGTGGAGAATACACGCGACGAAAACGACTCGCGTTCGTTCATACAATCCGTCATCAACGCTCCTACCGACCGAAAGGAGCATATATTCGCCATCATATCAGAAGGGACTTTCGCAGGCATCATCGGATTTAAAGGTACAGACCACGACAACAAAAAAACCGAAATAGGCTACTGGCTCGGTGAAGACTTTCAGGGCCGCGGCATAATGACTCTTGCCGTAGAAGCACTGTGCCACATGGCTTTCAACTCCATGGGCATGAACCGAATACAGATACTGTGTGCTGTAGGCAATACGCGAAGCAGCAATATACCGCGACGCCTTGGTTTCGTTTTCGAGGGCGTCGAACGCGAAGGCGAACTGCTCGCAAGCGGCAAATTCACCGACGTTGAAGTATTCAGCATCCTAAAACGCGAATTCGAACACACCGACATGTAAGAAACCGCAAAAAAACAGACCTGATATTGTAAAAGCGAAATATTGTTCGTAATTTAGCGAACAGAAAATAATACAACACATGCCCGAAGAGAAGAAATACACCGCCGAACAGGAACAGATAGCACGTTTTGCCAAAGCCATGGGACACCCTGCCCGTGTAGCGATACTCGAATTTTTGGCCAAGCAAAGTTGCTGCTTTTTCGGCGACATACACGAAGAGTTGCCTATAGCAAAGGCCACTGTATCGCAGCATCTCAAGGAACTTAAGGATGCAGGACTGATACAGGGGTCCATAGAACCTCCTAAAGTAAAATACTGCATCAACCGCGAGAATTGGGCCGTGGCACGTATCCTGCTGCACAACTTCTTCAGCGTATGTACCGATAAAAACGGCTGCTGCGAATAATGCCGTTTTTTTTGAATACACTGTTCGTAATTCGACGAAAAACAAACACACTATGAAAAAGTACATCATCACCATCATTGCTGCGCTTTGTGGCGGCATCTCCGTATGTACTGCCCAAAGCTATTGGCCCAATCAGACCGTCCAGGAAATGACCGGGCAACGCAAACCAGTATCGGATTATGCACCTGCAAAAGGCGCCGTATTGTTTGTCTTTTGGAAAACATGCTGTCCCAACAACATCACCATGATTGACGAATTGGAAGCGGTATGGGAACAATATCACAACGATACTGCGCCGATAACTATTGTACTCGTATCCGTAGACGACCAGCGTTCGGCATCACGCGTACGTCCGATAGTCAGTTCGGAGTGTTGGCCATGGCCTGTCATAATGGACCGCAACGGTGACCTTGCACGCACCTATCAGGTCATCATGCCGCCACAATGGGTAGCTGCCGACAAACACGGCCGCGTCATTTACCGCAGCAAGGTAACGAACGGCGAACTCGACTCGGCAATTTATTTCGAAGAATTAGTAAACACACTGAAATCAAACAATTAAAACTACAGAACCATGAAAAAAGCGATTTTACTTCTGACAGTATGCTGCTGTATGGCAGCCTGCAGTAAAAGTTCCAAGAAAGCCGCAACATCCGACAAGAGTGCTGCTCCCATAGAAGTGCTCTACTTCCACAGCAAACAGCGCTGCGCCACATGCATTGCCATAGAGGAGAATACGAAACAGGTTATCGAGAACAGTTTTACCGACGCTGTCAAAAACGGAGAACTTGAATTCCGCAGCATAGACATCTCCGACCCCGTCAACGAAGCAATAGCCGACAAATATGAGGTTACGTGGTCTTCACTGTTTCTTGTAAGTCACTCAGATTCTACCGAAACAGCCGAGAACCTCACCGAATATGCTTTCGCCAATGCCCGTACAGCACCTGAGACCTTCCGCGAAGGACTAACAAAGAAGATTGAGGACTTACAGAAAAAGTAAGCTATGGAATGGCTGCAAACACTTCTCGACAATAGTACCACGCCAGTACTGACAGCTCTGCTTTTGGGGTTGCTTACAGCCGTGTCACCATGTCCGCTTGCCACCAACATAGCAGCAATAGGCTTCATCGGCAAAGACCTTGAAAACCGCAAACAGATATTTGTACGAGGCTTGCTTTACACTGCCGGACGCATAACGGCATATACTGCTCTCAGCATAATTCTCTTAACGGTACTCAAGACGGGCGCCAGTCTGTTCGGCATACAGAAGTTCGTAGGGAAATACGGCGAAATGCTTCTCGGACCAATACTCCTGCTCATCGGACTTTATATGCTTTTCGGACAGAAACTGAGATTGCCGTCATTGGGTTTCAAGGGCAGCGGAGAGAACATTGCACGCCGCGGCGGATGGGGAGCTTTCCTGCTTGGTATGTTGTTTGCCATGGCATTCTGCCCGACAAGCGGCATTTTCTACTTCGGCATGCTAATCCCGCTGTCTGCCACAGTTCCGGCAGGCTATCTGCTGCCTGCAGTATTTGCCATAGCCACAGCACTGCCTGTACTTGTAGTGGCATGGGTACTTGCCTTCAGCGTACAACGCATCGGCACTATATACGGCAAAATGCAGACAATCCAGAAATGGCTCAGCCTCATTGTAGGAATACTATTCACGGCAATAGGCATATACTACTGCGTAATGATATTATTATAAACATTTAAACAATACAACATTATGGATATCAAAGTATTGGGCGCAGGTTGCGCAAAGTGCAACACTACCTATCAGACAATCGAAAAAGTCATAAGGGAAAACAACATTGACGCTACCCTCACCAAGGTCGAGGACATCATGGAATTGCTCAGCTACAACATCATGACAACTCCGGCCATAGTTATCGACGGCGAGGTAAAACTCAAGGGATATGTTCCCACCGAAAAGGAAATTAAGAGCCTGTTAGGACTATAAACAGCCAACACATCGAAACATGGATACAAAACGAGAATTGAAAATCCTGTTTTGGATTATAGTCGTTTTTGCTGCCGCATTCTTCATGCCGCTCGGCAGCGAACGCTTCATGACAGCCATAGACGCCACTCTCGACCTTGTACAGTGGTACGCACAGGAACATGTCATACTATGTCTTCTGCCTGCATTTTTCATAGCCGGAATGATTGCCGTTTTCGTCAGTCAGGGTTCGGTCATCAAGTACTTCGGAGCTAATGCCAAGAAGTGGCTTTCATACACTGTAGCCGCCATATCGGGAAGTATCCTCGCCGTATGTTCCTGTACCATACTTCCGCTATTTACAAGTATTTACAAGCGAGGAGCCGGTCTCGGACCTGCCGTGGCATTTCTCTATTCGGGACCTGCCATCAGCGTACTCTCCATTATACTCACCATCCGTATTCTGGGAGTAGAAATGGGAGTTGCCCGCATGATTGGTGCCGTGGCGTTCTCTGTAATCATTGGACTGCTAATGTCATTTATCTTCCGCAAAGAGGAAAAGGCAAAAAAAGCAGAGCAGATGAACATCATGACACCACCCGAGAAACGCCCTGCATGGCAGACTGCCGTTCATTTCTTCACCCTCGTACTGATACTCGTATTTGCAAACTGGGGTGCCCCCGCAGCATCCGACAAAGGTCTGTGGCACGCCATATTTGCGAACAAATGGTACATTACTGGCGTCTTCGCACTGATACTCTGCTGGTCATTGATTAAAATACTGCATTTGCGTGCTTCATGTGTCCTTGCCGGAGCTGCCGCAACATTACTGTCGGCATTCTTGTCTGCGACATTCATCACCAAAACACAGTTTGTGCCGCTTATCCCCATGCTGGTCGCTATAGCCTCGCTGTCGTTGATACTGCTTTACGACAAGCGTGACCCCGAAAACCGCGAATGGCTACTGGCCTCTTGGGGATTTGCCAAGCAGATTGTACCACTTCTCGGTATAGGCGTTGTAACGGCAGGTTTCCTGCTTGGTTCCACACACGGAGATACTGCCATAGCAGGCATCATCTCAAACAGTTGGATCGAATGGGCTGTGGGCGGCAATTCGCTGCTGGCAAACTTTTTCTCCAGCTTTACTGGAGCATTCATGTATTTCGCTACGCTCACCGAAGTTCCCATAATACAGGGACTGCTTGCGTCCGGAATGGGCAAAGGCCCTGCCCTTGCCCTGTTGCTGGCCGGACCGTCGCTGTCACTTCCCAACATGCTTGTCATACGCGGTGTACTAGGCACCAAAAAGACAATCGTATATGTGGCTCTGGTAATAGCAATGGCGACAATATCAGGATATATCTTCGGAAATTTATTCTAGCAGTGAAGCAGCGGTCGGAAATTCCGACCGCTGCTGTTTTGTACTACAGCATATTTTGATAACTTTGCTATCGCACTGCAAAACAGCACTCCATGCTGCCCGCATTTTGCCACCAAACTGACAAACATATCGGACCAATGAAGCGCACTGACATAATAGTCATTATCTGCACGATAGCCCTGCTGGCACCATTTTTCATATTTCCCGGCGTTTACTCCTTCTACAAGACATTCAATGCCGAACACGGCATGATAATGAGTTTTCTGAAATTCGCCATACTATCCACCTTCGGCGAATGCATAGGACTACGCATCACGCACGGCCGTTACAATATGCCCGGCTTCGGCATCATGCCGCGCGCCCTTGTATGGGGTATTCTCGGTATGGGCATAAGCATGGCCATGACAATATTTGCATCTGGTGTCCCGACACTGCTTGCCTCGCTCGGCATGGACAGTGCTCCGGCTGCCATGGCTTCAACATCCCTTTCATGGAACAAAGTGTTAGTCGCCTTTTGTGTATCTGTAGCAATGAACACAATATTTGCCCCTGTGTTCATGACATTGCACAAGGTTACCGACACACACATCATTGCTACAGGCGGCACTCTCCGAGGTTTTTTCTCGCCGCTCCACATGGGTGACATTCTCTCGCGCATCGACTGGCAACGCCAGTGGGGATTTGTATTCAAAAAGACCATACCGCTATTCTGGTATCCGGCGCATACCGTTACCTTTATCCTTCCTGGAGATGCCCGCGTCCTGTGTGCGGCGTTACTCGGCGTCATATTAGGCATTCTGCTTGCAATTGCAGCCCACAAAAAATAATCATGACAGACTTACTGTTTGTAAATTTCAGAAAATAACATATCTTTGCGTCGCTAATAAAACAGCATCGGGGTGTAGCGCAGTCCGGTTAGCGCACCTGCTTTGGGAGCAGGGGGTCGTGGGTTCGAATCCCGCTACCCCGACACAACAAGCCTTGAAACACATGACAGATGTTGTTTCAAGGCTATTTAATTATATTCTGAAATGGATGTTTTCAAGATAGTACGCAAACACGACCTGGCTACCTCGGAATGGAGTGGCGGCACAACTACACAACTGGCTATTTGGCCTGAGAGTGCAATCTACGCAAAGCGTAATTTCATATGGAGAGTCAGTTCCGCACGTGTTAAGGCAGAGACATCGGAATTTACTTCACTTCCAGGTGTAACACGTTGTCTGATGATATTAGACGGCACATTATGGCTCAAACACGAAGGTCACTACGAAACGACTCTCGAACGTTTTGCACAGGACAATTTCAGCGGCGACTGGAAGACAATAAGTCGCGGACGTGTTACGGACTTCAACCTTATGACGACATCTGGCGAAGGACGTGTACAGATTGTCGAGGCACCTTCTTTATCGACACGCAAAATAGAATTAATGCCTGTAATTCATGGCTGGCAAATGGTCAGCGAAGTATTCTATTTTCTCGACGGCAATATGGCTGTTTCGTTACCCGACGGCAATTCGACCGACATCGAAGCCGGTGATGTACTTATCGTGCATCGTCAACATACATCACATGTTCCGCATGTCAAATTCAACAACCGCAACGACAAAACCATACACGCCGTACGCGCCATCATATATCATGATTGACACCCTGTGACTACTACTCAATAATGACAACTATGGTCTCAAGCGGAACGGCCCAATCATAGATATATCTGGCATGTGAAGTAGCTGTACGCACGCACATGTGCGAACGCGGAACTGTTCCAAGTGTCGGACTGAAATCAACATAATCATCTTCACATGCTTCGACCGTATTCAATGGTACTCCATGTATATATGCCCCTCCCGTAAAGCGGCTAGCCCACGGAGCAAATCCGGCTACCGAAGATGTGCCGTCATGCAGATAATACATTTTCGTCTTCACTTCCTGCACCACATATACTCCCAACGGAGTAGGCTCCTGATAAGGTGGATTATCGCGACCTGTAGTCGCAGGGTTCATACTGCGTACATACCATACACTATCGTTACCGCGCTCCAGTGTGGTAATATTCTGGTTCGTACGGTCAACAAATATCACCTTCGAGACAATCTCTACTGGCAATGGCATTACATAATATTTGGGCACAAACCATTCGCCACCATAAAAATGTGAATAGACTTTAATATACTCGGCACTGTCTGCAAGATATTCACACAACGAGCCGTCGCGTGCATAACGATCCGGGACCTCAAGGTCATTGCTGCAATACAACGGTATGGCATGTTTGCGCCCTACCCCATAACGGTCTGTCAATACCTCGTCTGATGAAAATCTGACACCTTTCGCATCAGGTGCTACCCCCCTTTTGTTCCTGTAATTCTGCAGTACCACCCAGCAGATGTCTCTTGACTGCAAGGCCTCCAACTCGACCAATAAACGTTGCATGCTATCCCATTGAAATCTTCGAGGCTTTCCATTATAACAATACGTATCGTCAAGCACATAACGATCAAATACAATGTCCTTTACAATCACCACCTCTGCTCCATACGTGGGCATCATACGTTCGCCTACATTTATGTCAATATCAGCCCAAACATCAGAACAAAATGATAAGACAAGTAAAAATCCGCCGCACAATATACCGACAATCTTCATAACAAGATACGCATAAGTTTATGATGTAAGATAATCATTTCCTTTGAAACATTACATAATTGCATCAACTATCATTGTCATATCCGTTTGGTCTGCATAGTACAGATACATTGAAAGCCAAAAAGAAAAAACGGATGGAATGACATTCCATCCGTTTACATTATCAAGTTGCAGCACATCAACCGCAGTAGAAATACTTACGTACCATTTCAGACATCAGTTCCGGACGTTTCTTAACTTCCTCACGGATATTGGTGTCGTTATAAGCACGCAACCTTGCGATGATGCTGTCAATCATTGCCGGGCTGAAGATACCCTTGTCTTCGTAAGCCGCACGCTGACGTACCAGCTGTTCTGCGGAAGCAACGCAGGAATCAGGCAGCTGCTCGAGGGAAGCTACACGGTCCTTGTTCTCTTCCTTGTGGATATTTACGTCAACGTAAGTTTTGGCTGCGATATCAAGACCGTCTGGCAGTTCGAGACCGTAACGGCATGCAACGCAAAGTGCGGACAAGAGCTGGTAAATATCTGCCGAGCAGTCAGCTGAACGTATCTCAACCGTCTGCTTGTTGGAAGCATCGATATGCATTTCCTTATCGTTCGGATTGGCCTGTGAGAACATGTCACGCTTGGCTGTCCAACCCAGCGGCACACGTACGAGTACGGAACGGTTGCGGTCACCCCAGCAGATGTTAGTCGGAGCCTCCTGATGAGGAACTAAGCGGAAATAGGATGTGGGGTTTGCATTACCGAATGCAGTAATCGACGGAGCAAGTACCATCATACCAGCAATTGCACGACGTGCAATATCGGAAAGGTTGCCGTTACCGTCGAGCATCATATTCTTACCGTCCTTCATGATACGCATATGAATGTGAAGACCCGAACCGGCCTTGCCTTCGGTAATCTTGGGAGCGAAGCTGGTATCCAAACCATATTCGTAAGCGAGATTGCGGATAATCCACTTTGCAATCATGAGGTTGTCAGCTGCTTCCTCTACATCGGTCGGAAGAAACTCAATTTCATTCTGCTCGTAAATGCGTCCATTGAGTTTAAAGTTACCTACCTCGGAATGACCGTATTTGATCTTACCACCTGCAAGTGCAATGTAATACATGCACTGGGTACGGAAGCTGTTGAACTTAGCAAACGGAGCAGACTCGTGATACCCCTTCTGGTCAACAGCAGGATACATCGCAGTCTGTTCGTCTTCCGGAGCAGAAACGTAGTATTCCAACTCACCCATAGCCTCATAGGTCATACCTGTAGCTTCGGTAAATGCTTTCTTTGCCTTAACGAGAGTGTACTCCGGTGAACTTTCCAAACGGTTGCCATCCTTATCGAAGAATGCGCACAGGAAACTCATTGTGGGCAATTCTGCAAACGGGTCGATAAACGCCGTGCGCAGACGCGGAATAACATAAAGGTCGCTGCTGCCTGCCTCGATGAAGGGGAAAAGGCTCGAACCGTCAACACGCTCACCCGAAGTAAGTATCGAGTGGAGGTACTGTTCGTTGGTAATTACGAAATTCAACGTTTTGAGCCTGCCGTCAGCAGCAGGATACATGAAATTTACCATTCCGATACCGTTTTCCTTCATGAACCCGGTGATATCGGCGAGGGTGAACTCTGCTGCAGGCTTACCGAGAAGGGCCTGCATGGTGTTAGAACGAATGTCCATTTCTCTTAAAAGATTATATGGTTTATCTTGTTTTTAGGTTGCTATGCGCTATTACAGCCCGGCCGCAACCGCGGTCGAGCTGTCACCACAAATATAGCCAATATTTCACTGTCGCAAGGATTTTTGCAAAAAATTTATCGCACTATGGCCAGATATTGTTCCGATTTATTACAAATAAACGGTCGCCGACTGCAATATCATTAGCAATTACAGCACAGCCTTCCCGCACGAAAAAGAAAGGCGGCGCAATTCAACTTGCGCCGCCGCCCACAAATTGCAGGCAATTATTTCTTAGTCTGCTTGGTACGATAGGCAGCCTCATACTTGCCTTTCGCCATATTATTCAGCTTGCTTCTTATCAATGTCTTACGCAACGGAGCCAACCTGTCGGTAAATACTATACCGTCAATATGATCATATTCGTGCTGCACGGCACGGGCAGGCCATCCTTCAAGCTCCTCTTCATGCAATGCGAAATGTTCATCGTAATAACGTATCTTTATCTTTTCAGGACGATAAACATCTTCATGCAACCCGGGCAATGACAGGCAGCCTTCATTCATCAGCACTTCTTCGTCCGACTCATCTATGATTTCAGGATTAATGAAAACCCGTTTGTAATTGACGGCCGTAGGGTCATACTGGCCGAACGGTGAAGCATCTACCACAAACATCCTAAGCGATTTGCCTATCTGGGGCGCAGCAAGCCCCACTCCCTCCGAAGCATACATGGTATCGAACATGTCCGATACAAGTTTGTTTAGTTCCGGATACTCACGGCCAACTTCAACACATTCATTGCGCAATACGGAAGAACCGTATATATAAATAGGATATATCATTGCTATGTTGTCTATTTATTGTTTTTCATCTCTTCATACATGCGGCTTTCCATAAAGCCCTGAAGCAATATGGTGGCGCTGATACGGTCTACCGCAGCCTTGTCACGACGCTGCATACGCTTCATGCCTCCGTCGAGCATAGCTCGATGGGCAAGTACTGACGTAAACCTCTCATCGAACATCACGACACTGACTTTCGGAAAATTATGCACCAGTTTGTCGGCCAATGCCTGTGCTGCGGCAAATGTATCGCTTGGTGAACCGTCTGACTGAACAGGACGTCCGACAACTATAATATCCACCTCTTCGGCAGCCATATACTTGTCAATCCAAGTCATCAGCCCCGACGTCGGTATAGTATCCAAACCTCCGGCAATGATGCGTGCAGGATCGCTAACTGCAATACCCGTACGTTTCGTGCCGTAATCTATCGCCATTATCCTACCCATATCAATTTACAAAGATACGCGTTTCCGCTGGATTAAGAAACACTGTTGCATCTTTCACATGTTTGCAGCCACTTAACCTCCATACAATGATATCTGCATACAAAAAAATGTATCAACGGATATTTTTCCTATGTTTATTTCGGCATCTGAAGCTAATGTAGTACTTTTGACATATTTTAAAATGTACGAACTTAAATAAAAGTACGGAACAGGCTATGACACAGGAAGAACTTTTCAAGAAACTTGTTGCACACTCCAAGGAATATGGATTCATATTTCCGTCGAGCGAAATATATGACGGTCTCAGTGCCGTTTACGATTACGGCCAAATGGGTGTCGAGTTAAAAAACAACATCAAACGCTACTGGTGGGATGCCATGACCAAACTCAACGACAACATTGTCGGTATAGATGCTGCAATTTTTATGCACCCACGCGTATGGGAGGCATCCGGACACATAGGAGCATTCAACGACCCCCTCATAGACAACAAAGACTCAAAAAAACGTTATCGTGCCGATGTTCTCATAGAAGATTGGCTTGCCAAACAGGACGAGAAGATTGAGAAAGAAGTTGAAAAAGGACGCAAGCGTTTCAAGGAAAACTTCGATGAAGCACAGTTCCGCAGCACAAATCCGCGTATTCTTGAGACTGCAGCACGCCGTGATGAAATCCACAACCGTATGGTAGCCGCTCTCAACGACAACAACCTCGAAGAGCTCCGCCAGATAATACTCGATGCAGAAATAGTCTGCCCTATTTCCGGTACACGCAACTGGACTGAAGTACGTCAGTTCAACCTGATGTTCGACACTAAAGTAGGTTCTGTGGCCGACGGTGCCAACACAATATATCTCCGTCCGGAAACAGCCCAAGGCATCTTCGTAAACTTTCTGAACGTACAAAAAACCGGGCGTATGAAACTTCCGTTCGGTATAGCACAGATTGGCAAGGCATTCCGCAATGAAATTGTTGCCCGTCAGTTCATATTCCGCATGAGGGAGTTCGAACAGATGGAGATGCAGTTTTTCGTACGCCCGGGTGAGGAACTTGCATGGTTTGCCAAATGGAAAGAGGCGCGTATGCGTTGGCATTGCGCACTCGGTTTCGGCAATGACAATTATCATTTCCACGACCACGAGAAGCTTGCACACTATGCGAATGCAGCGACCGACATCGAATTCCGCTTCCCGTTCGGTTTCAAAGAAGTTGAGGGCATACACTCCCGTACAAATTTCGACCTTGCCCGTCACGAAGAATTTTCAGGCAAGAAAATACGCTATTTCGATCCCGAAACCAATGAAAGCTACATTCCTTACGTAATCGAAACATCAATCGGTGTTGACCGCATGGTGCTTCAGGTACTATCGGCCGGTTATAAGGAAGAAAAACTCGAAAATGGTGAAGAACGTACCGTACTTGCAATACCGGCTCCGCTGGCCCCTGTTAAGGCTGCAATACTGCCATTGGTCAAGAAAGACGGTTTGCCCGAAATCGCTCACCGCATCAAGGACATGCTTAAATTCGACTACAATATACAGTACGACGAAAAGGACAGCATCGGCAAACGTTACCGCCGTCAAGATGCTATCGGCACTCCGTTCTGTGTTACCGTTGACCACCAGACACTTGAGGACAACACGGTAACTGTACGCGACCGTGACACAATGGCACAGACACGCATAAACATTGAAGAGATACCTGCGCTCATAGCCGGCCGTGCAAGCATGCGCGCACTGCTCGACAAACTGATGTAAACAATGAGAACAGCACTTTTTCCGGGGTCATTCGACCCGTTCACGCTGGGCCACCAGGCAATAGTCGAGGACGGACTCAAGATATTCGACAAGATAGTGGTCGGTATAGGCTCCAATTCCGAGAAAAACGGTCTGTTGACTGTTGAGAACCGTCGCAGGCTAATCGAAGACCTATACAACGACAACGACCGTGTAGATGTATCCGTATATTCAGAACTGACCGGTGAATTCTGCCGCAAAATAGGCGCACAGTTTCTATTGCGTGGCATGCGCAATACTGTCGACTATGAATATGAACGGAACATGATGGTTGTCAATCAGATGTTGTTTCCCGAAATTACCACGGTGCTGTTATTCACCCCACCGAAATATGTCGCTGTATCATCCAGCATGATACGCGAACTGCTCGCGTTCGGCGGCGATCCTACACAACTGATGCCGGACAAGATAGACATCAACAATTATCTTTAGAAAAAGGATTATGGAATTTTCAGCTGAAATGATAGCCGCATACCTCGGCGGTGAAATCGTCGGCAATACGCAGACGACAGTATCCACATTCGCCAAAATTGAAGAGGGACATCCCGGAGCATTATCCTTCTTGGCCAATCCGAAATATGAACACTACATATACGATACACAATCATCTATAGTGATAGTCAACAATGATTTCAAGCCACAGCAAGAAGTCAAGGCGACCATGATTAAGGTAGAAGATGCCTATGGTTCGTTTGCAAAATTGCTCGAACTGTATGCAGCCCACAAGCCACGCCGCACAGGCATAAGCGACAAGGCCGACATTGCACCCGATGCCAATGTCGGCTGCAACTGTTACATCGGAGCCTTTGCCGTTATCGAGACAGGCGCCACAATAGGCGATAACGTGTGCATATATCCAAATGCATATATAGGCGCAGGAGTTACCGTCGGTGACAACACAATTCTGTATGCCGGCGTAAAGGTCTATGAGGACTGCCGCATCGGGCGTAATGTCATCATACATGCCGGTGCAGTCATAGGTGCTGACGGTTTCGGTTTCGCACCACAGGAAGACGGCAGCTATTCCAAGATACCACAAATCGGCAATGTGGTTATAGAAGATGATGTCGAAATTGGAGCAAACACATGTATCGACCGTGCTACGATGGGATCTACCATAATACACCGCGGCGTCAAACTGGACAACCTCATACAGATAGGTCATAATGTGGTAATCGGCGAGAATACCGTCAGTGCATCGCAGGTAGGAGTGGCAGGCACTAGCAAGGTGGGACGTCACTGCATGCTCGGCGGACAGGTAGGCATCGCAGGACATCTCACCATCGGAGACAATGTACAGATAGGTTCCAAATCAGGTATTTCCAACAACATACCTGACGGTACAGTATATTTTGGCTATCCTGCCCTTCCGATATCAAGGTATCACCGTGCCAATGCGGTGTTCCGCAATCTGCCTGAACTCAGCAAAACGGTTTACCGTTTGGAAAAGCAGATGGCCGAACTTACAGGCAAAAAGGAATAATAACAGCGTCAGACATGGCTCACACAAAAAACATACGCATCATGGGCATCGATCCCGGCACCAACCGCATGGGATATGGAATGCTTGATGTTGACGGAAACCGATTGTCGTGTGCGGCCATAGGAGACATTGATTTGACCAAGTTGCCTGATGCCTATGCAAAACTGCACCACATATTTGAACGAGTATCCGGACTGATAGACGAATATCAGCCTGACGAAGTGGCATTGGAAGCACCGTTTTACGGCGAAAATATCCAAAGCATGCTTAAATTAGGAAGGGCACAAGGAGTTGCAATGGCAGCTGCATTACATAAAGACCTGCCCGTATTCGAATATGCACCGCGCAGAATAAAACAAGCCATCACAGGACAGGGAGGAGCAGCCAAAGAACAAATTGCAGCCATGCTCAAAAGCATGTTAGGAATAAGCTACAATCCGAAACGACTGGATGCCACCGATGGTTTGGCAGTAGCTTTATGCCATTGGTTCATAAGTACGTCACCTGTCAACGCATCGAATGCGGCAGGCAACAAGCCAACATGCCGCACACAAAGAGCATTGAACAGTTGGGAAGAGTTTGTGGCACGCAATCCCGAACGTGAAATTCAAATAAAAAGGAGCAAAAAAAATAAACCATAATCATTATTACCAACATGAAAAAACTTTTAATTCTCGCAGCCATAGCTGCAATGCTGATAGGCTGCGGTAAAAAGTACACCATCAATGGTGATGTCTCCGGTCTGACCGGAAGCGTAATCCTCATCAACGAAAAAAGCGACACCATCCATGAAGCTACCGTTACCAACGGCAAGTTCACTATGTCCGGCAAGGCAGACAAAACTTCAGTAGGTTTCATCAGCAACAACGGAATGCCTATTGCAATGCTGTTCATAGAACCTGGGACTATTACAATCTCAGGTGACATGGAAAACGGTTTCGACGCAACGGGCACTATCTGCAACGACAAAAACACCGCATTCAACGAAGAGCAGATGGCATACTGGGAACGTTTCTTCAATGCCGGCTCCGATGAGGAACGTCAGACTATTGCGGAAGAACTCAAAGACCGCATACAGGTTCTCATGGACGAAAACCTCGACAACTACTTCGGTCTTTATCTATTGACAGGCATACTCAACGAATGGGATACCGATACAGTAATTGCACAGCTCGACAAATTCTCGCCCGAAGTACAGGCCTCTGAACTTGCGCAAGAAATACGCAAGCATGCCGAGATAAAATCCAAGACTGAAGTAGGCAAGCAGTATACTGACATAAGCCTCCCCGATGCGGATGGCAACACCATAACACTCTCCAGTGTTGTAGGCGAAGGCAAATATGTACTGCTTGATTTCTGGGCATCATGGTGTACTCCATGTATGATGGAACTTCCCTACCTCGTAAAGGCTTACGAAAACTATAATGACAAGGGCTTCGAAATTTACGGCGTATCTCTCGATCAAAAAGAAGCCGATTGGAAAAGGGCAATGGAAGACAACCGAATGACATGGTTTAACGTATCCGCTCTCGAAAACGAAGAACTGATACAATCCATAAACCAAACATATGCCATTGAAAGCATACCGGCCAACTTCCTTATTGGTCCCGATGGTACTATAGTGGCAAAAGATCTCCGCGGCACCGATGTCGAAACCAAACTTGCAGAGCTATTCGGTGAATAATCTACCGACAAGCGATAATAAAAAAGGACATGTCTTGGACATGTCCTTTTTTATTGTAATACATTTCCTTTATCTGTGTTCTGTCACCCAATTTGTCAGTTCTACGAATTCTTCCACAGACAACGTCTCGGCCCTACGCTGAAAAGCATGATGTTCTGCCCCGCCGAAATCACCGAACACTCCGCGTAACGGGTTTTTCAACATCTTGCGCCGCTGCGAAAAAGCTGCCTTGACTACCTTAACAAACAATTCCTCGTCACAACCCAAGCATTCGGTAGAGTTTCTGCGCAACCTTATAACAGCACTCTTTACCTTGGGCGGAGGATTGAATACATTCTCATGAACGGTAAACAAATATTCGACATTATACCACGCCTGCAACAGAACACTCAATATACCATATTCCCTGCTGCCAGGAGGTTCTGCCAAACGCACAGCCACTTCCTTCTGGACCATACCGACACATTCCGGTATAAGATCCCTATTTTCCAATATCTTAAAAAATATCTGTGATGAAATGTTGTAAGGAAAATTACCTATTACTTTCAAGCCGTTCGGGAACATTTTCGCCAACGGCATGCGCAGGAAATCCTCATTATAAAGACGTGATAAAAACTCCGGGAAATGACGGTTCAGATATTCTATGCTCTCTCCATCAACCTCTGCTCCATAAACAGTAATATCCTCTCTCTGTAACAGAAACTGTGTTAGCATGCCTGTGCCGCATCCAACCTCCAGTACATCGCCACCGCCTGATAATGCTTCCGATATTCTGCGCGCGATATTGGCATCTGTCAGAAAATGCTGTCCCAACGCCTTTTTAGCCCTTACTTCCTGCATATACTGTAATTAGCGCAACAAATTTATACATTGTGAACCGAATACACAATCGACATAAGTCTGCACATTACAATAATCCAGCCTCTATGAGAGTCACAATCTGCTCTATCTGGGCATCCTCTCCTCCTTTCGAAGGGTCATAATGCTGTTTAAGATCGGCACTGAAAATCTTCGCTATCGCATTATAGAAACCAGCCGTCAGCCTGCCACGGAAATCACGCAGCAATTGATACGGTGTGCGCTTTGTTTCCCTGTCTATCAACTTGATAAGTATCTTCCCCTGTGTATAGGTCATCTTTTCGAGAATGGGTGTATACTTCCTTACTATTTCACGCTCCATGTCGGCAACAAACTTCTCCCGCTGAAAAGGAGACTTTATGCTGTCCAGTTGAGTCTCAAGCACATTAAAATAATGCCGTGCCTCCATAGCATACGGATATACTTTCTTCACATTACGCACAAGACGTTCATACTGACGCTGATTCTTGGCCGAAGCATAAACATATAACGGATTAACCATAACACTAATAACAGTATCTTCCCCCATAAGTTCGAAGCCGTTGTAGTGTCCTCCCCTGAAACGATATGAATTGCCGTCCTGCGCCAATGTCTCAGCACACAATCCGGACACAGCGAAGAGAACAAACAACAACCATATATGTTTCCGTCTCATAGAAAAGTCTTATCTTTGCAAAGATAATAGGTTTATTAGAAACGCCATTAAATCAATAAACGTATGCAGACCAACATTAGTATTGCAGAAGGCATCTACATGATAGGTGTCAACGACCGCAGGACAGCACTGTTCGAAAACATTTGGCCAATCCCTCATGGAGTATCCTATAACTCCTACGTTATATGTGACGAAAAATGCGCATTGCTCGACACTATAGAATTTGGCAGCGAAGGCGCTTACGTTGACCGTATAAAGGGCATTATCGGCGACCGCAACCTCGACTATCTCATAGTAAACCATATGGAGCCTGACCACTCCGGCGAAATCGAGACCATTCTCCGCCGCTATCCGTCCGTGAAGCTTGTTGCCAACAAGCAGACCCGCAAAATCATGGAAGGCTATTTCGGCGACGTATCCACCAATTTCATGGAAGTAGGCGACGGCGACAAACTGGAACTCGGCAAGCACACGCTTCACTTCTACCTCACCCCGTGGGTACACTGGCCCGAAACCATGATGACTTATGAAGCCACCGAAAAGATACTCTTCTCGGCTGACGCATTCGGTACATTCGGAGTTACCGACGGTGCCGCCACCGATGCTCTCACCGATGTAGAGGTATACGAAGAAGAGATGCGCAGGTACTACTCCAATATTGTAGGCAAATACGGCATGATGGTACAGAAGGCTTTGGCCAAACTGTCGGGTCTCGACGTCAAGACACTGTGCCCGCTTCACGGTCCGGTATGGAGCAGGCAGGCAGGTGAAGTCATCGGCCTGTATGACAAATGGAGCCGCGGAGAAGCCGACAATTCGGCAGTGATAATATACGCATCAATGTACAACAACACTGCCCACATGGCAAACCACATTGCAGACTGCCTCGCAGAACAGGGTATCAAGGGAGTCAAAGTATATGATGTATCGAAAACCCATTTATCATACCTCATCAGCGAAATATGGCGCTGCCGCTACGTCATCCTCGGCAGCTGCGCATACAACGGCGACATGTTCCCGCTCATGGAACTTCTCTGCAACTCAATGCTTCACTACGGACTCAAGAACCGTGACCTCGCACTGTTCGGCAGTTACAGTTTCAATGGCGGTGGTGTCCGCGCACTCAAGAAATTTGCCGAAGCAAGCGGCTGGAACATGATTTGCGATCCGGTAGAGGTTGCCGGCAGGGCTACCCCTGAAAATCTCTCAAAATTCAACCCGATGGCTGAAGCCATAGCTGAAAAGATAAAAAATGACAAATAGTATCATGCTCAAGAAAGGTGTGCGCCACACTTCGCACACGGAGGTCAATACTTCCAACACCGCCATCATGCTCGGGTCCGGCGAAATGGAGGTATTTGCCACTCCGGCAATGGTAGCCCTCATGGAGAATGCTGCCATGAATGCGGTCGCTCCATTCCTGCCGGAAGGCTGTACCACCGTAGGTGCAAAAATCGACACATCGCACATCAAACCCTCGGGCATTGGACAACACATAACTGCCGAAGCCGAACTAATCGAAATCGACGGTCGCAAACTGACATTCAAGGTTTCAGCATCTGACGGTGTATGTACAATAGGAGAAGGCACACATGTCCGCTATATCGTAGACCATACCAAATTTCTGTCGAAACTCTAAAATCATTCCGTCCTGCAGTAATAGTGCAGGACGGAATTTCATATTTCCCTTAAACTAACCAAAAGCACAAAACCATTAACAATGAAAAATGCAATAGCCATACTCGCAGGTGGTGGTCCCGCTCCAGGCATAAATACCGTTATTGCCAGCGTAACCAAGATATTTCTGGCACACGGTTTCCGTGTCATAGGATTGCACAACGGCTATAAAGGCATCTTCTCAAAAGAACAGGAGATGATAGACCTCGACTTCCGCATTGCTGACGAAATATACGCTCGCGGTGGTTCCTACTTGCACATGAGCCGCTATAGACCAAGCGACACAGACTTCGCAGAAAAATTCAATATTGACTTCTTCACCACGAACAATATCAAGTTATTGGTAACAATAGGCGGTGACGACACTGCATCAACAGCCAACCGTGTAGCAAAGTTCCTCGGCGACCGCAACTATCCGATTGCCAACATACACGTACCGAAGACTATTGACAATGACCTTCCTCTTCCCGAAGGAATGCCTACATTTGGTTACGAATCTGCCAAGGACAAAGGTGCCGTAATAGCCCGTACTATCTATGCAGATGCATATGCCAGCAACAACTGGTTTTTAGTCTCTGCCATGGGACGTTCTGCCGGACACCTCGCATTCGGTATAGGTTCTGCAGCACATTACCCCATGATTGTGATACCGGAAATGTTCAACCGCACCGAGATCACCATGGATAAGATTCTCCGTCTCATAATATCGGCGATAATCAAGCGCCGTCTTATGGGTATGGAATATGGCGCAGTCATTGTATCGGAAGGTGTCTTCCATGAACTCGACACCAAGGAAATGGCCGACGCGGGAGTAGAGTTCACATACGATGCGCACGGACACCCTGAATTGTGGAAAATCTCGAAAGCACATGTATTTGCTGCCCTAATAGACAATAAGCTTGCCAATACTCCACTCAAGGTAAGACCGCGTCCTGTCGAGCTTGGCTACGAAATGAGATGCCAGACCCCGATTGCCTACGATTTGGCATACTGTTCCACACTCGGTGCAGGTGTGTACAAACTGTTTGCCGAAGGCAAGACCGGCTGCATGGTATGTACCGACTCAACTGGCCACATCGGTCATCTGTTCCTAAAAGACATCCAGGAACCTGAAAGCGGCAAGATACTTCCGCGTACTGTTGATATCGAATCAGACGAGTGCAAATACATACTCAATTACATGTTGTCGTACATCACTCCGGCAGATTATGAGGCTGCACGCAAGTATGTTCCGGACCCTGAAAACTACGACATGCACAATATTCTCAATTGGGAAAGAATATAATCATCCATACAAAATACGAAACAAGGCAGGTGTTCCGCACCTGCCTTGTTATTTTTATCAATGGCACTCCCAATGCCTATATGTCTTAGAATTAGAAAAAGCACAATTGATTTCCGCTACATTACTAACGATTCAACAGTTGGAATTGTCCGACAACATATCAAGAAACCTATCCGTCAATCTTCATCTTCATCGTCATCATCTACCTCAATGCGCGATGGCGTATCTTCCGTTTCATCCGGTTCGTCAGCCAATTCATCAGCTCCCTTCAAATCATCATTGTAGTAATCTTTATCGTCATCGTCATCAAGCTGACCGTCTACATTAACATCTATCTTGACCAAATACGACGTATCCTCGGTTTCGAACATAACAGCATAAAAGAAGTCGCCAGGCCCCTTGTCGATACGTATCATATGATCGGTAAATCCCATAGGATACTGTCTTTTGACGGCATCCTGAAGTTCTTCCGGCAAATTCTGAAATTTTACAACTACACGTTTCTTATTGCTTTTGATATTTGGCATAGTCTGGAAAAAATTTTTGCAAGTATAAGAAAAATTGCAATACGAATATCAAAATAGACTTTTTTCAAAAACATTTCATGTTAACGTATTTTACAGCGACTATTTGGAACGATATTCTTACCTTCGCATATGCAAAATATCTGTACTATTATGACAACTTTGGAACAGATAGAAGAGCTGCGCCACAAGCTCAACGAATACAATAGGCTGTACTATGTCGACAACAATCCTGTCGTAAGCGACAAGGAGTTCGATGAAATGATGTACAAGCTACAAGAGCTGGAAAAGAAGCATCCCGAATTTTTCGACCCAAATTCCCCGACTCAGCGCGTCGGAAGCGACCTGACAAACCGTTTCGAAGCGGTACATCACCGCTATCCCATGATGTCGCTTTCGAACACATACTCTCTCGAAGAGCTTCACGAGTTTTATGAACGAGTAGTACGCGAAGCAGGCGAAACGGAATTTACATGCGAGCTGAAGTTCGACGGCACGGCAATTTCTCTTACATATGAAAAAGGACGTCTCATACGTGCCGTTACACGTGGTGACGGTACAATGGGCGATGACGTCACGTCCAATGTAAGGACAATACGCAGCATCCCGCTCGTATTGGCAGGTAACGACTGGCCGCAAACATTCGAAATGCGCGGAGAGATATACATGCCACGTGCCGTATTTGCCATGCTGAATAGAGAAAAAGAGGAAATCGGTGAACAACCTTTTGCCAATCCACGCAATGCTGCAGCCGGAACGCTCAAGCTGCAAAATTCCGCGACAGTAGCATCTCGCCATCTCGACTGTTTCCTGTACGCCATGCTGGGCAATGACCTACCATACAAATCGCATTGGGAAAACCTCAACAAGGCACGCGAATGGGGCTTCAGAATATCGGAACACATGCAACTCTGCCATACATGGGAGGAGATAACCGATTTCATAAACAATGCCGACAAACTACGTAAGGAGCTGCCATATGACACAGACGGTGCCGTAGTAAAGGTCAACAACTACGACATACAACAAAGTCTTGGTTCAACAGCCAAAGCCCCGCGCTGGGCCGTCGCATACAAGTTTCAGGCTGAACGTGCACTTACATGCATGCGTTCTGTAGAGTTTTCGGTAGGCAGAACCGGCACTGTAACTCCTGTGGCAAACCTCGACCCTGTACAATTGGCAGGCACTACTGTCAAAAGGGCGACACTTCACAATGCCGATCAGATAGCATTATTAGACCTACGGCTCGGTGATATGGTATATGTCGAGAAAGGCGGCGAAATCATTCCAAAAATAACAGGCGTGGAAACCTCCATGCGGCATGCCGACAGCAAGCCTTTTGAGTTCACAACCAAGTGTCCTCAATGTGGAGCCACATTGGTACGATATGAAGGTGAAGCAGCATGGTACTGCCCGAACAGCACTGCATGCCCGCCACAGATAATAGGACGCATCGTACATTTCATATCGCGCAAAGCTATGGATATCGAAGGACTCGGTGAGGAAACAGTATCCCTGTTCGTAGAACAGGAACTTCTGCACAACATCGCAGACCTGTACGATTTAAACCCGACTATCATTGCCGCATTACCGCGTCTGGGTGATAAATCGGCCTCCAATATCATGGAAAGTCTCAAACGCTCGCGCAATGTACCTTTCCCCCGCGTATTATATGCACTCGGCATACGTTTCGTTGGAGAAACAACGGCAAAGAACATAGCACAGCATTTCAAGACCATAGATGCAATAATGGCAGCCTCCGAAAGCGAACTGGCACAGGCCGAAGATGTAGGCGACAAAATAGCCAGCAGTATTAAGGAATATTTTGCCGACCCTGCCAACCTCGATATCATAACCCGACTTCGAAAGGCCGGCCTGCATTTCGAAACTGCCGAAAAGGAAAAGTTATCCGATGCGCTGACTGGTAAAAGTATCGTCATATCAGGTTCATTTGAACATCACAGCCGCGATGAACTGAAAGCATTGATAGAACTACATGGAGGCCGTAATCTGGCAGCCATATCCGGTAATGTGGATTATCTGCTTGCAGGGGTCAAGATGGGCCCAGCGAAACTGGCAAAAGCAACCAAACTTGGTATCAAAATAATCTCGGAAAACGAGTTCGAAAAGATGATAGCCAATGACACCATACAGAGCAGCAGTACTGATACAAGCGGTCAAACTGAAATGGAGCAATCAGACCAACCCATCGTACAACAATCGCTTTTCTGACTTACATTATAGCAAAGGGAATGTGGTCATTCCCTTTACTATAGATTAGCAGCCCTAATTTCTAATCCGCATCCGTTACCGGTTCAACATCACCAAGAGAAACATACCAGACATAACCCGATACACTATAACCCATTGATCTAAGCAGTGACATGTATCGTTGCACCTGACGGGCATGTATCGGCAGTCTGTGCAAGCCGAACTTGTAATCGACAACAACCGCCATGCCTTCCTTAATCATAACCCTATCAGGACGATAACTTTTACCACCTGGTATCAGAATATCGTTCTCGTTGCGTACGACTTCCCACGTACCGTCAAACCATTCCTGCACGGTATCATTTTCCAAGGCTTGTGCCAATGCAGTCTCAAGTGCATTCATTTCACGCTCCGACAAGCCACCGTCACTACACATTTCCTTTATACGGGTATGTACATCGTCCATGTCAGCTGATTGTTCGAACACCTTATGCAGCAACACACCATAATTACGAGGCGACAAACGGTCATCCGCCACACCTTCATCACCGTAACGCTGTGCATCAAATCTTACAGCTATGCGTCCAGCCACATCTGTAGTATCATACCTCAATAACGACGTATTTCCATACACGACACGTTCATTCTGTTCTGACGGTTTTCCAAATTCCATGCGTAACCCGTCTCCGAAAGGTTCTATACGCCCTACTATATTGCCGATACTTACATTGTCACCATTGCGCATCATAATACAGTCAAGTAATCCATTGACACACTCCGCACTGCTTTTAACCGGCATAGGCATCATGACATGCAATTCCTCCCTGGCTCTTGTTAACGCAACATAAAACAGATTAATGTTATCTACCTGCGACATCACATACTCACGGTAATAGCCAGATGCAAACTGGGAATTGGCCATAACTTTTTTATAGTTTATGGGAAATTTACCGTTACTTGCATCACCATCTTGTTCGGCCCATATAATGCTATTGGTTTTTGGCAGCAGGCTCCAACTGCAATACGGTATTATGACAGCCCTGTATCCCAAACCTTTCGATTTATGTACCGTATCTATCGTTATAGCATTACCGCCAGATGGCATCGGTATTGAAGCGGTACTGCCGCTCTCCTCCCACCATGATACGAACAACGGTATATCGGCCACATTAGATTTCGAGAATGACAATACCTGCTCATGCAAAGCCTGCATATATGCTATTTCCTCATCGCTGTTACCAAGAGCATAATGCATCACTATGTTTTCAAAAGCCTCCTCGGGTGACATCAAAGCAAGCCTGCCGAGAAATACATTGTCGTCATCCGACAACTCTGCCGACAGCCGATTGCCGCGAGCTCTATTATAAATAGTACGACTTATAGCATCCGTTCTGTTGCAAGCAAGTTTCATGCATGCGACAATAAAATTCACAACAGGCGCTTTACCCAGCACAAGGGCATCTTGTGTCACCACATCGTAACAATACCCGTTATTGCCAACGGTTTCCTTCCGTTCAAGCAATATGGCAGCTAAATGAGACGCTTCCGACCTATGACGTACCAGTATCGCAATGTCTCCGGCTGCATATCCCCTGTCCTGCAACTCTTCGACCATTTGAACCACAGGCGGTTCGTCACTGTAACTTGTCACCGTAACATAGCCTCCGACGTTGGTCTCGACAGGGTACTGTTCATAATCGGCATAGGCCCTGCCAACAATACCATACAGTTCGCCATACAATTCATCGCCAATGAAGCCTTGTTCAATGGCACTATCTAACATTGCATTAACCTTTATATCTTCCGCCGCAACACACGCTCCGATAATGGCATTTATAAACTTCACCAAATCATGACGGCTACGGTAATTATTCTGTAGCGTACCATACGTCACCGCATTGAATGCCTCTCCAGCCTTATGTGCCAATATGCTCCAGTCACCGCCACGCCAACGATATATCGACTGCTTGACATCTCCCACTAAAAGTACGGGTGATCCGCCAGACTGCGATGTGGCGTTGCGCAACAAAGGCAGGAAGTTGTTCCACTGCATGGCCGACGTATCCTGAAACTCATCTATCATAAAATGAGAAAAATAATTTCCAGCCTTCTCAAACACAAACGGAGTATCGTTGCCAGATACAAGTTTGCCAAGCATATCATTTATTTCCGAAATATGTACAATATTTTCCTCCTTCGATACAGCCTCAACCCTTGCCTGAAGGTCAGCCAGAAGTCCGAAACTTCTGTAATTCTCCTTTATTAATGCCGCATTATTCATGAGTATGACGCTAGCGTCGTACAATTTCACCAATTCTGACAACGCCTGTGTCAAAACAGGTGTAAGCTCCTCTATCTGTTCTTTCTTTGCTGACTTTGCAGCATACCACTTACCACCCTCCAGTGCATCTGACACGCGTTTCGTATAAGGTACGATTTCTCCATCCGCGACCTTGCATATGTAACCTGCAACGCCCTTTGCTCCATAACTGAAATCTGAAACCACGAGACCGTTGTCCGACATTATGTCTATTATATGTCTGGCTGCAGCGGCTATATTTTTTTCGGCTTTCGCAGCAGCAGCACACACAGATGTCACCATCTTGCGCAATGCCTCCTTGTCGCCACCAAGCCCGCTACGTCCACGTTTGTAATCTTCCTTGAACAATTCTCCACCCAACGACAGCAATTCACCGCGTATATCCCATTTACGTCCATCCTCCATACGGTCATCAACAAACGCCTCAACCCACTCACGCAACTCATCATCATCAGACAAATCATCTATCATACGGTCAGTGGCACTGCCCAAAAGTGTTTCCACTGGCAATTCAAGATTAAAGTTAAGGTCAATACCCAACTCCTTGATAAAGGAACGTATTATGCGCTGGAAAAACTTATCGATAGTCAAGACTGCAAAATTGCCGTAATCATGCAATATCAAACCACGCACCACTTTCGCCCGCGCCTTTATATCTTCCATGGGCAAATGCAGGTCATGAATCAACATAACTGCATAGTCGTGTTCATCGCCGTTGGCAAGTTCATTGATTTTCGCCAATATGCGTCTCTTCATTTCCTCCGTGGCCTTGTTGGTAAAGGTCACGGCCAATATATGCTTGTATAGCGAAGGGTCAGAGACCACATTGCGCACATATTCATATGCCAGATTATACGTTTTGCCCGAACCTGCCGAAGCACTAACTATCTTTACATTTCCCATTCTTTGCGTTTCTTATCAACCATATAAAAGTATGAATAATTGCCGTAATTTCGCAGAAAAAGCATTAACTTGGTATTTTTGAAAAATCCGGACACATGGAAACCTTTCTCGGAAATGTAGCCAAACATCTTTACAACGAATGGGATGACAACCTTTCGTCCGTAAAACTGCTTATGCCCAACCAGCGTTCGCGCATATTCTTCCTCGACGAACTTGGACACCTGATAAAACGCCCTATATGGCAACCGCACTATGTATCCATAGATGATATAATGCGCGACCTGTCCGGATATACTCCCATAGAACGCATCCGAGCCATTGTGGAGTTATACAAGATTTACTCCAAATATCATCTCGAAAGTTTCGACTCATTCTATTTCTGGGGCGAAGCCCTCCTCAACGACTTCGACCAAATAGACAAATACATGGTCGATGCCGATATGCTTTTCACCAACCTCAGCGACATCAAAGCCATGGAGGACGACATGAGTTATTTCAACGAGGAACAAAAAAAGGTTGTACAACGCTTTTGGAGTACGTTCGGTGCTGAGGAGAACTTTTCCGAGGAAAAACGCAATTTCCTTACCATATGGCGCAGTCTGAGAACCATCTATCATGAGTTTCGTCAAAGGCTTGCCGAAATGGGCATGGCATATACAGGAATGATGCACCGTGAGGCTGCCGAACGGCTCAAACGCGGCGAGGTATCCGTCAACGACGGAATGCCCGTTGCCGTGGTCGGGTTCAATGCTCTTTCTGAATGTGAAAAGATATTGTTCGATCATATGAAAACCGAATGCAACGCCCAATTTTTCTGGGATTATGACGACTATTACCTTTCGGACTACCAACAGGAAGCAGGACTTTTCATACGCGACAACCTTTCGCGATACGGCCAGGCTGTCGGATTTCACAATCATACCGACAACTTTACCAAGCCCAAAAACATTTCGACAATTTCCGTACCATCTGGTGCGCTACAGTGCAAATATGCAACGACATTCCTGCACGATGTCATAGCACAACAAGGTAAAGCAGGCAAAGAGACAGCAATAATTCTTACCGACGAATCGCTGTTGATGCCGCTGCTATACTCAATACCTTCCGACGTAGGTGAGATAAACGTAACCATGGGTTATCCGCTGCGCGAAACCCTTGCATACAGCTTCACTGAAAGGCTGCTGAAGCTCCAAATGCAAATCAGGATAAAAGGCGACGAACCGGCATTCTATCATGCAGACGTTACGGGACTGCTGCGTCATCCGTTCGTTCAGGAACTTGACGCAACAAATGCCGAACGCCTTATACACGACATAATAATACGTTCCAAAATATACACACGTCAATCCGAGCTGAAATGCGGGACAGTAATAGACAAACTCTTTGTCCAATTAACTGACCGTAAACAACTAACCGAATGGATAATAGATGTTCTGTCATCCATTACAGTCGGAGCATCCAGTTCAAAAGACGACAACAGTCACACAGACAATATAAGACTGCAACGCGAATATGCAGGCATTATAGCCGATACACTGCGACGGCTGTCAAACTCGCTCGACGACTGCGGCATAGAAACAGACATTCCGATATTCACCTCTCTTACCCGCAGGATGCTGCAAACGATTCGTGTTCCATATAAGGGAGAACCATTGCAAGGCATACAGGTAATGGGGATCCTAGAGACACGAAACCTCGACTTCAAGAATATCTTGATAATGTCTATGAATGACGATAACTTTCCTGGCAATCCATCAGCATCTACATCATTCATACCATACAATCTCCGGCTAGGCTACGGACTGCCCACGCCACAACACCATGACGGAGTATATGCCTATTACTTCTACCGACTGCTCCAGCGTGCCGACAAAATAGACATGACATACAGTTCCAAAACAGACGAAAACAGCAGCGGAGAACCGAGCCGCTACATATACCAGCTCGAATATGAAGCGCCACACAATATAGAACATCGTGAAATAGGCCTTAACATAGGCATTATTCCTCCGCCCCCCATCACTGTACAAAAAGACAGCGAGGTCATGGAGCGACTTAACAGATTTCTCGATAAAGGCGGAAAAGCCATATCGCCGACCGCCATGAATTCATACCTCGATTGCCCACTCAAATTCTACATGCGCTATGTGGCGCAAATCAAGCCCGACGACGAGGTGTCCGAGGGTGTCGACATGCCGATGTTCGGCACAATACTGCACAAGGCCATGGAACTGCTATACACTCCCCTTAAAGGCATTCATTCGCCTGGTGACAAGATAAAACAACTTATCGGTTCACAGACAGTAGCGGAAATGGTTGATATGGCCATAGACGAGATATATTTCCACAACGAAGTCTCACACAGTGACTATGAAGGTAGCTTGCTCATGGTACGCGACATAGTGGTCAGATACATAAACAGGAACATACTCCCGTTCGATGCAAGGTTGCGTGACTTTACAATTGCAGCACTAGAACACAGACTGACGGCAAAGTTCGAATTCATCGAAGGAAATTCACGTCACAGTGTAACATTCAGCGGCCTTGCCGACCGTGTGGACCGTCTGCCAAACGGAGCAATACGCATAGTCGACTATAAAACAGGTACACCGCACATGGAATTTGCCAATGTCGAAACTCTGTTCGGCGAAAAAGCCAATGAGCGCAACCCAGCCGTACTGCAGACACTGCTCTATTCCCTCATAGTCGACCGCATGCAGCAATCTGGCGACATAGAAGGCAACGATGTATGTCCATCGCTATATTATGTGCGTCTGATGTATTCGCCAGACTACTCGCCACTGGTCAACATCAAGGGAGGCGAAAGCGTGATAAGTTACAAGCCATATAAGGAAGAATTCGAGGGAAAATTATCTGAACTGCTCGGCAAATTGTTCGACCCGTCTATCCCGTTCAGCCAATGCGATGATACCAAGCCTTGTACATACTGCGACTTCGCCTCCATATGCAAACGCACGTAATAAATCCCAATTAATATTGATTTCCGAACCGTTTCCTCGCAAAACATTATTATTGTCCATACGGCTATTTTTTCGCATTTTTGCACATCAGAAATAAAAACTACAACATGCGTCTTTCAGATTTGAAAACCGGTCAAAGCGCTGTCATTGTAAAGGTGCTCGGTCATGGGGGGTTCAGGCGGCGTATAATGGAAATGGGATTCGTACGCGGCAAAAAGGTGGAAGTGCTCCAGAATGCTCCGCTTAAGGACCCTATAAAATACAAGATAATGAACTACGAGGTCTCGTTGAGGCGCAGCGAGGCCGACATGATAGAGGTAATTACAGATGCTGAGGCTCTTAATGATGCCATATCGCAAGACAACCAATACAGTACCTCTGAAGCCGAAAATATCATAACCCGTGCCATAGACCGTTCAAAAAAAAGGATAAACGTCGCATTGGTAGGCAATCCTAACTGCGGAAAGACCTCCTTGTTCAATATGGCTTCCGGTAGCCATGAGCACGTTGGCAACTACGGCGGTGTAACGGTGGATGCCAAGCAAAGCCACATGACCTACAAGGGTTACGAAATAGAGCTGTACGACCTGCCTGGGACATATGCACTGTCGGCATATACTCCTGAAGAGGTTTATGTCCGCCGACAGTTGTTCGAGCATACTCCCGACGTTGTAATAAATGTCGTAACAGCCTCCAATCTTGAACGCAATCTGTACCTTACCACTGAACTCATAGACATAAACCTGCGCATGGTCGTAGCACTCAACATGTACGACGAGCTCAAACAGGATGGGGCACAACTCGACCATAAACTGCTGGGCACTCTGCTAGGTGTGCCAATGATCCCGACAGTCTCACGCACAGGCAAAGGCATAGAGGAATTATTCGACACTGTCATACAACTATACGAGGACGATTCGCAGGATACTCTGACACGCCACATACACATCAATCTCGGCAATTCAATAGAAAAAGGTGTGGCAGCACTTGTAACAGAAATTCGCAAAGACGGCACGCTCGCCAATTACCACCCGAGATACCTCGCCCTCAAGCTTCTCGACCGCGACAAGGAAATAGAACGTCTCCTTGGCAACCGCCCCGATTACGACAAATGGACTGCCATACGCGACCGTGAAGCCGAACGCATAGAACGGGAACTCGGCGAAGACATGGAGACAGCCATAACCAACGAAAAATACGGTTTCATTGCCGGAGCATTGCGTGAAACATACACCCCGGGCAAACACGAAAAGGAACGCACCACAAATGCGATAGACTCAATAGTCACACACCGCATTTGGGGGTATCCCATATTCCTGCTTTTCATGTGGCTGATGTTTGTCGCCACATTCTACCTCGGAGCGTTCCCGCAGGAATGGATAGAAAGCGGTGTAGCCGCACTCGGACAATGGGTTGGACGTATCATGAACGAAGGACCTCTCAAGGACCTTATCGTCGATGGCATAATAGGCGGTGTCGGCGGCGTCATCGTATTTCTGCCGCAAATAGTCATCCTGTATCTATTCATATCGCTCATGGAAGACTCGGGATACATGGCACGTGCAGCTTTCATAATGGACAAGATTATGCACAAGATTGGATTGCACGGCAAATCATTCATTCCACTCATCATGGGCTTCGGATGCAATGTTCCTGCAATAATGGCGACACGCACCATAGAAAGCCGCAGCAGCCGCATCATAACAATACTTATCAACCCTTTCATGTCATGCAGTGCAAGGCTGCCTGTATTCATACTGCTCGCAGGAGTATTCTTCCCAAACCATGCAGGCACGGTACTGTTTTGCCTTTATCTGTTAGGTATTATAGTGGCAGTCTTTACTGCAAAGTTGTTGCGACGCTTCATGTTTCGCAGAGATGACACCCCATTTGTAATGGAACTGCCGCCATATCGTGTCCCCACCTCACGCAGCGTACTCATGCACATGTGGGAGAAGGCCGCAATGTACCTGCGCAAAATGGGCGGTCTCATACTCGTCGCATCAATATGCGTATGGTTTCTCAGTTACTTTCCGCGTCATGATGACCCTGTAATACAGCAGGAACATTCCTACATAGGGCAAATAGGTCATTTTACTGAACCGCTTGTGGAACCACTTGGCCTCAACTGGAAAGCCAGCGTATCACTGCTAACAGGGGCTGTAGCCAAGGAGGTGACCGTAAGTACTCTTGGTGTGCTTTATGCTGGTTCCGGTGACGACACCATGACAGATGCATTGTCACAAAAACTCACGGAACCCAACCCGCAAACCGGAGAACCAGACTTCAACAAGGCCAATGCACTTGCATTTCTTGTATTCATACTCCTTTATTTTCCGTGTCTTGCCTCACTGGTTGCAATAAAACAGGAAGCTGGAGGCTGGAAATGGGCCGCATTCTCATTCGTATACAACACGGTAGTGGCATGGATAATAGCTTTTATTGTTTACCGTATAGCATTGCTGTTGATTTAAAGTCATGAACATACAAGTCATAACAGTATATGCAATAGGAATTGCAGCCATAGCATATATCATTTACCGCATCTACAGACAGGTAACCGGTAAAGGCAAAAAATGCAACTGCGGATGCGGTAACTGTACAGAATGTCCGCCATCAGACAACCGATGCGACAGTTGTAAAACAGAAAAGGAGTTTCAATGAGGACTCCTTTTCTGTTGTGATTATCGGCGCGGTTCAGGCATTTTCTTATATACTGTAGCAGTACGGCAACTGTTGTAAACCTTAATATAATGCCGTACATTACCTTCACGGTTCGTTATCGAAGAACTGAAATGTACTATACTCATATCATTGCGTCCCTGTCCTCCATAACGTACATCGTCCGTTGAAAGCACAATTCTATAACGCCCAGGGTCTGGGACAGGAACCATATAGTCAGGAATACTTAACGATGGATGCCAATTGAAGACAAACAGTATATCACCGTGACTGAATACCATAGTTTTTGCACCTTCATCCATCAACTGATTGTAGGCATAGCCGCAACGCATAATGCCATTGCGTTCAACGAACGCCAACATATCCTTATCAAATGCGCCAAGCAATGAATAACGCAACGACACATCATCGGCCAGCGACCATTGGCGACGTGCATACTTATAGCTCCATCCATTATCCTTACGCGGAAAATCTATCCATTCTGGATGTCCGAACTCGTTACCCATAAAATTCAGATATGCCTGACCGCCGAGCGATATGGTAACCAAACGTATCATTTTATGCAACGCTATACCACGCTCTATAACAATATTCTCGCTGTCGCGTCCCATACTGTTGTACATCTCCTTACCCATAAGACGGAAAGCTACGGTCTGGTCCCCCACCATAGCCTGGTCATGCGACTCAACATAAGCCACAGTTTTTACTGCAGGCAAACGGTCGGTCAGCACATTCCATATGTCCCATATATTCCACTCCTCATCTGGGATATCCTTCAGCATGCGTATCCAAAAATCCGGCACAGCCATACCAAGACGATAATCGAATCCAACACCTCCGTCCGATACGGGGATGCACATTCCAGGCATGCCGCTCACTTCTTCGGCAATCGTTACTGCAGAATTACGGTAGTCATGTATAAGTGTATTAGCAAGCGCAAGATAGGTCAAAGCCTCACGATTGACCCCATCGTCGAAATATTTCTCTCGACAGTCGAAAGAGGTATATCCGTGATGACGGTATATCATAGATGTCACACCGTCAAAACGAAACCCGTCGAAATGATACTCGTCAAGCCAGTATTTGACATTCGACAACAAGAAGTGACACACTTGCGGTTTGCCATAATCGAAAAGTTTAGAATCCCAATAAGGCTGACAGCCAGCCTCACCTGCCGGAGAATATAGATGATCCGTACCGTCGAGTTCATTCAAACCCTCGTTTATATTCTTCACGTAATGAGCATGAACAAGGTCCATGATAACAGCCAATCCCAGTTCATGAGCCCTTTTGACCAGCGCCTTCAATTCCTCCGGAGTTCCGAAACGCGAAGATGGCGCAAAAAAGTTAGAGACATGATAACCGAAACTTCCATAATACGGATGTTCCGCTATCCCCATAAGTTGAACGGCATTATAGCCGTTACGGCGAATGCGTGGCAAAACATCAGCTGTAAATTCCGCATAACTGCCAACACGTTCATCCTCCACGGCCATCCCGACATGGGCTTCATATATATACAACGATGGTAGATTGCCAATATCAAACGTATCGGTCTCCCAATCGAAAGGTGATGGGTGCCAGAACTGAGCCGTGAAATCTTTCGTCGCATCATCCTGTACGACCCGACGTGCATAAGCCGGAATACGTTCATGCCAGCCATTGGCACCATGCACCAATATTTTATACAGAGAACCGTGCAGTAGCCCACGTCCCCAGTCACCGTCATAAAGAAATATGCTCCATACTCCGTCATTTCCTTTTGCTAACGGCAGACTCCGTCGATTCCAGCCATTGAAATCACCGAAAATGAAAACCTCGTCCGCCCCAGGCAGCCATTCACGAAACCACCAGCCATGCGCCTTGTCATCGCGCTGGAACCCGAAATAGAGATACCCGTCAGCATAATCCAATATACTCCCAGATGTACTGCAAATAGCATTCATCGCTTCCGTATATAGTCTGTGCCGATATCCAAGCTCACCCTCGACCGGTTCCAGCCATGGGTCATCCTTCACAATTTTCAGTCTATCCATACATTACCACTACAATTAGTCACCCAATAAAGTTACCCTTTTTATATGACATATTAGCTGGTCTGCCATATTTTTTATATATTTGTAAACCTTTGTATATTCTGATGAATAAAAAATAACAAAGTAATATATTTTCACTAACTCTAAATTTTATTTTTATGTTCAAAGGACACCCCAAAGGCCTCTATGCCCTTGCGTTGGCGAACACTGGCGAACGTTTCGGCTACTACACGATGCTCGCCATCTTCACCTTGTTCCTGCAGGCAAAGTTCGGCTTTTCGGAAGCTTTGACTTCCAACATTTTTGCCATATTCCTGGCAATGGTTTACTTCCTTCCCCTTCTCGGCGGTTGGCTCGCAGACAAATTCGGATACGGCAAAATGGTTACGTCCGGTATCATCGTGATGTTTATCGGATATGCTTGTCTTGCTGTCCCGACAGGCAATGACGGAATAGGCGTTGTTGCCATGGTCGGCGCCCTCTTCCTCATAGCATTGGGTACAGGCTTATTCAAAGGTAACCTTCAGGTTATGGTCGGCAACCTCTATGACGACCCGAAGTACTCCAGCATGCGTGACACCGCATTCTCTATCTTCTACATGGCTATCAACATCGGTGCGCTCTTCGCTCCTACCGCTGCGACAAAAATCACCGAGTACTTCATGGGCAAGCACGACTTCACCTACAACGGTGACATCCCCGCTCTCGCACACCAGTATCTCGACAATGCAGACGGCATGACTCAGGAAGCACTCAACAAATTCCAGATGCTCGCCCAGCAGGAAGGTGCTACCGACCTCACCTCTTTCGCTCACGAATACATCGACGTACTGTCCGGCTCCTACCACTGGGGCTTCGCTGTTGCCTGCGTATCGCTTATCGTTTCGATGGCAATCTACCTCGGTTTCAAGAAGACATTCAAGCACGCTGACGTAAATGCTAAACAGCTCGCAGCTTCCGGCAACAAGGAACAGGTTGTGGAACTTACTCCCGAACAGACCAAGTCGCGTATCACCGCACTCATGCTCGTGTTCGCTGTGGTTATCTTCTTCTGGATGGCATTCCACCAGAATGGTCTTACACTTACATTCTTTGCTCGTGACTACACGGCACAGACGGCTGCGGGCTTTGACAGGCTCGGCTTTGACGTATTCAACCTGTTGCTCATAATCATCGCAGTTTACGGTCTCTTCTCTACATTCCAGTCGAAAACTTCGAAAAGCAGGATTATATCCGGTATCGTAACTGTACTTGCAATCGTAGGTGTCGTTGTCAAATATCAGATGATGGGCGACAAAACCGTTGCTATCCTTCCGCAGATGTTCCAGCAGTTCAACCCGTTCTTCGTGGTAGCACTTACTCCTGTTTCGATGGCTGTATTCGGTGCTCTTGCAAAGCGTGGTAAAGAACCGTCCGCTCCCCGTAAAATCGGTATCGGCATGTTCATCGCTGCCGTAGGTTTCGCAATCATGGTATTGGGTTCGCTCGGTCTACCTACTCCCGACGCTGTAAAGGCCGGTGTAGAATACTCCCGCGTATCGCCCAACATCCTTATCTCCACATACCTTGTACTTACATTCGCTGAGCTCTTCCTCTCGCCGATGGGTATATCGTTCGTGTCGAAGGTAGCTCCTCCCAAATACAAGGGTGCAATGATGGGTTGCTGGTTCGCTGCTACCGCAATAGGTAACTATCTCGTATCCATCATCGGTATGCTTTGGGGCAGCCTGCCTCTATGGTCGCTCTGGGCTATACTTATCGCTCTCTGCTTGATTTCGGCACTCTTCATCTTCTCGATAATGAAAAAGCTCGAAAATGCAACCAAGTAAGACAGAAAAGACACTATAAATTTGCAAGGGATGCGGCTAAGCCGCATCCCTTCTTTTTTCCAGACTACTCACGGTATAAAGTTGCCGGAGGCACGAAAATTCGTTAATTTTGGGTTACGAATACAAACAAAAGGAAATGCAATGATACGATTGACGTTTCTTGGAACCGGTACGTCACAGGGCATTCCAATGATAGGATGCAATTGTGAGGTGTGCCGCTCTCTCGACAGCCACGACAAAAGGCTGCGTTCATCGGTAATGATAGAACGTTTTGACGAACGACCCGATGAACGACCCAAAGACATATTACCCGACAAACCGGGACATGCCATATATACCCACCCGATAGGTGCCGACGCACGCATAGTTATAGATGCCGGTCCCGATTTCAGGACACAGATGTTACGTGAAAATGTCAAAACTCTCGATGCCATACTGTTGACGCACGAGCACAAAGACCACATGGGAGGAATAGACGACGTAAGGTCATTCAACTATTTCCAAGGCTGTGCAGTTCCAATATATGCCACTGAAAGAGTCGGGAATGCAGTAAAGAAAGATTTCGACTATGCATTCAATAAAAACCGTTATCCTGGTGTACCCGAGATAGACCTGCACACCATATTTCCCAATACCCCATTCGATGTTGCCGGATTTCATATAATACCCATAACAGGCCGTCACTATATGCTGCCAGTGACAGGATACCGCATCGGGAACCTGGCATATCTTACCGATTTTAACCACATTGAGGACTCCCAGTTGGAAAAGCTCAAAGGTCTCGACACGCTTGTCATAAATGCTCTGCGCTACGAACCGCACCTGTCGCATTTCACGGTGGATGAAGCAATAAACATAAGCCATATACTCAAGCCACACCGTACCTATCTGACACACCTGTCGCACCAGATAGGATTGTATGCACAAAAGAAAGATACGCTTCCACAAGGCATAGAGTTTGCATATGACGGACTTAAAATAGATATAGAATAAGCACAAAACACATCATATGACCACAAGAGAATACTTCAAAGGCAAAACCGTAGTTATCACAGGCGCATCGTCAGGCATCGGCAAAGCCCTTGCTTACGAATTTGCCGCCTGCGGTGCCAACATAGTCATGGGCGCCCGCCATGAGGACAAACTCGTAGAAATAGCGGAAGACCTCAAAAAACGCGGTGCATCCGTAGCTTACTGTGTAACTGACGTAACAGTCGAAGACGACTGCCGCAAACTAATAGTAACGGCGGTGGGTAATTTTGGCGGCATAGACATACTAATCTGCAATGCAGGCATATCAATGAGAGCTATTTTCGATGACGTAGAATTAAGCGTCCTGCACCGCCTAATGAATGTCAACTTTTGGGGCACTGTCTATTGTACCAAATATGCACTGCCCTACATACAGGCATCACACGGTAGTATAGTAGGCGTTTCATCGGTTGCAGGACTGCACGGACTTCCCGGACGAACAGGCTATTCGGCATCCAAGTATGCCATGACTGGTTTCCTTGATACGATACGTATCGAAAACCGTAAAAAAAACGTACACGTTATGGTTGCCTGTCCTGGCTTCACTGCCACAAACGTACGTTTCTCTGCATTGACAGCTGACGGTTCCGAACAGGGAGCCACCCCACGAAAGGAAGAGAAAATGATGACACCCGAGAAAGTGGCACACATCATAGCCAAAGGCATCATGCACCACAAACGTCTTCTCCTCATGGAGTTCGAAGGTCGCGCGACACATTTCATCAAGAAATTCTCGCCACGTTTCCTTGACATGATGTTTTATAAAGTAATGGCGCGAGAACCTAACTCCCCGTTCAAATAAACGCTCACACATATAATAAAAATAAGCGACAGGCCTGTTGACCTGTCGCTTATTTTTATAAATGATATATCTCATTCATGTTTCGAAAGCATATATGAAAGCGAGGCATTCAACTCAGTAAGATAAACGTAGCATTTTTCATAATTGCTGCGTACCACGTCGTAATAATCATCTACCTCAACATACCTGTCAGAAACTGTCTGCAACTTGTCATTATATTTACGCAAACGGTTTCCGTGCATCTTGGATATATCGGTTGCCATGAGTTCGTCAAGCTCCACACGCAGCCTCTGACGTTCATTGAATGACTCTCTGACAAGGCTCACATAATCGTCAGGCATACCCATCTTTACCATGTCAACTACCGCATACGACACTCCCTCATTGTCCACATAGCCTTGTCCTGTTACGGCAGGTACCATAACGACCACATACATGTCTATACTGTCAATACGATATGAATAGCTGTCTGTATCACACATTACTGCAACATGATATTCCAACAGTTCCAATATGCGGCTTCCATCCTCGCCCCTGTCATCAACCAACACGAAAGTGCCTGTCATATCGACTGTCCCTGCCGACGTACCTTCGTTTATGATAAACTCTTCAGCATTCGCCTCAGCCCATACATTCAATTGAGAAACCAATGTTTCCGGGGTACACCCACTCTCCCCATTGCCTTCAAATACTATCATGCCATTATTGTTCACCTGAAATTCCGGAAGCGGACGCATTCCTTCCGGTTCAGCAGCCATTAACGACACAGAAATTGTAAACACGGCACAAACCGACAAAATCCCCTTCATAGTCATTTACAGTTAATCTTCGTTATCGTAAAAAGTCTCCCGCCAATCGCTGTAAGCGCTAACGGGAGACAAGCTAATTATACGGCATTTGCATTTAGGATGCGCCGTGACAGTTCTTATATTTCTTGCCACTGCCGCAGGGACACGGGTCATTACGGCCGACCTTTTTCTCAACATGTACCGGTGCAGGTTTACTCTTGTCGCCCTGACCGGCTGCTGCAGCTGCCTGCATACGCGATGCCTGTAGCTTTGACATATCAACCTTAGGACGTTCCTGCTGCTGAGGCCTATGCCTTACTCGGTCCTCGGGATTTGCATTCTCACGAACCGGAATATATCCCTTGTTGAGTATCGAAAGTTCATCACGGTTGCTCTTCTCAAGCATTGCACTGAAGAGGTTGTAAGACTCCAACTTGTAAATCAACAGCGGATCCTTCTGCTCGTAAGAAGCATTCTGAACACTCTGACGCAAATCGTCCATCTGACGCAGATGATCACGCCAGTTGTCATCGATAGTGGTCAGCATCACAAGTTTGGTGAATATCTTGTATATCTCTGCACCGTTACTTTCAATAGCCTTTTTCATATTGACAGGCACATTGTAGACAATCTTGCCGTTGGTTATCGGGATATAGATATTCTCAACCTGATCACCCTGCTTTTCGTATATCTGACGCAGCACAGGCATTGCAGTGGCGGCAACAGACTGTGCTCTGCGCTCATATGCGTCATTAAGGTCGGCAGCAACAAGTTCCACGAGCTCCTCTTTCTTTGCATCGGCAAACTTCTGCTCATCGAAGGTAGGCTGCACGGCAACCTGACGTATCAACTCGAAGCTGAAATCCTCGAATGAACTTTCGCCGAAATTCTCGACGAAAGATTCTGCAAAGTCGAGTACGATATTGTTGCGGTCGATATCTATTCTTTCACCCACAAGAGCATTCCTGCGGCGCGAATATATCACGGTACGCTGCGAATTCATAACGTCGTCATATTCAAGCAAACGCTTACGTATACCGAAGTTATTCTCTTCCACCTTCTTCTGGGCACGTTCAATAGCCTTGGTCATCATTCCGGCCTGTATCTCCTCGCCGTCTTTAAGCCCCATACGGTCCATCATAGCAGCGATACGCTCAGAACCGAACAATCGCATAAGGTCATCCTCGAGCGACACGAAGAACTGCGACGAACCTGGGTCACCCTGACGCCCCGCACGGCCACGCAACTGACGGTCTACACGACGCGACTCGTGACGCTCCGTACCAACTATTGCCAAACCGCCGGCATCCTTAACTTCCTGCGGCAGCTTGATATCGGTACCACGACCTGCCATATTGGTTGCGATTGTCACCTGACCTGCACGACCGGCTTCAGCCACAACCTGTGCCTCCTGCTGGTGATACTTGGCATTAAGCACATTGTGCTTGATACCTCGCAACTTGAGCACTCGGCTGAGAAGTTCAGATACTTCCACCGATGTGGTACCGACGAGAACCGGACGTCCTTCATTGACGAGCGATACTATCTCCTCGACAACAGCATTATACTTCTCTCGCTTTGTTTTGTATATCTTGTCATCCCTGTCTTCACGTATTACCGGTTTGTTGGTAGGAATGACAACGACATCGAGCTTGTATATATTCCAGAACTCTCCTGCTTCCGTTTCGGCCGTACCGGTCATACCGGCAAGCTTGTGATACATACGGAAGTAATTCTGAAGAGTAATGGTTGCAAAAGTCTGCGTCGCAGCCTCTACCTTTACACGCTCCTTCGCCTCTATTGCCTGATGCAAACCGTCTGAATAGCGGCGGCCCTCCATGATACGGCCAGTCTGCTCGTCGACAATCTTAACCTTGTTGTCAATTACGACATACTCGACATCCTTTTCGAACATACTGTATGCCTTGAGCAACTGATTTATAGTGTGCACACGCTCCGACTTGATAGCGTATTCATTTATAAGTTCATCCTTCTTGGCCGTTTTCTCTTCGGCGCTCATATTGCTCTTTTCTATGTCGGCAATAGCTGCACCTATGTCAGGCAATACGAAAAACTTGTCCTCACCCACATTGCGTGCGAGGAATTCATGCCCTTTGTCGGTAAGTTCCACCGAATTGAGTTTTTCGTCTATAACGAAAAACAATTCATCGGTAATTTCGGGCATGCGCCTATTGTTATCCTGCATGTAGACATTCTCTATCTTCTGCATGAGCGCCTTGTTGCCCTGTTCACTGAGGAACTTGATAAGCGGCTTGTATTTCGGGAGTCCCTTGTGTGCACGATACAGCAGAACACCTCCTTCGTCGGTATTGCCTTCGCCAATAAGTTTGCGGGCACGGCCGAGAAGGTCGTTAACGAAATTGCGCTGAACATTGTACAACTGCTCTATGAAACCGCGGTACTGGTCAAACAGCTGGTCATCGCCCTTGGGTACAGGACCAGATATGATAAGAGGTGTACGGGCATCGTCGATAAGCACGGAGTCGACCTCATCGACAATGGCAAAATGGTGTTTGCGCTGAACGAGGTCACCAGGCTGTATCGCCATGTTATCCCTCAAATAGTCAAAACCGAACTCGTTATTAGTACCGAAAGTAATATCCGCCATGTAGGCTTTGCGGCGAGCGGTCGAATTAGGCTGATGATTGTCTATACAATCCACCGACAGTCCGTGGAATTCATACATCGGCCCCATCCACTCCGAGTCACGACGAGCCAAATAATCATTAACAGTAACGACATGCACGCCTTTGCCGGCCAGGGCATTCAGGAATACCGGAAGTGTTGCCACGAGGGTTTTACCTTCACCAGTTGCCATTTCTGCTATACGGCCCTTGTGGAGCACCACGCCGCCGAACAACTGTACATCGTAATGCACCATATCCCACCTGATGACATTACCTCCAGCCGTCCAATGGTTGAAATACACAGCCTTGTCACCTTCTATCATCACGAAATCCTTCTTGGCAGCCAGGTCACGGTCGAACTGATTGGCCGTCACAACCACCTGTTCATTCTCAGCAAAACGGTGAGCCGTAGATTTCATGATAGCGAATGCCTCCGGCAATATCTCGTCGAGCTTCTGCTCTATCTTGTCATCTATGTCCTTTGTAAGTTTGTCTATCTCACGCGAATGACGTTCCTTATCATCCAACGATGTGTCCGGCAGTTCGAGCAACGCCTTCAGTTCTGAAATACGCTCCTCGTCAGGTCGTATCGTTTCGGCAATATCATGACGGAGGGCGGCACTGCGTGCACGCAATTCATCATTCGACAGAGCGTCTATTTGTGGATAGAGAGCCAATATGCGATCAACGTAAGGCTGTATTTCCTTACGATCCTTATCGCTTTTGGTTCCGAAAAACGCTTTGATTACTTTAGATAAAATATCCATGTTTGTATTGTGTTTCCGTTATAGCTGGTAAATATACCTATTTTATCGGAAACAGAACATCTTACCGCTCTTTTTTATTATACTTTTACCCACACTGCAATCGGTACAGCGACCCGAAACACAGTATTCATTACGCAGTTGCAGCAAAGCCTGAGTATCGAGTGCATTTTTAACAGGAACACCCACTCCACTCCAACTGCGTACGATGGCATTGTTTTCAGGTGGTATATCGGCAAGCAGGTCAAGAGCCGCATCTTTTAACAATGTTTTGCCTGTACTCTGCCCATACGCAAACATTACAGGAACAACAGCATTAATAGCCAACAAATCTGCCTTCTCAGAGCCTATACACCGCGGACAGCGTTCACCTGTGCCATCTGGGACATCATGAGTTGTCCAATACCACGACACCTCTACATCAAACAAACGGTATACATCGTTTCGAGTACGACAGTTCACCACACAATCAAACATGAAATCGCGTCTGGCAACAAACGATGCCAACTGCACTATGCGTGTCAACGGTCGATTATGCGTTCTCACACCGCCACGCTTCCACTCTACAGACTGCATTGGAATTATATTATATTTCCGAGACAGATAAATATAATCATCACTGAGACATCTAACATAATCATCAAGATAGCAGTCGCCAAGCAATCCAGAGGTTCCAAGCAGCAATGCCTCCACCAATTCCATAGTACTGCGCTCCCTCAATACCATCTGATATGTGGCACGACGAGCAAGTTCCATATACGGTTCCCTGTTGCGATTGCCGCCCATTGCACGGAACAGCATCGTATAAAGCGTCTGTGACCAATCGCCGCCGGACAATTCATATACCGACATCACATCGCCGCACTTACGATGCAAACGTTCAACCAGCAGTCTATCCAGCAATGAAATACGCTCCAATGACGACATGTCACCGATCCATGCCCCACATTCATACTGAACCGCACCATGCTGCAACGATGCAACAGCATCATACAATTCCGACGGAACTTTCATAACAAACTGTGGAATACGTTCGCCATTGCAGTCATAATAGTGCTCCGCTGCCTCTGCAACAACCTGCAGCACCACATGCTGCAACGAGGTCTGTGGCATATCGGCTCGCCAACCAAACACGACATCACCGCATCGGCGAATGCCATCCGTTTCTACTTCAGCCGAACGGTACACACCGCACCTCATATCCTCTTCACCTGCTTTAAGAATCCGTACGGTATTGTCACACGCCTTTCCAGACGCAACCATGTAAGGCCATGCAAATCTTAAAATATCGACTGACACCTTCATCGCACTACATCACATATTCGGCTTTAAAATTAGCAAATACCGCCTCAAATTAGAAATCAAATATACGTGACGCACATAAAAAACTCCAGTCTCGTATGAAACCGGAGTCAAAATATCAAATAAATACTAAATAAATCCGAGTTCGAGTTTGGCCTCTTCACTCATCATTTCCTTATCCCAAGGCGGGTCGAAAACCAACTCTACATTAACCTCTTTAACCCCTGGTATCTTGGCCACCTGCAACTTAACGTCTTCAACCATCATGTCTGCCATGGGACAGTTAGGCGCCGTAAGCGTCATCCTTATATTTGCCGCACCATCGGGAGTATAATCTATGTCATAAACCAACCCCAGGTCATATACGTTGACCGGTATTTCAGGGTCATATATATTCTTGAGTGTGGATACTATATCCTGCTCAATACGCAGTATATCATTCGGTTCCATAATTCAAATCACTTATTGCCGGATACTCCACCTTCTTCGGCCTTGAAAGCAAGCGCATAAAGCCTCATCTGTTTAATCATGGCCAACAAACCGTTTGCCCTTGTAGGTGAAAGGTTCTCACGCAATCCTATACGGTCAATAAAATAGAGGTCAGTATCAAGTATCTCCTGAGGTGTACGTCCGTTCAGCACCCTTATAAGCAGGGCAATTATACCTTTCGTTATTATGGCATCACTGTCGGCTGAATAGTAAACACGGCCATTTTCCAACCGTGCATCCACCCATACCCGCGACTGACATCCTTCAATAATATGCTGCTCATCACGATGTTTAGGATCTATGGGCTGAAGTTCGTTACCCAACTCGATGAGCATGTCATATTTGTCGAGCCAATCGTCCGATACCGAAAATTCATCTATTATTTCATCCTGTATTACATCAGCCATCTCCTCAATATGTTTTATTTGATACAATCCACAATTTCCTCTATCGGCACAGCTGTTGCAGCCTCCGGATTACCAACTTCCAACAAGCGTGCCAATGTCACAGGTACTGCCGCCATATCTACCTCCCTGTCAATCCGTCCGGCAGGTATTCCACATCCAAGGAATACCAACGGCACATGTACATCATAGTCATATGCCGAACCAGCAGATGCCCTCACTCCCTGCCTTATGTCTATCACGCCAGGAGCAAGGTCTATAAGTAGATCACCTGAACGTTTCGGGAAATAGCCATTACATAAACGCTCCATGTAGACATCACCAGCACCGCCTATTCGAAGGTCACACGCTGGAACCACACGTGACACATCGCGCATCTGAAGTGCAAAATCAGATGTCAGACGCTGCACCTGCTCCAAAGGCAACCTACGGCTGAATGCTTCCGAACGATTGATATACAAACGACGGTTGGCATAACCGGAAACCCATTTGTCGCCACCGTATTGTGCTCCGAGGAAACTATTCGTAATGACGCAAAACTGGCCGCCATCGAAACGTTCCGTATCTGTAGCATCATAAGAACCGCTCGTACCATGATCGGAAGTCAACACAAACAATACACGGCCATTTCCCACATGTGATTCGATAAACCTAACCAATGCTCCGATTGTCCAATCCAACTGATAGAACATATCTTCAGCCTCTACGGACTCCGGACCGTAGTGACTTATAATATCGCGTGGTGCATCGAAACATATGTTCAGTATATCAGGTATGTCATCATCTCCAAGATTCTCACTTACCACAAGTTGAACGATAAAATCCGAAAGCAGATCGCTGGCCAATGGCGTACCGACCACATTCGCATAACGTTCTTTATGCCGTACATTTGGCATACACCCGATACTGCACATTTTCCGGAAACCGGAACTGTATCCGAATTCAGGACGTCCGTATCTGGCATTCAGATAACATTCCGCATCCTTATACAGCGACCACCTCCACGCAGCCACCTCATTCCAGTTTCTATAACGTTCATTAAAAGTAGTAACCCACCCAGGTAAATAAAGCATGTAACTGCTAGACGATGTCCATGTCGCTGTCACAGGATTTACCCAATAAGCTTCCGTATTAAGGCCGGCCATCACTATCGACGACACAGGATTTGCCGCAACACTTATAACCTTGCTCTCCGGATGTTCTAATTTCAGACGGTCACCGAGAGTCGGCACCAGCAAATGTGCATTTGAATAGCACCCCTTACCATAATCGCAGTCAAAACCTGTTACAGAACGGTCTGCAATCAAATCGACCTCTTCGCCGGTTATCATGTCGAACCACTTCTCCCCTACCACGCCATGAACAGAAGGATAAGTTCCGGTAGTAATGGTGGCAAGAGACGACACACTGTTTGTCGGCATGTAATCGTAACGGGCAGACGTAAACACCATTCCCTCGCGCATGAATTTCAGAAAACCATCCTCGGACAGATTGACGCCGTACATTCCGATAAAGTCATAAGGCAGTCCGCCCACAACTATATTGACAACCAATGCCGGACGTTCCACTTCACCGGCCGATGCCATATTATGCACACCGAATACCGACAGTGTGCATGCAACAACCGAAAATATGAATCCGTGACGTTTCATAAATTTCCTTCCGAACGGGCAAAGATAATATAATTAGCTCGATATTATACCACGGTTCTACCTGTAGTAACGTCCCGTATAGACTGCCATATTGCCGACGGCATCCTTCACGGTCAACCTGACATCATGCCACTTCCCGCGTCCGCAAACAGCATCGTCAAAATAGTGATACAACACCCCGTGCACAACATCATGTTCGAGCATCACCCACTGACCGTCAATCTCGGCCGAATACGATGCCACACCCGAGAAATTGTCGCTTATTTCGAACCCTATACGCTTGGCATTCGACATATAGCTGCCGCTTCGGAACTTGGCCTCTATACGAGGCTTCTTGGTATCGGCCGCCACGCACCAGCATCCGAATACATACGCTTTGCCGGTTACAGTACCATTCTCATATTCCGCCGCACCGGCATAAAGTTTGCCATTGTTGCCAAGACGTGCAATCACAACCTTGTCACGCATATTTTCCGGAACATTGTCAACCCCAAACGACAGCGTCACAGGACCTCTCAACGGAGTATCGTCGCTATGCACATTATAAAAGTCAGACAGCACAAATACTCCATCCTCCATGACATAATCAGGACATATCTGTTCCTTCCATTGACGATAGAATATGGGTTCATACAGGGCATCGGCCGGTATCGTAACATTTAATTTATCCGTAGTCTTCGAATAAAATGGTTTGCATCCGACTGCTTCCGCATCGGATGCGACAATAGCTGGTGTGTCTTTGTCTGGACAATAGCGCACGGCAAAATCCATTACGACCTTATTACCGTTGTCGTCCCAAACCTCTATGCCGACGTTAGAAACATCCTCGGGATTTACAAGCCCGCGTGCCGTGACATTACGATAAAACGCCATGGCATCGTCATTTACGACAGCCAGCCTGAACACATCATTGGAAGTCTTGCTATTCAACTGATAGTCAGACACTATCTTGGCCAAATGATTTTGACTGAACGTAAACCCGTCCATAAGATATTCTACATAAGGTTTTCCGTCCAACAACAGGAGTATACGATATGTAGCCATAACACTGTTCACTCCATTTTTATGGTCGGATGTTTCAATACAGAAATATCCTGGACCTGTTAATTCCATCTGGCCGTCAATCGAATAACTGCCGTCACTGCGACGCACAGCCGCACGCTCCGACATCAGACGATGTACAGGGACTCCAGAAATAGTATCGACACGATAATAAAACACCTTATGTATTTCGGGCAGCATGTTATCCTTGATCTTCAGATAACCGCGAGCCAACACATTAACGGTACGTTCAGCCCCTTTTTCACGCACCTCAAAATGCAGGTGAGGTCCGAACGAATTGCCCGAATTCCCCGACAGCCCAATAAGTTCTCCTTTTTTAACGGGGAATGTCCCTGCCGAAGGAAAAATATCTATATCGTTCAATTTCCCGCGATAACGTTCCTTGCGTACATAGGCATCCACTTCGGGCGTAAATTCGCTCAAATGTCCGTAAGCCGACACGGTGCCGTCGTTATGCATAACATACACCACCTTGCCATATCCGTAAGGTTTCACGCCGATACGATATATCTGTCCGTCGGCAATAGCAAACACCTTCTTGCCCTCTACCCACTCCGTGCGCAAATCGACACCGGAATGGAACCTTGTGGAGCGCAGACGCCCAAAGTTGGAGGAACTTTGCAATGTCGTCACTCCAAGCGGCACTGTATATTCCTGTGCCATAGCCGTACATGTCATTACAAGTCCTGCAGCAACTGCCGCCCAATGCCTTATTTTCATATATTTTATACCTTTTTAATCATCCTCTCTGTCAGACACTCCTTGCATGACGGTATCTATGACATCTGTAACATCCCCATAATCGTAACCACGCGAAAGTCCAAATCGCAACAGTTTGCCTTTCACCTCATACGGAGTGCCGCCCTTTATTCCTTTCAACTTGCGCTGCAACAGTTCTCGAAGCCTTTCATTACCCGCTTCCTTGTCCGGCAGTTGGGTCAACGCTTCCTCAATGATACGCGCATCTATGCCCTTTGCACGCAATCCGGCCCGTATCTTATGAACGCCCCATCCAGACAATCTCGATTTCTCGCGCACATACGCAACTGCATAACGGTTGTCGTCTATAAAACGCATCTCGACAAGACGTGCCAAAACCTTACCGCGCTCATTCTCCGGAACCTCCCAACGACGCATAAGACGCATGGCATCTCCGCTCGACCGCTCCGCCTTGGCAGCATAACGCATCAGGGCTGCAAGAGCCTGCTCAGCATTCTTCGTCTTACGCTGTGGCGCGACGTTCCTTTTATCCCTTATCTTTTCACACATCTCACCATCCTCGGTTTACCGTTCATATCTTCACGGCACTCTACCTCTTCAAATCCCATTCCTTTCAACAAACGGCATACCTCAGCACCAAATTGTTCATGTATTTCGAAGAAAAGCCGTCCGCCAGAAGCAAGCATTTCCATAGACCGCATGCCTATCACCCGATAGAACAGCAAAGGGTCGTCATCCGGCACAAACAGAGCACATGACGGTTCGTAACGACGCACGTTATCGCGCATAACTGCATATTCATGTTCAGGAATATAGGGAGGATTGGATACTACCACATCTAGACTGCCGGCCGTCACACCATTAAAAAACGCGTCATCATGCGTCAACACATCGGCTGCCGCAAAAGACACATTAACTCCCGTCAAAGCAGCATTGCGACGAGCAATATCCAATGCTGTTGCAGAAACATCCACGGCAGTCACATCCGGCGCGTCCATATTGAGTGCCAACGCAACTGCTATTGCGCCGGAACCTGTTCCGACATCAAGAATCTTCAGCCCACTGCATCCGGCACTGTCTGTGACAATCCACTGTACAAGTTCTTCCGTTTCGGGACGAGGTATCAACACTCCGTCACCAACCTCCAGTTCCAGCCCATAAAATTCAGCGACTCCTGTAACATACTGCAAAGGCCTTTGATCGACAAGTTGACGACATACTTCCGCAATACGTCCAGCATCGTATTCCACGACATCAGCATCGGGGTCAACAATAGCCTGCGTACGCGAAAAGCCGCACAGTCTCAACGCGACTTCATATGCAACGGCACGTGCCTCGTCCGGAGCATACACTCCTGATACGGCATTACATACCATTTCCAGCAGTTCTCTGCGTTTCATAAAATACCTTTTATCCGCCACTTGCCCAAACAAAGCCTGTTTAAAAGCCATTGCCGGAAATAACAAGCCATAATACAGACCGTTACTCCCGGCAATAAATCCAAACCATATCCCGTCATAAAACGGTATCGGGCCTTAAATTCAATTAAAATATATCGTGCAAAGTTACGGTCTGCAATCTGTCAGGTCCCACAGACATCACAGCGACCTTTATACCTGTCAGTTCCTCAATCTTGCGTATATAGTTCTTTGCTGCTTCAGGCAGTTCATTAAAACTCTTCACATCCGTAATGTCTTCCTTCCAGCCGGGTAATTCCACATATACAGGCTTGCAACGCTGAAATTGGGGAATGGTGGAAGGCATAATGTCTATACGTTTACCGTCAAGTTCGTAAGCCACGCAAATCTTGACTGTATCGAGACCGGAAAGCACATCGAACAACATGAGAGATAAATAGTCAAGACCGCTGACACGACGCGCATGGTTCAATACCACCAGATCAAGCCAACCCACCCTGCGTGGGCGGCCTGTCACGGTACCGTACTCATGCCCTCTTTCGCGTATATAGTTTGCAATATCACCGTCGAGTTCGGTCGGGAACGGGCCTTCACCAACCCTTGTGGTATATGCCTTGCAAACACCCAGCACATTATCTATATAACGGGGCGCAATACCCGTATTTTGAGGAACACTGGCCGCAGTAGGACTCGAAGAGGTAACATACGGATAGGTACCGTGGTCAATACACAGCATGACACCCTGTGCACCTTCGAACAGAACCTTCGAACCTTTAGCAATCTCTTCATTTATAAGCACCGACGTATCGCATATATATTTGCCGAGCCTGTCGGCCAAGGCCATATACTGCGTATAAATGGCATCGAATGTCATCTCCTCCATGCCGAGCATACGAAGTATCATGTTCTTCTCTGTCAGAGCATCACGCAGCCGCATTGCGAAATATTCGGGATCAAGCAGGTCACCCATACGAAGACCGATACGGTCATACTTATCGGCATAGGTCGGGCCGATACCTTTCTTGGTGGTACCAATAAGCTTGCCTCCCTTCATGGCCTCCATGGCACCATCCAATACGGAGTGATAAGGCATTACCATGGCCGCACGGTTTGATATGTAAAGCTTGTAATCCTTTATGCCGCGGTTCTCAAGAGCCTCGAGCTCGCTAACCACGCTAACAGGATTGACAACCATACCATTGGCCATCACATTCTTGATATTCGGCTTAAATATCCCAGAAGGAATGCTCTGAAGTGCAAAACGTTGACCATCAAATGTTATGGTATGTCCTGCATTGTTACCGCCCTGATAACGCACAACCACATCGGCATTACATGCATAATAATCAGTTATCTTGCCCTTACCCTCGTCGCCCCACTGTGTGCCGACGACAACAAGCCTGTTCTTCATACACTGTCGTTCTTATGTACTATTTCTCTATACCAGCCCTGCGATATATATAATCTACATTCTTCATGTAGTAGTCAAGCGTGAAGCACGAATCAAGTTCCTCATTGCTGAGATACTTCATCACATCCGGACTTTCACGCAACAGGTCCTGATAGTTTTTCTTCTCATTCATGGCACGCATTGCGATAGGTTGTACTGTGTCGTATGCACCTTCACGCGAAAGGCCCTTGCCAATCAAGGCATTCATCACACGCTGTGCAAAAATAACGCCTCGCGTACGGTATATGTTTTCCAGCATTACGTCGGGGAATACTGTAAGGTTCTCCAAAACGCCGCGGAAACGGTTGAGCATATAGTCAAGCAACATGGTAGCATCGGGAAGAATGATACGCTCGGTTGCCGAGTGAGATATATCCCTTTCGTGCCAGAGAGCCACGTTCTCGTAGAACGTCAGCATATAACCACGCATAACTCGTGCACAGCCGGTGATATTCTCGCTGCTTATAGGATTACGCTTGTGAGGCATTGCACTCGAACCTTTCTGCCCCTTGCCGAATGCTTCTTCCACTTCATGCACCTCGGTACGCTGCAGGTTCCTCACCTCGAAAGCCATCTGCTCAAGCGAAGCGGCAATTACGGCAAGCGTTGCCATATAGTATGCATGCCTGTCGCGCTGAATAACCTGAGTGGAAATATTTGCACTCTGTATGCCGAGCTTTTCGCACACATAATCCTGAATGAATGGAGGAATATTTGCAAAGTTACCTACCGCACCGCTCAACTTACCTACTTCTATATTGCGCGCTGCTGCCTTGAAACGCTCAAGATTACGCATCATCTCTTCATGCCACAGTACCCACTTGAGACCGAAGCATGTTATATCAGCATGAATACCATGCGTACGACCGATGCAGGGAGTATCCTTGAAACGGAGAGCCTGACGGCTGAGCATGACAATAAAATCCTCAATATCCTTGAGAAGTATCTCGTTTGCCTGCTTGATGAGGTATCCGTTGGCCGTATCAACGACATCGGTACTGGTCAGTCCGTAATGAACCCACTTGCGTTCCTCGCCAAGCGTTTCGCTCACGGCACGAGTAAACGCCACTATATCGTGATGAGTCTGCTCTTCAATTTCCTTAATCCTGTCTATATTGAAGGAAGCCTTTCCCCAGAGTTTTGCAACATCCTCTTTCGGGATTACCCCCAATTCGCTCCATGCCTCTGCGGCAAGAATCTCGACCTTAAGGTAGGCTTCGAATTTTCTCTGTTCCGTCCAAATTGCCCTCATAGCGGGGCGACTGTACCTGTCTATCATAATAGCAAATATTTGCGATTGTTTACGCCCTTTTACCAAAGGGCAAAGATAGCCATTTCGTCATGTTTTTCGATAAAACAAGCTCCGATTTAATCAACATTTTCCATTTTACACCCTACATGCAAACTTCAACAAAGCACCACCCAACCACGCCCTCCACATAATCAACTATACATCAATATTTTATACAGCAACAAATTGACTACAGTCTTTCCATGCAAGTCTAAAAGACAAGGAAAATAAGCCCCTTAAGTGTCATTTTTTTGGATTATCGTTTTTTTGGTTTATATTTGCACCCGCTAAAGGCAATAAGCCCGGAGAGATGGGTGAGTGGCTGAAACCACCAGTTTGCTAAACTGACGTACGGGAATACCTGTACCGGGGGTTCGAATCCCCCTCTCTCCGCAAAGGGCGTAAATCAGATAAATATTTGATTTACGCCCTTTTACATATCCAATATCAGCGCCAGTATTTCACTTCTCTAAAAATAGAAACACATAAAATTTCTATTCTCTTCAATACGCCATCTACTACTCATCGATTATCACCACTCCATTCGCTTCCAATATTCGACGCATATCTCTCATGGTCAAATACGGGTTATAGACAACAGCACCTCCTGTGGTACTGCGCAATATTTCCACATATTCGGACATGGGACATGTCCCGATGCGACGACGCAATGCATCGACGCGTCTCGGACGCTTGACCGGCCATATATAGCAAACATTCTCACCATCGACCACAACTGCATAAGATTGCGTCCCATACTTCTGACAACGACCACGGTACAAATCTATTCTGTCGCACAGGGTCGCCAAACTATTGGCTGAAATCAGTCCTTTTCGTGCCGCCTTCTTCATTACAGGCAGATATTGTTCCTGAACAGCCACATCGGCATGGTCAACAATTATCCAAATAGCTTCATATGAACTTTCATCCAATCCTTTTGGAAAACCTTTATCCAGCAATGACTGTACAAGTCGAATATTTTCACTATCAATCCGTTCCATTCTTTCCGAAGCATCGACAAGCGAATCCACCAACCCGACATGACCCTCATTTACCAATCTGAACAATGCCACCACCTCTTCACGCACACTCTGATCACGTTTATAAGCGGCAGCCAGACTCGCGTCAACATCCTGCGCAACCGCTGCCTGTACGCTGACATAACAACACACCAGACATACCAGCCTTTTCAAAAACACCCGCATGGACAACCGGTTATTTTTCCTTCCATTCCTCATTGAAAGATTGTCTGTCAAATTTGGCTTTCAGAAGTTGGCGAGCTCGCGGAAGGTCTGAATTATTTACCACAATCCGGACATCCCTATCAAGCATAGGCAGTACATCGGCCACCAAATCATTGACTATTTCATTGGGCACCCCCATTGCATCGAGCATTGATTTCACGACATACGCCTCTTCAAAAGAAGAAAAACGCGCCACCGTAGCAAATTCCCTGTCTTTCATATCGTACAATTTTGATATTGTCATCCAGATACGACACCCATGCCGTATTACAATTGATTTTAAAATTATACAATTTCATTCTCGTCTCCAAGCATTCCGATGCAAAATTACTGTATCCTTTATTTTATGCATTCAACATATCTAAGATGCATATTGCAACGTTATATTATCAAGTACTTAAATTATGAACAAAATGAAAAAACTAATAAACGTCATGATGTTACTTTTGCCGTGTATCGGTATGGCGCAAAATAATGACCGTAACATCAACCTGACCGTACAGAACTGTAATGGCAAAATAGCCCATAATGACATTATAACATTCATAAAGGCACAAAATCCAGTTATACACACATTGCACCATGGCATCATTACAATTAATGATGTAACCGACACCGACACATTAGCCGTAATCACTGGCAACCGCATGTATGAATTTCCGACCAACGGGATGAGCACATTGACCCTTATACTCAACAACCACAACAGAGTTGCCGAAGCAATATGCAACGGAACTGAAATGTCGAGTTCAGAATACAAGATGACCCGTATTCCGCAATCATCGCCGAACGTAAATGTAAACAATATTGTGCCCAACACCTACACAAGCCTTGCCGATTACCTCACGGGCAGGATAGCAGGTTTGGTTATCAACGGCGACCAGGCATATCTCGACGGAATGGTACCTCTTTTCGTTGTTGACGGCATGCGCATGCAAAACTTTGCAGCAGCCAACATGCTGGTCAACCCCAACGAAATCGAATCTGTAACCGTTGACCGCAACGGTTTGATATATGGAGCTGCAGGCATGAATGGAGTAATAAGCATCTCTCTCAAGCGATAATATACAAACTCACTCCCCGTGTAAACTGGCTTACTCTACCATCAGCCGTGCACGCTTGCCAATCCAGACACACGATGTTGCGCACAAGATAGACAGTCGGGAAAATACACGGAAAAGCAAGGCTATTACAATATAAATCTTTATCTTTGTTTCCTTGAAACAGAGATAGCACGCAATGCCTCAATTCACTCATCTTCACGTCCATACGCAGTATTCAATACTCGACGGTGCCGCTTCCATACCATCCCTCATCAACAGGGCCAAGGAATTCGGCATGACGGCAGTTGCCATTACCGACCATGGTAATATGTTCGGTGTTAAAGAGTTTTATGATACTGCCAATGCCGCAGGCATAAAACCCATACTCGGCTGTGAGGTATATGTCGTAAAAGACCATTTGTCAAAAGACAAGGACGAAAAATCAGGAGACCACCTTATTCTGCTGGCTAAAAACATCGTCGGATACCACAACCTTGTAAGGCTGGTTTCATATTCGTGGACCGAAGGCTTTTACTACAAGCCACGTATAGACAAGGCCATGTTGCGCCAATACCACGAAGGGTTGATATGCAGTTCGGCATGTCTGGGTGGTGAACTGCCTCAGGCAATCATGCACGGCAGGCTGGACGAGGCATCGCGTATAGTAGAAGAATTCAAAGAGATATTCGGCGATGACTACTATCTGGAACTGCAACTCCACAGATCGCTGTCAGGCGTACCCGATACGGATACCTGCCTGCACCAAATCGAAGTGAACAAGGTATTGCATGAACTGTCAGCAAAACATGGTGTAAAACTCATCGCCACAAACGATGTTCATTTTACTCTCGAAGAAGATGCGGCAGCTCACGACCACTTAATATGCCTCAATACGGGACGCGACCTCGATGACCCGAACCGCATGCGCTATACCGGTCAAGAGTTTCTCAAAAGTCAGGATGAAATGGCTGCATTATTCCCCGACGACATTGAGGCGTTGGAGAATACTATGGAAATTGTCGACAAAGTCGAAAAATACGCACTGGAGCACAAGCCTCTGATGCCTGACTTCCCTCTACCCGATGATTTCATAATAGACGAAGCCGAACTGCGCAAAGTATTCCTGCGTCGTTTCGACGGACAGATAGGCAACATCGAGAAAAAACTCGGTGATGCCGACGACGAGAAGAAACAGGCCATACAACGCGAAATTGAAAGTCTGCGTACCGAGCAGAAAGCCGCTGAAGAAGCCGCATCACTTGATGAGTTTGCCGCAGGCAACGAACGCCTAAAAGAGTGGCTTACGGTATCGCGCCAGTATCTCTACCTCGTATCACTGACAATGCAGGGCGCGCACGAACGTTACGGAAAGGAACTTGACGAGAAGACACTAAAACGTATCAATTACGAGCTGGGCACCATCGAATGGATGGGTTTCCCTGGTTACTTCCTCATAGTATCCGACTTTATCCGTGCGGCCCGCAAAATGGGTGTTTCCGTCGGCCCGGGACGTGGCTCGGCGGCAGGTTCGGTTGTAGCCTACTGTCTCAAGATAACAAATATCGACCCGCTCAAATACGACCTTCTGTTCGAACGTTTCCTTAACCCCGATCGTATATCGCTTCCAGATGTGGATGTTGACTTCGATGAAGACGGCCGTGCCGATGTATTGCGTTACGTAATAGAAAAGTACGGCAAGAAACGTGTGGCACAGATTGTCACCTTCGGTACTATGGCGCCGAAAATGGCAATACGAGATGTGGCAAGGGTCGAAAAACTTCCATTGGCCGACAGCGACAGATTGGCCAAACTTGTTCCCGACAAACTCACGCCGGATAAAGGTGAAACGCCATTCCAGCGCGCATATAAAGACTCGCCGGAACTTGCCAAAGAACGCGAGTCCCCCAATCCGTTAATACAGAATACACTTAAATATGCCGAAAAACTCGAAGGTTCAATACGCCAGACTGGCGTTCATGCCTGCGGTGTTATAATAGGCAAAGACGACCTCGAGGAATTCGCACCGGTGGCCACAGCCAAAGATGCCGACCTCAACGTCGTACAGTACGAAGGCAAACTCGTCGAAAGCGTTGGCTTGATAAAGATGGACTTCCTCGGTCTAAAAACGCTTTCAATAATAAAGGATGCCGTAGAGAATGTAAGGCGTGTCAAGGGTATAGATCTTGACATTGACAAGATACCGCTTGACGACAAGAAGACATACCAGCTTTTCTGCAAAGGCGAAACTACCGGTATATTCCAGTTCGAGTCGGCCGGTATGAAAAAGTACCTGAAGGCACTCAAACCGAACCGTCTGGAGGACCTCATAGCGATGAACGCCCTCTACCGTCCGGGGCCTATGGATAATATTCCCAGTTTTATCGCCCGAAAGCACGGACAGGAAAAGGTAGAATATGAGTTCCCTGAAATGGCCGAATATCTGGAGGACACATATGGTATTACGGTCTATCAGGAGCAGGTGATGCTTTTGTCGCAGAAACTGGCAGGATTTACCGGAGGTGAAGCCGATACGCTCCGAAAGGCCATGGGTAAGAAACAGCGTGCAACGCTGGACAAGATGAAGCCAAAATTCCTCAAGGGTGCAGCCGAACGCGGACACGATACGGAAACATGCGAAAAGATATGGACCGGCTGGGAAGCATTTGCATCGTATGCATTCAACAAGTCTCACTCGACATGTTACGCATACGTTGCCTATCAGACGGCATATCTCAAAGCACACTACCCCTCGGAATTCATGGCTGCACTGTTGAGCCGCAATCTCTCGTCCATGGATAAGATAGCCTTTTTCATGGATGAATGCAAACGCATGGGAATAAAGGTACTTGGTCCTGATATCAACGAGAGTATCGAATCATTCACATCCGACAAGGACGGCAACGTACGTTTCGGTCTTGCCGCAGTCAAGGGAGTCGGTCAGGCGGCCATGCTGTCCATTGTAGAGGAACGCGAACGAGGCGGCAAATTCCGTAGCATATACGACTTTGTAGAACGTGTCAACATGCAGGCAGTCAACAGAAAGAACATAGAGAACATGGCTCTTGCAGGGGCTTTTGACTCAATAAGCGGTTTTCATCGCAGCAAGTTCTTCTCCACCGACCAGCGCGATACCAACGGGGCGATATTCCTCGACCAATTGATACGCTACGGCGCTCGCATGCAGAACGAACGCAACACGGCGCAGCAGAGCCTTTTCGGCGGCACAGACAATGTAGACATACAGCAACCGCTTATTCCGCAATGTCAGGATTGGAATAAACTCGAAACACTCAACCACGAGAAGGAGATGATAGGTATGTACCTATCGTCACATCCGCTGGATGACTATGAGGTAGTAATCAAACGTTTCTGCAATACGCAGCTAACACAGTTGACAAATCTCAACGACATGCGTGACAGGGATTTCACAATAGGCGGCATGGTGACCGATGTCCAAAATCTCTACACCCGCAACGGCAAACCGTTCGGACGATTCAAATTGGAGGATTATTCAGGACAACACGAGTTCGCCCTATTTGACAAGGATTACGAAAACTTCCGCAAATACCTTTTCAAGGATTATTTCCTGCTCATAAAGGGCAGTGTACGCCCAAAACCTTACAACAAGGAAGAATACGAAGTCAAAATCACCTCCATACAGATGATGTGCGATGTACTTGATGGAATAAGCGAACTGACCATAAACCTGCCAATAACGGACATAACACCCGATATGACCACCGATTTGCTCGAGCACATATCGGCAACAAAAGGTAAAATAAGCCTAAAGGTGAAGGTCACAGACCCGCGCGAAGGTATAGCACTGGCATTCCACTCGCGTAAATACAAGATAGCGCTGACACAGGAACTGGTAGGCTATCTTGAAAACAACCAGATAAATTATTCGATAGTCTGATGGCTATACGAAATAAAACATACATGCAACACGTTTAACTAACAACCAAAAAACAAAACTATGGCAAAAAACATTGACATGGCTACTTATGAAGAACTTGTAGCCTCTGGCAAACCTTTCGTTATCGACTTCTGGGCAGAATGGTGCGGTCCGTGCCGTTCGCTGACGCCGATTATCGAGGAACTTGCAACCGAATACGAGGGCAAGGTAGTTATCGGCAAGTGCGACGTTGACAAGAACAACGACCTCGCAGTTAAGTTCTCAGTACGCAACATCCCGCTCGTAGTATTTGTAAAGGGTGGCGAAATGAAAGACAAGCTTGTAGGTGCATCATCGAAAGATACCATCAAGGCAAAAATTGATGCTTTGCTCCAATAATGCAGCCATCCGGCAATAATCGGATTTCATGACAAATGCGCAGTTTCGACAGGGGAACTGCGCATTTTGCATATTTCACTTTCACAATACATCCGCTGTATTTACTTTTGTATAAAATACATCAAATGCACTGATACATGCGACATACCGGTTGGATAATATACCCGCGTTATACGGCATCACATTCAGACAATGCGTTCGGATGGCTCGCACAGGAGGCAGCCGCATTCGACATTGACCTCAAAGTAGTATTCATTGAGGATATTTCCATTGCCTATGGGCAGACAACCGCTGCAATATATATTGGTAATCAATGCATTTCAGAATTGCCGTCATTTGTTATCATCCGTACGTACGACACTACCGTATCACGCTATTTCGAACGACTCGGGATACTGGTAATAAACTCCGCCACCTCAATGGAACTGTGTAAAAACAAAATGCTTACACACGAAATTCTGCACGACAACGGCCTCCCTACCCCATTGACCGTTTATCGCGAAGGCGGCGAATACAATTATTCAGAACTGTCGTCATTTTTTGGCGGCCCGACATTCATTGTAAAACAAATCGACGGAGCCAAGGGTGAAAACGTATTTCTTGTGTCGGATGCCAAGGCCATGAATGCCGCCATAGGCAAATGTGGCGGACGTTGTCTGTGTCAACAGTTCGTTGCCACCAGTTACGGCCGCGACGTACGCGTATGGGTAATAGGCGGCAAGGTAGCCGGCGCTGTGCTGCGCTATTCTGAAACTTCTTTCCTTTCCAATTTTTCACAGGGCGGCAACGTAGATGCTATAGATTTGCCATCCGATGCATCAGAACTGGCCGTACACAGTGCCACGGCCGTAGGTGCGAAATTTGCAGGCATTGATTTGCTGTTTACATCTGACGGGTTCACAGTAAATGAAATCAATGGCAACGCAGGTTTCAGAACATTGTCACGTATAGGTATAAACGACATTCCACACAAGCTGTTCGCATATATCAAAGAGATGTTGCACTAAAAAACAGAGCGGCCATTCAAGGTCGCTCTATTCATACCGGCACGCTATCAACTACTTGTTCATGGTAACGAGCAGTTCTTCATTGTTCTGCGTGTGTTCTATATGTTTCATCATCTCTTCCATGGCCTCAACAGAATTCATATCAGCCAGATAGCGACGCAATATCCATGTCTTTTGCAACACATCCTTGCTGAGCAACAGGTCTTCGCGACGGGTACCGGATGCCACAACGTCTACTGCCGGATAGATGCGCTTATTGGCCAACTTACGGTCAAGCTGCAACTCCATATTGCCAGTCCCCTTGAATTCTTCAAATATGACTTCATCCATTTTAGAACCGGTATCAATAAGCGCTGTTGCTATTATGGTCAGCGAACCACGTTCTTCGGTATTGCGAGCCGCTCCAAAAAAACGCTTCGGCTTATGCAGTGCATTCGCATCAACGCCACCAGAAAGTACCTTACCAGAGGCTGGTTGTACGGTATTGTAAGCCCTCGCAAGTCGTGTTATCGAGTCAAGAAATATAACAACATCATGACCGCACTCAACCATACGTTTTGCCTTGTCAAGCACCATTTCCGCCACCTTTACATGTCGTGATGCCTGTTCGTCGAAGGTAGAAGCTACAACCTCGGCCTTTACATTGCGGGCCATTTCGGTAACCTCCTCAGGACGTTCATCGATAAGAAGCACTATCATGTAAACTTCCGGATGATTATCGGCAATGGCATTTGCAATACTCTGCAAAAGTACAGTCTTACCTGTCTTGGGCTGTGCCACAATCAGACCGCGTTGTCCCTTGCCTATCGGGGCAAAAAGGTCTACGATACGTGTCGACGGATTATTATGTCCATTACCCGTGAGTGTAAACTTCTCGTTAGGGAAAAGCGGGGTCATATACTCGAACTGCATCCTGTCGCGTATAAATTCAGGAGCCAAACCATTTATTTCGATTGGACGCACCAGCGGAAAATACTTCTCGCCCTCCTTCGGAGGTCTTATTATACCTTTTACTGTATCTCCTGGCTTCAGTCCGAATGTTTTTATCTGCGCCGAAGCAACGTATATATCATCAGGAGAATTCAGGTAATTGTAATCAGGCGAACGAAGGAAACCATATCCGTCAGGCATTATTTCCAGAACACCCTCACCTTCCACAAAACCTATGCTGGCATCCTCCGGAGTCGGAATATAACGGTCGGCAGAACGCTGCTGTTCCCCAAATGCACACTGTGCATGGTGTTGGCGAGTTTGCCTATTTCCCTGCTGACGCATATGATGTTCCTGACGCTGCTGTTGCTGCATAACTGCATCAACTTGTTCGCCTGTCGCATTTGGCATCTCAACCGAAACTTCCACAGTTTCGCTTACCTCCGGAACCGTTTTCCCTGCTGCTGCAACCTGCACATTTTTACGCGGACGTCCGCGACGAGGTCTTTCAACCGGCGTAATAGGCAATTGTACTGAAACTGCCGCCTTCGGTTCATCATTGTTCGAAGGTCCGGCAATGGCACGTATCAAATCATCCTTCTTCATTTGGGTAACATACTTGATACCCAAAGCTTTCGCTATCTCACGCAATTGCACGAGACTTTTCTCCTGCAACGCTTTAATATCTTGCATATCTGAATATTACTCTGATTAAACGCCAACGGCATGTCGGCAAAAGCGTATAAGTCGAGCAAATATACAACTATTTCGCGTAAAACAACACACAGCATGCCTTTATGTAGGCCTAACTGCTGTTTTTACATATTACCCACCTGTTTTGACAATTTGGCGCGCAAGCGCTCCAAATCTTCCGGAGTATCAATTCCGACCGTTTCTGCAGACACTCTGCACACCTTGATGCGATAGTCATTCTCCAACCAGCGCAACTGTTCGAGCGACTCCATTCTCTCCAATTCACCCTGCGGCAATGCAGTAATCTCACGCAATGTTGCCGCACGGTAACCGTAAATTCCAATGTGCTTGAGATATGTATGACGTGCCGCCCATTCCGTCTGTTCCACACCGCGCATGTAAGGAATTACACTTCGGCTAAAATACAGCGCATACCCATTGCGCGACACGGTAATCTTTGGCGAATTAGGATTGAAAATATCATCATCAGCTCCCATAGGATATGCCAGTGTAGCAATATCTGCAACAGGGTCGTTGAATGCCTCCCGCAATGAAACAAGGTGTTCGTCAGATATGAAAGGTTCATCGCCCTGCACGTTTACCACAACATCAAACGTTATGCCTGTATGCTGCTCATAATGCATCAGAGCCTCAGCACAACGGTCAGTTCCGCTGCGATGTTCCGTCGAGGTCATTACGGCTATGCCGCCGAACCCTTCCACCGCATCCGCAATACGCTTATCGTCGGTAGCTACACAGCAATGTTCAAATACCCTTGACGCACGTTCGTAAACATGCTGTATCATCGGTTTGCCCATTATATCGGCAAGCGGCTTGCCAGGAAAACGCGACGACGCATAACGGGCAGGTATGATAGCTATGAAATTCATGTTATTTTCAATTTTATTACCGGCAAAGATACGTTTTTCCTGCGAGTAGGTACGGTTTTTAGTAAATTTGCGCACAATTAATGCAATGACAGGACACATGGATTTACTCATACGACTTGGCTGCGAACTGGAACATTTCGGACACGATGACAAGTCGCTTGCCACGGCTCGCGAAGCGGCAGCTGCAAATCCGTGGTTTACGGTAAATGACATAATATTTGCCGTAGATGCCATACGCCGCAACATGCTTGCTCCAGAGACTATAAATAAATGGCTCAGCCGTTATACCGCTCTTCCCACTGCACCACGCCGAATAGCAGTCATCATGGCCGGCAACATACCTCTTGTAGGATTTTCGGACCTTATGTGCATATTGGCGGCAGGTTGCATACCATGTATCAAATTCTCGTCGAAAGACACTATACTCATGCGTTACATCACGAACGTCATACAGAGCCTGTCTCCCGACACAATCATGGAAACCTATTCTCCTACTGGAAATTACGATGGTGTCATTGCTACCGGAAGTGACAACACAGGCCGATACTTCCGCAACATGTTTGCCGGACTCCCCACCATAATACGCGGCACACGCGGTTCTGCCACCATTCTCACAGGCAACGAGACCCCAAATGAACTTGCAGGGCTGCGTGAGGATATGTTTCGTTACAGCGGACTCGGATGCCGCAATGTCAGCGTTCTGCTAATGCCAAAAGATTGCGATGCTGCAACTATAGGACGGACCGTTGCACCAGACAAAAAACAAATAAACCAAAAATATCTCAACAATTACCGCAGTGTACGCGGTAGACTGTTTGCCGAAGGAATATCATACATCGATACCGGAACGTTCGTAATGACCGAAGGTGATGACTTCCCGACGGCACTCAGCAATATAACAGTATGCCGCTACAAAACAATATCGGATGCATACGATTGGCTGACAGCGCACGAGGAGAGATTGCAATGTGTAGTAGGCCGCAACATAAACCATCCACGAGCCACCGGTTTCGGACATGCACAGTTTCCATACCCGTGGGATTATCCGGATGGCATAGATGTAATGGAATTCATATCTTCGCTGTAATTACAGGTAAAGTGATATATTTGCACACCAACGGGCAACTGTAACACCGGTAAAACTTACAACTATGATATTTACATTAAGGATGTTAAGCGACGAAAACGAAGATTTCGTACGCGACTATGAGGTTCTCGACAACACCGACCTCCAGCAACTCCACGACATAATATGCAACGATCTCGGATACGACACAGCAGGGTTCAGTTCCTTCTTTACAGCCAACAAGAACTGGAACAAACTTCAGGAATATACCCTCATGGACATGTTCGACGACTCAACGGACGCCATAACACTTCCCATGGAAGGCTCGTTGCTGCGTGACATAATAGCCTCCGGATCATCAAGGCTTATATTCGTATTCGACCAGATTTCCGGACGTTCACTATATCTTGAAATAGCTGGGGTAAAAAAGGAAGAGGCCGGTATGGAATATCCGCGCACGGCATTCTCGGCCGGCGACCCGCCCAGTCAGGAAGGTGACGAGATGCTCGACATAGATGACCCGTTCGCCGACATGATGGAAGAGTTCGAAGGATTCGAAGGAATTGAAGACAACGGATTTGGCGATGACGAATGACAAACACGGCACACTGGTCGTCATTGTAGGCCCAACAGGCTCCGGCAAAACGGACATAAGCATTGAAGTAGCACGCAGACTAGGTGCCCCAATCATATCTACCGACTCACGCCAAGTGTTTCGTAACATGGCCATAGGCACGGCACAACCCTCGCAGGAGCAGCTGGCCGCCGTACGCCACTACTTCATTGCCGACCGCGAAGTGTCGGATGACTACAATGCAGGCCGTTTCGAACGCGAAGCTCTCGTACTGCTCGAACATCTTTTCGTCAGCTACAAATACGTCGTGGCCGTCGGAGGTTCCGGTCTGTATGTCGACGCATTATGCCGCGGCTTTGACAATCTTCCTCAGGCAAACCAGGAACTTCGTAATAAACTGGAACAGAAACTTCGCAACGAAGGACTGCCTGCACTGCTTGATGACCTTCAGAAACTCGACCCGCAATACTATGACACTGTGGATCGCAACAACCCATCACGCGTACTGCGTGCCGTAGAGGTATGCATGCAAACAGGTATTCCATATTCGACACAGAGGTTAGGGAAAGTTGCCGAACGCCCATTCCACATCGTAAAACTTGGTGTAACTATGCCGCGCGACGTATTATATGAGCGTATTAACCGTCGCGTTGACCTCATGATACAAGCAGGTTTGGAGGAAGAAGCACGCCGTCTGTATCATCTCAAGGGTCTGAATGCACTTATGACTGTAGGATATCGTGAGATGTTTGACTATTTCGACGGCAAAATATCACGCGACGAAGCCATAGAACTTATCAAACGCAACACCCGCCGATACGCCAAACGACAAATGACCTGGTTCAGTAAAGACAAGGAAATAAACTGGTTAGGAACAGACGTAAATAATTTTTATAATTTTCTCAATAAGAAATTTGCAGATTAATAAATATCGCGTATATTTGCATCCGCAATCGAGAAACATCTCGCAAGTTGCAAAAACATATGCGGAAATAGCTCAGTTGGTAGAGCACAACCTTGCCAAGGTTGGGGTCGCGGGTCCGAGTCCCGTTTTCCGCTCCAGAAAGGTCATCAGAAAGATGGCCTTTTTTTGTACATATGCTACCTACCAATAAACATACATGCTCTCCAGTGCACTTCTTCACTTCGCTAAAACAGTGAAATTTCGTAAAAATCCGATGAAGCACGGATGATTTTGAAAGTGTTTATCGCAAAACATTTCTTTCTCATACTCGCGCAATAATAATGAAAGGAGAGCTAAACACTTAATGCCTTAACAGGATTTACATTCAATGAAAACATCTGGTAAAACACATAATCATCTGTACGACAAAAATACATTTCTCCACACACAAAAGTTTGCAAACTCAAAAATGTTGTCTATATTTGCACTCGTAAAGGAGATCTGTACCATACAGGTATTGAAAGATGCGGAAATAGCTCAGTTGGTAGAGCACAACCTTGCCAAGGTTGGGGTCGCGGGTCCGAGTCCCGTTTTCCGCTCCAAAGCAGAAAGGAGATTTGAGTGCTCAAATCTCCTTTCTGCTTTAATATAAATTACGCTATAAACCCGTAGCCATACTTACTACTACAACTCAGGCTGGCCTGTTTAGGCCAGCCTGAAATATCACACTGCACAAGAAATCAAACCAATCCGGCAAATCCCATAAATGCCATTGCAAGTATGCCTGCAGTAATCAAAGCTATCGGTACTCCGCGCATTGCTACAGGCACGTCATTCAGTTCAAGTCTCTCACGAATACCGGAGAATATAACCAATGCCAATGCAAAGCCCACTGCCGTCGAAACAGCGTACGTAAACGACTCAAGCAGATTATAACCGTTCTGCACAAGCAATATAGCCACACCGAGAACAGCACAGTTGGTCGTTATTAAAGGCAGGAATATACCGAGCGCCTGATAAAGTGCGGGACTTATCTTCTTCAGTATTATTTCAACCATCTGTACTAAAGCAGCTATAACAAGTATGAATACTATCGTCTGCATGTACTCTATATGCAGCGGCACAAGCACGTGATACTGCAACAGGTATACCACTATCGAACTTATACCCATAACAAACACTACGGCAGCCCCCATGCCAAGCGAAGTATTCACCTTGTTGGATACGCCGAGAAACGGGCATATTCCGAGAAACTGCGACAGGACAACATTGTTTACGAATATTGCTCCTATAATTATAGCAAAATATTCCATGCCTTATTCTTTTTTATTTACTGCACCACGCATGCGTGCCGTAGCCTTATTAAACAATACCATAAGATACCCGAGCACAAAGAATGCACCAGGAGCCAGTACGAAAGCTATAAGTCCGTCACCCTCGATAAACTTGTAACCGAATATCGAACCGCTACCCAACATTTCACGCACGGCACCTATAACTGTCAGCGACAAGGTAAATCCCAGTCCTATACCCATACCGTCCAACGCGGAGTCCATAACGTTATTCTTTGATGCAAATGCCTCTGCCCTGCCAAGTATGATACAGTTAACAACGATAAGCGGTATAAATACGCCCAATGTCTCGTAAAGTGCCGGCACATAGGCCTCCATAAGCAACTGTATAACCGTAACGCACGACGCGATCACAACAATGAATGCAGGAATACGAACCTTGTCGGGTATTAATCCCTTGATGAGCGATATCACAGTATTGGACATTATCAACACGAACATCGTAGCTATACCCATGCCCGCTCCGTTGATTGCGGAGGTCGTAGTACCAAGTGTCGGACACATACCAAGCACCAACACGAATGTCGGATTCTCCTTTATTATCCCTTTCAGAAGTATATTCAACCGTTTCATAACACTTGCCTTTTACATGTCAATAGACAGTTACACTTACCGTATCGGCCTGCTCTGGTTTGACCGCTTCCACAGATTTGGATGTAGCACCGGTACTTGCATTAGACTCCACGGACTCTTCCTGTGTCTTGTATATAGCTCCCGTATGTGTGTCATTTCCGCCGTTCTGTATAACAGTAGCTCCTGTTTGTGTATTGACAGATGTCTCTGACTGACATGCAACACTGTCGTGAGATTTCGAGTTACTTGCTCCCGATGATGTATCCCACCCAGCAGCATTTGCACCGCTAATATTCAGAAATGCCGTATATGCCTTGCTAACAGCATTCACATATGCCCGCGACGATATGGTAGAGGCTGTTATGGCATCAATATCACCGCCATCCTTGCGTACCGACATCTTTATTTCTGCCGGTTTGCGTCCAACGATACTTATCTTGACAGGATTGTTTTCCTCAACAAGCTTTGCACCCAATCCTGGTGTTTCGTTCTGTTCGAGTACCTGAATATTCCTTATGCGCCCATTTGTTTCGAAGCCAGTCATTATTCTCACAGGACCGGCAAAACCGTTGGCTGCACTTTCTACTGCATATCCAACTACAACATTTCCTTGACGCGCCGTATATACATACACCTCTTCGCCTGACATACTGACCGTATCCACATTTTTTGCCGGTTCGTTATCGAACGGCGGCAACACCTGCGAAAGAGTCGCCACCTTTTTCTGTTCCTTGGCCAAAGCAATCGGCCCTTCTGTGACGCTATAAATGCCGCCTACCGCAGCTGATGTGACTGCTGTCACTCCCAACAGCACAACCACCATATTAAACAGCGAACTTTTCATATCATATCAGGCTTTTGCTTTTCTGACCGCACCGAAGCGACGCGGCCTGACATACTTGTCTATCAACGGCACAACGGAATTCATGATAAGTATTGCAAATGACATGCCTTCCGGATACTGTCCCCATATCCTTATCAATACAGTTATAACGCCTATACCTATGCTGTATATAAGCATTCCCCCATGTGTCATTGGCGATGTCACATAATCGGTTGCCATAAATATGGCACCGAGCAGTGCGCCACCTGTCAGTATATGGAATATCGGACTCATATAAGCATCTGGATTAACTCCCCACAGTATACCTGTAAATATGATTATTGTACCGAGTACATATACCGGTATATGCCATGTTATAACCCTGCGCACAAGCAGCCACACAAACCCTAAAACAAGCGCTATAGCCGACACTTCGCCGAACGAACCGCTCTTGAAACCCACAAGCAAATCACTATAGCTCCAATTTACGGTGGCGAGCGCTTCATGAACAGTCATTCCGCTTGCCAATGCCCCTTTGATGGCTGAAAGCGGCGTAGCTCCTGTTGCAGCATCAGCCAGTTGCGGGAAAGTAGTCATAGCTACAGGAAACGAAAACAACATGAATACACGTCCTACAAGAGCCGGATTGAACGGGTTCTTGCCAAGACCGCCGAATGTCATTTTACCCACACCTATCGCTACCAGAGCTCCCACAGCTACCATCCACAATGGAATGGAAACAGGAAGGTTGAATGCCAAAAGCATGCCTGTAACAACAGCAGACCAGTTGCTGATAGTAAGCGGTCCCTTCAGCATGAAACGCTGTATAAGATACTCGAACACCACACAGCATGCCACCGACACAAAAGTGACACCCAATACCCTCCATCCGAATATCCATGTCGATACCGCCAGAGCCGGCAACAAAGCCAATACTACATCGAGCATCACCCGAGGCGTTGTCAGACTGCCATGTACATGCGGCGATGGAGAAACAACCAATCTCTTATCCATATCCCTTACTATCTATGTTCAACTTTCAATTATAAGGCCTCACCTGCCTTTGCGTGCACGTATACGGCGCATTACCTCTGCCTTACCGACACGAATGTAATCAAGCAGCGGAAGTGCCGAAAGGCATGTCCAGGAACAAGAACCGCATTCTATGCAATCGGTTATATTATGAGCCTCGGCACCGTTCCACATGGCTTTACGGACCATCTTCGACAAAAGGTAAGGTTCAAGGCCCATGGGACATGCGCTGACACACTTACCGCATCGCACGCACAACTGTTCCGACTGGCGTCGTGCCGATTCATCCGGTATTACAAGTACTGCTGACATACCCTTCACAACCGGCACATCAAGACGCGCCATGGCACGTCCCATCATGGGACCGCCAGCCACCACTTTCCCTGTATCGGCTGGTAACCCGCCGCAATATTCTATTAAATCCGTGACGCTGGTACCTATTCTCACTTTCAAATTGGCTTGACGGACGAGCGACTGTCCCGTCACTGTCACTACCCTTTCTATTAAAGGCTTGTTTTTCTGTACGGCCTCATATACAGCCAATGCCGTTCCGACATTCTGGACTATGGCACCTACATCTATGGGAAGTCCTCCGCTGGGAACCTGTCTGCCTGTCAATGCAGCAATAAGATGCTTCTCGCTGCCCTGCGGATAACACACCTTTAATGGCACCACTTCTATACGGCTGTCTATTTCAGGAGCCAACTGCGCAAGATGTTTTATCGCATCGGGCTTATTGTTCTCTATGCCGACCATAATGCGGTCAACACCTATAGCCCGCGCCAGAATGCTGACCCCGACAAGAACTTCCTCACCACGTTCCATCATTACACGATAATCATCCGTCAGATATGGCTCGCATTCGACACCGTTTATGATAAGATACTCGGCTTTCTTGCCGGTCGGAACAGTCAATTTCACATGGGTCGGGAATGTTGCACCTCCCATGCCGACAACACCTGCAGCCGCCACCTTAGCTATTATCTCCGCCGGCGACAAATTACATTCCCTAACAACGTTTCCGGAAAGGTCTATACCTGGTACCCATTCATCCGGTTCGGTCTGAATGGTAATGCATGGTCTGCGCATGCCACCCTGATCAACGAATGTATCAACGGCCATTACCGTTCCGGTTACCGACGAATGCACATTGCTCGATACAAACCCGCTGCTGCGACCTATCAGCTGACCGGTCAGAACCCTGTCACCCTTAACGACAATGGCTTCGGACGGAGTACCTATATGCTGCGACAACGGTATCGTTACCATAGCCGGCAGCGGCATCGGTTCTATACGGCAATCCTTGCTAATTTTGCTTTCTGACGGATGTATACCGCCTATGGGAAATGTCTTCAGCATATTGATTGTACTTTCAGACGTTAGTATATAAATGGATGTATGCCGTCATTCGGAAACGGCATTTTCAGGCCTCAGTTGCAGCTTCAGCATTCTGAGCCGGAACAGGGAAATTTACTGCATGTATTGCACCTGTAGGACATTCGGCAACGCACTTACGGCACAACCGACATTTATTGAAATCGATATATGCCACATTGTTGGATAGAGTAATTGCACCAAACGGACATGTTTTCACACATTTGCCGCACCCTATGCAGGCAGCGCCGCAATTGCGCTTCGCAACCGCACCCTTGTCACGGTTCATGCATGCCACATACACGCGCCTATCCTTAGGTCCCTTGCGACGAAGTTCGAACAACATTTTAGGACATTTCGCAACACAGGCACCACAAGCCGTACATTTATCCTGGTCAACAACTGGAAGTCCCGTTTCGGCATCCATATGCAAAGCTCCGAACGCACATGCAGATACACAGTCGCCTTTGCCCAAACATCCGAAGGAACATCCTGTCTCTCCTGCATACAGCGCTGCCTCAACGGCACACGACTGCGCCCCATCGTATTCATTCCTGCGTTCACGGACAGCACATGAGCCATTGCAACGCAAGACAGCTACCATAGGTTCACGTACAGGTGCTACCTTACCAAGCATATCAGCTATACGTTTCATGGTATCCTCACCGCCTACCGGACAGAAAAGCCCTGACAGGTCGTCGGCCTTCACGGCTGTAGAAGCAAACGAATGACATCCGGCATATCCACACCCACCGCAGTTGGCACCTGGCAGTATGCGTTCCACCTCGTCAATACGCTGGTCCTCGTAAACCTTGAACTTCTGCGCCACGAAATAGAGCACCACGGCACAGAGCACGCCCAACACGCAGAGCGTTATGATTGTATATGCCAGCACACCCATATATTACACTTTTCTCAGTTTAAAAATAAGTTCCTTCTCGATACGATGACGGAAAAAGGCGAGCACGACATAATACAATGCTGCCGCTCCCAGTGCCGACAAACCGGCAACGGTCTCGGACAGACCGGCCTCAAATGTAATGAACAATACCGCCACCATTATGAAGAATGGAAATATGTAGGCATACGTAGCAGCCTTTATTCCCATTTTTTTCTCAATAGACACCACAACTTCCTCTCCGACTTCATAATACTTTGCAGAAGCCGTTAGCAAGGAGACTGTCTTGTCGCTGCTGCTTCCCATACCACATGCCTTTGCAGCCTTGCACGATGCACATGCATCCTCAACGACCATCTCAACATCGATACGGTCACCATCGACAAACACCACACGTCCCCTATGTTCGATAGGTTTGTCCATAATTCACTTTCAAAATCCGTACTTGCTTGTTATCGGCATTACTCTCAGCTTGCCAAACGTACATGTGGAAACTCTTAATACAGGGCAAAACTGATATCGTTTCTGCTCGTTTTTCAGTATCATGCCGTATATTTTGTGAACCACATCTGCATCGAAACCGGCATTGATAATTTCCTCTCGCGACTGTCCTTCCTCAATCATACGGTACAGTATCGAGTCCGTAACATCGTACGCAGGCAGATAATCTGTATCCTTCTGCTCCGGACGCAACTCGGCAGAAGGTGCCTTCAACAATATATTTTCAGGAATTATCTCTCCATTTCTGTTGATATAGCGTGCTATATCATAAACCTCTCCTTTGTATACATCACCGATAAGACTCAACATACCAGCATTGTCGCCATACAGAGTACCCATACCGAGAGCAAGTTCGCTTTTGTTTGAGGTATTGAGAAGAATGTGACCGAACTTGTTAGACAATGCCATAAGTAGCATTCCACGTATACGTGCCTGAATATTTTCCTCCGTCACACCAAACTTATCATGTCCTGCAAATACATCAGACATGTTATCCATCACAGATTTGTAGATATCGGTTATATGAACAACATCGTACTGCATACCCAATATACGCACCATGTGCATGGCATCCTCCACTGAATGGTCGCTCGAAAACTGCGAAGGCATGAGAAGCACTCTTACATTTTCTGCACCAAGCACTTCAACAGCCAAGGCAGCCACAACAGCCGAGTCTATTCCTCCCGACAGTCCAAGACAGGCTTTGGTATAACCGTTTTTCACAAAAAAATCCTTCAAGCCGAGCTTTATGGCATTATACACATTGCGTGTCTTGTCCTGATACGGCAACTCCAAAGGAGCGTTGTCGACTGACAAGTCAATAACCCTATAATCCTCCTTAAATGAAGCGAGCAAGGCTACTGGACGACCTTTAGCATCAAAAACAGCCGAAGAACCATCATATATCACATCAGTATTACCGCCTATCTGGTTAACAAATACCACATTTGCGCCAGAACGATAGGCAACGTTACCCAAAAAGTCATAACGTTTCTCGATACGCTGACGGGCATATTTGCTAGAACCAACATTCACTATGGTGTCTGCAAATCCTGAATACTGGTCAGGACACATAACATCTTCACCGACAACTACAGCAATCCTGTGCCCGTTTACTTCTACCGCACCACATCCGCAACCTGGATATATGAACGACGCATCATCACGCTGAATGACATACCTGCGGGTAACATGGCTTCTTACTTTTCCGTCACGTATAAAAGCCGCAGCACTGACAGTCCAGCCATTTTCCTGAACCGGAACTCCAACCAACGCGGCAATACCATGACAGTGAGATGCGACTTCAAGCAGAGTCTCCTCACACATATTAAGGAAATTCACTCTGTTGAGCAAATCATAAGCGGGCACTCCACAAATAGCTTCTTCAGCAAAAACCACCAAATCGGCACCATCTCCTTTGGCACGTTCAACGGCATTGATGATTTTAGTTTTATTTGCATCGAAATCTCCAATGGTATAGTCTAGCTGCGCTATTGCTAATTTCATTTTAACGACTCTTAATAAACCCGCAACAAATATACGATTTTTAGAAAACGAACCGTACAGCCTTATTTTTTTTATTCGATTTACATACCATAAACTAACAAGCACATAACGTATTGTAACCGTACTAAATCGCATTTACAAACTAAAACGCATACAAGGCAAACATCAGTTTACGTTTTTTTCTTATCTTTACACAGCAAAATTTTGAACAACCAATTCCATATGGAAAACGGAGCGACTACCGAAATATCCGCAAAAAAGCCTTCATTAATACGCAGACTCTACAATTGGGTTCTGAAATGGGCAGACAGTCCGTGGGGCGGCACGGCGCTCTTTATTCTGGCTGTAGTAGAATCAATATTCTTCCCCATTCCTCCGGACGTGCTGCTCATAGCTCTTTGTCTTGGTTCGACAAAGAAATCGTTCCGGTACGCAACCATATGCCTCGCCGGTACGCTGACAGGTGCAGTAATAGCCTATGCACTCGGGCACTGGGCATGGAACGCCGTAGACCATTGGTTCATTCCAAGTGTATTTTCGCAAAGCGAATTCGACTCCGTAGGTGCCATATACGACAAATGGAACTTCTGGGCTGTATTTACCGCAGGTTTCACCCCAATACCATACAAGATTTTCACCATTACTGCCGGAGTGTTCAACATTAATTTCAGCATGTTTATGCTGGCTTCACTAATCGGTCGCGGAATGAGATTCTTCTTTGTGGGATGGCTGATATGGAAATTCGGAAGTCCTATAAAATCGTTTATTGACAAGTACCTCAACTTATTGGCAATACTTTTCACTGTACTGCTCATAGGTTGCTTCCTGCTCATACGCTATGTCATCTAAAGGCAGCGTCAGAATATACGGACTCATAGGATATCCGCTTGGGCATTCGTTCTCGGCAGCATGGTTTGCGGAACAATTCACCCAACGGAATATAACCGATGCCGAATACCACAGTTTTCCACTGTCCAACATATCGCAACTATCGAAACTTCTGGCCGATGAACGCCTGATGGGGTTCAATGTTACAGCACCATACAAACGTGCAGTCATTCGGTTCCTTTCAGAGCTTGACCATACCGCCGCTGAAATCGGAGCTGTAAACTGTGCAGTACGATGCGGCAGCGGCTGGAAAGGTTACAATGTCGATTGGATAGGCTTTTCCAATTCGCTCACAGAAATACTGCACGAAGAACGTCCAAATGCCTTAATATTAGGAAGTGGCGGAGCTGCAGCAGCCGCAGCATACGGCCTACGGCAACTAGACATAAAATATGTCACTGTATCGCGCGCCAAAACTGAAAAAGGATTTATCCGTTACTCCGACCTCGACAAGACCATCATGGACAGTCATCCATTGATAGTCAACGCTACACCTCTCGGAACATATCCTGACACACAAAGTTGCGCTCCTATTCCATACGCGTTGCTTACATCAGCGCACATACTCTACGACATGGTTTATAATCCACCCCTATCGGAATTTCTGCGCCGTGGACAAAAGGTCGGAGCCAAAATCATGAACGGACGCAGAATGCTCGAAATACAGGCCCAAAAATCATGGGAACTGTTCGAAATTCAGAGTAAGACAAAAAAGTGATGCCGGTTATGTCCGGCATCACTCCGATATCAACTATTACTGACTTTTCAATCATCATAATCAACCAATACAAAGTTCCTGTCATCAAACTCAAGTTCGATACGATTGTCAAGCTTCACCTCATATACACGACGCTTATGTTCCAATCCGGTTATGCGCGCTTCAGGGAACGTCTGATTGATATAAGCTGAAATCTGTACCGGAACCATATCGGACGGCAGAGACTTTATGCGTCCCTCAACCTTTTTCCACTCTCCGTTACCGCGGAATGCCACTTGTGTGCCATCTACAAATACAGCCGTATAGGTTACTTCAAGGTCATCAATCTCCTTTTTCACCAAGGCAACATCACTGTCAGGATAATACCTTACCATGAATGACTGGGCCGAAGTCGGCAGCTTATCCATACTGACCGGTTTTTCACATTCCACTGCAAATGCTATTCCAAACGCTATAACTATTACAGCTATAACTGCTACAACCCATATAGCGCCATTGTTAATTCTGAATTTACCTTCAGTCGTCATAACCTATTACATTGAACTGTTTGTCAAACTTTATTTCCAGACCGTTGGAAAGTTCTATTTCCCAAGTATAGCGTCCTCGTTCAATTTTCTTAATATACTGGCCGGACATTCCCATATTGGCTACATAGTCCGATATCTTTGCCGGAATTATAGAAGTCGGGATGGCATCATATTTACGTTCAACGCTCTCCCACTCTCCGTCAGTACTAAAATCAACCTCTGTACGGTCTGTATACACAACCTCGTATTCCGAACCTATATATTTAAGGTTTTCAACCGCAAAAGCCACTGTAAGATTATTGAAATGCTCAGCCAAAAATGCCTGTGCATTCTTTGGTAACTGGTCAATATTAATGGGACGTTCACGGTCATCTGCATTGGCTGTAAAAACACCTGCAAACATTAAGAATGCTGCAAACAAAATCTTTTTCATAACATTAAAGTTTTTATTTGTTACACAATCTATTTTATCCCTTTCGGTATTACAAAGATTACACACGATTTTGTAGTAAACTTGAAATCCACCGCTACATATATAATATTTTCAAAAGAATATTTACTCTACATGCAAATCAAAACAATTCTTTCACAACCATAAACTAAACAAAACAACATACCTACAATTAATCCATGTCAATATCGACAAGATTCCAATTCCGGTCGAACTTCAACTCCGCACGGTTCGACAACTTAACCTCATAGCGTTTTCTATCGCGACCTATGCTGATAATATACGCGCCGGAATAGAGTGAATTTATCTTATCGATAATTGGCTGCGGAACAAGTTCCACCGGTACGGCATCATAACGACAATCCACATCAGTCCATTCCCCTCTGCCGTTGAATTCCAATTTCTGACCGGTAGTGAAAACTACAGCATAACTTTTCTCAAATAGATCATATTCCGATTTGGCATATGCAACTTTCAAATTCCCAAAATACCTGCTGATAAATACCTGTGCCTTTTGAGGCATGTCCTCGACACGGACCGCCTTATCATTGTCTGCACTTACAACCGAACTTCCAATGAAGAACAGTCCCATCAAAAACATCACTATCTTTTTCATGGCTGAAACAATTAATGTTGTACTCTGTTTCAGCAAATCTATATCCCAATTCTGAAATGAATTTAAAATATCATCCAACAACAGACTGAACCCACTCTACAGAAAACATGTGACGACCATCGACAAAATCATACCTTACCCGCAGACCATAGTAATCGGACACAGCCTTGACAAGAGCAAGCCCGAGACCTGTCGATCCTTCACGCTTGGAACCCTGATAAAAGCGCTCAAATATATGTGCACCGTCCAGCGGAGCATCACCGTCATTAACAACCGTCAACATACGGCCACTAATAGTAACATCAACACGAGCGCCATGCGCACTATGACGGTAGGCATTTCGCAACAGATTTGTGACAAGCACAGATGCCAATGCATCGTTCATTCGTACCGTAAACGTTTCCGGCAACTTCATGCAACAACATATGTCGCGCGCTGCAAACATTTCATCATATACCTCCTTCTGCTCGCGCAACATGGCTGCTATGTCCACATCGGAACTTTCAGGAAACTGATTGTTATCAATTTTAGTCAAAAGCAACAAGGTCTTGTTGAGTCTTACTATACGGCCCAACGTATCCTTCATCTGCAGAATTTCCCCCATCTGCTCCTCACTCAATTCTGTATTGTCGAGCAGCCAGTCCATGCGTGCTCCCAACACGGCCAACGGTGTCTGCAATTCATGCGATGCATTGCCTATGAACTGTTTCTGTCGTTCAAACATCTCCTCCGAACGGTCAACGGCAGCCTGTGCCGCCGCACTCAAACGACGGAATTCTGTAATATCTGTATCACACGGCACAGCCCCTACCACTGTTCCTGGTTTGTAACTGTCAAGCCAGTTAAGCAATGCGTACAGCGGCCGCATGCTGCGATGAAAAACCCATGCCGTAAGACTTACAACCGTTATCAGCAAAATAACGTAAAGGAAGACACTCCACCCAAGAACAGTTGTCATCAGGTCATTCTTCTCAAATGTAGGTGTAGCCACACGCAATTCATAATACTGTCCATCGTCATCTCGAAATATAGTGGACAGTATTCGTGCCGGTTCTGTCTCATGCTTCTCCGGAATATACACCTCTGCGTCATAATATCTGACATGAGACCGCGCATTGGCATACGCCTCCTGAACAGGTATAATCAGATAACTGTTATTGGAACCATCTCCGGTTTGCGGCAAATCATTGCCTGACAGCATACGCATTATAATAAGTTCCGAGTAGTTATCCAAAGCGTCATCGGCCTCATCGTTAATCTCATCTTCCATAGTGAAATAAAACAGCATCGCCCACAATGCAAGCAACGGAAGCAAGAAAAGCGACAATCGCAATACAACCCTGTAAATAAGTTTCATGCCACTTCAAATTTAGTTGTCTTCCGGAAATACGAGTTTATATCCGAAACCGTATACAGCTTTCAACTCTATGTTCGCACCCGCATCTTCAAGTTTGCGACGCAGGTTTTTCACCTGGGCATAGAGGAAATGAAAATTATCCGCCTGATCTACATGGTCGCCCCATACTGCCTCGGCCAACACGGTCTTATCGACAAGATGTCCTGGACGCTGCATGAAATATGCCAATATAGCAAACTCCTTTTTCAACAGTGCCACATCACATCCATCAATTTCCACACGACTGCTCTCAGGGTCAAGATACACGTTACCAAGCGTAAACCCCTTGCGCCCACCGACCATACTGCGACGGGCCACACTGCGTATACGTGCCGATAATTCCATCAAATGAAACGGCTTGGCAAGATAGTCGTCAGCACCGAGTTCAAGTCCCGCCACCTTATCTTCCAACGAATCCTTAGCAGATATGATTATTACACTCTCTCTACGATCGTTCTCCTTCAGCTCCTTCAGCAGCTGCAGACCATCCCCACCAGGCAGCATAATATCGAGCAAAATGCAATCGTAGCTATATCCGGCCAGTTTATCAACAGCCGATGTATAGTCCGATGCCTGTTCCACCACATATCCCTCACCACGAAGAGTCCTTGCCATAATCTCCCTCAACGACGGTTCATCTTCAACAATCAGCAGTTTCATACTTTTACACGAACAACCTTGCAGTATATTACAACTGTTCCGGACAATCAAAAAATTATATAATATTGGAAACAGCCCAACCATCCACTTCTGCGGCAGCTGTTTGCCTGTTTATATCTTTGAATAATCAATACAAAAATAAATCTTTTACCAGAACCTTCTCTGGCATATCCTACGAAAACCATATTACATCCGCTGGTTCTGGCAAAAGTATATCACGTTTTTGAAATGAATTTAAACCCAACAGACCAATAAAATAAGGTGAGGACATTTGAGCCCTCACCACAACGATCCAACATCAAAAAATATTACCTCGAATAATTTATCAAAAAATCGACAGTAGACGGATCGTAATGCGAGAAGAACTGGCTGCGTTTTTCATCAAGTGCTGCCAATGCATCCATATCAGAAGTTGACAATTCAAAATCGAATATGTCGAAATTCTCTCGCATGCGTTCGACATGCGTCGACTTGGGAATTACTACAACGCCTCGCTGTATAAGAAAGCGCAATGCCACCTGTGCCGCACTTTTGCCATACTTACGTCCTGTCTCAACAAGCACATCATTTGTAAACATGCCATTACGCCCCTCGGCAAACGGCCCCCATGACATAATCTGAGTGCCATAACGGCGCATCACATCCTGCGCCTCGCGCTGTTGGTTGAAAACATGCGTTTCAACCTGATTAATGGCAGGTTTGATTTCATTGAATTCAGCAATATCAATCAAACGGTCTGGATAAAAATTAGACACTCCTATTGCCCTGGCCTTTCCGTCACGCAACGCCTTCTCCATAGCTCTGTAAGTGCCGTAATAATCCCCGAACGGCTGATGTATCAACAGCAAATCGACATAATCCATACCAAGTCTTCGTAGCGACTCATCTATCGATGCTGCGGCTTTTGTCTCACCTGCATTAGATATCCAGATTTTGGTAGTAACGAACAATTCATTTCGCGATACGCCGCTTTTCTTTATGGCTCGCCCTACCTCTGCTTCATTGCCATACGCCTGCGCTGTATCTATCGAACGGTAGCCTACACCGATGGCATCCGACACGCAACGTTCACATTCATTCGGGGACACCTGATAAACGCCATACCCGAGTATGGGCATCTCCACGCCATTATTCAATTTCACATACTGCATAATTCCCACTGTTTTAAAACATTACAATATTTCTGCTATTTATCCGAAGGTATCACTTCATTAAGACACGAAACGGCATTGAGCGTACGCGGATAACCAATGTACGGGAGCAACTGCGTAACCACGGCGAGCATCATAGCCTTGTCATTACCCACATTAATATTACCCTGTATATGCCCTTTTAACTGCGGCTCACATCCACCGAGCGATATGAGCATGGAGAATGTCAGCAACTCACGCATGCGCACATCAAGCCCCGTGCGTGTCTGATAATCGCCGAAACAGTTGCCCGACAAAGCTTTCTGAATATGAAGCTGATCGGCAGGCGACATTTCATACATCTGCCTGATATTGTCACCAAAAATCGATGTCTGCAATGCCAGTCCCGTTTCCATGCGGTCATCGGGCGAAACAACCGTCTGCCGCTCAAGCGGCAATGCAATACCGCGTACCACAAACTCACCGTTCATCACGTCGACAAAATCAGCCACCTTGCCCATGCCAACATAAGGAACTGCCTGATACAAAATTTCACGTATCTCTATAGGTGTAACACCATTATCAAGCGCTGCGCCAACCAATGTCCCATACAATACTTTACCCTGTGATGCTATTGCAGAAGCCATAGTCACCATGATACGGGTACGCATGTCGAGATCACCGTACCGCTGTGTCTCATCGAAAGCAAAATTACCAAATACCTCAGCCAATTCCATGTCAGCTGCAGAAATGATATTTCCGAACTGCCATGCCTTCATATTCTCACGCGCCTTATCAGACAAACTGCACGCCGCCGCAACCGAAGAGGTAGCTTCAGCATACTGCTCGTCGTCCACCGGCTCCAACCATGTATTACGGTTGGTCTGCGAATTGCACTCTACCGCAAGATGCGAAAACCAGCTGTCCGGCGCTGCACCATGCCAATGCACAACATCAGGCGCTATTTCCACGATATCTCCAGGATGCAATTCACGCGCCGGATGACCTTTTTCCTGATAGTAACCGCGTCCAGCGGTAACAATAAGCAACTGACCGCCGGTATGGCTGTGCCAGTTGTTGCGGCATCCCGGCTCGAACGTGACATTGTAAACAGGACAGTTGAGTTCCTTGTTATGAGTTAACTGCGCAAGGTATGACCTACCAATAAAATACTGGGAGTTTACAGGCGGATTTTCATCGCCCTGCGAAAACATCTGCTGAAAAACATCCTTACCTTTCATATCATTTTCATTTACATGTTGTGCATGAATTGACTGAATCGACAAAGCCAACACGGCCAATAACCAAACCACCCTATAAAACATAATCAACCAATTTTAAATTTACTCTTTGCAACAAAAGTATCTTTCATCCGAATGTTCACCCCTACACATATTACCGATATTATTACCACAATTACCGTTTGGGCCATAGAAGTTCCTACAGTCATGTAAAAACACTTATTTTTGCCATAAACGTCAGATAACAATATACCATGACAAACAACAAACCTCTAATAATAGATACGGTTGACAAATTCAACAAGATGTTCGGCACCGAGACACTACATCCCATGGTCAGTGTCATCGACATGTCGAAAGTCAACCCCATGCGCCACATACGCTACACGCTCGGCCTGTATACAATATTTCTGAAGGAAGTCAAATGCGGCGACCTACGGTATGGCAGACAATACTATGATTACCAGGAAGGCACACTGGTGTGCATCGCTCCGGGACAAACCATAGGTGTCGAGGATAACGGCGAAACATTCCAGCCAAAAGGTTGGGCACTCGCATTCCATCCTGACATAATCAAAGGCACATCGCTCGGACGCCACATGAACGAATATTCTTTTTTCTCCTACGAAGCGAACGAAGCCCTACACCTGTCGGAACGTGAACGCAACATGGTAGTGGATTGTTTCGAAAAGATAAGACACGAGCTAGAACATGCCATAGACCGTCACAGCAAGCGCCTAATTGCAATCAACATAGAAATGTTGCTCGACTATTGCCTCCGATTTTATGAACGACAGTTCATCACGCGACAAAATGTTAACCGGGACATACTTTCCAGGTTCGAAATACTCCTCAACGACTATTTCACCAATGACCGCACTTCCCGCGAAGGATTTCCTACAGTAAGGTTATGCGCCAGCGAACTCTGCCTGTCGCCAAACTATTTTGGCGACCTCATAAAAAAGGAAACAGGCAAAACAGCACAGGAATACATACAGCTAAAAATTATAGATGTTGCCAAGGAACGCATTCTCGACCCGTCAAAGACAATCAGTCAGGTCGCTTATGAACTCGGTTTTCAATATCCGCAGCATTTTACACGGCTGTTCAAAAAAGTTGTAGGTCAAACACCGCACGAATACCGTTCCACGATGGTTTAAACATTCTTCATCCACAATATACACGACAGGCGGAACCTTGTATAAGGTTCCGCCTGTTTTAACATTTAGTTCATTTCTATCAATTGAACGACATCTCGTCGAACAGATAGCCTGCACCGCCTATCCTGTCGATTACAAAGAGGACATAACGGATATCCACCGATATATTGCGGCACATTGCCGGGTCAAACTCAAGGTCGCTCATGGTGCTGAGCCATGTACGGTCGAAGTTGATGCCGACCAGTTCGCCGTCACCGTTCAGCACAGGGCTGCCAGAGTTGCCGCCGGTAGTATGGTTCGTAGCAAGGAATGCCACGGGAACCGTATATACAGGATTTTCTTCTGTACCCATATTCACAGCCCAACGTCCATAATCCTTTTCAGCATGGCACTGACGCAATGCCTCCGGAACATCATAATCGTATATTTCGGGATTGTCCTTGGCGATGATACCTTCCAAAGTAGTGAAAGGCTTGTGCCATACGCCATCTTCTGGTTCGTATCCCTCGACACTGCCATATGCGACACGCAGTGTGAGGTTGGCATCGGGATAGAAGTTACGCTCAGGTTCAAACGCCATCTGACCGCGCATATATGTACGGTACTCGCGCTGCAGCACCTTGTCGGATGCAGCTATCACGGGAGCTATCTTGTCAAGATAAACATCTGCAAACATACCGTAGAATTCCATAGCAGGGTCATTCCACAACGCCTCTTCAAGTTCCTTGCCTTCACGACCGGCCATAAGATTGTCAAGCCCCGCTTCAGAAGTAAACGCCGAGTTGTCAAAGATATAATCCACATAACCGTCCACTCCACCGAACTTTTCAAGTTCAGCCGCAAAATCGACAGGTGTAAACTCCGGACTTACATTCTTCACGAACTCATTGACGAGGGCACATGCGACCTTACGGTCTATTGCCTCGTCATAATTCTTGTAAAACACCTTCACATCAGGCATACGACCAGCCACAATTCCTGTAGCAAGGTCACGCGCCAACTGTATCAACTCAATGGCGAACACACCTTCCATGTAGAAGTCAGCTGCAATTGAGGCCTCACGCTTGGTATCATAGGCGTTCTGCAAACGGTCGAGCACCCCTGCATATTCTGGATGGTCAGCTGTCCACACTTCGAAACGCTCCTCATAGGCTCGCTTCTTGTCAAGTGTACCGAGCCTTTCAAGACCGAGACTCTCGCCCTGCCACTTTTTCCATGCATTGGCAATGTAAGCGGCCTTGGACGAATACTTAATCCTCACCTCAGGGTCTGCTTCCATGGCCGCATTCATGATATCGAGCCTTTCGGTGCGCATCCTTATCTTGTTGGGATTTGACTCCAACACATAGTCCACGTAGTCCGATACGACATACTCGCGTGTAGCACCCGGACAGCCATAAACAAACGTAAACTCACCCTCGCCGATACCGTCGGTCGATAATGTGAAATACTTCTTGGGCTGATAAGGTACATTCTCGGGCGAATAATCAGCCGGCTGATTATTCGGGTCGGCATAGATACGGAATACGGAGAAATCGCCCGTATGACGCGGCCACATCCAGTTGTCGGTATCGCCACCGAACTTGCCTATCGAGGAAGGTGGTGCGGCAACAAGCCTTACATCGCTGTATTTGCGAAAGATAAACAAGAAATACTGGTTGCCATAATAAAGCGACTCAACGGATGCCTCATATCCCTTCTGCCCTTTGTATTCCTTAAGGGCTCGTTCTTTTACACGCTCTATGTTGGCATCGATTTTCTGCTTACGCTTAATCTCGTCCATTTTGTCGTTCACGCCTTTAAGTACGCTGTCAGTCACATCATCCATGCATACAAGAAACGACACAGTAAGTCCCGGATTGGGAAGCTCCTCGCTACGGTTCATGGCCCAAAAACCGTCAGTAAGATAGTCGTGTTCCAGACTGCTGTGGCTCTGTATATATTCATAACCACAATGATGGTTGGTGAACAACAGCCCCTCAGGTGAAACTAGTTCGCCCGTACAACCACGTCCGAACAGTACAACGGCATCCTTGAGCGATGCCTGATTGATACTGTAAATATCTTCGGCCGAAAGATGGAAACCTTTGGCTTTCATGTCGTCAATCTGCCTGCCTATAAGGTTAGGCAACCACATACCCTCATCGGCAGACGCAGTGATGAGTGTTGAACAAGCCAACGCAACAAAAAGAAGAATTCGTTTTTTCACCATAAGCTCATATTTAAATTAATAATTATAATCTATTTATTATCAAGTGCATCTACGAAACGTCCAAGTTCGAGATATAGCGACTGTACGGGTAATCCCATTACGTTGTAAAACGAACCTTCGATACGTTCTATCGCAACATATCCAATCCATTCCTGTATGCCGTAAGCTCCAGCCTTATCATACGGACTGTACGTATTGACATAATACTCTATCTCTTCTGCATCGAGTTGCCTGAAATACACATAGGACGCCACGGAAAAATGCCGCATCATATCACGGCTTCGCAGTGCAACTCCTGTAACAACAGTATGGCGACAACCAGACAATTCCGATAACATAGCCACCGCTCCTGCATATCCTGATGGCTTGCCAAATATACGATCTCTGCATATCACCACTGTATCAGCCGTAACCAGTATATCGTTTTCATTAAGTTTCTGCGGATAGGCTTCCGACTTCAATACGGCAAGATATTCTGGAACCTCATGCAATGGCAATTCAGAAGGATATATCTCTTCGGCCGAATAACTGTCAGCCAATACGAATTCCAACCCTGTACCTGCCAACAGTTCCCTGCGGCGAGGCGACTGGCTGGCCAATATCAATCTACGACCGGCAAGTTTATTCTTCAGAAGTTCCATTTTCAAGAATGTTATCTATTACGCTGCTGTTCGATTTTGCAACCTCATGTACCAGGCACTCACGGAACGTTCCTGCCAAAGTATTGAAATAATACTCCAACGCCTCTTTTGCCGCGCTGTTGGATACGGCGCCCTTACGATTGAATATCACAGACGAAGAGGCATTGTTGGGATAAGGATTTCCGCCAACAGGACAATATTGGGCTGACACATACAACCTTTCCACACTGACAACCTGTTGCGGCATCTCCACCGATACAGATTTGGAATCAAGGCCAAAATCAGCCTCCACATCCAAATCGACATCACTGTACTTCGTCTTAAAAATACCAAACTGCATACTTTTCACCTCCGGCACAAACATGCTCACAGCCCCGTCACGTACATCAAACCTGATACGAAAACTTATGTCATACACCTTGCCGCCGAAAAAAGATTTGTAACCTACTAAAAGTCCTTTCGGCATTTTGGCATTTACTGTAAACGCCTCGGGTTCCATTTCACTGAAATATGTAAACGGCCCCGAAAGATAGGACTCTGCACAATACCTCAATGCACGGTACAGCTTTTCACATGACACTCCCGGACACTCTATCACATAACTACCGCTACCATCGACGGAATTTACAAACCCATCCGGCGTAAGCACAAACTGTGCCGATGCAGGCGACACCGCTGCGGCCGCAATAACCGCCAACGCCATCTTTCTGAACTTAGCCCACATAATCCAATTTATTTAATGTCAAAATCAAGCAGTTTTTCACCTTCGAGCCATGCCTCCAAAACATCTCCATGTTTGACTGGTCCTACTCCGGCAGGCGTACCAGTATATATCATGTCGCCCATTCGGAGGGTCATAAACTGAGATACATAAGCTATTATCCTATCAATAGGGAATATCATTTCTCCCGTATATCCATGCTGACGCACCTCACCGTTAAGGGTCATTTCAAAATGCAAATCTCCGACAGGCTTTTCCAGCGACGCAAGCGATATCCAACGCGGTGCTATGGCTGCAGAATGGTCAAATCCCTTGGCCGGCTCCCACGGACGACCGGCAGCTATGGCCGCACGCTGAATATCGCGGGCCGTAAAATCTATGCCAAGTGTCACTTCATCGTAATAGCGATGTGCAAATTTCTCGGCCACGCACTTACCAGTACGGTTGATTTTGATAACCAACTCTGTCTCGTAATGGACATCGTTACTGAACGGTGGTATCCAGAAAGTATCGTTATTGCGCAGCAATGCAGTATCAGGTTTCAGAAAAAACAGCGGTTCTCCATCCGGTTCTCCGTTGTCAAGCTCCCTGATATGCTCACGATAGTTTCTGCCTATACATATAATTTTCATACCGCTGTCGATTACCCGTTAACCTTACAGTCAAGAAGTTCTACCATACGTGCCGCAACACGGTCGGAGGCACCCTTCCCGCCTATCACCTCTCGCAGGACGCCATAATCGGCCAACATCCTGTCGTGCGCAATACCTCCAGACATTATAGCCCTAAGTTCGGCTTCGGCGTTATATGTTGTCATATCGGTTTGTATCAATTCCTTAACAACCTCCCTATCCATCACAAGGTTGACAAGCGAGATAAATTTAATCTTCAACAGCATGTGTCCGGCCCATACAGTCAATGGATCGGTACGGTAGCATACCACTTCAGGAGTACCTATCAATGCCGTTTCGAGCGTAGCAGTTCCGGATGTCACCACAGCAGCATCGGCATATCGCAAAGTTTCATATGTCTTGTCAAATACGCATTTTATCTCGCTGCCTGCCAAATGCCTATCATACAGGGTTCTGTCAAGCCAAGGCACGGCGGCCAGCACAAACTGGCAATCGGTCATGCGACGCGACAACTCAACCATAAACGGCAGATTGTTCTCCACCTCGCTGCGACGACTGCCGGCCAGCAACGCTACAACAGGACGTCCGTCAAGCCCTGCATCGCGAACAAAATCCTCACGCGAAGGCATGGTTTCGAAACGCTCCGCAATGGCATCCACCAACGGATTGCCCTCATATATGGCATCGATGCCCTTGTCGGCAAAATACTTCTTCTCAAACGGGAATATGATGAACAGCTTGTCCACATAACGGCGTATTCGTTCCACACGGTGCTCCTTCCACGCCCAAACCTTGGGTGAGATGTAATAAAACACCTTCAGCCCATGTTCGTGGGCAAACTTTGCCATACGAAAATTAAATCCCGGATAATCGATGAGTATAAGCACATCGGGCGAATATGCCTCAATATCGCGTTTACACTCGTCCATCTGCAAAAATACCGTCTTCAAATTACGGAGCACCTCGCCAATGCCGAAAAACGATGCATCTTTATAATGCTTGGCAAGATTTTCGCGACCTCCGACAGCCGCCATGAGATCACCACCCCAAAACCTAAAATGAGCCGCAGGGTCGCTCTTGAGCAGCCCCTTCATGAGGTTGGAACCGTGCAGGTCACCGGATGCCTCACCTGCTATGATGTAATATTTCATTGTTACGATTATTTTTCGAGCAAGTCGGGACGCAGACGGCGCGTACGCTCCATAGCCTGTTCCTCCTTCCACTCCTCAATACGTGCATCATGTCCCGACAACAACACATCGGGGACCTTCCATCCGTTGAATTCAGCCGGACGGGTATATACCGGCGGTGCCAGCAGTCCGTCCTGAAACGAGTCGGTAAGGGCCGACTCCTCGTCGCCTATCGCCCCTGGAAGAAGCCTCACGACACTGTCTGCTATCACGGCCGCAGCCAGCTCGCCACCCGTCAGGACATAGTCGCCGATTGATATCTCGCGTGTCACCATGTGTTCGCGTATACGGTAGTCAAGCCCCTTGTAATGACCGCACAAAATAATGATATTCTCCAACGTCGACAGTCGGTTAGCCTCACGTTGGTCATACTGAATTCCGTCGGGTGTAGTGAATATAACCTCATCGTAATGCCTCTCCGACTGAAGATGTGAAATAAGTCTGAACACCGGTTCCGGTTTCATGACCATGCCGGCCTCACCGCCAAACGGATAATCATCCACATGACGGTGCTTGTCTGTCGTCCAGTCGCGTATGTTGTGTATTACAATATCGACAAGACCAGCCTTCTGGGCACGCTTCAGTATGGACTCATTCAACGGCGAAACGAGCAGTTCCGGAACGACGGTAAGAATATCTATGCGCATATATTTCAACAATTACATAACAGAATGGCCATCTACCATCCACAGCTACTCAGGTCTTACCTCCCCTTCCATTACTTCCGTAATGAAAGGGTTGTAAAGCATTTCATGTCCTAAAGTACTGGACGGACCGTGCCCCGGATATATGCTGACCTCCTCGCCAAGCGGCAGGATGTTATCAATGATGCTCTTCATTATCCATCCATAGTTGCCTCCAGGAAGGTCGGTACGTCCTATACTCTCACGAAACAACGTATCACCTGTCAGCAACACTTTGTCTTCAGGCTGATACAGCGCTATATGACCCGGCGTATGACCCGGCGTATGAATGACACGCAGGTGAGTGCTGCCGAACTTAACCTCACCACCATCGGCCAACTCGATATCGACCGTCGGGATACTCGCAACATTAAAGCCATACATGGCACCATGAGTAGGTGCCGACTCTATCAGAAAACTGTCATCGGCATGCAATGCAAACGGTATGCCGTACACATCCTTCACCCTTTGTACACCGAGCATATGGTCAACATGCCCGTGGGTATTTACGGCCATCACGGGATGCAATCCCTTTTCGGCTATAAAATTCAGGAGAGCCTCGGTCTCCTTTTCGGTATAATTGCCGGCATCCACGATAACGGCTTCGCCGCTTTCGTCCCAAAGCACATAGGTATTTTCCTGGAACGGATTGAATGTCAGTTTAGCTATATTCATATCTGCAATCGTTTCATTTCCCTGTACGTTCATCACCGCACAAGGTATGTTATAGAGAACAAATATACGTATTTTTTACCGGCACAGGAATTCAGTCGCACCATTATGGCATCGTGAGTAATGAGGAAGCCGATTTTTGGCTACATTTGCAATATGGATAATTGTATGCTGTCCGCAAATTCACACATTTAAACAACTCTTTACGTGCCAAAGAAGAAAAAGGACCTGCCCTTAATTGAAGGGCTCGAAATAACAACGCTGGCCGCTGAAGGCAAGGCCATGGGCAAATACAACGACATAGTGGTATTCGTACCGCTTACCGTACCTGGCGACATTGTCGATGTACAGGTACGCAACCACCGCCGCCGTTTCATGGAAGGTACGGCCATACGTTTCGTACGCCGCTCCCCTATGCGCGAGGAACCGTTCTGCGAACATTTCGGCGTATGCGGCGGTTGCAAGTGGCAGAACCTACCCTATTCCGAACAGTTGCGCTTCAAACAGGAGCAGGTACACGACCAGCTCACCCGTATCGGCAAGATAGCGCTACCTGAAATATCGCCAATACTCGGTTCGGCCAAAACAACATTCTACCGCAACAAGCTGGAATTTACCTTCGCGCCACGTCGCTGGATGACATACGAGGAGGTTGCCTTAGGTGCAGAGATAATACCCGGTAGAGCACTCGGCTTCCACATACCTGGCAAGTTCGACAAGGTACTCGACATAAACCGCTGCTGGCTCCAGCCGTCACCATCGAACGAAATAAGGCTCGAAACAAAACGCTTCTGCGAGGAGCACGGATACCCGTTTTACGACATACGCGAACACAGTGGCCTGATGCGCAACATCGTAATACGCACTTCGTCTACGGGAGAAATAATGGTCATCGTGGTATTTGCCGAAGATGACAAGCCGCGCATATCCGCTCTGCTCGACCACCTGAAAACGACATTTCCCACAATCACATCACTAATGTACATGGTCAATGCCAAACTCAACGACTCCACTGGCGACATAGACGCCATATTGTGGAGTGGCCGCGACCACATATTTGAGGAGATGGAAGGACTGCGTTTCAAGGTAGGACCGAAATCATTCTATCAGACCAACTCCGAACAGGCCTACGAACTGTACAAGGTGGCACGCCGTTTTGCAGCCCTCACCGGCTCCGAAACCGTATATGACCTTTACACCGGCACCGGAACGATAGCTAACTTCGTGGCACGTCACTGTACAAAGGTCGTGGGCATAGAATATGTTCCCGAAGCGATAGAGGATGCCAAACACAACTCGGCACTCAACGGCATAAACAACACCAAATTTTTCGCCGGCGACATGAAAGACGTTCTGGACGACGCTTTCATTGCACGTCACGGCCGTCCTGACGTAGTAATACTTGACCCGCCACGTGCAGGCGTACATGAGGATGTACTCGAAACCATAAAACGTGCCGCCCCGCAGCGTATAGTATATGTAAGCTGCAATCCGGCCACACAGGCACGCGACCTTGCACTACTGTCGCCAATGTACTGCGTAACAGCAGTACAGCCTGTAGACATGTTTCCGCACACGCACCATGTCGAAAATGTCGTAGCACTCGAAAAGAACTAAACGACAAAAACCATGAAAAAGCGCATCACAACATTACTGCTGACTCTGCCAACCGTACTGCTCGCAGCCAAATCACCGACGGTAACCGTAACGACGCACAATGCGGATGACAATTCACTCGTATTCAACGCCTCAGTAAATGGTTATGGTTCATACACCGTACGCATAACAATGCAAGATATTAAAGGGAGCACACTTGATGCTCCGCTCACAATAACAACGACTACCACATCCGACGGCGGTGAGATATTCTCCATCCCCGCTGCCGACACGTCGATACCCGTAACAGCAGCCTATTCATATGATTGGCTCAACGGCATAATCAATGCTGCCCCTACCGACATAACATACCGTTTGCCGATTGCAGCCGGCGAACGTACCACCCCTCACGTCATGACACCTGTCGAAGCCGGAATGCCAAACGGAAACTTTGTCTCATTCTGCGTATGGGCACTTGAAACAGCCCCCAATGCAGAAATATATGCCATGCGACGCGGTACGGTTATAGCCATTGATGGAACCGAAAGCAGTGCAGGGTCGGCCGCCATAACGGTGGAACATCCGGACGGCACACAGGCTCGTTATGCAGGACTTTGTGCAGGCAGCCTTACGGTAGCTCAGGGAGAAGAGGTAACGCCAGAAACCGTAATAGGTCTTGCAGGTACCGCCATGAACGGCAGCAACGGAATACAGATATCCGTATACCGCTACACTACCAACCACAACACGGCAGTATTTCCGCACATGATGGCCCAAACGGAATTCATTAACCCCGTATTCATGACATCACGCGGCACCAGACAGCTACACGATGGCTCCATGGTCAAGGCACGTATCACAAAACGCATGTTAAAGGCCGAATAAAAAAATGCCCGTATTTTATGGAATATTTCTACGCCATGCATCTTTAAGTAAAAGTCGAACATGAAAGCGGCAGTTATGAAAAAGTTTTTAATCTTTGCGGCAGGACTTGCAATGCTGTCCACCGCAGCAATGGCACAACAAAACAATCAGTCTCAGAATTACATCGCAGTGAACGGCTATGCCGAACGCGAGGTAACCCCAAATGAGATATACATCAGCATTACAATAGACGAAAGTTCCAGCCGCAACGGAAAAACAACTGTTGCTGAACAGGAACGAAGCATGATATATGCGCTCGAAAAAATAGGCATCGACACTAAAACCCTGCTTCAGGTAGGCAACATGTCCGGTGATTTGACAAATTATATCCTGCGCCGCGACCGCGTACAGACCAGCAAAAACTATGTTCTGAAGGTTAGTGATGCAGCAACGATGGCTTCCGTATTCCAGACACTCGGCGACCTCGGCGTATCTAGCATCAGCCTTATGAAAGCAACGCGCAACGACGTCGAACAGATACAGTTGGAACTGCGTGCCGAGGCAATACGCAATGCCAAAGACATAGCAGACACATTGGCTGAAGCCATAGGTCAAAAAGCAGGTAAGGCACTGATGATAACCGACAACAGCTATTACGGCAATGGGACCATATATTTCAGCAATCCGGTCATGATGACCAGAGCCATGGATACAGCTGTCGAAGAGACTGCAAGCAGCAAACTCGATTTTCAGGACATCAAAATAAGCTGTTCCGTAAATGTCAGGTTTGCTCTCGAATAACCGAAACGCAAGATGTCTATAAAACCAAATATAGAAATTACGGATGACGGAACGGCGACGCTCCGTCATCCTGTTTTCGGCGACACTTATCATTCTCTGCACGGGGCTGTCGCCGAAGCAGAACATGTTTACATACAAAACGGACTTGCGATGGTACATGGCCCAAAAGCGAGAATACTTGAAATCGGTTTTGGAAGTGGGCTCAACGCATGGCTTTCACTGCTTTATGGAGCTGACAACTCCTTACCAATAGAATATTGTGCACTGGAACTCTACCCGATAGATATTCACATCGCAGAAACGCTGAACTACACTGACTCTCCGCTGTTCATGTCCCTGCACACCACTCCATGGGAAACGCCGCAACAGATAACCCCATTGTTCCGACTTACAAAATATGCCTCCGATCTGACGGCCGAAATGCAACCATGGACGAACATGGATTTTGACATAATTTATTTTGATGCATTCGCGCCTGATACACAACCAGAGATGTGGAGTAATGAGATATTCACACGTTTATACACATGCCTAATACCAGGCGGAGCACTCGTAACATACAGTGCTAAAGGCATTGTCAAACAGGCTCTGCGTGAGACAGGATTCATAGTAAAACGACTTCCTGGTGCCCCCGGCAAGCACCATATGCTACGTGCCGAGAAACATCTCATCCAACCATAAGGCACAATGTAAAATCATTGCAGACATATAAACTGATAACATAAACATTTTATTTATTACTTTAGTGTCGTTTTAAAACTATTACAACTTATTATACCATCCATAAAATGAAAAAGACACTTATCTTACTGAGTACCATTCTGTCTCTTGCAAGTCTGACAGGCTGCGACACAAACAACACCAATTCACAACCGATTGAAACTACAACACTCAACATGCACAACGAGGATAACGGCAAAACATTCCTCGGAACATCTGATGTTTATATCAACAACGCCAATAATTTCACATCCTCCAGTTGTGTTTTCACAAGTCTCGGAAGACAAGGTAGTATTTCCATTCCTACAACTCCAAAATTGTCTAATTTGGCAACAGAGATAGCCGTAGAGGCTCAAACCGGCTACCAGATATTCGATAAAAGCTGTATCCGTAAATTTCCATCCGGACAAATTGCTGCTTTTGAAGGAGCCGCATTCTGTTATGTATATGTCAACAACCTCATCACTAATGATGAAGACAAAACAATAGGCGCTCAAGTAGAATTCGCCTCCATGTACCCCAACAGCGAAGCTCTGCCACCATATGGCGAATGCATTCATACCTTTACATGTGGAACAGAAGAGTTTGAATATCAACTATCACCAAACTTTGAATATGTACTTGACAGCAGTTGGTCTTCACACAGGGATTTCCAAATAGAGCTAACAGACAAAACTCTTAAAATCAAACTTCTTGTATCTCCGAAGGACCATAACAACTATGGTCCTTACCCAATATATGTACGTGACGGCATTGTCTACACTATAATATATATCGATGTAAAATAGCCAGCCGCAGCAGATATGTATTAAACAAACGACACAAAACAAACAGCCTCAATATATGAAAATACATAATCTGCTGAATGCTGCATCAAGGTCAGAATTGCGCGAATGGCTCATGCGCAACCATGACAAAGAAACAGAGTGCTGGGTTGTCGTTAAACGTGGCAAACCTGTTGACGATGGCACATTCTGGTATGTCGATGCCGTGGAGGAAGCCTTATGCTTCGGCTGGATAGACAGCACGACAAAAAAGATTTCAGAAGAAACAACCGTCCAAAGGCTTTGCCCCCGTAGGCCCAAAAGCAACTGGTCGGAACTCAACAAGGAACGATGTCGAAGAATGGAACGGCTCGGACTGATGACAGATGCAGGACGGGCCGTCCTCCCCGATATGTCGGAGGCGGGTTTCAAAATCGACAACGACATTATACACGAGCTTCAATCAGACCCGATTGTATGGGAACACTTCCTCGAACTGCCTGATTTGTACAAACGGGTACGAATTGACACCATTCAGATAAAAAAACGCGACCACGTCCTTTTCAGAAAACGCCTGAACAAATTTCTGGAAAACACTCGCAAAGGCATTCTGTACGGCGAATGGAACGACAACGGGAGATTATAAAATACCGATATAAATAAGAGCTTCGCATTTATTGTGTATCTTTGAAGTTGATACGGTCACCGACCGTCCGAACGACAATGAAAGCAGAATACAAATTCGCCTACGAAACATACGATTCTCTCTCAGAACTGTCGGAAATGGATGCCGAACTTGTGAATGCGGCACGTAATTCCGCAGCTACAAAGTCGCATGCGCCATATTCAGGATATCGCGTCGGAGCGGCAGCACGCCTCGACAACGGACAAATAATCACCTCATCCAATCAGGAAAGCGAGGTTTTCCCTGCAGGTTTATGCGCGGAACGCATTCTGCTATTCACACACATGGCATCAGGTTCTACCAATAAAATCACCGACATGGCAATAGCATCAATGCCTGGAACTACGGAATGCTACCCATGCGGCGGCTGCCGACAGGTTCTGATAGATACCATGGTGCGGCAAAAATCGCCATTCCGCATAATCATGGCATCTGAACACAGTGCCACAGTGGTTGCATCACCTGCCGACCTGATGCCGTTTGCTTTTCACCTCAAACATTAAACACTCCTGCATAATTTGACAAATACGATACAGAACATGTCTAATAATACAAACCGTAATACAATATTCACTGCTGACGACATCCTTTATGAGGACAATCACCTCATTGCAATCAACAAACGTACTGGGCAACTGGTCCAAAGCGATGCTGACGGTGAAAAAGGACTAGAAGATGTAGTAAAGGCATTCATAAAACATCGCGACAAAAAGCCTGGCGATGTATTTTTAGGCGTGGTACACCGCATAGACCGTCCAGTAAGCGGTGTGGTGCTATTCGCCAAGACAAGCAAAGCCCTCACGAGGCTCAACGACATGATGCGTGACCGCAGTATTCGCAAAATATATTGGGCGATAACAGACAATGTACCAGAGGAACACGAAGGCACTCTTCATCATTGGATAACTCGTGACGGCAAAACCAATAAGGCTCATGCATATACCTCGCAGCGCGGTGATGCCAAAGAAGCAATATTACATTATCGTCTGCTCGGAGGAAGCAGAAACTATCGGTTGCTGGAAATAGAACTCATTACAGGACGCCACCACCAAATAAGATGCCAGCTTGCAAAAGTCGGATGTCCCATAAAAGGCGACTTAAAATATGGAGCACCACGTTCCAATCCAGGAGGCGGCATATCATTACACTCCCGCAACATCGAGTTTATACACCCCGTACGCAAAGAGCAGATAATAATAACTGCTCCTACTCCTACAGACGATAATCTGTGGAGCTTCTTCGAGGCATCTCAAGAAGCTAACGCATGAACATAGCAACTATTGACAAATTAAAATCTGTTAGTAATGAAAAAGACTCTGTGCTCACTCATCATTGCCATACTATGCAGTTGCTGCGCTTTTGCAGACACTGTCTCACATGACAATTCCACAAGCGACATCATTTGCAAGAAAAATATAAAGCGTTCAAGCGTTACAGTTACAGAAGCAAGAGAAATCAACGGTTTTCACAGCATAAAGGTTTCGGACGGCATCATGGCCATTGTCTCTCAATCCGACACTTGGTCTGTAGAAGTATCGGCTGACAAGAATCTCATCGACCATGTCAAAACATCCAAATCTGGAGGCATACTGTATATTTCATATAACGGAATAGACCGTGTTAATAATGTCAGCCGTACCATAGTTCGTATATCATGCCCTGAAATACGATATATAAAAGCAAACTCCGCCGCCGATATCATGTTCAAAGGCACAATACGAGGAGAAAAAATACATGCCGACATATCCAGTGCAGCAAGTTTTGTTGGCGACATAGAATATGAAACAGGCAAATTTCAGGTATCCAATGCAGCCGACATATCACTTTCCGGATATTGCAATGAATGCAAAATAATTACATCAAGTGCATCAGAGATATCGCTCGAAGGGACATATCAAAATCTAGCTATCTCGTCATCATCTTCCTCATGCACAGCATTCCTACCCCACGTCAAAGGCAACGCACTCACTATAAATGCCAGCTCTACCGCGTCATTTAAAGGCCTTGTTACATATGACACTGTAGCCATATCGACAAGCAGTTGCGCCGAGGTTATACTATCAGGAGAATGTCACCTGTGCGACATACAGGCTTCCAGCGGTAGCAAAGTCAATACAACAAATATGCCATCCACAGTCTGCAATGTAAAAGCGACCAGTGCATCAAGTGTCAGTGTACTCTCTTTAGAGTCAATATCGGCCCATACATCTCAATCTGCCGAATTGCGCTATGTCGGCACACCCTCTCATATAGATATACGCGAGAAATAATTTACATACGTCGTTCTTTCAGAACGACGTATGTTTTATACACATAGACATTCCAACTCGCGATAAAGCGACATATAATAATAAAAGAGCGGAAACCGCAACAATGCAGTTTCCGCTCTTATTAATTGACACTATAGTATCGCTTGAATTACTGGATTTCTTTAATGATATCCATACCGATACGGATAGCCTCTTCGTTCATAGGAAGCGACTTCCAGGCACGTTCGGGAAGCGATTTCTTAAGACCTTTGTAAACATTCTCAAGTGTCACAATCGGACGTACCTTCAAATAACCACCAAGAATAAGCGTATTGAAAATACGTGAGTTACCCCTCTTGGCAGCTTCCTCTGTAGCATTAATTACATAAATCTTTATGTCCTTACGCTCCGGATGACGGGTAATACCGTTTGTATCGTAAATAAGCACACCACCAGGCTTAACCTGCTTCTCAAACTTATCCATACTCTGCTGGTTAAGTATGATAGCTGTGTCAAAAGTCTGAAGTGTCGGCGAACTGATACGCTTGTCGCTTATAATAACGGTTACGTTAGCAGTACCGCCTCGCATCTCGGGTCCGTAAGAAGGAAGCCACGAAACTTCGTAGTCCTGCATTACACCCGAATAAGCCAGGATTTTACCTGTGGAGAGCACACCCTGCCCGCCGAAACCTGCTATAATTAACTCTTCTTTCATAGTTGTTTCTTTCGGATTTTGAATTAATTAACCTTTGATATCGCCGAGCGGATAGAACGGTACGAGGTTCTCTTCCATCCATTTGTTGGCATCAACCGGAGACATTTTCCAACCGCTGTTGCAGGTCGAAACCATCTCAACGAACGAAAGGCCCTTGCCTGCGAGTGCGTTCTCGAACGCCTTGCGGATAGCTTTCTTTGCCTTACGAACAGCAGCCGGGGTATTCACCGACTGACGGGTTACATAGCATACACCGGGCAGCGGAGCTATCATATCAGCAATCTTGTACGGGAAACCGTGGATCTTCGGGTCACGACCGTAAGGGCTGGTAGCAGTCTTCATACCGATAAGAGTGGTAGGAGCCATCTGACCACCGGTCATACCGTAAATAGCATTGTTGATAAATATAACAACGATATTCTCACCACGGTTGCATGCGTGAATGGTTTCAGCAGTACCAATAGCTGCAAGGTCTCCGTCACCCTGGTAAGTGAAGACCATTTTGTCTGGGTTGGTACGCTTAATGGCTGTAGCCACGGCGCACGCACGACCATGAGCTGCCTGAGCCCAATCTATGTGAAGATAGTTGTATGCAAATACAGAGCAACCTACAGGCGAAACGCCAATTGTCTTTTCCTGTATACCCAACTCCTCAATAACCTCAGCAACGAGTTTATGAACGGTACCGTGGCTACATCCCGGGCAATAGTGCATCACCTTGTCCGTGAGTACAGGGGATTTGCGGAATACCAGGTTCTCTTCCTTTATTTCTACTACTTCAGCCATATCTTTACTTCTTTATTATTTTCGTTAACAATGCCTCGTAAACCTGATCAGGCGAGAATACGGCGCCACCGCTACGACCGTAGTGCTCTACAGGAGCAAGGCCGTTAACTGCAAGACGCACGTCTTCTACCATCTGACCATGGTTGAGCTCTGCCGAGAGGAAACCTTTCACACCCCTCTTTGCAAGGTCGTTGAGCACCTTAGTCGGATACGGGTAGAGGGTGATAGGACGAATAAGGCCAACCTTATAACCTGCTTCACGCGCCATATCCACAGTCATGTGGCATATACGAGCTGCGGAGCCGAATGCTACGATAATATAGTCTGCATCTTCAGTCAAATATTCCTCGTAACGAACTTCGTTCTCACGTATCTTAGCATATTTAGCAATCAATTTCTCATTGAACTTTTCCTGTGCATACGGGTCAAGTTCGAGAGAAGTGATAACATGCTCGGCTCTGTCGGCAGTTTTGCCGATAAGAGCCCAGTCACCATCCTGTGCCTTGATTTCTTCTGCAGTCCTGCGCGGGCGCTGGTCAGCAAGAACGACCTTCTCCATCATCTGACCGATAACACCATCGGAAAGTATCATAACAGGGTTACGATATTTGAAAGCAAGGTCAAATGCATCAAATACGAAATCGTGCATCTCCTGTACGGAATTCGGAGCGAGCACGATAAGATGGAAGTCACCGTGCGCACCGCCCTTGGTCGCCTGGAAGTAGTCACTCTGCGAAGGCTGAATAGTACCAAGACCGGGACCGCCACGGGTAACGTTAATAACCACACAGGGAAGTTCAGCACCTGCGATATAGCTGAAACCTTCGCTCATAAGGCTGACGCCAGGGCTGGACGACGAAGTCAAAACCCTTTTACCGGTGCTGGCTGCACCGTATACCATGTTTATTGCCGATACTTCACTTTCAGCCTGAAGAACGACCATTCCGGTTGTTTCCCACGGTTTGAGTTCCATGAGCGTTTCCATAACCTCCGACTGGGGAGTGATAGGATAGCCGAAATAGCCATCGGCACCGCAACGAATTGCCGCTTCGGCAAGCACTTCGTTGCCTTTCATCAATCTTACCTCTTTCTCCATTGCTTACTCGAATTTTTGTCTGTAAACCGTAATGACGCTGTCCGGGCACATGATAGCGCAACTTGCACAACCTATGCAGTCGTCAGGATTAGCCATATAGCAGTAGTTGTAACCTTTGCCGTTTACATGCGGCGAAAGGGCCAACACATTGCTCGGACATGAAGGCACGCATACGCCACATCCTTTGCAGCGTTCGATGTCTACAATGATAGTTCCTTTGATTTTAGCCATAATATATTATGATTTTTAAGCCATAGGCTACATTACATTACAAATGTACGTACTTATTTCGTAACTAAAAATAGGTAGCACGTTTTTTTTACTGTTAATTACTGAACAGTACGGAAAACTTTTACACATCAACAAACGCATAAAACTCAATGCGTTATAAAAATCGCCAGGTGCAAACACATTAGTTCCCAATATCGCATCGTTCACAATAAACAATGAGCTACATCACCCTACATGCCTAAAAAATGCAGGCCGCCAGTTTTGGCGGCCTGCAAGATTATAAACAGTTTTAATGCGGTCTGACAACAAGCCAGGTCTCAAAGCCACTACGAATTCATGGCACCGTTCACCTCTATAACCTGACCGCTTACATAGCTTGACAGGTCGCTTGCAAGGAAAAGGGCAACCTTCGCGATTTCCTCCGGAGTACCTCCCCTGCGAAGCGGTATTTTCTTGTTCCAGTCCTCCTTAACTGCATCAGGTAACTTATCTGTCATTTCTGTTATTATAAAACCCGGAGCTATGGCATTGGCACGCACGCCGCGCGAACCAAGTTCAAGTGCAATAGATTTTGCCAAACCTATCATACCTGCCTTGGATGCAGAATAGTTAGCCTGACCAGCATTGCCATGTACCCCAACAACCGATGACATATTAATGATACTACCACCCTTCTGACGCATCATTATAGGCGTTACTGCATGAATAAAATTGAATGCAGACTTAAGATTAACATTGAGTACCATATCCCACTGTTTCTCGTCCATCTTCAACATTAGTCCGTCACGGGTGATACCTGCATTGTTCACAAGTACGTCAATACGGCCGAAATCGCGCATTATTTCTTCTACAACCTCATGGGTCTGATTAAAGTCGGCTGCATTGGATGCGTATGCTTTGCAGCGCACGCCTAAATTTTTTATTGCCTCTTCAGTTGCCTTTGCATTATCATCCACTGCAAGGTCGGTAAATGCTATATCGGCTCCGTTTTCGGCAAAGTACAGCGCAACGGCCCTACCGATACCGCGGGCCGCTCCTGTAACAACGGCTACTTTTCCTTCGAGTAATTTCATTGGTCGAAAAGTTTAGGTGAATTATTAATATACAAATATAATGTTTTTTCCCGATTTGCCCACATCTCACGCATAGTCGCATGAACTACTATTATATATAAATGACTACTATATAAAACAGGGAGGGGCCGCAAGATTCATCCTTCGGCCCCACAAACACATATTTGCTGACAGCCTATGCCAGCAACTTCTTTACTGTTTCAGATATTGCCTTTCCGTCAGCAAGGCCATTAAACTGTTTAACAGCCACACCCATAACCTTACCCATATCGGCAGGAGATTTGGCACCGACCTGCGCTATCACTTCACGCAATGCAGACTCCAATTCATCCTGGCTCATCTGACGCGGCAGATATGCTTCAATATACGCAGCTTCAGCCAACTCATTATCAGCCAACTCTGCACGCCCTGCATCAGTATAAAGCTGCGCCGACTCTTTGCGTTGTTTCACAAGTTTCTGCATTATTTTCACAACATCGGCATCAGTAACCTCATGGACTTCGCCTTCTGTCTTCTTCAACAATACCGCAGCTTTAACTGCCCTCAATGCAGCCAGTTTATGGGCTTCTTTCGCCAACATGGCATGCTTAATATCCTCATTGATACGTTCCTCAAGTGTCATATATCAGATGTTTAAAAATTATATATCCTCTAATTAAAAATAACAGAGGCCGTCCTTAACAGACAGCCTCCGGTAACTTATACGCGCCTGCCATGGCTCGTCTGTTAGAAGAATTTCACTCTCATATCCTTGATATCGCTCTCTTCATTCAACGCCTGCATAGCACGCTGCTGAACGTAAGCAGAAGCATTAGCATTTATGCGGACACGTTCGCTTTCGGCATCAACATCACCTGTTTTTTCGGAACCTGTCACAACAAACCTGTAAACGCCGTTCACACCTTCAACAGGTTTTGAAAGGATCCCTTCTTCAACACTGGATATTGCACCTATCAACTGAGGTTCAACACCTACTTCCGGAATATAGAATGCATTCCACTGTACTCCGTCAACTGCCTGAACATCCTCACCGGTTGCCGCAGCCACTTCGTCAATAGTATTGCCCGTCATCTCATCAGCAATGATACGTGCCTTAGCCTCATTGCGAAGTATCTGAGTTATTTGGGGTGTAGCCTGTTCAAGTGCAGTATATCCCTGCTCCCTGACATCAACCAGGGCTGCCACATAGTAATCGCCATCGATATCCATTATCTGGGATATGTCACCTGTCTTACCGTTGAATGCCCAACGAACCATTTCCTTGGAGTTCTCAATGCCGCTGATAGTTCTATCCGTATTAAGTATTCTGACCGTTCTCTTTGAGAGCATTGCATCGTTCACAGCCTTATCGAAACCTTCAACAGTATTGCCTGCAGAAGTAACAAAACTGCTTGCTTTCTGATATGCGGTCTGCACTGTGGCATCACTGGGGTCTACCTTGTAGGTAATGGTTGCTATCTGTGCTTTCTTGACGGGACGGCTCTTGTAGGTCAGTTCAACAACTTGCAAACCCACATTTGACTCTACAACATACACATCACCTACTTTTGCTGCAATAGCCGCATCGGTAAACTCAGCCGGCACCTGTGCAGGTGTAAATCGACCAAGATCACCGCCATTTTGAGCGGCAGAACGGTCAAGCGAATATTGCATTGCCAGCTCTGCAAAGTCACCGCCATTGCGTATCACAGTCACAAGGCTGTCTGCCAACTTGTTTTCTCTCCTTTGCAACATTATATGACGAGCACCAAGACTGTCAGGCATCATACGAATATTTGCAACACGTGATATGGTATATTCATCACCATCAAGCGTAGGCCCTACCATGCCTTTGGTATCGTTACCAAAGGCAAGAGCAGCAATTTCATCCGACAACTGTTCCTGACTGTAATAATTTACATCTGGCTTTGTCTGCGAATTAAGTGTAGCGTACTGCATCGGGGCATCACTAACTGCAAACTCTTCGGCAATGCCGTCAATCATCTTCTTGGCATCGGCATAGTCGCTCTCCGACGGCATTACATCAAATACAACATACTCGATATTGCGCGATTCTGCCTGACGAAAAGCCTCCTTATGAGTATCATAATATTTCTTCACATCGGCAGAAGTGATATTTACAAGAGAATCAGGAACCGTAAAATAATCCTTGCCTACCACATTGGCGGAATACTCTACATCGGTAGTTTCCATTCCGTGGGCAATCTCAAGTGCATTGGCATAATAACCGCCTTTCACAAGAGTCATATATTTGCTGACTGCTCTTTCCTGCTGCATCTGATTGCGAAGGAAAGACCATATAGCATATGCACCGTCATTTGTAGCAGCACTGCCCATGAATGTCTTAAGCATCTGTGGGTCGAAAAGTCCAGTAGACGGATTAATAAACGTAGACGTAACAATCGGAGACAGATAAACGCCGTCAAGCATATCACGCTGTTCAGTCTCGGAAACAGTAAGACCAAGATTGTCAAAACCTGGCTTGTAGGAGTTTTCCATTATAAGTTGTTCCCAAGCCATGTCGTAAATCATTTCCTGTTCCTGTGCCGAGAAAGCATCACGTCCCCACATCATTTTATATATCGAAGTGAGGTAATCGGCCTCATTAAGGAAATCCACATAATTGATGTGTTTGCCATTGATATCACCCACACGCGTTTTACGCGAATTGAAAAGGGTGCTCCCCGAAGTAAAGATGTCACCGATAAGGAAAGCAAGCAGTGCTACAAAAATAACGATTGTCACCGCTATGCTACCTTTGGTTCTCAAAGTGTTTAGACTTGCCATACTTTTATAATCGTTTTCAAATTTATCGTTTCTGCATGATTGCCGCGTGCCACATTACGCTACAGCAAGGCTATCCGCGGATTAAACGGCTTCAAAGATAATAATTTTCCCTGTATGAGATTATCTGCCGCTACTAAAAATTAAGGCAGCAATATCAAAAACGAGAAAACTGCTACAATATTCTGACCTTGATAAGTTCGATACGAGCAGACGATACCTCCAATATGCGAAACAGCTTGTTGTCTACAGTTATCTCGCTGCCAATATCGGGAATATCGCCTTCATGGAATATAATGTACCCTGCAATGGTGTCATATTCCTCTGACTCCTCGATGCCAAGGGCATACTTCTCATTCAGATATTTAACCTCAAGTCTTCCGGAGAAAACATATTCATTTTCGGCAATCTGTTTCTCCACCAAGTTTGGAACATCGTGTTCATCGTCTATCTCCCCGAATATCTCTTCAAGCACATCCTCCAAAGAAATAATACCTGCCGTTCCGCCAAACTCATCGATAACTACGGCAACAGATATTTTATTCTTGGTAAACTCACCAAGCATCTTTTCCGCAGACATTGTCTCCGGTACGTAACGCACACTCCTAATCACCTCACTAATACTTTTCGGCGAGCGGAACATACTCTTAATATTAACATATCCGATTATATTGTCAATAGAGTTCTCCCATACAAATATACGCGAGTATTGGCTCTCAACAAACACGGCCTGCAATTCCGCAACCGAACTGTCTGCGCTGACGGCTTCGACATCAACTCTCGGGACCATACAGTCCCTCACCAATATATCAGAAAAATCCAAAGCATTTTGAAAAATACGCCTCTCTTTCTCCTGCCCATCATGTATTTCGGTATTTTCTTCGAGAAGATTTTCCAAATCCACCTTTTCGAAGTTTCTGATACCGTCACTGTCCTTAACTTTGATGCCAAACAAGCGCATCAATCCTATCGACAGCCATGTTGAAAATTTGGCTATCGGATACAATATGACATAAAAGAAAAATACAGGTACTGCAAAAGCATTCAGGTAGGAATTAGGTTTTAGTTTTACAATTGCCTTCGGGGTAAATTCACCGACAAAAATTATGATTATGGTAGAAATGAGCGACTCTATAAGGACTGCTCCAGTCCCTGTGCCCATATTGATGCCCCAACTTTCAGCAAGGGCATGTATCAATATAGTCATTTGGAGCGAATATATGACAAGGACGATGTTGTTACCAACAAGCATTGTGGTTATGTACTGTCCGGGGTTGTTCACAAATACACCCACTATACGCCCGAACGCACCTCTTTGCTTACGGTCTATTTCCAATTTGAGTTTATTGGAACTCGTAAAGGCAATCTCCATTCCGGAAAAGAATGCCGACAGCAACAACGATCCTATAGCAACAACTATCACCGATACCATAACCCAAAAACTGTCTCAAAAATTCCATACTGCGACAACCATACGAATTCTCTCTATGACTTGAATTCCCTTACACTTATTATGGGAATACGCTATATGACGGTTTCTAAAGCACATGATAACCATCTGCATCTTTTATGCAGGCTTTGTACCTTGCTCCTTATCAACTGCTTCTTCTGACTCAGATACCTCATTCGGTGCGGTTTCAAAAGAAATAGTTCCTTCATAATCCATGAACTCCCACTGTTCCAAATTCTTGTCTGACAACAAACCTTCTCCATGATGTATGCCATTGGCATCAATTACCTTTACACTCACATTGGAATAGATGCGGTCGGTCTTTGCATCCCAAAACAACTGTTCGGTATAAAGTGTGTTGCCCGAACCGGATGCAACAACATTACCGCTGGCCATCCACAAATCACGCTTGTCGTAATATATAGCCTCATTGGCACGCAGTGTAGACTCAACTATTTCAGTCGAATCCTGAAATGTTTCCACGAACACGCCCTCCGGATACCTCGTATATGGATCCCGTGACAAACCATACTGTTCCATAAGCGGCGTAGTAAAATGATACGACTTAAGTCCGTTACTGCTAACTGTCATTGTCAAGTTCTCACTGCGCATAGTAACTACAGCCTCTTCATTAATCTCTTCCGAGGTTTTCCTGGATTTGCATGAAAACGACAAAAAGGCATTTCCTATCACAAGAAACACAATGACATACTTGAGATATCTGACAACTGTATCCATAAAATCAAAAAAGGGCATACGGCATTATGTGCCGTATGCCCTATACATTAACCTTAATTAGTCAACTATCTTGACTGTAGTGCGACCATTTACCCAACCGCACTTAACATCATAGGGGGTACCTTCCTTGGTAAGGCCACGGAAGAAAAGTTCATCCCTTGTCGGGAACGACTTACGGAACATAGCCATTGTCTCGTCTATCTGTTTACGTTCAGCTGAACCATCTTGAAACAACGGACGAGTAGCCGCAAGCATGTCATATGCCAACCAGAACACTGTCTGACGGTCGAAACCTTCACAGTTTACGGCACCTTCGGCATAAGCCTGAGCAAGAATGATACCTGCATAACCATTAGACGGATCGAGTTTACGTGCCTGCGAAGCATACTCGGCAGCCACTGCAGCATTTTTCATGGAAAGTTCAGTACCGGCAATCTCTACAGCGAACATCGCCTTGGTAACAGGATCTGTCTCTCTTTCAAACGCAGCCTTTAAAAAGCTAACGGCTTTTTCATTATTCCCTGCGCTTACATATGCAGCTGAAACCATCTTTGCCGTTTCTGCTGACGGATCAGCATTGAACCACTGCTCGCCAACTGAGAAAGCGTACTCGGAATAGCACTGATTGCGAACAAACAGTCCAAATGCCTTGGCCAGCAAGGAAGCGTCTGCAGGATTGGCTTCGATACGTGCTTTGAAAATCCTCTCCAAGTTGGCGCAATCAGCCGCATTGCTGGACACAAAGAGGGCATCGAAAGTTTCCCTTGCAGCATCGCTGTCCGGATCTGTCACCTTATCAAGCAAACCTGACAACCAGTCATACTGATTAAGGTAATAGTCAGTTTCAACCAAATCATTGCTGTAATCTGTAGTCAACTCATTGAAATACATGTTTATAAAATCCGGATCCGGATTATTCTCATTGGCCTTGATTGCATCCTCGAAAACAGCACGCACGCCATCGCGATCCATAGGCGAGAATGCGAGATAATCCTTGGCTTTCTGTACCAATATGTAAGGACGGCCATACCTTGCGTTGTCACCGAAATATTCCATACGGAGGTCATACAGTATGAACAACGAATCAACGTATCCCTGACGTTGCTTCAGATCCATGCAACGCTGAATTTTATTCTTGTATATGTTGATTGCATATACGTATATGTTCTGCGCTCCGCGAGGAGAATTTTCCAACAGATAGGGAAGATAACCAAGAGCATCATCATAGCGCTGACTGTTATATGCGTCCCTATAGAAATTGAACTTCTTCGCATTCTCGAAACGCTGCTCCTGTGTAGCATTCTCGCCCCACTCCGGGCCAAGTTGCACATTCTGTGCAAACACAGATACACTGCCAAACACCAGCGAAACTGCAAGCAATACTTTTAATTTCAAGGAATTCATAATGTTTAAATAGTTATTTTTAAGTTATACTAGTCGTATTTGTATTTCATGAACCAGAAGTCACTGCCGAATAAACTTAAGCCTACTGAAACACTCACAAAATTTTCTTTTACCAATCCAGCCACAGTCGTACCACGTGTACCGAATTCAATGCCAACATCGACATTGTTTTTGCCCGTTGAGTCAAGCGGAATACCGAAACCGAGCGACACTGCTATCTCGTCAATTACATGACCGTTCATCATCATGTATCCCTGGTCATACCTGATACCAAAACGGTAGGCCCACCTATTAAGATACCTTCGCACATCACCGGCATTCGGAATGAACTGCACTCCGGCAGCCACACTATGGGTATTGCAATAAGTAACATCAAAATTCTCATCAGTACCGTTCACACCCCAGCCGTTGTAACGATAATCAACTCCTGCGCTCAACTTTGCAGAACTGTAGTACAATCCACCTCCGTAACTGTGAGGCAATCTGAATGAAGAACGATATGACTTATTAACGACTTCATCAAGACCTATCTCCGTATAGGACGGACTGTGCATTACAGTTTCCGATATACGGCTGTTCAGGTTACCTCCCATACTGTAAAAAAGGCCAAGTGTAAGATTTCTGTTCTTTTTGGAAAACAACCTGGCCTGCAAGCCGAAATCGCCCAAAATGCGATTGACCTGTTCGTGGTTGTCGGACGATAATCCGATATAACTCCCCGAGCCCGTCACTTGTGTTATGGATTGAGTATAGTTTCTCATGATATTCCCCTGATAGTATATCATCTGCGCCCCTATCGACAACCAGTCTGTAATTGCATATCCTGCACCCAGTTTATACGTATTCACACCTCCGGCACCGGAATACATATACCTGACATATCCTATATCTTCCCAAGTCTCATTGCTGTTGTCTTCACTCGATATACGATAACCTATGTTGCTGTACGGAGCTATTGACACTGTTAAACCGAGCCCCTTGGCCAATGGTATCTGCAGCGCTATCTCGCTAATATTGAATGAATTGTAGCTGCTGCTCGTAGTTGCGGATGAAAGATATCTGTTTTGCCCTTCCATTCCCACATAAAAAAGTGCCGTTTGCCTTGCGATCGCACTATATGATGCAGGATTGAGAGTGTTTATGGCAGTAGGCGTTCTCAAGCCAATTCCGACTCCGCCCATACTTCTTTGAGATGCTGCACCATGTGCTGCCAGATCGCCTATACCATAAAAAGAATATGGCGAAAATGTATTGATACTGACCCCTTGTGCTATAGCGACCACAGGCAGCCCCATCAATGACACAGCCAAAGTAGCCTTAAAGATTATGCTCCTTATCCGCATTATAATCCAAAATGGTATTCAAACCGGTCAAAACCAATTCACGGTTCGCAAATATCGTATTTTTAAATCGTTTTTCAAAGAAAGCAACGTCCCCGCCAGTAAAAATAGTAACAAGTCCTTCATATTTTCCACCATAGGCCGTAATACGTCCCAATACTTCCAATTCTATTCCTACGGCCACGCCTGAAAGCATAGCATCCCTGGTCGTCGCTGGCACATCACTATGTTCGTAAAAAGGACATTCATCACTTCTCAAACGCGGCAGTTTACCCGTATAGTCAGCCAGCGCCCTCAATCTCATATCCAATCCTGGCGATATACTTCCGCCGAGATACTCTCCAGACGCAGTCACAACATCAGCCGTTATAGCCGATCCGAAATCGACAATCAACAAATTACGGTCAGGAAACAACTTCATTGCCCCAACAGCTGCCGCCAACCTGTCACATCCCAATGTGTGCGGAGTAGCGTAAAGGTTTCTCAACGGGACAGCCACGGTATTCTCAAACTTAAGGAAATATCCTATCCGCCCTGCCAATGACCGTTCAAGATCCATGTCGTCCTTTCGAGTAGAACTGACTATGCAACGATCTATTTGCAGATAACGGTCAAACACCCCTGCCAATGCATCAAAACTGCAACCATCTGACACACACTGCCAAATCAAGGTTCCATTTTCAAACACCGCAGCCTTCATCCGGCTGTTACCTATATCCACAACAAGGTTCATGCCAGACTGTCATCATGTTGCTGGACGGCTGCAGTTTCGGCGCGGGCTACCTCCCCAATTCTGTCCAAGACATTGCGGGCATCTTCAAACCCTTTAACCTCTCTAACTGTGACCATCAGCTTATTATTGTTTTGTTTAAGGACAAATTTAGAATTATTTTTAGACACATACTTCAAAATGCCCATAAACAACGGTGTTTTGAAATATGGCGAGCCGCTGTCAGACAAAAACCTAAGCAACATAAGGCCGTTTTTAACCTTAACCCATTCAAAGCCCAAATCCACTGCCCGCCACCTTAAACGTACCACATCCATAAGGTTGCGCGCCTGAGGCGGCAATGCGCCGAAACGGTCCACCAGCTTCGCTTCGAAACGCTGCATCTGTTCCTCGTCCTTAATACCGTCTAATTCCTTGTATAGACGTAATTTTTCGGCGCTTTGTCCTATATACGTATCCGGCAGGTACGCTTCAATATCAGTTTCTATCTGGGCATCTGTAAGATAACGTATCTCCTTCTCCAGCTGGCGGCCGTTTTCCACCAACGCGCCGGCCTCGGCAACGCCTTCGGCCCTCAGTTCGGTAATGGCCTCTGCAAGTATCTTCTGATATGTTTCAAACCCCATATCGGCTATGAAACCGCTCTGCTGGGCACCAAGCAGGTTTCCGGCTCCTCGTATATCAAGGTCCTGCATGGCAATATTGAATCCTGCGCCCAAGTCGGAGAACTCCTCTATAGCCCTCAAACGGCGGCGAGCATCAGATGTCAAAAGCTCATCAGCCGGAGTCAACAAATAACAGTATCCCTTTTTGTCGGAACGTCCGACACGTCCCCTCAACTGGTGAAGGTCGCTCAAACCGAAATTCTGGGCATCATTAATTATTATGGTATTGGCATTCGGAATATCCACCCCATTCTCTATTATTGTGGTAGCCACCAGAACATCAAACTCGCCATATATAAAATCCATGATAAGTTTTTCAAGTTTCTGTGCAGGCATCTGCCCATGCCCAACAGCAACTTTTGCCTTGGGGCAAAGATGACGTATCACTGCTGCCACATGTTCTATGGTATCCACCCTATTGTGCACAAAGAAAACCTGTCCATGGCGTGCCAGTTCGGTTTCAATGGCTTCACGTATTATCTCATCATCGAAAACATGCGTTTCCGTGACGATGGGCCTTCGATTGGGCGGAGGCGTGGCAATTACCGAAAGGTCGCGCGCCCCCATCAACGAGAACTGAAGCGTACGCGGAATAGGGGTGGCTGTCAACGTCAGTGTATCGACATGCACACTCATCTGACGAAGCTTTTCCTTACTTGCAACACCGAATTTCTGTTCCTCGTCGATTATCAGCAATCCCAAGTCATGGAACTTTATATCCTTGCCCAATATCTTGTGGGTCCCTATCAGTATGTCTATCTTCCCTGCCGCAAGGTCTTCGCGTATCTGTTTGACCTCTTTTGCCGTCTTGACCCTGCTAAGGTTCTCCACCCTTACCGGAAGACCACGCAGACGCTCCGAGAATGTACGATAATGCTGAAGCGACAATATTGTAGTAGGCACCAGCACGGCAACCTGTTTCGAATCGGCGACAGCCTTGAAAGCCGCCCTGACAGCAACTTCTGTCTTACCGAACCCGACATCGCCGCACACCAGCCTGTCCATCGGCTGCGCTTGCTCCATATCACGCTTAATCAGTTCTACAGCCTGCTGCTGGTCGGGTGTCTCTTCATACGGGAACGACGCTTCCAATTCGTGTTGCATGTATCCGTCGGGAGAGAAGGCAAATCCACCGCTTTCCTTGCGCGCAGCATAAAGTTTTATCAACTCACGGGCTATATCCTTTACGGCATTCTTTGTAGCAGTCTTCATGCGCTGCCATGCACCTGAACCAAGTTTGTAAACTTTCGGCGGGACATCGCTGTCACGATCCTTGTATCGCGATATTCTATGCAGCGCATGCACATTGACCAGCAGCACGTCTCCGTCCTTGTATTCAAGTTTTATGGCTTCATGCACCTTCCCGTTCTCAACCGTACGCACCAAACCGCCGAAACGGCCAACACCATGGTCGATATGCACGACATAATCGCCTACCTTCAGTTCATTGAGTTCCGATACCGTCAACGACTGACTGCGGTCTATTTCGCCTCGAAGCGCATATCGCTGGTAGCGTTCAAATATCTGATGGTCCGTGTAAAGACACACCTTCAGCACATTATCCACAAAACCTTCATGAAGGGTTATCGGCAGCGAAGAGAAACGTACATGCGGAAAGCCAGGTGCAGCAAATATGTTATCAAGGCGCTCAATCTGCGCCCTGTTATCGGTCAAAATATATGTTGTATAACCATCACAGCTCCTGTCGTGAATATCCTTGGCCAGCAAATCGTACTGTTTGTTGAACGCCGGCTGCGGCATGGTATCGAACGTCACCGTAACAGTGGCAGGGAATTCCTTCATCCCATCGCCGCGCACCAGCAGCGTACGACCTTCCAATGCGGCTGCCAACTGTTTGCGGCTCGTCACCTTTGCATCTACCACATCAGGTTCTTCTGCCTCAACCAACATCTTACGCCTTATGTCATCAACCTTGCGCACCGCATGGTCCAATCCATCGGCCCAGAACACTGCCTTGGAAGCAAATTCAGGCAACGATACACTACGTCCGCTCTTCACACTCTCACGCATGTCGGGGACGATCTCGATACGGTCAAGCTTCTCTGTAGACAACTGTGACGATATGTCGAAACGGCGTATTGATTCGACCTCATCACCGAACATATCAATACGATAAGGCTTGTTCTCAGCATAAGAGAAAATATCCACAATACCACCACGTATCGAATACTGTCCTGGCTCATACACGAAATCGACCTTAACAAAACCAAACTCCTCCAGCACCGACGCGATGGCATCTATACCTACGGTATCGCCGCATGCAACGATCATGGTACGACGATCAAGTTCCGCCGCATCAGCAACTTTTTCGGCCAATGCCTCCGGATATGTAAACAATGCCAGCCAGCCGTTCCCGCTGAACTCACGAATTGCATTCAATGCAGCCGTACGCTGTACGGCTCCAGACGCATCCTCCTGCCCAAATTGTACAGAGCGTTTGTAACCTGTCGGGAAAAACATAACTTTCTCCTCGCCCAACAGTGCATAGAAATCATTCATCATGTATGCAGCCGCATCCTTGTCAGGACATATGAATATATGTATACCGCCATGCTTACGCACGGTTGACGCAGCATAAAGCGAATATGACGATCCTGCCAATCCTTTCAATTCTGTAACTTGTGCCTTCCCTGCCGCAATTGTCAATTTGCGACCGGCTGTCGTAACAGCTGCCGCCACCAATATTTCATCCGTACTTGCCACAACTAAAATATTAATACGATACAAAATATACCCGGTCACACTCCCCGTGCTAACGGTTCCTGTGGCCGGGCATATTTAACTATCAACTATCCCGACAGCTAAAGCAACTTGCGCCCTTTCCTGTCGAGGAATTTGTACTCTACAACTCCCAATGACTGGTCTATACCTACCATAAGACGAAAACGGTACTTGTACATCCATCGAAAACGTACGCTCAGCACACCACGTTTAAGATAAGCCGCCACATACGGACTGACAAGCAGTTTAAGCAACCTTATCTTCTTTTCGCCGACATAGTACGCAATCATATTCTCCAATTCACGTTCTATGCTTATCGTGGAGGAAACCTTACCGGTACCGCCACACATCGGGCACACCTCTTCCAGATGTTCTATCGCCTCCGGACGCACCCTCTGGCGCGTTATCTGCATCAAACCGAATTTCGACAGAGGCAGTATCGTATGTTTGGCCTTATCGCCAGCCATAAGCTCCTGCATCGTCTTGTAAAGTTTCAGACGGTTTTCTGCCTTGTGAAGGTCGATGAAGTCAATTATTATCAACCCGCCCATATCACGCAAACGCAACTGACGGGCTATCTCTTCGGCTGCCATAAGGTTGACATCCATGGCCGTGCTTTCCTGGTCATCAGCCACCTTAGCTCTGTTACCGCTGTTTACGTCTATGACATTCATAGCCTCTGTATGCTCGATGATAAGATATGCACCTCTTTTGAGCGATACATATTTCGAGAACAGCGACTTTATCTGACGCGAAATATCGTACTGGTCGAATACAGGAACCTTACCTTTGAACAGCTTTACAATCTTCTCCTGCTCGGGCGATATTACCCGTATGTACTCCCTTACCTCATCATACATATCCTTGTCATCCACCACAATGGCACTGAACGAACCGTTCAGTGAGTCGCGCAGTATGGTGTTGGCCCTGTTCATTTCACCGAGAAGTAGCGCAGGCGGTTCGAGCGTCGACACATTGCGTAACGCTCCTTCCCACTTCTCTATAAGCGAGGTTATATCCTGGCCTATGTCCGTATCGTTTTTTCCCTGTGCGGCGGTACGTATTATCACACCGTAATTGCGGGGAAGTATGGACATGGCAATTTTTTTCAGCCTCTTGCGCTCTTCGTTGGAACGTATCTTCTGCGATATGGATATTTTGTTGGAAAAAGGTATCAATACCACGTTCCTTCCGGCGAGTGATATGTCCGATGTAAGTCTCGGGCCTTTGGTGGAGATAGCCTCTTTGGCTATCTGTACCATGATAGGTTGCCCTGTTGTCAGCAAATTGCCTATCTTGCCTGTTTTTCCGATTGGTTGTTCGAGCTTGAACGTGTCGAACCGTACGTCCTTCTTGTGACCAGCGAGCTGTCCAACGAGCTTCTGCAAAGAGGCGAATTGAGGTCCGAGATCAAGATAATGTATGAATGCCTCCTTCTCATGACCGATGTTGACGAATGCGGCATTTAGACCGGGCATTATCTTACGAACCCTGCCCAAATAAATATCCCCTACTGAAAATCCGTCCTTAACACTCTCCTTGCCGAGCTCGACCAACCGCTTGTCCTCCGCGAGGGCAATGGTTATCTCACTCTTGGATACGTTTATTATCAGTTCCCTATTCATTTCTTCTCTGTTATGGGAAACCGTAAGTCGGAAACCGCGCCGCCTCCAGCACAACCGGAGACGGACGCCGTACCTACAATTACCAATAAATAAAGCCAAAGAACCTTGTCTTCAGCTTTATCTATTCTTAGGAAAACATAAATTCAACTACCTACTTTTTCTTTTTATGCCTGTTCTTTCTCAGACGTTTTTTCCTTTTGTGTGTAGCCATTTTATGCCCTTTACGCTTCTTACCACTTGGCATAGTCAATAAATTTTATTGCGGTTAAATATAATTAGAATTAGTGTGTCTGCTATTTTTTCTTTGCAACACCCTGCATGGTCTCGTTCTTAATCTGAGCAACAAAACTTTTGGACGGTTTGAACGCCGGTATGCAGTGTGCCGGTATATCTATAGAAGTACCCTCGGTTATATTCCTGGCAACCTTGGGAGCACGGTCTTTAATGATGAAGCTACCGAAACCTCTGAGAAATACGCCCCTGTCCTTGCCTTTCTTATCTTTATTCTCGATAAGAGCATTTTTGACGCTCTCCATAAACGCCTCAACAATCTGCTGAACCTGCGCCTTCTCTACTCCAGTCTGTTTCGAGATTTCATTTACTATATCGGCCTTCGTCATGTCTGTATTTTTTATATGATTATTATATCCTTCAATACCTTAGGGTTTGCAAATATACACTAAATCTCGTTCAAAACATCATGCAATCCCATTTTTTTTCATTTGCCAGCCGTTAAGGAATACTTGCAATAAATTATATAACGCTCTATCGCGGTTTTTATTATCCAATATCATACGAGCAGCAAAAATTATCAAAAAACAAATCCATGACACAATAAAAACACCCGTATTTCTTTCATATTATATCAAATAACCGTACCTTTAAAAATATTGCCATCTGACAATAATAAACGACATAACAATGAACGAAGTCAAGATATTATGGGTCGACGACGAAGTTGATCTTCTCAAATCACATGTTTTGTTTCTACGCGGCAAAGGCTACGAAGTCGACACATGCAACAACGGTGCCGATGCGCTTGAAATGGTACGCACCACTCACTACGACCTAATCATACTTGACGAGATGATGCCAGGCATGACAGGACTTGAAACACTTCCACTCATAAAAGAGATACGTCCCACTACTCCGGTAATAATGGTCACCAAGAGCGAAGAAGAAAGCATCATGGACAAAGCTATCGGCTCAAAGATTGCGGACTACATCATAAAGCCGGTAAATCCCAATCAGGTACTGCTATCAATAAAAAAGAATGTACATTCACGCCAACTCGTCACAGAGCGCACCACGGCCGACTATCGGGCCGAATTCGGGCACATATCATCACTGTTGTCCGAAGCCCGCGATTTCGATGCATGGTGCTCGATATACAGAAAACTCGTCAATTGGGAGATTGAGTTGACCGACTCTTCAGACAAAAGTATCCGTGAAATATTGACATATCAGGAAGACGAAGCCAACAACGAATTCGGAAAGTTTGTAAAACGCAACTATCTCGACTGGATAAATCGCCGTGACAATTCAACTCCCGTAATGTCGCATACGCTAATGCGCAGCCGCATATTCCCAATTATGGAGAAACGTGGCAAAACAACACTGCTTGTAATAGATAATTTCCGTTACGACCAGTGGCGAAGCATCAACTCACTGCTGCACGACTATTACGACATCGAAACCGAAGACTTCTACTGCAGTATCCTCCCCACAGCCACACAATATGCCCGCAATGCTCTTTTTGCAGGACTGATGCCACTGGCCATAGACAAAATTATGCCAGACCGCTGGCTCAACGACAACGAAGAAGGCGGCAAGAACAAGTACGAGGAAGATTTCCTGATGCGACAGTTACAGTCATCAGGGAAACGCTGGAAAACATCGTTTGACAAACTGATACGTCCCGAAGCCGGGCGAAGGCTTATCGAAAACATACAGCACGTTTATGATGCCGATTTTTCAGTAATTGTCTACAATTTTCTCGACATATTGTCACATGCCCGCACCGAGACTGAAATCATACGCGAACTCACTGAAGACGAAGCGGCATTCCGCTCCCTCACGCGTTCGTGGTTCGAACACTCTGATCTATACACCATACTGAAGATGCTGTCAGAAAAAGGCCACACTGTAATAATAACATCAGACCACGGCACAATACGTGTCGACAACCCAATAAAGATAATCGGCGACCGTGAGACATCAACCAACTTACGTTATAAGACAGGACGCAACCTCAATTACAACCCCAAGGAGGTATTTGAAATAACCCGTCCGGAAGAAGCCCAACTGCCACAAGGCAATCTCACATCGACATATGTCTTTGCCACCGGACACGACTTCTTCTCATATCACAACAACGCCAACAAATACATACGCTATTACAAAAATACATTCCAGCACGGCGGCATTTCCATGGAGGAGATGCTGGTACCGTTCATAGTACTGCGTCCGAAAGGATAACAACAAAAACATGCACATCATTTAGAACACCACCAAACATTGCTGTCACGGATTAACTTCGTATTTTTGCATCAAAAGCCACTTACATGGAACAGCTAAAAATAGACTCTCTGCAATCGCTACCCGAAGCAGCCGAAGCCATTATAGCCAACTCCGGAAGCAGCGGGGTGGTTGCCTTTTTTGGGGAGATGGGGGCAGGCAAGACAACTCTCATCCGTGAAATATGCGAACAACTCGGCGTATCTGATACCGTAACTAGTCCTACATTTGCCCTCGTCAACCACTACATGTCGGGAGACGGGTCTGACATTTACCATTTTGACTTCTACCGCATCGAAAAACTCGAAGAAGCCTACGACCTAGGTTATGACGAATATTTCGACAGCGGTGCTTTGTGCCTGGTAGAATGGCCAGAAAAAATAGAACAACTTCTTCCGCCAGAAACACTTAAAGTCAACATCAAGGTAACAGGACCTGAAAGCAGACTGATAACCATACAATAAATAATACACATGCCACGATAAAACGGTGAGACATGTCTCACCGTTTTTCTTTATATACAAAAGCGGCGGTACTTAATTCGCACCGCCGCAATACCAAACATTAAGCAACCATTATATAAATGGCAACTTAACCACTTCCGCCTTGAGCAACTTGCCACGAACGCAGATGTAAATCTGATTGCCTGCCTTTGAGAATTCGGGTTTAACATAACCCATACCAATACCCACCTTGAGACATGGCGACATGGTACCAGACGTTACAACACCAATCTTGTTACCTTCCGCATCTACAATATCATAGCCATGACGCGGTATACCTCGGTCAATCATTTTAAAGCCCACAAGCTTGCGGGTAACGCCTTCGGCCTTCTGCTTCTCCATGAGAGGACGATCAATGAAGTCTTTACCATCAACAAATTTGGTAATCCAGCCGAGACCTGCTTCAATAGGTGAAGTAGTGTCGTCAATATCGTTACCATAAAGGCAGAAACCCTTCTCAAGACGTAGTGTATCACGTGCACCAAGGCCGATATTTTTCAACCCATACTCCTCACCTGCTTCCCAAAGAGCCTTCCAAAGCTTGTCGGCATCCTCGTTGGCAATATATATTTCGCAACCTCCTGCTCCCGTATAACCGGTAGCAGACAAGATGGCATCCTTGATACCAGCAATCTCGGTCTTCACAAAAGTGTAATACACGAGATCCTCGATATGCTCCGGACACATTTTCTGCACAATTTTCATTGCGAGCGGACCCTGAACAGCGAGTTGGCAAATCTCATCGGACGCATTGTATATCTCCTTCCCTGCAGTAAGGCCGAATTTTGCACCTTCCTCTACGATATGCTTATAATCCTTATCAATATTGGCAGCATTCACAACAAGAAGATAGGTAACCTCGTCGATACGGTAAACCAAAAGGTCGTCAACGATACCGCCACGACCATTAGGCATGGTGGTATACTGTACTTTGCCATCGGTGAGGGCAGCCACGTTGTTGCTGGTGATCCTCTGAAGAAAATCCAGTGCCTTCGGACCCTTTATCCAAATTTCGCCCATGTGGCTGACATCGAATACGCCTGCTTTCTCACGCACATTGATATGCTCCTCATTAATGCCTGTGAACTCGATAGGCATATTATAACCTGCAAATTCCGACATTTTCGCGCCATTGGCGATGTGATACTTTGTAAACGGAGTAGTTTTCATTATCTATGTTTGTTAATGATTTCTGATGTCTTCTAATTACGTTTTGCATTCAAACGAGGACAGCGTTTGAATTCTTTTGTACGGTCAAACAGATAGCGGTACGTAACATGAGTCTTATTACGGTGCGCGCACACATAATTCTCTACCATACGTATCATTACTGGGTTGAAATCCCCCATCCATGCCAATTCGAGGGTCTTGTAATGTACCTCGCCGCGAGCCACTGTCTGCTCGAACTCATGCATGATACCAGACTCTATACCACGGCCATGATATTCTGGCGCGACACCAAAAATGATTGCAAATACCCTGTCGGCCTTGTTGGTAAACTTGAGCATAGACCACAGACGTAGCTTGTTCACAAGGTTCAGTTTGCCGTGAAAACGTCCGATAACCCTATTAAGATCCGGAACCATGATGAAAAATCCTACCGGTTCGTCATTGAAATAAGCGAAATAAATAAGTTTCTCATCTATTATGGGCTTCATGGTTTTCATGAGACCCTGTGCAGCCTCACGTGTCATGGGGCGTACTCCAGGAAAATTGGCCCACGCCTTATTATATATCAGGCGGAAATCATCGGCCACCTGCTCAAGATTGCGCTTGTCGATATGATCAAAGCGATAGCCAGGGGTCTCTTCCAACCTCCTGACTCTGTCATAAACGCTCTGGTTGAATTCGCCAACACGGATATTACGCTGATATGTGTACTGATTGAAGTAATTCTGAAATCCGTAATTTTCAAACAATTCCTTATAATAAGGAGGGTTGTACGGATTGGCATACAGAGGCTGCAACTCAAAACCCTGCACAAGACATCCCCACCATTCGTCACGGTTACCGAAATTTATGGGGCCGTCCATGGCTTCCATGCCTTTGCTTTTCAACCAATCACGTGCAGCATCGAACAGAATATTGGCCACCTCCTGCGAATTAATGCACTCGAAAAATCCGCAACCGCCGGTCGGCTGTTCTTCCTCGGCAGCCTGTTCGGTATTGTAGAATGCGGCAATACGTCCTACCACACTGCCATTTTCGTCACGCACAATCCAGCGTATGGCCTCCCCCCCCTCAAACATCCTGTTGCGAGAAGGATCGAATATCGCTTTTATATCATTGTCGAGAGGCTGCACCCAATTTCGGTTCCCTTTATAGAACTGCTTCGCCATAGAAAGGAATTCCTTTCCCTGTTTTTTTGTAACAACCTCTTCCAAAATATATTTTCCCATATACATTTTCGTTTTGGCTTTCAAATATAGTAAGAAACTTTCACAAATCACGCTGTCGCTCCAAAATACAACAACACCAAAAGCGTTTCATACAATCTAACAAAGCGGGCAAATACACTTGCAACATCACCATTATTAATCCTATTAATAAATATCAAAAAATTAGTCCATTTCCACACGATATGCAACGTACATTTAGTCTAATACCGAAACACATAATCTGCCCGTAGATTGTTTGTAAATTATTTTTTACTGACAGTTTACAATCTATAATAAAAATGCCTATATTTGGGCAAAATTAAAAGCCCGACACAAGGATAGGACGGGAAATGCCCCGTCACGTTCGAAGGCCGGACAGAAAATTTTTGGAGTGTATTTAAAACAACACTTTTAACTACAATCAAAACTAATAACTTTCAATCATGAATGTTCAGAATTTGATGGCAGATCTCGAACGTCGCCACCCGGGCGAAAGCGAATATCTGCAGGCAGTACGCGAAGTCCTCGAATCCATCGAAGAGGTTTACAACCAGCACCCTGAATTCGAAAAGGCAAAGATTATCGAACGTCTCGTTGAGCCGGATCGTATCTTTACTTTCCGTGTAACCTGGGTAGATGACAAGGGCGAAGTACAGACTAACCTTGGCTACCGCGTTCAGTTCAACAGCGCTATTGGCCCGTACAAGGGTGGTCTTCGTTTCCACAAGGCTGTTAACCCCTCGATGCTGAAATTCCTCGGCTTCGAGCAGACTTTCAAGAACGCCCTCACTACTCTCCCGATGGGTGGTGCAAAGGGTGGTTCCGACTTCGACCCGGTAGGCAAGTCCGACGCTGAAATCATGCGTTTCTGCCAGGCATTTATGCTTGAACTGTGGCGCAACATCGGTGTTGACACCGACGTTCCCGCAGGTGACGTAGGCGTTGGTGGCCGTGAAATCGGCTTCCTCAACGGTATGTACCAGAAGCTCGCTCGTCAGTACCACACTGGCGTATTGACTGGTAAGGGCATGACTTGGGGCGGTTCTATCCTCCGTCCTGAAGCTACCGGTTACGGCGCTCTCTACTTCGTTCAGCACATGCTTCACCTCGCCGGCAAAGACATCAAGGGTGCTACCATCGCTCTCTCCGGCTTCGGTAACGTTGCATGGGGTGCTGCCAAGAAAGCTACCGAACTCGGTGCTAAGGTTATCGCCATTTCGGGTCCTGACGGTGTTATCTACAACCCGAACGGTATGACCGACGAGAAAATCGACTACATGCTCGAACTTCGCGCTTCAAACCGCAACATTGTTGCTCCGTTCGCCGAAAAGTTCAAAGACGCTACTTTCACTCCTGGCAAGAAGGCATGGAGCATCAAGTGCGATATCGCTCTTCCGTGCGCATTCCAGAACGAGTTGAATGGTGACGATGCTGCAGAACTCCTCAAGAACGGTACTTGGTGCTGCGCCGAGGTATCGAACATGGGCTGTACTCCGGAAGCTATCCACGCATTCCAGAAAGCAGGTATTCTCTTCGCTCCTGGTAAGGCTGTAAACGCTGGTGGTGTTGCTACCTCGGGTCTCGAAATGACTCAGAACTGCATGCACCTCTCTTGGTCTGGCAAGGAAGTGGACGAAAGGCTTCACACCATCATGGCCAGCATCCATGAGGCTTGCGTTGAATATGGTAAGCAGGCTGACGGCTACATCAACTACGTTAAAGGTGCTAACATTGCCGGTTTCATGAAGGTTGCTCAGGCAATGCTCGAACAGGGTATTATCTAATTATTACCTTGCACAACAAAATAGGGAAGACCATGGTCTTCCCTATTTTGTTATCATAGAGCATGTCGTCCATACAGACACTTTAAGGCAATCGAGATTAAGACTACATTACACAGTAGTCATCATAAGAACGGCGTCTGCATAGCAGTAGATTCTACAACATACGTAAAGTCATAGCATAAAAAATCCAGCATCACGGCATGAAGCTGGATTTCCTATACAATCAAACAACGTAGTTACTTCTTCAAAGTACGTTCCACATAACTTTTGTACTCCTTCACGGCAGGCTCATAGTCACCATCAAACAGTGGTGATGATATTATGAAATCAGCCGAAGAACGGTTGATGGCCGTAGGTACATTATAAAGTGTAGCCAAACGAAGCAATGCCTTTACATCCACATCGTGCGGTTGTGCCTCCATAGGATCCCAGAAAAATATCAACGCATCTACCCTTTTCTCTGCTATCATGGCCCCCAACTGCTGGTCACCGCCAAGAGGCCCAGACTTGAGCAATCTAATATCGAGACGATATCTGTCCTGTCCATTTCTGCCTTCAAGTACATCAGCAACCATCTTGCCGGTTGTACCTGTACATACAAGATTGTGACAAAGTAATGCTTCCCTGTTCCAGTCGGCCCATTCAACCAAATCGGGCTTCATATTGTCATGAGCCACAAGCGCGATAGTTTTCTTTCTTTTCATACAATACTATTTTTAGCATCATTACTTTTAGTCACACAAGTCAAAAAAGGACGGCGTGAGATAAAATTACTTCAACATCCTATTCTATTTCAATGCAGCAATACGCTCACGTATGGCCTTAATTTTAGCCTCGGCATCGTTTCTCTTTGCGTATTCGGTTTCAACCACCTTCTGCGGAGCATTGGCCACAAAACGCTCATTCGAAAGTTTTTTCATAACCGATGCAAGAAATCCTTCCAGATAAGTCAGTTCATCATTCAACTTGCGCAGTTCTGTTTCCACGTCAACCATACCTTCAAGCGGCACGAAATACTCTGTTGTCTTAACAATGAACGATGGTGCAGCAGGATCCTTCTCCGATACGCACTCAACTTCGGAAAGGTTGGCCATCTTGACCAACACAGGATTATAAACTTCACAGAAATTCTCGTCGCAGATAACCTTCAACTTCAACTGTTCTTTGTTAGGTATATTCTTCTGTTGACGAATGTTACGTATTGCGGTAACTGTTTCCTTCACAAGTTCGAAACGAGCCAATAGATTCTCATCATAGCTACCGCCTACAGGCATATCGCTTATCGTGATACTTTCATCATCGGCACGTTCCTTAAGACCATGCCATAACTCCTCTGTAACAAACGGCATGAACGGATGAAGCATTTTCAACAACTTGTCAAAAAACATCTTGGTCTGCGCAAGCGTCTTGCCGTCAATAGGTGAACCATAAGCTGGCTTCACCATTTCGAGATACCATCCGGAGAACTCATCCCAAAACAGTTTGTATATTGTCATCAGAGCGTCTGAAATACGGTACGATGCGAAATCGGCATCAACCTGGACCAATGTACGGTCGAGAAGGTTACCGAACCATTCAACCGCGAGGCGACTGCTCTCCTCCTGCTCCTTGTTCTCATCTATATTCCACGAATTAACGAGACGGAATGCATTCCATATCTTATTGCCGAAATTACGACCCTGCTCGCACATAGCCTCATCGAACATGATGTCATTACCGGCTGCGGAGCACAGCAACATGGCAACCCTCACGCCATCGGCACCGTAACGGTCAATAAGGTCAAGAGGATCGGGAGAGTTTCCAAGCGACTTGCTCATCTTGCGGCCAAGCTTATCGCGAACGATACCGGTAAAATAAACACTGCGGAACGGCTTCTCGTGCATGTATTCACAACCGGCCATTATCATACGCGCAACCCAGAAAAATATGATGTCCGGTGCGGTAACCAGGTCATTAGTTGGGTAATAGTATTTTATCTCCGGATTACCTGGATTCATGATACCGTCGAAAAGCGATATCGGCCACAGCCACGAGCTGAACCATGTATCAAGCACATCTTCATCCTGACGCAGGTCGGACAACTGCAACCCTTCGCCACCTTTCTTGCGTGCCAGTTCCAGAGCTTCATCGACAGTCTCGGCAACCACATATCCGCCTTCTGGCAAATACCATGCAGGGATACGGTGTCCCCACCACAACTGACGCGAGATGCACCAGTCTTTGATATTTTCCATCCAGTGACGGTAAGTATTCTTGAACTTGGCTGGCACGAACTTTATGTCGTCATTCATCACAGCATCAAGTGCCGGACCTGCCAACTCGCCCATCTTCAGAAACCATTGCATGGAAAGTTTCGGTTCAATGGGTACATGGGTACGTTCGGAAAAACCTACATTATTAGTGTAAGCCTCAGTACGGTCAAGCAATCCAGCCTCAGCGAGGTCTTGTTCTATCTGTTTACGTACAGCAAAACGATCCATGCCTTCATACATGCCGACCTTGCCGTTAATCGTACCGTCAGGGTTGAATATGTCTATGACTTCAAGGTTATACTTTTCACCTATCATATAGTCATTCACATCGTGAGCAGGCGTAACCTTCAGCACACCCGTACCGAACTCCATATCGACATACTCGTCGGCAATCACAGGAATTGTCCTGCCTACAAGAGGCACCCTGACCGCATGGCCAACAACATGTTTGTAACGCGGGTCGTTGGGATTGACACACAGAGCCACATCACCGAGTATGGTTTCCGGTCTCGTCGTTGCAACAACAAGATAACCATCTCCTTCTATAAGATTATATCGCAAATAATAAAGTTTGCTGTGTGTTTCACGGAACACAACCTCCTCATCGGACAAGGCCGTTTGGGCAGCCGGATCCCAATTGACCATTCGTACGCCACGATATATGAGCCCTTTATTATAAAGGTCGACAAATACACGTATCACACTGGCAGAACGTATTTCGTCCATGGTGAACGCAGTACGGTCCCAGTCGCACGATGCACCAAGCCTCCGCAACTGCTTCAGGATTATCCCTCCATGCTCTTCTTTCCACTGCCACGCATGCTTTAGGAATTCTTCACGAGTAAGCGATGACTTTTCTATACCCTGTTCCTTGAGTTTTGCCACAACCTTTGCCTCAGTTGCAATCGATGCATGGTCGGTACCAGGCACCCAACATGCATTCATGCCGCTCATACGGGCTCGACGCACCATCACATCCTGCAGGGTATTGTTCAACATATGGCCCATGTGGAGCATTCCGGTCACATTGGGCGGAGGTATCACTACAGTATATGCAGGACGGCTGTCGGGCTCCGAATGAAAATATCCACCAGAAATCCAGTAGTCATACCACTTACCCTCTATATCTCCCGGAACGTATTTGTCTGCTATTTTCATAAATCAATCGAGTTTTCTTATTACCGTATGAGTTGCAAAAATAATGATTTTACACCACACATACACTCCACATTGTTAATAGTTTTCCATATACATATAACATTTACAGCTGTGAATTCGTTATCTTTGTGCCCAAATCCAAAGGAGATTTTAAAAATGAACAAAAAGAAACAAATAGAAATAGATATTTTATCGGACATCTCTGACATACAGGAAGGCCGCAGTCAGGTCATCCCAATTGTCGGCGACGGTGAAGATGAACCAACTGAAAACTACTCCATACCTGAATCGCTTCCCATTCTGTCGCTGCGCAGTTCTGTACTGTTTCCCGGCTCCATCACTCCCATAACAGTTGGAAGAGAGAAGTCCATGAAACTTATCCACGATGTGGAGGCCGGAAGCGGTATTCTCGGCGCCGTACTCCAGAAGGAGTCCGACGTGGAGCAGCCTGCACCGGACGACATGTACCGCATAGGTACCGCTGCACGCATTCTGAAAACACTCGACATGCCCAACGGCAACCTAACGGTCATTCTCCATGGCCTGGAAAAAATAGAAATCAACGAATTCCTGTCTTCGGAACCTTATCTTACCGCAACTGTGGTTCCACTCAAGGATTCCTCACCTGCTCCAAACAACGTGGAATTCGAGGCACTCGTGGAGTCAATAAAGGATGTTGCGCTCAACATCATAAATGTATCGCCCAACATTCCCAAAGAGGCATCGTTCGCAATCAAGAATATTGACAGCAAGCGCGGCCTTATCAACTTCATATGCTCAAACCTTGACTTCGACGATGCCGACCGGCAACGTCTGCTCGAAGCTCCAGGGCTAATGACTCGTGCCCGCAGGCTGCTCGAAATACTTGTGCGCGAACAGCAACTCGTAGAACTCAAGAACAAAATACAGAACAAGGTAAAGCAGGACATAGACCAGCAGCAAAAGGAATACTACCTTCAGCAGCAGATAAGGACCATTCAGGAAGAACTCGGCGGAAATGACGACGAGGCTGAAATAGCCCAGATGCGCGAACAGGCCAAGACGAAGAAATGGAACAAAGAGGTTGGGGACATGTTCAACAAAGAGCTCAACAAGCTCGAAAGGCTCAACCCCGCAGTGGCAGAATATTCAGTGCAGATGAACTACCTGCAATTGCTTCTCGAACTGCCGTGGGGTGAATATACACAGGACAATCTCGACCTGAAGCATGCCCGCGAAAAACTCGACCACGACCACTTCGGGCTTGACGAAGTTAAAGAAAGACTGCTCGAGCACCTTGCAGTAATAAAGCTGAAAGGCGACCTCAAGTCTCCTATTATCTGTCTTTACGGCCCTCCCGGAGTTGGCAAAACATCGCTGGGCAAGTCCGTTGCCAACGCACTCGGCCGTAAATTCGGCCGCATATCACTCGGCGGATTGCACGACGAGTCAGAAATACGCGGTCACAGGCGTACATACATAGGCGCAATGCCTGGCCGTATCATACAGACAATCAAAAGATGCGGTTCGTCCAACCCTGTCATCATTCTTGACGAAGTGGACAAGATAGGCGGCATGAGCAATCACGGCGACCCGTCATCGGCCTTACTCGAGGTACTCGACCCTGAACAGAACACCACGTTCCACGACAACTACCTCGATACGGAATACGACCTGTCACATACGCTGTTTATCGCAACGGCCAACAACATACAAAACGTACATCCGGCCTTGCGCGACCGTATGGAGATGATAAACATCGCCGGCTACCTTCTTGAAGAAAAAATCGAAATCGGCATGCGCCATCTGCTCCCAAAGCAACGTGAAGCGCACGGCATTCCAGATGATGCCCTACTGATAAGCAAGGAGACAATGGAGAAAATCATCACTGACTACACCCGCGAAGCAGGTGTGCGCGGACTGGATAAGATGCTTGCCAAGATAGCACGGCACCGTGCCAAGGATATAGGTTTCGAGTTGAAATACTCGCCCGAAATCAAAGCCGAAGATTTGGAGAAAATACTCGGCATGCCCAAATTCCGCAATGACAAATACGAAGTTAGCGGCATAACAGGCGTAGTAACAGGCCTCGCATGGACCGAGGTGGGAGGTGATATTCTGTACATAGAATCCATACTCAGCCCCGGCAGTGGGAAATTGAGTCTTACAGGAAACCTTGGCGATGTGATGAAAGAGTCGGCTACCATAGCACTCGAATGGGTCAAAGCCCACTACGAGGAACTTGGTATAGACAAGACAAAATTCGAAAACTTCGACATCAACATACACGTTCCAGAAGGAGCAATACCAAAGGACGGCCCCAGCGCAGGTATCACAATGGTGACATCACTCGTGTCGACATTTACCGGACGCAAAGTCAAAGACCGTATCGCCATGACCGGCGAAACCACACTCCGCGGGAGAGTAATGCCAGTGGGTGGCATCAAGGAAAAAATTCTTGCTGCAAAACGTGCGGGAATATCTGATATCATCCTCAGCGAAGACAATGCACAGGATATTGCTGAAATTAAGGAAGATTACGTCAAAGGACTCACATTCCACTATGTGCGTACCAATGACGAAGTGCTCAAGATAGCTCTTAACGAATAGCTACACAACATCTTTTCATACACAACGGAGGCGGACATATTAATGTTCGCCTCCGTTGTTATTACAAAATATAGTTTTAAATGCAAATATCACAAAAACAGAGGGACAATATTAGCCCCTCTGTCAGTTCTGCGGAGAGAGCGGGATTCGAACCCGCGATACCCTTGTGGAGTATACGCACTTTCCAGGCGCGCCTCTTCAACCGCTCGAGCACCTCTCCGTGATATATCACCGTATCACAAACATGTTTGTCTGATACAGCGGGCGCAAAGGTAATAATTTTTACAATAAAACCAATACCCCGCTTCGCAATCATATCAGAATACTTTCACATAATACTAACCAGGAAAATTATTTATCCGCATTCCTGCGGTCGGCCTCCTGCTTGAGCAAATCGCGTATCTCCTCAAGCAATTTTTCTTCAGCAGTCGGGACAGGAGGAGTAACCGTGATCTGTTTGGCATTCTGCTTGCGCTTGAGCGAATTTACGCCCTTAACTAACAAGAATATTGCAAAAGCTACAATCACAAAATCGAACACGGTCTGAATAAAGATACCGTAACGTAACACAACTGCCGGAGCATCTTCCGTAGCCCGCTTCAATGTTATGGCAAGGTCGGTAAAATCCATACCACCTATCAGCAGTCCCAATGGCGGCATTATAACATCGGCTACTAACGAACTCACAATCTTGCCGAATGCAGCACCTACAATTATACCTACCGCCATATCTACCATATTGCCACGCATGGCAAATTCCCTAAATTCTTGCAAAAATTTCTTCATAGTCAATAAAACTTAATCCTTATTTATTATACAAAACAAATATTTCGCCATTTCGCACTATGTGGAATGCAATGAAATGTTTTACATTAAGTTAGACATGTTATTTAAGATCTACACTTTCATGTTAATCTCTGAAATTCAGAGATATGACAAATATAAGTACACATTTTCAGAATATTATTAATTATTTTGGAAAAAATGTTTTACTTTAGCGCTATGAAGTATTATATATTTATCACATCAATAATGCACTAAAACGACAGTTCAATATTTATAAAACACACATTATGAAAAAGTTACTAATCTCCTTAGTGGCAATGTTCGCATTTGCTAACGTATCCATGGCTCAGGAAGCTGCCATCAAGTGGAACCCCCTCTATCTTGGTATGGGTTCTGTAAACCTCGGCGTTGAGTTCTCGGTTGCTCCGAAGTGGACTCTCGCTTTTGAAGGCACTACCGTAATCTGGAACCCGTGGAAAAACTGCGACAACTCGGTTTACGGCAACGGTTGGATGGGTACTTTCGAAGCAAGGTGGTATACCTGCGAAGCATTTAACGGACACCACCTTGGTCTTTATGGTACTGTAGGCCGTTTCGGTCACGCTTACTCCAACTTCGACCTTCTCAATACTATTGCTCTCGGCGGTTATGGTACTACAGGTGCAAACAACCTGAAGGTCGCAATGCTCGGTATATCCTACGGTTACTATCTGAAGCTCGCTCACGGTTGGGGGCTCGACTTCTACATCGGCGGTGGTATACTATACAGCAAATGGAATAATCCTGCAAACGGTGAACTCGTTGAGAGCGGTATCAAACCGGCCCTCTCAAGACTCGGTGTAGTACTCTCCTACAAATTCTAAAATACGAAACACAATAATATGAGGCAACCCATGAAGGGTTGCCTTATTTGTTTTGCATTCTTGCTTAATCGACGCACCGTAATTATCTTTGCGCCCATTATGAAAAGAATATATAATCTTATAAAAGCCATGTGCCCAATAACGGTACTGGCATTGCTCGCAAGTCCTCAAGATACGCTTGCAGCACAAGAGAAGAAATCATGGGTACCGCAACTGTTCGGTGTAATCAAACCACGATTTGAGACCAATACAGAAACAGGCGACATGAGGTTCAACATCAACAATGCACGCCTTGGCGTCAAGGGAGAGGTTTTCACATCACCAGGCATATTCCGTTACCAGTTTCAGGCAGACCTCAATGCAGAAGGAAAACTCAGCATACTAGACACCTATGTTACTTTTGCATCCGGTGCCTTTGAAATCACTTTAGGTCAACAACTGAGCCGTTTCTGTACTGAAATCAGCCGTGGCCCCCGTCTCAACTATTTTGCAAGCAGTTCATTCATGACCTCATACATAGGCAGTTACTATGAGACATCATCCGCCGGTTCACAAACAGGCAATTTTGGTCCACGGGACATCGGCATCATGCTCAAATATGGTGCGACCAAGAAATTTCCTATAAACATACAGGCGGGGCTCATGAATGGCAACGGCATCAACAATCCGAAATGGAGCAAGAATGTCAATTTCGTCGGTCGAGTGTGGATAGATCCAGGGAAACTACTAAATGGTTTTGGCATTGCAGCAAACTACTACACTGGCAAAACTCCGTTCGGCAACAACATCACAATGGTCGGCGGAGAACTACGCTACATCAAAGGCCGATGGATAATCGAGGGAGAATATGCAAGACGCTGGTTATGGCTGCCTTTCGAGACAGATAAATTAGATCTCGCGGTAGCTCATGCCATATACCGCCAGCCTATGAAGAACTGGGGGCCTGTCAAGTTCCTCGCTCCAATGGTACGTTGGGATTACGGTTACAACATATCATTGCTCGATGCACAATCAGACATAATGCACTTCAATGCACAACGCCTTACAGGCGGTCTTACAATCGGTTTTACTGAAAAACTGTTACAATGCGAACTGCGTCTTAACTATGAACATTTCTTCATCAAAAACAAACCCGCAGGACTGGCATCAAACCCTACTTTCCAAAATAAGATAATTGTGGAATTCTTCCTTGCATTCTAACATAAAGACATGACATGTATAGGCAAGCCCCCTGCGGTCAATGACCGCAGGGGGCTTGCCTATTCTATATACCGATTATCACAGACAGCAAATACATGATGCACAAAACAAAAAAGAGTTGCAACTGACACTGCAACTCTTTGATTTTCAATGTAGCGAGTCCGAGACTTGAACTCGGGACCTCATGATTATGAATCATGCGCTCTAACCAGCTGAGCTAACTCGCCGTAAAAGCAGGACAAAAGTAATGATTATTTCTTTATCTGCAAATATCTGAAGCCTTTTTGTATCATTAACAACAACTTTTTTTATTTTCAGCAGCTGGATGCCGCACTGGCGAATATTGCAGACAAGCCATTACTTATTAGCCAACGCTCCAAACATACGCGTCAGTTCTTCAACACGTTTTTCAAGTTCATGCAAACGTTTGCACATATCGCTCACTTCGGTATCGTGCGATGTTATTACAAACTTAATTTCCCAAGCACCGGCAATATCACGCAAACCTACTGTCATGTCTGGGAAAAGAATCTTATTTTCGTTATCCGCAGTCAAAACAATACGCCTATGCCCACTACTTTTATCTACTACTATGCGACGAAACATCAAATTACATCCTGCAACAGCCAATACATAAACTTTAGTATCATCTGCTTTAAGAACATCAAAATCTACAATACGTTTACAAACCACGTAGTCACCGCGTCTAAAGCATGACGGCATTGCATCGTCTGCAAGAAAAGCCATATATTCACCGTCTGCCAACAGATGTTCCGGAATTGACACATAACCTGTAACCTTCATCCGCCCATCAACACCATACACGGTTTCAGACGACATTACAGGCAGACTTCTGTTGCACAGTACCGGAACTTCGTATGCACTCTTCACATCACTTGCAACAACTGTATCTTCAGGGTTATTCATGTATCCGAAAGAACTTCCTGTTACAAGCCAATTCAAATCAATACCGACACACTTTTCAAAAATCAAGTCGTAATCTATGGAATTACGGCTGTACCAATTTGAAACCGTCTGTGGGCTTACACCTAAAAACGCCGCCAGCTCAGTCTTGTTCCTGAAGCTGTAGAACGATATAATCCGATTTAATATTTCTGATTTTCGCATAGTAAGCAATGTGTTTATCTTACACATTATCACGCTCACAATCAACAGATAGTGAACGGACATAATCAACCTTCATTGGCAAAAATACATAAAAATCCAATTTATCAAAACTACTAATATAGATTGTTGCATACCGTCGTCACACATTATCTAACTGGACATATATGCCAATAAGGTAACATATCCACGACTACCGTACATGATGGAAAACTTCCTAAAACACTTATGCATTGCAAACAATAAACCATATTCCACGCAACATACCATTAAAAAATATCATAGATTTTTAACGATAATATTTGGATAGTTAGATTTTATATTTATCTTTGCACCCGCAAAACGACAGCAACACGATGGTGCCATAGCTCAGATGGTAGAGCAAAGGACTGAAAATCCTTGTGTCCCCGGTTCGATTCCTGGTGGCACCACAATAAAAAATAGGAGGTTGTTTAACAACCTCCTATTTTTTATTCATACAATACAACCGAAAATTTAAGCCACAGTCATTATCCATCAGCCAACTGATGTCCTCGCTTCTTACACAAGAAATCGCAGACGTATTGTCAATTCCACAATAAACATTTATATTAGTAAATTAAATCATATCGATTTTTACGAAACCAATTAAATATCAAGAAAATGAAAAAAGGATTGTTATGTTTGTTCGCCGTTCTGGTGGCAACGATAGGGCTTTTTGCACAAGAATTGCCCTACGACCCTGAACTGCGCAAAGGCGTGCTCGATAACGGCATGACCTACTACATCCGACACAACGACAAGCCCGCCGGTCAGGCTGAATTCTGGATTATGCACAATGTGGGGGCAGTACAGGAAGAGGACTCTCAGCAGGGCCTTGCACACTTCCTTGAACACATGGCCTTCAATGGAACAAAAAATTTTCCCGGCAAAAGCCTCATTAACTGGCTCGAAAGCATCGGTGTAAAATTCGGCAACGACCTCAACGCCTTTACATCACAGGAGTTCACTTGCTACGAAATGTCGAATGTTCCGTTAGCACGCGAATCAATAATCGACTCTTGCCTCCTCGTGTTGCACGATTGGTCATACTATATCACACTCGCCGGTGACGAAATAGACGAAGAACGCGGTGTAATAATTGAAGAGCTCCGACAGGGTTACAATGCAGACAAACGTCTCAAGGATAAGGAAGCACCGTTGCTCTACGGTGACAACCGCTACACGACACGCAACATAATCGGCCACATCGACGGTCTCAAAAGTTTCTCACATGACGAACTCCGCAACTTCTACCACCATTGGTACCGCACCGACCAGCAGGCCATAATGATAGTCGGCGACTTCGATGTCGACATGATGGAACAGAAAGTAAAACAGATTATGTCAGATATTCCAGCCGTGGAAAACCCCGAGCCCAAACAGGCAATAACCATTGCAGACAACGAAGCCCCAATAATAGGAATTTTCACCGACCCTGAACAGACTGGTACTGTTATCAAGCTCATCTACAAAAGCCAACCCATACCGCGTGAATACAGCAATACGGTACAGGCATACACTATGAGCATCATGGACGCGCTACTGACCAACGCCGTAAACAACCGATTGAGCGAAATGGCCATGCAACCAGATGCTCCGTTCACATCAGCAACATTCATGCCCTACAACATAGTGACAGCGATGGATATGCTGCAACTCTACGCCACGACACATGACGGAGCATCACTCAAAGCATTCGAAGCACTCTATACCGAGATGGAACGCATCGCCCGTTTCGGTTTCACCTCATCTGAATTCGAAGTTGTAAAGGCCCAGCTTGCGGGCGACAATCAGGCAGCATACGATGGTCGCAACGACCGCACCAGCAAATCGTTTATAATGGGAAGCTATCTCATGAACTTCTCCAAGAACGACCCTGCAATGGATGTCCAGACCGACTACGACATCATCAACTCGGTCCTCGCACAGTTGACACCGGAAACTTTCAATTCCTATGTACAACAGCGTCTCACCGACCACAATCAGGTCGTATTCATCGAAGCTCCTGAAAACACTTCTGCACTGCCAACAATAACCGATGTTGAGAACATAATCGGCAATGTACAGGCCGCTGAACTCGAAGGGAATGCTGATGAAGGCGAACTCGCCCCGCTGCTTCCATCAGATATACGTCTCAATGGTTCCAAAGTAAAGAAAACTGAAGAAGGTGCATTCGGCTCCACTATATGGACACTACGCAACGGCGTACGCGTCATAGTGAAGCCTACAGACTTCAAGGCAGACGAAATACTGCTCATGGCATATGCCAACGGGGGACGCTCTGTTCTGACCAATGACGAATTGCTAACATCACAATTGTTGCCTCAATATTTCATGATGGCAGGTCTCGGTCAGTCAGATGCAGCCACGTTGCGCCGTCAGCTCGCCGGCAAGAATGTAGGCATACAACCTCAGGTAAGCAACTACAGCAACAGTTTTGTCGGCACCTGCTCGCCGCGTGACCTCGAAACGATGTTCCAACTGTTCTATTTGGCCTTTACCCAACCGAGGTTTGACCGCGACAACTTCGATGCCATGATGAACATGCTCTCCGCACAATACCTCAACCTACAGGCCAATCCGCAATTCCGTTTCACACAGGAAAGAAACAACGCCTTGTACGGAAATTCGCCGCGCCGGCCCAACCTGTCATACGACAATCTCGGAGAAATCTCATATGAAAAACTACAGCCGATTTTCGAAAAGCTATACGGCAATACCGACGACTTTACATTCACTATTACCGGCAACGTAGATCTGAACGAACTTCGACCGTTGGTTGAAAAATATCTCGGTTCACTGCCACGCACAAAAAAGCACTATACATGGGTGGACGATGGCGTCAGAATAATTCCCGGACGACAGGAATACCGTTTTGAAATGCCTATGGAACAACCCAAGGTAACCGTATACACGGCCATCACCGGACCGATAGAATACAATTTGGAGAACAAGCTTGCCATTACGGCTTTGTCGCAGCTGCTCTCCATACGTTACACGGCTGTCATGCGTGAAGAAAAAGGTGGCACATACGTAATCGGCACGGCAGGTTTCGTCAACAATACCCCTGTCGCCCAATATCAGTTACTGTCACAGTATGACACAAATCCAGAGAAACTTCTTGAACTCCGTCCCGATATCGTCAACGAACTGCAGCGTATAGCAGATAATGGAGCTAACCCTGAAGATCTCACCAAGGTTAAGGAGTTTCTTGTAAAGTCGCACGCCACGGAACAGAAAGACAACAGCTATTGGATGAATACGTTGCATGATTTCTATAACGAAAACGTCGACATGAATACGGCATATAATGACATAGTGAATTCATTCACTCCTGAATATTTCCGTAACCTTGCTGCACGCATAATCGCGGACGGCAACATCTTCGAGGTTATCATGGACCCGACAGCAACCGAGGCTGAATAAAACAGCAGCAAATTACATTATACAAACAGGGCGCTTAATTTGTAAGCGCCCTGTTTGTATTCCTTCTAAAACCAACTTTTATTCTATTGCTTTTGCAAAGACAGCTCGGCTTTTATGCTGTATCTTATCGAAATGTCCCCAAAGTGCCTGTATCCGATAATTATCAACAAGTTCAGGATTGCTCTCAACGTAACGTGTCCTTAATTTATGAAACTGCGGCATCATTTCCGTAAACAGCAGCGCAACAACACCTGCATTCTGTATGTCAGGTCTTACCGCTACAAGCATCAAATCGCACACCTCGGCACGCGAAGAGTGCAACGTACGAAGCAGATGGTAGAAACCAAACGGTAACATGCGGCCACTGGTCTTCTGCATTGCACGCGACAATGAAGGCAGCGCCACGCCAAAAGCAGCGAGCTCACCAGACTCATCAACAATTAACGTTATCAACTCCAGACGAAGCAGGGGCACGTACTTGCGGACATAATACCTTATCATCTCATCCGTAAGTTTCGAAAATCCATACAAGTCGGCATATGCCACGTTGAGTAGATTGAATAATTTCAAAGCATACCCCTGTTTCACTATTTCGTTAATGTTCTTGAACCGCAGTACGCGCAGACCGTATTTATGCTTCACGACTTCGCCTATCCGATGATAGCGTTCTGGTACCTCCTTGGGCACTTCTATTTTATATTCTACCCATTCGGCCTTCTTTTCAAAACCCATACGCTCCATATACTCCGGATAATAAGGATAGTTATACAGACAGGCTATTGTTCCGAGTTCATCAAAGCCATAAGTAAGCATACCCTCTGGGTCAAAATCAGTAAAGCCGAGCGGCCCCTGTATAACAGTCATACCACGCTGTCTGCCCCACTCTTCTACCTTGGCAATAAGAGCATTTGCCACTTCAAAATCGTCAATGAAATCTATGAAGCCAAAACGTACATAATCCACGCCTTCATTATTGTTGCTTACATGATTTATCAAGGCCACAACCCGACCGACCAATTCACCATCGCGTTCTGCAATGAACACCTGATGGTCATACACGTCAAGAGCCGGATTGCGTCCCTTAAGCAAAGCTTCTCTCTCATCGGAATACAATGGCGGAATGGCATACTTACAGTCTTTGTACAGACGTATCTTGAATTTGGTAAACCTTTTAAGTTCCTTTTTGGTGGATATAGGAATGACATTAATCATTCTGTATAGATAATTTATTTAAGTTAAGTTAGGTGAGGTAAAGATACAAATAAATCCATTCTAAATATTCAGTAAAACACATAACGACAAAACGTCCGTCCTATGTTCGTACCTCATTTATCCAGCAATTTACAACTTGCACGAACCAAATAAAAAGCAGAACGTACGAGTAGGGTTGCAATGTCGGGATTAACATCTTACGTGTACATCTTGCCTACTAAATATAACCGTAAGCCTCTCTAAATAATTAGTATATTTACAGGCCCAATTGAAGTACAACTTGCAGCCCGACAAACATGGATAGAAAAACAACAAAGAACGTATCTCTGCGCAAAGTACTATCACTTATACCACACAATAAAAGACGGAAAGCATATGGGGCTATAGCATCATCCATGATATTGGCTTTACTGGACTTTATAGGCATAGCAGTGCTAGTCCCCGTATTGCTTTTGGTTCTGGACCAGGAAACCACTCTTTCGTATCCATTCGTAAACAGACTGTACACAAATGTCGGATTCCAATCATTCGAACAGTTTACCATAGCTGTATGCCTCTCTGTAGTGATTATTCTAATCATGAAAAGTCTGTTAATGCTCGCAATATCCAATTCTATAACCAAATATCTGCTGTCCCTTTACAAATACTATTCGAAACACATGTTCCGCACATATATGTATCGCGGACTCATTTTCATACGCGAACACAATACAGCCCAATTAGTAAACAACGTCAACGGTGTGTGCTTGCGTTTTACGGAAGGAGTACTTGGTCAGATATTTTCAATCATCACCGGATGTTTGTTGCTGACAATGATAATCGCCGTTATGCTTTGCTATGACCCATGGTTAATATTACTCGCAATGGCCATATTTCTGCCTTTGTCCGCAATATATATCATATTCTTCAGACACAAAATGAATGAGAACGGACGCATGGAAAACAAACTGTTCATACAACAGAACAAGACTCTCCATGAAACCATGCGCGGCTATGCCGAAATAGAAATAAACAATGCATGGCAATATGTAAACAAACTTTTTGGTGACCGGCTGAAACAATTTTCCGAATGCCGCCGCAAGGCATCGCTAATACGTACAGCCACAGGGCGCATAGCAGAATTTTCACTCATAGTCGGCATTGTCGCTATGATTATCATCGGACTGTCCGCAAACATTCCAATGGACACTCTTAAAATGTCATTAGGCATATTTGCTGTCGCCGCTTACAAGATAGTGCCCTCGGTAAACCGTATAGTCAACTGTTGGATGGAATACAAACGCAATTCTTTCGCCGCCGAACAAATCGAGGAAGCAATAAACGATGACACGGACAAAAATACCAATGATACATCCGCAATACTGCCATTTAAGCAGGCGATAACATTCGACCGCATAACATTCCGCTATGCCGAAGATGCTCGTACGGTTATCGAAAATTTCTCACTCACAATCCGCAAGGGCGAAACAATAGGCATCAAGGGAACGTCGGGTGCAGGTAAGAGTACACTACTCAACCTTCTTTGCGGCTTCTTCAAGCCAACAAATGGAGAAATAACAATAGACGGCATACGTCTCACTCCAGACAACCGCCGCCAATGGCAAAACAATTTGGCATATGTTTCACAAGATGTTTTCATAACCGATACGACAATTGCCGAAAACATAGCCTTCGGCAAGATGCCAGACGAAATAGACCGCCATAGACTTGCCAAAGCCATAAACGCCGCATCGCTTTCAGAATTTGTCACAACACTTCCCTATGGTGTAGATACCGTGACAGGAGAAGGAGGCTGCAAATTATCCGGCGGGCAGCGTCAACGCATAGGCATTGCCCGTGCCCTGTACAGACAAGCTGCCGTACTGCTGTTCGACGAAGCCACTTCTTCGCTCGACAGCAATACCGAAGCCGACATCATGCAGGCCATAAAACAACTGTCAGCCGAGCACGGGGAACTGACCATAATCATCATATCGCACCGTGAACACACGCTCGATTTCTGCGACAGAATCATAGAATTATCTCGTCATGCCTGATATACGTACAATTTCAAATTCAATACTTTTCGCTGACATCAACCGCATCATAGACGAGGGAGGCAAGGTCACCTTGCGCATCAAAGGGCACAGCATGCGTCCATTTTTGCGCAACGGACGCGACGATGTCGTCTTAAACCATATAGCATCCGAAGACATCAGGCAGGGAATGGTGGTGTTGTTTCGCCACAGCAAAGGACATGTGCTGCATCGCGTACGATATATCCACGGCAACACGTTTATAATGAAAGGTGATGGCAATTGCCGCACGGCAGAACATGCAACCGCTGATGACATCATCGCATATGCTGAAGCCGTAATACGCAACGGACACACTATTGCATACCGTTCCCTGCACTGGCGGTTGCTCACTGCATACAGTCTTGCCATCAAAATTGCAAGGACGGCATATCATGATATCATTGCTCCTATACTAAGGCGTGGAACGAACATCTGACACAGAAAACTTCGTGTAACAGGAAGGCAAATTAGCTTTTTAATTATATTTGACTCGACATATAAAACCTGACAATCATGAAAATAAAGCATGGATACAAAATTCGAAATATAGCAGGCGAAAATGTTATAGTAGCCATAGGAAAACTCAACGTAAACCTGACAAAGGTAATATCGCTTAACCCCACCTCTGTATGGCTGTGGGAAAAATTGGGCAATGAAGAATTCGATGCAGTCAAGATATCGGAATTGCTCGTTTCCAACTACAATGTTGACCGCGACACGGCTATTGCCGATGCTGAAGCATGGATTTCATCGCTACGCAAGGCAGAACTGCTTGAGGAATAACAAAACATACTGACTGTCTAGGAAGATACGTATCCAGCTATTTTACACAAGAAAGTATCAAGCAATGATATATCTGACAGTAGCCTGCCTCACATTCGGCTTAAAGAGTTCACGCGAAACCACACTACGCAAACGCATGGAACACAACTATGCCGACTTTTTTACGGAGACTGACGGCAATAATACGCCCATATTCATAATCGATGCAGACAGCAAAATAACAACCAAGGAACAACAGCCTATCACCGTTTTCAATTACTCACTGGCAGAAGACAATGCCTGTTTGAAAATATATGCCGACCGACGCATTCTCACGATACACCACACGGCAAGCGGCAACTGTTTCTCCATTGAATGCGGCACGGTTTCAGAAAACAACATCACAGTATACAAATCGGACCTTGCAGCACAATCGGTTGCTCCTCCGCACAATATTCTTGACCATTTACTGCTTTTTGCCCTATCAATGTCTGGACTGCACCACAACATGTTGCTGATACACGCCTCCTCGACCGTTTACAACGACAAGGCCATGATGTTTCTCGGAGAGTCAGGCACAGGCAAATCAACCCACTCACGCATGTGGCTCGAAAACATCAGCGGCACAACTCTCCTCAATGACGACGCTCCTGCAGTACGTCTGCTATCCGACGGCACCGTTCGGACATACGGTACCCCGTGGAGCGGCAAAACGCCATGCTACATGAATACCTCCTATCCGCTGGAAGCTTTCGTACGCATAAAACGCGCACAATACAATCGCCTGACACGCCAAGATACCATACATGCGTTCGGCGCCGTACTTCCATCGTGTCTGCCGACACTCCAACAAGACGAAACTACACTCGACCCGCTGTGCAATATACTGTCGAGTATTCTGGCCAATGTACCCGTATACGTCATGGAATGTCTCCCGAACGGCAATGCCGCCCGCGTATGTTGTAATGGACTGTTTGAGTATAAACAATGAAGGAATACAGTTGGCACTTCCTCATTTATCAATTAATTGCGGCCTATCCCGTCATAATATATTCCCTTGGACCGCAACTCGCATCCGTTATAGATATTTCTCCCATCGAATACCGCAGGAGTCCTCATTGCCATACGCACCACATCCCAATCCGGCATTCGGAATTCCTGCCATTCGGTAACAAGCATCAAGGCATCTGCATCTTCAAGCGCCTCATACTTGTCGGCAAAATACTCCACCCTGTCTCCAAAAATGCAATGTGCCTCGCGCACAGCCACAGGGTCATACACGCCGACATGGCATCCTGCATCAAGCAGGCATTCTATAACAGTACGTGACGGAGCCTCTCTCATGTCGTCCGTTTCCGGCTTAAACGACAAGCCCCACACGGAAACCCTGCGTCCCTTGATATCGCCGCCGAAATACGCGTTGAACTTGTCGAACAATACACGCTTCTGACGTTCATTGACAGACTCGACAGCCTTAAGCACATCCATTTCGCAACCATTGGCATGTGCCATATTAACCAATGCCTTTACATCCTTCGGGAAACAGCTACCTCCGTAACCTATGCCGGGATACAGAAACTTCGGGCCTATACGCGGGTCAGCCCCCATACCGTGACGCACCATATCCACATCAGCACCCAAACGCTCGCACAGATTGGCTATCTCATTCATGAACGATATTCGTGTCGCCAGCATGGCATTTGACGCATACTTTATCATCTCCGCCGATGCTATATCCGTAAACAGCAACTGACGCCCGTTCTCCACGAAAGGCTTGTACAACCTCTGCATGATGTCGCGCGCACGCTCACTGTCAACACCTACCACTACCCTGTCAGGCTCCATGAAATCCTTGACAGCCGCTCCCTCCTTCAGAAATTCGGGATTGGAAGCCACATCAAACGACACATTGACACATCGGCGCTCCAGTTCTCCGGCTATCACCTGACGAACCTGTTCTCCGGTACCGACCGGCACCGTACTCTTGATCACGAACAACGTATAACCGTTAATATGCTGCCCCACGGTACGTGCCACTTCCAAAACATAATGCAGGTCGGCACTGCCATCCTCGCCGGGAGGCGTTCCTACGGCACACACTATAAGGTCATAATCGTCTATACCGCGCCTGATATCAGTCTCAAACCGCAACCGTCCAGACTGCACGTTACGAAGTACCATTTCTTCAAGGCCCGGTTCATATATTGGTATTATCCCGTTGCGCAGGTCGGCTATCTTATGCTCGCTAATATCTATACATGTCACATCGACACCAATATCAGCAAAACATGTGCCTGATACCAGACCTACATAGCCGGTCCCAACAATTGCAAGTTTCATCTTCTATCTTTACCTCTTTTCTTGCAGCTTATCGCCACACCCTTCATGCCAAATACGGACTATCGTGTAGTGCGTCCAGGATATATCTCAAGAGCCTTCTCAAGTATAACCAACGACCGTGCAAGGTCCTCCTTCTTCAACACATAGGCCATACGCACCTTGTCGCGCCCATCCGCCGGATTGGAATAAAAGCCAGATCCAGGTGCAAACATAACTGTTTCGCCTTCGTAGGCAAAATCCCTCAACAGCCATTCGCAGAACCTGTCGCAATCGTCTATTGGCAACTGCGCCATGGTATAGAACGCGCCGTTGGGCATGGGCGAATAAACTCCTGGTATTTTATTGAGTCCCTCAACCAACAGGTTACGGCGCTCTATGTACTCTTCATATATCCCGTCAAGATATGATTGCGGCGCATCAAGCGATGCTTCAGCCACAATCTGTCCCAACAAGGGAGGACTCAAACGTGCCTGTGCAAACTTCATCATCGCATCACGCAACTTACGGTTGCGTGTTATTACAGCTCCTATGCGTATGCCGCACTCCGAATAACGCTTCGACACGGAGTCTATCAGCACTACATTATCCTCGATCCCCTTAAGATGCAATGCCGACACATATTCCGCATCCGTATAACGGAATTCGCGGTACACCTCATCCGAGAAAAGAAACAAATCATGCTTCTTCACTATATCGCGAATACGCATCATCTCATCCTTGGTGTAAACATATCCGGTCGGATTGTTAGGATTGCAAATGAGTATGGCTTTCGTTTTCTCGTCTATCAACGCTTCGAAATCCTCAATATCAGGCAGCGCATATCCGTTGCGTATATCGGTTTTGATGGGTTTTACCTTCACCCCGGCCTGCATGGCAAACGATATATAGTTGGCATATGTAGGCTCGGTTATAATAATGTCGTCACCAGGATTGATACACGACGGGAATGCCAGTTGCAAAGCTTCCGAGCCTCCAGTCGTGACAATTATGTCCTCCGGAGAGATGTCGATACCGAACTTTGCATAATATCCTACCAACTTGTTGCGGTACGACGGTAAGCCGTCACTGGGGCTGTATTCCAACACCTTACGGTCTATGTGCTTAAGAGCATCGAGACCTTCCTGCGGTGTCTCTATATCTGGCTGACCTATATTGAGCGAATAAATCCTGATACCCCTCTCCCTGGCCTTCACGGCATACGGTACGAGTTTACGTATCGGCGATGCAGGCATGCGTTCCGCGCGTTCTGATATTTCTGGCATGGCAAATCCGTTTTTACATGTATTGGACATCCATTTATTCGGGAGGCATACAAAGATATTAATTCCAACGAATAATCCAAACGCCATAACACGTTTCAAAGCGTTGTCAAAGCGGTATGGCATACATTTTTCTTTATCTTTGCTGCACTAACACACCTGTCACAATAAATGAACACCGACATCACAATATACACTGATGGGGCAGCACAAGGCAATCCAGGCAAGGGAGGCTACGGCGTAGTGCTGATATCGCCACCGTTTCGCAAGGAACTCAGCGAAGGGTTCCGTCTCACAACAAACAACCGAATGGAACTGCTGGCGGTCATCAAAGGACTCGAAGCACTCAAATACGATGGTTGCCATGTAACGATATACTCCGACTCTCGCTATGTCGTCGATGCCGTTTCCAAAGGCTGGGTATTTGGCTGGGAAAAAAAAGGATTTCGTGAAAAGAAAAATCCTGACTTATGGCGTCGTTTCCTGTTTGTATACCGTCGCCACGACGTACGGTTCGTTTGGGTCAAGGGACACGACGGCAACCCTGAAAACGAACGCTGCGACCGTCTGGCAGTAGCCGCAGCAAACAGCGGCAACCTTCAGGAAGACACCGGATACACAGCGTCACAGGAATAAAATAAAGCCGCAGTGCGTGCACTGCGGCTTTATTACTCAAAATACAGAATACTACTTCGCATAGCTTACCGAACGGGTCTCGCGAATGACGGTAATCTTCACCTGACCCGGATAAGTCATTTCATCCTGTATCTTCTTTGCTATATCATGCGACAGTGCCTCTGCTTCCTGGTCAGACAGTTTCTCACTGCCTACTATCACACGCAACTCGCGACCTGCCTGTATAGCGTATGTCTTCATAACACCCGGATATGACATAGCAATATCTTCCATCTCCTTCAAACGTTTGATGTATGACTCTACAACTTCACGACGTGCCCCGGGACGTGCACCCGATATGGCATCGCAAACCTGTACGATAGGTGCTATAAGTGATGCCATCTCCATCTCATCGTGGTGTGCACCGATAGCATTGCAAACTTCGGGTTTTTCCTTGTACTTTTCAGCAAGCTTCATACCGATAATTGCGTGCGGCAATTCCGGTTCGTCATCGGGCACCTTGCCAATATCGTGCAACAGGCCTGCACGACGTGCAAGCTTGGGATTAAGACCGAGTTCTGCAGCCATTATACCACAAAGGTTGGCAGTCTCTCGGGAATGCTGCAAAAGATTCTGACCGTACGATGAACGATACTTCATCTTACCGATAAGACGGATAAGTTCCGGATGCAGACCGTGAATACCCAAGTCTATAGTGGTACGTTTGCCCACCTCTATGATTTCGTCCTCTATTTGCTTCTGTACCTTGGCAACAACCTCCTCGATACGTGCCGGATGAATTCGGCCGTCGGTTACCAACTGATGCAATGCCAAACGGGCTATCTCCCTGCGAACAGGGTCGAAACCTGAAAGTATAATCGCTTCAGGAGTATCGTCTACTATTATCTCTATACCGGTAGCAGCTTCAAGCGCACGTATGTTACGACCTTCTCGTCCGATTATACGGCCCTTGACCTCATCACTCTCAATATTGAATACGGTAACCGAATTTTCTATGGCTGTTTCGGTAGCAACCCTTTGGATTGTCTGTACGACAATACGTTTAGCTTCCTTATTGGCACTCATCTTGGCTTCCTCAATCGTCTCGTTGACATAAGCCATTGCAGCTGTCTTGGCCTCCGACTTCATATTCTCCATAAGAATATTCTTGGCCTCTTCGCTGCTCATGCCGCCAATCTGCTCCAAACGTATATTCTGCTCCTTTATAATTCTGTCAACCTCTTCCTTCTTACGCTCCAAAGTTGCAATATGACTTTCCATCTGCTCCTTGAGCTTGTCATTGTCACGCATCCTGCGTTCCAGTTCCTGCTGCTGCTGACCGAGAGCACTCTCCTGTTGCTTAATGCTCTGCTCGCGCTGGTTCAGTTTCTGGTTACGCTCGTTAACAGTTCTGTCGTGCTCACTCTTAAGCTGTATGAATTTTTCTTTGGCCTGAAGTATCTTTTCCTTCTTAATCACCTCTCCTTCAGCCTCAGCTTCTTTGAGAGCTGCATCACGCCTACGCTTGATGCCTTTTTTCAATACTACGTTGGCTACGAATATATAAACGCCTACCGCGACTGCTGCACTGATTACACAGGCCAGTACTGTTGCTACCATTGTTGTATATTTTTAAATTTCAATAAGTTATTAAAAGTTATATATAAATTCATTAAATCATCTACTACATGCGGGCACAAAAAAACCCACACAGACTCCAATTCTGTTTGACGAATACTCCTATATCGTCATGTGTGGGGCCTCCGACAAATCGCAAACGTCCAACGGCACCATACCGCCCGCAGACGGCAGAGGATGCACCCACCGTGAGTGGGTTAAGGCCTGTTTTTGAAACATCAAGTTAAACCCCAATGTGTTTAATGTTAAGTTTCGCAAAGCTAATGGAATCCATGCGGGGTAATTCCGTATATATAAAGAACCTCTATATATCATCGTCCTTCAAGAAACCGCCGTTTACACATCCTTATGTAAGGATGTCACAGTTATGGTTTCTGGACGTTAAAGCCTGCCCAGATGTTCGTCGAGCATCCTGTTCAGTTCATCGAGTCTATCGATATCCTTTCCCAGGCTTCTGTCGGCCTCCAGTTCGACAACCTTAACGGCAAGCTGCAATGCCACCGCCGAAAGGTAATCCTCCTTTTCAGCCCTATACTGCGACTCTACTGCGGCCATAAGTCGGCTAACCTCCTTTTCGGCACGCCTGTATATCTCTTCCTTATCGCGTTCTATGCTCAGGGCGTAGCTCTTACCTGCTACATTCAGTCTTATGTCGAATTTCTGCATAAAGCGTTGCCCCAACTCTTATCTGTTCATCAGCGCAATGCACCTGTCTATTTCCCGCATCAATTGGTTTATGCGTGCCTGCGCCCTTTTCCTGTCGACACTGCTTCCGATAAGTCCGTTGCCCAACTCCAATACGCCTATACGTTTTTCGAGACCGGCTATTTTCTCTTTCAGTTCACGGTTCTCCACCGTCAAACGACCTTTTTTCTCAGACAGCACCGCGTTTTCTTTCACGAGCCGTTCATTTTCTTCTATAAGGCGTCCGACTTTCTCGGCAAGGGCTTCTATTACAGCATTCTTTGCCATTACAACCGTTTTAGGCAGTGTCTTTTACGATAAAGCACGTTTTACCGCACTCCAAAATTACACAAATAACCAAAGATTTCAAAATAAAAGCAACACTTTAAACCGGTTCACCGTAAAGGTCATACTCTTCGCACGACGTTACCCTAACGTTGCAAAAGTCCCCCGGTTTGAGGACAGCATTGGCAGCAGGGATTAGTATTTCCTGGTCAACTTCAGGCGAATCGAACTCGGAACGTGCCACATAATAATCGCCTTCAAGCCTGTCAACAATCACACGAAGCATCTTGCCAACCCGCGCCATATTGTTGTCGTAGGATATGCCGCACTGCAATTCCATTATACGGTCCACGCGCTCATGCTTGACATCGTCAGGCACATCATCCTCCATATCGGCTGACGGAGTACCTTCCTCCGGAGAATACGGGAATACGCCGAGACGGTCAAATTTCTGCTTTCGGACAAATTCCATAAGTTCTTCGAAATCGGCCTCACTTTCACCCGGGAATCCTACCAATAAGGTTGTACGAATAGCAATACCAGGCACTTCACGGCGTAATCTGGCAATCAGCTCTTCAGTACCACTTTGGGTTATACCACGGCGCATCGCCTTGAGTTGGCTGTCAGCAATATGCTGAAGCGGTATATCTATATACCGGCATACTTTGGGTTCGTCGCGCAACACATCGATAACATCATCCGGAAATCCTGTCGGATAGGTATAATGCAACCTTATCCATTCCACACCTGGAATTGCAGCCAGTCTGCGAAGCAGGTCTGCCAAACAACGGCGACCATAAAGGTCAACACCATAATACGTCGTATCCTGCCCTACCACTATCAACTCCTTCACCCCGCCGGCAACGAGTTTTTCAGCTTCCTCCAGCACCTGTTCAATCGACACCGACACATGCGGTCCACGGATAATGGGTATGGCACAATAGGCACATCGCCAGTTGCATCCTTCCGATATTTTCAGGTAAGCATAATGCAAAGGCGTAGTGAGTTTACGGGTCGTTGCAAGTTCCGGACGAAATTTACCAGTAAGTCTCTCTACCACTCCCGTAAAGTCGCGTGCCCCGAAATAGTCATCCACCTCAGGTATCTCTTTTCTCAGTTGGTCGGCATAACGTTCGCTCAAACAACCTATTACAAACAACCTGTCTATAAGACCTTCTGCTTTGGCTTTTACAAATTCAAGTATGGTATTTATCGACTCCTCCTTGGCATCGCCGATAAAGCCGCACGTATTTATCACAACTGTAGCAGCATCGGTATCATTCGAATCGAACACCACTTCATAACCTGCCGCTTCGAGTTGAGCCATTACATGTTCCGAATCCACAACATTCTTGGAACAACCCAAAGTGACGACATTTATCTTGTTTTTCCCGTTTATTTTCATTACCCGTTTCGACTTTCAGCCAGTTTGATTATCTCACTAACTTACTCTCCGAAGAGAGCGTTTACATATTCCTTTCTGTCGAATATCTTCAACTGATCGATGCCTTCTCCGATACCTATATACCGCACCGGAATACGGAAACGGTCGCTTATACCTATAATAACACCACCCTTGGCCGTACCGTCGAGTTTCGTAACAGCCAGAGATGTCACTTTGGTAGCTTCAGTAAACTGACGTGCCTGCTCGAATGCATTCTGTCCGGTGCTGCCGTCAAGTACCAACATAACCTCGTGTGGAGCATCTGGTATCACCTTAGCCATTACATTTCGTATTTTGGTCAGTTCGTTCATGAGTCCCACCTTGTTGTGCAGGCGTCCGGCTGTATCAATAAGCACCACATCCGCATCATTGGCCACAGCAGACTTTAGCGTATCGAACGCAACAGACGCAGGGTCGGCCCCCATTTCCTGCTTAATCATAGTAGCTCCCGACCTGTCGGCCCAAACCTGCAGCTGATCTATCGCTGCTGCACGAAATGTATCGGCAGCTCCTATATAAACTTTTTTGCCGGCACGCACCAACTGTGCCGCCAACTTACCGATAGTTGTGGTCTTACCTACACCGTTCACTCCAACAACCATCACAACATAAGGTGTTGCATCCTTAACATCAAGGCCAAAGTTATCCTGTTTTCCCTCGCTTTCCTGCAGCAGGGCGCTGACTTCTTCTCGCAATATGGACTGAAGTTCGCCGGCATTCATATATTTGTCGCGAGCGACACGGGCTTCAATGTTGTTGATTATCTTAACAGTAGTTTCTACACCCACATCTGATGTGATGAGCATCTCCTCCAAATCATCCAGCATTTCAGCATCGACCTGCGACTTTCCGGCCACCACACGGGCCAATTTGCCGAAAAATCCCTCCTTGGTTTTACGGAAGCCTTCATTCACTTCCTGCTGACTCGAAACAGCCGCTTCAGGAGCCTGCTCCTCCTTTTTCTTCTTGAATATATCAAACAATCCCATAGTCAACTGTTTTATAATTAAGGGCAAAGATACGGAGAAGATACGGAAGTTTCAATATTTTGGTACGCTCCCACAGCAACACATTACTGGAACATCAGACATATTGCCTATATTTGTAAAAATAGGTACTGTCGTCACACATGAACAAGGTTATAGAATTCCTGCGCATGCTGCGGGAAAACAACAACAAGGAATGGTTTGCAGCCCACAAGGGAGAATACCTCGCCATATTGGCCAAAATAGAAGATTTTGCATCGGCCGTCATAACCGGTATAGGCGAATTCGACAAGTCTGTACGCGGACTGACGGTAAAGGACTGCACATACCGTATATACCGCGATATACGCTTCAGTCCCGACAAGCGCCCATACAAGACAAACATAGGCATTTTCATCTGCCCTGGAGGTAAGAAATCCGGATATGCAGGGTACTATATCCATATAGAGCCGAGCTATACATATGATGGCATCACATGCGGCGGGCACTTTCTTTTTGCAGGACTTCACATGCCGGCACCCGACATTCTGCACAGCGTACGTGAAGAAATATGCTTCAACGGAGAAGAATTTGAAGAAAATATCAGACACGCCAAAGGTTTCACGCTCTCGCGAACTGAAATGCTCAAACGTGTTCCGACCGGTTTCCCCGCTGACAGTCTATTTGCCGAATATCTCAAGCTAAAAACAGACATCGGTATAGAAATGGCCATAGACGACCAAACACTGATGAGTCGCGACTTTGCCAATACTGTAATAACCCGTTTTGCTTCCGCCTACCCGTTCGTATCTCAACTCAACAAAGCCGTAACATTCGCACTCGAAGAATAACCAGACGCACACAAAACGAACGGAGCCGTCATTCAGCCCCGTCGTTCAATATTCCTATCACTGACTAAAATCCCTGTGCCCGAAGACGCTCCATATATTGGCGTGCATCATCGGTAATATCGTCAGTTCTATCTCTCCAAATACCATCATCCATTATACTCCTGCGGTACCTATCAATACTATCCGTCAATGGAAAGTTTGGTTTGGGAAGACTCTCATATTCAACGCGCCGTGACGGTCTAACCTCCCTGTCAAACACCTCTTTTTTGACAGGGCACTTATCTCCTTCCCATATAAAATTAGGCAATTGCTGCTCCTGCCCGTCAGGTATCAAATCCATGGGATAAATCGCATATACCGGATCGCCGCGGAAGATTATCTCATCTATCTCCTTGTCATTAACATTAAATGTGATATCGGAACACTCCATAACAAGAAATCCCTGGAATGCTCCACTCTCTTCATCCTGCATGTAATAGTAGGTCTGTGCATTGCCCTCCACATCGGTACGATAAACCTCATTGTCTCTAAATCTCGCAGTTATGGTCTTACCTGTTATCTGATTATACCTGTCGAACTCCAACTCTGCACTCATAACCGGATTACCATATACATCACCTCCATAGAACACCGCCCTATCAATATTTTCATTCTTGACAAACACGACTACGGTATCGGACTTGATCTGATTGGCGCCGTTCCACATCACAGGACTTTGATACATATGTATTGTTGTATCGCGCGAGAACGAAACAAGCGAATCGCATATTGCCTGCATATCCGTACGATATATTTTAACATTCCTGTATCCCACCATTACGCGTTCCTGTTCCTCCTCCACGTCAGTGGTATCGGATGGCTGTTGCTCCGCCACATTCTGCATTGTGTCTGCCAATACATTCAGATCATCTTCAGCCATACTGGTGGTATCGGACACTACATCCGAAGTTTCTTTTGCTTCGGCCACCACATTTTCCTCAACATTAGCTGCACGCTCTGACTCACGTATTGCACGACGCTCGTCACGCGCCTTGCGACGAGCCTCTCGACGGGCCTGACGTATCTGCTTCTTGGTCAGAACCGGCTGCTCCCCATCATTTGTTTTTATCGCCGCAGTTGTTTCAGTTTCAGTTTCAGCCACATGTTCTGCTTCAACTGCATGATTTGCAGACATTTCTGCCTTAACAACAATACTATCGGAAACACTGCCATCATTCTCCACAGTAGGCATAGTAGGCCCATTATCTACATCTGTTGCTACAGTGTCAGCCATCATGTCATTCCCAGCATGCGCAATATCTGGTGAAGCATTATCTTCTTCTACAAAATCCGTTTCACTATTCTCTGTGACTATCAGTTCCTCTCCCGTATCAACAGGTACAACCTTCTTCTGATTGCCAATATAGTCAGCGCTGTAAATACTAGTACTGTCTATCGTATACAGGAATATCGAATCTGCCCTCATAAATAGCGAATCTCCTTTTTCATAGAAACTGATTGCCGACGGGCTGTCGGTCAACATGGCATCTCCACGCGCCCCCCAATAACGTCCATAATCGCCGAATGCCAATACCTTCTGCTCCTCATCCAAAATTTGGATATCGCGTCGCATTTCGACATCTTCCCTCTCTGGACGATAGTCCATATCATCAGCCCATACCTCCTGGTCCTCGGACAACACATACGCATCCGACATGAAATGATAATGTTCCGTACGTGTATCGTACCAACCAGAATTGGCACTCAACATTTCATCTTTCTTGTTCCATATATACGTCTTGCGGTAAAATGTAGCTATCTCGCTATCCATGTTGAACCCCAGCGAGTCGGAAACAATCTGATATGCCGAATCGCGCAATTCGACGTCACCGACACATACGGCATCGCGCGTTTTGCCGAAATAATAGCCACGCTCGGACTCAAGCAGCATGCGCTCCTGACTGATTGTACCACCACCGTAATATTCGCCGACATTATCCAATGTATTGTAGCGGAAATTATATGTATAAAGGATTGTTGAACCGTCTATCATCTTGATGAGCGGCGAAAACACCTGGGCCGTATTGGACATCCTGTCATACAATACACGATCTCCGTAGACATAAGTACTATCCTTGTTTATCAGCACATTATCGAAGCACTCGATACGGTTTTCACTGTACCGAACGGCACTGTCGCACAACATTACGGTCCCGTTGTGATAAGCTACCACATCACCGACAAAGGCATATATCGTAGAATCGGCAACCTTAACAGGAAACATCCTCCGCGATTTGATGTTTACAATAGTTTTCTCCCCGTTTTCTGAAGATGAAGCTACTTCAGCAGCAACAATATCGGTGTTAGACGACGCACCTCCTACGACACTTAAAGGTTCCTGCGCAAAAACCCCGAAAAACAGTGCCGCTGCAGCAACCGACATTACGATATTACGAATGCCCATACCTGCTTACTTAACCCAGTTCTTGTTATAAAAATCGCCGTCCCTGAATTCTGGTTCTATACGTACGAACAAGCCATCTATTTTCTGATCAAGCCACTGTTCGAATACTTCTGACTTCTTGGCCTCCAACGCCAGCTGTTCTATCTGAGGATAGTCCTCCTGCAGATTGGCTGGATGGGTAGGTATTATCCTGACAAGTTTCACAATTTTGTTCAACTCATTACCCCTCAAATCCACTGAACGAAACGATGATGAAATTTCACCTTCATTCAAGGTGCTGAGTGTAGGATAATCATAACGCAAATCCTCACGCATGAATTTAGTCGTAGAATACTGCGTATTGCCGGCATTAAAATATTCCAACATCTCATGATTGGTAACTATACCTCCATTATGACGCGAATACTTATCATCGGAATATTCTTCTGCAGCCTTTTCAAAAGTAATATTGCCATTACGTATCTCCTGTGCAAGACTGTCAAGAAAACGTCCGTCCTTAGCCAATTCCTGTGGTGTATATACAGGACGAAGCAATATATGACGACATTTATACAGGTCACCATCCTTGTCTATCAGTTCAATGATATGATAGCCGGCTTCTGTCTCTACCACTTCGGAAATCTGTCCTGGCTGCAACTTCTCCAGTGCTTCCGAGAAAGGCTGATAAAAACTGTTCAACGGCATCCAGTCAAGTTCGCCGCCTTTCATTGCAGACCCCGGATCCACGGAATACATCCTGGCCAAAAGGTCAAAGCGCGTACCGTTGATGACACGTTCCCTCATTTCCAAAAGCTGTTCCCTGACACGTTGTTTTTCTTCCGTAGTCGAAACTGGATAACGCACAATCTGTGCATATACATATTGTTCCGGAATTATGGGGAGGCTGTCACGGTCAAGTGTTTCATAAAACATTTCAACTTCGCCCGGGGTTATCTTGACTTTTGAGGTCACATCATCCTGCATCGCCTGTGCATAAGCCAACTCTTCGTATTTATTTTGAAGGTTCTTCCTTATCTGATACGAGGGCTCACCCATATTGGCCTCCAGTTGAGTTACTGACCCAGCTTCCTTTTCCAAACTGGCAAATTCACTCTCAACCATGCTGGCCACATACTCGTGGTTTATCTCCACAGAGTCAACCAGTGCCTGATTGTAAAGCAACTTCCGGACCATAAGGCCTTCGAGTGCCTCGTTCATCGGATCGCGGTCAGATGTATACCCCTGCTGTCTTCGATGCTCCAACACCGTATGACGTTCTTCCATAAGTTCTGAATACGTAATGGCTGAATTACCGACTACGGCAACTACCTTATCAGCCACATAGCGATGTCCCTGCGCAGAAGCGCCCGCTGCATACGCCAACAACAAAACGCCCGTCAATATGATTTTCCTAAACATACAATCTTGTCACTTCTCTTGATTTGCCTGCAAATATATCTTAACCGCTCCATCTCTACAAGCCGCACTGTAAAGGCTATCTTCCATATGCTTCAACATTGCTTCGTTTCGCTTGTTGTATATGATATTACGCACCACGCCGTCAACCCATTCAAGAGGAGCCTGCTCTCCCTTGAATACACAGTCAGTTATCTGCACATAATAACGGTTATTTTCGTCCACCACCTCTTCCACATTTTTCGAACGCAACAGATACCCATAATCGTTACCATGTGATGTCGGAAGGCACATGAAAAGTTTATTGGCTTCAGTCCAAGAATTAAAATCGGTGATTTTAATGCCATTCTTGGCTGCCAGACCGATAAAATCCTCCTGACTGTCAGGTTTAGGATCTCCCATAAGGTTTTTAAGACGCGTACGCCACCTGAAATCAGCAGGCAACACCACTACGCGGCCCTTGAAAATATCACGATCCATACGAAACTCAGGCCTGTGCTGGCGGTAATACATTTCCGTCAAAGTATCGCTGACCAAAGTATCCACACAATTTTCGACATAATACATATCCAGACGACGCGAAAGCAGTGAATTGCGGTAATCCTCGACCATACTTTCCACATCTATACCCTTCTCGGCCAAAACTTTTTCGGCTTCAAGCAATTTCACCTGCTTTCTCGCCCACGCCTCTACATAGTTGGTCGCAATACGTAAACTGTCTTCTTCAGTTAACCCTGACGGGATAGCCGCAGAAACCTCACGCGCCGTCAATACTGCATCTCCGACTTCAGCAACAGTTCCTGCCGCCGGACGATATTTGCTCACGCATCCTGCCACAATCACAACAGGCAGGACAACGATGAGTGTCTGTACGATACGTTTTATATTGTTCATAAGAAACTTCTTCAAACAACCTTTTATCCAACGTAACTGCGAATACGATATTATTCAGCCCCAGATATATTTTTACCGTTCACAGCGCATGCCTTGTTCTGTAGCTTGAGCCGTTTGATCATCATAACGATACCTACAATAAGCAAGACGACACTCAGGCCGTACACTATATAGTAGACCGTTCCTCCACCAAGTATTTCGCTCACGCCTATATTTGCCCTCTCCGGTCCAAGCAGTTCGAGCATAATATATGCTATAGCATTGTTCAACGCATGTATGATAATAACCGTCAACAACGAGCCTGTACGAAAATATATGTAACCCAGTATGATACCTACAAAAAAAGCATTTATGGCCTGTTGCGGTATAAAGTGGAACACCCCGAACATAAGAGCCGATATGAGGATAGCTTTTGCTGCTCCGTCACGACGATAAATAGCCCCCTGTATCAGTCCGCGGAACAGGGTTTCCTCCATTATCGGGGCAAGCACAACAGTCGTCAGTATTGTCCAGCCACCAGTTCCTATGGCGCTGTTCAACATTTCAAGATAGAACTCCGGCAACAATCCGAGCAACGGTTCTATCACTATCCCAGTAACGAAGATTAACAATATTCCCCACAATATAAGCGGACCGTTCAGACGTCCGTTAACCTTTTTGACGGCTGCTTCCGGAACCTGACGCAAACGTCGCTGCCACATTATTAGCACAATGGACAATCCCATCTGCAGTACATAAGTTATGGCCATGCACAGTCCCTCATCCATTGCGACAAACCTACCCAATATCCACGCAACCACCCACGTAATGACAAGTGCTACAAGTAAACAACCTATCATGGCGAATATATCGGCTCCATTAGGATAGATACGGCGTCTCATCTCCTTTGTCCACAATTTGTCGAACTGTTTGCCACCTGCAGCATTCACTGCATCAGCACTGTGACCGTTTTCCGTACCGGCAACACTCTGCGCATTGGCACCGTCTGTTCCCGCTGCGGCATCAACGGTTCTATTGTCTTGCTGTCGCTCATTCAAATTTTCCATAACTTATATCACTGCGTAGCAAAGGCTACGAAACAACTGTCACAACCATCTTTGCGGCAGTCACACACCTTTACCAGAAAATGATTTATCACGGAAACCCCATGCATGTGGGGGTTTCCGTGATAACATTATCATTGAATGATGCGGCAAATACTATTTGTATTCGCCGGCTATAGTTGCTACCATTACAGCCTTGATGGTATGCATACGGTTCTCTGCTTCATCAAATACAATTGAAGCAGGGCTTTCAAATACCTCATCTGTAACTTCCATCGCTGTAAGACCGTACTTGTTGTAAATATCACGGCCAATCTTGGTGTTAAGGTCATGAAATGCAGGAAGACAGTGAAGGAACTTAACATTCGGATTACCTGTAGCCTTCAAGACATCGGAAGTTACCTGATACGGTTTGAGAAGTTTTATGCGTTCTTCCCATACTTCGTCAGGTTCACCCATCGATACCCAAACGTCAGTGTAGAGGAAATCGCAATCCTTTACAGCTTCCTTAACATCTTCCGTAATGGTAATCTTCGCGCCTGTAGCCTTTGCGATTTCGCGACACTGATTCACGAGCTCTTCTGCCGGTGCACAGCTCTTCGGGCATGCAGCACGGAAATCAATACCCATCTTGGCACATCCAACCATAAGGGAATTACCCATATTGTTGCGAGCGTCCCCGAGGTAGCAGAATTTCATCTCCTTATATGGTTTGTTGGAGTGCTCCTTCATAGTGAGAAGGTCCGCAAGTATCTGGGTAGGATGGAATTCGGTAGTAAGGCCGTTCCACACTACAACACCGGCATAACGTGCAAGGTCTTCTACTATACTCTGGTCAAAACCGCGGTATTCGATACCGTCATACATGCGGCCGAGAACACGTGCTGTATCTGCAATGCTCTCTTTCTTGCCCATCTGCGAACCTGTAGGGCCGAGATAAGTCACATGGGCACCCTGGTCGTGTGCACCTACTTCAAATGCGCAGCGGGTACGTGTAGAGTCCTTCTCAAACAGGAGCACTATATTCTTGCCCTTGAGCATCTGTTTTTCAGTACCAGCCTTCTTGTCAGCCTTGAGGCGTGCGGCGAGTTCAACAAGGCCCGTGATTTCCTCGGGAGTGAAATCGAGCAGTTTCAGAAAATGTCTTCCTTTGATGTTCATAGCTCTGTTGGTTTATTGAGTTTTTAAACGCCCCCAAAGATACGCATTTTTAATAAGAAGAGGAAAATCTCCGGGAAATTGATTATTTTTGTCTGGTTATAGTTCACTGTGAATATGGGTAAAATAGTCGCTTTGGCCAACCAGAAAGGCGGTGTGGGCAAGACCACTACGGCCATCAATCTGGCTGCCAATCTCGCCATAATGGGCAAAAAAGTACTCCTTGTCGATGCCGACCCGCAGGCTAACGCAACATCTGGCCTCGGTTTCGATATCAACAACCGCGGCATATACGAATGTATCATAGGCGAGTGCGGAGCAGAAGAAGCCATAGCATCAAGTCCCGATGTCAAAAACCTGTCCGTACTTCCGTCGAGCATATCCCTCGTTGGTGCCGACGCAGAACTGCCTGGTCTCGAGGACGGACACCTCCGCCTGAAAAAGGCCCTCGATACCGTAAAAGACAAATATGACTTCATATTCATCGACTGCTCACCCTCGCTGGGCTATACTACAGTCAATGCACTTGTTGCGGCAGACAGCGTACTGATTCCCGTACAGTGTGAATATTTCGCGCTCGAAGGGCTGGGCAAACTGCTTAGCACCATAAAGATGACAAAATCGAAACTAAATCCGAATCTCGAAATAGAAGGTTTCGTAATGACAATGTATTCGCGTTCGAGGCTTGCCAATCAGGTGACACTTGAAGTCCGCGAACACTTCAAACATTTGGCCTACGACACAATAATCCAGCGCAACATACGTCTTAGCGAAGCACCCAGTCATGGCAAGCCTGTCATACTGCATGACGCATCCTCAACAGGAAGCATAGCATATGTAAACCTTGCCAAGGAGTTCATAAGGCGCAACAAGGCTTAATGGACAGACATACGGCAGGAGTAATCAACAAGCAGCAGAACCGAACGATGAAAAACAAAGGACTTGGACGTGGCCTCGATGCCATATTTGGAACAGAAGCTGCCAAATTCGGCGAAAATACAGCAGGGGCCGGAGGTATGGAAGAAATTTCCGTGGCTCTCATAAGCCCAAATCCCAAACAACCGCGTACAGATTTCGATGAGGATACGCTCGAAGAATTGGCCGACTCAATAAAAACGCTCGGCCTTATCCAGCCAATAACCGTCAAACAGGAAGGTGACCGATATGTAATCATTAGCGGAGAACGACGCTGGAGGGCTTCAAAACTTGCAGGGCTTGAGTCTGTTCCCGTATTTATCCGTGAAGCAGATGACCAGACACTACATGAAATGGCGCTTGTGGAAAACCTCCAGCGCGAAGACCTCAACGCCATGGAGATAGCCATAAGTCTAAACCGGCTCATGGAAGAATGCAACGTCACACAAGACACCGTAGCCACACGCGTAGGCAAGAAACGTTCCACGGTTGCCAACTACCTACGTCTTCTATCACTTCCGCCCGAGGTACAGGCCGCCCTGCGAGACAACATCATAAGCATGGGACATGCGAAAGCCATTGCCGCCGTACCAGAGCACTCGCGTCTGGCCGTGTTGAAGAAAGTGTTGAAAAAAGGGTTATCGGTTCGCCAGACCGAGGAACTTGCACGCAAACTCGCCACCGGCAAACCCGAACGCGAGGTACTGGCCGACACTGAACTTCCAGACAACTACACCCGTCTTGTTGACTATTGCTCACGTATATTCGGCGATGACATAAAAATCAAGAAAGGCCGCAACGGCGGCGGAAAAATAACAATCGGCTTCTCTTCTGACGAAGACATTGCGGTATTCATTAAAAGACTTCAAGAGAAATAGAACGGATGGCTACCACCATGTACAAATATCTAATGGCCCTATTGGCAGCCGCAGCAATTACCGTATCGGCAGGGCCATGCATGGCCCAACAGCCAACTGATTTACCGCCGTTTGAGAATGAAAACGGCCGACAGGAAACTGACGTTTCTGTAATTAAAAAGGAGAATACGGAGTCATTCATCGAAACAGGAACCGAAACTGTAGTAAACAACAATGTTACGGCTGACGGTGATACGGATACCATTACAGTGGATGATGAGCCGCATGATGAGCGACAATCATCGCTAAACGAGCAGCCGAAGTTATCGCGCCGCGAATTGCGCCGCATGCGTAAAGAAGCCAAGCATACCCCTCCCTATATACGGGACCTCAGCAGAGATACATACATCATAAACAGCGGACAAAAAACCGACGTGCTGCAAAATACTGAAGTCGTAATATCGGAAAGTTCTCTGACGACAGTAGAAAAAAAGATATCCGACTCATTGGATATGGCACTGTCAGCGCCACAGCAGACGAAAGCTATAGCCGAAGCCAACGAGACTGCAGACTCACTCGCCAATCTCGCACCACGTGAACGGCGTGAACTGGAACGTATGCAGCGACACGCCGACACCACGCTGTACCGACACAGTCCATTATTTCGCGATACGCTGAAAGTTGCTCCGTTGACAGCCATATCTGCGGTAGTTCCAGGGTTCGGACAGTTTTACAACGGAGACTATTGGAAAATACCGGTCCTTTATGCCACCGCCGGTACAGCACTTGCGTTGGGCATACAACAGCACAAACAATACGTACGTTATCGCAGCGAATACGACTACCTTACAGGTCGCACTAGTTTCAATACAAACCGTGCCCTGATAGACCCCGTGCAGACCAAAATGATACAACACAACACATGGCGACAGGTACTGTTCGGAACGGCCATAGCATCATACGTGTATTTCCTTTGCGATGCCGTGATAAACTATCCGGCTGCCGATAAAAATCCGGTAAAAACGGCAACAACACTGTCAATGATATGTCCTGGTGCCGGTCAAATATACAACGGAAGCTTCTGGAAAGTTCCGTTGGTGGTTGGTGGTTTTGCCTCATTCATCTATGTCATCGACTGGAACAACCGCGGTTTGCAACGCTATACCACGGCAATTAAATTGGCATCGGACAACGACCCCGATACAAACCCCGACAGTTCGTTCAGCAATATGTCTGTAGACCAAATGAAAAGCTACCAGCAGATGTACAGACGAAACCGCGACTTGGCAATTATACTCACCGCAGCATTTTATCTGCTCAATGTCATGGATGCACATGTAGATGCGCACATGAAAGACTTCGATGTCAGCTCTGACCTTGCATGCCGATTGCGGATACAGCCGACTATTGAACCAATGTACGCAATGAATTCATACCAATATTCGTTTGGTATGGGATTAAGTCTCACATTCTGATACTTTACGCGCTGAAATAATATATTACATACTATCTACCTAAAAAAAACATGAATTTTGCAACCATAATCGCATTGGCTTCAGCCTCGCTCGGCAATCCGCTGTCTGCGCCACTTGAACCGTTACGCGCCGACAGTATTTCGATTTATTACGAAATACCAGTATCGCAGCCAGAGGAACCGGAACAAAACGACATGACCATAGAAGAGTTTCTCTGCGCAAGCCGTGGCGACACGTTCACTGATGCCTATTCACAACCATACGATTCATTGGTTGTAGCATTGCAGGAACGCCAGTCACGACAGGCATTCGATAATTTCTTCAATGAATTCATAAACATAGAATCCGCGCCATATCACGAAGGTGCACTTCCCGACTCTGTTTATGAAGCACGGCTTCATAAACTCATGTCGCCCATACACCTAGCCTACAACGATATAGTAAAGCGATACATAATTCTATATACCACACAGCGTCGCAAATCCATGGAAAACATTCTGGCACGCTCACAATATTATTTCCCCATGATCGAGGAGGAACTAGACCGTGCCGGTCTCCCCGTTGAATTAAGAATGCTCCCCGTCGTAGAATCAGCCCTGTCCCCTACGGCAATATCGTATGTCGGCGCAACTGGATTGTGGCAGTTCATGTATGCCACAGGCAAACTATACGGCCTGGAAGTAACATCGTTTGTCGATCAGCGTCGTGACCCACTGCTCTCCACGAGGGCTGCATGCCAGTTTCTAAAAGACCTGTACGGCATATACGGTGACTGGACTCTTGCAATAGCAGCCTACAACTGCGGCCCTGGAAATGTCAATAAGGCCATTAAGCGTGCAGGAGGCGATGCAAAAACATTTTGGGACATATATCCATATCTTCCTAAGGAAACACGCGGATATGTTCCGTCATTCATTGCCGCAACATATACATACGCATTCCATTATCACCACGACATAGTTCCGGCAGAAAACGACCTACCGCTAGTAACCGATACAATAATGGTTAACCGCCCTATGCATTTCGGTCAGATAACATCCACCATAGGCATTCCTACTGAAGTATTGCGAGCCCTCAATCCTCAATATAAAATGGATATCATTCCAGCAACAACAAAAAGCTACGCACTTACACTTCCAATGGGCTGTATTACGTCATTTGTAGAGAATGAGGAGGAAATAAATTCCAAGGATACTGTCTATCTGGCAGAATACATTACCACGTCGCGTACCGACCCTTCTAAAAAGGTCTTTTCTCTCGATTCATACACCTATCGTGTCAAATCGGGCGACACACTCAGCGGCATAGCACAGAAAAATCATGTAACAGTGGCACAGTTGATGAAATGGAACAACATAAAGAACGCTCACAAACTGCGTATCGGACAACGCTTGGAAATATACCGTTGACCATTTAAGTTAACTAATTTTGACAAACTGTGCGGCCCGAAATACGGGCCGCAATATTTAACATCAAAACCATATGTTCGCCACAGGTGACACCATAGCAGCTCCCGCAACCGCCACAGGAGGCGCTCTTGCACTGATAAGAATTAGCGGACCTGACGCACTGTCCATTTGCGACAAGTGTTTCAAATCAATATCAGGTAAGACACTCATCTCACAAAAAGGCTACACAGCGCATTTCGGCAACATGATATCGCCGGACAATGGTGAATTCATTGATGAGGTAGTAATAACGGTATTCCATAACCCACATTCATATACCGGCGAGGACATGGCAGAAATATCCTGCCACGGATCACGCTGGATAGTGGCAGAAACGATGCGCGCGCTGGTGGCAGCCGGAGCACGTACGGCCGAAGCCGGTGAATTTACCGTCAGGGCCTTCCTTGCTGGCAAACTCGACCTCGCACAGGCCGAAGCTGTAGCCGACATGATAGCATCCGGCAACCGTGCATCGCACACCCTGGCCTCCGCACAACTGCGCGGCCACTATTCCGCAAAACTTACAGAGATACGTGCTGAATTATTACGACTGGCGTCACTGCTTGAACTTGAACTCGACTTCTCGGAAGAAGATGTCACATTTGCCGACCGCACGGAACTCAACAATCTGCTGGCTCACGCAACATCCGAAATAGAACGCCTGTCATGTTCGTTCTCTCTCGGCAACGCAATCAAGGAGGGTATCCCTGTTGCAATAATAGGAAAGCCAAACGCAGGTAAATCCACGTTGCTCAACTGTCTGGCTGGCGAAGACCGTGCAATGGTATCTGATATAGCAGGCACAACACGTGACACTATCGAAGAAACCATCAACATCAACGGCATGGGATTTCGCTTCACCGACACGGCAGGCTTGCGCGAAAGTGACGATTGTCTGGAACGTATGGGCATAGAACGTACTCACAAGGCTCTCTCTTCAGCCCACATCATACTATATCTGGCAGATTGCCACGAAGTATGGCAGGATATAATATCGGAAGTACAACGCCTCAACATAACATCCGAACAACGTATTGCTATCCTGCTCAACAAATGCGACAACGAACAGTTACTGCACGATGTCACGCCATCTGAATACGACATTCCCGTTATCCGGATATCGGCCAAATACGGTCTCAATATTGACGCACTGAAATGTTTTCTTTCTGACAGTATAGACACAGCAGCCTTGTATTCGGGAGATGCTGTTGTCTCTAACGCTCGACACTACGAAGCCCTCCAGCAAGCCGCCACCGCACTTGCCACCGCACGCGAGGCTTTAAATACTGGATTGCCATCCGACCTGATTGCCGAAGATCTTCGTCAGGTACTCGATGCCATTGGCACCATCACCGGAGAAATCACCTCCACAGACATTCTCAACGAAATTTTTTCAAAATTCTGCGTCGGCAAGTAACGGCTTGTAAACAACCATAACCAACAATAATCATTTAGAATAAAGCCACTGAATATCAGTGACTTTTGTTTTTATGTACTTTCCAGACCGTATTTGGAAGTAACGGTTTTTATCCATATTTTTCATACGTATTTCTACCGTGACAGAAATTCACGGTTTGCCCAAATGTCACAGTGACGCATTAGTTGACGTGTGTTGACAATGGTTTACATGTGTTGACAAAATTCGGGAGAAATAAGGAGAAATTATCCCCAATGTAAAGGAGGAAAATATGGAAATAAGAAAGATTTGTCAATGGTGCGGAAAGCCATTTATAGCTCAAAAGACAACAACCTGTTATTGTAGCCATCAGTGTTCCAATCTTGGCTACAAGGAACGCATCAGGGAACGTAAGCGACAGTTGAAGCGATCGCAGGAATTATTGCAACCTCGACAAGCAGCCGAGGGGCAGGATTTCTTCTCTTTTGCCCAAGCCGCAAAGCTGATGGGTGTTACCCGGCAATACATCTATAAACTGGTCAAGGAATCCAAACTGCGGGCCTCCCGTCTGAGCGGGAAAAAGTCGCTCATCCGCCGTGCGGACATCGAGCTGATGATGAAGACCAAGCCTTACGAACGTATCATGCCCAAAGAGGACTTTGACATCACCGAGTATTACACCGCCGAGGAGATTGCACAGAAATATAAGGTCAATGCCAAATGGGTATGGAC
>CALVCL010000004.1 GCA_944326085.1 uncultured Tidjanibacter sp.
TTTGGGTCTTCAAGAGACTTTGGTCTTGGATTGACAGATATGTCGGATTCAGGTATATCAAGCAATTCTGTATCCTTATAGCCATTTTTATATGGGTAGTCAGCATAGTAACCTCATTCTTTATTTTACGTGAAAATCACAGGCTAAATAAAACAGAAGAAAAATATATTTTACTCCTAAATGAATGTAAAAGAGATGAATCACTAAGTATTTTTATAAAAAATATGGAGTATATATATTCTCACAAAAGATAAGTATATTGTGCATTGAATAACATCTATAAAGCTATTTAGGTTATATTCAGTGTACAATATATATATCAACTGTTACCATTCCAAAAGGGAATATCGATAACTGAGTTGTCAAAATCATCATCAACAACTAATGCTGTTATGAAACGAGCTCTTGTTATAGCTACATATAATTTTGATCTACTTTCATCAGGTAATTTATAATTGGGATCTTTCAACCAATTTTGCATTGTATTAGTACAATATATTATTGATGAGCTACATTCCCATCCTTTAGATTCACCAAAATTTATTCTACTTTTTATTCCATTGTGGATCTTTATTGTTTTATTCCATGTCAATGCTATTGGGTTATTTAATTTTACATAATTATCAACATCTTGTTTCTTTATTAAAAAACATCCTATACTTCCTTTATATTCATTTCTACGAGAAACACATTTTTCACATTCACAAAAAACTGTTGGTGGGTACAATGGAGTAAGTTTCGAACTCAGTTCGCATATCTCTTTAATGCACCTATGTGATTTTGCTAAAAATGAATTATCAATTTTGATATATTCTTTTTTAGCAGTATTAACATTCTTATCTAGGAAAACATCAATTTTACCAGAATACTTACCATATTTTTCAGATATATGAGTTGAAAAAGTATGTTGCCTAGGATCTGCAGCTATAATGCATCTTATTGAACATTTTTTTATCAAGGTTTTTATTATTTCATAATCAAAACCTACAAAATCTTGTGCTTCATCAAAGTAGATGCTATCGAATATTGAATTAATTCTGTTGTAGAAATTTTCTTTGTTACATGAAATACATTCAAAAGCAAATTCAGATAACTTATCAGAATAAATTCTTGTCTTATCTCTTGTTAAATATTTTCTAACAATATCACTCTTTTTATATTTGTATTTGTACTTTCCACCAATTTTGATTATCCCAGATGGTGAATTTACTAATTGCACCCCAATGTGCTTCATATAAAGAAATGGTATTATATCTCCTTTATAAGGATTTATAATATATTTCAATAAAAACTCAAACCAACCTAATACATATATATTTGACGGAATAAATCCATGTTTCTTAATTATCTTATTCCTTATTACTTCTTGGTTCTTTATTGTAAAAGTTACAATTGCAATCTTCTTATGGTTAGAAATAACATTCCGTCTGGCTAATAAGGATTCTATTAACCAAGTCGTTTTACCGGCACCAGCAGATGCTATATAGCAAATATTATCTTTTTCTTTCATATATATTACTCATTTAACCATGATATAGCAGATGTGATGTAATCAGGAACATTAAATATTTCATGCTTATCTTCATCTAATGAAGAAAGTAAACGGTAAGCCCATTCCGTTTTGTTGTTTTCCATGAACTCTATTAATTTCTCTTTTGTTTCTTCTGCCTCCTTTTTTTTCCTTACGACCTTAGATAAAGAATTCAGTTTTGTTATATTTTTGTTCACAAATGATGGTTCCAATGTATTTAAAGTTCTTTCTTTTTCTGTAAAGACTCCAATATTAACAGATTTTTCTGAATTATATAAATTAATTATTTCATCTTCAGATTTTCCATCATTGTCTGTAATAATTGCCAATTTAATATTTAATGATTTAGCTAACTGGATAAAATGCTTAAATGCAACCCCAGTAACACTCATTAATTCTATACCATCGTCAAATGGGTGCTTATTACGTTGAGTCTTGTAATAATAAGTTACCAACATTTCATCAGTTGGCCCTTCCACTAAAACAGCCTTTTTACATAATGTCAAACGCAAAGTTGGATAGTTGCATGTCTTAAAAAAGTATTTATATACATCAATGTCAATTCCTGCAATACTAATTCGACTATCAGAAATAACACCATTTGTATTAGCTATCAAAATAAGGTTATTCAGTTCTAATCGATTAGCAACAAAACTACTATGAGTAGTTACAAATAATTGCCCTTCTGTTCTATCTGATAAATATTGCAACAATTCATGCATCTTAGTATGTGATAGATGTGATTCTGGCTCTTCTATTATAACAATAGACTCTTTCTTGTTCTCCTTGTTATCAATAGATAAAAGAGTTTTGATGATACATTGTTCACCAAGTCCTATTTGATTAAAAGGAATCTCTTCTAAAACAGGACACATAATAGTATTCCAGGCAGATTTACTGTTTAAATCAACAGAAATCGAGAAATCTTTCTTGACTTTCTCGGTTTTTAGAGATAATGACCTATTAATTTCTATTACATCTTCATCCTCTTCAAAGTTTTGTTTAATTTTTCTGAGTTTCTTTTTTATCATTATATTTTCTTTCTCTGATAACTTGGATTGAATAATTCTAGTAATATATTGATTTGTTCTAGAATTGAAAAATGCAGATGTAGAATCTATCAATTGTATATTATAAGGTATATTAAACTGCTTAACAGGTGCATCAGAAAACCAGTAACGCTCTATTTTGTAATATTCACAAGGTATATGTTTACAATCTACCTTTTCTAATTCAAAAAGATCTCGATAATCTTCATCAAAACATATGGAAAAATGTATTCCTATCAATTCTTCTGGGTGTAAACTATGATTCTTACCTGAATACTCCGCTAGTTCTGGATTTGTCTTGAATATAACTTCAATATATATTTCAGGTAACTCCTTTGTCTCTCTAAACTCTTCCCAAACAGAATGATGGAACAGATTTGGAGTAACTTCTAAACTATTTAGACCGTATCCTAAAGCTAAAGACATTGCCTCAATAATTGTAGATTTTCCAACCCCATTATTACCCACAATAATATTAGTAAAATCATGAAATTTAATATCAGCAGATTTTATGCCTTTATAATTTTTTATTATTACTCGTTCTATCATATTTTATACAAATTATTATTTCGTCACAAGGTTATATAAACTCTGATAATCTTTTGCTACTCCATAAACCACTTTACTATCACTTATCGCTGCAAAATGGCGGCGTGCACATTCTATCTTTGCATCCTCAGAACCTCTGAGCTGTGATTCCTGCCAGTCATTGCCTTTAGTTTCTGCAATGAAATATATATGCTTTACACTACCTTCCTTAAATGCAACAGCCCAGTCCGGATTATAGTGTCCCATAGGTGTATTAATATAGAACCCACGTGGCAGTTTGGTATATACTTCCACCGCATCTTCCTTTTCCAATGCTTCTGCAAAGTTTTTCTCTGTCCCTTGGCTATCGACGACTACAATATCATACAGCGATTTGGCACTTTCCATAGCATTGATACCCAATTTACCTCTAATGGTACTTTCTGTGAAAATATCCATATCGTATGTATTCGTACTACGCTCGTATGCTATTTTCTGGATAACAGCTATAGCTTTGGCATCATTAATGATATTTGCAGTCTTTATAATGAATTCTTCCGGATTCATCTTGAACTGGGCAAAAGTTGTTGGTTTTATGCCCTTTAATATTTCCACTATGGTTTTTCGTGTTAATCCGGTTGCATTTACCAGATCACCTACCAAATCATAGCGGACACTATTACCAACAGTCTCCGAAACACGGATTGTACGTGTCTTTCCTGCCGTCATGGCCACTCCAGACTGTAAAGATTCCTTGTCACGAATATTTTCTAAGGAACCGCCCTCTATTACAATGCGTATTTCTGTAACACTCAGATATTTGTCTATACTTTCTATAGCCTTCTTTATCAATTCATCTGTACTAAAGTCTACTTTATAGTAAGTCTTCACATTAATACGTTTCCAGACTTCGGTAAACTTTTCTTTGAACAGATCTTCTCTAAATGTGGCAACTTTGGGTTTACGTGCATTGTCTGGTTTCATGCTATCCGGGTTAAAGATGGTATCAAGTCTGCCAAGTATTCCGGCTTTAATTGGATTCAGTTCTTCTCCCAGATAAATAGTTCCAGCTTTCTTGTCATTGAAATACTTCTCAGTAAGTTTGCCTTTCTTCACATAGCCATTACTGATAAGCTCCTCATGAATTTCACACGCCAATTCACGATTGATTTTTATCTCTTTACCGTCTGAAGATACCATTACAATGTCTTCAAACAAATGAGCCGTAACTTGAACAGGTCTGTCCGCAACATCTTCAGCGAGTTCACTCTGGAGCTGCTTGCTGAAATGCTCATAACTTTCGCTGGCTATCACTGTGAGAATATTTACATCGAACACACCATCACCCAATACATCCTGATCCTGCCGCTCACCATTCTTGTTTACGCAAAGACGCATACCACGGCCTACTTCCTGGCGTTTCTTTATTTCACTGCCCGTATCTTTCAATGTACAGATTTGGAATACATTCGGATTATCCCAACCCTCTTTCAGAGCAGAGTGAGAGAATATAAAGCGTACCGGTTCTTCAAAACTCAACAGCCGTTCCTTGTTTTTCATAATCAAATCGTATGCACGTATTTCATTATCTCCCTCTTTTTCTTTTGAATCAACGGCGATCCCCTTTTTATCCTGGGAAAAATATCCCTGATGTACTTTTTCTGCCGGAAACTTACTTAGATATCGGATATATTCTTCATCTGAGAAACGCGGCTGCATTTCCTGAATTACATTCCTGTATTCTTCCTCGAACATATCTGCGAATTTACCGTTGCTAGTACCGTCTTTATCATAAATGCGGTAACTGTTTACATGGTCAATAAAGAAGAGTGAAAGCACTTTAATTCCTTTTGAAAACAGTTCTCTTTCCCTCTCGAGATGAGTACGAATCGTTTCACGAATCTGAATCCTGCGAAGCACATCCTCATTTACTTTTCCGATAGCATCGCCTTCATAAAGAGTTATGCCGTTCAGGAAACGGATAGAACCGTCTATACCGTCAATGCGTTCAACAATGAAATGATTGTCATATTCAGCCAGTTCACCGCTTTGTTCAAAAAGATTGAATCCTTCACCGACCAAACGAGTCGTTTGCTTGAAGCCATTGGCCGTTTTCACATCGAACGAAATACGGGCTTGCGGATTACCTTTCCCTATTACTATTTCATCCAGATAGACAAAACCATTTGTAGCTGTTGAACCTAATTGTGAAATACCTTTGACTTCAATCTTCTTTACCAGTTTACGGTTGTAAGCATCCATAGCATCCAGCCGGTACACCATATTGTACACATCGTCTTTCCTATGGGTTGCGCTATAAAGCAATGTGAACAGAGGGTGAAACTTTGCAATACCTTTTCTTGTTGCATTATCCTTCTTAGCTCCCAACACACTTTGTGGTTCGTCAATAATCATAATCGGATTGGTTTGAGCCAATATATCAATAGGTCTGCGACTACCAAACTCATCACGTTTGGAGAATATAATGCGTGCAGCAGCGTCACCGCTGCGTCCTTCCTGATTCTTGTCCTCGTTCATGGAACTGTTGAATGCCTGTGTGTTGATAATCATCACGTGCAGTCCGCTATCATTGGCAAAACTATCTATCTTGGAGAGTTGTTTGGAATTATAGACAAAAAACTGGATACGCTTGCCATATTCATTGGCAAAGTGTTCCTGCATGGTTTCAAAACTCTTGGCTACACCTTCGCGAATGGCAATGCTGGGTACCACGATAATGAATTTACTCCAGCCATAAAGCTTATTCAGTTCATACATGGTTTTGATGTATGTATAAGTCTTACCGGTACCGGTTTCCATTTCGATGGTGAACATCGGATTTGAAATATCACCTTGCAAGTATTCAACAGGTTTAAGCCCCCAATTCATCTGAACTTGCCTCAGGTTCTCTGTGATTGACTCCCGGTCAAGCATCAATTTCTGATTGCCAAATCCTATTAAATCGAAGACCTTCTTATCCTTTCCTTGATCTATCAAAAAATCGGCACTGTCACAGTATTGTTGTCCGATAAATATATCTGTCACGCTTTTGGCTGCATCTGCCTGAAAACGCTGATGTTTGTATTTCAGTTTCATTCTGATTTCCCTTTCTTCTTCAAATTATCCAACATCTTGATTGAGTCAAGATAGTCTTGCTCCACATCACTAATTGTACGCTGTTTGTATTTACGGTACTCGTTTGTGGCGTGTTCCATAGCTTCTGCGTGTGAGACATTGCCACATCCTTGCAGAAGTTGTTCTCCCGACATGGTAAGAATCCTGTCCAAATAATTTGCCCAATCGTTCATAGTCATGGGTTGTTCACGTTCTGCCTGACGTTCTGCAAAGTCCAAATATCCAGAAACCAGTTGTCCCATTGCACGGAGTTCTTTTTCATCCAAATAGTTCTTTGCAGTCTTTGCCTCAGTCAAGGTTGGCTGCGTACCCTTGAATGTCAACAAACCCATAAAATCTTTCTCTGCATCGGCACGTTCTACAATCAATTCGGCTGCCGTATGACCGTGAACAGCATAGTGAATCTTATTTTGCACTTTCTTGAAAAACTCTTGCGAGACAGATGCCCGAGGGTCATAATCAATACTTGTGGCGTATATCTCCAGTACCTGACGATAAAATACTTTTTCTGTGGCGCGGATATCCCGGATTCGTTCCAATAGTTCCTTCCAATAGCCACCACCACCCAGTTTTTTCAAACGGTCATCATCCAGTGTAAAGCCTTTTATCATATACTCTTTCAATCGTTGGGTAGCCCACTGACGGAAGCGGGTGGCTATGACGGACTTGATACGATAACCAAGGGCTATTATCATATCCAGATTGTAGAATGTGGTCATATAAGATTTCCCGTCGGAAGCAGTTGTTCGGAATTTCCGAACAACTGAATCTTCTTCCAGCTCTTTTTCTTCAAAAATATGCTTGATGTGCTCACTCACATTCGATTTGCTCGTCTGATATAGTTCACACATCTGTGCCTGAGTAAGCCACAAAGTTTCATCCTCCAGTCTGACATCAATTTTAGTCTGGCCGTCCACTGTGGTGTAGATGATGATTTTATTGTCTTCCATACTTCGGTGCTTTAGATAACCCTGATATTCTTCATCGCTTCTTCCTCGCTCCAGTCAAGCAACTGCTTCAACGTTTCAAAAACATTGATTTTAGCATCGTCACGGGCAAAACAACTGTCACGGAACAATACACGGAGCGGTTGTTTGTCAGCCATGGCTTTTACGATATTTTCTGTAATATCATCTGCAAAGCAAGCCACAAGGTCACCATCATTAACCGAATAAATCATCTTTCCATCTACTTCTTCACTGGTCATAGGCAAAGAGAGCTGTACACCCCAACTGAGCATAGCTCCAAATAAAAGATCGAGATCTGTACGGTCACTCTTAACGTTATTGAGGAAAAGGTCAAGCTGTGCTTGGTCGTATTCCGCTGGAGCTTTCTTTACTTCTTCAAAATTGCTATCCGCCAAGCGGAATACACGAAAACCTGTGTCAAGGTTTTGGGTTGTCAATGGGGATTCTTCCTTGATTTTCTTTCCGGCACGGCGGATACGTTCTTTTCCGATTCCACAAATAGTTTTATAACCTTGTTCTTTTTTAGTTTCGCTTACCTCCTCGGGTAACTGTACAAGAATAAACTTGTAACTAGTTTGTTTTTCTGCATTAACTTTCATCAAAGCATGAGCAGTTGTAGCTGAACCAGAAAAGAAATCCATAACAATAGAATCTGACTTCAAATTAGCCAATGTGATTAATCTTTCTAACAATCTTACAGGTTTAGGGCCATCAAAAACTCCCTTATTACCAAACAAAGAAACAACCTCTTTAGCTCCTTCTTGGCTATGACCAACCTCCTTATAAAATAAGATAGAAGTTGGTGCCATTCCTTCATATTTCAGTTCAGAAAGAAAACGTTTTATTGATGGGGTACTATCTCCATTAGGACCAAACCAAATACGATTATCTTGGAGTCTCTCAGCGAAAGCTTTCGCTGAGAGCCTCCAGCAGCGCCCTGCTGGAGGCTCTACTATTTTCCCCGAAGGGGTCGTTATTTTATAATCACACGATGATGTATAAGTTTTTACTGACATATCGCTTGCTTTCCACACTCCACGAGGATCATTATCAGGATTAGAATATCTGGCATTAGCTTCTTCTGTTCGAGGTAATCGTCCTATAGTAAACTTTTCTAAATCTAAAGCATACATTAATACATAATCATGACTATTAGATATGTATTTTGCATCATTTTTAGGCGAATACGCTCTTTCCCAAATTAACTGAGCTATAAAATTTGATGAACCAAATATCTCATCACAAATATTCTTCAGATTTCTCTGCTCATTATCATCTATCGAAATAAAAATCACCCCATCATCTGTAAGTAAAGAACGAGCTACCATAAGACGTGAATACATCATCGAACACCAGTCCGAATGAAAACGACCATTAGTATCTGTGTTCTTACGATAACGATTCCCTAATTCATCCACATTACCCGAAGCTAATTCTTCTTCATTTTGCGAACGGGCAAAATCATCATCATACACAAAGTCATTACCCGTATTATATGGCGGGTCAATATAAATCATCTTCACCTTACCCATATATGACTTTTGAAGCAACTTCAATACCTCCAGATTATCGCCTTCAATATACAGATTCTGTGTATTATCCCAATCCACGCTATCCTCTACTACCGGACGCAAAGTCTTTGTAATAGGACGAGCAGCTTCACGGCGAGCTTCTTGTTTACCCGGCCAAGTAAACTGATACATTTCGTCTGCATCTTCTACTGCATTATCTCCAAGCAGTTGACGCAAGGTCTTGAAATCTACCACACGACGTAACTCACCGGTTTTATCATCCTTTACTTCCGTAAAACAAGAAGGCACTATCTGATAGAGAGCTTCCAGATTCAGTTGCGTTCCGTCAACTGAACTCAAATCTAATTTATTGGGTTTCATGATTATATATTGTTCGTATTTAATTTATCAGTTAGTAATGTTATTTCTTTCCTAAGTTGACGCACCTCAGTATTCAATTCCATTTGTCGATTAAACTGCTTTTCTGCCTTTATCCGTTTTTGCAGTGTCACAATCTGTTTCTGAATACTTTCTATCTGTTTACGTACATCAACCTGTTCTTTATATTCTTCTTTTGTAGATGCAGATAATCCTGATATTTGACTGAGCAAACCGTTGTAAACGACATCCATAGACTGCCCTTGGATATTCAGAGTATCAGCATCAATTCGTATATCCCGTTTCAATTCACTAATACCGCACTTCCATTTCTGTTCTCCATGAACAACCGACATTTCTTTATGATGCATCAGTAAATCAAACGTCTCACCGTACTCAATAATGAAAACCGTATGTCGTGGCAGCAACTCATCCATTGTACAGAAAGGCTTAATGCTATACTTATCTTCTTTCATTCTGCAATAGAACACGTCAATCTCATGCACATATTCACCATCCTCTACATTGAGTGTAGCAGGTGCAAGCTTATACAGCCATACAATACCTTCAAACTCCCGTGTCAGAAATTCACGCAAGGAAGAGTCATTACTTCTTCCATAAAACGCATTCTTAGGCACAGGTTTACTGACTATTGTTGAAGTAGGAAAACTCAGTATATTATCCATTATCCTTTGTTGCTAATATGTTTGTAACGTTCATATGAATCCCATAAAAACCTTACCAATGTCACGCTGCTTCCAACAGCAAGACTTGCGTGCCTTGGCTCAAGTCCTGTAAAAGAACTTGATTTCCCATGACCACTGCCATATAAATTTCTCAACTCTGATATTCCTTGTGCCGTAGCTTTTAAGTTTCCTAAAACTTGCTTTATAGATTTAGCTCCTTTAATATCATCAGATATTTGTTTAGGCATAATACCAAACAACTTAAAAGTTTCATCCACCAATCGTGGCATATCCCAATCCTTTTCAATAATATGTCCTTCTTTTTCTAATATGGTTTTACAACAACTCTCTATCAACTCTTTTGCCTTGCCTATTGCTTCTGTTGGATTTTCATCTTGCATTTTCACCATCAAATCAATTTGAGAAGATATATAATCACTGTTGAAAACTTCTTTAAGTTTTATGGTTCCTACATCTGCTATCGTATTTGAATTTATCCTATCAAGAATAGAACGACATTTAAGATATGCGGTTGCATATGCTTTTTGATTTTCTTCATCAAACTCTTTGAGAGAAGATAACTCATAGTGTGTCATCAAATCATTAAACAACTTGATTATATTTTGTGGTGATGCCTGTTTTACATATGCCACCAGCGATTTTCCTTTTGACATTTTATATGTTTCACAAAGTGGCACACCGATACTTTCATGAGTAAAAGTATCAAAATCCACAGTAGAGAAATCTAATACATACCCACTTCTATTAAAAAAATTCAGGAACGTTCCTATTTCAATATTTGATATACTCATAATTACTTTATTACTAAAAAACAAATCAATTCAAAATCATCCAATCCTTTAATGTTATAGGTCAAAGCGCTTGTTTCACCTACAGAAAAAAGACTGTCTATATCACTCTCTTCTTTCACTGTGATAATACTTTCTATAGCCGATTGCAGCAGGTCGCTGTAATGACGCATATTCTTTCCATCACGTGTTTCCTTGTTGAACTGCTTGCAAAGTGCCTTATCCGGTTCTGTCTTATCCTTGCAGGCATAACGCATCTTGTCAAGCAGTTTTTTGGGCGACAGATGGTCGCAGATAACGGTTCCGGTATGCGAAAGATAAACCATATAGAACGGATGCAGCAGATTGGAACGGTCGATGTTCACACCGTTGTTCTTGTTCTTTAATACAAACATCACGCCCGGTTCTACCAGTTCGGAAGCATTGACCACCGCACTCATACCAAACGGTGTCAAATCCATATTGGGATGCTCTTTCAGATTAGCCAATAAATCTAGACGAAACTCATTCAGTCCCAAATCCATGATATTGACACCTGTATCCATATCCTCAATATCTACCACTTCATTCTGCAACTTCTTCAACTGGTTGCGACGGTATTCCAAATCGCCTTTTTCATTAGCAGACAATAGGTTATCATCACCCGTACTGGTAATGACTGTTGCCTTCATTCTACTTTCTACACGACCTTTCAGCTTGATGTAATCATCCAGTTCCATATCCGGCCAGTAATTCACCAACTGAATCACATCGTTCTTGCTTCCGATACGGTCTATACGACCAAAACGCTGAATAATGCGTACAGGATTCCAGTGTATATCGTAGTTGATCAGATAATCACAGTCCTGCAAGTTCTGTCCTTCACTGATACAGTCGGTTGCAATCAGTACGTCTATTTCCCTTGTATCATTCGGATGAATGGCATCCCGGTCTTTTGACATAGGAGAGAAGTAGGTCAGTATGTCATTGAACGTACACTTTAGTTTCGGCAAAGTACACTTTCCCTCTGTACTGCCTGTTATCAGAGCCGTATGCAGCCCGCAATCGTCCAGTATTCTTCCAGATAACTGTTCGTAGAGGTAATTTGCCGTATCAGCAAAAGCTGTAAATATCAGCACTTTCTTATTGCTGCCATTGATTGGATGTTCAAACTTGTTTTTCAAGTCTGCTACCAACTGTTGCAGCTTGGTATCATGTTCCGGTGTAATATCCTTCAGCATGAGAATCAGCAGTTCCAGCACCTCCAAATCAGCTTTCAAATCACGTCTCCAACTCACATAATCCATGTCTCGGAGATTGATTTTTGATTTACGACCAACAAAAGGATCGTTCTCGCTATCTTCAGTATCAAAATCTTCTGAAAAATCAGTTACGTCTATTGTTCCTGCACCGCTCTCCTGAAATTTATCAATAGCCGTAATGGACTCTTTTATAAAATCTTGTATTCTCGTCAAAGTCAGGCGGAAAGAGTTCACGCTACTTTCCAGACGCTTCAGCAGATTGATTGCCATCAATTTCCGAATACCTTTTTCACGGCCATCTACAGTAAGTCCTTCGCCTTCATAATCTATACCATAATTGCCTTTTTCACTCTCAAAAATAAACAAAGAAGGTGTATATATGGAAAGATTCAATCTGTTAAGCATTTCTGCTATATCCGCAAAAGTAATAGCATCGTTCAAATCCGTAAGCTTAGGTCTGCGTGATATTGGTGACAAACGTTCAGGAAATTTGCCCACATCATTCGTGTTGTAATACTTGATGATATGGCTTCGGCTTCTGGCTATGGTAACTGCATCAAGCAACTGGAAAAAATCATAACTTAATGAATCTACCAGTTTCTCTGTTGTTCTCTTTTCCGGAGACAATTTTGCCCATTTAGAATAAACTGTCTGTGCATCTCTGAAAATACTATCTATACTCTTTCCGGTATCAAGCAAATCATTTATATTCTCGGCCTTTCCTTCATACGCAAGTTGCAGCTGATTTTTCAAATCACTGAAACGGTTGTTTACCGGTGTAGCGGAAAGCATAAGCACTTTAGTCTTTACACCACTGCGTATAACTTTATTCATCAGCCGAGCATAACGGTTTTCCTTGAAATCATCATCTTCATCCTCATTATCAAACCGACCGCCATTGCGGAAATTATGGCTTTCATCTATTACAATCAAATCATAATTTCCCCAGTTCACCCGTTCCAAGTCAAGTCCATTACTCAAACCTTTATCCCTTGACAGGTCAGAATGAAACAGAATGTCATAACGCAAACGGTCTGCCAATACCGGATTATTTTTATAGTTGGAGCGGAATGTCTGCCAGTTGTCGTTCAACTTTTTGGGACAAAGAACCAATACATTTCTGTTTCGGTTTTCGTAATACTTGATAACTGAAAGAGCCGTAAATGTTTTTCCCAATCCCACACTATCAGCAAGAATACACCCGTTGTATTTTTCCAGTTTGTTTATGATTGCCAATGATGCATCACGCTGGAAATTATACAGTTTATTCCATATAACACTACTTTTGAATCCTGTAGCTTCATTAGGTAATACATCCTCACTGATGTCTTCTAAAAACTCATTGAAGATATTGTATAACGTAATGAAATAGATAAAAGCTGGTGCATTCTCCTTATAAACGGTTTCGATATTTTCTATAACATTATCTGTCACATCCTGAAACTTCTCTTTGTCCTTCCAGAGCTCGGCAAAATTCTTCAGAAACATATCTGTAGAACTATGACCGGGCATACCTACCACCATCGGGCAGATGTTGTTTCCTCTATCAAGCCCGAGTTCGGTAGTGGTAAACTCGTTAAAAGGCATATAAGTATAGGTTTCTTCACCTTCCCTTATGTTGAGGAAGGTATTCATGGAGCCGTGAGTGATGTTGGTCTTGAATCGTGCTTTTCTGCGAATCCAGTCTGCACATTCCCGTGCTATGGCTCGTTGAGTAAGCTGGTTTCGAAGCCTTATTTCAAAATCAGATCCGAAAAGACTCCTTTCCCGATTTAATTTAGGAATATAGAATTCTCTTTTTTGCTTTTCGGACTTATCCGTATAGAATGTCGGTGAAGTAAAAATAAAGTTTACACAGTCCACCTTTTCCAGTTCTTCCTTCAAGGCTTCATAAGCATAGATGGAAAAGCTGGCTGCCGCTATAGAGATTTGACTATTGCCCGATGACAATACCTGTTTCAAATCATCTATAACACGTTCTGTTATATTATTGAATTGTTTCGGAGCTCTCATAGATATCCTCGTTCTTATTAATCAAATCTCGGACTTCAACACCTAACAAAAAAGCAATCCTAGTCAGAGTCTGTAAATCTGGTTGTGAAGTATTCGTACACCATTTAGATACGGTTGCAGGATCTTTCTTTAACTCGGAAGCCAACCACTTACTAGTTCTCTTCTTCTCTACTAAAACAACTTTTAATCTATTAATATCGGCCATTGTTCTCTCAATTTCTTTGCGTTATACGCAAAGATAATAATAAATATGGACCTATAAGATGAATCATGCTATTTTTATCACAAATACCACCCTAAAAAAAACAATCACTCAATTCACAGAATAGTTGGTGCTTTATAATTAAGCACCTTTTTTCTTTAGCCACAAACTTTTTTACAACAATAGATTTTTGTTACTTATTTGTTACTAATAAATTTTTACATCCATAGTAACAGTCTAATATTAAAGTGCTTATATAGTATTATAAAGGTAATAGCCTAATACCCCACTTACATTTCGGCGACGTGTGGGGTGCCACCCAATCTGCAAGCAGGCGGAGAGGAATTGTCCAGTAAAATATGGAACAGTATTACGGATTTTCAAATATGGTCAACGCTGTTTACTGAGTTTACACATATGATAAAATCCCTATACAGGAAAGATGCGGCACGGCAGTCAGGTCGAAGCAGCCTAACGCAATGTCCTAGCTGATTACGGAGAACTAAACTTAGATAACTCACAATAAGGCATTAGGATAGCTGCAAATTCTTGTGGTTGTTCTAATAATTAAGTTAATATATGCCGATAAATCAGAGTTTGTTTGTGCAAATTAGGTACAGATAAGGAGGTTTGTGAGTATTATGGACAACATGTATCATGGCTGACCCTCGGATATGCTGCATGCGCATAAACAAATTGCAATAAATCATTAACTTTATACAGATATAGAGGATGTGTTTAATCAAATGATTATGGGGTTCGACATTAAACTGCAGAAAAATTCCGAACAAAAATCGCCTTAATTGTCGAAACAAAGTTATGCAATAACTTTGTCATAAAAGAAAGTACTGTTCGCATTATATTTTTCTGATGTTGCAAAAATATATTTCTTTGCATCGAAATATTTGAAATAATTAAGCATAAAATCATGCAAGATAATTTTCGCATTGAATCATTTGAGAAAAATAAAAGAGATTCGACCTTAATAAGCAAACTATTGGAAATATGGAAAGCATCTGTACGTGCCAGTCATCATTTCCTGACTGAACCGGACATCGCCCGCCTAACCCCACATGCAGAAAGTGCTTTGCGTGAAATAAAAACACTCTGGATTGTACAAGACAAATTATTGCCCGTCGGCTTTATGGGGGTGGAAAAGAGAAAATAGAAATGCTATTTCTCCATCCCGACTATTTCAGAAAGGGATTGGGCAAAGAACTCGTACAACGAGCATTTGATAAATTAAACGTTAAGTTTGTTGATGTTAACGAACAAAATCAGGACGCTAAAATATTTTATGAACGAATGGGATTTAAGGTATTCAAACGCAATGAATATGATAGTGATGGCAATCCATTTCCAATATTGGAAATGAACAGATAAACAACATAATATAAACAGTTGATAAAACAATATATTGCAATTGCAATAGCCATCCTAGCTATCTCAATCTGATACCTGCACTGATTGAATTCCCGACTAACCAGCTTTAGTAACAAGATACCCGTATCATGGGTGCTATCTTTCAGATGTATTAAGTACCTCTCTTTCCGTTTCGCAGGTAAAATGCGAAGTCAGAGTACGTACCATAGCTAATCCTATTCTTCATACTCAAAATGCTCAAAAATGGGAGGTGTCGGGGTCAGGTCGTAATAATCCAGTTTGGCAACAGGTAGACGAAAATAAGCCAAATCGGTATATTGCTCGTACAGGCGTGGCAGAACCGGATTATCCGCGTAGATTTCACGGGCCACATCATCCGATACATCAAACACAGCATGTCCTGTCACTCGCACGGATACATTGCCGTCCATGGCGAGCAACTCGATGTTGGGGTTTTCTTGCAGTTGGCGGTACACTTCCTTATGCGGAGAAGTTGCGAAATAAAAGGTATGCCCTTCCTGTTTCATGATTTGGAACACCCGGATTTTGGGTTTGTCATGCTCCACGGTGGCAAACGCCACATCCTTATGGCTGCTTAAGAAATCAAATGCCTTTCCCATGATTGAAGTCCGTTTATCCGTTGTTTGAAAAAGGCTTCGGACAGTGTGACTTCAAGCACTCACTGCCCGAAGCGTCATCACTCAGTATGCCTTATTTGTAGAGGGCTTTGCTCAAATTTTCCAATCCGGCTTCTCCAGGAAGTCCAGGCCAGGCCTGTTTCATGGCATCCGTGAAAGCCTCTGCCGTTTCGTTGGCCGCAAGCAGCTCCTTCATCTTTTTCAGATAGGCGATCTTGAACTCTACTGCATCGCGAGTAGCCGCACCGCCGTGTCCGCCGATGAACAGCGTCGCACCCGAAGCCAATGAGTTTTCCGCTTCTGCTATTTCCGCATCAATAGCGGCATAGGAAGAGATTTGCAGATGACTGACATGAGCCTTCGCAGGAGTCCAGTGGGTGTAATATGCCTTGCCTCCTATCAGGATGCTTGCGCCGGGAAAATCCGTCGTAGCTCCGTTACGGAACTCGAAATCAACTCCCGCCCATGTCTGAGTCGTGCCGAATGCCACCTCAGTTGCCTTGCCAGTAAGCATGTCAGTCAGAGCGTCACCGAATGCCTGGGCAAAACCATTCATCATACCGCCATAGATCTCGCCTTTGGTAAATTCCGGCATGCCCTGAACCATCACCACGTCATGTTTCCCGGTTCCTCCCACATGATAGTCAGTGATACGCTTCTCTACGGGTTTGCCAAGTTCAGAAAGATAGGAGTCAAATTCGGCTACGTTGTCCTTGAACAGCGGCTGTTCCATAGTGACAAGTGCATCCTTGCCTTCGATGATGTAGCTCGCGTCGCCGAGAGCATCGTTGGTGTAATAAACGTGCAGTCTGTAATTGTCGAGATCATGTACCTCGAAACTTCCTTTAGTTTGTGCCATAGCTGTGATTGTTAAGAGATTGAACAAAACAAATAATACCTTTTTCATTGTTTTTTTGTTTTAATGAATTTTTAATCGCCTTAATTACCAAAAGTATCTTTGTTTCTTTTATACGTCAAAAGAAGAAAGAGTTTTTTAATCATGCAAGTAGATACCTGAATGTCACATACTTACGTATGAGCAACCATTATTGTGTATGAGCCGGTTACAGATAAAAATATTTAAAAAAAGTTTGTTGCAGCGTGAACGGAATTTGATTACCTTTGTATAGCAATTTGAAATACATAATATTATGGATAGAACAACAATAGAAGATGCCGTATTCCCAAACTGCCCGATACGGAATATCTTAGCCAGGCTCTGCGACAAATGGTCGCTTCTGGTCATATATACGCTGGACAAGGCCGGCAAGGAAAAAGTACGCTTCAAAGAGTTACAGCGCGAAATTCCCGACATATCGCAGAAGATGCTGACGGTTACCTTGAGGACATTGGAAGATGACGGCTATGTTACCCGCACCGTATATCCCGAAGTGCCTCCAAGGGTCGAGTATGCGCTTACGTCTCGGGCACATTCTCTACTTCCGCATGTCAATGCATTGATAGAGTGGGCGCTGGAGAATAACGATGCTATTATGAAAGATAGAAAAAAGGCGAACAAAAAATAAGTGTATAATTCCTCTCCTATCTTTATGCCAAGTAATATACTATACCGTATCTCATCATACACATATAAATTATTACAGTATAGTATATGTCACCAAATAAAAAGAGTACAGCAGTCAATACTGCCCCACATCATATTTTAGAGTTTTGCTTATAACGCCAATAACAAACATGATACCATTTTAAGTCCGACAATTGACGAGATAAGTGTGAAAATGAAAAACAAGCGCCAAAAGCTTGCTGGCTCATGAAAAACAAGTATTCCTACCAAAACGGTTCCAACTGCCCCTATACCAGTCCATACGGCATAGGCAGTGCCTAGAGGCAAATTCTGCGTGGCTTTTGCCAACAATCCCATACTTACGATTGTAAACATAATAAATCCGGCCATCCATCCCCACCAAGAAAGACCTTCAACAGACTTTGCCCGTCCGAGACAATACGTAAAGCCAACCTCACAGAAGCCGGCAATAATCAGAATTATCCAATTCATAACTGAATCCAAACTTGTTTGAGGGCTGCAAGAATTCTCGGCGACTCCTTCTAAAGCGGCACAAAATTATGGAAAAATGACACATAGAAACTATTGTGCAACAAAAAATAATCACTGCTTGTAACCGTAACGACCGCACCGATAAACAGACATGGTTGTTAGAGTAATGATCTGATAATTTGATTATATATACGAAGCAATACATGGTTCGTATAAAATCCCTTAATAATTCAGTAGCAAATATGTTTCTCCGGCAGATTGCCTCTGTCTCTTTGAAAGCAAGTGACTGTCAGCCTGGAAAACAGATTTAGCTATCTGACCACAACTTTCAACGCATCATCGATTATTCTGAACGTTACAGGAGCATAACCTATGGAGTCCCCATCAGCTCCAACTTCCAACTGTTGCGATGCACTTATAGTGATATTCCGACCATACCTACACTCGGTAAGTCCGCGCCGATACATCCGTTGGACAAACACCTCGCCCCATCTGCTGAACAGGACCCTTACAATCCACGATCGGCTGACACGGCGCAACAACGACAGTTCCAACATCCATTCACCGCTCCCTTGTCTGCGACACAGGCCGATACGTGCCCCTGACAAAGAAATATTATTCAGTTCGCGACCGTCAATACATATATTTGTTGCTATCGCCCTGCATGAAGCCAGCAATCGTGCAGCCGCCAGCCTGCGGCTGACATAATTACGTGTGCCTTCCTCGCGTAATAATCCGATACGATGTGCCATGCAGGCATCCAATCCGACATATCCGTTAACCGCCATATAACGTTCCTGACGGTATCCTGCCTCTTCATACGACACCACGGCCAACGGCCGTAAAGAAAAACATCCCGATGCGATGGCAGCCACCGCATCGGGATATTCTTCAGGTACTCCAGCAATTCCTTCACCTCTGTCATGCGGTGAAGGAATTATGCCGAGCAGTACCTCCAACGGTGAAACAGTCTGCTGAATATACAGGCCGTTCACCACCTCATATAATGTGCGGTCGCCTCCGACAACAATAATATGCCTGCAACCTTCATTGACAGCCTTGACCGTCAACTCCACGGCATGGTATTTATACCGTGTAAATACCGGCTCGAAGCATATTCCGGCTTCACGCAGCAGCATATCAACGAAAGGCCAATCCCTGCCTGTAATGCCATCACCTGATACGGGATTGACTATCGCCAGCCACTTCGGTCCGGATGTATGTCCAGCGACCTCCACCTGCATCTAAATTATTTCACAGGTGCATTCTCAAGCGTATAGCAGAGGAATTTCCAGAATTTCTCTACCGACGCAATGTTCACCTTTTCATCAGGAGAGTGAGGATACTTTATGGTCGGGCCGCAGGAAATCATATCCATCGACGGATATTTACCTCCTATGATACCGCACTCAAGACCTGCATGTATAGCCATAACATCTGGTTCTCTGCCAAAAAGCTTGTTGTAGCTTTCCTTCATGGTCTTGAGTATCGGCGACTCCATATTCGGATTCCAGCCATCGTATGCACCAGACTGCTTTACAGTAGCCCCTGACAACTCCATGACGGTACGTATCATCAATGCGAGATCGTCCTTTTCGCTGTTGACCGAGCTACGGAGCAGGCACATAATTTTAAAATATCCGCGTTCGGACACCACTCGTGCAAGGTTCGACGATGTCTGCACCAGACCAGGCATCGAAGTGCTCATACGCATTACACCGTTAGGACATGCGAATACGGCATCAATAAGGTTGGCCTGATCGAAGAAATTGATAGCTTTCGATGGTGTCTTAACCGGTATGGCCTTGAATGATATACTGTCTTCGATGCCTTTGTATTCGTTAATATAGAGTTTCTCGAACCTCCTCACGGCAGCGAGTAACGCTTTCTCGTTCTTCTTCATCACGGCTACCGTAGCAAATGCTTCGCGAGGAATTGCATTTCGCAAACCTCCGCCGTCTATATCGCACAGCATAATGCCGAGTTTCTCCTGGAAGTTGCGCATGAAACGCACCAAGAGTTTATTGGCATTACCTCTCTGAAGAACTATTTCCATACCGGAGTGGCCGCCTTTCAGCCCCTTGAGTTCGAGCCTGTAACCGGTAAATTCATTCTTGTCGAGTTTTACGGTATCGTATTTCATTGTTGCTGTGACATCGAGACCGCCTGCGCAACCGACATACAGTTCGCCTTCTGTTTCAGAGTCGAGGTTAACAAGAATATCTCCCTTGAGTTCACCTGCACGGAGAGCGAATGCACCGTCCATGCCTGTTTCTTCCGTGGCAGTGAAGAGAGCCTCAATAGGACCGTGCTTGATGTCATTGCTTTCCAACACGGCAAGGATGGCCGATGCACCGATACCGTTGTCTGCGCCAAGCGTAGTGCCGTTGGCGGTAACCCACTCACCATCTATATAAGCCTCAATTGGATCCTTTTCGAAATCAAATTCCTTGTCGGAATTCTTCTGTGGTACCATATCGAGATGCGCCTGAAGCACTATCGTCTTTCTGCCTTCCATGCCAGGAGTGGCAGGCTTGCGAATGATGACATTCGGCCCTTCATCAACAGTATAGTCAAGTTTGTGTTCCTTTGCAAAATTGACTATATATTCCCTTATCTTCTCCTCATGATGAGACGGATGGGGAATGCTACATATTTCCGAGAACCTTTTCCACAAAAGTTCCGGCTTCAGTTTTGAAAAATCCTTGTCCATAACAAATTATTTAAATTGTCGTTTGTTGCCTGTTTTAGTCACTGCCTGTCCGCAGTCTCATTCTGTGGCGCACCACCATCGCCTGCCTGTTCGAAAGCTTTGACAATATGCTTAACCAGGCTATGACGAATGATGTCTCGCTTGTCAAATTCAACCATTCCTATTCCCTTGATACCACGGAGCAGTTCCATGGCACGCACCAGTCCTGAATCGGAACGGCGCGGCAGGTCTATCTGCGTAATGTCGCCTGTAACGATGAATTTGGCATTACGTCCCATACGGGTAAGGAACATCTTCAACTGCGAGAGCGTCGTGTTCTGCGCTTCATCCAATATGACAAACGCATTGTCAAGCGTACGGCCGCGCATATACGCAAGTGGCGCTATCTGTACGGTACCTTCATCAACATACTTCTGCAGTTTTGCCGGAGGTATCATATCGTTCAAGGCATCATACAACGGCTGCAAATACGGATCGAGTTTCTCTTTCATGTCCCCTGGGAGAAAGCCAAGCTTCTCTCCAGCCTCCACAGCAGGACGAGTCAAGATAATGCGCTTAACCTCTTTGTTTTTAAGCGCCCTTACAGCCAAGGCTATGGCCGTATATGTCTTGCCGCTTCCGGCAGGGCCGACGGCAAACAGCAAATCATTGTCACCGTACATCGACACCAAACGGTGCTGGTTTTCAGTACGTGCCTTGACAATAAGCCCACCATTACCGTATACAATAATATCCTTGTTCTGTGCCTCCTCTGCACTACGCAGCCCTTCCGAAAACACCTGGCTTACGACCTCTGGAGAAATATGTCCATACTTGGCCGAATATGCCAAAAGCGAGTTCATTTTGTCCTCAAACCTGACAAGTTCGGCATCATCGCCTATTGCCTTAATCAAGGAACCGCGCGCCACTATTTTAAGTTTCGGAAAAAGGTCGCAAATCCTTTGGAGGTTGGAATTTGCGACCCCATAAAATTCTACTGGCTCTATGCCTTCGAGAGTTATGATTTTTTCAGGCATTTGCAAATCTCCTTAGAAAAGGTAACCAATGCTTACGGTCCAACTCGTCGGAGTAGTATTGACAGAGGCTATATCAGCCACATTGACAACCTTCTTCTTGAAGACACCATTGTAGCGCACATCAACCATGATATTGAACAAGTCAACACCGATACCTGCAGTCCATGTTACCGTCGGCTTGCGGAACAAATTCTCGGCTACTGCCACTTCCGGTGCATTTTTAAACTTGGCAGTTGACATAAGGTTGAATACCGGACCCAAATTAGCCCTGATTTTAATGATGTTCGACGAACCTATACCCACGCCGACAAGCACTGGAACACTCAAATTATTGGTAGTTACCGACACCGGAGTACTTGACATAGGCAACTCCATGTCATTATACTTGCCCCAGTCATACACAAGTTCGCCCTGCACGAATATAGGCACCACTGGAAAGTCAACACGCGCCACCAAACCTGCATTAAAACCGCTGGCATTTTTCTTCACATTAAGAAGTTCCCTATAATCCAATTTGGACTGGTTTGCAGTATAACCGGCCTTAAGACCGAACGAAATAAACGGGAGATTATTACCGGCCATTGCCGATACTGAAATCAATAAGGCTACCGCCAACACTGTAAATTTCTTCATAATATATCCTTTTAGTGACACTTTACAAATATAAGCTTTTTTCGCCACCCGACCAACCGACACGCCCTCTTTCGCATGCCCGAATCGACATTTACCTGTTTTTAACCATATCAGTAACATATACCCACAAGATATAGGTAGCGATACGGAATTTTGGCATATTCTCCGTATCTTTGCCGACAAAAATCATACACAATGAGCATAGTAGCAATCGTCGGACGCCCCAACGTGGGCAAAAGCACCTTGTTCAACAGGCTTGTAGGCATGAGGCAAGCTATTGTAGACTCCACTGCCGGAACCACACGCGACCGTCACTACGGTCGCACGGACTGGAATGGCCGCGAATTCTCAGTCATTGACACCGGCGGATACACCGTAAACAGCGACGACATATTCGAAGACGAAATACGCCGTCAGGTAATGCTGGCCATAGACGAGGCCGATGTCATACTTTTCATGACCGAGGTCAGCACCGGTATTACCGACCTTGACATGTTCATGGCTGATATCCTTCGCCGTACCGACAAGAAAGTCATTCTCGTCGTGAACAAGGTAGACAACAACGACCAATTATACGGCACTCCTGAATTCTATGCTCTCGGGCTCGGAGAGCCATATTCGATAAGCTCCATGAGCGGAAGCGGCACAGGCGACCTTATGGATGCCATTGTTGCCGCCCTGCCGGACGACGCCAGAAGCGACTACGAAGAAGGATTGCCGCGTATCACGATAGTAGGTCGGCCCAATGTCGGCAAATCGTCCATGACCAATGCTCTCCTTGGACAGGAACGCAATATCGTCACACCTGTAGCAGGCACTACGCGCGACTCTGTACATACACGTTACAACAAGTATGGCATGGATTTCTATCTCATCGATACAGCCGGTCTGCGTAAAAAAGGCAAGGTAACGGAAGACCTGGAATTCTACTCTGTCATGCGTTCAATCCGTGCCATAGAAAGTTCCGATGTCTGCATACTGATGCTCGATGCATCGCAGGGCATCGAGGCACAGGACATGAACATCTTCAACCTGATAATCCGCAACAAGAAAGGCTGCGTTATTGTCATAAACAAATGGGACCTCATTGAGAAGGGCAACAACACCATGAAGGAGTGGCGCGAAGCGTTGAAAAACAAGCTTGCCCCATTCAACGACGTGCCCATCATTTTCACCTCCGTGCCCGACAAGCAGCGCATACTCGAAGTACTGCAGACCGCTATCAGGGTTTACCGTTCGAGGGCTCGCAGGATACCGACATCGGAATTCAACGAATATATCCTGCCCATAATAGAGACTACCCCCCCGCCTTCCACAAAGGGCAAGTACATACGCATCAAGTATGCAACACAACTGCCTAACCCGACACCTGTATTTGCGTTCTTCGTCAATCTGCCGCAATACATAAAGGAACCGTACAGACGTTTCCTTGAGAACAAAATACGTGAACACTGGGACTTTGCCGGTGTACCTATGCAAATATATTTCAGACAAAAATAAAACACGTCTTGTGAGTATCCTGGAAAGATACGGGGCTTTCTACCATGATTTAGACGGGCTCCGTATCCCTGGAGTAAACAACAATAAACAATGTCACATCAACAACGACGTACAATCGCCCTACCCCTTGCAATGATAATAGGAGCCGTATTCCACGGCTTTTTCAATAAATTATCATTCCTGCCTCCTTATCTCATTTTTGCGATGCTGTTTGTAACTTACTGTCGCATCTCATCGAATGAGGTACGGTTCCGTACATTCCATTGGGTTCTTCTAGCTGCTCAGATGATTCTTGGCACAACCATATACGCAGTCCTGTACAGCATTGACCCGCTATTGGCACAGGGAGGCATGATGTGTTCGTTCGTGCCAACAGCCATGGCAGCCACAACCATAGGTGGCATGCTCGGCGCAAACGTAGCCACCATGGCTTCGTTTTGCCTCATGAGTAATATGGGAGTAGCAATCGCAGCTCCAATAGCTTTTGCCGCAATAGGTGCACATCCTGAACTGTCGTTCATCCAATCGGTCGGAATTATTCTGTGGAAAGTGGTTCCGCTGCTGATAATGCCTTTTGTTTGCGCCATCCTGCTTGAAAATTTGGCTCCGAAGTGGCATGAAGCAATCCGTAAAAAACAGATAATATCGTTTTGGCTGTGGGCTGCCTCCCTTACGGTGGTACTCGGACGTACAGTCGAGTTTCTGATAGCCCAGCCGAGCGAAAACTATTCGATAGAAATAATGCTTGCTGGCATAGCGCTGGTGATATGTCTGCTGCAATTTACATTGGGGCGCTACATCGGACGACGTTTTGGCGACACGGTAGCCGGTGGTCAGTTGATAGGCCAAAAAAATACCGTGCTTGCCATATGGATGGCACAGACTTGGCTCGATCCGCTATCTTCCGTAGCACCTGCAGCATATGTCATTTGGCAAAATATCGTAAACAGCTGGCAATTATGGCGTTATAAAGGAGAAGTAGAGAACAGGTAATCAATAAAAAGAGGCATGGTGTTATTTCCATGCCTCGCGATAAAATTACTGTTCAAATCAATCTAAGCACCGATATTTTTCATTCTTTTTTTAATACCAAGCAATTGGAATGCAAACACTGCAATGGCCAGACCGGCCATCAACAAAGATACTCCAACCCATAAAACAACTGCCTGGAAACCGAAAATTGGGTGAATGAATATCATAAGGGAGCACAGCACAAGCAGTATCCCCAAAATGATAGTCCACCACATGCCCGGAATATTGAAATGGTTCATTTCGCTTGCTATGCCTATAAGGCTTACGCCTCTGAACATCAGCCAAAGCCCCAAAAGCACCGGAAGTATCATGGCAGACATACCGGGGCTGCAAAGCAGAATGACACCCAAAATCATATCGAAGACACCAAGGATTGCAGACCATCCCCTTCCGACCATGTATCGTTCAGTGAATGCAGCCGCCGTCTGGACAATACCGGAAACGAGCATCAATACTGCAAACAACATGGCCATGCTCATATAACTTTCGCCCGGGAATGACAATACAAGTATGCCAACTGCAAATACGGCTATGCCGAGAATAAGCGTCGCCCACCAATAGCGTGTAAGACTGCGAAATTGTTCGATTAATGTTGCCATAGCTCAAACTTTTTAAAATTTACAATATTGTTTACTTACCTCCATGTTTTACAATAATCATGCTAAACCTACAGAACACTTAGATACTGCCATATAGTCATGTTCTCATAGGCCGTTGTGCTGTTGACTACATATGTGGAGGAGGACCACCAGGACCTGGTCTGCCGCCGGAACGGCTAATACCCACACTCGAGCCTCCGGTATTGAAGTTATCATAATCGCTGGATGCTCTCGAAGCCTTCTTTCCGAAATTACGCAGGTTGTACACAAACTGCAAAGCGACATATCTGCCTATGGCAAGGTTGGTACTGTTCTGTATGTACGAACTCCATACCGTACGTCGGAAACTCTTGTTCTGATTGAACAAGTCATTCACGCCAATACTTATCTCACCGAGCTGATTGCGGAAAATTTTTTTGCCAAGATATATATTGCACAGCAAATACTGTTCATGATAGTCATCAGTAATACCGTCATACTGACTGTAGGAAGCATTTGCTGTCAAAGTTATCCCTTTCCATATCACAAACTTAAGACTGGCTGATGCATAATGGTTGACGAACCTGTCCTGCAATTTGACACCGTTCATCACCGATGAAGCGATATTGTAGCTCCCATTGTACATCAATGTGAAATCTACGTTTTCACTTATGTTACTGCTCAACTGAACGCCACCGTTAAAATAGCTTTCATTACGCACATATTTCTCTCCGTCCATTACATTTGGAGTCTGTGCAAGCATGGCACCTATATTGAAGTTAAGATTGCTGCCGAGAAATTTTACAGGCAAGCCATATCCTATACCGCCGAACACCGACCAACTGCTGCCCAAGTTTACATAGCGCGAATATCGCTGTCCCTGCTGCAACATATTGGACGAATTAGGTATCTGGAACGGACGGTCGGCACTGTAAGTCACTATCGAGTCTCCTATATAATCAGCCGTATATTCTGCTCCTATCATGACTGACAATGTACGCCCGTGTTCTACATCGGAATTGATATAAAATGCGTGTAGCCTGTTAACGTATGCAGGTCTCAACGACGAATTACCACCTACGACCGTCGTATTGTTTGAGAAATCGGGCACATCCTGCAATTCTGACACTGACGGGTTGTCAGTTCTCGAACGGGCATGAATACGCAGCGTATTTTGAGGATTGATATTCACATTAGCCATTGCCGAGTACACCAGGTCATTGAACGAATAACGCACATTCGGCGACTGCGTAATAGGATATTCGGTATTGTTCGTCAATGCCGAGTACTGATACATGAGCGTTGCGGAGAAATTAGTCTTGCCGTCAGCATATCTGTATCCAGGTCCCACTCGCTGAGTAATGTATCCACTGTTATTGATTGTTGACAATTCTTCATCGAAATCAGGATTCATTGACGCCAAAACCGGATCCCAAAGATACGTACGCTTGTTTGCATCGGAATACTCGTATTGTATTCGATACTCGAGATTCAACTGCGATTTTTTACTGAGCGGTTCGGTATATATAATACCACCTCCAACCTCATAACTATACGAGTTTGAATTGATACGCTGGTTTGCAAGCGAGTCTGCCTGCGCGCCATCCACATAACGCGGAAAATAATATCCCTCCTCTATCATCTGAAGGTCGTTATCCTTGTCATAATCTCCATCGAACCTTAAGGTGAGAGTTCTTCCTGGCTTGCCTAGCTTGACACGATAAAACGCATCCAAACTGGCGCTGTATCCAGACCGTGTATTGTCATCGTTCCCTATGATACTCTGTATGGCCTCAATCAAAGCACCTTCGGTATTGTCCATATCCGTATGCGCCCAGTCAGTACTCGAATAGCTCTGATAACGAAATCTTGGACGCAACATAAGGTTTTGATTTTCGTTTATGTCGTAGTCTATCTTAGCATCGAAACGATGGTTATAATTCTCGGACAACGAATGGCCCGTTTCATAGTTGTACTGGTTAGGATCCTGCCAAATCTCATTAGTGTATTCATTGCGTGTCTTGCTGTGGTTGAAAAAGTAGCTTGCCGTAACATCCACATTGTCACGCTTGCCCCATGTATCTATATAGTTAATACCGACTGCCTGTACCGTAGAGATACCGTCCTGCGGTCTGACCAGAAAACCGCCTACTCCACGACCGCCACCACCGGCCATCATACCGCCGCTCGATGACCTGCCTCCTGCATTAACCACGCCGAGAATATCTTCGAACGAAAAATTCTGCTGATTGATATTGTTGAACAGACCAATAATTGATATTCTGCTGTCACCTTCAAAGATATTGACATTACCGCCGGCAGTATAATAATCCGGATAACCATATGCAGCATACAGTTTACCGAATTGTCCGCGACGTTTCCCTTCAGAGGTGGTAATATTGATTGCCTTATATCCTTCACCGTCATCCAAACCGGTGAATTCGGCCTGGTCGCTCAACTTGTTGAATACCTCAACACTCTCCACCACATCAGCCGGAAGATTTTTTATCGCCGTACTTACATCGTCGCCGAAGAACTCTTTACCATCCACGAATACTTTCTGTATCGTTTCACCCTGTGCCTGCACGGAACCATCTGCTGCAATCATTATACCCGGCATCTTGGCAATCAGGCTTTCTGTATCGGCATCTGCCGCCACCTTGAATGCCGTGGCATTGTACACCACAGTATCACCCTTCTGCGATGTACGCATGGCCGGCACCTCAAGTACTACAGCCTCTATCTGGTTATCGTCCATCTTCATATCTATGGTACCCAAATCCACCACCGGAGACGCTACGGATATTTCCTTCTCGACAGTAGCATAACCAAGAAAAGAAATCATCACCCTATACTCGCCGTAAGGGACCGATTGCACTGTAAACCTGCCGTCTACATCCGTCATGGTACTCTTAGATGCAGAGCCATTTTTGGGTGCCAGTTCAACAACTGCACCAATCAACCACTCGTCATTGGAACGGTCAATTACTCTGCCCGCAACACGTCCGGGCGATGCGGCATAAGAACTGGCCGCAAGCCATATTGAACAAACCAGCAAAAACAAAAATCTTTTCATCCGTATAATTTGTATTTATCAATCACAACCTTTACATGCAGTCGTCAATCCATGCCGGAAATCCACCTTTTAAATTCCGGGACCTTGGCTTTGCTGACCACTATTTTTTCAGGAACAGCGACAGTCAGATTTACCGACAGTCTGCTCCCGAACCATACGGAAATATCTTCAACCGCATCACGGGAAATTATGAACTGACGGTTGGCCCGAAAAAAGTCACCAGTCGGCAACTGCGCCATGATATGGTCAAGTGTCTTGTCGAAAGGCAGCACCTCGCCATTCAATGTTCCTATCTCCACTTTCTCGTTGCTCGAATATATATACGCTATATCTTGCACGCGCAGTGGTTTTATACGGTCCTTGACGTATACCAGCACAGCCTGAGCACCGCGCTGTAACCGTGCCATCTCATCAACGCGCCTTGCATAGTCCGCCGCACTCGTACCTGTCAGATGCACAAGCTTGTCGACAGCACGCTGCAAATCTCCTTCCTTTATTGGCTTGAGCAAATAATCTATGCTGTTAACACGAAAAGCCTCCAATGCGTATTGGTCATATGCGGTAGTAAACACAACAGGACAATGTACCTCCGCTTTGTCAAATATGGAGAATGCCGAACCGTCGGCAAGATGTATATCCATAAACACCAAGTCGGGAGCTTCATTACTTTTGAACCACTCCACCGTATCAGTCACACTTTCAAGCTGTGCCACTACTTCCATATACGGAAACAGCCGCTTCAGCATAGACACGAGGTTAACCGCAGCAGCTGTTTCATCCTCAACGACAAGCACTCTCATCACTCATTTTTTTAAAATCATGCGGCAGCAAGCGGCAAACGGACAGTAAATGTCTTGCCGTCATTGATTACCTCAATATCCTTATCGGTAAGCAGTCTGTAACGACTCGCTATGTTTTTCAATCCTATTCCAGTGCCCTTTTCCATGTCATCTATCTTCGGCTGCAACATGTTGCTTACCCAAAGACAGTCGTTCTCCACATAAATTTTAACCACAAGCGGATGTACACGTGTAATGGCATTGTGTTTAACGGCATTCTCCACCAACGGTTGAAGCGTAAGCGACGGCAGTTTCATTCCCATATATTCGGCCGGTATGTCAGTCTCTATGGACAGTTTGCCTGCATACCTCAACTCCAGCAAATAGCTGTATGCATCAAGAAAATCAATCTCATCACGCAGTGTCACCATACTGCTGTGACCTGATCGAATAATATACCGGAACGTATCAGACAGACGGTCGATATATACAAGAGCTGTTTCGTTCTTGTTTTCACGCACCAGCATTGCAAGCGAATTGAGCGAGTTGAAGAAAAAGTGCGGATTCATCTGGCTCATCAGCACATCGTATTTCGATCTCAGGTTTTCTGTCTTCAGTTTTTCATTTTCAACGCTAATCTTGTGCCCCTGTCTTATAAGTTCGTATATTTTGCCATAAAGGGTCACAACTACCAGCGTAAAGGAGCATTTGAGCAGTATCATCGGATTAAGGACACGCCTGCCTAAAAACAGCATCTTGACATCACCGTAACGTGTCATGTATGGTGCCACGAAATACAGTGCCACCGATATAACCACGGCAATAAGCAAACGTTTCCAAAAAACGTACGTGCCACTATCCGACATATTGTATGTAAAGACCGTAAGAAGTATGAATGCCGATACGGCATAATAAACTACCTCCATTACCACAAACAGACCGTCACCTTCGGGACCGACATGCGGACGCACCTGCGTGGTGCTGTGCATTATCATGAAAATGAAATAGGAAAAATTGACAACCAAGCTTACCAATACGGCGATAAGCACATTCACCAATACTCCCCCTGCAGGTATTTTATTCTTCAACATATACTATCGGCAAGTCCGTTTACTTATATAGGGCATTACAAATATAAGAGCCCATACGCGACACGCACCCCATTGCAAGGCGAAACGGCCAAACACGCGGTTGAACAGCAAATACAGGCATTACGAGCACCGCATATCAATGCTGTCCAAAAGCATTACTGCCCGTCATTGTACCACGATGCATACATCATGTAATCATTGGCCGTACGCTTTATGATTTCCTCCTTCTGTTCCGGCGTTACTTCCTTTACCCTTTTGGCTGGTACACCGGCATACACGCCGCCAGCTTCCAGACGGCTGCCTGAAAGTACCAATGCATTGGCTGCCACTATGCAGCCGCTCTCGACCACGGCATTATCGAGTATTGTCGCCCCCATACCTATCAGGCAACCGTCCTCTATCACACCGCCGTGTATAATCGCATTATGGCCGACAGACACATCGTCGCCTATCTTAACCTGCGATGGATGTTTTGCTCCATCGTAAATTGTATGCAGCACCACTCCGTCCTGAATGTTGGTACGGTCACCTATAGTAATGCTGTTTACATCACCACGCAATACGGCTCCATACCAAATACTGCAATCACGTCCTATGGTAACATCACCCAGCAATACGGCCGTTTCGGCAAGGAATGTTCCCTCGCCTACTTTTGGGGTATGCCCCCTTACTTCCTTTATCAATGCCATAACTTCGTCTGTTTACAATCCCTGCTTTTTAGCCTCCTGCCAGTAACTTTCCATTTCGTCGAGCGGCATTTTCGTCAACTCCTCTGCCTTTTCGTCAGCCTTTTTCTCTATATATTCGAAGCGACGGATAAATTTTTTATTGCTTCTTTCAAGGGCATTCTCCGGATCTATACCGTACAATCGTGCCATATTTACAATTGCAAACAACAGGTCGCCAAGTTCCTCCTCCATACGATTATGGTTCATAGCACCTATTTCACGCTGCAGTTCAGCCGTCTCCTCCTGTATCTTACACCACACATCTTCACGCTTTTCCCAGTCGAAACCTGTGGCGGCAGCCTTCTGACCTATACGGAACGCCTTAACCATTGCAGGCAGACTACGCGGCACACCCGACAACACACCTTTACGCGCCTTACGGTCCTTTTTGCGCTTTTCGGCAAGTTTAAGCTCTTCCCAGTTGTGTATCACCTCACCTGCCGTATCGGCCTCGACCGTACCATAAACATGCGGATGGCGATAAATCAGTTTGTCGCACAAGGCATTGGCCACATCGCCTATATCGAAACGCCCCTGTTCCGCGGCCATACGAGAATAGAATACTATATGCAGCAGCAGATCACCGAGTTCTTCCCGAATTCCATCCATGTCACCATCAGTAATGGCATCCGTAAGTTCAAATGTTTCCTCGATAGTATTGTTGCGCAGCGACTCGAAAGTCTGTTCCCTGTCCCACGGACACTTCTCACGCAACGTATCCATAACCTCCAACAAACGGCCTATTGCCTCCAGCTGTTTTTCGTACATAACAAATCCGTTTTAGATATTATACCACTCCGCCTCCGCGGGCATATAAATTTGGTAAAAATACAAAAAATGCCGGAAAGATTTCTCTTTCCGGCATATGACAAAAGACTCAACATTCTAAAACAGACTGTATGCAACAGTCAGTCCGGCCATTACTATAGAGACCATGCTCATCAACTTGATAAGTATGTTGAGTGACGGGCCCGATGTATCCTTGAAAGGATCACCTACAGTATCGCCCACAACAGTAGCTTTATGGGCTTCCGAACCTTTACCGCCCATATTACCTTCCTCTACATACTTTTTGGCATTGTCCCATGCACCTCCTGAATTGGCCATGAATATGGCCAACACGAAACCTGCTCCGAGGGCACCGACCAGCAAGCCTATAACACCTGCTACACCAAATATCAACCCCATAAGTATCGGGACGACTATCGCCAGCAACGAAGGGAATACCATTTCCCTTTGCGCTCCCTTAGTCGATATGGCTACACAGCGCGCATAATCAGGTGTGGCATCACCTGTGAGTATGCCTTTGATTTCACGGAACTGACGCCGTACCTCATTCACCATGCTTTGTGCCGCACGCCCCACTGCATTCATTGTAAGACCACAGAAGAGGAATGCCATCATCGCACCGACAAATACGCCGACAAGTACCTGCGGGTTCATCATGTTGACCTGGAAATAGTCCATGAAATCTGGTATCGTTGCATCAGCAATCCTCACCACTTCACCGTTGGAAAGTTCGAAAGTCTCACGGCCAAGATGACCGAAACCTATCCTTATTTCCTCTATGTATGATGCCAACAGTGCCAATGCAGTTAACGCGGCCGAACCTATCGCGAACCCCTTGCCTGTTGCCGCCGTAGTGTTGCCCAGCGCATCGAGTGCATCGGTACGTTTACGCACCTCATTGCCTAAACCCGACATTTGCGCATTACCGCCAGCATTATCGGCAATCGGACCATAGGCATCGGTTGCAAGCGTTATGCCCAATGTCGACAGCATTCCGACTGCAGCTATGGCTATACCATACAGGCCAATCTGAAGATTGCCGCCGGTCAGCATATTAGCCACGTCGAAACGTATGGCACACAAATACGACAATACTATTGCCACACAGATTGTCACCACAGGTATTGCAGTAGATATCATACCCATGCCTATACCCGATATTATGACAGTAGCCGGTCCTGTTTCTGAACTTGCAGCAATCTTGCGTGTAGGCTTGTAGGAGTGCGAGGTATAATACTCTGTGGTCTGTCCTATTACGACACCAGCCAGCAAACCTACAACTACCGCCCCTGCTATCCATGCCCAGTTCGGCATGTGGAGCAGATAAAGTATGGCAAACGAAGCCACGGCAATGAGCACCGCACTGAGGTTGACACCGAACCCCAACGAGCGGAGCAGTTGTTTCATGGTCGCCCCCTCACGGGTCCTAATTGTAAAAATGCCTATTACGGAAAGTATGATACCGACCGCCGCTATGAGCATCGGAGCGAGTACGGCCTGTACCTGTACCTCCGGGTTCATGACAAAGGCGGCCGAACCGAGCGCGGCAGTAGCAAGTATGGAGCCGCAGTAGCTTTCATACAAGTCGGCCCCCATACCGGCCACATCACCTACATTATCGCCAACGTTGTCGGCTATTGTCGCAGGATTGCGCGGGTCATCTTCCGGTATCCCAGCCTCCACCTTACCGACGAGATCTGCACCGACATCGGCAGCCTTGGTATATATACCGCCGCCAACACGTGCAAATAGTGCCTGTGTCGAAGCGCCCATACCAAAGGTCAACATTGTGGTTGTCATAACCACAAGTTTCTGCGAACCTTCAACATCTACGAAATAGTCGAGTACCACATACCATAACGACACATCAAGAAGACCGAGGCCCACTACCACAAGTCCCATAACAGCACCACTGCGGAATGCAACCTGAAGGCCGCGGTTAAGTGACTGTCCGGCTGCATGTGCAGTACGCGACGACGCATATGTAGCCGTATTCATTCCTATGTAGCCTGCTAATCCGGAGAAGAAACCTCCTGTCAGGAATGCAAACGGCACCCACTCATTCTGCACGCCAAGTCCGAATGCAAGCCATGCAAAGAACAATGCCAGCACTATAAAGACAAGCACAACAATCTTATACTGCTGCCGCAAATACGCCATGGCACCTTCGCGCACATACCTTGCTATCTCCTTCATTCGAGGAGTTCCTTCATCCTGCCGTTTCATCTGCCTGAAGAAATACCAGGCATACAACAGCGCAATAATGGCAGATGCCGGTATCAACCAAAAAATTGCCGGTGTACTGTTCCCCATAAATACGTTAATTTAATTGTTATACATTTTATCTTACGACTGCCACAGTCGTAACACTTTACCGTTTCCATTCGAGCCACTTGTCCACGTCTGTCAGATTGACTTAAAACTGGCAGTTTTGCGAGTTTAGCACTTAATAATCAAAACAGCGACTCATCATAAATTCCCATACGATTATTTTCCCTAATTTTGGCATCACGACAATAATGTTCTGCTCATAAGGCGGGAACAAATTTAACATTTTCACAAAAACGACCAAGGAGCATAAGCAATTTTGGCCACACATAAAGCGCCGATGAAGAAAACGACAAATGAAGAACTGCACCGCCCCAGTGCGGAAGAGTTTGCACGGATGGATAAAATGCCTGTAACGGTAGTACTCGACAATGTAAGAAGCATGAATAATGTAGGCTCATTCTTCAGAACATGCGATGCCTTTGCCGTAGAACGTCTGTTGCTTTGTGGTATCACAGGCACCCCGCCGGCACGCGAAATACACAAGACAGCTCTGGGAGCCGAGAACACAGTCGCATGGCAACATGTTCCAAATACTCTCGATGCCATCCGCTCGCTTCACGACGAAGGCTATGAAGTACTCGCCGTTGAACAGGCCGAAGGCGCCACAATGCTGAACAATTTCACCATACAGTCCGACAAACGCTACGCCCTTATATTCGGCAATGAGGTAGACGGAGTTTCGCAGGATGTATGCGATGCATGCAACGGCGCAATAGAAATACCGCAGGCCGGTACCAAACATTCACTCAATGTGGCAGTATCAGGGGGAGCCGTGCTTTGGCAAATATTCGCCACCTATCTGAACAATGCACGATAACATTCCAATATGAAAACAGCCCGTCAATACATATTGACGGGCTGTTTTCATATTGGAAATTCACTTACTGACCCTGTCCTTCAACGGCATCACACAAACGACCGAAAATCTCATCTATCGCACCGAGACCGTTAACCGGAACATACTTGCCCTGTTCCGCATAATAATCTGCCACAACGGCAGTCTGCGCCTTATATACATCGATACGGTTGCGTATCACTTTCTCGTCAGCATCGTCGGCACGTCCGCTGACTTCCGCCCTCAGCCGAAGACGCGTAACGAGTTCCTCGTCCGGCACATCGAGCGCAATCATCACATCAACATCATCCCCGTATTTCTTGAGCATAACGTCAAACTCTTCAGCCTGACGCGTGGTGCGCGGAAAACCGTCGAATATATTGCCTATACTGTCACGATGATTGTTGAGATATTCCTCTATTATACCAAGTACGAGTTCGTCAGAAACCAACTGTCCTTTTGCAATGATTTCCTTCACCTGCACGCCCAACGGAGTTTCGCGGCGTATCTCGTCACGAATTATTTCACCAGTTGAAATATGATTGAACCCGTATTTTTCACTCAGTTTGGCCGCTTGGGTACCCTTACCTGCCCCAGGAGGGCCGAACAAAACTATATTCATCATAAAATTATGCCGTCCGTTTAACTGTACGGAACCGGTTGACAAATTTAAACAGTTTTTCTACCAAACCAAAAAATAATATAATTTTGTTGTAACATAAATGCAAGTCTGTGACACTTGCGTAAATGCTTGATTATTTACACCTCAACTATGGCGCAAAAAAGAACTGAAATATCCGAACTCGGCGAATTCGGACTAATAAGAAGACTAACTGAAAAATTCCCGATGCGCAACCCATCCACTGCAATGGGAGCTGGCGATGATGCCGCAGTAATTGATGTCGGCAGCAAATACATGTTGTTTTCGTCTGACATGCTCCTCGAGGGAATCAATTTCGATCTCGTATACTTCCCGTTAAAGCACCTCGGCTACAAGGCTGTTGTCATCGGGATAAATGACATACTTGCCATGAACGGCATTCCCGAACAATTGACAGTATGCATCGGTGTATCGGCCAAACTGTCGGTAGAAGACCTGGACGAACTATACGCAGGTATCCGCAGCGCTTGCGAAGACTACGACATCGACCTCGTAGGTGGCGACACAACAGCCTCCGTCAACGGCCTGGCAATATCAATTTCAGTGGTTGGAAGTGTCGACAAAGATAAAATTGTCTACCGAAAAGGAGCAAAAACAAACGATATAGTCTGCATCACAGGAGATTTGGGTGCAGCATACATGGGACTGCACCTACTCGAACGTGAAAAACGCGCATTTGCCGGCAACAACTCACCCCAGCCGCAGTTCGGCGGTTACGAATACCTGCTCCGCCGCCAACTGAAACCGACCGCGCCAATTGATGTTATCATGTCGCTGCGCGAGGCAGGCGTAGTTCCTACATCGATGATAGATCTGTCCGACGGTCTCGCATCCGACATGCTGCAGATATGCCACAGTTCCGGTTGCGGTGTAAGGCTTTATATGGAGCGTATCCCGATAGCGCGCGAAACTCACCAAATGGCTGAAGAACTGCATGCTGATCCAGTAGTCGCAGCCTTGAACGGAGGCGACGACCATGAACTGTTATTTACTGTCCCTGTCACGCTACAATCCAAGATAGCCGGCATAGGAGGCATTGACATAATAGGCCACATAACACCTGCATCTACAGGCGCCAAATTAATAGCTCCCGACGGAGGCGAAATATCGCTCACAGCTCCAGGATTTCACCACGAAGCAACCGAATAAACGAAGCTATAACCAAAAAGGGAACGGCGAGTAACCGTTCCCTTTTTGGTTATAGCACATATTCATTTACTGTATATATTCCTGAAATTTACAACGCCAGTCATCAGGCAGCTGAAACTTTGCCTGTTTTTCAAAATCATAACCTACCACAACCGAACGGCAATCAGCATTGACACCGCCGTCAGCCAAATCGACAAGGTGCTGAAAAACAGTAATACTTGTATTGCCTACTTTTTCAACCCATGTACGTACAACAAGATTTGACGTGAGCCTGCTCTGACGATAGAAATTAGAATGTATGGAAACGAGTATAAGACTGTCGCAGCCAGGGCCAATAGGCTTTCCCAATACCTTTTCATAAAAATCCATCTTCCCTATGTCGAAATAATGCTGAAGATTTACATTGTTGATATGGTTAAGACAATCCGCATCAGCAAACCTTATCTGTATCTTACTTTCTACTACCTTACTCATTTCTATTCTCTTATTATTTTCACTTCCCCATCTTCTCCGAGCATTATTATTGAAGAAGCCTTATGCGTGGCATCGCCCTCATATTCAGGGGCAACGACATAGTCAACCCCATTCCGTATCTCATCCGTAATTTCACTATACGCTGCAGGGGTTGTCTCCCCTGAAATATTCGCCGATGTCGATACAAGCGGACGTCCAAGCCTACGCACCAATTTGCGGCAAAATTCATGATTGGGTACGCGCACTGCAAGCGTACCTTCTTCCGGCACAAGGTTGGAAGCAACACCCGATGCACCAGGGAGAATTAAAGTCAATGGTTTGTCGGCACATTCAAACAAATCCCATGCCACAGCAGGTACCTTACGAAAATAACGCGCCACATTGTCGATTGTATCGACCAGCACAATCATTCCCTTTTTGTTCGCCGAACGCTTCAGTTCATAAATCTTCGCCACAGCCTGCTCGTTGGTTGCATCGCATCCTATACCCCATACCGTATCCGTCGGATAAAGGATTATACCGCCTCTGCGGAGCACCTCCACCACCCTGTCTATCTCTTCCTGCATAACCATCTACTGTTTGTACTCCTTGTACTCCGCAAAATTACGCTGTTTTTTTTTCTTTTTATAGAAAAGGTTATACTTTTGTGACTTCAAAAAGAACTTCAAAAATAAAGATTACAATAAATTATGGGAAGGGCATTTGAATATCGTAAAGCTGCGAAACTCAAGCGCTGGGGACATATGGCGCGCACGTTCACGAAAATCGGAAAAGCTATCGAAGTAGCCGTAAAACAGGCCGGTCCCGACCCCGCCAGCAACATCCGACTGAGGCTTCTGATACAGAATGCCAAATCCGAGAATATGCCCAAAGACAACATCGAACGCGCTATAAAACGTGCAATATCCAACGATGTGGGCGATTACAAAGAAATGGTATATGAAGGATACGGGCCTCACGGCATCGCAATCCTTGTTGAAACCGCAACCGACAACCCCACCCGCACTGTTGCCAATGTGCGCAGCTACTTCAACAAGATGGGCGGTACCTTGGGCAACAGCGGCAGTGTAAGTTTCATGTTCGAACACAAGGCCATATTCAAGACACCATACAAGGAAGGTATGGACCTCGACCAGCTCGAACTCGACCTCATAGATTTCGAAGTTGACGAAGTATTTGTTGACGATGAAAAGCAGGTTAACATTTACGGTCCGTTCGAGTCGTACGGTCAGATACAGGCTTACCTCGAAGGGCACAACATGGAAATCACCAGCGGTGAATTTATCCGTATTCCTACCGACACAAAGGAGGTTACAGAAGAACAGCGTCAGTCGATACACAAACTTATCGACAAACTCGAGGAAGATGACGATGTGGTAAACGTATTCCACAACATGAAAGAAGAAGATACCGATGCCGAATAATCAAAATTATAGGCAACGCAAATAAAGGGACATCGATGGCGATGTCCCTTTTTCATTATCACTTACCAGATTATTTCTCTGAAAACATATTTTCGATACGTGCTTCAGGCGCCACCGAAAGCGGACTAAACTCGCCGCGCATATAGTGAAAATATCCCGTTACGGCTATCATCGCCGCATTGTCAGTAGTGAACTTAAGCGGAGGCAGAAACGTTCTCCAACCACGCTTACGGCCTTCGGCCTCAATAGCATTGCGCAGACCAGAATTTGCCGATACGCCACCCCCTATAGCAATATCCTTAATATGAAACTCCTTGGCTGCCTTTACCAATTTGCCGAGCAGTATATCTATAATGGTTTTCTGAAGCGACGCACAAAGATCATCGATATTGTTCTGTATAAAATCAGGTTCTTCTTTCACTCTGTCGCGCAGAAAATACAGAAACGATGTTTTGAGGCCGCTGAAACTGTAATCGAATCCGGCTACCGACGGTTTTGCAAATTTGAAACGGGAAGCATCTCCGACAGCCGCATGTTTGTCTATCACTGGACCGCCAGGATAAGGAAGTCCCATAACCTTAGCACACTTGTCGAATGCCTCTCCCGCGGCATCGTCTATCGTAGTACCCACTATTTCCATTTCGAGCGGTGCCGTTACCTTCACAATCTGTGTATGTCCACCTGATACGAGCAGGCACATAAATGGGAATGAAGGATGTGGTATTTCTGTGCCTGGAATGTCGATAAAATGCGACAGTATATGGCCTTGAAGATGGTTTACCTCCACAAGCGGAATATTATTTGCTACGGCCAGCCCTTTGGCAAAGGACACGCCTACCAGCAATGAGCCGAGCAAACCAGGACCACGTGTAAATGCTATAGCATCCACATCGCCTATTTCCATACCGGCATTCTTGAGTGCAGTATCGACGACAGGAACAATATTCTGCTGATGAGCCCGTGATGCAAGTTCGGGTATCACCCCTCCGTACTGCATATGAACAGCCTGTGAGGCTATAACATTTGAAAGCATCTCGGTTCCACGCAACACGGCGGCCGAGGTATCGTCACACGAGGACTCTATGCCCAAAATGACTATGTCCGATTTGGATAATGTTTCCAAAACCTGCAAATTTAATTTTTATAACAACCGTCCCGAAGTTTATTTATGCCCAAAAACAAATGGCAAATCGGCTAAATTTTAGTAAAATTGCAAATTAATCTGCAAACTCCGGAAAGCATACATGCCGATGCGCAAATTTATAAAAATATCGGGAAAAGTCCTGTCGTGGATTATCATCACGATATTCTGCCTGCCACTCATAGCAGCCCTTCTACTGAATGTGGAGGGTATACAGAACTTTGCGGTACACAAAGCGACATCAATACTGTCGCAAAAACTCGGAACACAAGTCCACATAGACCATATACGTCTGCGCAGTTTCAGTAAGTTGACAGCCGAAGGTTTTTATATTGCCGACCTTCAGGGCGACACCATGCTTTATGCCGGCAGGCTCGGTGCCAATATCAATAAAATAGCCCTGCTCAACAACCGGATAGTTATCGACAATGTTTTTTACGACAAAGGTAAAATCTACTTACACACCCCTGAAGGCGGCGACATCAATATTGCGGCAGTAATAGCAAAACTCGGAAGCGATAAAGCCCCTAATGACAATCCTTCTCCCATTATTATTCGCAACATACACATATCGGACTCGCGTTTCATGTTTCGCACTGATGGTAAGACCCCACCGGAGCAAGGCATGAATTTTGCCGACATGATGTTCAACGGCCTTAATATCAACACCGCCAAACTAACAATTAAAGGCGGTGAGTTGACATTCGACGGCCTTTCGATGTCGTTTGTCGACCACTGCGGTTTTACAGTTAAGCAACTCTCTACAGGCACACTCCAAATAGGCGATGGTCTGATTGCAATGGACAACACAAGAATAATCACGGCCGACTCCGAACTACACATGCCACATCTCCGACTCAATGGCGGCAATTGGACGGCTTTCTCCGATTTTGTGAATAATGTCCGTTTGGAGGTAATATTGAAAAAATCCACAGTTTCGACAGGAACCTTATTCTATTTCATACCGTCTCTGTTTCATGGACATCCGTTTACCATGGAGAATGTCAATGTCGATTTTGCAGGTCCTGTAAACGATTTCACAACCACGCTGCAATTCATGTCAGGAAATGATACCAACGTGGAAATACAAGCCGGCATTACCGACATCACCGACTTCGCTAATTCGGAATTCAAAGTAAACGTAAAGAAATTCCTGTCTTCAGGACAAACGCTCGAACGTATGGCAAATGCCGTACTGAAAGACTCTCTGCCTAAAACGGCAAGAGACATATTAACACATGTCGACTCGTTGTCGCTGTCAGCTAACGTAGACGGCTCCATGGAAAATATGATGGCAACCGTATTTCTCGCCACCAATGCCGGCAACATAGCCGTACGTGGAACATGCGGACTGCCTCAAGATAATGTTACCGAATTCAACGGCAGCATGACCATAAACGGTCTGGATGCCGGTTGGCTCACAGGCAATGAAAAATTAGGCAAATTCATAGCAAATGCACGTGCCGAAGGACGCATTGACAATGGAGTCATGGATATCGACGGCCATCTGTTCGTTCCTCTCATGGATTTCAATGGTCAACATTATACACAGATATCGGCCTCGGGAACCTATGCAAACAATAAAGCCAACGTAAACATAATATCCGGAGATCCGAAACTCGCTTTTTCGGCAAAGGGTTCAGTCGACATGAACAGTGAAATTCCATCCTACACACTGTCTGCCAACCTACGAAGAGCCAACATGTATTCACTCGGTATCAATCATAAGGACAGCGTTTCGTTGGCCAGCGGACAACTGCAGGCCGCTGTCAGCGGTTCAAAACTCGACAACATCAACGGTGAGGCCCGACTGCTGTCGCTATCCTACAAATCCTCTACGGATAACGTACAGGCCGACAGCATACTGCTCACCGCACGCAACAGTGAGGACGAAAAATATATGTCCATGACATCACCTGTAGCCGACATAGAGTTCACCAGTGATAGAAGTTACCAGGAAATATTTGATTATTTGGGCAAAATCATTTACGCTTATCTTCCGGCATTAGATGCTTCAGGCAACAAACAGCCGCAACATCTGCAACCGACTCCGGAATACGATGCAGCCCCCGACACATACGGCCATTCCGAACTGCACATCAATGTCAAGGAAGCAAACAACATTGCCGCAATATTCGTACCTGGCTTCAGTATTGCCGAAGGTACAAAAGCCGATATAACATTCAACCCCATAAACGGCACATTTGCAGTAAATGCAGACAGCGACTATATCGAGTATTCGGGATTTTTTGCAACCCGCCTCTGTTTATTGGCCGACAACACATCAATTCCAAACGCAATCAACATGTCGTTCATGACAGAGGATTTATACACACCTAAATTCTCTCTACCGTCCAACAGCATATCCATACAGGCTTCTACCGACACTGTAATGTTGAGCGCCATGTTGAGCAACAGTTCCTCGAAGCTCAATGCCTTGCTCAATGCAAAAACAGTATTGTCTCGAAATGCCGACAATGTCCTTTGCATACAATTCAATATAGATTCAGCATCGCATGTGACTACCGGTCCGCAAACATGGAACCTATCGTCCGATACTATAAAATACTCTCCCGAAGGTTTGTCAATAAGACATTTTTCCATCACAAACCAAGAGCAATTGCTGAAAATAGACGGCATGATTGGCAAGTCACCTTCCGACACGCTGCGTCTTACACTGAACGATTTCAGCATCAGCCCCATCAATACGATATTAAAATTACCAGGCAAAACGATTGACGGACGCTTGAACGGTAAGGCAGAACTTATTTCAGGTATGCACGAACCGGTCATGATAGCCGACATAATGATGAACCGTTTGAGTATGTACGAATATACCGCACCGTCACTGCGTCTTGTCAGTGCATGGGATTTTGCCAACGAACGCGCTGGATTATCACTTATCAACATGACCGACGGCAAAAGCCTAATACGTGGTTTCTACCGTCCTAACACCGGTTCCTACATAGCTACCATAGATATTTCCGACATGCAGCTGGCAGCCATAAACCCGTTTCTGCCAAAAGATGTGATACATTCAGTTGTCGGTAACATGTCGCTTTACATGGACATAAGAAGCGACGAGAAAGGACCGCAATTCAACGGGACCGTATCGGTATCGGACCTTGCCACAACAATAGGCATTACGAACGTCACATACACTACCCCTCTGTTGGACATAGATATTAATGGAGATAAAGTGACAATTCCACAAACCATACTGACCGACAACGAAGGCAACAATGCGTCACTCGAAGCATATGCCGACATAAGCAACTTCGGCAACATCAGGTACTCGGCCAAACTTGTTCCAGACAACATCATGGCTATCAACACCACCGCCAAAGACAATCAGAAGTTCTACGGAAAGGTATACGTCTCGGGTGGCATAAATGCCCATGGCAGCAAGCAGGGCATTGTTGTTGACGTTGCAATCAACACACGTCCCAATTCAGCCCTGTACATCCCGCTGTCGGACAAGTCCAACATAAGTACAGCCGAATGGATTGTATTCGAAAGCGGCAGTAATATCGACAACAGGCCGACAAGTGTGCTCGAACAAAAGAAACAGCAATACGAACAGGCCCTTAAGGAGCATACCAAGTTTAAGGAACAGACCGATATGACACTCAACGTTTCACTGAACATCAACCCCGGCCTGCTTCTTTCCATCATCATTGACCCAAACTCCGATATGGCCCTGAATGCGCGCGGGTCGGCATCGCTCGACGTACTGCTCAATCCAAATACCGGAGACACATCCATATTCGGCACATACGAAATTGCCGAAGGAGATTTTCTTTTCAACCTGCAGCCAATCATCAACAACAAAAAGTTCTCACTCCAGTCGGGAGGCACCATACAGTTCAATGGCTCTCCGCTCGATGCCCTGCTAAATATTGAAGCCATATACAAATTGAGGGCTTCCCTCCAGCCGCTTGCATCTTCGCTAGAAGGTACCGGCATCAACACCAACACGCGAATACCGGTAGAATGCATAGCCAACATAAGTGAAAGCCTAAAACAACCTAACCTGTCATTCGACATACGCATACCGTCGGCCGATACCGATATCCAAAATGTCCTAAGCGGAGCATTGGCATCCAATGAAGACAGGGCACTTAACTTCATGTTTCTCGTAGGCCTCGGTTCTTTCGCTCCGAACAGCAATACCGATGCCGAAAACGATGCATCGTCTGCCGGAGCGTCTTTGGGTCTCAATTTCCTGACCAGTCAGGTAACAAATCTCATATCGAATGACAACCTGAACATAAACCTCAATTACCGACCGCAGGACAAGACATCGTCAGACGAAGTCGATTTCGGATTTTCGTACAACATCGGAGGAAACAACCGTCTAATACTCGAAGTAGAAGGCAACTATAATGCCGATAACAGCATGAGGGCCAATAACTCAAGTCTGTCAGGCGATGCCTCCATAACTTGGGCTGTCACACCGACGGGCAACATTCTTCTGAAAGGTTTCACACGCACCATTAACCGTTACGATGAAAACCAGGGTTTGCAGGAGAATGGTGTAGGTGTATACTACCGCGAGGACTTCAACGTGTTTTCAGATATAATACAGCAATCGAAAGCACGCAAGGCAGCACGGAAACGCAAACATGAAGAGAAAATGGCGCAAAAAGAGGCTGACGCTGCACAAGGCAGCACAATTGCCGATGAAGCTGTCGAGCCTGTAGAGCAACCGATGAGCCGCATAGAGCGCCGCCGTGCCAATGCTGCAGAACGCCGACGACGCATTTCGGAAGAGATGTCGCGACGCAATGAAAGAGACAATGATGCTGCAGGAACAGCAACACAGCCACAAGACAAAATGTAATACGTAAAATGTCAGCGCTTGCCATTCAGCAACGGCAACAGCCTGACGAAGCAAAATACACACGCGGCAACGGCAAACGCACCGCCGACATACCCTATATCGGTCAATGACAAATAAGTACATACGGCCCCACCGGCCAATGCGCCGCATCCTATACCGAGATTGTATATTCCGGAAAACAGCGACATGGCTATTGCTGTGGCATGCGGAGCAGCCTTGATTGTCTCGGCCTGGAACGCAACATTGAATGATGTCATACCGATACCCCACAGCACGCAAACCAGCAACACCAGATATGGATTGATCGCTGCGATATGCAGCAACAGCAGGAACACCGCTACACCTGCAAGTGCCGTGCGGATAAAAGTATTCTGCTTTGTTGTATAGTAACGCGAAAACAACATGCTGCCCAATATACCGGCAATACCGAAAGCCGTCAGAGTAAATGTTGTCCAGTCATCATTCATACCGGCTATCTGTATCATGAACGGCTCTATGTAGCTGTAAGCGGTGTAATGACCCGTAACAATAACAAACGTCAGAATGTAAATACCGACGAGTACCGGATTTTTGAATATCGTCGGCAATTCCTTGACAGAAAACGAGCCGTCGGACGGCACCTTTGGAAATACAAATGCGAGATACGCCAGGATTGCAGCGGAGAGTATCGCTATGCACAGAAACGACGCACGCCATCCCATATAGAGGCCTATTATGCGTCCCACAGGAAGTCCGGCAATCATCGCTATGGATGTACCCGCCACAATCATGCTCAAAGCAAGCGAAGTACGTCCTTCAGGCGCTATGCGCACAGCCAAAGGCGATGCTATAGACCAAAACACCGCATGTGCGCAGGCCACTCCCATGCGAGACAGCATCAACGCCGTATAGCTGTGCGACATTGCCGACAACACATGGCTGACTATAAAAAGGGTGACTGTACAGAACAACAACTTTCTGAACTCCATACCGGACACAAGCATCATCAGCGGTAGCGACAATAATGCCACTACCCACGCATAAACCGATATAAGCATGCCTGCCCTGGCTTCAGTTACATCAAGGTCGGCCGCTATACCAGACAGCAGGCCTATTGGCATGAATTCCGACATATTAAACACGAACACGGCAAATGTCAATCCTATCAATGCCATCCAACGTTTCGATACAGAAGTTGTCATATTCATATATTCACTCCAATTCCGGTTTAACCATCTGTCGGCAATATCACTTTATCCGACATAACGGCGCAAAGATAGCAACTGACATCCAAAATCGCTCCGTAAATATAAAGAACAGGCGGCAGTACATCATATGCACTGCCGCCTATCACCAACCGATACTACAGGTTATTTCCATTCCGGAGAGAGAGGCTCTGAATAGATAAACCCTTCGGTCACTGCGCCACTGCCCGATGTAGACGAATTGGCATGCCAAACCATATCGAAGCATGAAGCTAAGAGGTATTGCACATCTACATCGACCATGTCATAACCGCATTCCGCACCTCCGAAATAGACCATTCCGTCAGCATATGTGCCAATATACTGCGACAATACTATCATTTGAGAGGTCTCCGAATCAAAAGCCTGAGGTCTGATAATTACTTCTTTGCCGTTATACAGACCTGCGGCAGCACTGCCAAAATCAAAACATATATTGGTACCGTCGAATTTTGCTATAATCGTATCGTCGAATGTTCCAGGCTCTACCATATTTGCCAAACCGGATACCCTGTAAGTCTTGCCTACAACATCCTCCTCTACAGTTATATTGAAAGATATGTCAGAACCGGCCATGCTGTCAAGGCCTTCAGCCATCCACGTGCCTATAAAACGCCTGTACTCTGCAGTGTCTTCGCCGGGTGTAATGGGCACATATACGGTATCAGTGGACACATGACTATAGCCGTTCTCGCCTTGCGCCATTGCAAAAGCATCCAATTCGATACCTTCGGGAATTTCTTCGACATTAAATGAATATGTATTGGTCCCTGCTACATCCACACTAGGCATCATAGTCAACTGACCGGCAATCTGTTCCTCACTTAAACCATCGAGTATACCTCCTGCCCAAACTCCTGAATAAAGTTTGGTGGCATTGCCGGAAATGTTAACTGTCACATTGGCCACCCCATCAATTACATCAATGGTGGTCGTCACATTCAAGGTTTCGTCTATCGTCCACGACGGAGTCATAAAGTCATATCGGACCACATTGCCGACAGGCTGCCCACCATTCAAGGCCAGTGCCACAATTGACATATAGGTATCGGGAATTGCAGCCAGTTTCAAAGCAAAATTTCCTTCATTAGGGGAACCGTATTCCAGAAGTGCCTGAACAGGGTCACCTGTCTGAGCAAAAAAAGCATCAATATTTTCCTTTGAGTCATGAATGAATACAAAACTGTCCGCCTCTTGATTGCCCGTCAGTTCGAAGGCCACAGAAGTCCAGAAGCAATCTGAATGCTCCTCATCAACATTGATTGCAAGAGCAGGACCGACAACATTGTCAAACACAAGACCCTCAACAGGTGTCACCACAGACCTTTCTACCGTAACCGCTTCCGTTGCAGTCCGCGTAACCGTATTGCCTTCAGTATCAGTCATGGTTACATTCAGGTCCTCGTAAGTGCCCGGCATAAGGACACAATATACCGATACGGGCGTACTTTCTGACAACGGAGCATTTATACCTGTTACAGTCACTGCAGCACTCGGCTCGTCAACGACATCAACAATATTCATGGAAGACGGTTCAACGGCTACCTGCATTATACCGGCCATAACCTTGTCGCCGCACGAAACCCGAAGTTCAGCCAAAGTTCCCGTACCGGTTATCTGAAACTCCACAAGACCGCATACGTTACGGAACATTATGTCGTTGCCCTGCGCCGGCTCATAATATGCAAGCATGGGATTATAGCGTGATGCAAACGAAGCATCCATGAAGGGCTGTACAGGTTCGAGTTTGATACCTACAACATTATTCTCCCCATTTCCATAGAACGGATAGCAATTCATGCCATACAAGCCTATCAGCACATCTCCTGCGGGCATAACGCCCTCAAACGATGCCACGCTGCTGCCTGCGCCGGATACGAGATCGAATCTACTATAGTTTTCGCCCGACATATCGGCAGTATTGTTAAGCTCGATATAATCCCCCTCACTCCACAATACGGCACCATCGTTACCGAGACTTGTACGGGTCAGAACTCCTGTCGAAGCCTCAATCGTCACCTTCTGCGGTGGAGGCACCTGTTGTCCTTCGTTCTGACATGCAATTGCAGAAAATGCAACCGCAACCAACGGGAGCAACATTTTAATACTAACTCTTCTCATAGATTTAAAGGTTTATGTTAAACATTATTCCTAAAGGCCTATTAGGTTTTGCCTAAAGATACACATAAATTTAAACAATTGCAATAATATATATTATAACAGATATTTTTTCATAAACATTCAGCACACCTTACCCGACGCACCCATATACCGACACGATGCAATGACAATTCCTGCGGTAGGACAAAACATCGAGAAACACAAAAAAATACCGGACAGGTTTGGCCTGTCCGGTATTCCGATAATTAAATCTAAACCTATTATTTCTGAATAGGCCTGAGTTTCACTGTGAAGTGACGCATGAGCGGCGCTTCCCAAACAATTTCCACACCGTGGTTAATCTGCTCCCTGCGGTCGAATACATTCTTGAGTGCTACCGCAATCACATCCATGTGGTTATTGGTGTATACACGGCGCGGGATAGCCAGACGAAGCAGGTCAAGACCACCGAAACGGTTCTGACGGGTTACCGGGTCACGGTCTGCAAGTATGTAGCCGATTTCGCAACCACGGATACCTGCTTCGAGGTAAAGTTCTACGGTCAGGGTCTGAGCAGGAAACTCTTCCTTCGGAACATTGGTAAGTATCTTGGAGGCGTCAACGAAGATAGCGTGACCACCTGCAGGACGCTGGTAAGGTATACCGAATTCGTCGAGACGCTTTGCGAGGTATTCTACCTGTTTGATACGTGTTTCGAGGTTGTCGAACTCGGTGTTCTCGTCAAGACCGATTGCAAGGGCGTTCATGTCACGGCCGTTCATACCTCCGTAAGTGAGGTAACCTTCGAACTGTACGCAGTAACCCTTTGCACCCTCGTACCAGTCTTCCCTGCGGGTAGCGATGAAACCGCCCATATTCACTATGGCGTCCTTCTTGGCACTCATGGTCATACCGTCTGCAAGGTCGAACATTTCTCGAACGATTTCCTTGATTGTCTTATTCTCGTACCCTTTCTCGCGTGTCTTGATGAAGTATGCGTTCTCGGCAAAACGTGCAGAGTCAAACAACACGGGTTTTTTGTACTTGTCAGCTATTGCACGAACTTCACGCAGGTTCTGCATCGATACAGGCTGACCACCGGCGGTATTGTTTGTAATGGTAACGATAATGAACGGTATCTTGTCAGCGTGTTCTGCAAGAGCCTTCTCGAGTTTCTTCGGGTCAACGTTACCCTTGAACGGTATTTCGAGCTGGGTATCCTTCGCTTCGTCTATTGTGCAGTCGAGTGCGATAGCGTGACGGCCCTCGATGTGACCCTTGGTAGTATCGAAATGCGAGTTGCCGGGAACGATGTCACCTTCCTTAACAAGGTAGGAGAACAATACGTTTTCAGCAGCACGACCCTGGTGGGTCGGGATAACGTATTCGAAACCGGTCAGCTTGGTAATCATCTCCTTGAGCTTGAAGAAAGATGTGGCACCGGCATAGCTTTCATCGCCGAGCATCATTCCTGCCCACTGGCGGTCACTCATTGCACCCGTACCGGAATCGGTAATAAGGTCGATGTAAACCTGCTCTGCCTTGAGCTGAAATACATTGTAATTGGCTTCCTTAATCCACTGTTCACGTTCCTCACGGGTACTCTTGCGGATAGGCTCAACCATTTTGATTTTCCAAGATTCTGCGAATGGTAATTCCATAATTTTTACTTGTTATATGAGTTCGTATGTTGCTGTATAATAAAAATTTAAAACAACTTGACAAATTTGCAAATTTTTTTTCAGCAATACAAGAGGACAACCAAAAATAATAATACCGGAACAGTCTGTCTGCTTTACCATTGTACCGTATGTTGAAAAATACGCATCGCACAGCAACATGTATAAAAAAACAGAGTTGACAATATAAAATCGACATTCAGTTACACCATAAAACACGTTTCATATAATGTCATGCATCGGAAAACAGTTTATCTTTGTTCCCGAAACGCCACAAACTGACAGCATGGAATCGATAAGAGAACTTTTCAAAATATGCAATGGTCCTTCGAGCAGCCACACCGTAGGTCCTAAAAAAGCCGCCGAACAATTTTTGGCACGTCACACCGATGCCGACAGGTTCAGGGTGACACTCTACGGTGCATTGGCAGCTACCGGCAAAGGTCACCTTACCGATACGGCCATACTGTCTGTACTACAGCCCGTAGCCCCGGCCGAAATAGTATGGAAACCTGATGTGGTACTTCCGTTCCACCCGAATGGTATGCTGTTCGAAGCCTTCCGCAACGGCAAAGCGGAAGAAAAATGGACAATATTCAGCGTAGGTGGAGGAGCATTGGCCAACGAAACGACAGAACAGACCAAGCCAACGGACATCTACCCCCTCACCACCATAGCAGAGATACAGAAATGGTGCTATGACGAAGGCAAAACCTTTTGGGAATATGTGGAAGACTACGAAGGCACGGATATATGGGATTACCTTGCCGAGATATGGGACTCCATGTGCAAGACAATAGAACGCGGCATAAACAACGAAGGCGTCCTGCCAGGCGGCCTTAAAGTGCGTCGCAAGGCAAGCACATACATGGTAAAAGCCAAAAGCTACAACGATTCCTTGAGCAGCCGTGCCAAACTGTATGCCTACGCTCTGGCCACTTCGGAAGAGAATGCTGCAGGAGGAATAGTGGTAACGGCTCCGACGTGCGGCTCCAGTGGAGTAGTTCCGGCAGTACTATACCACATAGCCACAAGCCGCCACACACTACCCATACGCGTACTGCATGCTCTTGCCACGGCCGGGCTGTTCGGCAACATTGCCAAAGCCAACGCATCAATATCGGGTGCAGAGGTCGGCTGTCAGGGCGAGGTCGGAGTTGCATGTGCAATGGCGGCAGCCGCTGCCTGCCAATTGTTTGGAGGAACCCCGTCACAAATAGAATACGCAGCCGAAATGGCTCTTGAACATTTCCTCGGACTTACATGCGACCCCGTATGCGGACTTGTACAGATACCTTGTATCGAGCGCAATGCCGTAGCTGCGGCACGTGCTTTGGATGCCAACCTTTACGCAGCCATGTCGGACGGCACCCATATGGTAAACTACGACAAGGTAGTAAAGGTTATGAACGAAACCGGTCTTGACATGCCAAGCCTCTACCGTGAAACAGCCGAAGGCGGCCTGGCAAAGAACTACTCGAAATACAGTCTCAAGAAATAACGGCATTGCATAAACGTCAAACGGGGCGGCCACCTTTACGGTAGCCGCCCCGCTTCGTTCAGTCAATCAAAAGCGATCGGATTACTCCCTCTTGCCGAGTTCGTGGTCGATGCACCACATACCGTGAACGCCATAAGCATTGAATTTGTCGAGAATTGCCTGAGCATTCTTCTCTTCCTCAACCTGTTCGTTAATGAACCACCTGAGGAACTCCTGAGTAGCCTTATCGTTTTCGGCAATAGCGAGGTCCATAAGTTTGTCGATAAGCTCCGACACATAGCATTCGTGGTTGTAAACCTGCTCGAACACAGCCTTCGGTTCTGCCCATTCTGTCGGCACTGCATCAATAGCACTTATCTTCATGTCACCGCCACGGTCCACACCGTACTCAATAAGCTTGTGGGCGTGCTCAAGTTCTTCTTCAGCCTGCTTGTTCATCCAGTTTGCGCATCCCGGAAGACCTGCCTTCTGGAAATAGATTGCCATGGAGGCATACAGATTGGAAGACCACATTTCGGCCTTTATCTGTTCATTGAACGCATCGGTAAGTTTCTTTGTGAATTTCATAGCTGTAAATATTTTAGGATTAATCTCTTTTCTTTTTTCTGCCATTCCTCAAATGACATAGTCAATAAAGCAAAAAGCATTCCAACTACATCTTTGCGACAAAACATCTCGCTTGCAGCTGACACATGGCAGGATATGTGACAATACGACAAGCATGACTGTCATTTTTTGGTTTTATGTCCACCCAACGGGTGATGTTCGTTAAGAGCCTTGTAAAGATGTCCAGTATCGAGATGAGTATATATTTCCGTAGTTGCAATGGAAGCATGCCCCAGCAATTCTTGCGTCTGACGTACATTTGCCCCACCCTGCAACAAATGCGTGGCAAAACTGTGCCTGAACGTATGAGGACTTATCTCGCGACCTATGCCAGCCATTGCGGCAGCATCCTTCACCACATTAAATACCATTACACGCGACAGAGGTCTGCCACGGCGGTTAAGGAAAACAATATCCGCCGACTTTTCATCAGCCGGTTTTTCACGATACTCCTGTAAATATGTCTTAACCAGATGTATGCACTGCCCGCTGACAGGCACAAGGCGCTGTTTGCTGCCTTTGCCTGTGACACGAATGAAACCATCGTCAAAGAACAGATCCGATATGCGCAGCGATGTCAATTCCGATACTCGCAGGCCGCAACTGTAAAGCATCTCTATCATGGTTCTGTTACGGTATCCCTGCGGCGCAGAAAGGTCTATAGCAGCAAGTATGGTATCCACCTCCTCGACAGTCAGCGTTTCCGGCAGATAATGTCCCATTTTGGGGTGGTCGATAAACTCCAATGGAGAGGCTGTTATGACACCTGTAAGCAACAGATAATCGTAAAATCCGGAAATGCCGCTTAACATTCTGTTTTGCGACGTACCTGCCATGCCATCGGAAAACAGCATGTTCATGAATGCCTCGACAATCTGCGCATCCACTTCCTGCGGCGAAATACCGTAACGTTCCATGACGAAACGGCGGAACGATGCCACATCTCGCATATATGCCTCAACGGTATTGGCTGCCAACCCGCGCTCCAATTTTATGTACTTAACATACCTGTCAGTGCATACATCCCATTCGTGTTCCGCTGATGCCATAACAATTATACCTAAAAAACAGTATCTTTGATGCGATGCTAAGATAGTCAATTTTCATCACCATGGATTACGTAGAACTTAATATTCCTGTCGCAAATACCGAACAGAGCGGTATAGTGATTGCCTATCTCTCCGATTTCCCGTTCGAAAGTTTCTCGGAAGATAACGATACCCTTAAGGCGTATATTCCCAAAAATGCTCTTTACGACTGCAAGGACAAAGTCGATGCGCTGCTAACAGATATGGGCATCACTGGCACTGCATACATCGAAATAGAGACACAGAATTGGAATGCATTGTGGGAATCCAATTTCACTCCGGTAGAAGTTGACAGTGTATGTACAATACGTGCCCCCTTCTCACCCGCTCCGCTATCCGGGCTCGACATAGTAATTATGCCAAAGATGTCATTCGGCACAGGTCACCATGCTACTACATGGCTCATGACGGCCGAAATCATGAAATGTGACATGAACGGCATGAATGGTCTAGACATGGGCAGCGGAACAGGCGTACTGGCAATAGTTGCAGTAAAGCGCGGTGCAAAACATGTCGATGCTGTCGATATTGACGATTGGGCATACGAAAACTGCTGTGAAAACATCGCCGCAAACAATGTTGCCGACAGCATCACTCCAATGCTCGGCGATGCATCCGCAATAGAAGGCAAACACTACGACTTTATTTTGGCCAATATCAATCGCAATATACTTCTCGCTGATATGGCACGCTACGCGGCGACACTGCGCAGTGGCGGCAAACTTTTCATGAGCGGCTTCCTCGAGCGCGATATAGAAACCCTTACGGCAAAAGCGGCCGAACTTGGTTTCGACGCTGTCAACACACGTCTCAAGGACGGTTGGGCGGTGTTGGTATGCCGCAAGCGCTGATACGGTCACGTATCGGGACATGTTTGTCTAGACACACTGTCATTAACATTTCCAACATGGTATTTGTCGGCTAATTTTATAATTTTGCACATCGCCATGCACCGGCAAAGACAGGCGCAGGCGCAAAACAGAATTAGGTAAAATGACCTTAGAAACGGATTATCTGGTGATTGGCAGCGGTGCCGCCGGTCTCAGTTTTGCCCTTAAGGCAGCAGAACACGGCCACGTGATACTCGTCACAAAGGGTGAGATGAACGAATGCAATACGAATTATGCCCAAGGCGGCATCTGTTCAGTAACCTACGAACCGGATACCTTCCAAAAACACATCGACGATACAATGGTGTGCGGAGGCGGAATATGTGATATGAATGCAGTACGCCTCGTGGTAACACGGGCTCCGCAACTGATGAAAGACCTCATACAATGGGGTGCACGCTTCGACAAGACAAGGGAAGGCAAATACGAACTTAACCGAGAAGGCGGACACTCCGAGCACCGTATACTACACCACAAAGATGAAACCGGTGCGGAAATAGAACGCACACTCATCTCGCAAGTAAAGACACATAAAAATATAGAGGTTCTGGAGCACCACTTCGCAGTTGACCTGCTTACACAGCATCACCTCGGGCAATTCGTGACACGCCATACGGGAGGCATAGAATGCTACGGAGCATATGTGATGGACCTTAAGAAGGAACGTATCATGACCATCCTGTCGAAAGTTACAGTACTTGCAACAGGAGGTGTCGGTAATGTCTACAATGTCACGACAAACCCGAGCGTTGCTACCGGCGACGGCATAGCCATGGCCCACCGTGCAAAAGCCGTCATAGAAAACATGGAATTCATTCAATTCCACCCTACGGCACTTTACAACCCTGGCGAACGTCCGTCATTCCTCATTACAGAAGCACTCCGCGGTTTCGGTGCGATACTCAAGACCCAGGATGGAAAGGAATTCATGCAGAAATATCACCCCATGGGTTCGCTCGCGCCACGCGACGTAGTGGCCCGCAGCATCGACAACGAAATGAAAATCAGGGGTGAAGATTTTGTATATCTTGATGTTACCCACTGCAATCCGCATGAAACCATAAACCACTTCCCGAACATATACCACAAATGCCTATCCATCAACATAGACATTACCAAGGACATGATACCGGTAGCCCCTGCTGCACACTACTGCTGCGGCGGCGTCAAAGTGGATACGAACGGTGAAACAACCATCAAAAGGCTGTATGCACTCGGCGAAACATCATGTACAGGTTTACACGGAGCCAACCGCCTTGCTTCTAACTCATTGACCGAAGCGGTTGTATATGCCGACCAGGCTGTACGCCACAGTACCGAACACCTTGCAGAGTACTCCATACAGCGAGGCATTCCAGATTGGAACGATGATGGCACGACCGCCACAGAGGAGATGATACTCATCACACAGAACACAAAGGAGATGCAGCAGATAATGAGCAACTATGTAGGCATAGTACGCTCCAATCTCAGACTCGAAAGGGCCCGCCGCCGTCTCGAAATCATATACAAGGAAAACGAAGAGCTTTATCTGAAATCCAAGTTGAACAAGGAACTGTGCGAACTTCGCAACATGATAGATGTAGGTTATTTGATAATCAAGCATGCACAGGCCATGAAACGCAGCATAGGCCTTCACTATTCACTCGACTACCCTCTCGAGACACTCGTTCCACCTACCGACGGACAAAAAAGAAGGTCTACCGAATTCTGATAATTTCCGACGACGGACGGTCCCACATACCCATGAGTGCACCGTCCGCCGTCGTTTATTAATAACTTACATGGGATTAAAAGAAGAAATACAAAGACGCAGGACTTTTGCAATAATAAGCCATCCTGACGCAGGTAAAACCACACTCACCGAAAAACTCCTTCTGTTCGGTGGTGCAATACACGTTGCCGGTGCCGTAAAAAGCAACAAAATACGCAAGACGGCCACATCCGACTTCATGGAAATAGAGCGACAAAGGGGTATATCTGTGGCCACATCAGTTATGGGTTTCGAATACGGCGGTATAAAAATCAATATTCTCGACACACCAGGTCACGAAGACTTTGCAGAAGACACATACCGCACCCTGACTGCTGTCGACAGCGTAATTATCGTAATTGACGGTGCCAAAGGTGTAGAGACACAGACACGCAAGCTGATGAACGTATGCCGCATGCGCAAGACACCAGTCATGGTGTTTATAAACAAGCTCGACCGCCCGTGCCGCGACCCGTTCGACCTACTCGACGAAATAGAAACCGAGTTGCAGATAAAAGTACGTCCATTGTCGTTTCCTGTGAGCAGCGGCCCTTCGTTCCGCGGAGTGTACAACATATATAACGAAAGTTTCTCGGCCTTCACTTCCAACGACAAGCAGACTGTTTCGGAAACGATAAAAATGTCGCTCGACGATCCCAGACTCGACGAATACATCCAACCGTACACCGACAAACTTCACGAAGACCTCACTCTGGTAGATGGTGTGTACGAACCGTTTGACCGCGAACGCTACCTTGCCGGTGAACTGGCTCCCGTATTTTTCGGCAGTGCCATCAACAACTTCGGCGTCAAGGAACTTTTGGAAACATTCATCGAACTGGCTCCATCGCCACGCCCCTCTACCACATCAACCAGAACTGTTGACCCTTCGGAACAAAAAATGACAGGCTTCGTTTTCAAAATACACGCCAACATGGATCCGAACCATCGTGACAGACTCGCATTTCTGAAAATATGCTCCGGAGTATTCGAACGCAATAAAAGCTACCTCCACGTGCGCAGCGGCAAGCAGATGAAATTTTCATCGCCAAATGCGTTCATGGCCGAGAAGAAATCAATTGTAGATTTCGCATATCCGGGCGACATAGTCGGCCTGCACGATACTGGCAACTTCAAAATAGGCGATACGTTCACTGAAGGCGAACAATTGAAATTCACAGGTATACCGTCATTTTCTCCGGAACTGTTCCGTTACATAGAAAATGCAGATCCGCAAAAATTCAAACAACTAGCCAAAGGCATCGATCAGCTTATGGACGAAGGTGTTGCCCAGTTGTTTACCAGCCGCCTCAACGGAAGGAAAATCATCGGGACAGTAGGCGCACTCCAGTTCGAAGTCATTCAATACAGACTCGAGCACGAATACAACGCATTGTGCCGCTACGAACCCATACAGATATACAAGGCCTGCTGGATAGAATCGGACAATGCGGAACAACTTGCCGATTTCATGAAACGCAAGCATACAAACATGGCTATCGACAAACACGGACGCAATGTCTACCTCGCTGATACAAGCTATGCATTGCAGCTTGCACAGGAGAAATTCCCCGATATACGCTTCTATTTCACCTCCGAATTCTAATCTACAGACAATATGTAAGCCCCAGCCAGGATTACCTGGCTGGGGCTTACTACGTCTCCGTGACTAAAGTTTTCTTGGGTAGATTGACCTTATCGCACCTCAAGCATCTTTTTTGGTGTATCCGAAATAATCGCTGTACCTATCAAAATAATGTACTATTGCTTCCCTGTAACCTGCCTCATTACCAGTCTTTAGCAGTTCAAGCAGATTTCTGTCGGTAACAAGTCTACCATGCGCGGCAAGTTCATTCTCACGCATCTCAAACATCGATTTGTTTTGACTTACCACATATTCTATCACAGGGTTCATAACTTGCTGGAATTCCACGATGGATTTATTACCTGATATTTCATGCAATTTCCTGTGGAAATGACCATTGTATCTCATGCCAAGTTTCTCTCCCTGATCCACTATCTGTTCCAATACAGCCAAATCATCGGGAGTTATCTTTGCAAAAATAACATACGACAATCCTACCTCAAGCACTATCCTCATTTCAAAGATATCACGCAATGTGGTGTCGCTCATCAACAACGGGTTAACACTACGGCCCAAACTCATCATAAGTGAAGGTTCAGCCAATGTCATGCCCCGCTTTGTGCGCGACTGTATCATACCAGTCATCTTAAATCGACTCAAGGCTTCTCTGAGTACAGTACGACCTATACCCAAGGCCGCTGCCAATTCGTTTTCATTAGGAATACTGCTGCCTGGACGGAACCCTTGCTCCTTAAAATAATGTATCAGCTTCTCTTCCACTTGGTCAACAAGCGTATAACCGCTTCTATCAATACGCAGACTGTCCATAAAGATAAATATTAGATGGAATTACACTTTGGAAGGATGATACAAATGTAATATTTTTTATGCAATATGCAATAGCATATTTAATATAATCATATATATAAAATGAACTAACAGATAGCAGCGCTGCAAAAATCAGACATAGGCTTAAAAGGGCATTCTAAGCCTATACAGATGACGATTACACAATAATGTAAATTATGAAAAGCAACTAATTATTTGCCGACAACTATTGTATTCGACACAAAATTCTCCTAATTTTGAAAAGCTAAAACTTTCACAGACCATGAAAAATACCTTGATCGAACCGTCCATCGTAAAAAACGCTATGGACAAATTCGATGTTAAAGATTTCAATGAAGCCGCAATCAGACAAATAGGCGGTATAGTAAAAGATATAGAGGAACATACCGGTACTGAATTCGTACATCTCGAAATCGGAGTTCCAGGCCTGCCTCCGGAAAAGATAGGCGTAAACGCAGAAAAAGCAGCTCTCGATGCCGGAGTAGCCTCCATATATCCGGAAATGCCTGGTATTCCCTCTCTCAAAGAAGAGACTTCGCGCTTCATCAAGGCATTCGTTAATGTAGACGTATCTCCCGAAGGTTGCATCCCGACAGTAGGTTCCATGCAGGGCGGTTTCGCTGCATTTACCCTCTGCTCCCAAATGGACCCCAGAAAAGACACAATATTGTTCATTGACCCCGGCTTCTCGGTACAGAAGACACAGGCCGATGTCATAGGAGTAAAAAGGATTGCATTCGACGTTTACGACTACCGCGCCGAAAAACTCGGACCGAAACTCGAAAGTTACCTCTCGCAGGGCAACATAGCCGCAATCATATACTCCAACCCCAACAACCCAACATGGATGTGCCTTACAGATGATGAACTTCGCACGATAGGCACATTGGCCACCAAATACGATGCCATTGTCATCGAAGACCTCGCATATCTGGCCATGGATTTCCGCAGCGACCTCGGCAAGCCTTTCCAGCCGCCGTATCAGGTAAGCGCCGCACACTATACCGACAATTATATCATCATGCTGAGCGCGTCGAAGATATTCAGCTACGCAGGACAGCGTATCGCGATGCTCGTCATATCCGACAAACTCTTCTCAAGGCATTATGAAGGCCTGATGAAACGATACGACCTCGGCAAATTCGGACAGGTCATGATACAGCGCATCCTGTACTGCCTCTCTTCCGGCACTTCGCACTCCGCACAGTATGCACTGGCAGCAATGTTCAAGGCAGCCAGCGACGGCGACCTCGACTTCGTGGAAGATGTCAAGGAATACGGACGCCGCACCAAAAGGATGAAAGAAATATTCCAGCACAACGGTTTCCATATCGTGTACGACCATGATATAGACCAGCCGCTAAGCGACGGCTTCTTCTTCACGATAGGCTACAAGGACGTAGAGGGCGGCGAACTGTTGAGACTTCTGCTTCACTATGGTGTGAGTGGAATTGTACTCTCCTCTACGGGCAGCCAGCAGCAGGGACTGCGTATATGTTCCTCTGCAATGAAGCCTCACCACTTCGACATGCTGGACGAACGTCTGCGTATGTTCAACGAAAACTACGGTAAATAAAGACAAATGTGTCCGGCTGTGTATTTACAGCCAGACACATTGTAATTATACAATCCATAAACCACACAAAGATGATTAACGAAAAACTATTGAACCCATCGAGCGTGGTAGTTGTCGGCGGTTCTGACGATGTGAACAAGCCAGGCGGCGCCGTGTTACGCAACCTCATACAAAGCCCGTTCAAATGGGACAAGTATGTGGTCAATCCCAAAGCAGACACAGTTCAGGGAATCAAATCGTACCATACGGTAGAAGAACTGCCCAACGTGGACTGTGCAATAATAGCCATAGCAGCCAAGTTCTGTCTACACACCGTTGAGGTTCTCGCCCGTGAAAAAGGGACTCGCGCATTCATAATCCTTTCGGCAGGTTTTGGTGAAGAAAACAAGGAAGGCGCAGAGCTAGAACGCAAGATAGTCGAAATCATTGACTCCGTCGGCGGTTCGCTCATCGGTCCGAACTGTACCGGTCTTCTGACCACAAACTACAACGGTTCGTTTACATCTCCAGTACCCCAACTCGATCCTCGCGGCATAGACTTCATCTCAGGGTCTGGTGCCACGGCCATATTCATTGTCGACAATGGCATACGCAAAGGTCTAAAGTTCAACAGTGTATGGTCGGTCGGCAACTCGGCGCAGATAGGTGTGGAAGAAGTTCTCGAATATCTTGACGAATCATTCGACACGGAGTACAGTTCGCGTATCAAGCTGCTTTACATAGAAAGTATCAGCAATCCACAGAAATTTCTGCGACACGCCTCATCGCTAGTGCGCAAAGGCTGCCATATAGCTGCTGTAAAGTCAGGTAGTTCCGAAGCGGGCGGCCGTGCCGCATCGTCGCACACCGGCGCGCTTGCAAGTCCCGACACGGCCGTAGAGGCCCTCTTCCGCAAAGCCGGCATAGTACGCTGCAACGGTCGCGAGGAACTCATCACCGTAGCATCCATATTCACATATCCGGAACTTAAAGGTCGCAATATTGCCATCGTAACCCATGCCGGAGGTCCTGCGGTAATGCTTACAGATGCGCTGTCAAACGGCAAAATGGAAATTCCGCATATCGAAGGTCCCAAGGCTCAGGCATTGCTTTCGAAACTGTTCCCAGGTTCGTCAGTAGGCAACCCCATAGATTTTCTTGCAACAGGTACGGCCGAACAACTCGGCCACATACTTGATGCATGCGAAAATGATTTCGATAATATAGACGGTATTGCCGTCATTTTCGGCAGTCCAGGTCTGTTCCCCGTATTCGACGTATATGCACTGCTAGCCGAAAAAATCAAAACATCAAAGAAACCGATATTCCCCATATTCCCCTCATACACTTGGGTGAAGAAAGAGATAAAGGAATTCGTCCGCAACGGTGGCGTATATTTCCCTGACGAGGTATTGTTCGGTTCGGCGCTTGCCAAAGTCTACAATACTCCTCATGCAGAACCTGAAGATACTGAATTCCCGTGTGTAGATGTCAAAAGGATACGCAATGTCATCGATCATGCCGAAAACGGATACCTGGCTCCGGATGCCATACACGAGCTTCTAGATGCTGCCGGCATAGCATGTGCCCAAGAAGGTACGGCCGACAATGAGGCCGACTGTCTGGCCCTTGCGCGCAAGATAGGTTTCCCGCTAGTCATGAAAGTTGTAGGACCGGTGCACAAATCAGATGTCGGAGGCGTTGTACTGAATGTAATGGATGAAGAAACTGTTGTCCGTGAATTCAACCGTATGATGAATATCAAGGACACCTATGCCATAATGCTGGCACAGCAACTCCACGGTACAGAGGTATTCATCGGTGCCAAACGTGAAGGTGGTTTCGGCCATGTAGTAATGTGCGGCCTCGGCGGTATCTTCATCGAAGTGCTTAAGGATGTAAATGTAGGCCTTGCGCCCATCTCGCCCGCTGAAGCCCACTACATGATACGCAATTTGAGATCATACAAGATAATACAAGGAGTACGTGGTCAGGAGCCTGTCAATGAGGACCGTTTCGCCGAAGCGGTGGTACGTGTATCCATCCTCATGCGTACTGCTCCCGAAATATTCGAAATGGATCTCAACCCATTGCTCGGCAATAAGAATGATGTGGTCGCTGTAGATGCCCGCATAAGAGTTGAAAAACAGTAGGCCGCATTACCAAGTCTATACAAAATCCCCTTGAGCACATGCTCAAGGGGATTTCATTTTGAATAACTGCTTGACCTATATTACTGAAAATTATCACGGGGACCATTGTATTTCACAAGCACCTTGTCTATACGTGCTCCATCCATATCCACAATTTCAAAATCAAAATCACCCCATGACAACTTCTCGCCTGTGGACGGAATATGCTTCAATTCATCAAGTATAAGTCCGCTTAAAGTATTGTGTTCATGATCGCGGTACAGTTCCTCACGGTCAAAATGTTCAAGAAAATTGTAAAAAGAACACTGTCCGTCAACCAACCAGCTTCCATCTTCGCGCATAATCATATCTGACTCCTCGTCCTCGTCAGGCACTTCTCCTACCAATGCCTCCATCATATCGCGAAGGGTCACTATACCGAGCACATCACCGAATTCATCGATAATGAACCCATATGCCGAATTAGTACTTTTAAACTCCTCCAGAGCAGCATATACACTCTGGTTTTCCGGCAGAAAATTAGCAGGACGCAGAATATCCGCCAAACAAAACCCTTCGCGGTGTATACTGCCGAAAAGGTCCTTGGTATGTGCCGCTCCCACTATTTCTCCCTTACGTCCGTCCGACACAGGATAAACATCGTGCATATCATTGCAAACAATATTCATTATCTGTTCAGCACTGTAGTTTACATCTAGCCACACCAGCTCGCTGCGATGTGTCATAATTGAGTCAACATCCCTGTCTCCAAGGCTGAATACCCGTTCTACAATATCATGTTCCACCTCCTGTACCTCACCGGTATCCATGCCTTCCTTAACGATAGCTTTTATTTCATCCTCTGTCACTTTGTTATCGTTCTCCTTAAGGCCCAACAGTTTTACGACAACAGCCGTACTCTTTGCAAGCAGCCATACCAAAGGGGTGGCAATTATCGACACAGCCTTCATGGGGCGTGCCACAGCCTTTGACACACCTTCTGCCCGATTGATGCCTATACGCTTTGGCACTAGTTCGCCGAAAATAAGTGTCAGATAGGTCACTATCAACACTATTAACGTCTTTGCTATACCATAGGCATAAGGTTCAAGACCGTTTATGCGTGCTATGACCTTACCAAAGTCTGCAGCAAGAGCTTCGCCTGAATAGAGACCTGTAAGAATTCCGATAAGCGTAATACCTATCTGTACTGTTGAAAGAAACTTGTCCGGTTCGCCGGACAATACCAATGCTGCCTTGGCCGATTTATTGCCTGTACGTGCTTCTGTTTCCAACCTTGACCTGCGTGCCGACACTAGTGCCATCTCCGACATGGATAGTACACCATTTAACAGTATCAACACCAGGATAATGACTATTTCCATATATATTATCAATAATTACTTTTCAATTCTGTCAATATTCCAATCTCGCCACAAACCAGTCATCATTCTTTGAGATATAAAACAAACATGCCATGATGCACCATACCCCTACAAACTGGTATGATACACATGTGTACTGTAAACGATTTGGAATGCATACGCCGCAACTTTACGCCAGAATATGCGTAATGTCGTTCCTGACAAACCGATATGTTATTGCAGTGTCTTGCGGCTGTACGTTTTTGATGAATAGCACGACAAATATACGGGATTTGTCACCAACATTCAAAATACACATACTTTTTATACAACATTTTCCAACAGCAGATGGGCCGCCAGCAGGCAGCCCATCGTCGTTACGGCACTCAAGCACCGTCATCACACATAAACACAATATTATTCCAAAACGGTCTTGCCGTTATTGCTTGCATTCTTCGAACCTTCGCTGAAGATAGTCCATTCGTCGCCACCGTCAGTCACACGGCCGTAAGTATAACCATTACCGCGCATGTCACCGTCTTTCGAGAAACCGGGTACCTCGACCGAATCAACAAGTTCGCTCTTACCCGACTTGTAAACGAACACCCAGTCACCGCCTACTCCAAGTCCGAAAGAGGGTCCGTCAGGATTTTCCTTGTATACGTCGTAAGTGAGGAAACCTTTGGCCGGAACAACAGTACCTTCGGGTATCACATAAACATCCTCACCCTTGTCATCGTATATTTCCCAACCGGATATATCGAGGGACGTATCATTGGCATTGTAAAGTTCTATGAAGTCGGTGGTCGTCCAGGCCTCGCCGTTTACGGGTTCATCCTGGTTGTCATGATAAACCTCGTTAATAAACAATCCTGTCGTATTGGTATGCTCAGGCCGCGATGCACCTGTGTTGGGCTCGCCTTTGGTGTGCATGGCGAAAATCTGCCACTCCTCTGCCCCGTCGGTAACACGGCCGTAGCTTTCATTATCATTCATGCTCGGCAGCTCAACCTCATCGATAATATTCATGTCAGCGTCTGCAAATACCACATATTCGTCAGGTCCCTTGCTCAAACCCCACGAAGGATAATGCTCCGGGTCGCCGTGAAGTCCCTCCTTGTCGGCCTCAATCAACAGACGTCCGCGAGCCGCGATAACGGTACCGGCAGGAACAGTCCATGCCTTCTCAACGCCACCGCTCTCCCACAACTTCATGCCGCCAATCTCAACCTCACTGTCGGATGTATTGTAAAGTTCTATCCAGTCAAGGTCATCGATTGAGGTCTGGTCGCTGAATGTATAGACCTCGTTGATTACAACAGGAACCGGTACGCCGGACGTCTGGCCTTCGGGGTTGTCGGTACCCTTGGTTGGAGTATCGAGTATCTGCCACTGCGCACCACCATTACCCACACGGGCATACGACTGTCCCTTGGTGTCACCGAAATTGGGAGTATCTATTTCATCCAGCACATTCCTATCGGCATCGAGCAGTATTACCTTGTCGCCTTTCGAACCGAGACCGAAAGTAAATCCTACGCCCTCGCCGGGAGATACCTGCGAGAAAACTACAAGACCACCGGCCTCAACTACGGTACCTTCCGGAATTACAAACTCCTCGGCAGCACCTTTCTCATCCTGAAGGATAAAACCTCCTAGGTCAAGAGCCTTGTCTTCGCCATTGTACAGTTCCACGAAATCTACATCGTCATCCGCCGGAGCACTCTGTACCTCGTTGATGAGGACCTTCACCTTTCCCGAAGGTTCAGGCTCCTGACCGTCTCCGCTGTTGCTGGCACCCTTGGTCGGAGTGTCGAAAACCTTCCATGTATTGTCGCCATCCTCGGCACGTCCATACGATGTACCGTCTTCCATAACGGGGAACGATACCGTATCCACGCTGTTGCCCTCAGCATCGAGAAGTGTAACAGTATCACCCTTCGAAGAACTCAAACCGAACGAGAACTGGTCTATCACAAGACATTCACCGGCTTTTATCACCGTACCGTCAGGTATGATATATTCTTCCTCGGCTCCCTTCTCATCCTGAAGTATAAAGCCGGAAATATCCATATCCTTATCCGAACCGTTGTACAGTTCGACCCAGTCGGGATTGCTTGCATACACCTCATTAATGTACAACTCTGTCACATCCGATGCAGGCGGAATTACATCGCCCTCGGAATCGGTCTTGCACGATGACACTGCCGCAGCCACGGCAAGCAGCGAAATCAACATTTTACATCTTTTCATCTTACTATCGTGATTTGAATAATTTTAGAAAGAAAGCATCAGTCTCAACTGTATGACACTGAAATCAACTCCCGACGGCAGGGCCTCCTTGAGGGAATATCCGCCTACCGTAATATGACCCTTGTCATCAGCATACTTGTCGTTGTCAACAAATTCGTAATTCAATCCCACGAGCACATTGCGGTTAGGATACCAATTGAGTGAGCAGGAATATATGGTCGATGCACCTCCGGTAATAATTGCCGAAGCATCATGGAAGTCGTTAAGATTGACACTGCTAACCCTCGCCACGAACTCAAGGTTACCACCCTTGCGATTGACCTTCATCGGTCCGAACTCGGCATCTTCGGATGAATAGCGGCGCTGCTCACCGATGAGCATGTAGGACGCCGTGGCATACCAGCCGTCGAATGTCGCATTCTTGAGAGGTTTACGCACCCCGTCCGACACCTTGTAGCGCGAAAGGTCTGTAAAAATATACTCACCGAATACCAACAACTTGCGGAAGCGGAAAGCAAGTTCAACTCCGGTAGTCACATAATGGTCGACATTCGAAATCTCCGCACGTACGAAGCGTCGGCGGTCAACACGGCTTTCGGGGAATGTACGGAACTCGACTATACGGTCACCCGCGCCCCATGCTTCCGGGGTACGATACGTACCGTAAGCACCTATATGCAACGTCATGTTGTCGGTCAGTACAGGCGACAATGCAGCACGTGCAGTAAAACCGTAACCGTCACTGCCTCTGTTTTTCTCCTTCTGCAATATGCTCAACTCACTGCCGAACACTCCGCCAGACACCCACCAGTGACGTCCCCAGCCAGTAGCTGCAATACCAAGTTTTCGTCCTCCGGCAAACATTTCCACCGCCATCGGGCGTTCCATGCCGGTCAGATATTTAGAACTTGTGAGACGTTCCATGCTCATCGGCTCCTTGAAATTACCGGCCTTGATAGACACACGGTCGCTGAAACGGTATCCGACATACACATCCTTCAACTCCACCTCATTGTAGGCAAAATCCATGTCGAGTTCAGCAATCCATTTGTCATACAGCGTACCTTTTACTGCAAAACGCGCCCTGCGGACAATGACGCCGCTGTTGAACCTGAAATCGCCGTCATCATATTCAAGGTCCTTATTGGGTTTGGAGTCGAGACCGCTGACATCATCCGACGGCACATAAACCGCCGCATCAAGATATATACGGTTGTCAAACCACAGTTTAAATGCTCCGTTGCGTGATTTGAAGGTCAGTTTGCCCTTGTCGAAATACACATCGGCAGGCAGTTTGTCGCCATTGTCGGCCATAGTCGTACCACAAAACAGGAACGATGCCAAAACGACCGACAACAAAGAGTAAAGTTTCTTCATACGAGTTGTTATTGACGCTGCAAAGCAACAACTCTCATATTACCGAACTACAACGCCGATGTTAAGAAGTCGTGTCATTCCACCCACAGCCACAAAAAAGGGGCACTCCCCTGCGGAAATGCCCCTTAACCGTTATCGAACAGAAACGTCAGTTTCCCTGTTCGCATATGAACTTTATCCTTACAAGCCTTATTTCCTCTTCCGTGAAATCATGTCCGAGTTCTTCAAGAGCCTCATCGATACTGTCGCTTTCTGCATCTTCCTTGAAGTACAGATATATCTCTTCGGCCTTGTCTTCATCAACAGCCTGTTCTATATAATAGTTGATATTGAGTTTGGTTCCAGAATTGACAATGGCCTCTATCTCGGTAAGCAGTTCATTGAAATCCATATCGCGGGCACGGGCAATATCCTCGAAATCCATCTTTCTGTCGATACTTTGTATGATGAACACCTTGTTGCCACTCTTGTTCACAACGCTTTTAACGACCATGTCGTTCGGACGGATAATATCCTTTTCCTCGACATATTTCTTAATGAGTTTCACGAACTCGGCGCCAAACTTGCGCGCTTTACCGGCACCGACACCGGTAATGTTCTGCATCTCCTCTATCGTTATGGGATACTGTATGGACATATCCTCCAGCGACGGGTCCTGGAAAATCACGAATGGAGGCAACTCATGCTGCTTGGCAACCTTCTTGCGCAAATCTTTCAACATGGCAAACAACTCAGCATCCGCAACACCTTCACCGCCTCTGCCCGCCGGTGCAGCTGCTTCATCACTGTCTGCATCATCATAGTTATGGTCGAGAGTGATGGTGATGTCATACGGCTTCTCCATATAACGTTCGCCAGTTTCATTGACCGACAAAAGACCGTAGTTCTCTATATTCTTGTCAATCAATCCCAATATAAGTGCCTGTCGTATTACAGCGCCCCAGAACCTGTCGTCATGTCCGTTTCCTGCACCGAACCATTCCGTAGAATTGTGTCCGTAAGACTTTATCATAGCCGTCATACGTCCAACGAGCAAACTGACAAGATAATCCATCTTGAACTTCGGTCCGATGCCCTTCAACGCTTCAAGCATGGTTACCATCTCATCCTTTACATGTACCTTAGGCTTAGGGTGTACGCAGTTGTCACAGCAACCGCAATTATCCTCCTTGTATTCCTCACCGAAATAATGCAAAAGCGTCTTACGGCGGCACATGGAACTCTCGGCATACGACACAGTTTCCAATAACAGCAACTTGCCTATTTCCTGCTCGGCTACAGGCTTGCCCTGCATGAACTTTTCCAGCTTCTGAATATCCTTGTAACTGTAAAATGTTATGCAGTGTCCCTCGCCACCATCACGGCCAGCACGCCCAGTTTCCTGATAATACCCCTCAAGACTCTTCGGAATGTCATAATGTATCACGAAGCGCACATCCGGCTTGTCGATACCCATACCGAAAGCTATCGTAGCCACTATCACATCTGCCTCCTCCATAAGAAAGGCATCCTGATTTTTAGCCCTCGTAGCAGCATCCATCCCGGCATGATAAGGTAGTGCCTTTATACCATTGGCCACGAGCAATTCGGCAAGTTCCTCAACCTTCTTGCGGCTGAGACAATATATGATGCCAGACTTGCCCTCGTTCTGTTTGATGTATTTGATTATCTCGCGCACGGCATCATTCTTTGGGCGTACCTCATAAAACAGGTTAGGCCTGTTGAATGACGACTTGAACACCGCTGCATCAAGCATTCCCAGGTTCTTCTGTATATCAAACTGCACCTTTGGAGTGGCCGTAGCCGTCAAAGCAATCAAAGGTGCTGGTCCTATATCGTTCATTATCGGTCTGATGCGTCTGTACTCGGGACGAAAGTCATGCCCCCATTCCGAAATGCAGTGCGCCTCGTCAATGGCATAGAACGATATCTTAATCTTGCGAAGGAAAGCAATATTATCCTCTTTTGTCAACGATTCAGGTGCGAAATAAAGCAGCTTGGTCTTGCCGGCAAGAACATCTTCCTTAACTTGATTGACAGCCGACTTATTAAGCGACGAGTTAAGGAAGTGGGCTATGCCATCGTGTTGGCTGAATGTACGCATGGCATCCACCTGGTTTTTCATAAGGGCTATGAGCGGAGAAATGACTATGGCTACACCATCCATCAGCAAGGCCGGCAACTGATAACACAGACTTTTACCTCCTCCTGTAGGCATCAGCACAAATGTATCCTTCCCCTCCAGAACATTGCGGATTACCGACTCCTGGTTGCCCTTGAACGACGAGAAGCCGAAATATTCCTTCAACTTCGCGTGCAGCATGTCATGCAGATTATCCATTTCCCTGTAGTTTCCTTGTCCTTTGAATGTATCGCATTCCCATTAGCCATTTTGAAACGGCTATCGGTCCTCAAGCTGTCCGAAGCCGCAAAAACGTGATGATATGATAAATACACTCTTATTCTTTCACTCCATAAAGATATAACTTTTTTATAATAAATGACTAACTTTGTACAAAAGTTTTTTCAGAAATGAGGCTCTACACATCCGGACTCGTAAAGAAATACAAGGCACGTACGGTAGTCAACAATGTATCTATCGAGGTCAATCAGGGCGAGATAGTAGGATTGCTTGGCCCAAACGGCGCCGGTAAGACAACAGCATTTTCCATGATAGTAGGTCTGGTCAAACCGAACTACGGAAATATATATCTCGAGGAAGACGGCAAAATTACAGACATAACCAAAATGCCAGTCTACAAACGCGCCCAAATGGGCGTGAGCTACCTTGCACAGGAAGCATCCGTATTTCGTCACTTAAGCGTAGAGGACAACATACGTTCCGTGCTTGAAATGACAAATTTCTCAAAGGAATACCAAAAAGAGCGCGTTGAAAGCCTCATAGACGAATTCAGCCTCCAGAAGGTTCGCAAAAGCAAGGGCATACAGCTTTCCGGTGGTGAAAGACGCCGTACGGAGATAGCCCGTGCCGTAGCTATAAACCCGAAATTCATTCTACTCGACGAACCTTTTGCTGGTGTGGACCCTATTGCAGTGGAAGATATACAGAGTATTGTCAGTACACTGAAAGACAAGAATATCGGTGTCATCATCACAGACCACAACGTACACGAAACGCTCAAAATAACCGACCGCACATATCTGCTTTTCGAAGGCAAGGTTCTCAAGGCAGGTACCGCAGAAGACCTCGCAAACGATGAACAGGTGCGAAAGGTATATCTCGGCCAGGATTTCAAACTAAGATAACGGACCGCTCTCGATACTTACGTTTCATAGAAAATGAACAAGACTATCAACCCTGCACAGGTCGCCGGTGAAGTAAGGCTTCCATGTTCAAAGAGCTACGCCCAGCGAGCCCTCGCGGCATCATTGCTGTGCGAAGGAGAAACAACCTTAAGCAACATAGAGCTGTGTGACGACACCAGCTATGCCATGGATGTCATTACAGGTCTTGGAGCACAGATACGTCAGACAGACAATACGGAATACACTATCAAAGGAGGGCTCAATCCGATAGCCGACACTATCAATACCGGAGAATCAGGACTTGCAACACGCCTGTTCACCCCCATCGCAGCATTATATGACAAAAGTATCACCATCACCGGGAAAGGCACAATGATGCGACGCCCGATAGGAATGATGATAGACCCGCTGCGCAATTTAGGTGTTCAAGTGGAAACGGATGGATATCTGCCAATTACAGTCAAAGGCCCGCTCACAGGAGGCGAAACGACAGTTGACGCACATGTAAGTTCCCAATTTCTCACAGGTCTTCTGATGTCCCTGCCGTTGGCCCAACAGGATACAATCCTACAGGTGGAGCAACCGAACAGTCTGCCATACCTCGCCGTTACTGTAGACCTTGCCTCAAAGTTTCGCATCAGAATGGAACATAACGGCTTCAAGGAATTTTTCATTCCTGGAGGCCAACACTACGCCCCAGCGAAACTGCACATAGAAGGTGACTGGAGTTGTGCCGCATTCATGCTTGTAGCCGGTGCCATCGCCGGTGAAGTAACGGCTCGCGCAATGAACACCCTCTCGCTGCAGGCTGACATTGCAATAATAGAGGCTCTCACAAAAGCAGGTGCCGTAATAATTACAACACCCAACGAGATAACCGTGCGATACCGAGAACTCAACGGTTTCGATTTTGACGCAACACAGCGTCCAGACCTATTCCCCATATTGGCCGTACTCGGTGCAAATTGTGAAGGCACAACACGCATACGCGGTGTCAACCGGTTGCAATACAAAGAGAGCAACCGTGCCGAAGCCATATATACGGAATTTTCGAAACTCGGCATGAGGGTCGAATTCGACGAAGACATCATGGTGATACACGGCAGCCAACTTAGCGGAGGTACTGTTGACAGCTGCAGTGACCACCGCATAGCCATGGCAGCCGCCATTGCTGCGCTCACTGCAACAGGCCCTGTTACAATAACCAATGCACAGGCCGTAACCAAATCATACCCACGCTTCTGGGAAGACCTTGAGACACTAAGAGTGAAGCAATGAACAGTTTCGGAAACATTTTCAAAATAACACTGTTCGGCACTTCCCACGGACCGGCAATAGGGATAACCATAGACGGTGTTCCCGCAGGACTGCAGTTGTCGCCAGACGAACTCGAAGCCGACCTCGCGCGCAGGCGCAGCGACGGCACAGTTGGCTGTACGCCAAGACGCGAAGCGGATATTCCCGAAATATTATCAGGACTATACAACGGACACACTGACGGCACTCCTATAACCGTTGTTTTTCGCAACGGCAATACACGTGGAGGCGATTACACTCAATTCCGCCGTCACCCTCGCCCGTCCCATGCCGACCTTACAGCCGCAACAAAATACAACGGCTTCAACAATCCTGAAGGCGGAGGAATGTTTTCCGGTCGTCTCACAGCACCGATAGTTGCCGCAGGCGTAATAGCGAAAAAAATACTTTCCGGCATTACGTTCACTACACGCATAGTCGAAATAGGAGGAGAAACAGACCCCACCAAATTCGACACACTGCTCACCGAACTGCGCAAAGCCGGCAATTCCGCCGGTGGAATAGTGGAAATTACCGCACACGGCATCGCAGCCGGTATCGGTGAACCATTCTTCGATTCGGTGGAAAGCATGGCATCACATCTGGTTTTCGCCATACCAGGCGTAAAGGGCATTGAATTCGGTGCCGGATTCACGGCAGCCCGCCGACTCGGCAGCGACAACAACGACTGTATAACCGACCGCAAAGGCACAACGGCCACCAACAACGACGGAGGCATAAACGGAGGCATAACCAACGGCAACGATGTTGTAATGCGCGTAGCTTTCAAACCTACACCAAGCATATCGACGCCGCAGGACACATACGATTTCTCCGCCGGCAGCATCGCCCCCTTGTCCATAACAGGCCGTCATGATGCATGCATAGCACTGCGCGGTGCCGTTGTTGCCGAAACAGCACTGGCAATAGCACTTGCCGACCTGTACATAAGAAACGGCTGCACCAAAATGCAAAAATGTTCAAATTACAAGTAAAGCACAGCCTTATCGCACAGTAAAACAATAAGATACAACATATCCCGCATTCGTGCCATACAATATAACGCAATATGACGCATACTCATCAAAGAAGGCAAAGAATGTGAGAATACTTTGCATTTCAATTATAATTTGTATAAATTTGCAGGCTGTTAATCGAAAATGGAGCACTTGAGGATATACGACATACAATGGAAAGGACTTGCCAATGGCAAACATCACATTGAATTCGATATAGACAACGATTTTTTCACGGCATTCGAAAACTCGGACATTACAGGAGGAAATCTAAAAGTCGACATCGAATTGTCAAAAACCTCATCTGCACTGTCGCTAGATGTGCATATCGAAGGTGATATAATCACGGTATGCGACAGATGTCTCGGAGAATTGCATATGCCGGTTGATTTCGACGGCACACTGACGGTAAAATTTTCCGATGAGGTTTCCGACTACGATGGCGACACCATGTGGCTTCATCCAGATAACGGCATTCTGCCACTGGCGCAGTACCTGTACGAAAGCATAGTACTTTCGCTTCCATATCGGAAAATACACGGTACCGACGACAACGGCAATCCGCTTTGCGACAAGGAAATGCTTTCTCGCTTCAAGATAATAAGCCAGGAAGAATTCGACGCAATAGAGGCAAAGAGCAATACGCTCGGAAACAGCGACACTAACGACACCCTGCAAAGGTTACGCGCGGAGCTCGAAAAACAGGACAACAACAAATAAAAACCAAACATAATTTTTACAGAAAATGGCACATCCTAAACACAAAATCTCTTCGACGAGGCGTGACAAGAGAAGAACCCACTATACTGCAGCAACTCCTACTGTTGCCGTTTGCTCCAACTGCGGTGCAGCCGTACAGTATCACAGGGTATGCCCCGAATGCGGTTTCTATCGCGGCAAACTCGCCATCGAAAAGAAAAGCGAATAAGCGGCAATAAAAGCTCGTCATGCGCAGGCTCGGTATTGATGCAATGGGAGGCGACTACGCACCCCGCGTCGTAGTGGAAGGTGCGTTGCTGTCACTCCAATATATCGACAGCGACACAAGACTTGTGCTCTTCGGCGACGAAGGCCTTATCAGACAGGTTATGTCAGAGAAGGGAGCACCAGCCGATGCTTTTGATATTGTACATACGACCGAAGTCATAGGCATGGACGACCATCCCGCCAAAGCTTACAACCAAAAAGCCGACTCGAGCATTCGGGTCGGCTATCAGTATTTGCAGGAGCATAAGATAGATGGGTTTGCGAGTGCCGGCGCGACAGGGGCCATGCTCGTAGGGGCCATGTATTCCGTGCAAACAGTGCGAGGTGTCATCAGACCTGCCATATCGGCCCTTATATCGACAATTGACGGAGGTTGCTTCCTACTGCTTGATGTTGGGCTGAACGTTGACTGCAAACCAGATGTACTCGAACAGTACGGATTGCTCGGAAGTGCATATGCTGAAACCGTGCTCGGCAAGGCCAACCCACGGGTAGCCCTGCTGAATATAGGAGAGGAAAAAGAAAAAGGGAACCTCGCCACAAAGGCAGCCCACGAACTTATGGCTGAAAACGGCAGCTACAACTTCGTGGGGAACATCGAGGCCAATGAGATATTTACAGGCAATAAAGCCGATGTGGTGGTGTGCGATGGGTTCGTCGGAAACACGATACTCAAGCAGACAGAAGGCTTCTATGAACTTGCCCGCATACGCGGACTGAACGACGACTACATCAACAGGCTCAACTATGAGTTCGTCGGCGGTACAGCCGTGTTGGGTATAAATGCGGTTGTTCTGATTGGGCATGGCCGTTCATCGGCATTGGCCATACAGAACATGATACGCCAGACCGAAAAGACAGTAAAAAGCGGACTGGTTGAAAAGTTACAGGACACATTTCGTAATTTCTGATGAAGAAAATTACAGCTGCTATAACAGGTGTCGGTGCATATCTGCCGGAATATGTGCTTGATAATTTCGAGCTCAGCAAAATGGTGGATACTTCCGACGAATGGATAATGACGAGGGTCGGCATAAAAACCAGACGCATATTGAAAGGCGAGGGTTTGGGAACATCATACATGGCTGAAAGAGCCGTGAACGACCTTCTGGAAAAAACCAATACGGATCCGCTGGATGTGGATATGATAATCTGCGCAACTGTCACACCGGATATGTTCTTTCCATCTACGGCAAACCTCACCGCTGCCAAATGCGGACTGAAGAATGCTTTCGGTTTTGACATACTTGCTGCATGCAGCGGCTTCATATTCGCTCTCGTAACTGCTTCGCAGTACATCGAAACAGGCAGGAATAAAAAAGTCATCGTGGTCGGTGCCGACAAAATGTCGTCAATCATAGACCCGACAGACCGTACCACCCTACCCTTGTTCGGCGACGGTGCGGCTGCAGTGCTTCTTGAAGCAAACGAAGAGGGATACGGCGTATTGGATTCCATAACCAAAAGCGACGGCAACGGTGGCAAGCACCTTTACATGAAAGCCGGCGGTTCCGCATACCCTGCTACGGAAGAAACAGTACGCAACCGTTGGCACTATGCGCATCAGGACGGCCAAAGCGTATTCAAGGCTGCGGTTACCAACATGGCCAATGTCACCGAAGAGATTATGAGCCGCAACAATCTCGAGGCATCGGACATCAGGTATCTTGTGCCTCATCAGGCCAACCTTCGCATCATCGATGCCGTTGCCAAACGTATAGGTCTGCCGCGCGAGAAATGTATGCTCGTCATCGAGAAATACGGCAATACGACAGCAGCAACCATACCTTTGTGTCTGTGGGATTACGAAAGCCGACTTGCCAAAGGCGACAATCTGATACTTGCATCCTTCGGTGGAGGCTTCACCTGGGGTTCGATATACCTCAAATGGGCATACAATGGCGGAGATTTCTCCAAATAGTGTATTGCCGAATAATTAAAAAACGCTATATTTGCACTGCTGTTTTGGAAATGCAGGTACGAAATTCCGGCATTACAAACCGAGCAAAAGCAATGGTTCCATAGTTCAACGGATAGAACGACAGTTTCCTAAACTGTAAATCCAGGTTCGATTCCTGGTGGGACTACTACAAACATATGCTGATTGTCAGTGATATAAGAATGGCAACCGAATGGATAACCATTAACGCAAAAAGCAAGGCCGCAAGCCTTGCTTTTGTTGCATATACGGCCGCCTGTTTTGCGGATTTCACTGATGATTGACCTATTTCAAGCACGATGAGATTATGACCTCTTTTGCCCAACTGCTCGACAAATTCAGAACCGAGGCCTTCTCGGAACGGGACAAAGGCTATCGCTTTGAGCGTCTGATGCAAGACTATTTAAAAACATCGGCGTTGTATGCCAACCTCTTCGAAACGATTTGGCTGTGGACGGACTTTCCGTATCATGACCAATTCGGAGGTAAAGACATAGGCATCGATATTGTTGCCAGGACGTACGACGGCGACTATTGGGCCATACAATGCAAATGCTTTGCAGCCGATGCCTACATCACCAAACCGGACATCGATACTTTCCTCTCGACTTCGGGCAAAAGTTTCGAGACGGACGACGGAACGACTCGGTTTGCCCAGCGCCTGTGGATATCCACGACCAACAAATGGAACTCAGCCGCCGAGCAAACCATACGGAATCAAAATCCCCCTGTTGCCCGTCTGAACCTCATCGACCTCGAAAACGATGATGTGGACTGGGCGTGCCTGGAGCAAGGCATGTACGGCAAGGTGTCGCGGCCAAAGGCTTTCGAGATACGCCCCCACCAGCAGACGGCGCTCAACCTCACGCACGAATACTTCAAAATAGACGAAGCGACCCACAAGCCGTTGCACGACCGCGGCAAGCTAATCATGGCATGCGGCACGGGGAAGACCTTCACGTCGCTCAAAATCGCCGAACAGGAGACGGGAGGCTGCGGTCTGGTGCTGTTCCTCGTTCCGTCAATCGCGCTGTTGGGGCAAACCCTGCGGGCATGGATGCAGCAATCCTCCAAGCCGATTACGGCAATCTGCATCTGTTCGGACCCGCAGGTGTCGAAACAATCGGAAAAAAACGACAACGACACCACCAGCACCGTAGACCTGGCTCTGCCTGCCTCTACCGACATCTCCTCAATCGTGAAACAGCTGCGTACAGCCCGTCGCACGGCCCAGGGAATGACGGTCGTCTTCTCGACATATCAGTCCATTGACGTAATTTCCGCTGCCCAGCATCACCTGCTGGATGAGACCGACGGTGCTTTCGGCACTTTCGACCTTATCATCTGCGACGAGGCGCACCGTACTACGGGCGTCACGCTCAAGGACGAGACCGAGAGCGCTTTTGTGCGTGTCCACAACAACGACTTTCTGCGTGCCGTGCGCCGCATCTACATGACCGCCACGCCGCGACTCTATACCGATGAGACGAAGAAACGCGCCGAGGAAAACTCCGCCGTTCTCTGCTCGATGGACGACCGCTCTATGTACGGCGATGAAATCTACCGCATAGGTTTCGGCGATGCCGTGAAACAGGAGCTGCTCTCAGACTACAAGGTACTCATCCTTGCCGTGGGCGAAAACGATATTCCGCCCATGCTGCAAAATGCCATTACCGACAGCAGCAACACCATTCCGGCCGACGATGCCTCTAAACTCATAGGCTGCATCAATGCACTCTCCAAGAAGGTGCTCGGTGCCGACGAGGAGTTCGTCAAGGGTTCCGACCCGCTGCCGATGCGCCGCGCCGTGGCTTTCTGCTCGAGCATCAGGAACTCGAAAGCCACTGCCGAAGCCTTCACCACATGCAAGGAGCTCTACATGGAGGACATACGCGAGGAGGACCGGGCCACGATGGTCGATGTCGTTGCCCACCACGTCGACGGCTCCATGTCGGCCACCCGACGCGACGAGGAACTGATGTGGCTCAAGGCACAGCCCGACAACGAACGCGAATGCCGCATTCTCACCAATGCCCGCTGTCTCTCGGAGGGTGTCGACGTGCCTTCGCTCGATGCAGTGGTATTCATCTCTCCCAAAAATTCGCAGGTCGATGTCGTGCAGTCTGTCGGCCGCGTCATGCGCCGCAGCGAAGGCAAGAAATACGGATACATCATCATCCCCGTCGTGGTTCCGGCCGATGCCGAGGGCGACAAGGTTCTCGAAAGCCACCCCAACTTCAAGGTGGTATGGACCGTGCTGAACGCCCTGCGTGCCCACGACGACCGTTTCAATGCCGAGGTCAACAAAATAGAGCTTTCGAAAAAGAAGCCCCGCAACATTCTCTTCGGCGGAGTCGGCGCCTCGCGCAGGGACGATGAACAGCACAGCGACGGCGACGGCAGGTCACGCAGCCTGAGTGCCGCCGAGCAGCTGGCCGAGCAGCTGGCCCTGAGCTTCAACGACCTGCAGAACGTCTTCTATGCCAAGCTGGTGACCCGGGTCGGCACCAAACGCTACTGGGAACTGTGGGCCAAGGACATTGCACAGATTGCCGAACAGCACATCGGACGCATCAAGGCCCTCATTGCCGACAACGGCAGACACCGCCGCGCCTTCGACCAGTTCATGCGCGGCCTGCACCGCAACATCAACCCCGGCCTCTCGGAGCAGGATGCCATAGAGATGCTCTCGCAGCATATCATTTCGCGCCCCGTGTTCGAGGCCCTTTTCGAGAACTACCAGTTTGCGGCCAGTAACCCCATTTCGCGCTCCATGCAGAAGATGCTCGACCTGCTCGACGACGAGACCAAAACCGAGGAGGAACACCAGAAGCTGCAAAAGTTCTACGACTATGTCCGCACTACCGTAGGCAACATTCCGGATGCCGAGGGACGCCAGCGCATCATCATCGAGCTGTACGACAAATTCTTCAAGGTGGCCTCGCCACGCACGGTCGACAAGCTGGGCATAGTCTACACTCCCGTCGAGGTGGTAGACTTCATCATCCGCTCGGTGGCTTACATCCTGCAGCGGGAGTTCGGCCGCACGCTCTCCGATGAGAACGTCCACATTCTCGACCCCTTCACCGGAACGGGCACCTTCATCACGCGCCTGCTGCAGAGCGGGCTGATTTCGCGCGAAGCGCTGGAGCGCAAATACGGCAGGGAAATACATGCCAACGAAATCGTGCTGATGGCCTACTACATCGCCTCGGTCAACATCGAGAATGTCTTCCACGACCTTATGGGCCCCGATACGGAATACCGGCCCTTCGGAGGCATCTGTCTGACCGACACCTTCCAGCTGGGCGAGGAGGCTTCGGACGAGAACCTCTACTCCGAGCAGTTCCCGACCAACTCGCGGCGCGTCATCGAGCAGAAGAAACGGCGCATCACCGTCATCGTCGGCAACCCGCCCTATTCCGTGGGTCAGAAGTCGGCCAACGACAATGCGCAGAACCAGAAATACCCTGCACTCGACAGCCAGATTGAACGTACCTATGCGGCCGAAACCGACGCCAACAACAAAAACTCGCTTTACGACAGTTATATCAAGGCCTTCCGCTGGGCTTCGGACCGGCTCGACAAAAAGGAGGGCGGCATCATCGGCTTTGTCACCAACGGCAACTGGCTCGACGGCAATGCACAGAACGGCATGCGCAAATGCCTCGCTCGCGAATTTTCAGCCATATATGTCTTCAATCTGCGCGGCAACTGCCGTACAAGCGGTGAAATACGCCGCAAGGAAGCGGGCAATGTTTTCGGACTTGGTTCCCGTACCCCGATTGCCATTACCATCCTGGTCAAGCGCCCGAAGGCATCCGACGAGGCGGCCCGCATCTACTACCGCGACATCGGCGATTACCTTTCGCGCGAGGAGAAACTGAACATCATCCGCAATATGGGCGGCATCAGCAATCCGCTGATGCAATGGGTCGCTATCACACCCAATGAACACGGCGACTGGCTCAACAAGCGCAGCGAACAATTCAGACTCTACATCCCTATCGACCCAGATAAGAAATACAATACAAAAACGAAATCGTTCTTTGTATTAAATTCTAGAGGCTTTGAAACAGGAAGAGACGTATGGATATACTATTCATCCAAATCAGACCTGCAAAAACGAGTTTCGTCTATGATTGGTTTTTACAATCAACAACGTATTCAATATTCCTCGTTGAAGAATAAACCTTGCATTGAAAATTTTGTATCATATGACACAACTCAAATAAGTTGGACCAACAGTCTATTATCTGATTGTGCTCGCAATAGGGACATTGAATACAAAGACAGCGCTATAAACATCGGATTATACAGACCTTATTTTAAACAATTCACATACACAGAAAACAATGTAATCCACCGAACTGGACAAATTCCCAAACTTTTCCCGACGCCGAAACATCGGAATCTGGTGATTTGCGTATCTTGTATTAGCGCACATAATGGATTATCGATTTTAATCACGGACTGCATACCGGATTTGCACAGTGTCGGAGACAGCCAATGTTTCCCGCTCTATTGGTATGATGACAGCACGGCGGATATTGCCGACCTCTTCTCGGCCCCGAAGAGCGAGATGGACCGTTATGTCCGCCGCGACGGCGTTACCGACTGGATACTCGCCACGGCCCGCAAACAATACGGTCCGAAGGTAACGAAAGAGGATATTTTCTACTATGTCTACGGAATACTCCACTCACCGGACTACCGCACGGCCTTTGGGGCCGACCTCAAGAAGTCGCTGCCGCGGCTGCCGCTGGTCGACTCGCCCGACGACTTCCGGGCCTTCAGCCGTGCCGGCCGCGACCTGGCAGCCCTGCACCTCGGATACGAGCACGTGGAGCCCTATGCCGGATGCCGCACCATATACTCGCCGCTGACCAACCGCGGCGATGCAATAGACTACCGCGTGGAAAAAATGTGCTTCGGCAAAAAGGAGGACAGGACGGCAGACAGGAGCGTGATACACTACAATGCAGGCATCACGATAGAAAACATTCCGGCAGAGGCCTACGACTACGTGGTGAATGGCAAGTCGGCCATCGAATGGGTCATGGAACGCTATGCGGTGAAGACCGACCCCGCAAGCAAAATCACGAACGACCCGAACGACTGGTGCCGAGAACACGACGACCCGAAATACATCTACAACCTGCTGCTGCGCATCATCACCGTATCGCTCGAAACGGTGAAGATTGTCGGCGCATTGCCGCGTCTCAGGCTGGAGGAATAAAGGCCGCCGAAGGACAGAAGGCATGACATGAATTTCATTTTTCCGTAATTTATCCTTAAATTTATAGGGATATATTTACGAAACAAAAACCGACTGCAAGACAGCCTTAAACCACTGACAACATTATGCTCAAAGTCGATTACAACATGGCTGAAACGGGAGTAGCCGTTTCGGAGATTGAAAAACTGTCGGCAGAAGCCGAACGCTGCAACAACATGCTCGCCAGGGGCAGCGGCGCCGGTGCGGACTTTCTCGGCTGGGTAAACCTGCCCTCATCAATAACCGACGGGCAGCTGCACGACATACAGGCCGCTGCCGACCGACTGCGTTCCGTGGCCGACTTGGTAATCGTCATCGGCATCGGAGGTTCATACCTCGGCGCAAAAGCCGTGCTCGAGGCGTTGAGCGAACCGTTCGGCTATCTCAGGCACAAACGCAATGCCCCGCATGTGGTATTTGCCGGACAGAACATCAGCGAAGATTATCTTCACAACCTGCTGGAAGCCGCACGGGAATATTCCATAGGAGCAATCGTAATCTCCAAATCGGGAACCACCACGGAGCCTGCAATCGCATTCCGCCTCATCCGCGATGAAATAGAGGCACGCTACGGCAAACAGTCGGCACGCGAAAGGATAATAGCGGTGACCGACCGCGCCCGCGGAGCGCTCAAGAGCCTTTCCGATACGGAAGGATACCGGACATTCGTGATACCCGACAATGTGGGCGGCCGCTACTCGGTACTGACACCTGTGGGGCTGCTGCCACTGGCCGTGGCCGGAACAGACATTGCCGCACTCGTGGCCGGTGCACGCGAAATGGAGGCCGCAACCGCCGAAAACATTCCGTTTGCCAAAAATCCGGCCGCACAATATGCGGCCGCACGCAATGCACTCTACAGAAAGGGATACAAAGTGGAGATACTCGGCAGCTACGAACCTTCGCTCCAGTACATAGGCGAATGGTGGAAGCAGCTGTACGGCGAAAGCGAAGGCAAAGGCGGCAGGGGCATATTCCCTGCATCGGTGACACTCACTGCCGACCTGCACTCCATGGGGCAGTACATACAGGAAGGAGAACGCATGCTGATGGAAACCATCATCTCCGTCGCAAAGCCCAACAGCGAACTGCGCATCAATGCCGACAGCGAGAACCTCGACGGGCTCAACTTCCTGTCCGGCAAACGTCTAAGCGATGTAAACCACATGGCCGAAGCCGGTGTGCTGCTTGCGCACTGCGACGGCGGCGTTCCCAACCTCCGCATCGTCATAGACCGTGTGGATGCACACAGCATAGGCGCCCTGCTCTACTTCTTCGAGCGTGCATGCGGCATAAGCGGCTACATGCTGGGAGTGAATCCGTTCGACCAGCCGGGTGTGGAAGCCTACAAAAAGAACATGTTCGCACTGCTCGACAAGCCAGGATACGAAGAGGAAGGATGCCGACTGCGTGCAAGGCTTGCCGGCAGAACCGGCGAATAGGCACATGCCGCAATACAAAGCAGAAATGGGAGGAATTGCATTCCTCCCATTTCTGCTTACTGCCAAAGCTCCCGTGCGACGTCATATTTCGTGCGACAGAGGCGGCGGCACCGCTCCGGAAACATCGCAGCCGCCCCACTTCTCAGCCACATAGTCGAGCACGGCATTTATCTCGGCCACATCGGTCAGCGTGACAAGCTTAAGGCGCGTAGACTTGAAATCGGGCAGTCCCTTGAAATAGTTGGAAAGGTGGCGGCGCATCTCGAACACTCCCACACGCTCGCCCTTTATCTCCACCGACTTGGCCAGATGGCGTTTCGCTATCTCCACACGCTCGATAACCGATGGCTGCGGCAGCACCTCGCCAGTATCAAGATAATGCCTCACCTCGCGGAATATCCACGGCCGTCCGTATGTGGCTCGGCCTATCATGACACCATCCACACCGTAACGTTCAAACGCTTCGGCCGCTTTCTGCGGCGAATCGATATCGCCATTGCCTATAATCGGAATTTTTATGGCCGGATTATTCTTCACCCTGCCTATCAATGTCCAGTCGGCCTCTCCGGTGTACATCTGTGCCCTGGTGCGACCGTGTATCGTCAGGGCCGCTATGCCCACATCCTGAAGCCGAAGGGCAATCTCCTCGATGTTCTTATGTTCGTCATCCCACCCGAGACGGGTCTTGACGGTCACGGGAATACTGACGGCCTCGACTATGCGGCGCGTCATCTCCACCATGAGCGGCACATCGCGCATCATGCCGCTGCCGGCACCGCGCCCCGCTATCTTCTTCACAGGACATCCGAAATTGATATCTATAACATCCGGACGGGCCCCCTCAGCTATACGCGCCGACTCAACCATAGGCTCAATAAGATGGCCGTATATCTGTATGCCGACGGGACGCTCCGCATCGCATATGTTAAGTTTCGCAACAGACTTTGCCCCGTCGCGAATGAGGCCATCGGACGATATGAATTCCGTATAAACCATATCGGCCCCGAACCCCTTGCACATGTATCGGAACGATGGGTCGGTAACATCCTCCATAGGTGCGAGGAACAGAGGCTTGTCGCGGAATTCTATCTCTCCTATTTTCATTTGCATCTACATTTATTATCCGGTTGCAAAGATAACAGTCCGGCACATAAAACGGAAACACGGGCAGCATCCTGACCGATGCTGCCCGTGCCATTACAACTGCCTGTACACCCTACTCTTTGGAAATCACTCCATCGTACTGGTAGGCCCTCAAGCCGAATAACGGCATCACGGCATATACATGGTCGAAGATATCAGACTGCACATTCTCATAGTCAATCCACTTCTGACGGGCCGAAAAACAGTATATCTCCAACGGCAATCCCGTCGGGCCGGGCTGAAGCTGACGCACCATGTGGGTCATCTCCATGTTGATATTCGGGTTTCTGCCTATCCAGTTCTCAAGATATTCACGGAATGCGCCGATATTTGTCAGCCGCCGCTCATCAAGGCCGCTTGACATATCCGCATTGTAAGCCCGAAGTTCGGCAATCTTCTGCACCATGTAGTCGTGCAGCAACTCCGATGCGGCGAGCTCCTCCAACTGGGTCTCGGACAAATAGTGTATGGACGATATGTCGATGTTTATCGAACGCTTTATACGGCGCCCGCCCGATTCCTCCATGCCCCGCCAATTGGTAAACGACTCCGACACAAGCTTGTGCGTCGGTATGGTGGTGATGGTCTTGTCCCAGTTCTGTACCTTCACTGTTGTAAGCCCTATCTCCGTCACCTCGCCGTCGGCCCCCCTGCCGGGCATTACAATCCAATCTCCAAGCCTTACCATATTGTTGGAACTCAACTGTATGCCAGCAACAAAACCGAGTATCGAATCCTGAAACACCAACATCAGTACCGCAGCAAAGGCTGTCATACCACCGAGCAACACGGTGATGCTTGCCTTGGTAAGAATGCTGATTACTATCAATGCGACGGCACACCACACGACTACGGCTATGACCTGTGTAATAATCTTCACCGGCTTGTCCTTTACACTGGCTGTTTTCTCATACACGCGGTTTATACCGTCCATGAACGATGAAAGCAACATGGCTATCGCCACAACAATCCAGATGTCAAGAACCTTGTTCACCGATGCCATATGCTCCCACTGGATGGGAGTCAGGCCTATTCTGAAAATCATCGGTGGGATAAGCCATGCCAGCCTGTTGAAAAACTTCTGGTCGAGCAGCCATTCGTCCCACTGATTGCGGGTAGCACCCGCAATACGTTTCACAAGACGCGGCAACAGTTTCTTGGCCACTATATAGGCAATCCACCCCACGAGACCGACAATCAGCATCGTAAAGACGGCACTGACCAATTCGAGCACCACCTCGTTCTCCACGCCCATTCTCATCAACAGCTTGCTTATATCCATCTCAAATAAAATTTGGTTTGATAACAAATATAGCACAAACATTTCTGATTTCCCATGAAAAAAGGGTCCGGCAATATTGCCGGACCCCATAACACATTGTTCAACCGTTCTTTGGCAGGTCAGTTCTCTGACGGCTGTTCGAAAACATCCAGCGAACTGTTGTAAACAGGAGTGTCAATTCCAAAGAACCTCAGCACACTATGGAAAACATGGTAGTGTCCTACCTTTTCATCCTCATTCACCTGCATTGCGCTGTCCGAGGTCCAGACTATAAACGGGATTTCTATCTGCTCCTTCGGTGCAGCGAACATGGGCACGCCATGCATATACATGTTACCCTCGCCCAGTGACTCTCCATGGTCGGAAACATATATCACACAGCCGCGCCGCTGTGGAATTTCCTTCAGAATACCAATCACGGAGTGGATAAGATAATCGGTATAAACTATGGTATTGTCGTAGGCATTGACAAGCTCCTCGGGATTGGTCTTGGACATCTCCACCGTCTTGCACACCGGAGTGAATACTTCGAATTCCGAGGGATACTTGTTGTTGTACGTAGGCCCATGGCTCGTACTGGTATGAAGCACAATCAGCAGCTTGTCCTTGTCGCATCCGAGAATGTCGTCTTTCAGACCGGCCAACAGAATGCCGTCGTATCTGTCGTCCGCTTCCGGATACAGCTTCTTGATGTCTTCAATCTTCAGATAACGGTCTATATGCACGGGAGGTTCGCCCCAGTTAGTCGTACGCCAAACCACATCCACCCCGTTACGGTAAAGATAGTTGGGCAGTATTTCGTAGAGCTTGTTCGACGGCTGGTGGTCCAATATGGCCTTGACTCCGGCCGTGGTATATGTCGCCGATGCATCCGCAACCAGTACCGACACACTGTCCTTTTCCAAAAGCGGATTGGTCTGCTTCCCGTATCCGTAAAGCGAAAAGTTTGCCCTGCGGGCCGACTCGCCGATTATCAGCACGCAGACATCCTTGCTGTCGGACATGCCTTCCACATCGGGAAGGAGAGTCTCCTGCTGATCGCTCTTTGCAACAGCATTCTGATAACGTATCGAATTGACAATATACGACCACGGCAGCACCACGCTTCCCAATGTAGGTATGTTGCGGTCCACCCATGTCCAGTTCTTGACATTAACCACCGCAACGGCTAAAGATACAGCCAACGCCATACCGGTTCTCGACAGGAAACGCTTCCATGTGCCGTACTCGAAATGCCTTGCGAACAGATACACACACGGCAGAACACCCAACAGAATGACATATAACAAAATCATCCATGAAAAAAATCCGGATGCCTCCGAATACTGTGTATTGAAGACGTTGCCCATCATCTTGTCGGTTATGAGCGCGTTGTAGGTATTTATAAAGTAAAGGCCTACGGCATTGGCGATGAATGTAAATGCAAGAATGCATTTACCCGCGAACCGACCGAGAAACAGCACCATGTAGTAAAACAAGAAGTTCAATCCCAGCAGCAGAAGTGCCAGACTGAAGATTATGAATATGCCGTTAAAGCCTCTCTCGACATTCTCTGCCGCCAGACGGAAGAACGGCCAATGCATTGTCACGAGCGTAAACAGGCTAAGTACCAGGGACACTCGCGTCAGGCTGGCCGGTTTTCTCAAAAAATCTACCATTTTATGACAACTTTATAAAACACAAATATTACTCCGGCGCAAAGAGCAAGCACTGCCAGATTGAAAAGGATTGTCATGGGGACATTGACCCGATGCGCAGGCTCTGCGTACGGCGTATCGGCCACTGCTGCATCATATCTTGCAAACGGATTTGTATATATCACCTCTCCGTCCGGAAAATATGCCGTAATACGGGCATACGGGTCATCGTCCGACATGGTATAGCTGGCTTCGGATGAATTCAGCACCAAAGCCAGTGTGGCATGATCCTGCCCCGTCACCTTTATACTGTCTGCAGGTTCCGACAGCGAGATGTATATAGTTTCGTCTTCAATTCCAATTCCGAGTATCGACGGCAGTTCACGGTTCATGGCATATTTGGTATCCCAGTCGCCATGTCCGTAATCGGGAACGCGCATGGCATAGTAATCGCCGCTGAGAAGCGTTTCCCTGAGGTCATCGTAACGTGCGGATGGCGTGTGGAGAAAATTGCATCTCACGGCAATACAGTGGGATATATCAGGATAGTGAAGGTCGTCATTGGCCAGTCCGAAACTATAATGTCCGGCGCTGAGCGCCCAGTCCCAATACTCGTTCTCGGTACTTTTGCCGCTGTCGAGTTCCATAATTCTGTATCCTTCGAGTTTTTGCATTAACCTCTTCGAGGTACCGTTCGTCCTCAACGGGTGGTTCATCTGCAGGAAATCGGACTCCTTTCCGAGCAGGTCAAGCTGAAACTGCTTTTGGGATGCAAACAACGGGAGCAAATGGTCGAAACGGTTTACATCGCTGCATCCGAACACCAGCTTATGGTATTTGAAAAGATTTATGCCGTGCTCGTAAACATTTACCTGCAGCGTCGTGTCATATGGATGTTCCGTCAGTTCGTTATGATTTGAGAACGTCACTATGTCATATCCCAACTTTCTGTAGCACTCATCGGTAACATCGGGCCAATATTCGCATTCGTTGAAAATGCCCTTTACCCTTGTATGTGTGTGAAAATTGGCACGCTTCCAGAACTGAACCGTATCCGACTCTTCCCTTTCGTACGGGTTGAAAATGTCGGGCCCGCTGAACGGTTTCGGCTCGCTGAAATCATATACCAAAGTCACGCTTGTTGCAACGACGGCAAACAGCGCGACAAGAACAATCGCAGCCAAAATCTTGCATACGACTTTCAATATCTTCTTCATCATCCGACTATCAATAAATACACTTATACCTTAATGTATCAACCTAAAATGCAGTTTTGCCCACAAAGATATTAAACTTTGATACAATGTGTCATACAGCGAACAGGTATATCTGCCTCCCTGTCTTGCAGCATAATCGTTTTTGCCTCTTCTGCTTCATGATTTTTTCCTGTTCCGAATCAGAAGACTCGGGAAAGCTACAGCAAAATCTGCTTTACAAACTGCCGGAATGTTTTGTGAACAACCCATCCGTGTCTTTCGCATAATTGCGTATGAGCATAAACTGGTCTCATAGCTGTGAGAACAAGGTTTATATCGACAACACGGAGGGTGGAGGAATGTTCCTGTTCGAAAGCGGAGAGATTGTCGTATCGTACGACGGAGACAACATTGTCGTTGATGCCACCCTTGTCGATGATGCGGGTTATTCGCACCATGTGACATATACCGGACCGTGCAGCATTATCAACTCGTCAAGGTAATCAACGCCAAGCCGATGGCCAGGAAGATCGCAAAAAGATAGTAGCAGCGGCCTGTTTGGCTGACGGATAATATTGAGGCGGGGCGACAATGTGTCGCCCCGCCCTTTTTCTTTTAACACAACAAATAGCAAGAAAAATTCTCCTTTGGTGCATCAAGACAGATGATAAAACTTACAAACTTGACTGCTGGTTCCACAAACTGATTGTTACAAAAGTTGAAAATGTGAATATACAATCCATACAGGCAATAACATGGCAATGATTATCTTTGCAGTATTCAAAGACGCACAGATGATAAATGATATCGTATTCGACCTTGGCGGTGTAGTCATCGGTCGCGACTACGCACGCTACGGGGCAGAACTTGAAGAGTTCGCATTTTTGCAGGGCGACCGCCCGTTCCCCGATTACTGGAAACGCTACGACCTCGGCACGGCAAGCCGCGACGAAGTCGTCGACGCGATAGCACGTGAAAACGGTCTCGATACCGAAGCGGCCTCCGAGAAACTCGACAGGCTTATGACACTGTTCAACGAATTTCCAGACACTGCACAACTGCTCGAAGAACTTGCTGACCGCAACTACGGTCTTTACATACTGTCGAATATGCCTGTCGAATTTTACGATTATATCACACACTTCGATGTATTCCGCCATTTCGACGGTCAGGTCATATCGAGCCGCGAACATCTCTCCAAACCAGACCCACGCATGTTCAGCATACTCACAAACCGTTACGGCCTCGACCCTGCCTCGACCCTATTCATAGACGACAAGCCGTCAAACACTAACATTGCAACCGCCTTAGGCTTCAATACCTATACCTTTAAGGCCGGACGCAAAAGCTGTGATGACATAAGGAAGATACTCGGACTGTAATACTCTGCCGCATGAACGAGCTGAAGGAAATTCTTGACTGGTTCGATGCGAACCGCAATCCCGACAATATTGCAGGCATGGCACGTTTCGGAATAGAAACCTCCAACGCGTTAGGCATATCACTGCCCGCACTGCGCAAAATGGCATCACATTACCGCCGCAGGCACGACATGGCCCTTGCACTTTGGGACACAGGCATACATGAGGCCCGCATCATGGCCTCCATTGTTGAGGACCCGTCGCAACTCACTCCCGAACAGATGGACGACTGGACAGCAGAATTCGACTCGTGGGACATTTGCGACCAATGCTGCAACAACCTTTTTTGGCGCGCGCCATTTGCACGCAGCAAGATAACCGGTTACTGCAATGACGAACGCCAATTCGTACGCAGGGCGGGATTTGTACTTATGGCCACACTTGCCGTACATGCAAAGGAAATCACCGACGATGATGCAGCCGAGTGGTTTACACTCATCAAGCTCTACTCTACCGACGGCCGAAACTTTGTAAGGAAAGCTGTCAACTGGGCATTGCGACAGATAGGCAAACGCAATACGCGCCTGAATGCCAAGGCGGCCGATGTCGCCCGCACTTTGGTAGATGCGGACGACCGTACCGCCCGCTGGATTGGCCGTGACGCCTTGCGCGAACTCACCTCACCCCGCACACTGAAATTCATCGTCAACCACAGGAACAGGATATAACGACATAACGGCTGCAGATGTTCTGCAGCCGTTATGCATAAATGATGTACAAGACACGTATTATTCCTCCTCTACGCTCTTGCCCGACGGTTCGAAAACGGCCTTCACCTTGTTGTCGACAAAAAGATACAGATTTTTCTCGTCGAACTGATAAAGGTGTACACTCTCGAACATTGCGAAAAATTCGGTCTCTATGTTCGGCTCCATGCATGCCATCATGGTCGATGCCACAGGACCTATCTTAATGCCGCCTCCGGCACTCGTTATCTCGTATGGTCCAAAGAACCTGTTGCACTCGCCGATACCGCTGATACGTCCGTCGCCCAGAAATGACATCTCATACTTGTCCGGAGCATCCACAGCCTTACCATCGAACTCGACAAGATGCCATACAACGCCTTGTAATGGACGGGCAGCATCCTCCCTTGCCTTGCGGCATTTCTGGCAGCATCCGGCAAACAGCAAACATGCCGTCAGAGCCAGCACCGAAACAGTTATAACTCTTTTCATAGCTGTATAAATTGTTTATGTAGCCACAAAGATAGGCAATACACAATTCAAACATACCATGACAGAGATTTAAATGCATCATGCATCGACAACAAACGTTCTGCAAAGTTTCGCATATTCAAAAAAGCATAGTAATTTTGTATGCAATACGCATGCGTATTGCACGGCGCAAACCATATTTTATTCAATATCATAAACACTATGAAAAAAGTAATCGCTTCACCTAACGCACCGAAAGCGGTAGGTCCCTATTCGCAGGCTATCGAGGCCAACGGCACCCTTTACATTTCGGGGCAGCTTCCCATCAACCCCGCAACCGGCAGTGCTCCTGAAACCATTGAAGAACAGACTGCTCAGTCGCTCGAAAACACCGCTGCAATCCTCAAAGAAGCAGGCTATACTTTCGACGACGTTGTAAAGACCACCGTGCTTCTTGACGACATGAACAACTTCGCTGCAATGAACGGCGTATACGCCCGCTATTACACGAAAGACATGCCTGCAAGGGTATGCTATCAGGTGGCAAAGCTGCCGATGGGCGTAAAGGTGGAGATAGACACCATCGCAGTGAAGAAGTAATCACACTCCATTCACCGCAACTAAAAAGCGTGACAACCGTTGGTTGTCACGCTTTTTCTCTATGACATATATACCGCTTTAATCAGGCAGCATACTTCGCAACGTGTCGGCATCTGGTACCTTCACCGCCACACTGTCTGACGGCTGCTCAGCCTGACGCTGCTCAATAATATCATCCACACGAAACCACAACAGAGCTTTGTCCCTTACATTGTCCCAACGTAATATAACTCCCGCAAGCAAAACCACTATAAGCAGGACCATAATCTTGCCCTGTTTAGTCAAAGATTTGAACCACCTTACCATAATTCCATCATTGTGCACTATGCCAGCATGATAAGACTTACAGCCATGACTGCCATACCGGCCACCAAACCATATATTGCCAGGTGACTGTGGCCGTACTGATGTGCAGCTGGCAGCAACTCATCCAGCGATATGTATATCATTATACCCGATATCACGGCAAACGTACATTCCATGAGCATCGGCGATATGAACGGCATCAGCAACAAATAGGCCGCCAATGCTCCCACAGGTTCAGCCAGCCCGGACGCAAACGAATACCAAAATGCCTTGCGCCGGTCGCCGGTCGAAAAATAAATAGGCACCGACACTGCGATACCTTCCGGAATGTTGTGTATGGCTACGGCAACAGCAACGGCAGCACCTACACCGACCGACTCAAATGCCGACATGAATGTGGCAATGCCTTCCGGAAAATTGTGTATCGCAATGGCCAATGCCGTAACAAGACCCATACGTTTCAACATATGCGTATGGTCAGGATTGTGCGCTCCGCCCATCTCCTCTATGCTGTGCAGTTCATGCGGATTCTCCGTATCGGGAATGAACCTATCTATTACACAGGCAATGACAATACCTCCGAAAAAAGCCAAAGCGGTAATGACATGTGCCTGCATGTCGCTGCCTGTCAGCATTTCCAGCTCCTGTCTGGCATTGAACAAAAGTTCCATGAACGAGATGTAAATCATGACACCGGCAGAAAGGCCAAGCGAAAATGACAAAAACCTCGTATTGGTCTTCTTCGCAAAAAACGCTATTGCGCTGCCAATACCTGTTGCTCCACCGGCCATAAGGCTCAATAAAAGAGCATACCATACATCGGAAGTCATCATAAGCCGATATTACCGGCACCACCACGACGATATCCTCCCCGTTAAAAAACGTTACAAATTGGGATATACGTCGTTTCGGCGTCGCTTTTATTATTACTTTTGTGCAAAGATATCCGATTATTCCATTTTTGGGGCCGAATGGCCGTAAGACATAAAAAAATACTGACTTTACACTACGATGGCTAACGACCGACAGCACGTCACGCTTTGGAACAAAACATTTGAAGTTTCCATCCCTCACGAGGAAATATCGGCTGCAATAATACGACTGGCCGAACGCCTCAATGTCGACTACGGACACGGTGACAAGGGAATACCTGTATTCATAAGCGTATTGAACGGCTCGTTCATGTTCCTCGCCGAGCTAATGCAACACATATCGTTTCCATGCGAAACATCGTTTGTCAAACTGTCATCATACAGCGGCACCACATCGACAGGCAAGGTATCCGAAATAATCGGTCTCAAGGAGGATATACGCAACCGCCATGTCATAATCGTCGAAGACATTGTCGAAACGGGCCAGAGCATAGCACATATGACAGAAATACTCCATCTACACCAACCTGCATCGATAGAAATCGCTACCCTGCTTATAAAACCGGCATGCTACGGAGGACAGGTGCCAATCAAATATCCTGTTTTCGAAATAGAAAACGACTTTACTGTAGGATTCGGCATGGATTACGACGGATTGGGACGCAACCTGCCCGACATTTACAAATTGAGCAATGAACAGTAACACGATACAGACCGACGGCCATTCGCTTCCCATTGTAGAGGAGTTCTACACCGTACAGGGCGAAGGGCACAACACCGGCCGTGCAGCATACTTCATCCGACTGGCAGGATGCGATGTCAGATGTCCGTGGTGCGATTCCAAACACAGCTGGAACGCGTCGTGTTTTGCGTGTCATAACGTAAAAGATATTGCCGCACGCGCGGAATCCGCACATGCTCCACATGCTGTAATCACAGGCGGTGAACCTACAATGCACCACCTCGGTCCGCTAACATCAGCCCTCCACGACCTCGGTATCGCCACATGGCTGGAGACTTCCGGCACGCATCAGTTAAGCGGCCACTTCGACTGGATATGTCTCTCGCCCAAACGACATATGCCGCCGACCGACGAAGCCTGCCGTAACGCCGATGAGTTGAAAGTCATAATCTCCACACATGACGATTTTGCATGGGCCGAGGAATGCGCCGCCCGCACAACGGATACATGTCTGCTATACCTGCAACCCGAATGGGACAGCACACACGACATAATGCCCGACATAGTGGAATATGTCAAGTTGCATCCACAGTGGCGCATATCGCTCCAGACTCACAAATTCATGAATATACCGTAACACAACACACGATGAAACTGCTGTGGGAAAAATACAGGGCATGGGTCATTGTCACAATAGCCTTTCTGCTCATCATAACGGTATTTTCCAAGAATACCGTCATAGAGGCCATGGCCATTCGCAGGCGCATCAAGGCAATGCAAAAAGAACAGGAATACTACCGCGAGAAGGCCAGGGAGGACAGCACATTCCTCGAAAACCTCAAGCAGGACTGGTTCCTAGAAAAATATGCACGCGAAACATTCTACATGAAAGGACGCAACGAGGAGATATATCTCATAGACGAATAGACAATGAAGATACTTATAATCAACGGTCCGAACCTCAACCTGCTCGGCAGGCGCGAACCCGACATATACGGACACCTCGATTTCGACAGCTACCTTGTCGGCCTGCGCAAAACATTTGACGGACGAGGCGTCACAATCGACCATGTACAAAGCAACGTTGAAGGCGAAATAATCAACTTCATGCACGGCGCAATGGGCCGTTACGACGGCATCATTCTCAATGCCGGAGGCTACACCCACACATCGGTAGCCATAGCAGACGCCATAAGGTCCATAGATGTTCCCGTTGTAGAGGTACATATCTCCAATATTTTCGCACGAGAAGAATACCGCCGCATATCACTCACCGGAGCGGCATGCCATGGAGCCATAACCGGTTTCGGGCTCGACTCATACCGACTGGCTGTGGAAAGTTTCCTCGCATAACCAAGACTGCAACTCAGAACTAATGGAACTCAAAAAGCACGTAGTCAAAGGAATGGCATGGACCTTTGCAGAGAAGGTCTTCACTGCCCTGTTCCAGATGCTCGTCGGACTCGTGCTCATGAATTTCCTCTTTCCGGACGACTACGGTACGATACAAATCCTCGTCGTTTTCACGTCGGTATGCTCCGTATTCGTAGACAGCGGCTTTTCGGCGGCTCTCATCCGCAAACCGGAAGTGACACAGACCGAATATTCGGCCGTCTTCTTTTTCAATGTTCTGGTAGCATCGGCACTCTATATCGTACTGCTTGCCATTACACCGTTCCTGTCGCGCTACTACCACTCGCCTGTCATGCTATCGCTTGCACCGGTATTGTTCCTGCTAGTGCCAGTCAACTCGCTCGCAAACATACAGAACACTATGCTCACCCGCAGTTTCGATTTCGCAACCATATCGAAATACACAGTGTGGGCAACACTGGGAGGCAGTTGTGCGGCAGTAATCATGGCAATCACGGGATGCGGAATATGGTCACTGCTCGGACAGAGATTACTAACCCCTGCCATCAAATCGCTACTGCTGTGGCTGCGCAGTGACTGGCGCCCCACCGGACGTCCTTCAATGCGGGCATTGCGTCCAATGACCGGATACAGTTCCAGACTGTTGCTCAGCGACATCACCAATACGATATACGCCAACATCTCGGAACTATTCATCGGCCGCATGTACACCAAAAACGCACTCGGTTACTACAACCGCGGCAAACAGTACAAAGACATGCCCGTCAGTGCCGTAATCAGTTCCGTGCAGAACGTAACATTTCCTGCTTTGTCCAAACTTCAGGATAATCCAGCCAAAATGCGTCTGAGCGCACATCAGGTCACTGTTGTAATGAATTTCCTGATTTACCCCGTCATGCTCGGTCTGATAGCAATTGCTCATGACTTCATCGACGTATTCCTGCCCGACCGCTGGCTGCCTGTAGTACCGTACTTTCAGATACTGTGTCTGTCGGGACTTTTCGCACCGCTTTCGGTAGTATCGTACAACATCCTGAAAATCAAGAGCGACGGCAAACTGATATTCCGTCTTGAGGTACTAAAGAAACTGATTGCCACAGCCATACTCGCCGCGACCATACCGGTGAGCGTAAAGGCCATTGCATGGGGCCAGACGGTAATATACTTTTCCGACGCACTTATCAATACCATAGGTGCAGGACGCTTCATCAATTGGAGCGTATGGCACGGCGTCAAGTCAACAGCTCCGTACATGGCGATGTCGGCAGCAATGCTGGCCGCCGTTTACGGAATGCGCACACTGTTGCTGGAACATGCCGCACTGCCTTTGGTGCTGTTGGCAGAAATACTCACGGGGCTTGCCATCTATTGGCTTCTCTCCATAGCCCTGAAACCGGAAGGCTGGCGCGAGATACGCATCATTCTTGAGCAGATTGCCGCCAACCGCAAATAACACGCAAGGCGTTTCCCATGGTATCGCCACCAGTGAAATAGGGTGGACTTTTCGTCGAAGATAGAGTATAAATTAGTATATTTGCCCGATACGTAAACCGCGTATCCGTTACAGCCGGTATCGACAAATGCACCTTGCAAGGCTGACAACAAACAGTTGTCTGACCTCTCCGGCACACAAATAAACCATATTCGATATAAAGCATGATACCTTTTCCGGCAGGATTGGGAGTGGCTCTTGTAACTCCCTTCAAGGATAACGGCGAAATAGATTTCACAGCGCTTGATGCGCTTGTTGACCATGTAATTGACGGCGGCGTAGACTATCTCGTGGCCCTCGGTACTACAGCCGAGACACCGGCACTTTTCCCCGATGAGAGAAAGGCCGTGCTGGCTCGCGTAAAACAACGCAATGCAGGGCGCAAACCTATCGTAGCAGGAATTGGCGGAAACAATACGGCTGCCGTTGTAGCCGCATTGAAGGACTTCGACCTCTCCGGCGTAGATGCCGTGCTGAGTGTAACTCCCTACTACAACCGCCCCTCTCAGCGCGGTCTGTACGAACATTTCCGGGCTGTGGCCGAAGCAGCTCCGGTACCTGTCATACTGTACAATGTGCCCGGCCGAACAGGCGTCAACATGACTGCCGACACAACATTGCGCCTTGCACGCGATACAGAAAACATACTTGCCGTGAAGGAAGCCAGCGGCAATCTTGAACAGATAAGCGAAATTATCGACAACCGCCCCGATGGGTTTCATGTACTGTCTGGCGACGATTCACTTGCCGTAGAAATAATAAAGCGCGGTGGTGAAGGCGTCATATCGGTAGCGGCAAATGCCTATCCGTCGTACATGGAAGAGATGATTTCAGCCGCCATGTCCCAAGACTTCAACCGTTCGGAAGAGTTGTGGCAAAGAGGAATGCCGCTCGTTAAATCACTGTTCGTGGAGGGTAACCCTACAGGCGTCAAGGCTGCCCTCAACCTGCAGGGCATCATAAGCAACAACCTGCGCCTGCCGCTCGTTAAATCAACCGATGAGCTGCAAAGCAGAATCGCGCAGTTTGCCCAGGAAGCCGGACTGTAACCGTCCCGTCCAATAAAACCGCACAGGGAAACGTTTCACATATATGTACAAATATTTTGCATCGGTCGTATTGGCAGCCATGCTGTCATTATCGGCTGTCGTGACGCAGGCTCAAACCGCTCCCGACAATAAAGACATATTCGAACAGACGCTTAACAGCGAATCACCGTACTACTACCCGACCCTGATGATGCGTTACTTGGCCGGAGACACTACTCTCTCTGAGAAGGATTACTATTACCTGTACTACGGTTACGCCTATTCGGATCAATACAGTCCGCTGGCTCCCATACCGTCGGAAGACCAGACACTCATGGCGCTCGAAGCTGCAAATGCTTCGCCTACAGAAGCCAATATGCGCGAAATAATAAAATATGCCACCGAGACGCTGAAACACGACCCGTTCAGTCCATCGAACCTAAATTTTCTTGTCTATGCATATGGTGCAATCGGCGACACAGTCAACGAACGCATAAACTACGACAGGCTCAACAAGGTGTTGGCAGCAATAACATCGTCTGGAACTGGCATGCGCGAAGACTCGCCCATACATGTAATACGTTTTTCGCACGCCACAGATATACTCGGCACATTGGGCCTTACGGTCACCAAACGCCTCGTAGTATCTCGCACAACCGAATACATCACAGTTGCTAACGAAAAAGGGCGTCAACTTGGCAAGGGATACTACTTTGATTACAGCCGTGTATTTTGGGGAAATCAAGACAATATTCCACAGCCGGAACACCATTGGAAAATCAACGACTATCCGGTAGGCGGATACAAAAAGAAATAACCGTCACAGAAGTATATACAAATACATTGCCAACATGCTGAAACGCCTGCTATATTCCATATGTGGCACAATAGTCCTGCTGACAGGCTGTCAATCAGGTAACAGTCATAGGAAAGGTACAACAAGCGACCAAACATTCATAATATACGCCATGGCCGACAACAACCTGTGGAGTTACCTGAGCCGAAACGTCGAGGCCGCAAAACGATATGTTGCTACCGGACTTCCCGAAAATGCGAGGATATTGATATACTGGGACGGACAAAGGGAATACTTCGGTGAAAAACTGACCATGCTGACCGAACTGGTATGCGAAGACGGTCAGGCAGTAGAATATATTCTGAAGAAATACGATGACCAGAACTCTGCCGACCCTGCCGTCATGAGACAGGTACTTTCCGATGCGCAGTCTTTTGCTCCGGCAGAAAGTTACGGCATATCACTGTTGGCACACGGCACAGGCTGGTTCCCTCCCGAACTCGTAGACCTGCGCCAACCCGTCTCCGGCAACACACACATGGAACATGACCTGCGACGTCCGGAAGAAGCACTCACCAGAGCATACGGCCCCGACGGAATCGAATACATGTCCGTCGAGGACTTGGCCCAGGGACTCAAGCAGATTGACTTCGATTATGTCATTTTCGACCTATGCTTCATGTCATCAATAGAGGCATTGTATGCCTTACGTGACGTAGCACCATACATCATGGCATCACCTACCGAAGTCATGGGAGCCGGAATTCCATACGATCGCATGCTGCCGATAATACTGAACACGGGCTTGAGCGTCCGCGACAGGCTTGCAAAAGCAGCTGAAGACATTGTTGCATATTACGACATCCAGATCTATCAATCAGCTGCCTTTACAGTAATCGACACTAAATGGCTTCCGAAAGTTGCAGATGCCGTAAAGGCCATTTTTGAAGGTGATACGACAGCTCCCGACCTCGAAGCAATACAGGAACTTGAGATACTGCAGGAACACGCATTCTTCGACCTGACCTCATACCTGCGCAACATCACTGAAGACAGTAGCGATGCGGCCCGTATGGCATTTGCCGATTTTGAAGCAACGCTAGCAGAAACTGTCATATACCAAAAACACACGCCACAGATATACTCGGCACTTGGAACCGGCGGTGGTGCATACTTTGATGCCACCGATATGTGCGGTGTATCGTCATACATTCCGCGCGACTGGCTGCCTGTCACACGCGCTGCATATTACGCCACCGAATGGGGCCAATACACCCAACCTCAACAATAAACCGCGACACAATATCCAAACAAAAACGCCACGTCACCGAAAGGTAACGTGGCGTAATAATATGTCACCGCTTCAGAGACAAAAGTTATCCGACAATGATATCTCCATTGTTTGCAGCCTTATGTGCTCGCCATCTGCGGCGACGTGCTGCAATACTCGACACGACACTTGAAAACAGTCCCTTACCTAAATAGCGTACAATGCTTTGCAGATTATCCACAATGGTAAAACCATATTGCAAGGCATCGCGCCATGAGAACGCTTCAACGGCAGCCTCGTACTCGGCTTTCACACCATCTTCCACTGCACGCAGTTCACGTGTTATTTTCCTTTCGGCAGCACGCAACTCCTGCATGGAACCCAAACGGGCCAACTGAGTATCAGAAATTCTCTTCATCGTCGTCCTCCATATTTGAATTGTCCTCAAAGAACATCTTGCTGAACGTGCGTACCATACCTCCGGTAAACAGCTTGTCACGCAACAGGTAGAATACCACGGCTGCAACCAGATAAAATCCGCCTACGATGACAAATGCCCATACAAGCGAGTCTATCCACGATGCAACGGCAACTACCAAAGCGCCTGTCAATGTAAGTACGGCCAGCAACAGCATCAGCAGAAATGCTGCCAGCGTAATGGCCTTGCTGCAAATGATGGACAAATGCTCCACCATTTTCAGCTTGATTTTCTTAATGCGAAGGTCTATGTAGTACCTTACATCCTGAAACAGTTCTTCCATGCCGAAGTATTATTCCCGTTATTCTCCGCTTTCGGTCTTTTCGCAGTCGCACAACTCGGCCTTCACACCGGCTATCTCGTTGTTAACGAACTCGCGAGCCTGATTGACACCGTTCCTGACCTGCCTTACGCCACGGTTAACCGCATCCTTTGCCTTGGCGGTTGTACGTTCGACGAATTCGCTTGCTTCATCGACACTCTCATCGACGAACTCACGTAGCTGTCTGCGTGTCTTCTTGCCGCTCTGCGGCGCATACAAAAGCGCTGCTATACCTCCTGCAACTGCACCAATAAGAAATGCTGCAATATTCGAACCTTTCATAGCTGTATATTTTTAAGTTAAACAATTAGCTTTTCTGTACATACGGTCCAAAACGATAAATATTATATATGTCCTGCAATCTAATCGCCGAGTCGGAACATGCACATACGGCATGATATGCCGCTAAATATTCGCCTCTTCGCTTCTGCCCGTGTAAAACAATATTATCAATTATCACCATATTTTTCTTATACGAAAACAAGATAATCAATTTTATTGTGGTTTCCAAAAATATGACAGGGTCAACTGATACAATAACAAAAATGCGTCACCGGCAAAATGCCGGTGACGCATTAACATATGTATGCATTAGCTGCTCTACGGAATGATACGTGTACCGCCGCCTTCCACACCCAATTGGGTAGCGTCGGTAATAACGCATTCCTTGCCTCCGTTACGTACAAAATAAAGTGCTGCCTTAACCTTTGGAAGCATGGAACCCTCCGAAAACTGTTTCTCTTCAATATAACGCTCCGCTTCTGCCACCGTAATGGTGTCAAGAGCCTTTTCATCAGGCTTGCGGAAATTGATATATACCTTAGGTACATCGGTAAGTATATAGAACTCGTCTGCACCTATCTGTACAGCTGTCAATGCCGAAGCCAGATCCTTGTCTATCACAGCCTCGACACCGCAAAGCTGATTGCCGTCACGATATACAGGAATACCTCCGCCACCTGCTGTAATTACTATATTGCCTTCCGAAGCAAGACGTTTTACTATGTCTACATTGACAATCTCCAGCGGCGCAGGCGAAGGCACAACCTTACGCCAGCCATTCCCCTTGGGGTCTTCACGGAATATGGAACCATCCTCTGCAGCAATCCGGTCGGCATGTTCCTTGGAATAGTACGGGCCTATCGGTTTTGTAGGATTGGCAAAACGTTCATCGTTACGGTCAACAACAACCTCTGTAACCATAGTTACGACTCCACGTTTCAGACCTGCAGCCACAAGCTCGTTACGCAACGTACGTTCTATCATGTACCCTATCGAGCCCTGTGTTTCAGCCACACAAAAATCCATAGGCATAGCCTGCAACTCATACATTTTACGGCCGGCATCATGCTGCAAAAGCACATTGCCTACTTGAGGACCGTTGCCATGACCTATAACTACATTATAATTACGGTATACAAGCTGCATCAGGGAGCCACACGTATCCTTTACGTTCTGTAACTGTTCCGCATAGGTTCCTTTTTGCCCACTACGGAGCAAGGCATTGCCTCCCAATGCGACTACTGCGAGTTTTGCCATTGTTCTAAGGTTTCTTTATAAATTTAGCAGCCGTGAACCTGTTAGGCCCACGGCGGACACAAAGATACTTAAAATGAATGTAAAAGCAAAATTTCCCTTACATTCCTTCAGCATTTTAATCAAAATACATCCGAATTGTAGCTTACCCTATACATTGCCGTACTAAACTGCAACACATTGCCATTTTACAGACTATTCATATAACTTGCGAAGCTTTTCGGCCAAAATCGGCAATCCTTCCGCACTACGCATGCGTATATGCTCGCAAAGATGGCGGATACCTGCAATATCAGGATTTCCCGGGTCCACAAGATATATAGGCGTGCTGGCCGGCACATAACGCACCAGCGATGCGGCTGGGTAGACCGCCAGCGAAGTCCCTGCCACAATCATTATATCCGCTTCAGAAGCTATGCGCACAGCATCATCGAACCGCGGAACAGCCTCGCCGAAGAATACCACGAACGGTCTTGCAGGAGAACCGTCCGGCGCCATATCATCGAGTTTCTGCTCCCATCCCTCTATCGGAAATATTATGTCCTCATTGCGTGAACTGCGTAACTTGCGCAATTCGCCGTGCAGATGCGTCACATGACTGCTGCCTGCCCTTTCATGCAAATCATCGATATTCTGTGTTACAATTTTCACATCGAAACAATCTTCCAATCCGGCCAAAGCATAATGGCCAGCATTCGGCTTGGTTTCCAGCAGCTCACGACGCCGCTTGTTGTAAAACTCTATAACACGTGCCCTGTTGCTTGCAAGTGCCTCCGGAGTACACACATCCTCTATACGGTAATTGGCCCATAGCCCATCCGCATCGCGGAACGTTGCAATACCGCTGTCTGCACTCACTCCGGCACCGGTAAACACTACCAATTTCTGTTTCTCCATAACCAATTCACTTCAGCCATTAAGGACCGATACTGTCAAACAGCGTTTGCAATGAACGACCAAAAAGAGTTCCCGCACCGAACCAACAGTGCGGGAACAAATTATGAAAGTCCGTACAATCGACTGCAACTATTCGTAAACCCTTGGGGTAAGTTTACCTTCAAGCACACGAAGCGCATTGCCTGCAAGAGCTTCAAGCTCGTTCTCTCCAGGCATGACAACCACTTCGGCGATGAACGACACCATATCTGAAATATACTTGCATACATACTTGTCATGTGCAATACCGCCTGTAAGTATGATTGCGTCAACCTTACCCTTGAGTACAGCAGCCATTTCACCTACATACTTGCCGACATTGTAGCACATTGCGTCCTGTATAAGAGCCGCACGCTGGTCGCCTGCTTCGGCACGCTTGGAAATTTCCATAGCGCTGTTGGTGCCGAAATGTGCCACAAAACCGCCTCGACTGGTGATAAACTTCGATATCTGGTTAATGTCGTATTTACCCGCTGCAGCCCACTTTGCCACTGCCAATGCGGGCAAACCGCCTGCACGTTCCGGCGAGAACGGGCCTTCACCTTCGAGGGCGTTGTTCACGTCAATAACCTCACCCTTGCAGTGAGCGCCGACGGAGATGCCGCCTCCGAGGTGTACTACAATCAAATTGAGGTCTTCGTAACGCAATCCCCTCTTTTCAGCATAAGCACGGGCCATAGCCTTCTGATTGAGAGCATGGAATATGGATTCCCTCTCAATGTCGGGGTGACCTGTGATGCGTGCCACATCCTGCAACTCATCTACAACAACCGGATCAGCCATATAAGCCTTTGCTCCGGCTTCTTTTGCGATGTCGTATGCGAGAAGCGCACCGAGGTTGGAAGCATGATGTCCCCTCGGACGGTTGCGGATATCGTCAATCATGGCTTCGTTAACCTCATACACACCCGACTTTACAGGCTTGATGAGGCCGCCGCGGCCAATGACAGCATCAATATCGGAAATTGTCACGCCAGCTTCCTTCATAGCGGCCAAAATGATGTTCTTGCGGAAATCGAACTGGTCGAGAACGCTGGCAAAGGGAGCGAGTTCTTCTGTCGAGTGACGGAGCGTTATTTCACGCACCGCCTTATCGTCCTGATATATGGCAACTTTCGTAGAAGTAGAACCCGGATTTATCGCTAATATCGTATACATTATTCCGGACTATTTTGCAGAAAGACATGCCAATGCTATCGAATACATCTTGGTCTTGCGGGAGTCGCCACGCGAAGTGAGTACGCATGGAACCTTTGCACCTACGACCATTGCTGCGAGTTCTGCGCCACCGAACTTGGTACAGGACTTGAAGAATACGTTACCTGCATCGATATTCGGGAAGACGAGGCAGTCTGCGTCACCTACAACAGGGTTGTCGAGTTTCTTGGTAGCAGCAGCCTCTTTGTTGATTGCAACGTCGAGTGCGAGCGGACCATCAATGTAAACCTTGCAGCCGAGCTGACCGCGTTCACCCATTTTGGCAAGCATTGCAGCCTCTACAGACGATTGTACCGACGGAAGAAGCTGTTCGCTCGGAGCTATACACGCAACCTTCGGAACATCAATTTCCAGTTTTTTCGCCGTCTGTACGATGAACTTGGTGATGGCAGTCTTCTGTGCGAAATCAGGGTAAGGTATAACGGCAACGTCACCAATGGTAAGAAGCTTGTGATATGCAGGTATCTGCATAACTGTAACGTGACTCAAAACGCCCTTCGGGGGAACAAGACCGAATTCCTTGTTGAGAATACCTCTCATATACTTGTCGGTCGACACGAGTCCCTTCATAATAACATCTCCCTTGCCTTCGCTTACCATCTGCACAGCGATACGTACGCAGTTTACATCAACTGTTTCGGGAACTATGGCAAAGCGGGACATGTCTATGCCTTCAGCCTTGCATACCTTCTCTATTTCGTTGGGGTCGCCTACGAGTGTAGCCTCTACAATACCAGCCTCAATGGCATCGTTGACTGCTTCAAGTGTGTGTGAATCCTGACCGTAAGCTACGATAAGCCTGCGTTTACCCCTCGCCTTTGCTGCTGCGACGAGTTCATCTAAATGTTTAATCATGACTATTAATTATAAATTGAATTATCTCTTTTCAAAGGGTGGCCAAAATTACCCATTGTCGGGCAAATAAAAAAGTTTTCAACAGATTATTTGCCCGACAGCGGGTATAAGAGTTACCGGATTAGCGGCAATTGTTGACAATGCTAAATGTATCGGTTGCGATGACAAGTTCCTCGTTTGTTGCAATAAGGGCTGCCTTCACGCGAGAGCCTGGTTTCGAGATAATGGTATCCTTACCCCTGAGGCCGCGGTTGATGTCGGCATCGAATTCGAGACCGAGGAATTCCATATTGGAGCAAACGTATTCGCGGAACGAAGGGTCGTTTTCACCCACACCGCCGGTAAACACAACGAGGTCAAGACCGCCCATGGCTGCTGCATAGGCGCCTACATACTTCTTCACGCGATAGTAGTAAACATCCAATGCGAGTTTGGCGCGTTCATTACCCTCGGCTGCCGCACTCTCAATGTCACGCATGTCGGAAGACAGGCCGCTTATGCCAAGCACACCCGACTGTTTGTTTATCATACCCCATATTTCATTACCGGTCATATGCTCCTTGTCGGCAATGTAAGTGAGCGCACCAGGGTCTACGTCACCGCAGCGGGTACCCATGAGAAGTCCGTCAACAGGAGTGAAGCCCATGGAGGTATCGATACTCTTGCCGCAGTCAACGGCAGCTACCGAAGCCCCGTTACCTATGTGGCAGGTAACTACCTTGGCCTTGTTGATATCGAGACCAGCAAGTTCGCAACCCACCTTGGCAACGAACTTGTGGCTTGTTCCATGGAAACCGTAACGGCGTACACGGTACTGTTCGTAATATTTGTATGGAAGTCCATATATAAAGCTGCGTGCCGGCATCGTCTGATGGAACGATGTGTCGAAACATGCAACCTGCGGAATATTAGGGCACAATTCCTTAACGGCATATATACCCTTAAGGTTTGCAGGGTTGTGCAGCGGAGCGAGGTCGATAAGTTCCTCAATCTGGCTTATCACCTTATCGTCGACCAACACGCTGTCCGCAAAGAAGTCACCGCCGTGGGCCACACGATGGCCTACGGCCTTGATGTCGGCCAGAGAGGAAATAACACCGGACTTTTCATCGGTGATAGCCTTGAAAATAAGGTCTATACCTTTTGTATGGTTGGGAATGTCGGTTGTCAGTTCCAAGCGGGGCTTGTCGGTTGGCTTATGGGTAATCACACCGCCTTCGATACCGATACGCTCTACAAGACCTTTGGCAAGCAGAGTGTTTTCACGTGCGGATACCATGTCGATAACCTGATACTTTATCGACGAACTGCCACAGTTCAATACGAGAATTACCATGTTCTTTCAGATAATGATTAGGTTAGAATATCTAAATAATAATATGCATTACAAAACAACAGCACGGCCGGAAATGCGCATTCCGCCAATTATGCCAAGCCACGTCAACAACATGCACACCGCAACACTGGCCGCAATATATCCAACAGCCATACCACACTGTCCTGCCCTGAACATTCGCAATGCCTCAAGGGAGAATGTCGAGAATGTGGTGAACCCGCCGCAAAAACCGGCCATTGCCGCCACATGCCACCCTCCGAAAGGAATAGCCGCCCACACGACTCCTATCGCGAACGAACCCAAAGCATTAACGAGCATAGTTCCCCATGGGAAGCCGTTACATAACGATGCCATGAACACCGAAACGGCATATCTCAACGCACTGCCGACAAATCCGCCGACACCGGTCAATAAAACGTATTTCAGCATCTTCACGCGTTGCAATAAGATTTTATGCTCGTTTGCAAAGTTAATGAAAAAAAGTATGCCGCATCCACTCCTACCCACATATTAATAGTTAATAACGTTTTATCGCACGACCCCCGCACGCCAAAAATGAAGGTGTTAGAGGCAATTAACGGCATGTTATTGTAGAATTCCGGAAAAAAGACGTACTTTTGTAAGTTACCTGATGATATACAGGAATCAGTAATGAATTAAATCTCTTGAAGATGGCTACCGAGAAAACCAACATCCCTGTTCCGGAGGAACAAGTCGGCCATGCCGAAGATGTGAACAATGCTTCCGCGACGACGCAAGCCAATGAAGTCGCTGCGTCCGACAATGACGAAACTGAAAAGGTTGCCGAAACCGTTGATTTCGGCGAAGAAGATGCAGTCCTCGCGGCATCACAGCCCGACCTCGACATGGGCGAAGAGACCGAAGAGGAACTCGCTCAGGCAGAGTGTCATGATGAAGATACGGACAAAACCATTGCAGACATCGCACGTCTTGACAGGCAGCAACTCGTCGAACTGTTCGCATCGTTGCTTCACACCAAACCAGTACAACAGATAAGACGTGAAGCCGAAGCGATAAAAGTTGCCTTCTACAAACTGCACAGGGCCGACTACGAACAGAAAAAACGAGAATTCATCGAAAACGGCGGGAATACTGAAGATTTTGCACCCCAGCCAGACGAATACGAGGCAAAACTCAAGGAACTTTTTGCAGAATACCGACGCCGCAGGACGGAATATATAGCCAGCATCGAAAAGGAGAAGGAAGAAAATCTCAAAACCAAGCTCCAAATAATTGAGGAACTCAAGGAACTCGTCAATGGAAACGAGACCATGAACACTACGTTCAATACATTCCGCGAGCTGCAGCAGCGCTGGCGCGACACAGGAATAGTACCGCAGGCCAATATCAAGGAGTTGTGGGAAACATATAATCTCCACGTCGAGAATTTCTACAACTATATAAAAATAAACAAGGAACTGCGTGACCTTGACTTGAAACGCAACTACGAGACCAAACTTCAATTGTGCGAAGCAGCCGAAGCCCTCGTTCTTGAGCCGTCAATAGTGACAGCTTTCCGCAAGTTGCAGGAACTGCACGAACAGTGGCGCGAAACAGGACCCGTTGCCAACGAATACAAGGAAGTTCTTTGGGACCGTTTCAAGGAGGCCAGTACACGCATCAACAAACAGCATCAGGAATACTTCGAGAAGCTCAAGGAGGAGCAGAAACACAACCTCGAACTCAAAACGGAACTGTGCGTAAAAGTAGAGGAACTTTCCTCCGAAATACTTACCACCCGTAAGGAATGGAACAAGGCTTCCGACAGGCTCATAGAGATACAGAAAGTTTGGAAAACGATAGGCTTCGCTCCACAGAAGGACAACACAAAAATATATGAACGGTTCCGCGCTGCATGCGACAAGTTTTTCGATCAGAAACGCGAATTCTACGAACAGCTAAAGTCCGAAATGGACAACAACCTGCAGCTGAAGACCGAGATATGCAAACAGGCCGAAGCGTTGCAGGACAGCGAACAGTGGAAGAAGACCACAGACGAACTCATCTCACTTCAAAAGCGCTGGAAGGAGATAGGTCCTGTTTCGCGCCGTCATTCCGACGCCATCTGGAAAAGATTCCGCGCTGCATGCGACAGGTTCTTCGAGCGCAAGGCTGCACACTTCTCTGGCATCGATGCACAGCACGAGGAAAACCTCCGCGCAAAACTCGCCCTGTTGGAAGAGATAGAGGCCGCCGACGTAGCAGCAGGAGGTTTCGAAATGATCAAAGACTTTCAAAGGCGATGGAACGAGATAGGTTTTGTGCCCATCAAGCAAAAAGACGAGATACAGAAGCGCTACAAGACGGCTGTTGACAATATGTTTGCCATTCTTCGCGGCGGTGAACGCGAACGCAGCATGAACCGTTTCCGCGCCAAGGTATCGGACATGAAGAACAACGGTGCAGGCAGACTGCGTTTCGAACGCGACAAACTCTATAACAAGGTTCGCCAGTTGGAAAGCGATATTGCAACCCTGGAAAACAACATCGGTTTCTTTTCACGTTCCAAAAACGCTGAAAACATGATACGCGAGGTTGAAGCCAAGATAGCAAAAGCCAAACAGGAAATGGCCGATACGATAGAGAAAATAAAGTTAATAGATTTACAACAGGAAGAGGGGGATAAATAGCCATGGAAGGAAACAGCACACAGACCAAGTACATATTCGTGACGGGAGGTGTCGCTTCGTCGCTTGGTAAAGGTATCATATCGGCATCGGTGGCACGTCTTTTACAGGCACGCGGATATTCCGTAACAATACAGAAACTCGATCCGTACATAAACGTAGATCCAGGCACGCTCAATCCCTATGAACACGGCGAATGTTACGTTACCGAAGACGGTGCAGAGACAGACCTCGACCTAGGTCACTACGAACGTTTCACGTCGATAACGACCTCGAAAGCCAACAACGTCACCACCGGTAAAATATACCAAACAGTTATAAACAAGGAGCGTCGCGGCGATTTTCTCGGCAAGACAGTACAGGTAGTACCCCACATTACAGACGAAATCAAGCGCCGCATCAAACTATTGGGCAGCAAAAAGGAATACGATGTTGTAATCACCGAGGTGGGAGGCACAGTAGGTGACATTGAGTCACTCCCATACATCGAGGCTGTACGCCAGCTCCGTTACGAACTGGGGTACAAAAACTCGGCCGTAGTACACCTTACTCTCGTACCGTACATGTCAGCTTCGGGCGAGCTGAAGACCAAACCCACGCAGCACTCCGTAAAGATGATGCTTGAGAATGGTCTCCAACCCGATATTCTCGTACTGCGTACTGAAAAGGAATTGAGTCAGGACATACGCCGTAAAGTGGCCCTATTCTGCAATGTGGAACCGAAGGCCGTTGTAGAGTCAATAGACGTGCCGACAATCTACGAAGTGCCACTCAAGATGCACGCACAGCACCTTGACGAAACAATTCTTGAAACCCTCGGCCTTCCCGCCGACAGAGAACCGGACCTGAAAGCGTGGGAGGAGTTCGTATACAAGGTCAAGCACTACGACCGTACGGTAAACATTGCTCTTGTAGGTAAATACACCGAACTGCCTGACACATACAAGTCAATCAGCGAATCGTTCGTACATGCAGGCGCAGCAAACCACGTACATGTAAACCTCGTTTATGTAAACTCCGAAACAATCAAACCGGAGAATGTCGGTGAAACTCTCTGCGGCATGAGCGGAATACTGGTAGCCCCGGGTTTCGGCACCCGAGGCGTAGAGGGCAAGATTACCGCAGTCCGTTATGCGCGTGAAAACAACATTCCGTTTCTCGGAATATGTCTCGGCATGCAGTGCGCCGTAATCGAATTCGCACGCCACGTTCTCGGCTACGAAGATGCAGACTCTGCCGAAATGCGCAAAACGCCACATCCTGTCATAGACCTCATGGAAGAACAGAAAGGTGTTACGGAAAAGGGAGGTACCATGCGTCTGGGTGCATACCCGTGCCGCATAAAACAGCCATCAAAACTGTATGATGCTTACGGCAGCGGACTGATACACGAACGCCACAGACATCGCTACGAGTTCAACAATGAGTTCCTTGCCGAATTCGAGAAGGCAGGCATGAAGGCTGTCGGCATCAATCCCGACACCAACCTCGTCGAAGCCGTAGAACTCGAAGGTCATCCGTGGTTCATAGGTGTACAGTACCACCCTGAATACAAAAGTACCGTAAGTCATCCTCATCCGCTGTTCAGGGCTTTCGTAGCCGCAGCGATGGAATACGATGACAAGCAGCACAAATAATGCATAGCACACTTCCGCATGCGATTACGATATGCGGAAGTGTGCGGCTTAAATACGGTATAATTCAAAAATGGACTACCCCAAACGCCTTACCAGTAAAATACAACAACAGAAACGACACATATAAATGGATAAGAAGACATTAACCGGCCTTCTGATAGTTGCCGTAATATTGTTCGGATACGTATTCTACAATTCCAAACAAGTCGAAAAATACCAAAATGAACAATACAGGGCCGACTCGATAGCACGCGCCGAACATCCTGAATGGTTCACCGAACAGGCACCTGCGAATGCGTCCGAAGCATACGCAACAGCCAAAGCAGCTGAACAGGCACTGCAGGACTCTATCAGGACAGCCAATCTCGGCCAGTCACTCATCGACGCATCCAACGCCGAAGCACAGACCTATACCTTGGAAAACGAAGTGCTGAAAGTATGGATATCTTCCAAAGGAGGTATCATAACCAACGCGGAACTCAAGGAATACAAACGCTATGGCGGCGACCCGCTCATGATATACAAGGACGGCACGGCCAGGTTCAACATGGAACTGTTCATGAAACGTTCCTACAATTCGGTACAGATAAATACCGAAGAATATGTGTTTACCGATGTTGAGACTCTCGAATTCCCGATGGAAGACGGCAGTATGGCCAGGAGCATCAAGCTCCGACTGCCTGTTGACGAAGGTGCTGCAATAGAATATGTATACACTCTGTATCCGAACAACTACATGGTTGATTTCGACGTCAACTTCATCGGCATGCAGAACTACACATCCAACCTTACGTTCTTCAACTTCGACTGGGGAGCCACAACACTCCAGAACGAAAAGGGCTACAAGAACGAGAACATGAACACCACCCTTGCCTACCACTATCCAGATGCCCGCAAAATCGAGCAGCTTGGTGCATCGGATAACTCCCGAAGCAAGGAAATCAAAACCAAGGTACAGTGGGTAAGCTTCAAGCAGCAGTTCTTCTCGTCAGTACTCATCGCACGCGATGAATTCACTGCCGAAAAGGTTGGTTTCAACACCTACAAGCCAGGAACCGGTTCCATAAAGGACTTTTATGCCACATTCTCCGTACCGTATGATTCGGACAAGACAAACTACGGTTTCCAATACTACTTCGGTCCGAACGACTACAAGGTCATGAAGTCGTATGACATGAAACTGGAAAAGGTAATCCCGCTCGGCGGCAGTCTCATAAGCTGGATAAATACCGGACTTACCATAAATGTCTTCAACTGGCTAAGCAAGTCTATCGCGAGCTACGGTATCATCATCCTGCTGCTCACGATAATGATAAAGCTGATTATTCTCCCGCTCACATACAAATCATACATGTCGAGTGCCAAAATGAGGGTACTCCAGCCTCAGATAGCCGAAATTAATGAGCGCTATCCCAATCAGGAGGATGCGCTCAAGAAGCAGCAGGCAATCATGGAACTCTATAAGAAATGCGGCGTCAGCCCCATGGGGGGATGTATTCCGATGCTCATACAGATGCCTATTCTTATAGCTATGTTCCGCTTCCTGCCGGCATCCATAGAGCTTCGCGGTCAGCATTTCCTGTGGGCTGAAGACCTGTCATCTTATGACAGCGTACTGCAGCTGCCGTTCAACATCCCATTTTACGGCGATCATGTCAGCCTCTTCACGCTGCTCATGGCCCTCTCGCTATTCTTCTACTCGCGCATGACCTACAAGCAGACTGCATCGGCAGGCCCCCAGATGGCCGGTATGAAATTCATGACCGTATATCTGATGCCTATACTGATGCTGTGCTGGTTCAACAGCTATGCCAGCGGTCTGACATACTACTACCTGCTGTCGCAGCTTCTCACTATCCTCATAATGTTTATAATCCGTTACTCGGTCAATGAGGAGAAACTGCTGGCCAAGCTGCAAAGCAATGCCGCCAAGGCTGAAAAAAATGCAACATCCAAGAAAAAGAGCAAATGGATGCAGCGTTACGAGGAAGCTCTCAGGCAGCAGCAGGAGATGCAGCGCCAGCAGCAACAGCAAATATATGGCGGCCACCAAAAAGCTCATACGGCAAAACCGCAGAGCACAAAAAACCAGCCGCCTAAAAAGCGTCGATAGTCAAATCCGATTAATAAAAAAGCGTGATGAACAGGTCGTCGTCACGCTTTTTTATTGATATAACTTATACAGGCACACAATATTTGGATAAAGCTTTACGTCTTTGGGGCATTTAACCCCAAAACCCCAACCATGTTATTCCTCTTTTGCGTATATTTGATAAATTGAAAATGCAAATCCAGCAATAAATATAGTGAAATTAAACGGAGAAGATGACGAACTTTACCGAAGGGTGGCACGCCTGGTGATGGACAAAGACGTGCTGGCCAGCAACAACAACTATCCGTTCAAAACATCTGCCAGTCACATATGGTTCGTGGCATATGACGAGAATGACACTACAACAGGTTTCATACCTGTGGCAGTAAGGAACAGGAACGCCACTATCAACAACTACTATATTGCCAATAACGACATTGATGTATTTGGTAAACTGCTCGACACAACCATAACCAACCTGCACCCAAAATTTACCATACTGTCCGTCACTCAGCGTCAGCACATATCAACATTCAGAAAATACGGGTTCACTACCATATTCGAATGGGAGAAATATGTCAAAATGATATACAATGTCGACAGTACGAAAGAACGTCTATGAGTTGGCACAGGAACGCCTCCGTACCGTATTCTCGGAATTCGACAATGTATACATATCGTTTTCCGGAGGAAAGGACAGCGGTGTGTTGCTCAATCTGTGCATAGATTACATGCGCAGGCACAACATAACCCGCAAACTTGGCGTATTCCACATGGACTATGAAGTCCAATGATGAAACAACCAGATACATAGAACGGGTATTCAACGCCAACCTCGACATACTCGAAATATACCGTGTCTGCATTCCTTTCAAAGTGCCGACATGCACTTCCATGTACCAATCCTATTGGCGCCCGTGGGAGGAAAGCAAACGCGACATGTGGGTACGCAATATGCCAGCCGGAAGCTACACTTTAAAAGACTTTCCGTTCTATTCAGACAATATGTGGGACTACGAATTTCAGCAAATGTTCGCACAGTGGTACCACCGGCTCAAACATGCCGCCCGCACATGCTGCCTCGTCGGAATACGCACCCAGGAGAGCTACAACCGCTGGCGTACCATATACGGCGGCAAACGCATATCGCAGTATCGCAACCTCGTATGGACATCGCGAAACTGCACCGGTGTCTACAACGCCTACATAATCTACGACTGGCTCACGACCGATATTTGGACGGCGAACGGACGTTTTGGCTGGGATTACAACAAACTCTACGACCTATTCTATAAGGCAGGTGTTCCGCTTGAGAAACAGCGTGTAGCCAGTCCGTTCATTTCGGCCGCACAAGAGCATCTAGCTCTATACAAGGCCCTCAACCCCGATATGTGGGGCAAGATGATATGTCGTGTGAACGGGGTAAACTTTACTGGACTATACGGTTCGACACGTGCCGTTGCACACCACAAGGCCACACTGCACCCGGCCACACGTGGGAAAGCTACATGCATTTCCTGCTCTCTACCCTGCCGGCCCGTACACGCGACAACTACCTGCGCAAGTTGGCCGTAAGTATCAATTTCTGGCGTACACGTGGAGGTGTTCTTGCCGAAGAAACAATAGAGAAACTCAAGGCAATGGGAATAAAAATAGAAGTTGGCGAAAAGTCCAACTACAAAACCGACAAGCGTCCGGTACGCATGGAATACCTTGATGACATAGATATTCCTGAATTCAGGGAATTACCATCATTCAAACGCATGTGCATCTGCATACTCAAGAACGACCATGCATGCAAATACATGGGATTTGCACTTACAAAGAAGGAACTCGACGACAAGCGCCGCATAATGGACTACTATAAGCTATTCAAATGACACAGGGGAAAAAGTTCCGCAATCCGGTATACGATGTCATAGCAGTACCGGTGACCAAGGTAAAGGCCAATGCATACAATCCTAACGTGGTAGCCCCGCCCGAGATGAAACTGCTCGAACTGTCGATATGGGAGGACGGGTACACCTCGCCATGCGTATGCTATTACGACAAGGAAAACGATATTTACGAACTGGTCGATGGCTATCACAGATATATGGTCATGAAAACCTCCAAACGCATATACGAGCGTGACGGCGGCATGCTGCCTGTAGTGGTGATAGACAAGGATCTCTCCAACCGCATGGCCTCAACCATACGTCACAACAGGGCACGCGGCACCCACTCCCTAGAGCTCATGACCAACATCGTGGCTGAGCTCAAACAGGCAGGCATGACGGATGCATGGATAATGAAAAACATAGGCATGGATCGCGACGAACTGCTGCGTCTCAAACAGATATCAGGTCTGGCCGCACTTTTCGCAGACAAGGATTTCAGCATTCCGGAGATCGAGTTTCCCACCGCACCAGGCCAGCATATCCGTAAAAAGAAGCCTCAAAAATAACCGGCAACAATACCGTCAGATTTACTCAGTATATTTGCGCATACACACAACTTAAACCGACACAATTATGGCAGACAAACACAAGATACTGTTCGTATGCATGGGCAATATTTGCCGCTCACCTGCTGCCGAAGGCATCATGCGTCACATGGTTGCCGAAGCCGGTAAAGCAGACTCATTCGAAATAGACTCGGCAGGCACATATTCCGGACATCGCGGCGACCTACCCGACCCTCGCATGCGTGAAGCGGCTGCCCGCCGCGGATACATTCTGACCCACAGGGCACGTCCTGTCATGGATGATGATTTCAACCGTTTCGACATGATAATAGCCATGGACGACCGCAATGTAGATGCACTCGAACGTCTCTCTTTCACACTCGAAGACAGGGCCAAGATATACCGCATGACAGACTTCAGTACTCACAAAATATATGACCACGTTCCCGACCCTTATTACGAAGGTCGCGAGGGTTTCGAGCTAGTTCTCGATATGCTTGAGGATGCATGTGCGGGACTGCTGGAATACTTGCACAGAAAGTAACACCAAGCTACACAAAAGGCAGAACTACGAGAGTTCTGCCTTTTGTGTATATATTGTATTCTTAATATCTATGCCCTCTCCTTGTGATGCCGCATCGGCAGCCTCGGGAACAGCTTGCGGAAACGTACCATATAATTCGTAATGTTTCCACCGGCGATTATGAATGTAACGGCAAGAATTATCATCAATATACCGCATATAATTCTCGGCGTAAGAGGCTCTCCGAAAATAGTCACACCGAATATCACCGCCGTAACAGGCTCGAGAGCACCGAGTATGGCCGTCGGAGTCGAACCTATATACTGGATGGCTGCCGTAGTACACAGGAACGATATGGCCGTTGGGAACATAGCCAATGCTATAAGATTTCCCCACATATACCACTCGTCAGGTAGACTCACGTCGCGTCCGAAATTGAGCCTTACAAGAAACAGCGATAAGCCGAACAGAATTACATAAAACGTCACGGTCAACGTTGCTACGGATTTGAGCCGCGGACGGTTAACACCGACGATGTAAATCGCATATGCAAGTGCCGATATCATAACTAGCAAGGTGCCTATCCAACTCAGAGTAGCGCCGTCTTCCCCTCTATACAGCAATCCTATACCAAGCAGTGCCAGCACAATGCACAGCCCTGTCAGCAACGTTATCTTCTCCTTAAAGACAAGAGCCATGATAACAGCTACCATGACAGGATAAACAAACAATAAGGTAGACGCTATACCGGCCGCCATATAGTTATAACTCTGGAAGAGTGTCAGCGACGACACGGCCACCAACAGACCCAACACCACAAGCGGCAATATTTCGCGACGCTGCAACCTGAAGCTGCGTCCCCTGAGTTTTATCATAAGCCCAAGCATCACTATTGCAAACAGATACCTGAAAAAAAGCACAGAATCCGGGTCCATACCATGCTTGTACAGAGGCAACGCGAACAAAGGGTTCATACCATAAGTGGCAGCAGCAACAGCTCCCAATACATAGCCCTTGACCTTATTGTTCATATCCGACATATATTTTGGCGGCAAATATAATACTTATATCGTATCAGCGGACAGTAATAATAGCCCTTAATTTATCCTAAAAAAGCGGGCGGAGTATAACTCCGCCCGCATAAATATCATATCAATGTATCAATAACTGCGTGCAAAAAGTACCCTGCGATGCGAAGGCTTGCCGGTGAGCATATCCACCCCCTCTTCGTCTACCGTATCGAACGGTATGCAGCGTATCGTCGCTTTGGTAAGTTCCTTTATCTTCACCTCTGTTTCGGTCGTACCATCCCACGGTGCAAGTATGAAACCGCCTTTTTCATCGAGAACCCTATTGAACTCCTCAAAGGTATCCACCTTGGTTATCATTGAGTCGCGGAATGTAACAGCCTTCCGGTAAATATTCTCCTGAATATCCTCAAGCAGTTGGGCAACATATTCGTCGATACCTTCAAGCGACACGGTCTCCTTCTCCAACGTATCGCGACGCATGATTTCGGCAGTACCGGCAGCCAGGTCGCGCGGACCTATAACAATACGGACAGGGAAACCCTTGAGTTCGTACTCCGCGAACTTGAAGCCGGAACGAACATTGTCTCGGTCGTCTATCTTAACCGTAATGCCTTTGGCCTTCAGTTTTTCTGCAACCTTTTCCATTTCGGCTACCATGCGACGCAGTTCTTCCTCTCCCTTGTAAATCGGTATCATAACCACCTGTGTCGGAGCAAGACGCGGCGGCAGCACAAGACCGTTATCATCGGAATGTGCCATTATTAACGCCCCCATAAGTCTTGTCGAAACACCCCACGAGGTTGCCCATACATAATCCAGCTTACCGTCACGGCCGGCAAACTGAACATCGAATGCCTTGGCAAAATTCTGTCCGAGGAAGTGCGACGTACCGCTCTGCAAAGCCTTACCGTCCTGCATGAGTGCCTCTATGGTATATGTATCTTCAGCGCCGGCAAAACGTTCGTTGGCAGTCTTGCGCCCCATGATTACTGGCAGGGCCATCCAATCCTTGGCAAAACGCGCATATACATTTATCATCTTGTCAGCTTCCTCGATAGCCTGTTCCTTGGTTTCGTGTGCAGTATGCCCCTCCTGCCAAAGGAACTCTGCCGTACGAAGGAACAAACGCGTACGCATCTCCCAACGCACCACATTAGCCCACTGGTTAATCAAGATGGGTAGGTCGCGGTATGACTGTATCCAGTTTTTGTATGTGTTCCATATTATGGTTTCCGAAGTAGGACGCACAATGAGTTCCTCCTCCAGTTTGGCGTCAGGGTCAACAACCACACCTTCTCCAGATGGATTGTTCATTAGCCTGTAATGGGTAACTACGGCACACTCCTTTGCAAAACCCTCTACATGGTCAGCCTCACGACTGAAAAACGATTTCGGTATGAACAACGGAAAGTAGGCATTGACATGACCCGTCTCCTTGAACATAGCGTCAAGCGCATCGTGCATCTTCTCCCAGATAGCATATCCGTATGGTTTTATGACCATACACCCGCGGACAGCCGAACTTTCGGCCAGACCGGCCTTAACGACAAGGTCGTTATACCATTGAGAATAATTCTCTGCACGGCTGGTCAACTCCTTTAACTCTTTTGCCATAATTATATCTTGTAATAATATTATCTTTGCAGGGTACAAAGGTATTCAGAATTCATCGAATTCCGACTTATAAGCCCAAAAATTAACAGGTTCGAATATGACTCGGTAGCTATTACCGGTTGTTTCACCTTGAGAATTGTCAATTTGACGTCCATAAATAGACGCAACGCTGTTTTTTATATTATATTTGAAATAACAGCACACGGAATGACAATGGGTGTGTCATTAAATACGACACCGACCGTGCATTACAAAACGGTCACAACAACATACGACACCCATACATTCAACCGTTTTTTAAAAGATTGTAACCACAACAAATACGACCATGAAAAAAAATCTCATATATGTTGGCATGGTACTCGCCGGTGCATTCGCCGCCATAGTGACAGGATGTTCGTCGTCACGTTATGCGCTATCGACAAAAATATACTATGACAACATGTACGGCGTACATGACCGTACAGCCATAGCATCGGCCGAACGCAGTCAGGATGCCGCCGTACAGGCCGAGATTGCCGCACGCAAGGCATCCGTCGAAGCCATACTGGCAGAAACTGACACAGAAACTGATGGAATTCAACTCGACCGCATAGACCCCGAAAGTTACATGACCGGCTACAATGACGGTTATGAAAGCGCATACTCCCGCAAACTTGCCATGTTCGAGGATCCGTACTACACTCTTCCGGAAAGCTACTATACGTATTACTACGATACGGCATATCTGGTCAACGGAATTTACGGTCCCGGGTTCTATGACATTACCATAATCGACGGCAATGTATCCGTCACGCCTGTTTACATGACCCCGTGGAATTACTACTGGAACTATCGCTACTATTCACCTTTCTACTTCAGCAGCTATTCACCGTGGTGGAGCCTTGGATGGGGTATCTCCTGGACATGGGGTTGGGGGTGGAACTGGTATTACGACCATCCATACTGGCATCCGTGGTGGAATTGGCACTGGCATCCGGTAAATCATCACTATCACCATTACCATCACGACTACGTATATCGCCCGAATTCGCGTCCGTCAAGTTCTGCAGGATACCGAGGGTCGAGCCACGCCGCCTCGAACATAAGTTCCAGCAGTTCATCACGACGCGGTTCATCGCTCAGCAGCCCGTCACGCGGATACAGCAGCAGTGTAAGCAGTTCGTCGATTTCGTCGTCAAGCTCCGGCCGCGGCTCATCGACAAGCAGCTCCTCGCGCGGACCGTCAATCAGCACAGGCATCAGCGGCTCGTCCAGCTCGTCATACCGCGGGTCTTACACCATACCGTCGCGTGGAACAGGCTCGTCCAGCTCGTCGCGCGGCACCAGCAGCATATCCAGCCGTCCTTCCAACAGGTCGAGCTATAGAATGCCGTCTTCCGGTGTAAGTTCCTCGCGCCGTAGCAACAGCAGCGTAAGCTACAGTACCGGCAGCAGTTCCAGCAACAGACCATCGAGCTACTCATCACCGTCGAGAAGTTCGTACAACACAGGAAACTCTTCCATCTCGCGCAGCAGCGTATCGCGTTCCTCGAGCAGTTCATCGATATCACGCGGAAGTGTATCACGCCCATCGAGCAGTTTCTCCGCTCCCTCGCGTGGAAGCAGCTCCATGTCATCGTCACGTTCCTCGTCATCCAGAAGATAATCCACAGCAGGCGGGCACTTTCCTGTCCGCCTGCATTACAAATACCAATTGACTTAACATGAAAACCTCACGATATCTGTTGGCCGTAGCCGCTGCAATGGCCACCTCAATACTCCCCTCGTCTCTCAAGGCCCAAAACGTCGACGCTTCCATAGGCGGCTTGCTCGTTTCGGCAAACAGTTTCTCGCCTCTCGACATGCTGCGAAGCTCACAGAACGACTACTCGCTCACGACAGGCCGTGTGGCTGCAATGGGCGGCGCATTCACGGCTCTCGGCGGCGATATGGCAACAATAGGCATAAACCCCGCAGGTCTTGGCATGTACCGTACATCGGCATGGGGCTTCTCGCCGACACTGACATTCTCCGACACGAAAAGCAGTTTCATGGCCGGTAACAACAATGCCACACGTTTTGGGTTCAGCAACGTCGGTACCGTCTTGAGACTCGTTGAGAACAGCTCCGGATTAATAAGTTTCAACCTCGGCATATCATACAACAAGACCGACGACTTCAATTTCAGCGGCAGTGTCAGCATGCCCGGCACAACAGGCAACTCGCTCCTGCAGATATTCCAGCTGCAGCTCAACGGTCTGTACAATTACATGGACTACGGTAAATGGGACCCGCTGAGCAGCAAGGTACTCAACGACTCTCCCTTCAACAGTCCCGACATATATATCGACGAATGGGGCGCAGTACTCGGCTATCAGTCCGGACTGTTCTCGCAACAGGGCAACGGATATTACGCACTGAACGGTCTCGCCGACAACGGCAACATGACCTCTACACTCTCGTACGACAGCCGCGGTTCGGCCGGAGAATACAATGTGGCCGGAGGTTTCAACATCAACAACATACTCTACCTCGGTTTTGACTTCGGGTTCAAGGATATTTATCAGAAAATGTCGCTCCGTTACAGCGAAGATTACGCCTCGGACAACGGCCTGCGCGGCATGGCATACAATCAGTATTCCGTATTGCAGGGTTCGGCCTTCAACTTCAAGATAGGCGCAATAGTACGTCCCATAGAGCAGCTTACAATCGGTATCGCATATCACACGCCGTCGTACACCAACCTGCGCAAGGAATACTATTCGAACATGAATGTCGACAGCAGCCTTTCGGAAGGCAGCAAATCAAACAACTCGCTGCTGACCGGCTACGACTATTCGTTCAATACCCCCTCTCGCCTCATGGCCGGTATCGCATATACAATCGGCAACCGTTTCGCCATATCTTTCGATTATGAAAAGGTGTGGTACAACAAGATGCGATACACCAGCGAGACATATGAAATACAGGAAAGTTTCCGTCAGGCCATAGCAAACGACTATCGGGCTGCCGACAATTTCAAGGTGGGTATCGAGTTCAAACCGCTGCAAATGCTTGCCCTCAGAGCCGGCTATGCATATTACGGCTCGCCTATAAAGGAAACAGACAGTCAAGGCAACAAATTGGTATTCAACGGCATTACCACCACATCCTCCAACCATATATCGGCAGGTATCGGAATATGGCTCGGCAGGGCTACTACTCTTGACATAGCCTATGTGTACAGCCGCTACAACATCGCACCGTATGCAATGTATTACTACACAGGACAGGCATACCTGCCGTCAGGCTCGCAACAGAATGTAACCTATGCACCGCAGGCCGACATAATGGATAGCGTATTGAACCGCCACTTCATAACCTTCTCATTTAATTTCCTTTTCTAACCCATGCCACGGAAAACCAACATTACAAAATGTATAGCGGCTTTTGCAGCTATACTGCTGTTTGCGGTTACACCATCGTTCGGACAGGTTCCCGACCTCGAGCTGACACCGCTTCCAGAAGTCAACGGGTCTGTGCAAAAGCAGGAAATCAAACAACCAGCCTTCACGCCCCGTTGGATATTCGGCATCAAGATCAGCTACCGGCAGACATACGCATCATGGACAATAAACAGCTCGTATGACGGACACGGATGTAGCATGTCGAGTTATCCTGGTTTTGCGATAGGGGTCGCCACTTCCTATCCGTTCAGCAACCTCCTGTCATTCGATACCGGCGCAGACTTTACTTCGTGGGGCTTCAGTTACATCGACAGCAATGTAACCATGACCAATATCAGGTATATGCTTGAGGTCCCGTTGACCGTAACCTTACATACTCCCGTAGGCATCAAGTTCCAGGCAGGAGCAATAGTAGATGTACTGCTAACAGGACAAATGGACGTATCAGGTAATACAGGTTGGCCATATCACACATTTTCACGGGAGCCTTTCAACCCCCTGTCGGTTGGCCTTACATGCGGCATCGGATTCTACAACTTCTCCCTGCAATTCATCTACAACCTCTCCAACGCAATAGACCGTAACGCAAGATATGTATGGGAACAATATTCAGGCATGTCAATTTTCAAACAGAAATCATACGCCCTCTCACTAAATTACACACTGTGGTTCTGACAAATCTACTTTAACGACAAAGCGCCCGCCGATTTTAGTTTCAATCGGCGGGCGCTCTTTTTTCATTCACGGCAGGCATATCCGTATCGGCATTAAAGACTAACTTCTCCCCCTTTTACAGAAAGGCAGTCCCATCCCACTCCGCACGAAAACGGCCAATTAAGTCCCTAAACAGCACTCCATGTAATAAAAATCGGGGCACGTTATTATTGACGTGCCCCGATAACATTTCAGAAATATCTAATAGTTATTTCTCTGCGTTGAACTTTTCGATACCGTCATTCAGGAACTTGATGTAATCCTGAATATCGAGGTTGTAACCGCGTACCGGCATAAGAAGTTTGCCTTCATGGTCAACAATCAGGTATGCGGGCTGGGCATTCACGCCGTAATTCTCGGCCATGAAATTGGAATTGATTCTACCAAGACCTTTGAGAACCTTGCCATTCGGAAGAGTTACCCAATCTTCCTCTGGAACATTCTTCTTGTCATCACCGTAAAGCGACACGACAACGAACTTGTTGCGGAGAATGTCCTGCACTGTCGGGTCCGACCAAACCCTCTGTTCCATTTCACGGCAGTTTACACAGCCATGACCGGTAAAGTCGATAAACAACGGCTTGCCTGCCTTCTTGGCTGCTTCTATTGCCTGGCCATAGTGGTAATAACCATCAATACCATAAGGCAACGGAGACAGGAAATCGGCATATTTCTTGGTTTCGCCGGTAGAAGCAATAGTGGATGTACCGCCATCAGTTGTCGTATAAGCCTGCGAAGTGGTAGGACCGGTATAAGCGCCGAGTACGAAGTCCTGAGTCTGAATAGGCGGCATGTAACCCGAAAGAGCCTTCAGAGGAGCGCCCCACATACCAGGTATCATGTAGGCAACGAATGCGAATACTATTATCGCAAGCACAAGCCTGCCTACCGATATATATGCAACATCGCTATCGTGTTTGAATTTGAGTTTGCCGAGCAGATAGAGACCGAGCAAAGTGAATATTGCAATCCACAACGCAAGATAAACTTCCCTGTCGAGAATACCCCAGTGGTAGGTCTGGTCAGCAACACTGAGGAACTTCAGACCAAGAGCCAACTCTATGAAACCGAGCACTACCTTTACAGCATTGAGCCAGCCACCGCTCTTCGGCATCTTGCTGAGCAATGACGGGAACAAAGCAAGCAGCGTAAACGGAAGAGCGAATGCTACCGAGAAAGCAAACATCGTGATGATGGGCTGCCAGAAGCTACCGCCTCCCGAAATGGAGCTAATAAGCACATTGCCGACAATAGGACCAGTGCAGGAGAACGACACGAGCACGAGAGTCAGAGACATGAAGAATATACCGCCGAGACCACTCTTGTCGGATTTGCTGTCGGTCTTGTTAACAAGCTTCGAAGATATGGTGATATCGAATGCGCCGAAGAACGATGCAGCGAATATCATGAACACTATGAAGAATATGATGTTCGGGAGCCAGTGTGTAGCAAGCCAGTTGAAAATATCGGCCGTTACAGTGTCACCTCCGAGCCAGCGTGTGATAATGATAAGCGCAGCTATAGGCAGCGTATAAAGAAGGATGATGAACAAACCGTACATGGAAGCACGGAAACGGCCTTTTGCCTTGTTCTCAGACCCCTTCATGAAGAACGACACGGTCATAGGCACCATCGGGAACACGCAAGGCGTGAGAAGTGCTGCGAAGCCCCAAAGGATAGCCTCGAGTATCATGCCCCACATGGAACCGCCGCCAGCCGCATTTGCATTGTCAGCAACAGCTACTACAGTATCAGAGGAAAGTTCTATGTCAAAATCATAATACTGCATGGGGGTGCAACCTACATCGTTGCATTCCATCCATTCAATATAACCGGTCAGCCTGGCTGTCGGTTCATTAACAACAACTTTCTGTGCGAAACGTGCGGCGTTTTCGTAATAGCCTATTTCCATGCCGAACACTTCGTCAAAAACAACGATAGGTTCGTCAAGTTCATAAGCAGTACCGTCGAGAGTTGCACCTTCTACGTTCTCGAAAGTAACCACAGTCGGGTTGGGCCCCATCATATCGTACGGCCCGAGGTCATACATGTGCCAACCTTTGTCAATGGCTGCTTCGAACACAATCTCATAAGTGCCCTCGCCCACCTCATTGACGGTGTACTTCCACTGCGCAGGCTGCTTGTCGTCCTGTGCACTGGCCAAACCAATGCTGAAGACCGCAGTCATGGCTGTCAAAAGGACCAATTTAAAGAGTTTCTTCATAAAGATTAACCTTTGTGTGTAATTAAAGTTTACAGTTCTTTTCAAATCCCGCTGTTCCGCAATATTATTATACGGTACACCGTTGTTATATCAAACTACCCGAGCCCGTCGGGATAAACCTAAATAGGACACAATATTAATAAATTATTTGTATATGAACAATTTTCTTCCTAATTTTGACTTAACAAAAAGGGACTAAAACAGTTCATTGCGCAATATTAATTCATTGATTAACATAAACTTACTATGAAAAAACTTTTTGTAACGGTTGCAGCTGCATTGCTCGCCGGTGTTGCAATGGCACAGATGCCGAATGTGAAGATAGAGAACCATCAGGGCGAAACAATCAGCACCTCCTCGCTCATCAATGGCAAGCCTACTATCCTCTCTTTCTGGTCTACCACATGCAAGCCATGCCTCATGGAACTCAATGCTATAAATGACCAGCTTATCGACTGGCTCGACGAAGCAGATTTCCAAGTTGTAGCAGTGTCAACGGACGATACACGTTCGTCTGCAAAGGCAAAAGCCCTTGCCAGCGGTTACGGTTGGAACGACTTTATCGTTCTCTATGACAAGAACCAGGACTTCAAGCGTGCAATGAACGTAAACATGGTTCCCCACGTATTCGTACTTGATGGCGAAGGCAAAATCGTTTACAACCACACCGGTTACACTCCAGGGTCCGAATCCGAACTTCTCGAGATAGTAAAGGGGCTTCAGTAGTAACCACGGTCAGTATTGACCCGATAAAAAAACCCGCAGTGCCAAATACTGCGGGTTTTTTCTTTATCCAACCACCTCCGGTCAAAAATAGCAGGAATTATTTATAAATCACATTCTTCCCAGCCTGAACACCTTGCTGCCGGAACTTACAATCAATGAATCCGCGGTCAGCATATCTATCTGCAATGTATCGGTAAATTCCAGTCCTATACCCCTGACAACATTTACTCCTTTTATTATCAAATTGTCGCTTTCACGTTCCCATGTATCAAACAACATGTCTCCCAGATTAATGGTCTTGGCTGTCCCGTCATCGTTCAGGGAAAAGCCTACCCCCCACCCCGTTTGCGGAGAATGTATCCATGTGCCGCAAATATCATACTTCTCAGATTTGCATCCGGCCATACACATGGCTACCGCTGCAAGTACAATAACACGTTTCATTGCTTACCTTTTACTGTTACATGCCACTGTCGGCAATCGTTTTCCCAAAAGTAATGCAATATTCGCAAACTACATGAACTTTCCGACACTCTATCCGGCAATGGACACGGTAAATGCCTCGATACCGTTCAATATCATCTGCAAACCTATCGCCGCCACAATAAGGGCAGTAATGCGTATCATCGGCATCAGCATGTTCTGTTTTACCAGAAACTTGCCAATCCTGTCCGCGTTGCGCATGATGAGCAAGTTTACCAGCAGTGCCAGTATCACAGCGGCTATCGTCATCCAACGGCCATAAACCGCAGGCATCGTTACGACCGCCGTTATTGTCGCCGGACCGGCAATCATGGGTATGGCTATAGGCACCGCAATCAACTCCTCTATGCGTGTATTCTTGTCTATGGTCAGGAAAGCTCCTCTCTGCAGACCGACAAAACCATTGTAGAAAAGCACTATGCCGCACGTAATCTGGAAGGCATATATCTTAAGATTGAAGACATAACCCAATATCGCCTCACCGAGGAACAGGAAAAGCAACAGGACGCCTATTGCCGTCACTGTCGCCTTGTCCACAATTCTGTGCAGTTCGCGCCGCGAGTAATTCTCCTGAAGGGAGAATACCACAAACACTTTCTGTATCGGATTAATCAGCGCAAGGAAAGCGAAAAAGGCGCTGAAGAAAACTTTTATATCCATTATCCTATGTTTACTACTGCCACGAGGGAAAGTACGGATACTATCACCCACAATACTATACCGAGTATCAGCGGCTTCCATCCCACGGACTTAATCTTCTCAACCGAGAGGCCTGCGCCGATAAGGAAAAGAGTCACTACGAGAGCTGTCTTGGATATGCTGTTAATGGCCGGACCGAAGGTGCTAACAAAAGGCAGATAGGTATTCGCCAACATGGCAAGTATAAAGAAGAATATGAACCACGGTATGGAAATCTTCTTGCCGCTGCTCTTGAAAAGTACTGCAGACAGGAGCGATATGGGAATAATCCAAAGCGCACGCGCCAGCTTTACTGTCGTAGCCACCATGAGAGCTTCGTCGCCATAGGCTGAAGCGGCACCGACCACCGAACTAGTATCATGTATTGCTATGGCACTCCACAGACCGAACTGGTGCTGTGTAAGTCCGATCAGATGTCCTACGAATGGGAAAACCACCAAAGCAATGGCATTCAATAGGAACACAACGCCGAGCGACACGGACATCTCCTTTTCCGAAGCGTTTACGGCCGGAGCTACTGCCGCGATGGCGCTGCCTCCGCATATTGCAGTACCCGAAGCCACGAGATGCGATGTGCGTCGCGGCATGCCGAGGCGTTTTCCTATGAAGTAGCCGAGCGTCAATACCAATGTAATGGAACATACCGTCAACCAAAATCCGTCACGACCGGCTGCCAATGCACTGTCGAGGTTCATGCCGAAACCGAGACCGACAACAGATGCCTTCAGCAAAAGGTTTGTTGCCTTATGGTTGAGCTTTTCGAACGGATGTCCAAAAAACAGTGTAAAGAGAAAACCACCCACTAATGCAATAGGTGCCGATACATAAGGGGTAGCGCAAAGAACGATGGCAATAATGAAACCTGCTTTGACAGCAACGGTCTTCTTCGAGTTCCAGGGACGTTCGATAGTCTGAATCTGTGTCTGAGTCTGAGTCTGTGTCTGTTCCATAGTTTTATTGGTCAGTTTCATTTATGCGGCAAATATATTCTGCCTCATCATAAAAAGCCAATACATAAAACTACTTGACTATAACCTATAGTTATAACATCCGATACAGAACTGTTTGAACAGTTTCGGCAGTCTGCCGTAGTTGCCATGTGCCGACACAAAACTGAAATTGCGTTTTATTTCCAAACCATTAACATCGACAATCCTCAGTTTGTTCTGCGCCAGTTCATCCAACACGGCCTGCACGGACATGAATGCAAATGCTCCGGAATTGTACAGATAGCGTTTGATGCTTTCACTGCTGCCAAGCTGCATTTCAACATTCATCCCCTGCAGGGAAAGACCTGCCCTGCCCAATGCTTCCTGAAGTACATCCAATGTTCCGGACCCTGTTTCACGCACTACGAGCGGCAATAATGGCAAACGTTCCAGGGCAATTTCATCATCCCTGAATGCAGAATTCGACACAGATGTCACCAACACCAGCTCGTCATTCATGAAAAGCTCATAATGCAACGCATGACCTGCCGCCTTGCCCTCTATCATACCTATATCTATTCGTCCCGACGCCACAAGCTCCTCGATGCTTTCGGTATTGCCATTGGTCATTTCGACCTTAACATCCGAATAACGTCGGCGGAACGATGCCAACATTCCAGGCAGCACATATTGGGCAATAGTAGTACTTGCCCCTATTCTCAACACGCCGGAAGGCATTTGTCCATCATCGGCGAACGCATCATTAAGGCTTCCGTACAAATCGAGTATGCGCGAAGCATAATCAAGCAACAACATTCCACGCGGTGTAAGCCGGACGGTGCCACGACGCCTTTCGAACAACGGACCGCCAACCTGTTTTTCAAGTTCATTGATATGTTTCGTAACGGCCGGCTGTGAAATATACAGTTCTGCGGCAGCCTTGGTAAAGCTGAGTCTCTCCGCTACTGTCTTGAAGACCTTAAGCCTGAAATCGGTTATCATACGCCAAACGATTTACACACAATACAAAGATACGCATTACACAACAGTTTAATGTCGTGCAGAATTTGACAACAACGCAACATCCAAACACAACAAAGCCGGACGACTGACCTGTCATCCGGCTTTCAGTGCTCCCTCTGGGGCTCGAACCCAGGACCCCAACATTAAGAGTGTCGTGCTCTACCAACTGAGCTAAAGAAGCATCTTTCATACTTTCAAGAACGTTCCCCTCTCAAAAGCGATGCAAATATATGACGTTTTTACTAAATCGCAAAGGAAAAACATCTTTTTTTGATACTTTTCTTCAGGAAACGTTTCCCATAAAATCAACATAAACTTTTAATACGCTACAGCACACGATGTTACAATTTACCTGACATAAGTCTGTCGGCATTGAGATTATGTGTCGCTATCATCAGCAGGATGCCGCGCAATGCGATAAAGCCAACAAATGCCAGCCACACGGCATTGTTGCCAACCGTCCCCACAGTCGAATAATAAAGTACGAAATAGCCTGCCATGGATATGGCAACAGTATTTCGCAATACCTTCGTATTGGTCGCACCAAGCAGTATGCCATCGACAAGAAACGGGACACATCCGACCAATGGAATTGCTATAACCCACCATATATAATGACGCGCCATGGCCAACACATTGGCATCGGGATTGAAAATCGACAGTATTCCGCGCCAGCCGACAAGGTACACCAGTACATAGGCAACAGCTATCACGAGACTCCACACGAACAGTTTTCGTATCGCGTCACGCAGCAGCCGACGATTGCCGGCACCGATATAGCGTCCTGCCAGCGACTCGGCCGCATATGCGAAACCGTCGGACATATACGAGAACAATGTAAACAACTGCATCAACAAAGTATTGGTCGCAAGCACCGTATCACCGAACCTCGACGACGCTGCCGTAAAAAATGTATATGCGACAACTAGACACAGCGTTCGCAGAAATATATCCTTGTTTATATGGAAGAAACGAGTCATGGATTTCAGGCGGATGCTATCTTTCAAGCTGACATATCTACGCAGACGGCCATAATAAACGCCCCAAAAAATCCACGACACAGCCACTCCAGTATACTGTGCCACAACCGTTCCCCAGGCTACGCCTGCAATACCCATATCAAAACGAAATGCAAACAGCCAGCTGAAAACAACATTCACCACGTTCGATATTATAGATACTGTCATCGGCGTCCTTGAGTTCTGCATGCCAATAAACCAACCATGTATGGCGAAAAGCGATATGGACGCCGGCGCAGCCCATATACGCGCTCTGAAATAATCCACAGCCATTCGGTGCACCTCGCCGCTTCCGGCCATTATGGTAAACGACAGTCTACCAATAGGTCCTTGAAATATCAGCAGCAGCACCGCAAGTGACACGGCTACCGACATCGAACGTACAAGTATGCCGGTACATTCACGCAAGTCCCTCGCCCCGTATGCCTGTGCCGTAACCCCGCTCGTTCCCATGCGAAGAAACCCGCACAGCCAATATATCATGTTGAATATGGCTGTCCCCATTCCTATCGCCCCTATCGCCGAGGTGCCAGACTCCAATCTGCCGGCTATGGCTGTATCTACCATGCCGAGAATCGGTATGGTGATGTTGGATATTATATTAGGTATGGCCAGCCGCAGAATACGTCTATTCATCTGTTGCATATGGGTTGTTTTTTTATAGGTGCAAATTTATCTTGTTTCAACAATACTTCAATTTCAAAGCGACAATTTTGCGGTGTTCTTCCGCTAAATGCATTTCCACACATACCGGCAATCCTACAGACTGACACTTCACGAAAACGAATGTATCTCAACAAAATTTTTTTATTGACTAAAAATCACTATCTTTGCAGGCCCGAAAAGTATCGGGACGGATCAAATTATTAATAACAGGTATTTAAAAACGTAAGACAAGTGGATTCTAAGAGCTACAAAACAATCTCCGCCAACGCGCAGACAGTCAACAAAGAATGGCTCGTCATCGACGCTGAAGGGGAGGTTTTGGGACGCCTTGCATCGCAGGTCGCAAAAATCCTGCGCGGCAAGCACAAGCCCAGCTTTACTCCTCATGTCGATTGTGGTGACTATGTAATCATAGTCAACGCCGACAAGGTAAGGCTTACGGGCAAGAAGATGACCGACAAGGTCTATGTACGACACACCGGCTACCCTGGCGGACAGCGTTTCATCAATCCAGCTGAAAGCCTCAAAAGGAAGCCCGAATTCCTTCTGCAGCACGCCGTGAAGGGAATGCTGCCCAAGACTCGTCTCGGAGACGCGCTTCTCCGTAACCTCAAAATCTACGCAGGTGCCGAGCACCCCCACACTGCGCAGAACCCCAGAACAATCAAATTAAACGAGATTAAGTAGAAACAATGGAAGTTGTAAATACCGTAGGACGTAGGAAATCCGCCGTTGCTCGCGTTTACGTGAAGCCCGGTAAAGGAACCATTACCGTTAACCACAAGCCCATGGAAACATACTTTCCGCTGGATATTTTCCAGTACGTGGTAAAGCAGCCCCTCTTGGTGCTCGAAAACCCGGAAAGCTATGACATCACTATCAACCTTACGGGCGGTGGCATACACGGTCAGGCAGAAGCTGCACGTCTCGGAATTGCACGCGCGCTCATCGAAATCAATCCTGAATGGCGCGGTGTAATGAAGAAGAACGGGTTCCTCACCCGCGACTCCCGTGAAGTTGAACGTAAGAAACCCGGTCAGCCAGGAGCACGCAGGAAATTCCAGTTCAGCAAGCGTTAGTACTACGTCACCGAAAAGCACGAAAGCGGTTGCAAAACTGTACAGACTACCTTTTACAGGTATTACTCGTATGGTTGCCCTTTCGCGGGAAACCCGACGGATCGCCTGAAGCAGGCGCTACCTGCGGGTTGATGTAAAGAGAATAAAAATTAGAAAAAACAACAGTAATGCCAAGGACAGATTTTAATCAGTTACTTGAAGCCGGAGTTCACTTCGGTCACCTCAAAAAGAAATGGAACCCGAAAATGGCTCCGTACATTTTCATGGAGAAAAACGGGATCCATATCATCGACCTCCACAAGACGGTATTGAAGGTCGATGAAGCGGCAGCGGCCCTGAAACAGATTGCCAAGAGCGGTCGCAGAATACTGTTCGTAGCCACAAAGAAGCAGGCTAAGGACGTAGTTGCCGAAAAAGTATCCGCAGTCAACATGCCGTATGTTACGGAACGTTGGCCAGGCGGTATGCTCACCAACTTCCCCACCATACGTAAGGCCGTAAAGAAAATGGCAACAATCGACAAATTGACAGCCGACGGTACTTATGACAACTTCTCGAAAAGGGAAAAGCTCCAGATTTCCCGTCAGAGGGCCAAACTGGAAAAGAACCTCGGTTCCATAGCAGACCTTACCCGTCTGCCCGCAGCCTTGTTCGTGGTTGACGTACAGAAAGAGCAGAATGCAGTGAAGGAAGCAAAAAGGCTCAGCATCCCCGTATTCGCAATGGTAGATACCTGTTGTGATCCGACAGACATAGATTACGTAATACCTGCGAACGACGATGCTACAAAAAGCATCGCTGTCATCATCGATGCAATGACACAGGCTATTGCCGAAGGCCTTACCGAACGCAAGCTCGAAAAGGACAAGGAAGCCGAGGCCGCAGCGGCTGAAGGCAAGGACAAAGAGGCTAAGCCCCGTATCCGCAAGACCGTAAAGGTTGCCGGCAGCGACGAATTCGAAGCTGAAACAAAAGAAGCTGCTGCTGAAGAAGAGGTTAAAGAGGAAGTCGCCGAATAGGCACTTTCCCGATAATCAAACATTATGGCTACGGGAAAGTGTCCATAGGGCATTTCCCGTAGTTTTGTTAAAAGCCTAACCCATAAGGGTCAAAAAATACTTATTTAAAGAACAAAGACTATGGCAGAGATAACACTCGCAGAAATCGCAAAACTGCGTAAAATGACAATGGCCGGCATGATGGACTGCAAGAAAGCCCTTGAGGAAGCCAACGGCGATATGGACCGTGCAGTGGAAATCATCCGCGAAAAAGGCAAGTTGGTTGCAAGCAAACGTGCTGACCGCAACGCCACTGAAGGTGTTGTAGTAACCCGTGTAGTAAATGGCACCAAGGCATACATGCTGTGCCTCGCATGCGAAACAGACTTCGTGGCCAAGACCGAAGGTTTCGTGGCTACCGCAAACGAAATCATTGACATCGCAGTCAAGAACGACATAGCTGATATGGCTACCCTCATGGACACAAAGGTCGGCGAACGCACCATAGCAGACATGGTATCCGAAAAATCCGGTCAGACCGGTGAGAAGGTTGAACTCCCGTTCTACGGCCGTATCGAGGCTCCCTTCTGCGCTGAATACGTTCATATCAACCACAAGCTCGGTGCCCTTATCGGTTTTAACAAGGAAGTACCGACAGAGCTTGCCCATGACGTAACCATGCAGGCAACTGCAATGGCTCCCGTTTCGATAGATGCTGACTCCTGCCCGAAGGAAATCCTCGAAAAGGAACACGAAATAGGTCGCGAACAGGCTCGCCTGGAAGGCAAGCCCGAAGCGATGCTCGACAAGATTGCCGACGGCAAGGTACAGAAGTTCCTCAAGGAAAACACTCTTTGGAACCAGGCATTCGTAAAGAACCCGAAAGAAAGCGTAGGTCAGCACATACAGTCGATAGACAAGGATGCAAAAGTTGTAGCTTACATGCGTTTCTCGCTCAACGACTAATGCTAGCACTGCCCTATGGCAGAATAATGAAAGCCGAACTCCGATGGAGTTCGGCTTTTTTTGACGTCAATCATACATCATCAAAAAACATCCAAAACCTTCGTTAAACACAAAATAATAATTAGGTTATTTCACATGGCATGTACAATAAAATAGTCATAACACCGCTTTTTTCATAAAAATGAGTTACCTTTGTTAGTTGAGCAATAAGCATTGCCGTACAATAGATATTCATATAAAATCAATACATAAAAACTATGGCCAGAAAACTTAAGATAAGGGACCTGACGTTGCGTGACGGTCAACAGTCGGCATTTGCAACACGTATGACTCAAGCACAGGTGGACCGCGTTCTCCCGTACTACAAGGACGCTAAATTTTACGCTATGGAAGTATGGGGCGGTGCAGTACCAGACTCCGTTATGCGTTACCTAGGTGAAAACCCTTGGGACAGGCTTGAAAAAATAAAAGCTGCCGTAGGCAACGTTTCGAAGCTTACCGCACTCTCCCGTGGCCGTAACCTTTTCGGTTACGCTCCCTACACGGACGAAATCATCGAAGGTTTCTGCAAGAACGCAATTGCATCCGGTCTCGACATCATGCGTATCTTCGACGCCCTTAACGACGTAGACAACGTTAAGTCGACAATCAAATATGTCAAGAAATACGGCGGTATCGCAGACTGCGCAGTTTGCTACACCGTTGACCCGAAATACGCTCCCCTCACTCCCGAGGAAATCAAGGCGGGCAAGAAGAACCCTGACCCTGTATTTACCGACGAATACTTCGTTGGCAAGGCTCAGCAGATGGTAGCTCTCGGTGCCGACATGATAACCATCAAGGATATGAGCGGTCTTATACCACCGCGCCGCGTATACGACCTCATCAAGAAGATGAAAGCAAACGGCGTGAATGTGCCCATAGACTTCCACACTCACTGTACTCCTGGTTACGGTCTCGCTTCGGTAGTATCCGCAATCGAAGCCGGTGCGGACATCGTGGACACCAACATCTGGAACTTCTCCGGTGGTCCTGCCGCTCCTGCCATCGAACTCGTTTACGTATTCTGCCAGAAGATGGGTATCGAGCTTGACCTCGACTTCGAAGCAATTGCAAAGATTAACAAGGAACTCTACACCATCCGTCAGGAACTCAGCGACTACGATGCAGTACACCAGTTCCCGAAGCCGTTCGACCCGCTGCACGATACTCTGCCCGCAGAAATCGACGCAGAATTCGACAGAGCCGTTGCCGCTGCAAAAGTTGCCGACGAGGCTACCCTCATCGACGCATGCCACAAGATTGAGGCATACTTCGGTTTCCCGAAACCCAACGAACTCGTAAAGCGTGCCGAAATCCCAGGCGGTATGTACACCAACATGGTGGCACAGCTCAAACAGTTCAAGAGTGAAGACCTTCTCGAGAAAGCCATGGAACTTATCCCCGAAGTACGTCTTGCCGCTGGTCTGCCGCCGCTCGTTACTCCGACCAGCCAGATTGTAGGCGCACAGGCCGTTAACTGTGCCCTCGACATCAAGAAGGGTAAGCCGAAATACACTACTGTTTCCAACCAGTTCGTAAGCCTTGTAAAAGGTGAATACGGTCACACTCCCGTACCCGTTGACCCGGAATTCCGTCTCAAGATTGCCGGCGTAAGGGAAGAGACCAACTACGACACCTCGAAATACAAAATGCAGCCCAACCCCGTACTCGAAGAGTTCGGTGGTGTAAAACTGGCGGAGAATGAAAAGGAAGTGCTCCTCCTCGAACTCTTCCCGATGGTTGCCAAGGACTTCCTCATGAAGCAGAAGAAACAGCGTTGGGAAGCCACAAAGCCCAATGATGCTGCAAAGGCAAATGCATCCGCATGCAAGGATACGCTTGATAACAGCCAGATAACAGGCACTGTAATAACAGCACCGCTGCCCGGTACCGTATTCAAGCTCAACGTAAAAGTCGGCGATATGGTTGAAAAGGGACAGGATGTGGTTATCCTCGAAGCCATGAAGATGGAGAACAGCATCTCCAGCGATGTCGCAGGCCGCGTAAAACGCATATTCGTTGCCGAAGGCGACACAGTAGCCGAAAGTGCAGCCCTCATAGAAATCGAAAGCAACGATGCTCCTGCAAAGCCGGCTGCTACAGCAATAAAACAATCTGCTCCGGCACAGGCCAAGGGTACAATCGTTACAGCACCGCTGCCCGGCACCATATTCAAGCTCAACGTAAAAGTCGGCGATATGGTTGAAAAGGGGCAGGATGTGGTTATCCTCGAAGCCATGAAGATGGAGAACAGCATCTCCAGCGATGTCGCAGGCCGCGTAAAACGCATATTCGTTGCCGAAGGCGACACAGTAACTGAAAACGCAGCCCTTATCGAGATAGGCAGCGCTGACGCAAAGGTTGAAACCTCTGCTCCTGTTCACCACTCTGCTAATGCGAACAAGGTTCTCGCTCCGCTGCCAGGCCGCGTTATCTCCGTTCTCGTAAACAACGGCGATAAGGTAAAGAAAGGTCAGGACGTGGTAGTCCTCGAAGCCATGAAGATGGAGAACAGCATCTCCAGCGATTATGAAGGTACGGTAGTAAACATCAACGTAACAGAAGGAGATACTGTTTCAGAGAATGCCGTTCTGATTGAAATCGAATAATAATTGCCGCAAGGGTAACAGACAAGGCCGCGCTGTAAAGCGCGGCCTTTATTTATTTGAACATTAAGCAACAGACAGCAAAAAAAACGGAGCTGCACGTAATACTCTCATGCAGCTCCATGTAACGCATCGACGATGCCCTATTCTATCTCCCAGTCATAACCATCCTTACGGTCTTTGACACGGATACCTATCTCAGCCATACGGTCGCGGATACGGTCCGAAACCGCCCAGTTCTTGGCAGCCTTGGCCTCGGTACGCATCTCAAGCAGCATCTCCACAAGCGGTGTCACAAGATCGTTTGCTTCGGCTCCCTTCTCGTCATAGAGTCCCAAAACATCAAATACTATGGTATGTACAAGTGTGCGCAGATGTTCGAGGTCGGCTTCGGTAATGGTCTGCTGACCTTCATGCAACTGATTGATTATACGCACCCAATCGAACAACGCAGCAATCACCAGCGGAGAATTGAGGTCATCGTTCATAGCTTCCTCGTAACGGTCATGAAGCTCCGACACATTCACTGTCGATGCAGCGGACGGCTTAATCTTACCCAATGTCTCTACAGCCTTCATAAGCCTGTCAAGGCCCTTCTCGGCAGCCTGCAGCGCCTCGTTAGAAAAATCGAGCGTCGAACGGTAATGCGCCTGAAGCACGAAGAAACGTATCGTCATCGGCGAATAAGCCTGTTCAAGCAACTTATGACGTCCGGTGAACAGCTCCTCAAGCGTGATGAAGTTACCCAACGACTTGCCCATCTTCTGGCCGTTAATGGTAATCATATTGTTGTGTACCCAGAAACGTGCAGAACCATGACCGCAAGCAGCCGTCGACTGCGCCAACTCGCACTCGTGGTGCGGAAACATAAGGTCCATCCCGCCGCCGTGAATGTCAAACGACTCGCCGAGATACTTGGTGCTCATGGCCGAACACTCCATATGCCAGCCGGGGAAACCGTCGCTCCACGGTGACGGCCAACGCATGATGTGTTCCGGCGAAGCCTTCTTCCACAACGCAAAGTCGGCAGGCGAATGCTTGTCGCTCTGACCGTCGAGTTCGCGTGTGCCTCCCAGCATGTCATCCAGGCGGCGTCCCGACAATGCTCCGTAATTGTAGTCGCGGTTGTAACGCTCCACATCGAAATACACCGAGCCGTTGCTTATATAGGCATATCCCTTGTCAAGAATACGTTTCACGAACTCTATCTGCTCTATCATGTGACCCGATGCCAGCGGCTCAATCGACGGAGTAAGCACACCAAGCGCACGCATGGCATCATGGTAGCGCTCCGTATAATAGTGCGCCACCTCCATGGGTTCGAGTTTTTCGAGCCTTGCCTTTTTGGTTATCTTGTCCTCCCCCTCGTCGGCATCGTGTTCGAGATGTCCCACATCGGTGATATTCCTCACATAGCGCACCTTGTAACCAAGCGACTTGAGATAACGGAACAACAGGTCAAACGTCACTGCCGGACGTGCATGTCCCAAATGCGGGTCACCGTACACGGTCGGGCCGCACACATACATGCCTACATGCGGCGGATTTATAGGTTCGAACTCCTCCTTACGCCTCGTAAGGGTATTGTAAAGCATCAGTTTCGAATTCATAACTTCAAATTTTACATCCGCTCTGCCGTGCCCGTTTCACGACAGCACGCAACAACGGATTTTAGATTGTAAAATTAGCAACTTTCGCCGACAAGTAGGGAATATCATGCGATTTTTCTATTTTTGCTTTTCGTAAAATATATTTTTACGCATCCGCAGCGTTTTGCAATGCGGATTTATCGCTTTCAATAACTGCATTCAGATGGATTACTTCAAGAAGTACGACAGGCTCGTCGGATGGATGGTGTTCGCAATAGCCGCCGTCGTGTACCTGCTCACCATGGAGCCCTCGGCAAGCCTGTGGGACTGCTCCGAATTCATTGCCACTTCATACAAACTCGAAGTAGGACACCCCCCCGGAGCGCCGCTCTTCATGATGATATCGCGCTTCTTCGCCATGTTCGGCGGAGCGGAACATGCGGCTGTCATGGTAAACACCATGTCGGCACTCGCCAGTGCTTTCACGATACTGTTCCTGTTCTGGAGCATCACTCACCTCGCACGCCGAATACTGTGCCGCAACGGTGAGGAACTTACACATGTACGTACATGGACTGCATTGGTTGCCGGCGCTATAGGCGCATTGGCCAACACTTTCACCGACACATTCTGGTTCTCGGCTGTAGAAGGTGAGGTTTATGCGCTGTCGTCGCTATTCACAGCCGTGGTTGTATGGGCCATGCTCAAATGGGAAGAAACGGCGGACGAACCGCATGCCAACCGCTGGCTGATACTCATTGCCTACCTAATGGGCCTTTCGATAGGCGTCCATTTGCTCAACCTGCTGGCAATACCGGCCATAGTGTTCATTTACTACTTCAAGAAAACCACGAAGGTTACATTCTGGGGTGTGGTGAAAACGACAATCATTGCGTGCGCCATACTGCTTTTCATCAACAACATCATCATACCATATACCGTACAGATAGGTGCCGTGGTTGACCGTTGGTTCGTCAACGGACTCGGCCTACCCGTCAACAGCGGTCTGGCAACATTTGTGCTTCTGTTGTTTGCCATTCTCGGATTTGCCGTGTACATCACGCACAAGAAAGGCAAGGTAGTGTGGAACACAATCGTGCTTTGCCTCTCTGTAATAATGATAGGATACTGCAGTTATGCATCGGTCGTAATCCGAGCCGCCGCCAATCCGCCGATGAACAGCAACGACCCAGACAACGCCTATGGTCTGCTCTACCTGCTTAACCGTGAGCAATACGGTTCGGCACCGATACTTTTCGGAGCACAGTACTCGGCACCGATAGAAGATGTTGTGTACGACAGCAAGTACTATGTCGATGATGACGGCAAGTACCACGCAAGCGAAACCATAAGCGACTACAAGTACCCTGCCGAATTCATCACATTCTTCCCGCGCATGTGGTCGGCCAACCAGAACCACATCGCCGGATACAAGCAGTGGGGACAGATAGACAGGGGACGCACGGTATTGTATCAGGGACAGCGCTACGAAGTGCCGACCAGCGGACAAAACCTGCGCTATTTCCTCAGCTACCAGATGAACTTCATGTATTGGCGCTACTTCCTCTGGAACTTCGTGGGACGTCAGAGCGACAACCAGTCATATGGTGAGATTACAGACGGGCAGTGGCTCTCGGGCATCAATCCAATAGACGAACTGTATCTCGGCCCACAGAAAGACCTGCCTTCCGAAGTAGCTAACAACAAAGGCCGAAACAAATATTATTTTCTGCCGTTCATACTCGGCATCATCGGCCTCATATACCAGCTCAATCGCGACCCGAAGAACTTCACGGTAGTGATGTGGCTTTTCATCATGATGGGTATAGCGCTTGTATTCTACTTCAACACCACGCCCTCCGAACCGCGCGAAAGAGATTACATCTATGCCGGCTCGTTCTATGCCTTCTGTATATGGATAGGCCTCGGGGTGCTGTGTGTCAAGGAATGGATTTCAAAACTCACGCGCAGGGACAATACCGCAACGGTAGTTGCCGCAACGGTAATATGCAGTTGTGTGCCCGTCATACTGGCCGCACAGAATTGGGACGACCACGACCGCAGCAACCGTTACGTGGCCCGAGACCTCGGCTATAACCATCTCATGACGTGTCTGCCTAATTCCATAATAATGAACTTCGGCGACAATGACACCTTCCCGTTATGGTACAATCAGGAGGTGGAAGGCATACGCCCCGATGTGCGCATAATGAACCTCAGCTATCTCGATGGCGGGTGGTATGTCGATGAAATGAAGTACCGTTACAACGAATCGGCTCCGGTACCATTCTCGCTGCCAAAGCACAAATATGCAATGTCGGAAAACGACTTCATATACGTAGAGGACATTTTCGGTGAACCAAAAACGCTAAAACAGGTTATAGACTTCATACGCAGCGACGACCCTATAAGCCGCATAAGACTTACCGAAAAGACTTCGGTGGACTTTATCCCCACCAAGACATTGCTGCTTCCGGTCAACAAGGAGAACGCCATAAAGAGCGGCATTGTAAAACCGGAGGATGCCGAACTCATGGTCGACACCATAGTTATCAAGTTGAAAGGTTCTTCGCTCCGCAAGTCGGAAATGATGTTGCTCGACCTGCTCGCCAACTTCGACTGGAACCGTCCGCTGTTCTTCACGTCTGCATCACTGCTGTCAAACTTCGGACTGGATGAATATCTGCAGTTCGACGGTTTTGCATACCGTCTCGTGCCGATACATACTCCGTATTCAGAATACCCTGGTCGCATTGATACCGATGTACTCTACAATAACCTCATGAATGTCTATCGCTACGGCAACGTATCCGACCCGAACGTCTACATCGACACATTCATAAACTACAATTTCAATTCGACGCGCGTCAGGATAGCATTCGCACGTCTGGCGACCGAATTGGCGGCTAAAGGTGAAAAAGAAAAGGCAGTTGAGGTACTCGACTACGGTTTGGAACAGATACCGATAGACAACTTCCAGTACACTTACCAGTATCTGCCTTACATCTGCGCATACTATGACGCAGGCGCTATGGAAAAGGGCGATGCGCTGTTCGACAGCTACAATAACAATCTCGAAGAGTATGTCGATTACTATCTCTCCTTCCCCGAGTCCAAACAATATCTCATCGAGACGCAGCTTACCGAAAAGCTCACTCTTCTTGCCGAGCTGCACCGTATTGCCGAAACATATGGCCGTACAGACAGGGCTGCACGAATACTTACCCTGTTCGACTGGATATTCGGACCTTCGGATGAAGCCGAAATTGCTCCCGCAGCAGAATAAGACGAAACACCGCAACAGACAACCGGCCGGACAGCAATCCGGCCGGTTGTCATATACGCCTCAACGAAATGGGGGCAGTGCCTGCTGTCGCGGCACTGCCCCCTCTCAATTATCACACACCGAACAATCAGTTACTGCTGACATTCAAGACGGGCAGATTGAGTATCTGCGCCCTTGTCACAGTAAACGGCTGCTGTGTCGTTTTGGTTATTGTGGTTCCGTCCGTAGTGGTGAACTGGAATTCCACTCCGGCACCATATTCCCCGGCTGGCATGATACCGTAAAATTCAACCGGTGTATCGGTAAGCGTCACACTGCTTGTGCCTGACCAGACAATCTGATTGGCATTGTGAGTAGAGCTGTGGAATGTCGTTGAGTATTCGTTGCCGCCCAAATTATTAATCTGGAAAAGACCAGAAATTTCAATGTCATTATCAATTTCATCGTTGCTATATGATGTATCGATAGCAATCTTGTTGATTGTCACGTCACCAGCAACGGGGAAACATATCATACCGAAAGGACATACAAACGAAATGTCGCCATCTTTGTCTGCCTCTCCATACATCGGGTAATCGACAACATTCTCCAACCCCATGTATATCTCACGCGGAGCCTCCAATACGGTTATGGTATTCTCAGGGGTTACCGTAACAAACATGGCCGGATAACCGGCAAGGATAGAATCATACTCCTCCGGCAACTCCTCCTGCATGGTGACATCCGGGTCACTCGTATAGCCGAAACCGGTATACTCGAATTCTGCCGACCCCGTACCTGCACCGCTCGTAAGGTCGAAAATACGCATCGAACCCTGAACACCGGTATTGAAGTGAATAATGATTTGGTCGTTGGCCTGCCACACTATCTGATGAGGTATGGTTCCGTCCTGTATTATCGTACGCTGCTGCACTCCACATACACTGTCGCCGAACATTGCAGGCGAAGCCGAATATGCCACAGGCTGTTCTATCGCAGCACGCAGCGTCATGGTCTGCGGCTCGACCGACACCTTCGGCTTGTCACACGACACCACACCACACAATCCGCACAAAATAACTATACTGCAAGCAAGTAAATTTCTCTTCATAGTCTATACGTTTAATTCCAGAATGCATCCGAAGAATATCCCGAATCTGCTTCGCCTATACTTTCAATCGATGAACCCGACACAGGAGACGCAGCTATACCCGCTTCGGCAACAACAGTAAAACAATCTATCACAGGAGCTTCGTAAGCCTGTTTTACATTTGTATCCATATCCACAATAATTTATTATATACTTAAAATCAGCCGCAAATCGCATGCCAACAGGACCAGCAGCAAGACAATAACGACACTGCAGACAACCGGTAAAAAATGCCAGGTTCGGTTTTACTCCGAAATAACTCCCGATCCCACAAGCTCGTCACCGTCATACCACACTGCAAACTGACCTGGCGTAATACCGCGCTGCGGAACGTCGAACACCATATATGCACCGTCGGCACACATGTGCAGCACGCCTGCCTGAAGCAGCTGCCGATAACGTATTCTCATCGAAAACCGACGGCTCTCGCCCTCGGACAAACGTCGGTCGGGACTTACCCAATGCACCTCCTCGGGCAATATGCGCAGCGCCCTGCGGTAAAGTCCCGGATGCTCCTGCCCCTGACCGACATAAACAGTATTCGTCACGGTATCGGTAGCAATGATAAACATGGGTTCGGGTCGGCCGCTGACACCAAGTCCTTTGCGCTGGCCTATGGTATAATAGTGTGCTCCATTGTGCACCCCGATCTTCTTGCCGTCGTAAGGAGTATAGTGATACGGGCGCGCCATATCGGCAATCGAAGTACGCGATGCAGCATCGGCATATCCGTGCCAGTCGGGAAGTATCTCAACTATATTACCCTGTTTAGGTGCGAGTTTCTGCTGCAGGAATACCGGCAGGTCGACCTTTCCGACAAAACATATACCCTGGGAGTCCTTGCGCCTTGCCGTTGCAAGTTTCTGTTCTGCGGCAATACGGCGCACATCCGGTTTCAGCATGTCGCCTATCGGGAACAACGCCTTCGACATCTGCTGCTGCGACAACTGGCAAAGGAAATAACTCTGGTCCTTGTTCGGGTCCGTACCTGCAAGCAACCGATGATACACCTTACCATCCACCGCATCATCGCGGCGACGGCAATAATGACCCGTAGCCACATAATCGGCACCGAGCCTCAAAGCCTCATCAAGAAAGGCATCGAACTTTATCTCTCGGTTGCAAAGCACATCTGGATTCGGGGTACGTCCGCGCGAATATTCATCGAACATATAATCTACCACCCTTGCCCTGTATTGCTCGCTCAAATCCACGAAATGAAACGGTATGTCTAGCTTTTTGGCGACAAGTTCGGCAAACACCTGGTCGTCATACCACGGACAGTCGCCCTCGAGAGTTCCAACCGTATCGTGCCAGTTGCGCATAAAAAGTCCAACGACATCGTACCCCTGCTCCTTGAGCAGCCATGCAGCCACCGAGGAATCCACTCCGCCGGAAAGCCCTACTACAACCCTTGTTTTGTAATTATTACCGTTTGCCATAATGACAAAGTTACTACATTAATTCTGAAAACGGATATATACCCCCTAAGAGACTGTCAGTTAATTCGCCTCATGAAACATTTAACGCCGCAGCATCGTATTGATAGCGGGGTTGGTAAATCACACCCGAGCCATGTCTTATGATACATACCCGACGATTGTCATTATTGCTGTTCTCTCTGGCAATACTCTTCACGGTTCATCCGCTCAATGCACAATACAATAAGGTTTCTGTAGGCTTCTACAACACCGAAAACCTGTTCGATACCATTCCCAGCCCGTTCTACAATGACCATGAATTCACGCCCCAAAGCCGTCGCCACTGGAACAGCACACGATATCGCTGCAAGCTGGAAAACATAGCACGAGTTATCGACGATGCCGGTTTCGATGTAGTGGCACTCGCCGAAGTGGAAAATGAAACCGTCGTGCGCGACCTCGTCATGACACTTTCCGACGACTACAGCTACATACACCGCACCAGCAGCGATCGGCGCGGCATAGATCTCGCCCTGCTCTACAAGGGCGACAAGTTCTTTCCGGACACCGTATGCCTCATCAATTCCAACACGCCACGCGAATTCATGCTCGTACACGGCAATATGATAGGCGAAGAGATGGCTGTTATGATATGCCACCTGCCGTCGAAACTCAACGACATGGATTTCAGACTCGCTGCGGCAAGCAGACTTTCCTCTGTCGCCGACTCGCTGCTAACCTGCGCCGGATACGAACGTCTGGTCATACTCGGCGACCTCAACTGTGAACTTGACATGCCACCGATGAGTACCGTATTCCCTGTTGGAACACACAGCTGCCAGTTCGTTGATGTGTTGGCAAAATACCGTCACCACGGTTTCGGCTCATACTGCTGGGACAACCAGTGGATTTTATACGACAACATCGTAGTTTCCAAATCATTGGCAACTGGTCAAGGACTGCATGTGGCAAAGGCTGGCATCTTTATCCGCAACTATATGCTGACAGGCACCGGCACATCCGTACGTACCGACCGCATCCAACGCGGTTATCCGCGTCGGACATTCTACGGCAACCGATACCTCGGAGGATACAGCGACCACCTGCCCGTTTTTGTCATTTTCACACGTTAGCCTTGCTTATTACCGTAAAAATCACTACTTTCGCATCTCTTTATTGAATACATTTATCGCAAACACATATTGGAGAAATACATAATACTAAAATCCTATGTCAACAAGCAACAAGAGAGTGTATACTTTCGGCAACAAGCAGGCCGAAGGTAACGGCAAAATGAGGGAGCTGCTCGGTGGTAAGGGAGCAAACCTCGCAGAAATGAACCTCGTAGGAATTCCTGTTCCTCCCGGATTTACCATCACAACAGAGGTATGCACCGAATACTACGAGCAGGGACGCGAAGCTGTCATAGCTTCCATTCGTCCCGATGTAGAAGCCGCAGTTAAAGGCATAGAAGAGCAGACCGGCATGAAGTTCGGCAGCGATACCCTGCCACTTCTCGTATCCGTACGTTCGGGTGCACGTGCATCGATGCCGGGTATGATGGATACCATACTGAACCTCGGTCTCAATGACACAGCCGTAGAGGCAATAGCAAAACGTACCGGCAACGAACGTTTTGCATGGGATTCCTACCGTCGTTTCGTACAGATGTACGGTGACGTCGTCCTCGGTATGAAGCCCCAAAGCAAGGAAGACGAAGACCCGTTCGAAGTAATCATAGACCACGTAAAAAAAGCCAAGGGCGTAAAACTCGACACCGAACTCGCAACCGAAGACCTCAAGGAACTCGTTGTGAAATTCAAGGCTGCCGTTAAGGAACAGACCGGTTCAGACTTCCCGACCGACCCGTGGGAACAGCTTTGGGGGGCAATCATGGCCGTATTCCAGAGCTGGATGAACGAGCGTGCAATCCTCTACCGCAAACTCAACAAGATACCCGCCGAATGGGGTACTGCAGTAAACGTGCAGGCCATGGTATTCGGCAACATGGGCAACAATTCCGCTACAGGTGTTGCGTTTACCCGTGATGCCGCTACAGGTGAAAACATCTTCAACGGTGAATACCTCATCAACGCACAGGGCGAAGACGTGGTTGCAGGTATCCGTACGCCACAGCAGATTACACTCGAAGGCTCGCGCCGCTGGGCAAAGGCTCAGGGCGTAAGCGAAGAAGAGCGTAAGGCAAAATACCCGTCGCTCGAAGAGTCGATGCCTGAAGCATACAAGGAACTGTATGACATACAGCACCACCTCGAAACATACTTCACCGATATGCAGGACCTCGAGTTCACTATCCAGGACGGTAAGCTCTGGATGCTCCAGACCCGTAACGGTAAACGTACCGGTGCTGCCATGCTCAAGATAGCCATGGACATGCTCAACGAAGGTCTTATCGACGAGCAGACCGCAGTTAAGCGCTGCGAGCCCGCAAAACTCGACGAACTCCTCCACCCGGTATTCGACAACACCGCAATGAAGAATGCAAAGGTCCTCACCAAGGGTCTCCCCGCGTCGCCTGGTGCTGCTACCGGTCAGGTGGTATTCTTCGCCGAAGACGCTGCAAAATGGAAAAACGAAAACAAACAGGTCGTACTCGTCCGCATCGAAACATCGCCTGAAGACCTCAGCGGTATGAACGCTGCAGAAGGTATCCTCACCGCCCGCGGTGGTATGACCTCCCACGCTGCCGTAGTCGCACGTGGTATGGGTAAGTGCTGCGTATCCGGTGCAGGCGAACTCGTTATCGACTACAAGGCAAGGACTATCAAGGTCGGCAACACCGTTATCAAGGAAGGCGACTGGATTTCGCTCAACGGTTCCACCGGTGAAGTTTACGTAGGTCAGGTTGCAACCAAGGCTGCCGAACTGAACGCTGACTTCAACAAGCTCCTCAGTCTTGCAAAGAAATATTCTACAATGAGGGTACGTGCCAATGCCGACACCCCACACGATGCACAGACTGCATTCGCATTCGGTGCAGAAGGTATCGGTCTCTGCCGTACGGAACACATGTTCTTCGAAAGCAGCCGTATCAAGGCTATGCGCGAAATGATACTTGCCGACGACGAAGCCGGCCGTCGCATAGCACTTGCCAAACTGCTTCCCATGCAGCGCGGCGACTTCGAGTCACTCTTCGAAGTTATGAACGGCTATCCCGTTACCGTACGTCTCCTCGACCCGCCGTTGCATGAATTCGTTCCCCAGGACGAAAAGGGCCAGAGGGAAATGTCCGAAGAAATGCACGTTAGCTTCGAGAAAATCAAGGCTCGTGTTGACTCGCTCCACGAAGTTAACCCGATGCTCGGTCACCGTGGCTGCCGTCTCGGCAACACCTACCCCGAAATCACCGAAATGCAGGCACGTGCAATCATCGAGGCTGCAATGAATGTTGAGAAACGCGGTATTCCGGTGAAGGTTGAAATCATGGTTCCGCTCGTAGGCAACCACAAGGAACTCCGTTACCAGAAGGCTATCATCGACAAGGTGGCTCAGGAAGTATTCGCAGAACGCAATAACAAAATTGACTACATGGTAGGTACCATGATCGAAATCCCGCGTGCTGCCGTAACCGCAAACCAGATAGCTGAAGTGGCCGATTTCTTCTCGTTCGGTACCAACGACCTTACCCAGATGACCCTCGGCTTCTCGCGTGACGATATCGCCAAGTTCCTCCCGATTTACCTCGAAAAGGGACTTATCAAGAACGACCCGTTCCAGACCCTCGACCAGAATGGCGTTGGCCAGCTCGTTAAGGAAGGTGTATTCAAGGGCCGTAACGTTAAGCCGCAGCTCAAGTGCGGTATCTGCGGTGAACATGGCGGTGATCCGACATCCGTAGAATTCTGCCACTTCGCAGGTCTCAACTATGTGTCATGCTCGCCGTTCCGCGTGCCCATCGCATGGCTGGCTGCGGCTCACGCAGCTCTTAAGTAGAAGCGAGAATAACCTAATTATCAGCCGAATAGGCGGTATGCTTTTCATTTGCAAAGGCTTACCGCCTATTGTTTTATTTTGCAGCCAAAAACTTTGCCACACGCTGCACTACGGCATAATGGATAATCGGTCCTGTTTATGCAGTGTCAAGGAATATGGGATGAGGAATGATAAAACGACAAAAACTCTCCATTCTTGACAGAATGGAGAGTTTTTGCAAACCGCTGCACGGTCTGATTTACGGCCTCTTGCGAACTGCACGAACGTGCAGTTCGGTTTTACGCAGTTCCTGACTTAAGCCGCCAGATGATGAGTACTTCCAAGCATGCTGGTTATCATCCAAAGCCGTAGATGTCCAATATTCACCCGATATGGGATTTAGGCCATCCTCCATGCCGAGTATCTCATCCGATGAAGGAAGATACCAATCAGCAACATTACTGTCGTCTACCAGAGTAAGAAAGTAACCGCTTCCTGTATCTATGATTTTCCAGCTGTTCAGTTTCATGCAGGAAATTGCGGCATTGTTTGTAGGAATGACACCCTCGCCCTGAATGTCCAAAGCGTAACCTGGTATGCTTTCTATCATACTTATTATCTCATTGACAATCTGGATTCCTTCGAAGTTATATATCTCCTGGGTATTGCCTTGTCCATTGTCCGGACTCAATGCAATTCCTGTTGTTTGGATTTCGCCGAGATTGATTGTTATTTTATCAGCAATACTACCAAACCCCAAAAAACCACCGGATTCTTCCATCTCCACAAAGCTCAAATCAGGGACATCATCACCGAATATCCAAGTAAAAAGGTCGCCCAAGAAACCAGGCAAACTTGCTAACCAGCGAATTGTTTTGGTCCAATCCACATATTGCCTAATGCTACCACGGGAATCTTCATCACAAGATGTCAAATCATAGATTAACGCAAAATCATCAGTCCAATAGAAGCCCCACGGACAATCAACTCCCTCTATGCGTTCACAGCCTATGCCACTGCCATACCAACTAGGCGCATATTGGGTGATGTCTATTGTCTGCACGACACTGCCATCCACCGTGACATCCAAAGCAACGACACGTGTATCATCACCTGCATTTTCAGGCACGAAAATGGCTATAGGAAATTCGCCGGAACCTGTCCCCTGATAGGAGTTCGTACCTCGTGCACTGCCTGTTTCCTGCCCGTTCGAATCGACATTCATATCTGTCCAATAACCTTGCTTTGCATAACTGTTCATATCGGCCTGGGCCTGAATGGTTACGTTGTCTCCGGCAGTGACCGTCCACGACTTACCGGCCGGAACATTTGACACGACAAGGTTGGTCAAATAGATTTCATAGTGCGCATCCAGCATTCGCTCGTCCGACAAGCTGAACTCATAATCCGGCGAAATGGAAATGCGGTATGTCACCATGTCGCCCTGCGGCCACTCCGTTCCTGCTATGGATGCGGAGAGGATGCGGTCTTCCGTGCCATCGTTAAACACCACCTCTACAGCAGCACCGGCAGGCAGGCTCTCCTGGGGCAGCATCATGAAAGTCTGGGCAACGGCCGTCACTTCGCTTCCGGCGCTCTCCATACCGGTTGTGGCATGATTCAACTGCTGTGTGAAATCACCGACAGTTTCTTTTAAAACCCATGTATCGGAAGCCATGTCATACACACCTGCCGTCCTGACACCTTTCAAGGCTACGCTCTTGATGGTTCCGGCCCGCATCTGGCTGCCGGTTTCGAAACGCACGGCTGTGCAGATGTGGCGGAAAGTAAGCGGCACCACAGCATTGCTGTTACCATCGATATCTGTCGTGGCAGCCACTACGATGTCTTTCTGGTCTGCGACATCACTTGGAACGGCATAATCGAGCAATGTGCTCGTAGGAGCCTGCGGCACTGCGCTGAAGGCGGCATCCACAGGAGCCCATGCATAAAACCGGAGCGTATGTCCGTCACCAGGCCAATAATAGGTATCGGCACAGTTCCAGAGATTGTTGCCCGAATCGGAAACATCCTCGTCCATATAAAACTGCTCCTCCACCAGTTGCCCGTCTTTATTCCAGTATGCCGCGACATGGAACATATCGTAGAAATTTCCTTCGCTGACCGGCATGGCGCGCGTCGCAGCCATGCTGCCGCTGCCCGACGGACTAATGCCGTCCGAGACTATGGCTCGGACACACAGCGTGTCCGACGAATTCTGCGAACGCAGCACAAACTGTCCTGCAGTATATTCCTCGCCACCGCCGTTGGATGCAACTACCCTTGTGTCAGCCATTCCATCCGGCAAGACGCCAAAACATATGCTGCCGCCATACTCCCCGAAGCGTCCGCAGTTACCGCCGTTGCGGAAATCCTCGCTGCTGCACGACAAAAGCAGCAAGCACGAAAGAAGTGCAGAAATACCGCCCGCAATATACCGATTCTTATATGCTTCCATTTTACTGTGGTTTTATCAACGCCGTGAATCTCCTCACGGCAATTTGCGAGTGTAAGGGGAACATTCAACCCCTTACACCCTGTTTCACTCCCGACTGTCGGAACAGTTTCCGACAGTCGGGAGTGCTTCAGATATTATTCATTAAGAGTAATATCATGGTTCTGATCCGTGTCAATCCAAGGTTCGATACTGTCAACCTCGAATACGATAGGTTTGAGATCTTCATCCGGATCAATGGTCGCATAATCCAGAACTGCCTTGAAGTCATAGCAGTATCCGAGCTTCAGTTCGACGCCAGTGATTGTTGCCGTATGCTTGTAGGTATTCATGGAAACCTCGCCATTGAGCAATTCTACCGTAAAGGTGACATTGTAGCTGTCGGCTGCGCCAGAAGGTATCATCAGCAGTTCGTTGTAGGTTTCGCCTTCGGTGCTGTACGCTATGGCGTCAGCTGTATTTTCCGAGGCACCTACGGCGCCAAAATTGAGTTCAAGCGGATCGCCGGCAACGTTACTCCATACATTGTTCGCATCGGCGTCAATTGTAAGGGTACCAGTGCTGTTCGCATCCGTAATCTTCACATCTGTCACCTTGATATTGTAAGCCTCGCTAACATTGTTCTCGAATGAGAACTTCACCTTCGACAGCTGGTGCTTGAAAGTCAAGCCTACATTAGTTGGGGACGCCATAAAAACCTCGTCGGCATTGACATTGTCGGCGGCAGCATAAAGCAGGTCGGTCTTTCCGTCTGTATTTGTAAAGCTTACAGTCATGCCCACCTTATAATCAGCCACGCTCGAACCGAGCAACTGCTCTCCACTGACAGGAGTATTTGCCGGAGCAATAGCACCGAAAGCATACTGATTGCCTTCCACCCAATACTGCGCGGGAAAATATGTCCAGGTGACACCATTGTCATTGCTCGATACCTTTGTACCATCGAAAATCTGACCATTCTGGGTGAAGCCGTATACGGCGAAGCTACCCAGATTCTCTTTCTTAAAGCTCGGATCCACCACGCTGCGTGTGGCATTGTCCACAAACGCATTGCTGAAATTGATAGCCTTCGTGTTGCGCGGCATATCCACAACTTCATCCTGACTGCAGCTTGCCAACATGGCTATGGCTGCGACACTCATTAAAAATACTTTTTTCATTTCGATTATGGTTTAGTTAAACGTTCTGTGATTGTCACTATGCTACTTCAACGGCAGTTCGATATCTTCATAGTCGCCCCAGCCATCTATGTCAACGTCGAAGCCGGAACCGCCCTCCATACCCTCTTCATCAGTGATTTCAATACCGTCCACCTCAATGACTCCACCCTGAGGCTGGGAAGCTACCTGGTCGGTCACATCGAAATCGAACGACTTGACCTGTCCGTTCTTCAGGCGCACCTCAAGGTTCAGGGCATACCTGCGTTCCGCACGCGGTGTATAAAGGTCGTTGGGATAATCGGGTATGCCGAATGAGTGGACACAGGCCTGTGCACCGAAATCTTCCAAAGTACAGTCATACAGTATTGTGGCCGCCTCGTCAGCCGTACGTCCGCTGTTAAGCCATACAGCTCCGGCCATACCGGCCAGTGCGCCGCGTGCCAGGGCCACGTATTTCAAGCCGTGACTGAATTCGTAACGCACCAGATAGCGGAATACCAGCGGATGCATGGTAACGGGCAGTTCGTCGGCCTCCAGCCTGCGTTCGGCAGTATAGCTTTCTATATAGCTGCCGTACAGCATGTCGGGTTCATTCACCGTATTTTCGTCGGAATTGTCGATGTAGGCACTGCCAAGATATGATGCGCGGGTACGTGTACGGGTAGTGGCCTTTGCCGAAGCGAAGGAACCCATGTCGTCGAATACGATATACTCCGTGTCGTTGTTGTACAGCAACAAGGAATGCTCCCCGGGACGTATCTGCACGATATCACCCTCCGGAGCCGTATTCAGCACGACATTGGTACCGTCTTCGTGATATGCCTGAATACGCAGACCGTCAGGGTCGTCGGGACGCAGTTCATCGTACTCCATGCCGAACTCATCTCTCCACGCGCTTTCCCAATCAGTGCCTCCCTCACACATGAGTTCCCACTCATTCTCATACACGGCCTGTATATGCACATTGGACTTAGGGGCATGCTCGTCATGATTGAAACAAAGTTCCTTATGTTCGCACGAAGCCAACAATGTCAGCCCACACGCCAGCAAGAGAAGATATTTTGCTGCAAACCGTTTCATTTCACTCCTCCTTTCATGTCGTTAGTATTACCCCGTCCTAACAGCCACACAAGCGATATTTCGGCTTTTGTGGGACCGAACCAGTGGCGGTTCTTGGTAACTTCCCACACGTAGTGCCCGTCAAGCGGCCTGTAGGTATAATATTTACCACCCCAATAACCCACACCAACGGTAAAGTCGATGTTAAGCCTACGGCCTATCGGCAAGGAATAACCGTATTCTATACCTACTGCATAGTTTGGACTGTCCCAAAGCATCTGCCCGGGTTGTCCGCCCATATAGCCTGTGCCGTTCCACTCGAAGTCGTACGTAAAGAGTTGTCCGTACACACCCAAATGATGCCCTGTCAGAGGCTTCTCGGCAGCTTTCCTGCCGAACCATTTGCGCACGGCGACTTCGCCTCCGTACACCCGCCAGTAACAGTGCTTCTTGTCTGAATTCCACCAGGCATACATCCAGTTGGCCGATGCCGACCAGTTGCTGCCCAAATAGAACTCCGCGCCTATATTCGGCACTGCCAGCACGTCATAGAGCATATTGGTCTTGAGGGCCATGTAGAAAGGCTTCTTCGTACCTGCCTGTGCATCTACCGCTTCCTGCACTTTCACCATTGGTGCCGCCGCGACCTTCTTCATACACATGACCGGTTCGGGTACATCCAGGTTTTTGAGGACTGTCATCAACACGACACGGGCATGACGGATTTGCGGGAAGAAATGGTCGGCCATGTAGTGCCATGTCCGGCCGTATTGCAACTCCATCAGATGCTTTTTGCGGCTATCTATCAAAACGCCCCTGGCATCATAGGTGGCCAAGGGAACATTGCGCAAAACATCCACCGCCTCTTCCTTATGCGGCATGTCGGATTGCTCCACCAAACGGGCCAGCTGTTCCCACGCAGTTACCTCACCGTAACTGGCCACGATACTGTCGGGAAGCGATATATTCCTGCGCACATAATCCTCCAAAACCGAACGGCGTTCATTGGAAAGTCTTCTGTTGATAAACCACGAGCCCTCCGGAGAAGCAGAGCCCCAAAATTCCACCTTAACCAGCTCGCGCATCGTGTCGCTCTTAAGGTCTTCCAGAAATGAAACAAGTTCCTGCAGACGCCCTGCATTATCCACATACGCCGTGTCCAATACCGATTTGCCGACACGGAAACCAATACTGGTCTCCTTGCGCAGGTCCTGCCCCGACAAGTGCGTACAGCCGAGCAGAACAAACATCAATATGATTAACTTTCTTATACGCATCCTAATTCTTTTATCTCTCTCTTACCAAGAGAAAGATAAAAATTATGTATATGCTATGAATCAGCATGTTCTCGGATAGTACATGGGAATTTGCTTGACAACTATCGCCTTGTTTATGTCTAAAAAACAATTTGTTTTTATATGGATTGCTTATTTTAAATATTATTTTATACATTTGCAATGTAATCCATTTCTTGGTAAGAAATTGCATTTTTTGTCGCTATATTTGTATTTACATTATTCTTTCTTGGTAAGAGGTGGATGCATATCGTTGAATGAGGAGATTACCTTAATTTTTTCAAAATCAAACCATTGGCCTTATCAATCGCCTCATTGGATAATGCGGCCAAATATATCTGCGTGGTATTTTCCGAATCGTGCCCCATACCTGCGCTTATAACCGACAACGGAATGTTCTGGTTTCTGGCAATACTGGCCCACGAATGGCGGGCAACATACATCGTCAGACTGCCGTGCAAGCCTGCCAATACGGCAATCTCCTTTAGCCTGTTGTTGATCAACCGCAGGGCATTGCCATACTGCAAGCGTTCGTTGCCGCACGCCTTGATGACAGGCAACAGGTAGCCATTTCCGTTTGCAGGGTATTTGTCGACAATCTCCTGCATGGATTTTTCCCAGCGTATGAAAAGCTGCTGACCGGTCTTCCTCCTGCGGTAGGAAAGTATGCCGTCACGCAAATCGCTGGTACGGAGAAAGGCCATGTCAATAAACGACATACCGCGCGTGTAGAACGAGAACAGAAACATGTCCCGCGCAAAGTCGAGCGACGGTTTGGACGACAGGTCGAGTTCCTTGATTTTCCTAATAGCAGACAGGGGGATGGCCCGTTTGACCGTCTTGTCTATTCCCGTATATACATGCCTGAAAGGATAACGCTGCGTTGTAAGTTCCTTTTCTACAGCCCTGTTGTACACGGCCCTAAGAATTCTGTTATAGAACGAGACCGAATTCATGGTCACGCCTCGCAGCTTCAAATAGGCCTCATATTCCGCCATCATATCCGAATCCATTTCACCGAGACTGACATCTTCACCGTTTCGAAACCGGCTGAAACTGTTCAGGGCAGTAGTGTAGTTCTCGGCCGTACGCTCTTTACCCAGCCGTTTCAATCGGGCAATGACCTCTTCCATGAAGGCAAAAAACGACTCCCCTTTCCCCTCTCCGTGAAACAGTCTCACCACTTCATCGGCCGAAAAACTTTTGCCGCCATTGCCCAATTCATGAATTATTCTCTCCAACTGTTCCATATCCCTGTGGATGCTCAGCACAATACCCTCAATCGCTGCCGCACGCCCTTTATCCGATGTCACAACAGGTCGCGATGTTTGCTCATTCCACTCCGCGGGGAACACTTTGAAATCCGTCGCAATCTGTCTAACTACACGGCGATGTGTGACAAAATACACGATAGTACCCGGGCGTCCGTCTACCGTCGACGGACGGAATCTTACTTTTACTGTAGCCATACTTATATTGTTTAGGTTCATAATGGTCAATTGCCATAACTCCAGCATAGAAAATGGGCAACAATAATGGGGTTTATGGGGGTAAGCATCAAAAAAGAAAACAAGCACAACCGTATTCGCATATTGGATGTGCATGTACAGGCCAATGCACGCACAGTCATGCCGTCCGGACATCCAACTGTTTCCATTCCGACAGGCGCACAAGCGGCTGCCGCATGAAAACAAATACGCCATATCGTCCATGTTCGACGGTATGGCGCATGTTTTCTACAGTCCATGGCTTGCACATGCGACGGATGTCGGAAATGTCCATAGCTGTAAATCTATTCGTTCCCTTGTCTATGAGATTGCCTGTTTTCTTTACTTTTATTTTGATTTCATTTGATTTGGTTTCCTTTTATTTACTTTACTTTTCTTTTGTTGCATTAATACGGATTATACCGGCATTTCTTCGGCGAGAAAAGCACTTCTCCACTTGAAACGGATATTGCGCTCCAGGAAACAGGCATTTCTTCAGAACAAGCGGAAGCAATTATCTACATCGCTTCACAAAAAAAGCAGCCTCCGCACGCAAATCTGTGCGGAGGCTGCGCCATTTAGCGGCAGAGCCGCTGTGTCATCATTACCAGACATTAACCCTCTTTTCGGGAGCAAGATACATTGCATCACCTTCCTCGATGCCGAATGCAGTGTAGAAATCGTCGAGGTTACGGAGAGTTACGTTAACCCTGTTAACACCGAGCGAGTGCGGGTCAATCTTGGTAAGTCGCAGTATCTCTTCCGGACGGATGTTCTGAGCCCATACCGAAGCATAACCGATATAGAAACGCTGTGCATCGGTCAGACCATCTATGTCGGCAGGACGTTCCTTGCCTTCGAGGCTGTTCTCGTAAGCCAGGCGGGCAACGAGCAGACCGCCCTGGTCTGCAATGTTCTCTCCGAGGGTAAAGCTGCCGTTTGCAAATACGCCTGGAGCTACCTCAACAGCATTGAACTGGTCAACAAGAATATCGGTACGTTCCTTAAAACGTGCAGCGTCCTCGGGAGTCCACCAGTCGTTCATATTACCGTCCTTGTCGTAGTTACGGCCCTGGTCATCGAAACCGTGAGTCATTTCATGGCCGATAACGACACCTATCGCACCGTAGTTAACCGCATCGTCGGCATTCGGATTGAAGAAAGGCGGCTGAAGAATAGCTGCTGGGAAGCAGATTTCGTTTGTAGTGGGGTTATAGTAGGCATTAACGGTCTGAGGGCTCATCAGCCACTTGTCCTTGTCTACCGGCTTGCCTGCCTGCGAAAGCATGTAATCCATCTCGAACCTGTTGGCACGACGGATATTTTCCCAATAGTTGTCATCCTTGATTTCGAGAGCCGAGTAATCTCGCCACTGGTCCGGATAACCAATCTTGACACGGAATGCAGCGAGTTTTTCCTGTGCACGGGCCTTGGTTTCTTCGCTCATCCATGCAAGGCTGTTAATCCTTTCACTGAGAGCGACCTGAAGGTTATGAACGAGTTCGAGCATTTTCTCCTTGGAGGATGCAGGGAAATACTTCTCAACATAAAGCTGGCCTAGAGCTTCGGAGAGAGCGCCGTCAGTAGTACTAAGGGCACGTTTCCAACGCGGCTGTATCTCCTGGCTGCCGGACATCGCACGGCCGTAGAATTCGAAATTGGCATTTACGAAATCATCGCTGAGGAACGGTGCAGCAGCGCTGATAAGGTTGTAAGCCAGATAAAGTTTCTGCTCCTCGAGAGTAACGCCCTTAAAGGTTTTGGCAAGGTCCATGAAGAAATCCTTCTGCTTTACAACAAGGTCATCGTCGATAGCCATGCCGAGCGCCTCGAAGTAGGTATTCCAGTCAATCATGGAATTCTCCTTCGCCCATGCCCTGCCGGTAAGCTTGTTGTAGTTCCTGTAAGTGTCACGGAGCACCTCACGGCTGTAGGAAGCGTCTGCAATCTTGTTCTCTATCTTGAGAACAGCCTCCATACCGGCTTCTGCCTGCTCTGCGCTGTAGCCTGCGAGGGTAAACATTGTACGGATATATTCCTCGTATGCGGCACGTATGGCCTTGGTATCTTCATCCTGAAGCAGATAGTAGTCGCGGTCGCCCATACCGATACCGGCCTGATAGAGTGTAAACACGTTCATCGAACTGTTCTTCTCGTCGGAATCAACGAAAGTATAGAAGTACGGGAAAATACCCTCCCTGTGCATGGATGCAATCATGCCGGCAAGTTCCTTGCCGTCCTTGATAGCCTCTATCTGCGCCAACTGTTCCTTAATGGGAGCTGCGCCCTCGGCATTGAGCTTAACGCTGTCCATGCCGAGCTTGTACATGGTGGTAATCTTCTGTGCGATGCTTCCGGGTTCCGACTCGGTAGCCATCACCTCTTCCACTATCGCATGAACCTGCTCGAGACTTGTATCACCCAACTTGTCGAATACGCCCCAACGCGACTCCTGCGCTGGAAGCGGGTTGTTCTTCTTCCAACCGCCGTTGCAATACATGTAGAAATCCTCACCAGGCAATACGGTCAGATCCATATTGTCGAGATTGATGGCGGGCACAGCCGCGCTCTTCTTTTCGTTTCCGCAACCTGTCAGCCCTGCAAGACCTGCAATCAACAAGGCGGATACGATGATTGTGTTTTTCTTCATATTATAATTGAATTGGTTTATTGCCTAACTACAAAGTTAAGTCAAAATGCGATACATTGTTTATGCCATGTTTCATTTCACCGCCGACATATTATATGCCACATCACAATTCACCGTTTTCCCTGCGGCGCGAATCGAGCTTGACGGCCACGAAAAACAACAATGTAAACGCGAACAGTGATGAGCCGCCGTAGCTGAACAGCGGCAACGGTATGCCTATTACAGGCATCAGTCCTATAGTCATGCCGACATTTACCATGACGTGGAACAGGAAGATGCCAGCCACGCCATAACAATATACCCTGCCGAAAGCTTCATGCTGCCGTTCACCCATTTTTATCAAGCGCAGTATCAGCCAACAAAAGAGGCCGAGCACCACTACAGACCCGAAGAAACCCCATTCTTCTCCCACAGTACAAAATATGAAGTCAGTACTCTGTTCCGGCACAAAATCATATTTGGTCTGTGTTCCCTGCAGATAGCCCTTTCCAAACATGCCGCCCGAGCCTATGGCAATTTTCGACTGGTTTACATTGTATCCCCAATACTGGAGGTCACTTTCAACACCGAGCAGGTCGAGAATACGCTTCTGCTGGTGAAGCTGCAGATGGCTGAATACGGTATCAATCATACCGGTAAACGCCAATGACCCCAAAAACATACCCACACACACCAGCACATTGCGCAGCTTGTTTCGCCACGCATATACGCCCACTGCCACGAGCGAAAGCACCGATGCAGCAAGCAGGCTATAATAATAATCAACAGTAGCGGGCGACACAGCCAGCCACACCATGCAAATGGCCAGCGAGCCCAATGCCACCCCTGCGATGTAACGTACAATCCTAATCCAGCCGCCATTCATGACACCTTCCATCACTGCACATATTATAATGATTGCAGCCAGCAGAAGTGTCGGAGTCCATATGAAGGAAAAGACAAACAGAAAGACGACCATACCGAGCGCCACATACCACCAGCCGTTGAAGCCTTCGCGATAGAGCACCATGAGAAACGATGCGAACACCATGGCAGACCCTGCATCGTTCTGAAGCAGAATGACAGCCATCGGTGTCAGAATGATAGCTATTGCATATACCCTGCTGCGCAATCCTGCCATGGAAAAGCTGTACGAACTCATGCAGCGGGCCAATGCGAGTGCCGTAGCGAACTTGGCGAATTCGGCAGGCTGCACCGACAATCCCCCGAAACGCAGCCACGACCTGGCACCATTCACCTCTGTGCCTATAACCAACGTAGCCAGCAACACGACAAGCATAAACACATAAAAAGGATATGCCACTATGTGGTAGTAGATTTCATCGACCTTCATTATAACCACGGCCGCCAGAACACATATCCCAATCCACATCAACTGCGAGCCATAGCGAGTGGAAAAAGAGAAGCCGCCCGTTGCTGTTTCGTCAAACACGGCAGCATATATATTGGTCCAGCCGAGCAGCATCAGTGCGAAAAATATCGCCACCGAGCCCCAGTCGACGCCGCTTTTCTCCATACTACTTTTGCTGCCTGTCATAATACGGATAGTCTATCTTCATGTTCTTCACATAGTCAACGAGCCACTGACGCGATATGGTGTCGGTCAGATACTCCTCGACTATAAGGCTCGCTATCGGAGCTGCTATGCTGCCTCCGAAACCGCCGTGTTCGACATATACCGACACGGCTATTTTCGGATCATTCTTGGGGGCAAAGCAGAGGAATGTCGCATGGTCCTTCCCGTGCGGGTTTTGTGCCGTACCAGTTTTGCCGCATATATCCAAGCCCTTTACATATGCCATGCGGCCCGTACCGCCGTCCTTGTGTACGGCATCGTACATACCGTCAACGACCATGTCGAAATAACGTCTCTCCACTTTCGTATAATGTTTCTCGTAGAAACGCGTGTCTATCGAGTCGCGGCCGTCTATGTGCTTCACAATATGAGGAGTATAGTAGTATCCCCTGTTGGCTATAGTAGCAGCCAGGTTGGCCATCTGCAGCGGCGTACATCCAAGCTCACCCTGCCCTATCGAAAGCGACACCAAGGTAAGCGAATTCCAACTGCCGCGATATATGCGGTCGTACGTCCCGCGTGTGGGTACAAAACCTTCCAGTTCGCCGGCAAGGTCGCTGTCCAGACTATGTCCGAACCCGAAACTGTACACATACTCGTTCCATGCATCGAAGGCATTCTTGACACCGCCGTATTTAGGATTGTCGAGTATGTTTCTGAAGGCATGGCAGAAATAGGAATTGCACGACATCTGCACTGCCTGCCTGATATTGACCGGCGAACGGTGATCGTGACACTTCACGCCTCGCCCGACAGTATATCCGCCATGACACGGATAGCGCGTATAGGCCGACACGACCCCCTCCTGAAGGGCAATAAGTCCATTGACCAGTTTGAATGTGGAACCTGGAGGATAGCGCGACATCACGCCCCTGTTGAACAACGGATGACGTGGATTCCGCAGCAGTTCCATGTAATTGTTCCCCCTGTCGCGCCCCACAAGTTCATCAGGGTCATACCCCGGACTGCTTACCATGACAAGTATTTCGCCCGTTGACGGTTCGATGGCAATTATGCTGCCAACCTTGTCGCCCATAAGTTCCTCTCCGAGAGCCTGCAGGCGGCCATCGAGCGCAGTGGTTATTGCTGTACCGGGTATCGGCGCAACATCCGCCATACCTTCCATATAGGGCCCTTTCTTTATCCCATGCACATCGACTACACTGACCGTCAGTCCTTTCTCTCCGCGCAGGACCTCCTCGTATGTCCTCTCTATTCCGGACATGCCCCTGTAGTCGCCGCTCTGGTAATAGTCGTCCCTTGCTACGGTAGCCGCATCCACCTCGCCTATATAGCCAAGAAGATTACCGGCCATTTTGCGCGGATACGAACGCATGGTACGATAAACCGTATAAAAGCCAGGATAATCGCCCTCATCGAACAACAGTTTCGCTTCAAGGCTTATCTGCTTTACAATCAGCGAAGGACGGCGGCGCGAATATCTTGACGCCTTTTCAAGTTCCGCACGCAGCTTTTCAGTGGTAACACCGGCAATGCGCGCCAGAGCGGCTGTATCGAACGGCCCAACATCGCGCGGTATGGCCATAAGGTCATACGACGGGATACTGCGCACCAGCAATTCGCCGTTACGGTCATAAACCTCGCCTCTGGGCGGATACTGCACCTCACGGCGCAGCACGTTATTCTGTGCCGCACGCTTGTATGAATCGTCTATTACCTGTATCCAGAAAAGACGCACCAGCAAAATGGCGAATACCGCCACCACGAACGATGATATTATCTTGCCTCTTCGGCCCATAATGCTACTCTCACCTCATAATCGTGCCTACCGGACCGACATGCCATCGGTCTTTCCGGCCGGCAGAAACGATGCCGTAAAAAATATCAGCAGTATGGTAGACACTGCACTGCCCAAAATACGCAGCAGAGTATACCACACATAACGGAACGATGCTGCCTCGAAAAAGAAATATATCGTGCAATGCACCAAAACCAGCACTGCGGTGTAACGCAGCCAACGACCACGTCCGACACCTACCGGCAGCGGCATACCCACCTCGTGCAAGGCCTCCTTACCAACCAGCACGTCGAGAACCGCAGGACGCACGAATGCCGTGGCCGTGGCAGCTATGGTGTTTAATCCTGCCCCACCCGACAGCAAATCAACCGCCACTCCCAGTACGAAGCCTGCCAGTATCAGTCTCGCATGTTTCATATCAACCGGCATCAGCAGGATTGCAATGACATAAAACAGCGGATACAAATAAGGAGAAATGTTCAGGTTGTCGAACAGAAACACCTGCAGCAGCACTGCTGCCACAAATATCAGTATGTATTCCGTTACCCTACGCATACGTCACTCTTTTTTACCTTCATGCGCATTGTCGGCAAAATGTTCGCCAGCCAGTCCGTTGAGTTCGTCATAATCCGTAAACCTGACCAGCATCACATCCGACAGTGCGTTCATCCTGGCTCCGAGCCTTATGCGGAGCATATAATAAACACCGTCATCCGAGCTGTCTATCGACGACACGGTACCAATCAGACATCCCGACGGGAAACGCAACGAATATGCCGAGCGCACCGTATCGCCAACAGCCACATCTGCATAGCGTGGAATGTCGCTGAGAATTACCTCGCGGGGGTCGGTACCGTTCCAATAGACCGAGCCGAAATATTCGCTGCCACCCAAACGGCCTCCGACACTGAAGCTGCGGTTGAGTACGGACACGCAGGCCGAATAGCCTTCAGAGCAGCTGTGCACATAGCCTACCACAGCTCCGTCGGCCGACAGCACACCCATATTTTCCTCTATTCCGTCGTCCGTACCCTTGTCGATAATGAAATAGTTATCCTGATGCACTATGGAATTGCTCACCACACGGGCTGTGGCAAATACATAACGGGACTGCACGCTATCCGCACAGACCGTATCGACAACGGCGGCGGACTGCAGCATGGCCACACGGTTTTCGGCTGCAGCCAAACGTTCCAGCAAGACCTTGTTATCGCGCCGCAGAGAGAAGTAGTCACCCACCGACGACGCTACCGAATAAATCCATCCCGTAACCTTGCCCGTAGTCGCCACCAGAGTGGCTCGCGTATGGCTTGTCGAACCGGCATAAAAGTTTATTGCCAGCACTTCAAGCAACACGAACAGAAATATCGGATAATATTTCCTGAAAAACTGGACGAGCTTGTACATTCCTATCTATTGAAATGGCGTCTGCCGTCCTTTAGGCTGGCAGGCGCCGCAAAATTCCAATGCTGCAAAGCTTCTCTTCAAGCCCGCTGCAACGATTATTTCATCAGAAACGAAAACTGGTTGATATTCTTCAATGCAATACCGGTACCACGCACCACCGCACGCAACGGATCCTCGGCTATATTGAAATGAATACCGTTTTTGGAAGAGAAACGTTTGTCGAGGCCCTTTATCAATGCGCCGCCGCCAGCCAGATAAATACCGCTCTTCACGATGTCGGCATACAGTTCGGGCGGAACCATTTCCAGGACCTTCATGATTGCCGCATCTATCTTGAGAAGCGATTTCTCAAGCGCATAGGCAATTTCGGTATAGGAAAGCGTAACCGTAGTAGGCAATGCGGTAAGAATGTTCGGTCCTGTTATGACATAGTCATCCGGAGCCTCATCCAATTCGGGCACGGCCGCCCCGATAGCCATTTTGATATTTTCGGCAGTACGTTCACCCACACGTATGTTGTGCTGTTGGCGGACATAGTTCTGTATCTCCTCCGTAAACACGTCGCCGGCCACATCGATACTTTCGCTGCAAACGATACCGCCCAGTGATATGCAGGCTATCTCCGTTGTGCCTCCGCCTATGTCTATGACCATATGACCTTCTGGCGCCTCAACATTAAGTCCTGCGCCGAGAGCGGCCGCCATAGGCTCGTATATCATGTACACCTCACGGCCTCCGGCATGTTCTGCCGACTCACGCACGCTTCTTATCTCCACATTGGTAGAGCCCGAAGGTATGCAGACAACCATGCGGAGCGAAGGGCTAAAGAGGTGTCCGCTCATCTTGACCTTCTTTATCATGCCGCGAAGCATGAGTTCCGCCGCATTGAAATCAGCAATGACCCCATCTTTCAATGGACGTATGGTACGGATGTTCTGGTGTGTCTTGCCATGCATTTGCTGAGCCTGCTCGCCTATGGCGACCACCTTGCCCGTATGTATGTCCATGGCTATTATTGACGGCTCGTCTACAACGACCTTGCCGTTATATAGTATTAGCGTATTGGCCGTACCGAGGTCTATGGCCAATTCCTGCGTCAATGAAAACAATCCCATCTTAAATCTTCTTTATCTTGTTTTGCACCCCGTTCACCTGCACTGGCGAACATTTCCCAAATCAACTTACAAATATAGTAATTCTTTTATTTACGACCCACCTTTCATATCTCAAATGAAAGGTCCCGAACTATCGAAATGCAAAAATATTACGTCGCCGGCACGCATTGGCCCACGGAATTTGCATGCAGACTGACGATAATATTTGATAAAAAGTTATTTTTGCATGCACATTGCGCATCGGGCCGCGCGCTGGATGCCGATTTGTTCCAAAACATAATTACTTAAACCGACCCATATCATGATTAACTTATTGCAGGCGGCCAGTGCAGTCGCCATCGCGGCCGAAGAGCCCAAAACCATCAGCTTCGGAGAATTGTTTCTGTCAGGCGGCTGGCTCATGTGGGTGCTGCTCGTACTTGGCGCACTGGCAGTGTACATATTCGTGGAACGCTTTATTGCAATCCGCAAGGCATCCAAAATAGACATCAATTTCATGAACCGCATACGCGACTTCATATACGAAGGCCGCATGGATGCCGCAACAAGCCTCTGCAAATCGACCGACTCGCCCATCGCCCGCATGATATACAAGGGTATCGAGCGTATAGGTCGCCCCATGACAGATGTACAGAACGCAATCGAAAACGTAGCCAACCTCGAAATATCCAAACTCGAAAACGGCCTCCCTGCCCTCGCCTCAATATCGGGCGGTGCCCCTATGATTGGTTTCCTCGGTACGGTAATAGGCCTTGTGCAGGCATTCATGAGCATGGCCTCAGCAGGCGGTTCTGTAGACATGAGCATCCTTGCCGGCGGTATGTACACGGCAATGATTACCACCGTAGGCGGTCTTATCGTAGGTATCCCCGCATATTTCGGATACAACTATCTCACCGCACGCATCGAGAAACTCGTTTTCCGCATGGAAGCCAACTCGATTGCCTTCATGGATATTCTCAACCAACCCATAGACAAGAAATAAGGCCATGGCTATCCGAAGAGGTTCTAAAGTGTCTTCAGCATTCAGTGCGGCATCTATGACCGACCTAATGTTTCTACTGCTTGTATTCATGCTGATAGCCACTACACTGATAAACCCCAACGCTCTCAAGCTCACACTTCCCACGAGCAACAACCAGATAAAGGAGAAGCCCTACACCACGGTATCCATAACCCCAGACCTTCAGTACTACGTGGAAGATACCCCTGTACAGCTTGCCGAATTGGAAAGCGCACTCCAGGCCAAAATGGAAGGTGTAGAACAACCTGTCCTGTCGCTTCATGCCGACAAGACTGTCCCGATAGACAATGTCGTCAAGGTCATGAACATAGCCAAAGACAACAGGTGGACACTCATTCTCGCCACCAGCCCGAACTGATACGAAACAGCGCCGCAACGCCAATCAAGACCATGTACTACTACGCTCCCGACAATAACCGAAAAGGCCGCATGGCAGGCTTGATAGCAGTCGCCTGCTACCTTGTCATAATCCTTGCAGTGGGTTTGGCCGTATCGTTCAGCCCAAGCCATGAAACGGTGAGCGAAGGCATACTCATCGATTTCGGCGACAACAGCGACGGCACAGGCACGGAAAATGTAGCGCTTTCGCAGGTAGAAATTCCATCGGCACCGCTTCCCGCATCCGCTCAAGAGAGCTATATGACGCAGGATACCGAACCTGCCCCTGACATTGCAAGCAGCGATACAAAAAATACCGACCATACCTCAGCAAGTCATGGCGAGGCCACAGGCCAACAGGTTACGCCTGCCGTCGAACAGCGTCAGGTCAACCGTCGTGCGCTGTTTCCGGGCCGAAGCGCAACGTCCAACGCCGTTTCACAAGGGTCGGGCAGCAACGCCGCCGGCAACCGCGGCCACGAGGCAGGCGGTGACGGCAGCAGTATCGGCACTGGAACAGGTACGGAAGGCATCTCCTTCGATCTTACAGGCCGCAGGGCAATAGGCAGCCTGCCGCGTCCGGCCTACGACTCAAACAATGCACAAGGCATCGTCGTAGTTGAAATCACGGTAGACGCACAGGGGCGCGTGCAAAGTGCACTGTTCCGTCCGCAGGGCTCCACCACGCAGGATGCCTCCCTAATGGATGCGGCATTGCGTGCCGCACGTCAGGCCCGTTTCACTCCAAGCGAAGCCAATGCCATACAAACCGGTACGATAACATACGTATTCAAACTCCGTTAGCATACGTATATCCGATGAAAGCCGCAATCACAGCAATTGCCGTGGCATTGTCATGCACGACATATGCCTCAACAGAATTACAGCCAGCTGCATACCAGAGCCGGCAGGTACAGTCCATGGAATTCGAACGGATGGAATACGACTTCGGCACAATAAGCCGGCTAGACCGGCAAACCGCTGAATTCAAATTCCGCAATACGGGCAACACACCATTTATGATAACACACGCGGCAGCAAGCTGCGACTGTATGTCTGTGTCGTATCCACAGCAACCGGTCATGCCTGACGAAGAAGGCGTCATTATGGTTGTCTATGACCCGCACAATGACAAAGGGCTGTTCGTCAACAACGTCAAGATATACAACAGTAACTGTCAGCGTCCGGCAGTACTGTTCATCCGCGGAACGGTAGAGAAATAACCGTAAAAGGCAGCTCTCGCGGCACGCATTTTACTTGCCTGCCAGATAGCTGTAAACGCAATCACCGATATCGGCTATGACACGTGCATTTACCGCATCAGTCTCGTGTGAGTCCTTGACAAAGACCGCAACGTAACACTGTCGTCCGTCAGGCATATAAATGACGCCAGCATCATTATCTCCGATTTTCACGCCGTCACCAAGCCTATCGGAACTGCCGGTCTTGTGACCTAACGCCACGTCATGCGGCACACCTGCACGTAACTTGTCAACGCCGGTCGGCGTCTCCAGCATGGCATCTTCCAAAAGTGTCAGATAAGGTTCCGCCAGCCAACCGCCCTCATACACGGCCTGCAGCACGTCAGCCGCAGCCGACGGGGTACTCCAGTTATTATAACATCGCATTATATCGGCGTGCATCGTATCCTCCGTTTCGGACAATTCATACCCCGAAATGCCAAGCCTCACTAGCCGTAACGCGACACTGTCGATACCGCCGCAGTAATCTATCATGATATCGCACACATTATTGTCGCTCATCGATATGCAGTACCTCACCGCATCGGCAAACGAGAGGCTGAAGCAGTCCTTGCCGCGAAGCTCCCGCAACGGACTGTATGTACTGTCGTGCATCTGCGAGGCATCCACCCACAAGCTGTCGCACGGCGACACACCATCCTCCTGCATACGCTGCAAGGCCGCGAACGTAACATGGAACTTGAAAACGCTCATCATCGGATACCTCTCCGCATCGTTGAATGCAAACCTGTCGTCACCCGCCACAAATGCAACTCCCACTGTAGCATCGACACGGTCAGTTATCGTTCTTATCTCACGCTGCAACCATGCATGTTCCGAACGGCATCCGCACGCGGCACAGCACAACGCCGCCGCAAGTATAAATCCTGACAATCTCATATCCCGCAAATAATTATGACGGCAAAGATAGCGACTGCAACATCTTCACCGCAAACCATTGCCCCCTCAACACATATTGCATGCACAGTCTACCGCACACAACGAATATCGCGTATATTTGCATCCGTAAGAGTTACCCGAACAGGCAAAGCGATGCAGACCACGGCAAATTGAACGGTTGCCAACTCATTACCTGAAAACGAAGTATTCTTCTAACTCTCTTAATTTCAAGAAGGTATATTCTTTTTGCAGAATTACTAAATATATTCTGGATGTAATAGAAGAAAATCGTCCGGCCGTAAACTGCTATACAAAATTAGGCTTCACCGCCTTTAAGAAGACGAAGAAAAAGTGTGGAACTGCAATATATGATATTCGGGAAGTCGAATAAAGACCAAAATGAAAAAAAGAGCTAAACAAGTGCAAATATAATCATTGATATACTGTATTTTATGTGGTATCA
>CALVCL010000005.1 GCA_944326085.1 uncultured Tidjanibacter sp.
ACTTTCTTCTCGCATATGCCGCCTTTTGCCCGACATATGCAATATTTCTCACCCCTTAAGCATGTCAATGAACTCATTCCTACGCCATAAGGCTTCGGAGTGTGGAGAATAAGGGAGTCGAACCCTTGACCCCCTGCTTGCAAAGCAGGTGCTCTAGCCAACTGAGCTAATTCCCCAGTGTTTCACAACGCTGAACATTCAGCGCAAAATTTTAAGAACTCTTAGTAGACCCGAGCGGATTTGAACCGCTGACCCCTACATTATCAGTGTAGTGCTCTAACCAACTGAGCTACGGGTCTGTAAGGAAAACGGATTTACCGTATCTTCCTGCGGCCGTCCGGCATATCGGATCAACCTTCTATACTTTAATTGGAATGCCGAGAGAAAAAGAGCAGTGCGAATGTTCTTCAGTAATCACACTCTCCAGAAAGGAGGTGTTCCAGCCGCACCTTCCGGTACGGCTACCTTGTTACGACTTAGCCCCAGTCATCAGTTTTGCCCTAGGACGCTCCTCGCGGTAACGTACTTCAGGCACCCCCGACTCCCATGGCTTGACGGGCGGTGTGTACAAGGCCCGGGAACGTATTCACCGCGCCATGGCTGATGCGCGATTACTAGCGAATCCAACTTCATGGAGGCGGGTTTCAGCCTCCAATCCGAACTGAGATAGGCTTTCGAGATTCGCATCCCTTCGCAGGGTAGCTGCCCTCTGTACCTACCATTGTAACACGTGTGTAGCCCCGGACGTAAGGGCCGTGCTGATTTGACGTCATCCCCACCTTCCTCTCGGCTTACACCGGCAGTCCCGCCAGAGTGCCCAGCTTGACCTGATGGCAACTAACGGTAGGGGTTGCGCTCGTTATGGGACTTAACCCGACACCTCACGGCACGAGCTGACGACAACCATGCAGCACCTAGTTTCTCGCCCCGAAGGGAAGACCTGTTTCCAAATCCGTCGATAACTTTCAAGCCCGGGTAAGGTTCCTCGCGTATCATCGAATTAAACCACATGTTCCTCCGCTTGTGCGGGCCCCCGTCAATTCCTTTGAGTTTCATTCTTGCGAACGTACTCCCCAGGTGGATAACTTATCGCTTTCGCTTAGCCACCGACTGTGTATCGCCGACAGCGAGTTATCATCGTTTACTGCGTGGACTACCAGGGTATCTAATCCTGTTTGCTCCCCACGCTTTCGTGCCTCAACGTCAGATATAGTTTGGTAAGCTGCCTTCGCAATCGGTGTTCTGTATGATCTCTAAGCATTTCACCGCTACACCATACATTCCGCCTACCGCAACTACTCTCTAGTCCAACAGTATCAGAGGCAATTCCGGAGTTAAGCCCCGGGATTTCACCTCTAACTTATCAAACCGCCTACGCACCCTTTAAACCCAATAAATCCGGATAACGCTTGGATCCTCCGTATTACCGCGGCTGCTGGCACGGAGTTAGCCGATCCTTATTCGTACTATACTTTCATACGAGTACACGTACCCGCTATTACCCTAGTACAAAAGCAGTTTACAACTCATAGAGCCGTCTTCCTGCACGCGGCATGGCTGGTTCAGGCTTCCGCCCATTGACCAATATTCCTCACTGCTGCCTCCCGTAGGAGTCTGGTCCGTGTCTCAGTACCAGTGTGGGGGGCTAACCTCTCAGTCCCCCTATGTATCGTCGCCTTGGTGAGCCGTTACCTCACCAACTAGCTAATACAACGCATGCCCATCTGACACCACCATAGCTTTTAACCACCCAAGATGCCTTAAGTGATGTTATGGGGTATTAGACCAAATTTCTTCGGATTATCCCCCTGTGTCAGGCAGGTTGCATACGCGTTACGCACCCGTCCGCCGGTCGCCACCATTAAGAGCAAGCTCTTAATTATGCTGCCCCTCGACTTGCATGTGTTAGGCCTGCCGCTAGCGTTCATCCTGAGCCAGGATCAAACTCTCCATTGTAATATTTAATGTATCATTTAGAGTCCTGACTACTGAATTTCCTTTAAAGGAATTGAACATTGCTTATCTGCATTCTTTTTCTCTCAATCAAACCAATAAATCAAAGAACCGCGTTCGTTAACTCTTTCGAGCAATTTCGAACTGCCACTTATTTTCGTGGCCGTTTCGGATTGCAAAGATAAGAAGGATTTTCCTAACCTCCAAATTTATTTTTCAGAACCTTTAAGATTATCCCGCCGCATCGGCGTCTTATCTTGTTTGCGGGTGCAAATGTAGACACTTTTTCTGTGTCTGCAAACTTTTCGCAAACTTTTTTCAAACTTTTTTCAGCGCCATTGCGCCAAAGCAGACTTATCTATTTATCAAGCAACAACATACGCCCAAAACAAAAATGTATTTCCGACACCTTCACAGCAGAAATACCGATAACAGGCAGTCGAAAGGCCTGTAAAAAATTCGCCGCAGAACGGTGCCAATCATTTTACACCAAAAAACAGACGCAGCAAGACAGGCGAAGGATGATACAACAATATTCTGTAGCGCAAAGGAAGTCTATATCCAATGCTTTCTATATGAGCCTTGAGGTCCGCAACAAACCTACCCGCAGTCCATGACAAATCATATCCTGCACTGCGTGCAACATGCTTCAATGCCTTAAGACGGCTTTTAATCCATAAAGGCATATAACGGCTGCGCTCACTGTCGGGAACATACTGCCACAGCAAATCATGGAACTCTGTTTCATATTCTATTGTCGGCACAAACTTATGAATGCACGACATTGGATGCTGTCTATACACATATACAGACTTACCTATCACGCGCACCGGACGTTCATTTACGAAAGCCAACCTCAAATTGGCCATCATATCCTCTCCTTTCACTATACGCCTTGGAATATCGAATATGCCGTGTCCCTCGAAAAGCCTGCGATGATACAATTTCCCACACAACGAAAGAGGCAGTGCCGGATTGGTACCGACGAGCATTCCTTCCCTGTACTCATCGACCGTTACCATACGTTCGTTTTCGCCGATAACATTACCGTCAAATCCGCCCACAACTATGTCAACTCCATTTGCAGCCTCATACAAATCCTGCAAAGCGGACATCGGCAGAGTGTCATCAGCATCAAGAAAACATATCCACTCTCCCTGTGCTTCTCTGAGTCCGCAGGCACGTGCGGCCGTAACGCCACCATTGGGAGTGTGTATGACACGTGCCCGCGGCTCGGAAGCTGCACACAAATCGCACAACTCTCCCGAACGGTCCCTGCTGCCGTCATCCACCAGCAACAATTCAAAATTTCGAAAAGTCTGCCCGGACACACTCCTGACACACTCCTCAATCCATTCCTGCGCATTATAAACAGGCACAATAACAGATACAGCAACTCCCATTACACGAACTTTATATTACGACATGGGCAACAGACAGATTGCCCGCAGATTAACAACCATGCAAATATATACTAAAATATACAACAGGGCATAAAAGCGACATGCATCCCAGCATTTAGCTACAGCGACCCGCGATTGCCGTTTGCAAAAAAAGTCGTAACTTTACAGAAAATGGCTAAAAACGCAAACTGTCAAAAACCATAATACAATGTTTTCAAAAGAAACCTACACCAAACGCCGCGAACTTCTGCGTGAACGCGTGTCGCGCGGCGGCATCATCCTGCTGCCCGGCAACAGCGAAGCTCCAAGGAACTATCCCGACAACGGTTATCATTTCCGTCAGGACAGCTCGTTCCTGTACTTTTTCGGCATACAACAGCCTGACCTTGTCGGCATGCTCGACATAGACTCCGGTGAAGACTGGCTGTTCGGTGACGACCTCTCAATGGACGACATCATCTGGACCGGTCCGCAGCCCACAATCAGTGATCTCGGAGCCAAGTGCGGCGTCACCAGTACAGCATCGCTCGCCGCACTTCAGGAAATGCTCACTCTCGCGATACGCAAAGGCCGCCACATACATTTCCTCCCGCCCTACCGTGCCGACAACAAACTGAAACTGAGCCGCTGGCTCGGCATCTCTCCCGATGCAGTGGCCGACCGCATATCCGTCGAACTGGCTATCGCCATAGTGTCGTTACGCGACAAAAAATCCGAAGAGGAAATCCGCGAAATCGAGGATGCCTGCGAAATAGGTTACCGCATGCACACTGCCGCGATGCGCATGTGCCGCCCCGGAGTATGTGAAAGGGACATTGCCGGAGCCATTGAAGGCATATCGCTCGAAATGGGAGAAGGCGTATCGTTCCACTCCATCGTCACACAGCACGGCGAAACACTCCACAACCACAGTCACAACGGCATTCTCGAGGACGGCCGCATGCTGCTGGTCGATGCCGGCGCCGAAAACCTGATGAACTACTGCAGCGACTTCACCCGTACATACCCCGTAAACGGAAAGTTCTCGCCCATGCAGCGCGACATATATAATATAGTCCTTGCGGCCAATACCCGCGCATTCGAAATGGCTCGACCCGAAATACTTTACAGGGATGTCCACTTTGGTGCGGTCCGCGTAATTCTCGAAGGCCTCAAGGAACTCGGACTTGTACGCGGCAACATTGACGACGCCATTGCAAAGGGTGCACACGCACTATTCATGCCTCACGGACTCGGCCACATGATGGGTATCGACGTACACGACATGGAGGATATAGGCGAAGAATATGTAGGCTACGACCTTGAAACCGAACGCAGCGCACAGCTCGGAGTAAGCTGCCTGCGTATGGCGCGCCGTCTGAAACCCGGTATGGTAATGACCGATGAGCCAGGCATATACTTCATTCCGGCCTACATCGCCAAGTGGAAGGCTGAGGGTCTCAACAAGGAGTTCATCAATTTCGACAAACTCGAACCGTACATGAACTTCGGCGGCATCCGTATCGAAGATGACCTTCTCATTACCGAAACAGGCAACCGCATTCTCGGCAAGCGCCGCATCCCGGTCACTGTCGAAGAAATTGAGACATTCATGGCAGGCGAATAACACCCACACGGCGTATCTGCACAGACAGGAGCGGCAGCCCTTTCGGGACTGCCGCTCCTGTCCATTCTTACATGACTATAAAAAACGGTGCAGACTTAACCTCCGCACCGCCAAATCATACAGGTACCCCACTAAGCCTCGCCCATATTGAAGCCCTTTATCCCGTTGGGACCTCCCTGCGGAATATTGATGCGTCCGACATTGGACTCATAGCGTCCGATATTTTCCTGAAGCGAGAGCAACAGTCTCTTGGCATGTTCCGGAGTAAGTATTATCCTGCTTCTCACCTTTGCCTTTGCCTGTCCGGGAAGAACCGCCGCAAAATCAAGGATAAATTCCGAAGTCGAGTGTGAAATTATCGCAAGGTTGGCATAGTTGCCCTGTGCCACAGCAGCATCGAGTTCTATTTCGATTTGGTGTTTTTCGTTTGCCATATTCAATTATATATTAATTGTCGGTTTTCAATATATATCGCAAAAGTATAAACAGCCCTACAAACTGCAACAGCCGAGCCGTTCAACTTATCGCCATTTTATCAACAAATCCGGCATGCGTGCCGTCACTCCCTGTTGCGGGAATCAATCCATATTGTCACAGGACCGTCATTTATAAGTTCCACCTGCATGTCAGCACCGAACCTGCCCGTAACGACCCTGCCGCCGAATACCGCCCTGACACGTTTCACAAACTTTTCGTACAGGGGCACAGCAACCTCTTCGCCGGCAGCCTTGATATAAGACGGACGATTGCCCCTTTTGGTACATGCCAGAAGCGTAAACTGACTGACAACAAGAATTTCACCTCCGGCCTGCGATACATCGAGGTTCATTACTCCTGCCTCATCGTCGAATATACGGAGCTGCACTGTCTTTTTCACCAGCCACTCCAAATCATCCTCTGTGTCGTCGACCGCCACTCCGAGGAGCACGAGCATTCCCCTGCCTATCGATGCAACCTCATCGCCGCCGACCGACACCGATGCCCGTCTTACTCTCTGTATAAGTACCCTCATATCCTTCACCAAAGATTAATGTGCTTCGAGCCAGTTCTCGCCGATACCGCAATCGACTTCGAGTCGGACCTTCAGCTCGGCGGCACCCTCCATGGCTTCGCGCACGATTGCCGTCACCTGCTCCTGCTCACTGCGCAGCATATCCACTACAAGTTCGTCATGCACCTGCAGGATGACTTTCGAACGTATGCCCTGACGTTCAAACTCACGGTAAATACGATTCATGGCGATTTTTATTATGTCGGCCGCACTTCCCTGTATCGGGGCATTTATGGCATTGCGCTCGGCAAGCGACCTCACCGTAGAGTTTCCCGAGCGTATGTCAGGCAGATAGCGGCGGCGGCCGAATATCGTCTCCACATAACCGTTCGCACGAGCCTCCTCAACGACACGCTCCATATATTCCTTCACTTTAGGGTAGGCCTTGAAGTAACCATCGATGATTTGCCGTGCCTCCGTAAGCGATATGTTGCCCATGCGCTGCTTCAGACCGAAAGCAGATATGCCGTATATTATGCCGAAGTTAGCCGTTTTGGCCTTGCGCCGGTGTTCCGATGTCACCTCTTCCAGCGGCATCCCGAAAAGTCTGGCAGCCGTGGCACGGTGAATATCCTCGCCGTGACGGAATGCTTCGATAAGCGCCTCGTCTCCGCTCAAATGAGCCATGAGACGCAGTTCCACCTGTGAATAGTCGGCCGACAGCAGCACATGGTCGCTGTCGGAAGGCACGAACGCCTGACGTATACGACGTCCCTGCTGCGTACGGACGGGAATGTTCTGCAGGTTGGGATTTGTGGACGAGAGACGCCCCGTAGCCGTAACAGCCTGATTGAACGATGTATGCACGCGTCCTGTAACAGGGTTCACCAACTGCGGCAGCGCCTCTATGTAGGTCGAGAGCAGTTTTTTCATGCCTCTGTACTCCAGCACCATATTCACGACCGGATGACGGTCGGCAAGCGACGCGAGATACTCCTCCTCGGTACTGTACTGTTTTGTCTTGGTGCGTTTCGGCTTCGGGTCTATGCGCAGTTTCTCGAACAGCACCACACCGAGCTGACGCGACGAATTGACATTCAATGACGGCTCGCCCGCCTCTTCCCTGATGCGTGCCTCCATGGCATCCATCTCGGCTGTAAGTTCGCGACCGTATGCCCCCAGCTGCTCCGTATCGATTTTGACTCCGGTCAACTCTATATCGGCCAGTACGTCAATGAGAGGTTCCTCTATGTTTCTGTACAACGGTTCGAATGACGTACCTTCAATCTGCGGCCACAACACCTGTTTCAATCGGAATGTGACATCCGCATCCTCTGCACCATACTCGGAAATAGCATCGAGCGGCACACGGTCCATCGTTATCTGACGGACACCGCGTCCGATAAGTGTCTCTATTTCTATCGGAGAATAATTCAAATACAAACGCGCGAGATGGTTCATACCGTGACGCGACTCCGGGTCGAGTAGATAATGCAGTATCATGGTGTCGTACTTAAACCCTGCGACACGCACACCCGCAACGGCAAGCGCCATGATGTCGAACTTGATGTTTTGTCCTATCTTGGCTATGTCAGGATTTTCCAGCAACGGTCTCACTGCCGGCAACACTCCTTCGATATCGCCCTCCGATACCGGCACATACCAAGCCTCGCCGGCTGACATGCAAAACGATATGCCCACTATCCGGCTGGTGTGACAGTCGAACCCTGAAGTTTCCACATCGAAACAAAATTCTGCCGCCGTTCCCAGACGTGTCACCATGGCGTACAACTCCTCGCGTGAGGTAACCGTATGGTATTCGTGCGGCGTATCGGCTGCTGTGGCATATCCTGCGACACTGTCGTCAAACATATCCTGCTGAGGCTTTATTGCTGCCGACTCCACCGTATCTCCGAACAGGTCTTTCTGCACGACAGCCCCCGACGGTTTTGCTCCATTAGCCTGCGGTAAAGTTACAGTTTCTGTTTTTGCAAAAGGTGACGGACGGCCGCTGTCCATTTCGCGCAGGAACATTCCGAAATCCAACTCGCCGTAAACCTCACGCAATGCGTCGCAATCCGGCTCCTCCATCTGCAGCTGCGCAGGCACGAATTCCAGCGGTACATCGGTTGCTATCGTTGCAAGCTTCTTCGAGAGCAACAACTGCTCCTGTCCGGCAAGTATATTCTCACGCTGCTTACCCTTCAGTTTATCAGCATTGGCAAGTATCGCCTCCACGGTACCGAATTCGTTCACGAGTTTCACGGCCGTTTTTTCACCTATCCCGGGCACACCCGGAATATTGTCGGCAGCATCACCCCACAATGCCAGTATGTCTATCACCAGACGCGGATTGTCGATACCGTACATCTCCTTCAGCTGACTGCGGCCAACTATCTCTACTCCCTCTCCGCTGCGTTTCTGCTTGTATATATAAATATTGTCACCGACGAGCTGTCCGAAATCCTTGTCAGGCGTAACCATGTAAACCTCATACCCTGCCGCGGCAGCCTTCGTCGAAAGTGTACCTATCACATCATCGGCCTCGTAACCAGGCACCTCAAGACACGGGATGTGCATCGCCCCGAGTATGCGCTTAATATAAGGCACTGCTACAATTATATCCTCGGGGGTTTCGCTGCGGTTAGCCTTGTAGGCAGGGAACAACTCGTTTCGGAATGTTTCTCCCTTAGGGTCGAAGGCAACGCCAAGATATTGCGGATGCTCCTTGATGATTATATCCCGCAAAAATTTCGTAAATCCGAACACGGCCGAGGTATTCATACCCTGCCTGTTACGCATGGGGCGCCCCATGAACGCATAGTACGACCTGTAAATTAGCGCGTATGCGTCGAGCAGATATATTCTTTCCATCGATGACGATAGTATTTTCTGTATATGGAATTACCGCATGCGCGGCAATTGAAGACGTTTTGCCATTCGGTTGCTATATGTTGTCAGAAGCGAACCACTCCGCATATGATGTCGCCGTTTCATGCAGGCGCAGCGAAAACAACTCCACGCCTTCGGGCAGTTCCGGCGACAGCAAAGCGGCAAACCGCTCTACAAGGTTCTCGCACGTAGGCTGGAAATCGACTGCCCGTACCTTTTCGAAATGTGTTTCGAGTTCAGCAACCAACCTCACATTAGAGTCGGTACGCCGCAACAGCATGCTATGGTCATAGACATCGACTATCAGCCGATTTACGATGCGCTTCAATACGCCAAAATCCATCACCATACCGTACTTGGGATTCTGCGGATTATCGCACGGTGCTCCAATCACCGTGACAAACAACTTATACGAATGACCGTGTATCTCACGGCACGGCCCGTCATACCCCTCCAGCATGTGCGCCATCTCGAACGAAAACTCCTTTGTCAGCCTTATCCTGCCCATATCGTATTATTCAAGGTATTTCACATCTATCTGGCGGCTGAACGACTGCACGAGCGATATGAACGTCTCGGTCTTCAGCACCCCTTCTATGGTAAGTATCTTTTCGAAAAGTATTTGCATAAGGTGTTCATTGTTAAGACAGTACACCTTCAGCATCATGTTGTATTCGCCCGTAATGAAGTGGCACTCCACTATCTCGGGAATATCCTTCAATGCCTCAACCGTATGTCTGTAATGCGAAGGGTCGGCAACCCTTATTCCAATCAGGGCGCACACGTCGAAACCCAATTTTTTTGGGTCTATTTCGAGGCGCGATCCAAGTATCACCCCCATCTCATCCAGTTTCCTGACCCTCTGGTGTATTGCCGCACCGGAGATGCCGCACTCACGCGCTATCTCAAGAAAAGGCATGCGTGCATTCTTTATCAGATACTGAAGTATTTTGCGGTCTATCGCGTCTATAGATACCTTTGACATAATCTTAATCTTTAAACCGCACGGTCGCCGCACGGCCCCAAACCGGATGACCTCCGCACAGAAAAAAACATTCCCGCCCCATTTAAACAGGGGCGGGAACATGTTTCATGCGGCTGTATATTTGACCGCCCCTATTTGAGCACATTGAGTTCCTTGCCAACCTTTACGAAAGCATCCACACACTTGTCGAGATGTTCCCGCGAGTGGCCTGCAGAAACCTGTACCCTTATTCTGGCCTGCCCCTTCGGCACTACCGGATAATAGAAGCCGGTTACATAGATACCCTCTTCGAGCAATTTTTTGGCAAACACCTGCGACAGCGGAGCATCGTAAAGCATCACTGCGCATATTGCCGACTGTGTGGGTTTTATATCAAAACCGGCAGCAATCATCCTGCCACGGAAATATTCTACGTTCTCAACGAGCTTGTCGTGCAAAGCATCGGACTCTTTCAGCATCTTGAATACCTCAAGGCTGGCACCTACCACTGCAGGCGGTACGGAGTTGGAGAAAAGGTAAGGACGCGAACGCTGACGGAGCAGTTCGATGATTTCCTTGCGGCCTGTGGTGAAACCGCCTATCGCACCACCGAATGCCTTACCAAGGGTACCGGTGATGATATCCACCTGACCGCGGAGATTGTACAATTCAGTGACGCCACGGCCTGTCTTACCTACAACACCTGCAGAGTGGCACTCATCAACCATCACCATTGCATCGTACTTGTTGGCAAGTTCGGTAATCTTGTCCATCGGGGCAACGTTGCCGTCCATCGAGAACACACCGTCAGTTACGATTATACGGAAACGCTGTGCCTGAGCAAGCTTGAGCTGCTTTTCAAGGTCTTCCATATCAGCGTTTGCATAGCGATAACGAACAGCCTTGCAAAGCCTTACGCCATCGATGATGGATGCATGATTGAGCGAATCGGAAATGATTGCATCCTGCTCGGTCAACAGCGGTTCGAACACACCTCCATTGGCATCGAAGCACGCTGCGTAGAGAATTGTGTCCTCGGTACCGAAGTAGTCGGCGATGGCAGCCTCGAGCTCCTTATGTATATCCTGCGTACCGCAGATGAAACGTACGGACGACATGCCGTAGCCGCGTGCGTCCATGGCTTTCTTGGCCGCTTCCACAAGCCTCGGATTGTCGGAAAGACCCAGATAGTTGTTGGCGCAGAAGTTAAGTACCTTCTTGTCACCCACCTCTATTTCAGCCCTCTGTGGCGAGGTGATGATACGCTCCTCCTTGTAGAGGCCGGCTTCTTTGATGTCTGCAAGCTCTTTCTGCAGAAATTCTTTGATTTTACCGTACATATTTTATATTTGTTTTGGATATGTTTTCTGCATATTACAGTCTGAAAGCAAAATTAATGTTTATGCATCAAATCTCCAATAACCCCGCCGAAAATATAAATCACCCCCATCAGGTGACATACACGGCAGTCTGTAGCAATAAAAGCGGCACAATAAGTACGGTATTCAGCTATTATTGCTAAATTTGTATAATTAATGAACAGACCTAAAACATACGATATGAACACAATCGACACTTACGACTTTAAGGGGAAAAGGGCCATCATCAGGGTGGACTTCAACACACCGCTTGACGAGAACGGAAAGGTGACCGACGAAACACGTATTCGTGCGGCTATACCCACCATCAAGAAAGTACTCGCTGGCGGCGGCAGCGTAATCCTCATGACACACCTCGGCCGTCCCAAGAAAAACAACGATGCGAAATACTCGCTCGTTCACATCATTCCGACCATAGAGAAACTCCTTGGCCAGAAAATCATCTTTGCAGGCGACTGCATGGGTGAAAAGGCCGCCCAACTGGCACGAAACCTCAAACCGGGTGATGTTCTCCTTCTCGAGAACCTTCGTTTCTATGCAGAAGAGGAAGGCAAGCCACGCGGTTTGGCTGACGATGCATCCGACGAAGAGAAGTCCGCCGCGAAAAAAGCGGTCAAGGAAAGTCAAAAGGAATTCGTCAAAAGGCTTGCTTCCTATGCCGATGTTTACATTAACGATGCATTCGGTACCGCGCACCGTGCACATGCCTCCACAGCACTTATTGCGGCCTACTTCCCGAACGACAAACTGTTCGGCTATGTAATGGAAAACGAACTCAAAGCTATCGACAAGGTTCTTGAGGCTCCGCAACGTCCTTTCCTCGCCATTCTCGGCGGCTCCAAGGTTTCCACCAAAATTACAATTATCGAGAAACTCATGGACAGGGTCGACACGCTCATCCTCGGCGGCGGCATGACATATACGTTTATGGTAGCACAGGATGGCAAGATAGGCAGCTCGATATGTGAACCCGACCAGTTCGAAACTGCCCGCTCGATACTTGCCAAGGCCAAAGAGAAAGGCATACAGGTAGTGTTGGCCGAAGACACTCTCGCAGCAAATGCCATAAGCGAGGATGCCGATACAAAAGAAGTACCGTCAAACGATATTCCCGACGGCTGGTCAGGTGTCGATATCGCATCCAAGGCAAAAGTAACATTCAGGGACACCATACTTAAAGCCAAAACTATAATGTGGAACGGCCCTGTCGGTATTTTTGAAATAGACAAATTCGCTACCGGAACCAAGGCTGTTGCCGAAGCTGTTGCCGAAGCTACATCACACGGTGCATATTCTCTGGTAGGCGGCGGCGACTCTGTTGCTGCAGTCAACAAGTTCGGCCTGGCTGACAAGGTAAGCTATGTATCGACCGGCGGCGGTGCACTGCTGGAGTACATTGAGGGAGCAGAACTTCCCGGTGTGGCAGCTATCCGCAAATAACAAAAAACAATATTGGTATCTGAATATTAATGGGCGGTATTTGCATACCGCCTCTTAATTTATACACCCCACAACCATGCAACCAAAAGAAATTACAGAATTATCCATATTCGGCGAATACAAACAGACAGAAAACAGAGTTACAGCCGCCTTGTTTCATATTCTAAAGCAAGGAGACAAGGACTTGATAGCCTACCTTCTATCTCATGCAGACAAATACCTGCCGGACAATGAAATACATGTATATACACAAACCAAGAACAACGAATACAGTTCTGTACCAGACGGTATACTCTCATGCAACTTTTCATTTCAAATCATAATAGAGAGTAAGATTGTCACAAATTCCATTAAAGAAACCCAACTGAATTCTCACATCCAGCAAGCCACCACCGCAAATGCCTTCCTGATGTACTTAACACCCGACCCTATCCGCCCCGCCATATTAAACAATAAAGACATAATTTGGTTTAATTGGCAAGCCATATCCGACATTTTACGAAAATATGCCTCCGACTATCTATCTGGAGACAAGACTAATGACATATGCAGTTATCTCATAAACCAATTTACAATTCTTTTAGAGAACCTACATCTCACCGAAGATGCAACCAATCGCGTAATCGTAGTGGGAGGCGCTTTTGGAGAAGAAGTCGCTTGTAAATATCTATTTTATGCATGTCAAAATCGACGCAATTTCAAACCGGCAAAATATCTTGCCTTCGCCCACCAAAATCGTATTAAATATTTGTTCGAGATCATTGATGGCCCTCACAACAATATCGACATAGCAGATGTAGTATCACATGAATACTTTGATGAGTTCGAGCCTGAATACAAAAAAATAAAACGCGAGTATTTTAAATTGCGTATGGTTCATGAGTTCACCCCTGCAATACAAAATAACACAACCGACCGCAATGGCAGGAGGTGTGCTTTCACTCAAGGCCAACGATATGTATCATACGACAGCATCATAAAAGCACAATACACCTCCGAACTAGTCGCATATTAATATCAGTTTTTATAGTCGTCTAAAAACAAATGGGGGCATCTCTCGATGCCCCCATTCTTTCTTATCCGTATTGGAGGAAATACTACAAACCTTCGATAACGGTGTTCCAGTTGTGCTTGTCTTCGATTTCGCCGTACTGGATACCCTGAAGAGTCTTGTAGAGTTTCTGGCTCCATTCACCTGCGGTCTTACCGTCACCGTAAACGATAGTCTCGTTGGTGTGAGGGTTGAAGATGCTACCGATAGGAGATATAACGGCAGCAGTACCGCAACATCCTGCTTCAGTGAACTGCGAAAGTTCCTCTATGCTGATTTTACGCTGTTCCACTTTCAGACCGAGGTCTTCTGCAATCTGACGGAGGCTCTTGTTGGTGATGGACGGGAGCACCGAGTGAGAATCCGGAGTGACATACTTGCCGTCACGGATGCCGAAGAAGTTGGCAGCGCTACATTCGTCTACATACTGCTTGGTGGCAGGGTCAAGGAATACAACGCTCGAATAACCCTTCTGGTGTGCGATTTCGCCGGAGTCGAGGCTGGCTGCATAGTTACCACCAACCTTAACGTGACCAGTACCCTTAGGAGCAGCACGGTCGTGATCGAAATCGATAATAACCTTGATGCAGTTGAAACCGTTCTTGTAGTACGGGCCAACCGGAGTTACGAATACTGCGAAGATATAGTCAGCCGACGGCTTAACACCTACCTGCGGACCTACACCGATAAGCATCGGGCGGAGGTAAAGCGATGCACCCGAGCCATAGGGCGGAATATAATCTGCATTGAGCTTAACAGCCTCGATGCAGGCTTTGGTAAAGAGCTCTACCGACGGAACTGCCATTTTGAGGTACTCACCGGAGTTAATCATCCTCTTTGCATTTTCCTCAACGCGGAAAAGCCTTACCTTACCGTCTACGCCACGGAAAGCCTTGAGGCCTTCGAATACTTCCTGACCATAGTGGAGACAGGTAGAAGCCATGTGGATGTGCATGTTCTCATCCTGAGTGGAGTAGAGTTCACCCCATTTGCCATCCTTGAATTCGCACCTTACGTTGTAATCGGTTTTAAAATAACCGAAGCCAAGCTCTGACCAATTGATGTTTTTCATTTCGGTTTAAATTATTTAGGTTTATAACTCAATTCACATTATTGCGTAGCGACCGTTAACCTACCACGCTGCCGTTTACCACTTCATTGTCCGGCTGCAGCAACACGAGTTTTCCGGTCGGGTCTGCTCCCATCAGTATCATGCCTTTCGACTCGATGCCCTTAAGTTCACGAGGAGCGAGGTTCACGAGCACGAGCACCTGACGGCCAACCAACTCTTCCGGTTTATAGTATTCGGCAATACCGGAAACTATAACTCGGGTATCTACGCCCGTATCGACCGTAAGCTTAAGCAGCTTCTTGGTTTTGGCAACCTTTTCGGCAGCAACGATGCGCGAAACGCGAATATCCATTTTCTGGAAATCGTCGAATGCGATGGTATCCTTCTGCGGGTCTACCGTTGCATTGGCCGCTGCATTTGCAGCCTTGGCCTCTTCGAGTTTGCGAAGCTGTTTTTCTATAACGTCGTCCTCTATCTTTTCGAAGAGCAGTTCGGGCGTTCCGGTAGCATGACCGGCAGGAACAATGTCGGAATTTCCGAGTGCATCCCATGCCAATGGCTCCATTGCAAGCATACGCCACATTTTGGCTGTCGTGAACGGCATGAACGGTTCAATGGCAATAGCCGTATTGGCAGTTATCTGGAGTGCGGTATTAAGAATTGTAGCCACACGTGCCGGATCTGTCTTGATGACTTTCCACGGTTCCGTATCGGCCAGATACTTGTTGCCGAGACGGGCGAAATTCATCGCATCCTTCAGCGCCTCACGGAAACGGTAATGTTCGATGTTGTCCTCCAGCGAAGCCCTCATGCGAGGCAGTTCGGCCAACACCTCCCTGTCGTAATCGGCAAGTTCGCCGGCTTCGGGCACACGACCCTCGAAATACTTTCCGGTGAGGACAAGGGCACGGTTCACGAAGTTACCGAGCACGGCTACCAACTCATTGTTGTTGCGTGCCTGGAACTCTTTCCATGTAAAGTCGTTGTCCTTGGTTTCCGGAGCATTTGCCGTCAACACGTAACGGAGCACATCCTGCTTCCCCGGCATATCTTCGAGATATTCGTTCAACCATACCGCCCAGTTGCGCGATGTGGAAATCTTCTCACCCTCGAGGTTCAGAAACTCATTTGCAGGCACATTGTCGGGCAAAATGTAACCACCGTGTGCCTTGAGCATTGCAGGAAATACTATGCAATGGAATACTATATTGTCCTTGCCTATGAAGTGTACAAGTTTAGTGTCTTCGCTTTTCCAATACTTTTCCCAATCGGGTGTCAGCTCCTTGGTAGCTGAAATATAGCCGATAGGCGCATCGAACCACACATAAAGAACCTTGCCCTCTGCTCCTTCAACAGGAACGGGAATGCCCCAATTCAGGTCACGGCTCACGGCACGCGGCTGAAGTCCGCCATCGAGCCAGCTCTTGCACTGACCGTACACATTGGTTTTCCACTCCTTGTGTTCATCGAGTATCCAGTGACGCAGGAAAGCTTCATGTCTGTCGAGCGGTAGATACCAGTGCTTGGTCTCCTTGAGGACTGGCTTGGAACCGGAGATAGTGCTGCGGGGATTTATAAGGTCTGTAGCGTTGAGAGTGCTGCCGCACTTTTCGCACTGGTCTCCGTAAGCGCCTTCACTGCCGCACTTGGGGCAGGTGCCGGTAATATAACGGTCGGCAAGGAATACTCCAGCCTCCTCGTCATAGTACTGCATCGAGGTTTCCTCTGTAAACTCACCTTTCTTGTAGAGTTCCAGGAAGAAGTCCGAAGCGGTTTTGGCATGCACCGGCGACGTGGTACGCGAATAAATATCGAACGATATGCCGAGCCCCTCGAACGATTCCTTTATTATCCTGTTATATTTATCAACGACATCCTGAGGGGTCACACCTTCGCGCCGCGCCTTTATCGTAATTGGCACGCCATGCTCGTCAGAACCGCACACCCATATGACATCCTTCCCTTTCTTGCGAAGATAACGCACATATATATCCGACGGAATGTATACACCGGCAAGGTGTCCTATGTGTACGGGCCCATTCGCATATGGAAGAGCTGATGTAACGAGATATCGTTTAAATTCTTTCATTTAGGTTACGGAAGTGCTGTATTGCTACAAAGTTATCGTTTATTTTCTATTAATGCTTACAAATTGTAGTTTTTATCTGCGGGCACACTATTTCCTGAACGTATCGAAGCCTTCGCCGTAGACACCCCTTACGCTGCCCATGGTGATAAATGCCTTCGAATCGAGGGCCTTAATCTTGTTAAGCATGTATGTAGCCTCATTCTTGCGCACGGCCACCATAACAACCTTTACAGGTTTCTTGGTGAACCAGCCCATACCATCAAGAATGGTAACACCACGGTGCAGGTCGCTGGTAATGAGGTCTGCAATTTCCTCGTAATGTTCAGACATGACGAATATCTGTGCCGACTGCTTGTTGCCATCGAGGAATACATTGGCCAAAGTACTGAATATAAGGGTAAACACCATACCGTATATCACAGTAGCCATATCGCCGTCGGGGAGGAAATAGGATGATGCGATGATGATGCAGTCCGTGATGAGCACCACGCGGCCATAACTTACGTTACGGTACTTATTCACAATCATTGCCACGATATCCGAGCCACCGGTACTACCTCCCTGCATCAGCACAAGACTGACACCAAATGCGGCACATGCAGCGCCGAGTATTGAAGAAAGGAGTTTGTCGTCGGCAAGACCGAGTATATTATCGGGAATGACACCCTGCATTACACCCATGACAACAGACATGAGAATAATTGCATAAATGGTTTTCACACCGAACTTGGCACTAAGAATTATAACCGCCGCAAGCACAAGCAGGGCATTGATTATAAAATAGCTTACACCGATCGGCACGCCGCCGTCGACACCGCCCGTTGCATAGTATACAAGCAAGGACAAACCTGTGGCACCGCCACCAATGCCATCGGCAGGCAGGATTACGCCTACCCAGGCAAAAGAATAAAAGATTACGCCCACCGTAATGAGGACCCACTCTTTAATCGTCTGCGTCAACGACGTCTTGTTGATGTCGAGTTTTTTCGTCATAAATCTTGGTATAGGTTATTTATTATGGTTTTCAACAGTCATTTACGTCGCAAAACTAATACAAATTCCGATAGATTATCCAAATTGCGCATCAGGCGATGTTTTTTTAACCTGCGTAAGTATCTTTGCAACACAACGCTCACTCTTACATGCAACAATATGCCGACATAGTGGTACCTATCGCACGCGGTCCCTTTACATTCCATATAGGCGACCGTGCAGACGAACTGACGCCCGGCACAGGCGTCGAAGTAGAGATAGGATCACGCAAACGCTACATGGGAATAGTATGGCGGCTGCATGACGACAAACCCAAATTTGCCACTAAAGCAGTGGGACGCACCATGACATGCGTCCCACTGCTCAACGCGATGCAAATGCGTTTCTGGGAATGGGTAGCGTCATATTACATGTGTACATTGGGCGACGTCATGCGCTTCGCGCTCCCTTCGGCATTAAAGCCGTCAGGACTCTCCGAGGAGGAGTTACGCCGCGACGAATACCGTCCGGCCACTGTCAGCCATATAAGGCTCGGTAGTGCCGTACGCAATGCGGAAGCACTGCATGCAGCCTGTGAAAGTCTGAAAAGGTCGAAGGCACAGTATAAGGCTCTCATGGAGCTGTGTTCGCATTTCGAGGACGGAGGACTGTCCGGCGGCAGTTTGCCGCGCAGCGAATTGTCTGCCTCCTCACAAACAATCAAAAAACTTGTCGACAAAGGCATCATCGAAACATACGACGAAGAGGCGGCCGTCCTTGCCGCCACACGTGAGCATCGCCAAAAATACGAAACCGCGACGCTTACTCCGGCACAGCGCAAAGCGCTCGACGAAATACGCCACAGTTTCGACACACGGGAATGCACGCTGCTTCAGGGCGTAACAGGAAGCGGCAAAACCGAAATCTACATGCACCTCATTGCCGACATGCTTGCCGGTGGGCGCAGTGTACTCTACATGATGCCCGAAATTGCCATGACATCGCAGCTCGTGGCCCGCATCCGCGCCGTGTTCGGTCACCGTGTTACGGTGTACCACTCAAAGATGAGCGACCGCCACAGAGCCGAGGTTTACCGTCGTCTGCTGGCATCCGACGGCGGCGAACTTGTACTCGGAGTACGTTCAGCCATATTTTTGCCACTCCCGTCACCGGGGCTCATCATAGTCGACGAGGAACATGACGCGAGCTACAAACAGTCAGACCCTGCTCCACGCTACAATGCCCGCGACTGTGCCGTATGGCTGGCACACGCCAGCGGAGCCAGATGCCTGCTTGCCAGTGCAACTCCATCCATAGAAAGCTACGTAAACGCCACGGGCGGCAAGTACGGCTTTGTCACCCTCAACGAGCGATACGGCAGCGCACTACTGCCGCGAATTACCATATCCGACTCGCTGCGTGCCTTCAAGCGCGGCGAACGCAGACTGCATTTCGACAAGGCATTGCTAGACCGCATGACCGCCACCCTCGCACGCGGCCGCCAGGTGATGCTGTTCCAGAACCGCCGCGGTTTTGCCCCATGGGTAGAATGCCCGCAATGCAGCTGGGTGGCCAAATGTCCGCGATGCAGTGTCACCCTCACATATCACAAACAGGGCGGACGCATGCAATGCCATGTCTGCGGCTATTCCTCCACTGCACCTGCTGTATGTCCCAAATGCGGCACACCATCACCGCGCATGCTGGGCCTCGGCACGGAAAAGGTTGAGGAAGAGACAGCAACACTCTTTCCCGATGCACGCATACTGCGTCTCGACCGCGATACGGCAACCTCGACATCACGCTACGAACATACCGTCACAGACTTCGAACGCGGAGCCGCCGACATTCTTGTCGGAACCCAAATGATTACCAAAGGATTCGATTTTCCAGGGCTGGAACTCGTCGGCATTCTCAATGCCGACAACATGCTCAACTTCCCAGATTTCCGCGCTTCGGAACGCGCCTACCAAACCATGACACAGGTAGCCGGACGTGCCGGCAGAAGCGGACCCGACGGCGAGGTGGTAATACAGACTTCGCAGCCCGATCACCCCGTAATACGTCAGGTGCAGACCCTCGACTATGAAGGTATGGTCAACATGCAGCTTGCCGAGCGCAGCATATTCGGATATCCTCCCTACGGACGCCTCATCAAGATTATCATGCGGCACCGTGACGAACGTCTGCTCAACGAGACCGCAGCATGGCTCGCCGCACGTACCCGCGAACTGTTCGGAAACCGCGTATTCGGCCCGCATGCCCCGTTGATAGAAAAGGCCGGAGGCGAAAGTTTCATGGAGATAATGCTCAAAATAGAAAACGGCACTTCCGCCGCCAAGGTCAAGGAAAGGCTTGCAAAAATCATATCCGCCGCATCACGCCACGCAAACTATAAACGCGTGACCGTATTCTGCGACATAGACCCACAGTAACACGCCAACGATTCATGGAAGAGAGAGGATACATACGCATATATACAGGAAACGGACAGGGTAAAACTACTGCAGCATTCGGTCTTGCCGTCCGAGCCCTTGAAGCAGGACGCAGCGTATTCATAGGGCAGTTCGTAAAAAGCATGAAGTACAATGAAACGGGACTTACCAACCACTACCCCGCATTGACAATAAAGCAATACGGATGCAGCTGTTTTATCAACCGTTCCCCCGCATCGGAAGATGCCGAAGCCGCCGCCCACGGCTGGGAAGAGTGCCGCAGGTTTCTGAAGGAGGGCACATTCGACATGGTGGTTCTCGACGAACTTAACATAGCCCTGTTTTACGGACTTCTATCCAGCGAGGACATACTTGCCGGACTACGCGAACGCGACAGCCGCGTCGAGGTTGTCATTACAGGCCGCTATGCACCGCAGAAACTTATTGACGCCGCCGACCTCGTGACAGAGATGCGCGAGGTAACCCACTACTACAGCCGCGGAGTACTATCGCGCTTCGGGTTTGACCGATAGGACTTTCGGTTCAAAACTCCACACCATATCCGCGCAACACCTCGGCGAACATTTTCCGTGCTCCCGCGGCATCCATTATCTTACCGAGACTGCCCGTAAACAACACCTCTACACCGGGCCTGTCAGATGGCATGGGCCAAAACCTTATCTGGTCCGGCAGGTCGTGAGGCAGCACCGCCACAAGTTCTCCTTCGCCAAAATCGACGTTATATAGCGGAAATTTCATAAAATCGTTGATATACAGCGTAGTGGGACGCTTCGCCGTCATTCCAGCAAGATCAAACACCAACATCGGCAACTTATAATATACGGCATTGAAATATAAGGCAGCATACCGCGCCAACTCTTCACCGCCATTCCCGAACAATCTGGAGAGCATTACATTCTCCTTCTCCACAATATCATACAGTGTGTCGCCAGCATGAAATTCCACCATCACATTGCATACGGCATTACCGGAAAAAGCCGACGTCACACCACCCGTCCGCCCGCGCATGTCGACAGTGGTCACGAGCTGACATTTTATGTCGTCCGCATGGTGCAATGCCATAAAACAGGCCTTTACCGTCAGGGCCGACAGCAATGTATGCATGCCGAAACTTCTGCCGTGACGTGCGGCAAAGGCGTCACGAAAACGTTCCAAAACGGCAAGCGGCAATTCCACCGACTTCGCCCTGCGCATCAATGTTCCTGTAATCCTGCCGACAACGGCATCGACAAGCTGCCCAATCCCCAAATGGCTCCATCCTGCCTGTGCAATGGTTCTCTCAACATCTGCACGAGACATTCTGCCAACCGCACCAAACAAGGTATTATCCAGCGAAGGTTTCTGCGGTCGGATACCGCGGCACAAACACCCCCAGTTATCAACCATGCCGTAAAAGGCGGCACCGTCCATCACCACATGGGCTGCCCAGACGCTTAACACCGTACCGTCAGCAAGATAGGTTACACGCACACTCAACAATGGCGCCTTACCTGCCCTCACTCTGCGCATGTTCATCCCAGCTCCGAACCTTACCGCCGCTTTAGGCATTGCCGCAACTGCAGCAACATTCAGACGAGGTTCATCATCCACGGCAAATGATACTCCGGAATTGTCAAAACGAATACGCTTCATGCCGTCAATACGTCCGCCAAGCTGCGGATACATATCCAATATCTGCCCCAGTCCGTCACGCAGCAACTTTTCATCGAGTTTGCCTCGGAACAGCCACGTGCCGCGTATCACCATACCGGCACATGACACATCAAGAACTGACAAACCGTACTCTCCCGACAATCCGCATTGCGCCCTTACAACAACCTTCTTCATATCCGAATATTTTCTACGCAAGGTATACAAAACCCTTCAACATTACAACGGCATACACATTCGGAGCAAAACAACATTTTTTATTATATAACAATTGTTGTTTGTCATTATTTATTAAATTTGTTAAAGCATAATTTAAACTATGCTTTAACAAATTATCCTAAAGTCAGAAAGTATGAAAAAATTTTTCAATTTATGCTGTGTGGCAATGGCATGCACTGCAATGATGTCATCATGCCAGAATGACGTAGAATACACCGGCCAACTTCCAACAGTGACAACAGATGCTCCCACCGAGATAACCGCAAATTCCGTATCAATTGACGTAAACGTATCGGGAGAAAACATCACCGACAGTGGTGTATGCTACTCAACCGAACAGGAGCCTACTATCGACGACATGATAGTAAGCGAAGGCAAACACGTCGGCAAACTCACCATCACCATTACCGACCTTACCCCCGAGACAGTATATTACGTACGCGGTTATGCCACCAACCCCGTCGGTACTGCCTACAGCGAAACACAGACTTTCACTACAATAGCTATCGACGAGACCATCGAATTCTCCGACCCGATATTTGAACAGTACTGCCTTACAGAGTTCGATGCGAACAATGACGGCAAGATTTCCCTTTCGGAAGCCAAACGCGCAACCAACATAACAATCAACCAGAAAGGTATATCCTCGATTGACGAAATACACTACTTTACCGAACTTACACAACTTGTATGCAACGACAACAATCTCACCTCAATAGATGTCAGCAAGAACGCCAAACTCACCATGCTCTACTGTCAGAACAACAAACTGACATCGATTAACGTCAACAATTCCAAACTTGAAAACCTCAACGTAGGCAACAATCAGCTCACAACACTCGATCTCAGCGGCAGTCCACGACTAACGACATTGAACTGCGACGACAATCAGCTCTCTACGCTTGACATCAGCAAATGTCCGGCTCTTACAGACCTTTACTGCCAGGCCAACCAACTGTCGGAACTGAACCTGTCCCGCAATACCAAACTGACTATCCTTGTCTGCTCATCCAATCCCATGACATCACTCGACGTAACCAAGAATACAGCCTTAACGGGTATTAGCTGTTCGGCGTGCCAACTGACATCTCTCAACCTCACATACAACACGGCGCTGGAAACGCTGATATGCGACGATAACCTGTTCACCACACTTGATGTCAGCTCCGCTACAGCACTGCTCCTACTCTACTGCAATGACAACCCCCACCTCGAAACTCTTGTAATGGGAGCAGGGCAGTCCATCTCTATCCTCGACAAGGACGACCATACGCAGATAATAACCAAATAATCTTTCCAGACTTATCAAAACAGGGAAGATGCGGACCGCATCTTCCCTGTTTTGATATACGACACAAAAGGCGCACCTATTTTTCGGTGCGCCTTATGATTTGCATTGCTATTACTGTCTACTCGCGGCGGGCTATGCCTATGTAATATAACAGCGTTGCAATTGCGCTGATGGCAGCCACAACATAAGTGCTTGCAGCCCATTTCAAAGCCGTACCGGCCTGCGTCAGTGCCTGACCGCTGAGCGTACCGCTCGACCCGAGCCACTGCATGGCACGTGCCGATGCGTTGAACTCCACCGGCAACGTCACAAGTGAGAATACGGCCGACATGGCAATCATGGCAATACCGAGCCAAAACACGGCCGGCATCGTATTAATAAGAAACAGCCCGAACAGTATCACAATAAAGGCCCACTGCGACGAAAAACTGATTACGGGCACAAGAGCCGAACGCAAACGCAACGGAGCATATTCGCAGGCATCCTGCAAAGCATGTCCGGTTTCATGGGCAGCCACCGCAGCGGCAGCGACACTCGTAGAATTGTAAACGCTTTCGCTGAGATTTATGGTCTTGTTGGCGGGATTGTAGTGGTCGGTAAGGTGACCTCTGGTAGATATCACCTGTACATTGTAAACACCGTTTTCACGAAGCATCTTTTCAGCCACCTCCCTGCCCGTCAATCCACCGGCCATGGGAACTTTGGAATATTTGGAAAAAACGGACTGGAGCTTGCCCTGCACGATTAAACCCACAATTCCAATAACAATAAGCAATATCCACTCTATCGACATAAACGAACAAATTAATTACTTAACTACAGACAATAAACGCACAATCCGCCGAACTATTGTATCCGTACGGAAATCTCATCGGCCAACAAATCATGTCCGCTACATCTCCTTTTTGTTGTAATAGGAGTTGGCCTGCGATATGGGAGTTACAACCACCTCATCGACATTGACATGCGCCGGCTGTGTCACCGCCCACAATATAATCTGTGCGATATCCTCGCCCTTGAGCGGACGTATGCCTTCGTACACCTTGTCGGCTTTTTCCTTGTCTCCATGGAAACGTATGATGGAAAATTCAGTTTCCACTTTTCCCGGACGTATCTCGGTAACTTTCACGCCGGTACCGAGCAGGTCGATACGCATACCGCGGCTGAGCGCATGCACGGCATGCTTGGTTGCACAGTAAACATTACCGTTTTCATAAGCCTCCGTTCCAGCTATCGAGCCCAGGTTGACGATGTGTCCGCCACCTTGCTTTGCCATACGTTCGGAGATTATGCGGGCCATATAGATGAAACCCTTGATGTTGATGTCTATCACTTCGTCCCAGTTGCGCACGTCGCCTTCCTGAAACTTCACCAGGTCAGTCGCACGACCGGCATTGTTGACAAGTATATCTATGTGGCGATACTCCTCCGGCATGGAATCGAGGGCAGCCAGACCGCGCCGATAATCCCTCACGTCAAAGCACATCACATGTATCTTGGTACCGTAAGCATTTTTCAACTCTTTCTTGAGTTCGCGGAGGCGTTCGGCACGACGACCGGTAACTATAAGGTCATAATCGCCCGTCGAAGCGAACAGCCTTGCAGTCGCCTCACCTATTCCGGAGGTAGCTCCGGTTATCATTGCTACTTTTTTCATATCACTCGGATTGAACACCTTATTTTGCGTAAAGCTACGAAGAAAGACGTGAAAATACAATTTCGCGCGGTAGTTTTAAATCATGCACCATTTGCATTAACTTTGCGGTACGGCACGTAAGGCTGCATCCACGCAGCATATGCCGACCGAATTACCCATGCACCGAATAAACACAGAGATGTTCATTGCGCGGCGCATCTCGTCGCGCGGCGCAGGCAAAACCAATGTCATGGTGCGCATCGCCACGCTCACCGTTGCCTTAGGCATGGCCGTGATGATACTCGCCATGTCGGTTGTCATGGGCTTCAAGCACGAAATAACAGCCAAACTGGTTGGGTTCGGCGCACATGTAAAAATCACCAGTCTGCACTCCAACAATTCACTCGAGACCGATCCCATACGCATCGACACGATACTGATGTCCGACATATCATTGCTGCCGAATTTTGCATCCATAGCGCCATACGCACTCAAAGGCGGCATGTTGAAGACCTCCGATGCGATACAGGGAGTGGCCCTCAAAGGTATAGGTCCCGACTACAACACCTGTTTCATCGGTGCCCACCTGCTGCGCGGCACACTCCCCGAGGTAAGCAATGAGACACGTACCAAAGACCTGCTCATTTCCGAGAATATAGCACGGCTCATCGGGCTCGATGTAAACGACAGGGTGGAGATACTGTTCATCAATACCTCGCGTCCCGTACGCCGCGACCGTTTCAAGATATGCGGCATCTATTCCACCGGCATGGATGAATTTGACAATTCCATGACATTTACCGACATACGCAACATACAGCGTCTCAACGGCTGGGATGAAGAGCAGATATCGGGCTACGAAGTGATGACAGATGATTTCGGACGGCTCGACGAGTTCACCCAATCGGTTTACGATGCAGTATTCGACAACGCCGAGCACACAGACGATGTACTGAAGGTCGAAGACATCGTAACCCTTAATCCTAACACATTCGACTGGCTGCGTGCCCATAATGTCAATGCGGCAGTGATAATCGTAATAATGCTGCTCGTCGCTTTCCTCAACATGGTATCCGCCATGCTCATAATACTGCTTGAGAAGACATCAATGATAGGTGTGCTCAAGGCACTCGGCATGCGCAACCGCAACGTGCAGAAAGTGTTTATCCTGCGCTCGGGCAAAATAATCCTGCGGGGTATCGCTGCCGGCAACATCATAGGACTGGGCCTGGCCGCAATACAGCACTGCACGGGACTCATAAAACTCGACAGCACAGGCTACATGCTGTCCGAAGTACCTATAAGCTTCGACTGGGAATGGTGGCTGGCGCTCAACACGGGCATTCCGTTCGTCATGCTGCTGCTCATGGCCATACCGGCATTGGCTGTATCGGCCGTAAAACCCGAAAGAACCATAAGATACCAATAACTCCCATCGACCGTTATATTACAATTAATACAAGACATAAGGCCGCTCCAAAAACATGGACAACAACAAAAAAGAACAGGTACGCAAAATGTTCGACAGTATCGCTCCAAGGTACGACCTGCTGAACCATCTTCTGTCGTTCGGCATAGACCGTCAGTGGCGTCGACGCACTGTGTCGTTCGTGGCTGCCGGACATCCGCACGACATACTTGACGTAGCTGCCGGCACAGGCGACATATCAATCGCCATGGCCCGACGAATACCCGGAACGACAATAACAGGCATTGACCTCTCCGAGGAGATGCTTGCCGCCGGCCGCACAAAAGTGTCGCACCGCAAACTGGACAACCGCATCACTCTGCTGTGCGGCGATGCGGAACGCATGCCGTTTGCCGATGCTTCGTTCGATGCTGTCACCATAGGATTCGGCATACGCAACTTCAGCGATATAAAGGCCGGACTTGCAGAAGCCTACCGCGTGCTGCGGTCGGGCGGAAAACTGTTCATACTCGAATTTTCCACTCCGCACGGCATGGTATTCGGCCCACTGTACAGGTTCTATTTTCACAGGATACTGCCGGTGATAGGACGTCTCATATCAAAAGACAGCTCGGCATACACATACCTGCCTAACTCGGTGGACCATTTTCCGGATAATTTACTATTTTTGCAAATGTTGGAGCATGCAGGATTTTCCGACTGCAAGGCACACAGGCAAATGCGTGGCATAGCCTATATTTACGAAGGGGAGAAAAAGTAATGAAGCGCCAAATCTCAATATTCATAGCTGCTGTATGTGCCGCGATTGCGTTGTCGGGATGCATTCGTATGGATGACATCGTACTGCACGGTGTATCCGACTTTGACGTGTCGCTGCAAGGTTCTCCTTCCGTAAGCGTAACCCTTGACGTGGAAAATACCTCAAGCTACAATCTTTCCTTACATGATGCCTCATTCACCGTTACCGACCGCAATGGCAGCACGATAGGCAAGGCGATGGTTAGAGATGCGCTCGATCTTCCACGCCGCAGCCGTACGGACCTTCACATCCCGATGAAACTTACATTCGACAATCCATTTAAGGCCTTGTCAATAGCAGGCGACATAGTCGGCAATGCCCCGTCACTTTTCGTTACGGGCAGTGTCACGGTAAAAGCCGGTTGCATCAAAAAGAAATTCAAGGCAGAGATGGTTCCATTCATGGAGTTTATGAAATATTTCTACGGTGAATAAACACGACATGAAAGGCTCGCTAATAAAATACATGCTGACGGCACTTATCGCTGCGGCTGCATCCGGATATGTGCACGGTCAAGACATTGCATCATTCCGTCAAACTCTGGCCCAGCCCGACTCGCTGGGTACCGTAGTCACCGTTTCGGAATACGGTAAGGCGGCAGATGCTATCCGCATATATGACCAAAGCCCCAAAGCCGACGAAATATCCGGATACAGAATAAGAATATTCTTCGACAACGGTCAGAATGCCCGCAATGAGGCCATTGCCACACAGGAACGCTTCAGGGAGGAGTTTCCAGGCATTCCAACATTTCTCGAATACGACAACCCGTCATATATTGTCACCGTAGGAAACTGCATTACAATGGACGAAGCACTGTTGCTGTGGAATGAAGTAAGACGCAGCTTCAGCACGGCATTCCTATGGCGCGGGCAAATACCGATAGAGGAACTGTTAAGACGCGAGAAGTTGCCTATAGACAGCGCCGCGATGTCCACAGACTCTCTGTCGAATGCCGCACACGAATTTATGCCGCTCGGTACGGGAAACGACGGATATCGTCTAAAGTAACTGACAATAAACACACGCCAATAACATTCATCCAACAATTTTAAATTTTAAACAGCTATGAAAAAAGCAATGTTTATATGTGCCGTGGCAATGGCAGCACTTGTGATGGTTTCTTGCGGCAACAAGAATGCAAAAAAGGCAGAAGCAAAGGCTGTCGAGACTGAAGTTGTAGCAAGCGAAGCTTGCTGTGCCAACGCTGCCTGCACCTGCGAAAACTGCACCTGCGCTGCAGAGTGCCCCTGCGAAGAGTGCAAATGTGCCGACTGCGAGTGTGCTCAGACCTGCACAACGGCATGCGGCGAGGCCTGCGCTGAAACAGCAGAACCCGCAGCCCAGCCCGCAGAATAGTTGCAACAACACATTGCGGAACTGAAATCCCAATACCAAAGGGTGTATGTCACCGACATACACCCTTTCCTGTTTTCGGAGAACGAGCGGCACATGTAATTTTTTGCTTATCTTTGCCGCCTGAAAATACGAAAAGATGACTGATGACATGCAGGGCTTCGACTCGTTAGGCCTTTCGCAGGCAATGCTGCGGGCTGTCGAAGCCAAAGGGTTCGAGCTTCCCACACCAATCCAAAGGCTCACAATCCCAATACTTCTCAAAGGAGAAAACGACATCATTGCACAATCGCAGACCGGTACAGGCAAGACTGCCGCATACGGTCTTCCTGTCATGCAGCAACTCACCAGAAGTGCCGACAAAGTACAGGCACTCGTCCTGGTTCCAACCCGCGAACTGGCACTTCAGGTGGCCGGAGAATTAATCTCCTACAACAGCGAAAAACGGCTTTCCATCACAGCCATATACGGCGGCGCATCCATAAGCGAGCAGCTGCGACGCCTGTCCAAAGGTGTCGACATAATTGTAGGTACTCCAGGGCGCATCATAGACCATATATGCCGCGGAACCCTGTCGCTGTCATCGCTACAATACCTGGTTCTGGACGAAGCGGACGAGATGCTCAACATGGGCTTCATAGAGGACGTCGAGGAGATAATGTCGCATACTCCGGCAGGGAAACGCACGCTGCTCTTTTCGGCTACCATGCCGCAGCGCATCATGGAGCTGTCTAAAACATACATGCACGACACAGAAATTGTACGCGTGGCTGCGGCACAACTGACGGCCGACCTGACCGACCAGATATATTTCGAGGTACGCGAAAGCGACAAGCTCGATGCCCTGACACGTATCATAGACATTACACCGGAGTTCTACGGCATAATTTTCACACGTACCAAGGTAGGCACAGACGAACTTGTATCGCGCCTACTCGAACGCGGCTATTCAGCCGAGGCTTTGCACGGCGACATTTCGCAGGCTCAGCGTGAAAAGGTACTGGCCAAGTTCCGTAACAAACAAGCCAACATTCTTGTTGCCACCGACGTTGCAGCCCGCGGAATAGACATCAGCAACCTCACTCATGTAATCAACTACTCGCTTCCGCAGGACTCGGAAAGCTACGTACACCGCATAGGACGTACCGGCAGGGCCGGCAATCAGGGTACGGCAATAACATTCATATCCTCATCCGAAATGCGACGTTTCGGCTTCATGCGGCGCGACATCAAGGCCGACATCCGCCGTGAGGAACTGCCCTCGCCACAGGATATCGTTGCCACGAAACGCCAACACATAAAGGATGAACTGCGTGAAATAGTCGCCGGCAATTCCTATGCAGCATGCAGCGACATGGCTGCCGAACTGCTTCAGGAATACTCACCGGAGGTAGCACTCGGTGCTCTGCTGCAACTTGCCTTCAGCAGTGACCTCGACGAAACGAAATATCCCGAGATACGTTCCTTCTCGGTTGACCGACGCGGCACGGCGCGTCTTTTCATAGCCATAGGCCGTGATGACGGTTACGATGTACGCAAACTCGTAGCTCTGCTCAAACGAGAGTGCGGACTGCGGGACAAGCACATAAACGACATAAAACTCGGTGACAGCTATTCTTTCGTGAGCGTTCCGTTCAGCGATGCGGAAGAGGTGGTTAACTCGCTCAACAAGCTACGGCGGGGTAAACGTCCTTTGGCCGAAATTGCAGACCGCAAACGCAGTGAAACCGAGGACGATAACGTATCCAAAAAGCGCAGGTCCAAAGGAAAGCGCGGCAAAGATACGGCCAATGACACCCAACCAGACAACTGCAAAGAAACGGAGCGTAAATCCATCCGCCCCTCCGACATGAAGGAGCCCACTGCGGAACGCTCCTCAAAGAAGGACAAAATGCAAAAGCACGATACCCACAATACACGCACAAAGGACAAGACAAGCGAGGGGCATGTTTCCACATATGCGCCGACATTCAACAACGGCGGCTTTGACTGGTCGCTGTTCGAGAAGAACGGCAACCGCTGGAACGACCGTCCTCCAAAAAGCAAGAAAAGGAAATAATCACAGCCTAAAAACAGTAAGTCCGCGTATGCAATATACGCGGACTTACTGTTTTTACAATTAGAGATACAATTACAACACGGTAAGGTTGAATATCTTGGCAATACCGGTTACCAATATCTGTATGCCGATACAGAAGGTAAGGAATGCTATCATTTTGTTCAGTATCATACTTGCCGACTCGCCTATTTTCTTCATCATGCGCGAACCATTCAGGAGTACCAGATAAAGCAGGAAAAGCAGCAGCAATATTGCAGCCACCATAAGAAGATAATGCAACACCGTAGTCAGGAAATCGACATCATCCGGTATTGTGGCCATAAGCGTGAATATCACCGATATGGCTCCAGGCCCTACTCCTATCGGGAACGACAGCGGGTAGAACAGTCTCATATTGAAAGCATTCATATCAACAGGCACATCTGTCGACGATCTAGACACATTGGAAGCCATCAGCATATCGTACCCTGTTTTACATATGATAATACCGCCACCGACCTGTATAACCGGCACAGCCAAACCAAACAGCAGCAATATCAAATGACCGAGCAATATACTGCCCAGACAGATAAGCAGGCAGTTAAAAAATATCTTGCGGGCCGCTATTTTCAAATGCTGGTTGTCGAACTCCTCTATGTAACTGCTCAACAAAAGCCCCTGGCTCAACGGATTTATTACAGGGAAAAGAGTAAGTAAAGCCGACACGAAGGTATATATTACAGTATTTACTGTCATAGCATTGCTTTACATTTAAACGACGATTGCCCAATGTCACCAAAGACGTTCCGGATACTCGCCGGCTTTGGTCAATGCGGCAAGACTGTCTACCACATACTGTCTGTCAGCCGCATACGTCACGCCGAACCAATTCGCTGCTGTACTGAGTACCTTCACACCTGCCTTGCCCGAATGTATTGCCTCATTCACCACATAAGGTATGTAAAATTCACTCTTGAGTTCATCGCCACGCTGCCGCAGGAAATCTTCAAACAGCCTGCCGGAGAGTTCGAAATAATCGGGAGTGAAGCCCCACATGTTCATCGAGACCGGAGTATCTTCATCCAGCACGTGATATTCATCGTTTTCGTCTCGGAATATTATGCCGCGTCCCTCCTGACGGCGTATGTCGGTACGTTCAGTTACCGAAGTCAGGAAGCCGTCGGCATCCTTCTCGCACACGCCGCGCGAAACGGAACCGCTCTCCGACAACGTGTTGCCCACACGGTAGCCTACCATGCAGAATTGTCCCGCCTTGTCAGCCTTCGAAAGGAAATCGGCAAGTGTCACGAATGCGTCACGGCCATAGAAGTCATCGGCATTGATTACAGCGAAAGGCTCGTGTATGACCTCGCGGGCCATCAGCGCGGCATGGCCAGTACCCCATGGTTTCTCCCTGCCCTCCGGGACAGAAAACCCTTCGGGAAGAGCATCCACCGATTGGAATACCACATCCACAGGAATGCGTCCCTCATATTTGGACAATACCTTGTCGCGGAATTCCCTTTCGAAATCGTGCCTGATTACAAACACAACCTTGCCGAAACCGGCACGTTCGGCATCGAACACCGAATAATCCATAATGGTTTCGCCCGCCGGGCCTACGCCATCGAGCTGCTTGAGACCGCCGTAACGTGAGCCCATACCAGCAGCCATTATCAAAAGAGTAGGTTTCATTGCTAACGTTTTACGCTGCAAAGATAACCTTATTGTCTCATAATGTTATTAAAAAAACGATTTATCCTTCCCTGAAACACAACCGTCTCAATGTCTGTCACCGACGGCATTCTTCCTATTGAAAATATTATAGCGGGCAAGAAGCCTGTTCCTGCGCGACATCATGACAAACTCAAGCAACAGAAACACCAATGCCCCACCTAAAAAATACTGGTAACGTTCGTCGTACTCCTCGAACACCATCTGCGACAGCGAAGCCGACCGCGTATCGTTGACCCTGTCTATTATCTCCTGCAATCCTATCGAACGGCTTCCGGCCCTTACATATGCGCCGCCGGTAATGACAGCAACTTCCTGCAAAGTCTTCTCGTCAAGTTTCGACACCACTATTTCGCCATTCTCATCCCTTATGAAGTCGTCACCAATTTCGATTGGTGCACCCTCCGGAGTGCCCATCCCTATGGTGTATATAGTCACTCCCTGTGCTGCAGCGTGACGTGCTGCAGCAATAGGGTCGTCCTCGTGGTTTTCACCATCGGTAATCAAAATCACCACGCGACTGCCTTCGCTCCCCGACGAAAACGATGACGTGGCCAGCGATATGGCGCTGCCGAGAGCCGTACCCTGCTTGGACACCATATCGGGCGAAATCTGCGCCACGAAATTGCGCGCCGTAAGGTAGTCGGACGTTATCGGGAGCTGTACATAGGCATCGCCTGCAAAGACTATAACCCCCACCTTGTCCTCCTTGAGTCCTTCGAGCACCTTTTCGACGGCATACTTGGTACGCTCCAGTCTGTTAGGTTCAAAGTCGGACGCCAGCATCGAGTTGGACACATCGACGGCAAGCATAATCTCCACACCCTCGCGCTCCACTTCCTTGAGTTTGGAACCGAGCTGCGGACGCGCCAACGCAAACGCCAGCAGTGCCACGGCCAGCATAAACATCACGGTCTTGTTGCGCACCCGCGACGGCGAGGCATCTGGCATCAATGCCGTCACCGTAGCCGGATTTCCGAAACGTTCCAGTCTCTTGCGGCGTGAGCGTACGGCAAGCACAAACACTACCGCCAACAGCGGCACCACAATCAGCAGATACAAATACTCCGGTACTGCGAACCTAAACATTTCACGTATGGTTTTTATCTGCGGCTGCGCACTCCTCCATGCATGTTCATACGCACCCGCGCTGCATTAATTCAAATCAACAAATAACGGCTACGGCAATCGTTTGAGCCAGAGATAACGCAACAGAAACTCCACAACGAGCAACACAAATGCCCATATCATATACCGTCCTGCCAGTTCCGTGTTGGTCATGTACTCGCTGGTTTCGACCCTGCTGCGTTCCATTTCGTTTATCTGTCCGTATATCGCCGAAAGGGCCGTCTCGTCGGTAGCCCTGAAATATTCTCCGCCTGTCAGCGAGGCTATCTCCTTCAGCACAGCCTCGTCAATCTCCACCTGCATGGGAACATACCGTACCGTACCCCACATGTCCTGCACCGGATAGGGGGCCTGTCCCTGCGTTCCCACGCCTATTGTGTAAACCCTGATGCCATACGAAGAGGCAATGTCAGCCGCCGTAGCAGGCGACACCTGTCCGGCATTGTTCACGCCGTCGGTCAGCAATATCACCACCTTGCTCTTTGCGTTGCTCTCGCGCAGACGGTTCACGGCCGTTGCCAAACCGTTGCCAATCGCAGTACCGTCCTCTATCATACCTGTACGGAGCTGTCCGAGCAGTGTCTGCAGCGTACTGCGGTCGGTGGTAAGCGGACTTTGGGTAAAACTCTCGCCGGCAAACGCCACAATACCGATACGGTCATTGGGACGGTCGGCAACAAACTTGGCCGCAACATCCTTTGCAGCCGTTATACGGTCCGGTTCGAAGTCGCGTGCGAGCATACTGGTCGATACGTCCATTGCCAGCACTATGTCGATACCTTCCGTCGTTGTGGATGTCCCTTTCTCGGAATTCTGCGGACGCGCCAGCGCCACTATCAACAGCGCCACCACAATACACCTCAGCACAAACGGCAGATGACGTCCCCAGTACCTCGCACCGCGCGGCACACCGACCAATGGTGACACCGTAGAGATGCGTACCGCTGCATTTCCCTTGCGGCAGCGCCACAAATAGAGCGCAACCATCGGCACCAACACTGCCAACAGCCACAGGAGTTCCGGATTGGCAAACTGAGTTATTTTCATTGCTATACCTTACTGTTTTCGTTCCGAACCACACCTACCAGTTCTTGCCCGAAGCAGCAACCCCGACGGCACGCTGGGCATTCACCTTCTCTCGCGTCCTGTCCTCCTGCTGCTGCAAGGCATCGAGAATGTTTTCAGCATCCTCACGGCTTATCTGACCCTCCCGCGGCTGCCGGTGCCCGTCACCATCGCGACGGTCGGGATTGTCTCCGTTCCCATTATCCGGCCTGTCGTTGTCCTGCCGGCGGTCTCCGTCACCGTTTTGGTCATTCCGGTCATTCTGTCCGTTGTTACTATCATTGTCGCCCTGCCTGTTTCGGTCGCCATTGTTCCGGTCATTCTGACCTTCATCGTTATTGTCCTGACCGTCGTCACCATTCTGCTGATTTTGCTGGTCCTGGTTCTGCTGGTCCTGACCGTTATTCCCCTGCCGGTTCTGGTCGTCCTGCTGGCTTTGATTATTCTGGTTATCCTGATTATTCTGCTGGTTCTGCTGCTGGTCCTCAAGCAACTTCTGAACATAAGCCAGATTATACTTGGTCTCAAGGTCATCGGGACGTGCACGCAGCGACTGCTTGTAACTCTCCGCAGCCTCCTGCAGTTTCTGCTGGGCGAACAAGGAATTGCCCATGTTGTGATAGACTCTGGACATCTGCTCGGCCGACAGCAAAGGCGACCTTGAAAGCGAATCGAAAACCTGCGACGACTCCTCGTAGCGTCCCTGCTTGTAAAGCGCATCGCCGAGGTTGAAAGCCGCTTCGTACGATGCAGGCTGCTTTTCCAATGCGGCGCGGTACTTCTCCTCGCTGCCTTTGTAGTCCTGCTCCTCATAGGCGCGGTTGCCGGAACGTATGCTGCTGCGCTCACGGTAATCCTGTGCAAAAGCATCGCCGCACCGAACGAGCAGTACGGCCAACAACACCGTCCGCATCACGAATATCCTTGCACTACTTGCTGCCATCGCCGTTATCCTCCTCTGTTTCTTCCGCATCTTCCTGCGGCAGTTCCTTGGTGTCCTCAACGAAATAATATGCCGCATAGTACAGGCTCTCGTTTTCGTCAGCATCGGGAGTATGCTTGGCAAATTTCACGAGGTCTGCCGTTCTCAGAATATCCCTCAGTCCGCGACGGTCCTTCTCATCAAGCGGCATCGGAGCCACGGCACGCATTATCTCATCGGAGGTCATCTCCATGGCATTCACACCGTAACGGCCGTTGATATATGTCCTCACTATGTCAGTCAATCCGGTATAGTACGCCTTCGTACGGCCGCTCTGCCACAGTTTCTGATTATGCAGCGTCTCGAGGTCCTCTATTGCCCTGACATGCGGCGGTATATACGGCACAGGAGTACCATCTTCCCTAACGCTCCTGCCGCGCGAAGATATCCAGCGTCTAACAAGCAGCGCCACGGCCGCCACAAGCAATGCGCCCATGAACGTCCACATCACATAACCCGAAAACTCCTCCACCAACAAAGGGGTCTCCTCCGGTGCCTTGATATCGTAAATAGTGCTGTTGTCGGTATCTACCGGAAATGTATTCACGACAATATGGAGAGGTTCGGCCGAATAAAGCGTATCTGTCACATTCTTGTCGCCGTACAATATCGGGAAACGGCCGAGGTCGAACGATCCGGCCGTAAAAGAAGTCAGCTCATATGTTTTGGTGAGTGTCTGCTGCCGTCCTTCGGTTCGTACCGTATCAAGCGGCGACTCGTACAGCACCTCCATGCCGCCTTTTGCAAGACTTTGGGCCACATCGGGAAGTCCGATGACCTGCATCATGTCCTTCTCTATGGCTATCTCTATAGAGAAGCGGTCGCCTATCAGCACGGTATCGGCAGTAATGCGGGCGCGTACCTCGGGAGGCACTGAAGCCGATGCCGTCGCCGTGACAGCCACCGCGAAGAGTATGGAGGCTAATTTCCTAATCATCTCCTTTTGAAAAGTTTTATGAGGGCCTTGACATAATCTTCGTCCGTGGCTACCGACACGCTGTCCACCCTGCTGCGGGCGAGCGCGGACTGCAGTCTGCGGCTGTTCTCCTCCCATGCCATACGGTAACTTTCGCGCACGGAGCGCAGCGAAGTATCAACCCACAGTTTGACACCCGTTTCGGCATCCTGCAGTTCCATGACACCGACATCGGGCAATTCCGCATCGCGACGGTCGTACACCCTTATCCCGACTATATCGTGCTTGCCGGACGCAATTTTGAGCGACTCCTCAAAACGGTTCTCATTTCCTGCCGGTTCCATAAAGTCAGAAAGCATAAATGCCGTACAGCGCTTCTTGAGCGCATTGGTAAGATAGCGCAGCGGCTCCGACAATGCCGTACCGCTGTGCTGCGGCACAAACTCTATAAGTTCGCGTATTATCATCAATATGTGCGAACGGCCCTTTTTCGGCGGTATGAACTTTTCAACCCTGTCGCTGAAAAATATGCATCCGACCTTGTCGTTGTTTTCCGTTGCCGAGAAGGCAAGAACGGCAGCAATCTCGGTAATGATGTTTTTCTTCACCTTGTCGGCCGTACCGAAAAGGCGCGACCCGCTGACATCCACAAGGAGCATCATTGTTAGCTCGCGTTCCTCCTCGAACACCTTTATGTATGGTTCGCGGCTGCGGGCCGTGACATTCCAGTCAATGTCGCGCACATCATCGCCCACGCGGTATTCACGCACCTCGCTGAAGGCCATGCCACGCCCCTTGAAGGCACTGTGGTAGTGGCCGGCAAAGATGTCATTGCTCAAACCGCGCGTCTTTATCTCAATCTTGCGTACCTGCCTTATTATGTCGCTGCTGTTCTCCATGACGGATGTTACGCTACGGCACCTCAACCGCGTTGAGAATGTCGGTTATTATCTCCTCCGTGGTCACATTCTCGGCCTCCGCCTCATAGGTAAGCCCTATGCGGTGACGCAACACGTCATGACACACGGCCCTTACATCTTCCGGTATGACATAGCCGCGGCGGCGTATGAAGGCATAACTCTTGGCAGCCTTGGCAAGCGATATGCTCGCACGCGGCGAACAGCCATAGGCTATCATTGGAGCCAGTTTCTGGAGTTTGTACTCCTGCGGCTCACGTGTCGCGAATATTATGTCGATTATATACTGTTCTATTTTTTCGTCCATGTAAACGTCGGACACCACCCTGCGGGCCTTTACTATGTCGTCCGGCTCGATGACCTTCGACGGTTCCGGCCATCCGCCTTCACAAAGGTTCATACGGATAATGTCGCGCTCCTCCTGCTTCTTCGGATATGTTATCTTAACCTTCAGCATGAAACGGTCAACCTGCGCCTCGGGCAGCGGATAGGTACCTTCCTGTTCGAGCGGGTTCTGCGTTGCCATCACCAGGAACGGTTCGGGCAGGCGGTAGGTCTCTTCCCCTATCGTCACCTGACGCTCCTGCATGGCCTCGAGCAATGCACTTTGCACCTTGGCAGGAGAACGGTTTATTTCATCGGCCAGCACGAAGTTGGCAAATATCGGACCGCGCTTTACATAAAACTCCTCCTGCTTCTGCGAATATATCAGCGTACCGATGATATCGGCCGGCAAAAGGTCAGGAGTAAACTGTATTCGGCTGAAACGTGCATCCACCGCCTTGGCGAGCGTGTTTATGGCAAGCGTTTTGGCCAGGCCCGGCACACCTTCGAGCAGTATGTGCCCGTTCGACAGCAAGCCTATCAGAAGAGCATCCACGAGGTGCTTCTGTCCTACGATAACCTTGCCCATCTCCCTGGTGAGCGTATCCACGAAAAAGCTTTCGCGTTCGATGCGCTCGTTCAGTTCGTTGATGTTTACTACGTCGTTCATTTGCGAGTTCTTATATTTCGTATCTTTCTGTCACTTTTCACGCCGGAAAGGAGCACCCTCCGCCTCCGGCTCTTGCGGTGTAATAACGATCGGCTCACAAAATTAGTATAAAAAACACATTTTTTACAGCCCCCATCCGCATCCGCCGTCAACACATCCTTCAGCATAGGAATAGAGTTACGACGATTTTGCGTACCTTTGCAGTTCCGTCCCCATAGGATGGCAAATACAGGAGGACAGCAAATGCCGCATTTTACAGATACTCTCAATCCTGCCCAGCGCGAGGCCGTACTCAACTACGACAAGCCGTCGCTTATCGTGGCCGGCGCAGGTTCGGGCAAAACGCGCGTGCTTACCAGCCGCATAGCATACATGATCGAACAGGGCGTACCTCCAGGCTCGATACTTGCCCTCACCTTCACCAACAAGGCCGCCCGAGAAATGCGCGAACGTATCGAGAAAATCGTCCCTGACGGCAGGGCGCGCTATATCTGGATGGGAACATTCCACTCCGTATTCTACCGCATACTTCGACAGGAGGCCACGAAACTCGGTTTCGATGCCAACTTCACCATATACGATACGGCCAACAGCGAGAACCTGCTCTCCACAATCATCAAGGAGCGCAACCTGAACACCGATGAATACAAACCGCGCGAGATACACTCGCGCATTTCGCTGGCAAAAAACAACCTCGTCACCGCCGAAGCCTACGCAGCCAATTCGTCGTTCCTTGCCGAAGACCGTCAGCGCCGCAGACCTGAGTTCTCGGCCATATTCCTCGAATATGCGCGCCGCTGCAAGGCCAACAATGCCATGGACTTCGACGACCTGCTGATATACACCAACATACTTTTCCGCGACTTCCCCGAAACACTGACCAGTTACCAGCAGCGCTTCCGCTATATTCTCGTGGACGAGTATCAGGACACCAACTATGCACAGTATCTAATAGTACGCAGGCTTGCACAGTCGCATTCCAACGTATGCGTGGTGGGTGACGATGCACAGAGCATATACTCCTTCCGAGGAGCCAAGATAGAGAACATACTCCGCTTCCAGAACGATTTCCCGTCGGCCAAGGTATTCAAGCTGGAACAGAACTACCGCTCCACGCAGAACATAGTGAATGCCGCAAACAGCATCATAGCCAAGAACAACCGCCAGATACCCAAGAATGTCTTCTCGGAGAACGACACCGGCGACAAGGTCAAGGTGCTTCAGGCCTACACTGACCAGGAGGAGGCCATCATGGTGGCCGACTACATCAAACGCGAAGGCAGTGTCAACGGCGGCAAGTGGGACGAAATAGCGGTCCTCTACCGCAACAACTCCCAGTCGCGTTCGATAGAGGATGCTCTGCGCCGCCGCGATGTGCCTTACAAGATTTACAGCGGACACTCATTCTACGACCGCAAGGAAATCAAGGACCTCGTGGCATACTTCCGGCTCATTGTCAATCCGCGCGACAACGAAGCCCTGCGCCGCATAATCAACACTCCGGCACGAGGCATAGGCTCCGTCACCATATCACGTCTGGCCGCCGCAGCGGCCGAAAGAGGCATAAGCATGTGGGAAGTACTGGAGAAAATCGATGAGGAGGCAATACCCGAGCTCAAAACGGCTGCCAAAAAACTGGGAGAGTTTGCAGGACTGATACGCTCCCTGTCGCTGGCACGCAGCGGCATGCAGCTCTACGACTTCGGCATGGAGGTAGCCACCCGTTCAGGACTTATAGCAAGCTACCGTCTTAACCCGTCACCCGAATCGGAAAGTGCCCTCGACAACATTGGCGAGCTGCTCGCCTCGATGCAGAACTTCAAGGAGGAACGCATTGTACTTTCCTACGAGGACGAAAGTGATGGTGACAGCGATGCTGAACCCACCGTCGAGGAGTGGCTGCAGAACATCTCCCTGATGACCGACATGGACAAGGACTCTGAAGGTTCCGAAAACCGCGTAGTGCTGATGACCGTACACTCGGCCAAAGGCCTTGAGTTCGACACGGTGTTCATAGTAGGCGTGGAGGAGAACCTCTTCCCGAGCATCATGAGTGCCACTTCGCAGGACAAGCTCGAAGAGGAACGCAGGCTGTTCTACGTAGCCGTCACGAGGGCACGCAAAAAGGCATTCGTATCGTTCGCGCGACAGCGTTTCAAATGGGGCAACACGGAGTTCTGCAATCCGAGCCGCTTCATCACCGAGATGGACGAGCGATATGTTGATCTGCCGTCCGACATGGAACGCTGCGATGACAACGACACCGATGACGACACTCCGTCGCCACGACGCCGTTACGGACAGGAAGGCCGCAGCAACGAAGAATGGGGACAACGCCGTCCGTCAAGACAGTCGGGAAGCTACCGTTCCCAAAGGCCTGAGGCTCCGCAGCGTCCGGCACCGCGCATCGTACCCGTCACGCCCGACCCGAGCACCATGCGCAGCATTGGCAGCCGAAAGGTAACTACCAGCGAGCCAAACACTACACAAGGCTCCGCCGTACAATCGCGCTACAGCATCGGAATGACAGTTGAACATTCAAAATTCGGACGCGGCGAGATAATAAATATCGAGGAAATGCCCTCCGACATAAAAATAACCGTTATATTTGCCGACCCAACTTGTGGCAAGAAAAGCCTGTTGAGCAAATACGCAAACCTGAAAATTATAGACTAACACACATATTAACCATTAATATTGATTAAAATGAAAAGAATGTTTAAAAGCGTGCTTGCTATTGCGACAATAGCAACAACCGTATTCTTCGCATCTTGCGAATCGAACACAACAACTACCCCTCCTCCCACAAATGAGCTTACCGGCAATTACACTCTCTCCGCAACCCCCATTTTTGCAAATACTGAGGCAAAAGACCCTGACGCGGCTGCCATCTCTTTCGGAGAAGGAATGAACCTCAAATATTCTGACATAAACACTCTGCTTATCGGTCTCTCTATGACCGAGACAGGCGTAACCGGCACCGTTACCTTTAATGAAAACGGGACCTTCACCATGTCGCTCACAGACACTGAAACCAGCGAGACAATAGAGTTCCCTGGCGAAACTGGCAATGCCATCTCTTACACTGCCAACAGCGACAACACCATTACCTTCACTCTCAGCTCTGCAACTGTTGACAACATGCTCGACACTGAGTCTGACCCGGAAACTGCCGCAGCCATCAAGATGATGCTCGCCAACTTCTCCTCGCCCATCTTCGCTTACAACACCGATGCCAACACGCTTGCTATAAATCTCAACTATTCTCTCATTGAGGGCAAGTTTAGCGTATTCGTAGACCTCGATATGCTCAAAGCTACTGTAAGCAGCATCGACGAGGAAACTTTGAACGCCATCATCGCCATGCTTCCCCAGGATGATGAAACAGCAGCAACTATCGCCCAGCTGCTTCCCTTCCTCATGCCGCAGATTGGCCCCATGCTTGAAGGCTACAACACTCTGGAAGTAGGGCTTTTCGTTACTGCCGTTGCCGAATAGCCATCCAGCAGAAATATTGCAAAGAGGTACCGAATGGTGCCTCTTTTTTTGTATATATAATATGCAGACGGGGGCGGACAATCTTGTCCGCCCCCGTCTGCATATTATATGATATTCTAGATTGCGTCTGTCACCTCCCAGACAAATGCCCTCATTCCCTGCATCTGCGTTTCCTTCTCCATTTTGCGAAGTGCTTCCATAACCGGCGGGAGCTTGGCATCCTCCACTACGGCAAGAACCGTTGCGTTCATTGCAGGCCATGTATGCGAGCCCATATGCGGCTCGCCATTAACCGTCCCGCGGCCATACGTGAGCGGAAACAAAGTGTATCCTCTTACGCCATAATGGTCAAGTACCCAGTTGATACGTTCCGTCAATGTCATGTTGTATGATATGAACAATGCTTTCATCTCTATTCAATTGATGTTGCCGTACGGAGGCATGCCTCCGTACGGCTGCTTGATTAATTTTTACTTTTTACCGACATAAGAAGCACGCAGACGGCGATGCTGACGTTTGATACCGAAACCTCCAAACAGCGAATACATCACCGGCACGACAACGAGTGTCAATATTGTCGAGAATGTCAAACCGCCTATCACGGCCACACCCATCGGCTGCCACAACTCAGAGCCTTCACCGATACTGAGCGCCATAGGGAACATACCGAGAATTGTGGTGATGGCAGTCATGAGCACAGGGCGGAGACGGCTCTTGCCGGCCGCAACCACGGCCTGGTTAATACTGTAGCCGCGCTCGCGCAGCAGGTTGGTGTAGTCTACCATAACGATACCGCTCTTCACCACAATACCGACAAGCATTATCGCACCGAGCAGTGCCATAAGGCTGAGCGACGTACCCGTAAGTGCAAGTGCGAAGAATACACCCGGCACGGCGAGGATAATGGTAATCATTATGATGAACGGGTACACGAACGATTCGAACTGCGTAGCCATGACCACATACACGAGGAGAACTATCAACACGAAAAGCACCATCATATCGCCAAAGGATTCCTGCTGGTCCTCGAGAGTACCGCCAACCTCTACGAATACATCATCGGGCAGTACGTAATCGGCCAATATGGCGTTAACCTGTTCCACCACCGAACCGAGTGCCACTCCGTCGCCGAGCATCATGGTGACATTCACAACCCTCTGACGGTTCTCTCGTTCGATTGTAGGCGGTGCAAACTCCTCTACTACCTTACCGACATCACCGACACGAATGGCACGCCCCTGCGAATTGTATACTATGATTTCCTCAATGTCCTGCACCGACAGGCGATAAGGTTTGGCATACCTTACCACAATATCATACTCATCGCCATCTTCACGGTAAAGACTGGCCGTATAACCGTTTATACGGTTACGAACCGCTGCCGACACGGTGGTGCTGTTAAGCCCGTAATATGCCAGCATGCGGCGGTCGAGTTCCACATTGAACTCGGGACGCATCTCGTCGCGCGACACCTGCACGTCCCTCGCACCGTCAATCTGCTCAAACCTTTCGCGCAGGTCGGCCGCAATGGCATTAGTCTGGTCGAAGTCATAGCCGAATACCTTGACTTCAAGATTGGCTGCCGAACCGAGTCCGGCACTACCCATCCCCATACTTCCACCCGGGGTTACGGTAAAGCGCTTGAGTTCAGGTATCCTATCAAGTTCCTCACGCAATTCATCGGTGATTGTAAAAATCGACTTGTCACGTTCGTGTGCTTTCGGGAACTTAAGCGTATAGTTTATGATATATGAGCCGGAACTTGTCATGGCCGAGAATGCCGTCGTTTCGGAAGGTGAACCGGCACTGGTAGAGACTCGTTCAACGTATGGATACATGGTATGTATCATAGTGTCTATCTGACGGGCAATCTTCTTGGTATATTCCAGACCTGTATTCTGTTCCAGCTCTACCACCATGCTTATCGAACCGTTATCGGACACAGGCATGAAGTCGCTCGGCACTTTCGTTGCCACGAAAATACCGGCACAGAAAATCACCAGCACGCTGCCCATAATCAGTCCCCTGTGCTTGACTGCCCACGAAAGCGCCGCAGCGTACCAGTTGTCGAGCCTGTCGAGGAAACGGTCTATCGGCTTGAAGATTATTCCTAAGCCCTTATATGTGTGAATGTCTCCGCTCCTGAGCATCTGCGACGACAGCATAGGTGTCAGCGAAATTGCCGTAAGCGTGGAAACAGACACTATTATCGATACCATCCATCCGAGTTCCTTGAATAGAATACCGGCCATACCGGATGTAAGCGTCAGAGGCAGGAATACCGCCACCACAGTAAGCGTGGTAACTATAACCGACAACCACACCTCATTGGTACCGTATATGGCCGCCTCCTTGGCCGAAGAGCCTCGCTCCATATGCGTGGTAATATTCTCCAGCACCACTATGGCATCATCCACCACCATACCTATTGCAATGGAGAGCGAACTGAGCGAAATGATGTTTATCGTCGAGCCGGTCAGATACAGGTATATGAAGCCTGTCAAAAGCGATATGGGGATGGTAATACATATTATGAGCGTCGCCCTCCAGCGCCCGAGGAAGAACATCACAACGAGCACCACGAATATGAAAGCGAACATGATTGTCTCGGTCAGAGAGTTGATACTGTCACGTATGCTCTCCGAACCATCCATGAGCACGCTTATCTCCACATCAGGCGGAAGCGTTTGCTCTATTGCGGGGAGTTCTGCAAATATTTTGTCGACTATCTCAACCGTATTGGCGCCCGACTGCTTCTGGACTATGACACGTACACCCTTGCGGCCGTTGATACGTTCATCAAGGGTCTCCTCTTCTATGGTATCCTTTATGACAGCCACGTCCCGCAGGAATATGTCTCGCCCGCCGTAACTCGATACGAGTACATCGTACAGTTCGTCGCTAGTATCGAACTCCCCGTCAGTCTTGACATTTATGGTATTGTTGCCTATATCTATCGTACCGGCCGGCATATTGACATTCTCTGCAGCTATTATCTGGCCGAGCTGCTCGACTGAGAGATTGTACGCCTCCATCTTGCGCGGGTCGACATATACCTGCACCTCACGCACCGGCGCACCCATCATACTCACCGAGCCGACCCCTTCGACACGGTTGAGACGGTCAACGAGCTGCTCGTCGAGCATTTTGTAAAGTCCCATATAGCTGTCATCAGCCGTTACTGACAATACGGCTACAGGCATCATCGAGCTGCTGAACTTGTATATGATAGGGTCATCGACATCATCAGGCAACAGGTCGCGTGCACGGTCAACGGCATCGCGTATATCGTTGGCGGCCACATCAAGGTCGGTGCCCCATTCGAATTCAAGCACGATAATCGAGAAATTATCCTCCGAACGCGACGTGATGTCCTTAAGGTCCTCTACAGTATTCAGATTGTCCTCCAACACTCGCGAAATGTTGGTTTCTATGTCCGAGGCATTGGCACCCGGATAGGTCGTAATCACCGAAATGGCCGGAAGGTCCATTTCAGGATACATGTCTATGGCAAGGCTACGCAGCGAGAATGCGCCGAGTATCATCACCATAATGAATATCAGCAGTGTGGAAATAGGCTTCCTTACCGCACTTTCGTAAATTTTCATCAGTCCTTACATATTACGTGTGAAAAACTTTCAGACGCCGCATTATTCAGCCATCACCTCAACAGCCATACCGGCGTGCAGACGCGCCGCACCGGCTATTACCACATCTTCTCCCTCCTTGAGACCGGATAATATCTCCATGCGGTCGCCGACCTGACGGCCCACGCTGACCATGCGACGGCTTACGACACCGTCCTCCACAACATACACATAACGTTCATTCGTACCGGCCAGACGCTGCACGGCAACATCGAGTACGGTAATGTTATCCTCCTCGCCCATATTGAACATTGTGCGGGCATACATGCCGGGGCGAAGAGTAAGTTTCTCGTTGGGAATCGTAACCTCGACTTCAAAGGTACGCGATGAAGCATCGAGAGCAGGGGCTATGCGTGTCACCTTGCCGACAAATACCTTGTCGGGATACACATCAGCCCTGACCTCGACAGGCATTCCCATATATACATCAGGGAAATACTGTTCCGACACGAAGACGTAGGCCTTGAGCGGGTTCATCTGCATGATTTGATAAATTCCCGTACCGGAAGTCTGCGAATAGAGGTCGCCCTCCTCATTGTAACGTGCCGTAACGACACCGTCGAACGGACTACGGAGAGTAAGGTTGTCGGCAAGATTGGCCACCGTTTCACGCAGCACGTTTATCTGAGTTTCGGTAGCGTCCATCTCCTGCTTGGAGATACCGCCCGTCTCATACACAGGCTTCATACGGGCATAATTGAGTTCCGTATTTGCCAGTTGGAATGCATTGGTATTGTACTGCGTCTTCTCCAACTCGGCCAGTATCTGCCCCTCCTTGACCATATCACCGACCTCTACATTCAGCTGCTCTATACGGGCAATCACGGAAGGGACAATCTGCGTCTGCTTGTTTGCCTCCAGATTGGCAGTGAAGTCCACCGACTGTGCCACACGCTCCATGCGCGCCTTTTCAATCTTGACCGACACAGGCTTCTGTTCCGTGTCCTCCACTTTCTTCTTCTCCTTGCATCCGGTAAATGCTGCGACCGACAACACTATTGCCATTGCCGCTAAAAGGGTTTTCCTCATAATTATAGACTGTTTTTGTCATTTACATTCATAACCCGCACATCTTACTCCCCGTCCACTTCGTAGTCGAGGCCTACTATCTGTTCATAATCCGCCTGTGCCGCAAGATAATCGTACACGGCCTGGGTATAGTTGAGCTGCGCCTGCGTAAACTGAAACTGCGACGTATTCAGTTCCAGTATGGTTCCCATGCCTCCCCTGTAACGGACATTGGATATGTCGAATGCCTTTCGTGCCTGTGCCATGGCAGTCTGGTTGGCTTCCATGCTGCTTCGCGCCGTAATCAGATTGCTTATGGCCGTGCGAACCTCCATGCCGGTAGCCTCCTCCTGATACTCGCGCTGCATGCGAAGCTGTTCTATGGCAATACGGGCCTGCTTAACCTGACTGTTTATCTTGTTGCCGGAAAATATAGGTATCGAAATGCTGACACCGACACTTGCCGGATGCTGCCACCAGAAACTGTTGGAACTTCCCGTGGAGTAACCGCTTTCCGACATTGAGGAAAGCAGTCGGTTGAGGTCACTCATTCCGGACGGTCCGAGCGCCGTAGTCACCGCATTGACAAGATTGGGATAATCTCCCAGCGACACTCCTCCGAACATGTCGCCGAAGCCCATGTCTCCGAAATCTATCTCCGGCATATCGTTACCGTAGAAGCTTATCGTACCGAACGCCGATATGGTAGGTATTCGCTGTGCATTGGCGGCACGCAGCTGTGCCTCCAGCATACGTTCCTGTATCTCTAGTGAACGCAGCGTGGTATTGCCGCTGATATCGGTGGAATAGACAGCGGAGCTGTTGACAATTTCGTCGGAATAGTCGTCAAGGCTGCCTACAAGCTCTATCTCAACATCATTCGGCATGCTGAGCAGCATGTGCATATACAGATAGGCCACTTCGATGGAACCCTGCGTCTGTATGATGTTGGGCTTTATGGAACTTAGGTTCGACAATGCTGTGAGGTAGTCGTATTCCGAACCAAGCTGGGCCTCATACATATTCTTGGCATTTGCCACGGTCTCCTCCATGAGAGCCTCGCTTTCGTGCAGCACGTCGAGCGACTCGTTCAGAAGCAGTATATTGTAGTATGCCTTGCGCACCTCGTTTACCATCGACAGCCGCGACGAACGTGCCGACTCCACGGCATCAGCCATCTGAGCCTCGTTCAGTTGGAGTGCTGCGTATACGGCAGGCACGAACAACGGCACTGCCAATGTGGCGCCTACAGTTATGGTATTGTCGGCACCGAACGAAAGGCCGCTCTTGGACATCTTCTGCTTCACAATCGAGTAGCTGTAATCTCCCGAAGCCGACAGTGACGGCAAAAGGTTGCCTACCGTTTCGCGTCTTGCGTAATCCTGACGCTCCACCTCCATGTCGGCGATTTTGATTGTCGGATTTTCATCGAGAGCTATCTTTATAGCCTCGTCAAGAGTCAGTGTCACCTTTCGTGAACTCTCCTGCGCAGCCAGTACGAAGGCCATGCACACCGCAACGGCGGTCAAAACAATTCTTTTCATTATTTACAGTGTCGTCTTGTTTGCAATATCTGGCAGTATGTTCTCATCTATGTACCGTCGGCCTGCTTCCGTCGAGATACCCCTAAGGAAAAGCATTACGGCCATATGCATCCGAACAGGACCCTTATCCTCATTCCCCATCTGTGCCGAAATGGCAACATCAGACAAATCCTGATGCAGCCCGTACAAGTAACGCACGAAATTACGCGCCATAAATTCCGTATCTATACACCCGAGGAACAATCCTGTCTCTATACCCCTGCGCATACGCATGTCGCTTGTTTTCACCACGGCATCATAATAGCTGCGTATCACGTCATCGAATATCTTCGGATAAAATTTCATCAGATCCAGTACCACTTTTCTTGCCGAAGTCCTGAAATCGGCTCCGTGCTCGCACGCTATACGAAATTCATCAATAACATTGCGTGCATGGCTCATCTGTTCGGCCAATCGTGCACAGATGGTGTTCAAATAATATTTCACGGTCTGTCGCACAAGATCTTCCCTGTCGGCAAAATTCTCATACAGCGTACGTTTAGATATTCCGCACGCCACGGCAATATCGTCCATACGCACTGATTTTATCCCCATATCATAAAACATGACAAGGGCTCTTTCAATAATTCTTTCCCTTAATTCCATACTTACCCATGACAATAACCATCCGACCACAAAAGTACAAAAACCAGAAAAACAAAAAAAGTTTTCAGGTTCTCTTTCCATATTCCTTCATGTTAGATCCTGCGACGTACATAATTGGAAGAAAACGACAGATTGTTTTTGCCATACCGCATCGAATGTCTCGTTCAAATGGAATATATTTGTATTTTATCCAAAACAACAAAAAACATCGCATATGACAATATCACGCACAATGGCTTGTCTGCTGGCTGTTGCAGCAGCATCGGCAGTTCTGCTTACCTCATGCAATGGCAAAGCATCCAAAAAGGAAACGGCAGCACCACAAAAGGAAACGGTACGCAACCCGCACACAGGCAATCCGATGTTCATACACATCTCTGCCCCCGCTTCCCTGACTGACAATGCCGCCAGGACCGAATATATACTCTCCCACTACTGGGACAAGGTGTCCCTGCGGGATTCGTTATGGATAAATTCATATAAGGAGATGGATATGGCAATTGTACGTTTCCTATCGCTGGCACGCGCAAATCCGGACCAGAAAGTATCCGAAAAGGCCATAAGAGACATGGTAAACTTAATGCAGACAGAAGCAACCCCAAAGGTATATGACATGATGTCGGGTATATTGGACAAATACCTGTACGGGCCCAACTCAGAGCTCCGCAACGACAGATACTACACGATAATTCTCGACGAACAGCTCAAAAACCCAAACCTTTCACCGGCCCAAAAAGCCACTGCCCGCGAAAAGCTACATACCATAACGAAAAGCCGTCAGTAATAAAAGTTACAACCACACATATCGAAACAATAGCGGCAGGCCGTATAAGCCTGCCGCTATTGTTTCACAAGACATATATCTGGTTAACGCTTCACAAATGTTGTGCTATAACGTTCTCCATTGTACTCCACTAAAATAGAGTATATACCTGGAGCAAACGACGAAACGTCATTGCCAGTGGCCACACCGCCGTCAAATGCAACAGCAAATTCGGCAACCTTCCTTGCTGCCGCATCGTATACGGTCACAGCGGCATTACCGTCCGCACCGATAAGGTTAATGTCAAGTATATCATCCACAGGGTTGGCCGCAACAGACAAGTCGGCAGCTCCTCCACTCGTTTTGTCCGCCACAACATGAACCTCTACCACAACGCTGACTGCCGTACCTGCAGCATCGGTGCTTGTAACAGTAATTTTGGCAACACCTTTCCTGTGACCCGTTACGACAAGGGTATCTCCCTCAATAGCGGCAGAAGCTATTTCGTCATTGGAACTTGATACGGCAAACGTTCCATCGACTATGCCTGCGACTGCAAACAGTTCCTCAATCGGCAAACGGGAAACAAACGGCTCGTCCGCCTCATTGCCAGACAATTCGACATGTGCCACAACCTGGGGAGCAAATTCCTGAACCCTCACAAACATGTTGCCGGATGCCGTTTCACCGAAACTGTCGGTAACCGTAAAAGACACCATGGTCTCTCCTACTGCAATGGCTGTCATGGTCAACATGCTGCCCTCCATGAGAAGCCTTACCACTGCAGGTTCACCTTCCTTTATCTCTGCCGAATAAGTAAGGGCATCATTGGGAAGGTCGGCATCGGTGAAATAGTCCGACATATCCATTGTCAATACATTGGGATTCTCTCCGCTTTGGGGAAACGTCTGCATGTACAACTGCCCTACCAACGACGGAGCCACATTGGCCGTGGTAACTTCCACCTCCTCATAACTATCGGAAACAGACTCGAAACGGTCAATGGAATATACACGAAATACATAGTCCGAATTGTGTTCCAGTCCTGTTATGTTGAACTCGACTACCTCGCCTACCGCAGCAGCGTTATCTATCATTGTGGTTTCCCAGCTGTCAGTGTCGGCAAGAGCATACTCCACTTTGAAGCCTGCTACAGACAGGCCGTTGCCATCGGCCGGTACCGTTACCTCAAGGTTTACAACGCCTCCACCCGGAGCCTCGGCGACGACATTGTCGGGAGCGGCAGGAGCGGCAGGCTTTTCCAAACCTATCATCGAGGCATCAATCAATCCGACACCCATTCCATCAGCCACAGACGACTCCTGATATTTCCCAATAGGCCGATAGCAACGCATAAGGCGTTCCTTGACCTCTTCCGCCGTAAGGCCAGAAGATTGACCGCCATACTTGGAGATTATGAGAGCCGCAATACCGGATACCTGAGGACATGCCATGGAGGTACCAGCCTTGTATCCGTACGCGCTGCCATCGATTGTGCTGTAAACCTTGCCCACTTCCCCAAACAGTTGAGTATCCATATCACCGGTAGCGCCACCAGGTGCACTCAGGTCCGTACCGGCACCATAGTTGGCAGACTGGGCTTTGACATAATCGGGACGTATGGACGACACTGCTATCACGTTCTCGTCCGTAGCAGGCAGCGCTGCACTGCCGGAGTAAGAATTACTGGTAGAAAAACAGATTATACCTCCGTCTACAGGGCCTATGAACGTATCGTTCTCGCCGTCACCGTCATTGTCGGCCCAACCGGCATTATCTACAAAATACTGGAATGCATCGGTAAGTTCCTTTGGAACGCTGGAAAAATTCATACTGTAATTCCAACTGTTCTGGCTTATCACGGCCCCGTGATCGGCAGCATACACATAGGCGGCAGGTGCAATCACAGCCTCTTCATCTTCCTGAAACATTTGACAGGACATAATCTTTACGCCATCGCCCTTACCGGTACCGCCTGCAACACCTGCAACACCGATACCGTTGTTATTTTCCGCCGCAATTATACCGGCTACATGCGTACCGTGCCCGCCGGGGACTATATCGGGCGATGAAACCCTGAAGTTCCAACCATGCAGATCATTGTAATATGCATCCTCTCCTTCTACTCCGGGCGAAGGATTTGTCCACATATTGGCCTGCAGGTCGGGATGGTCCCACTGCACGCCCTGGTCCATAACGGCCACTATCACATCAGGACTGCCTGCACCATACAGCTCCCATGCATCAAACAGGTTTATATCCGCCCCTGCCTTGGCAACAACTTCGCCACGAGCATTGGTCATTGTCCCGTCATTGTGGAAGTTCCACTGCCACGGCAGATATGGGTCATCATACGGCATGGCATCCTGACTGCCGCCCCAATACGACACCGGAGCATCTGCCTGCACAATGGCATCATCTCCCTCGGACGGCAGCACGGCCTTATATACAGGGCTTACATACTCTATCCCCTCCAATTCATTGACCCCTGCAGCGGCACGCGACACTGGGACTCCCTCATCGAATACAATATCGTACCAAAGATGCAGTCCATATTTACGGTGACGTGCCTCATACTTCCTATCTTCAGGGAATACCCTGCGGACTTCCGTTGCACCCCATGCGGCAGCGAGTTTATCGAGTGCAGGGTTACCGGTCTCGACAGCCCCGCGGGTAAACGTACCAGTATTGAGTTCCTCAGTCTCGTCGGCAAGTTTAATTCTAACCACACCTGGCACTATTCCATCGTTGTAACTATCCACTTCCGTTCTGCTGCCATCGCTGTACGAAGGAGCCACGCGGTCAGTAACGCAGGATACGGACAATGCCGCCACTGCAAAAACAGATAACCAATATCGTTTCATTGAACCTTAATTAAATATCAAACACAAACACCCACGGGATACGCCGCGGACAAGACATGCCATTTACAAAGATAATTATTTATGCGTGAAAAACATTTGCCTGCCACATTCTTTCATGCACATTTTCCTGCTACGCCCGCCATTTGCAATACGGCAGGCATCTTTACTTTTTAGTACGCCTCGCAAACCACCCTACGCGCTTTTTAGGCTGCTTGGATGCCATCTCTTCCAGACGCTCCTCCTCCATGTCCTGCGGGGTCATCAACTTAAATTCGCGATAGTATATCTTAATAAGCAGAATGAACAACGATATAAGCAGCGGACCAAAAATGATACCCCAAAAACCGAACAGCGGAATACCCATGAACACTCCGAAAATGACTATCAACGGATGTGTGTCGGTCATCCATTTATTAAGGAATATACGCACCAGGTTATCAGCATTGGCAATAACAAGTATTCCACACAATATCAACAACATACCATGCCAAAAACTACCATTAACGATAATAAATATACCAAGCGGCGCACTGATTATGACCGACCCGACAATAGGAATTAGTCCCGCTATGGCAGTAAGAAAAGCCCAAAAAGCGACATGCTGTATTCCGAAAATCCAGTATATGAGCGCAGCAGCAAGGCCCTGACCCAACATTATTATCGGTATTCCCACCGCATTGCTGTAGATGATATTGGAAATTTCACCCATCACCATATCGCGGTTCTCTCCACTGAACGGATTGTAGCGTCCAATCTTGCGTTCCAGCTTACGCGAATTGGCAAGCATGAAATAAAGGATGATTATCGTGAACAGAATGTTTATCAGAAAACTGTACGTTGTATTTATCACCGATCCCACACCCTTTGTGATGTACGACACGGCATCCGAAAGATACGTAGGCGGTATCACGTCGAACGGCAGCTTGTCATTCAGCAAATCGACCACATCGTCAAACCCCGAAATGATGGCTTTAACATCCACGTTTGTCAATTCCGAAGCCACAACCCTAAGAAGGCCGAACAACAGGCCGACAAGCAGCAGCGAGGCCCCTGTCACCAAAAGCAGCGATGCAATCCATGGACGCCAGCTATAGCGTTCGACCAGACTGTGCTGTAGCGGCCTAAGCACAATATATATTGTTATGGCACCGAGGAACGAACCCAACACAAAGGACAGTTCCTGTAACATCACAACACCCATTACTATCAACACCGCCAAAAAAAGCAGCTGACGGAAAAAAATGTTGTTTCTCTTCAATACATCGTCCAGTTCATCCATATGGCTATCTTGTCATTTATCTATTACACAGGCTTAATGCGTCTCAACGAAGCATTTAAGTTGTACTGCAACTTGCAGGCCAAATGCGGATAAATATAACAATTTAGTTTCACAACACGCAACATTACTGCCGACAACATGTCGTTAAAACCTTCTACATGAAAAAAAGTATTTTTTTTGTTTTTTTATAAAAAACGCAATATATTTGCACCCGCTATTGAGAGCGGGATGTAGTTCAGTCCGGTTAGAATGTTGGTCTGGGGGACCAAAGGTCGCTGGTTCGAGTCCAGTCATCCCGACAAAAGGCTGTTTGCGGTGCAGACAGCTTTTTTTGTTTATTCCAAAAACACATCGCCCCCCACAACACCAAAAGTGCCGCACAAAATTTACTGCGACATTACGCTGTCAAAAGAACTCCTCACGAAAAGCATATTCCTCCCTGAAACGTTCGAACTGTTCAGGATTGTACTTCAACAACTGCGATTGCGTCTCTACATCGAAATAGGCACACATGGATGAACGCATATCGTCCCAACCAATCGTTCTTCGCTCCACCCTGCGTACACCTTCAGGATACCATCCCTCCAAAGGCAGACCGAATCTGCGGGCCACGGCCGATATCACTGCTGCCGACGCATTGGCCTTACCCTGTACCGAATAACCTGCAATATGCGGTGTCGCAAATACCGCCCTCTCGAGCAGTTCGCGGTCTATCGACGGCTCTCCTGTCCATGTATCCACCACCGCACGGCAGCAACCGTTACGCACCGCTTCTTTCCAAAGCATTTCATCTACAATCCCGCCGCGCGACGAATTGAGCACCACGGCGCCATCACGCAACGCGGCAAAAAAATCAGTTCCGCCCAATCCGGCAGTGGCATGTCTGCCCTCTTTAGTCATCGGCACATGGAAAGTAACTACATCTGCCTGTGCGGCCAACTCCGCAAGCGGCACGAAACCTTCTTTTCTGCCGAGTCCTTCCGCTTCCTCTCTCGGAGGATCGGACCGCAGAACACGGAAGCCCCAATCTGCAGCGGCGTGTTCCACAAGCGAACCTACATGACCAACGCCTACTATACCAAGCGTCAAATCCGCAGGACAACGGTCGCCCACTACGGAAGCGAGTACGGCAGACACCCACTGCAACACACCTCCGGCGTTGCAACCGGGAGCCGACACGACCTCCACTCCTGCATCACGACACCATTCACTGTCGATATGGTCCATGCCAATGGTAGCCGTTGCCACCATACGTACCCTTGACCCTGCCAGCAATGTTTCGTCACATCTTGTACGTGTACGCACCAGGAGTGCATCGGCATCCTTCACATCCTCCGCTGTTATACTGCGTCCCGGAAGATACACCACCTCGGCAAAAGGTTCCAGAACTCCGTTTATATAAGGTATTTTGCTGTCTGCGACTATCTTCATGACACTATCGTTTACAGTGCAAGCAACTGACTATATGATAAACTCTATCTCCTTGAACAGGAACTCCTCGTCTTGGCCGTCTATCGTAACCTTCAGCCTGCCGTCTGCCTCGGTGCCTCGTATCACGCCTATGACCTCGCCACGCCCTGGAATGAAAAAGCGCGACGGCACCCCACGCCTATAAAGCAATGCATGATAATCGGCAGCCAGCCTGTCTCCCTTGCCTGCTTCAAGCATACCGTAACGGATACGAAGATTGGCATACAAGGCATCGAAAACCTCCATGACAGCATATTTGCTCCCCGTGACGGTAGCCATGGAACAAGGGTTGGGCAACCATGCGGGAAAATCCGTTTGGTTGACGTTAACGCCGATTCCGGAGATGGTTCGTGACAAATGGCCTCCGCTCAGACTGTGCTCTATCAGTATGCCGCAAATTTTGCTGTCCCCGACATAAATGTCGTTGGTCCACTTTATACGGGCATCGATACCATATCCTGCCAAGGTATCGGTCACGGCAAGTGCCGACACCTCGGAAAGCATGAACTGTTCCGATGCTGGGACAAACACCGGTTCGAAGACTATGCTGAACGTCAGGTTTTCGCCTGCCGCACTCTCCCACTTGTGGTCGCGCTGTCCGCGCCCTGCCGTCTGACGCTGTGCAATCACGGCCGCACCGTGGTCGTAGCGCACCGTGTCGGCCGCCTCGATATTTGTGGAACAGCACTCTTCGAGTACAGTCACATCCTCCCATGCCATGCCTATTTCTTTTTGAATGGGTTCTCGTCATACCTCAGGAACGAATAGCTTATCATAAGCGTTCCCCTCATATGAAGCATCTTGTAATCGAGATAGTTGCTGCCCCTGCGGAAAATATCCTTGAAGCCCATGGAAACACGAGCCGTCATCTTCACTCTCGGCACAATCTGCCACTCATAACCCAGCAGCATACCTGCATCCCAATGGCCAAGATAGTCGTTGAAAACAGGCATTGCATCAGGCGGCACGGGGCTGTCAGGGGTCACTATTATCGGAGTCTCCGATGGATTGTTGGTATTTTCAACAAGGCCCTTGAAAGGTGTGGTATTGAAATTTCCCTTTATGATATAGCTGAAATATCCGCCAAGATACACACGGCTACGACCGCCGTTGAAGTTATATCCCACGTATACGGGAACCTCTATCATGGAGAAATCCATCACCATGTTGGCTGTACCGCGAAAACGCATTATAAGGTCCTCCCCGTCAGGGTTCGGCATTCTGAACTGCTGGCCGGACACCCATGCATCGGCATCTATCCCCACCTGCTTGTAAGTAATCTCTGCAGAAAGTGCAAGCCTGTAAGGCAACTGTGCCGTAAATGACACTCCGAGTGATGGATTGAGCCTCGGCACGGCACTCATCTTCATGGTGCTTGCCCTCATATTACTTGGCGGCCACGGCACGGCACCACCTATATCGACACCCACATGCACGCCAAAAGCATATTTCGATGGCTGGGCGGAAACATGCCGCATCAATTTTCTGGCTTCGGCATCGACACGATGCTGATAATCGGCCGTACCTATCAATGCTGTAGTATCAGCCACCATTGCCGGTGAAGCGGCAACGGTACCGACGGCCAAAATTGCCGCCGCCGATACCAATATCTTGAACAACCTATTCTTCATAAACCAACCTTACATTATCCACTTTCAATATGGAACCTACGGCTCCGACATACAAATCGCCTTTCGAGGAAGAGGAGAATGTCACCGTCAGATGAGTATAATCCGGATACACTCCTTCGTACTCAAGCGGCACAAATACCGTAGTCCACTGACTGTCGGCCAATACCGTATCAACGGTAGCTTCGTTGTCGAGCGTACCGGCCTGCGTACCCACTATTACCTGACCTCGTGCCACACTGACGGCATTGTTGTCGGGATGTATCGTCCCGTCGGAACGATTGCCGTGGAAGACAAGTTCCTCACCGGAATTGTTCTGCCTGATAAGTTCTATGGCCAGCGTACCGCTGTCGCTCGATGCTCCGTTGCCCGGATGGTACCATACATCGGCCTGCATGCCCTTGATTTGCTTATTGGACGAGAACGGAATACCGTAGAACATCATCTTCACAGGGTCATTCATGCTGGCCAGGGCGCTCGAGCTGTCGAACCAGCCAAGGAAAAGCGAGCCGGCAGCAAGCCTTCCGATAAGCGTATTTTGAGTTTCGAGCTGTACCGCATAGCCCTGTCCCGGGGCACCATTGGTCTGGGTCGTACCCTCAACCTTGACGGGTGAGGTCATGTTGGCCGATGCCCAATACGGACTGCCATTTATGCCTTTGGGAAGCAACGTGGTCGAATTGGACCACTGCTCGAAGGTATAATTCTGAAGCTGCGGCATATACGATGTCCTTATGGTCCACTCCTGCGTTTCACCGTTCTGTGCTGTAACGGTAAATGTCTTGTCCCCTACCTCAAGAAACTCTATGGTTCCGGAGCCATATTCATCAGTAATGTCGCATGTCGCCTTATACGACAGGCCCATACGGATGTTCATTGCCACAGGGAAGGTTCCGACCGAAGTAAAGTTAACCGATATCACGGCATTGTCATGGTCTATGCCGACTACTTCGGCACCGAATCCGCTGCCGGAGAACGATACGATATTGAATGACGTCACATCCGTACCTACCTCCTTCAACGGCGGACGAAGCATAAATGTCCACTCCTGACTTGCATTGCCGCTCTCGGAAACAACTTCAACAATGTTCACGGCATCGGGCGAAGCAAACACCAGCGGAGCGAGGCCACCGTTCTGCGATGCAATGCGGGCATATTCCGATACGGTGTACTCCAATGCGAACGACATCGGATAACCGCCCGCATCATCCGCTATGTTAAGTGTGACGGTACGGGCTTCGCTGTCTATCGTGACAGGCTCCATGTCATCGAGCCTAACGGTATATGGTCGCAACTCACGCACCGTAACGCCATACAGGCTGCATTCGTCCGATGCCGCAGGTTCGCCGTTGGTCCAGTCCCTTATGACCACCTTCCATTCGGTCACAACACCGTCGGCAGACTGAACGCCGAACGTTTTAGGCGTCTTCCACGAATCATTGCCTTCCCATAAGAAAAGCGGCACATTGACCAGCGATGCCCCGTTGCTGACCTTTATGCTGACCGACGTAAGTTCCAGTTTCCATGTGCCGCCGCCCAGGCTAGCCGCATTATGCACCTCGACAGCACGCAGATATATGCAGTGGTTGGTATTGTCGATATCGGCTGTCAGATTCTCATCCATCACTATGGCAGGATAGTCCGAACCGAAAAGCGACTCCTTCACTGTAGATGCCGTATATTGATATGAAAACGACAGCACGGTAGACATGGGCGAGGTATACTCTTCCAGCACCACCACCCAGCGGCGTGCTATGCCGTCAACGGTATCGAGCATCCAGAACTCCTTGACATCGTCCATACCGAAGAACGGCATGTTTTTCACATCGCCAACCAACGAAACATACTGCGGCACGGGTATCTCAAGTCCCACCGAGATGGGGAACACCGTACTCGACAGCGTGCTTATATACAGTTTCAAGGTGTCGGCCGCCACATATTCCGTTGACTCTCCATTCGCCAACAACGCTTGCATGGTTTCAACGCCGACATTTTCACCCTCAACGCCTTCTCCATCTTCTCCGGCATTGTCATCCACTCCATCGGAAATTTCTTCCTTCGAAGCCGAGAAGCTATACTCCTCTATCGAAAAGCCCTTGCTTCCAGGTTCGGCCGCCAGACCGGCAAGGTTGGTACGCTCAAGCATCGCTTCAGTAATTCCGGGTGTATTGACATTCACGACAGGGAGTTCCGACATGCCGAACGACCATGTCTTGACAGTGCCGTCGAGGGCCTTGACATCGAACAGGAAACGTTCGCTGCCATCGACGAATTCATATTCGGTCGTACCGTTGCCCTCCAATGTAGCCCCGTCACTCAGCGTAAACACCGGTGTAACGGTCATCGGAAATGTGGGATTGACAACATTGAGTGTCACCAGATTGCCCTCACCCGCAACATCACTGCTGGCAACGGTGAGAATATCGGCCAATATGACTCCTTCCGGCACGGAATTGAAGGAGACTGCCGGAACGACCTCGGCATCGCTTGACGAAGCCTCGTAATCTATCTTGAACGTATATTCCCTCGGCATGCCGCTCAAAGCCTGCACATAGAATTTTGGCTCCTGAAATATGTAATTGCCATACTCATCAAGGAGCGGCTCGGTACCGTCGGCTCCGCCGCGCTCGATGTCTATCACAATCCAGTCGTTGAAATCAAGCCCCGTAACACGGTCTATCGGGTTTTCGAAAACGGGATATCCCTTGATGTACAGCGGGAAGTTGTGTATACCGTAAGATACGGGAATATATATGGTATTGCCGTCCATTACGGCCTCGCCAATCTCGATCTCCCCGTCGGTACCCTTGTGTTCCGTTATCTCGAACGAGAATACGGCATTGTAGTCGTTCAGCCCCTCAATGTCGCTGCATGCACACAGCAGCACGGCCAAGGCCGACAACATAATGTGAACATATTTTCTCATGTAACAAATCTCTTTCATTTCACTTGCATTTCGACGAACGGCTATACCGGCACGTCGAAATCCCTCAACGCATCGTTGAGCGAGGTTTTCATATCGGTACTCTCCCTGCGCTGACCGATAATCAACGCACATGGTACCCCGTACTCGCCGGCTGGGAACCGTTTGCTGCATGTCCCGGGAATTACTACCGAGCGCGGCGGAACATATCCATGATATGTCACCGGCTCGCTGCCCGACACATCTATAATCTTTGTCGATGAGGTTATCACAGTACCTGCACCTATCACCGCTTCACGGCAAATTCTCGCACCCTCCACAATGACGCATCGCGACCCTATGAAACAGTTGTCCTCTACGATTACCGGTGCGGCCTGTACGGGTTCGAGAACACCGCCTATGCCGACACCGCCGCTGAGGTGTACGTCCTTGCCTATCTGTGCGCACGACCCTACCGTAGCCCACGTATCTATCATCGTCCCCTCGTCGACATATGCACCTATATTAACATACGAGGGCATCATCACCACGCTGCGTGCCAGGTATGCGCCATAGCGTGCCACAGCCGGCGGCACCACTCTCACACCGTATTCGCGATAGCCGTGCTTGAGATCCATCTTGTCATTGTATTCCATCTCCCCTGCAGTCGTCTGGCGCAACTCGCGTGTAGGGAAATAAAGGATTACAGCCTTCTTAACCCAATCGTTCACACGCCAGCCGCCATTGCCGTCAGGTTCGGCCGCACGCAGTTCTCCCCTGTCAAGCAGGTCTATCACCTCGTTCACTGCGGCCTGTGCCTCCAAATTGCGGAGCAAAGTGTGGTTTTCCCACAGTTTTTCTATGATGCCCTGCAGTTCTTCTCGGTTAACATTATCCATATATACAATACTTTACACTTGTCTTGACAAAATAATCAAGGGGTAAAATTAACATTTTTCCCAAATATAGGTGAATATTTAGCACAAAGATACCCTGCACCAAACGACAAGTCAGATAAGTTTTGTACTTTTGTTTGTATTATAGGTGGAACTACAACCGCCGAAATTTCACACATCAAACAATATAACCGATGAACAAAACCACGATTTACATCACACTGGCCGCCGCATGCATGGCAACGGTCGGATGCTCCTCACAGAAGAAAATGGAAATCAAGTTGAAACCATATCCGCAAACGGCCAAGGTGGACGTTACGGACAACTACCACGGCACAGTGGTCGCAGACCCGTACCGCTGGCTGGAGGATGACAACTCGGCCGAAACGGCAGCATGGGTGGCCGCCGAAAATGAAGTTACGTTCGATTACCTTTCGCAAATACCATACCGTCAGGCCATCAACGACCGCCTCATGGAACTTTGGAACTATGAGAAGATAGGCGCGCCCACCAAAATAGGCAATCACTACTTCTTCTTCCGCAATGACGGTCTTCAGAACCAGAGCGTACTCTACATCATGGACAGTATCGACGACCCGAACCCGAAGGTATTTCTCGACCCGAATGAACTGTCCGAAGAGGGTACCGCTGCTCTCGGCAGCATATCATTTTCCAAAGACGGCAAATACATGGCCTACGGACTTTCTCGGTCTGGCTCCGACTGGACCGACATATATGTAAAGGAAGTTGAATCGGGACGTCTCCTCGGCGATGTGGTACGCTGGCTCAAATTCTCCGGTGCAAACTGGGACACCGCATCCGAAGGCTTCTACTACTGTGCCTATGACAAGCCCGAAAAAGGCGCCGAACTTTCCGGCCAGAACCAGTTCCAGAAGGTTTATTACCACAAGCTCGGCACTCCGCAATCGTCCGACAAACTGATTTACGAGGACAAGGAACACCCGCTCCGCTACTTCAACGGATATGATGATGGCGACACCGGCGAATACATCTTTGTAGACGCTTCGGAAGGCACCTCCGGCAGTGCACTCATGTTCAAGCGCAAGAACGACAGGGGACCTTTCCGTACTATTTTCAAAGGCTTCGAGAACGAGTATGCACTTGCAGAGGTGAGGGACGGCAAAGCCTACATCTACACCAACGAGTCAGCGCCAAACTTCAAACTCCTCTGCATGAACCTCGACTTCAACCGCAAAACCAGCAAGGAGATACTGCCCGAAGACTCGGAACGCATGCTGCAGAATGTCTCCTTCGTGGGTGACTACATAATAGCCATTTACCTGGAAGATGCCTCCAGCAAGGTATACCAGTACAATCTCGACGGGACCCTCGTACGTGAGATAGAGCTTCCAGGCATAGGTTCCGTATCTGGTTTCGGCGGCAGGGAGGATGCAACCGAGACATTCTATACCTTCACATCGTTCACCACTCCTGCAACCATATACCGCTACGACCTTGCCACAGGCGAATCGACGCTGTTCGCACAACCGAATGTCAAGTTCAACCCCGATGAGTTCACAACAGAACAAATATTCTTCGAAAGCAAGGACGGCACTAAGGTTCCCATGTTCGTCTCCTACCGCAAGGGCATCAAAATGAACGGCAAGAACCCAACCTACATCTACGGTTACGGAGGCTTCAACGTACCGCTGATGCCGTCGTTCAGCTCTACCAACATCGCCATGATGGAACAGGGTGCGATATACGTATCAGTCAACCTTCGCGGCGGTAACGAATACGGCGAAAAATGGCATCAGGCCGGCATGCTTGCCAACAAACAAAATGTCTTTGATGACTTCATCGCAGCAGCCGAATACCTCATCGACAACAAATACACATCGCCAAAGAAATTAGCCCTCTCGGGTGGCTCCAACGGCGGGCTGCTCGTAGGTGCCTGCATGACACAGCGGCCTGACCTCTATGCCGTCGCATTCCCGCAGGTGGGCGTGCTCGACATGCTCCGCTACCACCTCTTCACCGTAGGCTGGGGATGGGCTGTAGAGTACGGTTCCAGCGATGACCCCGAACAGTTCGAATACATATACAGGTATTCCCCGCTGCACAACATCAAGGACGGCACATGCTATCCCGCCACCCTCATCCTCACAGGCGACCATGACGACCGCGTAGTACCGGCCCACTCGTTCAAGTTCGCCGCACGCATGCAGGAGGCACAGGGCTGCAGCAACCCGGTACTCATCCGCGTAGGCATCAATGCGGGTCACGGAGCCGGCAAGCCCACAGCAAAACGCATCGCCGAAGCGGCCGACATACTGTCGTTCTTTTTCTGGAATACCGACTCTGACTATTCCGCAGCCAACGACAGCACCCCTGCCGAATAAACTGCACCGCAATCCGATACAGAATGCGATATCTAAGTCTCCACGAAACTACGTGGAGACTTAGATTTTCTTTAAAGGGCAAAACGGCGGCCAGTGTCCCATACAAGACAAGGAACAAAACGGCGGGTGACATTCCCGCACAAAAAGCCATATTATGAAAGTTTACAAATTCGGCGGAGCATCCGTCAAGGATGCCAACGGAGTACGCAACATAGCCTCCATAATCAGCAGAGAGGAAGGCAGGCTTTTCGTCATCGTATCCGCCATGGGCAAAACCACCAATGCGCTCGAACACCTGCTCGACTCATTCTACGACGAACAGCGTGGCGAAGCCCTCACGCGTCTTCAGGAAATTGTCGATTTCCACAACAACATACTGGCCGCCCTGTGGGGACATCAGGCGCTGCCCGAACGCGTGGCACGCTTCTACATGGAACTCGAAGAGATAATAGCCACCGCAAAACCGGACATGCGACCCTACGAGGTATGGTATGACCGCATAGTAAGCTACGGTGAACTCATATCTACTGCCATAGTCTCGGAATACCTTGCTACGGCAGACATTCCCAACTGCTGGATAGACATGCGCGAATGCTTCGTGACCAGTGCCAGACACAAGGATGCCAACGTTGACCTCGAAAAGTCGGCCGCTCGACTGCGCCCGCTTGTCGACAAATCGCAGTCCGGAGTATATGTCGGACAAGGCTTCATAGGTGCCACCGAAGACGGCACTCCGACCACAATCGGCAGGGAAGGTTCCGACTATTCGGCTGCCGCGACAGGCTACATCCTCGATGCCGAAAGCGTAACCATATGGAAAGACGTGCGCGGTATACTGAACGGAGACCCGAAAATTTTCGATGACGTGGAGCTTATTCCCGAGATGAGTTATCTCGATGCCATAGAACTTGCCTACAGCGGTGCGCAGATAATCCATCCGAAGACCATAAAGCCCCTTCAGAACAAGGAAATACCTCTGTATGTGCGTTGTTTCCTCGACCCTGCGCTTCCGGGCAGCGTCATAAAGGCCAATGCTGCAAGGCGCTGCGACATACCGATACTTATCGTAAAACCTGCACAGGTACTGTTAACCATACGGGCACGAGACTTCTCGTTCATTCTCGAGGAACGTTTCACGGAGATATTCGGCATTCTTGACGAGTTCATGGTTAAGGTCAATCTCATACAGAGTTCGGCCGTCGACCTCGACCTGTGCATAAACCGTACACGTCACCTCGACGAACTTATCGCCAAACTCGATGCGCAGGGTTTCTTCGCCCGCTACAATTCTGACATGGAACTCATCACCGTACGCGGCTACACTCACGCGCTGCTCGAAAAATTCGGCAACGCGCCCGACATATACCTCATGCAGCGCACACGTCGAACACTGCAGGTAATCAGAAAAAAGGAGGAATAAGAAAATGCAGATACTCAGACAACAGTTCCTGCGCCACATAGGGCAGACTTCTCCGTCACCCATGCTGGTCGAAATAGAGAGGGCCGAAGGTTCGTGCTTCTACACCCCCGAAGGGAAAAAATACTATGACACCATATCCGGCGTATCGGTGAGCAATGTGGGGCATCACAATCCGGCTGTTACCGAAGCCGTATGCCGGCAGGCACAGCAGTACATGCACGTCATGGTATACGGCGAACTTGTAGAGCGACCGCAGGTGCGCTATGCGGCACTCATCGCCGATTATCTTCCCGACCCGCTCGAATCGGTATATTTTGTCAATTCGGGAGCCGAAGCCGTTGAAGGCGCCCTCAAGCTGGCCAAGCGTTTCACTGGCCGACGCCGCATGATTGCATGCCGCAATGCATACCACGGCTCCACCCACGGTGCCATGAGCGTAATGAACAGCTATGAATTTTCCGATGCCTACGGCCCGATGCTGCCAGGTGTGGACTGGATTACATACAACAACCTCGCCGACCTCGACAAGATAAACGAAGAGACAGCCTGTGTCCTCATCGAGCCGGTACAGGGCGAAGCCGGAGTACGCCTTCCGGAGAAGGGCTATCTCGAAGCGCTGCGCAAAAAATGTGACAGCACAGGCACACTGCTCATATTCGACGAGATACAGACAGGTTTCGGCCGTACGGGCGAAATGTTCGCAATGACGAAATACGGCGTAACACCCGACATCGTTTGTCTTGCCAAAGCACTCGGAGGAGGCATGCCGCTGGGGGCATTCGTATCCTCACGGCACATTATGGAATGTCTGTCGCATGACCCTGCGCTGGGACATATCACAACATTCGGAGGCCATCCCGTATGTTGTGCCGCAGGTCTTGCCGCCATGGAATACATCACAGAACACCGCCTGCTCGGGGATGTGGAACGCAAGGGGGCAATGTTCGAAACGCTTCTCGCAAGTCACTCTGCCGTAAAGGAAATACGCCGCAGCGGCCTGCTCATGGCCGTGGAACTCGGCAGCAGCGAACGTCTCTACCACATCATGGAGCTCTTCAAGGAGCGCGGCATACTGAGCGACTGGTTCCTGTTCTGCGACACCGCATTCCGCATCTCCCCGCCCCTCACCATGACGGACGACGAGATACGCGACGTATGCGGCATAATCCACGGCTGTCTCGACGACCTTTAGCAAACAGTCATAAGTTAAACGTGCCCCGCGCATGAGGGGCACGTTTAACTTCAAGTTCATAGCCCAATTTTCTTATATCGCAGTCTGTCCGCTGCCGTGACACACTGTACTGGCGGGCACACATTCGTTTTCAGACACCCTCGGCAAACACGGGCAGAATGTTGACGGCAAATGCAGCCACAACAAGAAGAATATACACGGCAGCATACAGCCAGCCCCTGCCATGCATGAACGTGGAGGATACAATTACACACAAAGGTATTCCCAACAATGGCATGAAAACAGAGCATTCTCCCATGACAACCGGTATGGCGGCGAACAATATCAGCCAAATACAGTAAATATAAACCTGACGGGCCCTTGTACGCAGCGATGCCAGACTGCCCGTCAACAGGAACAGGGCGAATAGCAACGACAGTCCCAACAGGCCAGTGTATATCTGTATCCACAGCGGTGCATCGGTTATTGTCCATGCAGGAGTTTCGCCAATGGCACCCAAAGAGTCGGCAAAACATCCGGCCACATACGCTAGCGGCTCTCCGAGCCACCACCACGCTACCGAACAAAGCACGAAAGGCGTAAGCACTCCCACAAGCGCCACAGCCGCCTCACGCAAGGTACGGCCGTAGACCACAAGCGCAACCAATATCACGGGCACGATGCAAATCGCCTGCGAGTAGAGCATAGGCATGATGCCGATATAAAAGGCTGCCTTGAACACGTTCTCGAACTGATACGAACGCTTGAACGCATCCACCATCCTGACTGATGCCGACACCAGAAGAAGCTGAAGCAATGCTCCGCTTGCTGTCGTCAGAGGGAAATACGGAGTGCACACCGTCACGCCGTACATCACTATGGGCAGATATGTTCTTACGGGACTTATACCGTAACGCACAACTGCACTGGCCAACATCACGGCACCGACACATGACGCAACAGTCCATACAATAATTCCTGCCGCCACTGGCACAAACAATCCGTCGATCCATTGTCCCAACGGCATGTCGGGAATTGCCCCTGCCTCCACCCCGTAGGGAACGGCCACGGCACGCCACACCACGCCCCCAATTAAAAGGACGAACGTGCCGATGGCCACGCCAAGCGGCAGCTTTATGACATCCGGTCCACGCATAGTACGGACACAAAGTTAGCGATTAACCTCCGCATTCCACACAAATACCCCACACAACATACGTCCCTGCCGACAAATAGCTATTTTTGCCGCAGACAAAACACCATTAAATGCTCAAAACATCATTTACGGACGACAAGACAGAAGCCGGATGCGACGAAGCCGGACGCGGATGCCTTGCGGGACCGGTATTCGCGGCAGCCGTGATACTGCCGCACGGATTTTCCCATCCGCTGCTCAACGACTCCAAAAAGATGACCGAAAAGAACCGATATCTGCTGCGCGATGTCATCATGCGTGATGCCGTAGCGTGGGCCGTCGCATCGGTCTCACCGGAAGAAATCGACCGCATCAACATCCTAAACGCATCGTTTGCGGCCATGTCGCGTGCCGTAGCGAAGCTGCAGCACCGACCGGAACTGCTTCTTGTCGATGGTAACCGCTTCCGCTCCGAACTCGACATACCATACCAGTGCATCGTAGGCGGCGACGGACTCTACGCTCCCATTGCGGCCGCATCGGTACTTGCAAAAACATTCCGAGACGACGAAATGAAACGTCTCCATGAAGAGTTTCCGCAATACGGCTGGGATGCCAACAAGGGATATCCTACACGCCGGCACCGCCTGGCAATCATGAAATACGGGCTGACCCCATATCACCGACTGACATTCAACTGCAGTCCCGACCAGCTGTCGCTGTTCTGACAGAACATGTACCAAAAACAAATCGGCCGCCTTTTCAGGCGGCCGATTTTATGCTGTTATGCAATTATTTCGTTAGAAAAAGAGGCTGAGACCTACGGCCCAAGTATTCTTAACGGGGCTCTCCTTGCCTGCAATCCAGTAAGAAGCGTCTATCCTGACCGGGCCTACCATTGCGCCGAGGCCTACGGTAGTGTAGCTGCCACCGATGGACTTCTCGTCACCGTAGTGGTAACCTGCGCGGAGGAAACCATACTTGAGGAAGTTATATTCGAGACCTATACCGGCCATGAACGACGCATCGGTCGACGGCATGAAGGTGTAGCCGAGGTCAAGGGCAGCGAGAAGTTTGTGATTTTCGCTGAAAGGCATGTCGATAGAACCGCCGAGTTTGGCATAAGCCGGCATCGAGAACGCATCGGTACCGTTGATGCTGAGCTGGGTACCGAGGTTGCTTACATTAAGACCTACCGCCCACTTCGAACCGAAGAACGATTCGATGGTGTTGCTGTAGAAGAAACCGAGATCGAAAGCGACACCGTTTGCAGCCTGCATGCCCTCTATCATGGAATAGTCCGAACGGACATACCTTGCGGTGAGCGACATTGTGAAGTTTTCAACAATCCTCCTTGTGTAGCCGAGACTGATAGCCATATCGTTGGGACGAATGCCTTCGCTGCCAATCACAGTTTCCGGACCGTTGTAGTAACGGAAACCGAACGAAAGTCCGTTGTTCTCGTTGATATTGTAGTATGCGCCTACGGCATGGGTTGCAGTACCCTTGTTCAGGTCGGGAGTTACGGGGTTGTAGGAATAGCCGAAGCCCATCTTCTTATCGCTGGAAAGGTTTGCCGCAGCGTTGCCGAAGATGCCGAACGCATTGTCGCTAACGGCAGTTGTTGCCATACCCATACCTGCTGCACGGGGATCAGCGCTGTTGAGAAGGGACGCAGCCGCACCCGTAGGGGCGTTGTCCTGTGCGAATACATTTGCGGAAACGCCGCACAAGAGCGCTGCGCAAATCACTCCGAACAAGTTTTTCTTATTCATAGTCAGAGATTTAGTTATTATTGTTTCAATAAATTACAAACGACTTTCCAAGTCACAATAGACAAAAATAGTAATTATTTCCAAAAATGTTCAGACAGGGCAAAAATTATTGCATCAAATGCCCTGCATATCACATTCCCGCCGTGCATTTCCCTGCAAACGGTTCGGCCGGATTTCCCTGTGATTGGCTAAAGACACAAAAAAGGCCGTTACTTAATAGGTACCGGCCATAATCCGACACAAATATAAAGATTTTTTGCCACAACGCAAAAATGCCGCAAAAAAAATTATTAAATCGGATTATCGAATTAAAGTGTAATATCATGACAAAGAAAACATTTTCAGAAATGTTGGCCGCCACAGTACAGGAACTGCGCTCAAACGGCCAATGGGGTACAGCCCATATATACAAAAGTGCCGGCAATTCATTTGCGCGCTTTGCAGGCAATGAAACCACATTCAACGACCTGACGCCAGAACTGCTCAAACACTACGAAACATACCTGCGCGGGCAAAACCGCAGCTGGAATACCGTATCCACATACATGAAGGTCATCAAGGCCGTTTACAACAAAGCCGTGGATGCAGGTGAAGCGCAATATATTCCGCGCCTGTTCCGACACGTACACACATCCGTGCGCACGGAACGCAAGAAAGCCCTCGGCTGCGCAGATGCGCACATGCTACTCGGACAAGGCGAGCACACCCCGCCCGCACCGCTTCCCCGCGACCTTGAACGGGCCAAGGCCATCATGCGGCTGATGTTTCTGCTGCGCGGAATACCGTTCGTCGACCTTGCCTACCTGCGCAAGTCCGACATACAGGGCGACACGCTGCAATACCGCAGGCGCAAGACGGGCAGACATCTCAACGTCACCCTGCAGCCCGAAGCACTGCGCCTTATCGAGATGCTGTCAAGCCCGAACGACCGCTCCCCATACCTATTCCCGTTCCTGCAAAGTCCGGAAGGCAGCGAGGCGGCATATCACGAATACCAGTGTGCGCTCCGGCACTTCAACCGACAGCTCTCAACCCTGTCGCAACAAAGCGGCTGCTCCGTCACACTCAGTTCATACACGGCACGGCACACATGGGCGACCATGGCATACTATTGCGAGATACATCCAGGCATCATATCCGAAGCCATGGGCCACTCCTCCATAGCCGTTACGGAAACCTACCTGAAACCTTTCCGCGATGAAAAGATAGACCACGCCAACAGACAGGTCATATCATACATAAAAAGGTATGCCGCCGGTCGCTGACGGACGGCAATCCTCACAAAACACGGGAAAGCGGTACGAAGCTACATGTAGCTTCGTACCGCTTTCGTTTGGCGTGCAATCATTTGGCACTACGCCTGCCGTTACCTATTAAGTAACGGCATTATCCGGCATATCATGTATGTGCCCCAACGAAACATAACATATCAAAGAAGGTTAAACAATTAAAAATCAAAACATTTCTCACTAAACAAAATTATCATGAAAAGGAAATTCCTAAGTGTGGTATTGTGCGGAGCCTTGATGGCAGGCACATCACTTATGTCTACATCGTGCAAAAACTACGATGACGACATTCAGAGCTTGGGTGACCGCGTTACGGCAGTAGAGGGCGACCTTGCGTCCCTGAAACAGCAGATAGAAAGCGGTGCGGTCATCTCGAGCGTAACTCCGTCGGAAAACGGTATAACAATCACCCTCAGCGACGGTCAGAAGTATGAAATAAAGAATGGCGCCAAAGGCGATAAGGGCGATACCGGTGCCACAGGTCAGGATGGAAAACCAGGTTCCGTTGTAGAGATTGGTTCGAACGGCAACTGGTTCATTGACGGCGTAGACACCGGCAAACCTTCTCGCGGTCAGGAAGGTCCACAGGGTCCGGAAGGTCCACAGGGTCCGGAAGGTCCACAGGGTCCGGAAGGCACTCCTGGTGTTGATGGCGACACCATCTACTACTACCCTGGTACTGAAGGCGAAGCTAACGGCTATTGGGTAAAGGTAGAGATTGACGGCGCTACCGGTCAGAAGAAGCCTGACACCATCACCTCTGACAGATGGCTTCCGACAGGCACTCTAACTGCTGTTTACGATACCGAAACAGGCAGTCTCTGCATCTATAACGCAGAGGGCACAGAGGAAGACCAGCCGATACGCATCTCCCTGTTCGGTGTTTTGAAATCCATCGCATTCGTTCCGGAGGTTATCGACACCAATCTCGGTATGGGCGTTATCGACTTCTATTCGATAATCGGCGAGGAAGGCGACTTCATAAAGACTACCGATGCAGACGTGACCTACCGCATGAACCCGCAGAATGCAAAGGTTTCGACAGAGATGACAGAGTGGGAATTCATCAACCGAGTAGTTGAAACCCGTGTGGTGAATGACAACACATCGCTGCTCTCCATCAATGCCATCGTGCCCGACGGCAAAGGCGGCCTGGTATTCACAGTAGCTGCAAAAGACGACCTCGATGCATTGAAAGCCAACGAGGAGGCTATCGTGGCTCTGCACAGCGTAACGGAAGACATTGTATCCGACTACGCTGCCGTGGCCGTTACGGAGTTGAGCGACTTCTCGATCATCGACACCTATCACTGGGAAGAGAGCGAGACTGCCGAGGCTTACCCGACTTCGCTGCCCGCACTCGATGACGAGCGTATGCCCGATGCTACATTCAAGTATGACAGCACACTCGACCTCAACGACATCGTACTGACATACGAGAACGAAGAGCTTCAGGACCTCCTCTCCACCATAGGCATAAAGGTAGAATACACCTTCACAAAGGTTGACGAGTATCTCGGCGAGGATGGCACTACCGACCAGCAGAAGTTCGTCACCATCGATGACAACGGCGTTGTCAGCGTCAACAGCGAATGGCTGGACAACGGCGGTACCGCTGCAGTAGGCCGTACTCCGGTATTCAAGGCTGAAGCCACTGTAGACGGCATCACCATTGCTACCGCATACATCAAGGTGGAAATCACCGAAGACGTAGTAGCTCCCGAAGAGAAGGGCGACCTCGAGGTTGACTGGACTCTCGAAGACATGGAGTACACGACAATCGACGCTTCGCGCGGTGAAACATTCGAATACGCATGGGATCTCGTAAACAGCGAAATTCTCGACGAACTCGGACTGACTGCACAGAACTTCAAAGACAGGTACGAGGCAGGTGAAATTGAAGGCGAATATGAAGGCGTAACAGTCATATTCGAGGACCCGAGCGAATATCAGACTTCGACTCCGCTGGTTACCGTAAATGTACGCAACACCGCTACCTTCGGCAAGAAGAACATCACGATAACCTATCCTGCAAAGAACAACTTCCAGGACAAGAATATCGTAATCAACCTGTCGTTCGAAATCACCCACAAGACTGCACTCCCGACACTCAGCGAATACTATCTCGTACCGGGTACCGACGATGCAGTGGCTGTAGCAGGCAAATTGGTTGGAGGTAAGTTTGTACTCGAAAGCGACGTACTCGAGCACTTCACCAACTACCTGGCAGACTACGAGGCTCCTGACAACCATCTCCGTGATGAGATGAAGGTTGAAATTCTGCCCGGATACCTCGACTTCGCGCTCAACGGCACCAATGTGGATGACCAGACAATCGCAATGACCACCGAATTCGCAGTAGGCGAAGCATACAAGGCTTGCGGTGTGAAACTGTCGCTGCCGTGCGTAAACGGTGAGGAATGCACAATGGAATACGAAGTACGCTTCACCAACCCGTTCATCGTGACTATCGACGAGATGACGCTCAAGACCATCACCGCACAGACTGATCAGGTTAATGTAGAAGAGTACGTTACCATCACCGATGTAGACGGCGATGTAATCTACGAAGAGGGTGCGTTTACTAACGCTGCTAGCACCAAGTACAACATCACAGCTGAGTCGGGTGTAACGTTCACCTACAGCCTTGACAAGACTCTGGCTACCGGTGACAAGCTCAGCATAGAAGACAGCACCATCACTTGGGGTAACGGCAACAATGTACTCCAGAGCGACATCACCTCTGAAAAGGCTGTTGTTGAAATCAACATCCCGCAGATAGGCGACTACAAGGCAACCGGTGACATCACGATACTGTCGACCGAGAACAGCAAGAACTAAAACCTCACTTGCGCTATCCCACAGATAGCCGGATTTAGGAATCATTCATGTAGCAGACGGGGGCCCTGACTCAGGGTCCCCGTTTTTCATGCACCACTGCCAGGCACAGGCACACAAAAATTACACGGACGGCATATTAACATGCCGTGAAATAACATTATTTGAAAACGTTTCATTATCTTTGTATAGATATAGCAAACCCACAACAAGCTGTATGAGCAGAAAATCGGAAAGACTCGACATCATAAGGCATCTAATCATTTCAAAGCGCATCTCCTCACAGGAGGAACTGCTCGAATGGCTGCGGCGCGCAGGCGTAGAGGCAACGCAGAGCACCCTGTCGCGCGATATGAAGGCATTGCGTGCCATAAAGGCTCCCGATACGGAAAAAGGCTACGTATACCTGTTGCCCGAGATGGTACACGGAGAGCACAAACAGGCCAAGGTGTCGTCGGCAGTCATCGACAACATCCGCTACATAGATTTCTCAGGAAACACCATAGTCATCCGCACCAAGGCCGGTTATGCCAAGGCAATAGGCGTGATGATAGACAACGAGGATTACGATGAAGTACTCGGCACGATAGCCGGCGACGACACGCTGTTCATACTGCTGGCCGAAAACGTGGTGCCGCAGGACTTCCTGCCGGCATTCGACTCAATACATCCAAGCATGAAGTCGCTTTACAACCCCGAAGGTCACAAGGCTGCCCGAAGCACGGCCAACTGCAGGTTCTTCTGACCGTGCAAGGCCGAAAGTCCGAAACATCATTTCCGCAAAGGGCGTGGATTTGTGCAAATATCTTGACGATATTGTTGGAAATTAGGAAAATGATAACTACTTTTGTCACCGCTTCCGAAGGAAACTACGGGACATGCAGGCTGTTGTAGCTCAGTGGTAGAGCACTTCCTTGGTAAGGAAGAGGTCACGAGTTCAATCCTCGTCAACAGCTCAAACACGGAAACGCTCCGAACAATCATGTTCGGAGCGTTTCTCTTTATACCCCCACCGTACGCGAAACACACGGTTTCAAAACATCTCACCAAGTATCCGCACCGACTGTATGCGGCTGGCGTTATCAAGATGATAATCGAAATAATCGAGCAGTGACGTCAGAAAATCGGCACGCTGACCGTGCGAAAGCGATATTTGCCCCAACTCCCTCGAGCTGCACGACATAAGCTCAGCCAGCAGGGTCGTATTCGGGCGGTTCACGACCACCGCATGGTCCGGCCTGATGCCGACGAACGCCCCCTCGACAATATCGAAATAATCACCTTCGGAATATTCGTTGGCAGGATAGAACCCCAAAAAGGCACTCAACTGCACCAAAAACCATAAATGAAAGTTAGCCACTCCCGACTCCATTCGATCGAGTGCTTCCACCGAACTGCTTATAAACGCGAACAAATCGGGATTGGGGTCGGCATCACGTGTCAGACGGTACAGCACCTCGGCCATAAACAGCGAAATGGCACTCTTGCGCACATCGAACGGAATGGTGTGCATGGGAGGCTGAAGCACCACATCCTTCATGCGGTCCATCTGAGAATGTACCGAAGGTATCCCCTCAAACTCAAGCAGAAACATGGGTTGCAGCATGGCCGCCTTGTTCCCCTTGCCCTTGCGGCTCCTGATGCCCTGCACAAGAAAACTGCGCCTGCCGTACACATCGGTAAGCACATGGGCCACCATCGATGTATCGCCGTATTTGATGGTATGCAGCACTATGCCGCGCGCTTTGTATGAAGCCATTTTAAAACACCTCCGCCCACTGCGGGCCATACAAAAAGAGGGACTGCGCCGGCAGCCCCGTTTCACAAAATCAATCTACCAGCAGGTTGCAGCCACGGGTCTGACTGCGGTCAATGCGTCCGAGCACAGAAAACGAACCGTCGGGATACACGACACCGGCATCCTGCGTTTCGATGAATGCACACGAATGCAGATTTGCAAGGTCGGTGATGTTGATGCCGCCGCGCTGTCCGGCAGGAAGCTGCTCGAACGGGTCGTTGAAGTCACGCACCGATACTCGCATCCACGGCGGCGTACGGAATATGCCATCGCCCTTGGAATAGGCCTGCGAAGTCAGTTCCGCCATGCCGTATTCGGAATGTATCTTCTCAACCCCGAACGCCTCGCACAAAACGGCATGCATCTCCTCCTTGGGCATTTCCCTGCGCCGTCCCTTCATGCCGCCGGTTTCCATGACGACCGTATTCTCCAGTTTCGGGCGATACTCCTCCGCAAGATCCAAAAGGGCATAACTTACTCCGAGCAGGATTTTGGGTTTCGTCTCCACCGCCATACGGCGCAGCAGTTCCTCATGTTCGGTAAGAAAAAAACCGCCGCCACCGCTCTTTATCAGGTCGTCGGCCATCCACACGAGCGACGACCCCTCGCGCTCCAGATAGCACGGCAACAACGCATAGAATGACCACCGCTCCGGTTCCCCGTAAAACAGCGTAAAAGCCTTGCGAAGCGTACGCCGGTAATTCTCGAGATGCTCCACATAGTGACGCGACGGGGTATCGCCACTAGTCGTACTGCTGGTGAACACAATCTCCGGTTCGGCCTCACCGCAATACACCCTGCGGCTTTTGAAAAGTTCTATCGGCATGTGCGGTATGTCTGCGGCATGCACTATCTCCGCAGGGGCTATCCCTGCAGCTGCAAGATAGTCGCGGTATGGTTCGCACCTCTCAGCCTGCTCCCTGAATACATCCAGGGCAGCCTTCTCGAAAGCTGCCCTGGAATTGATGTTCAATATTTCGCCTATCGACGGCATAAAATATGCTATATGTTAAACATGCCGCTGGATTACTTGATGTCGCCCCTGAGCATGAGATACCTCTCGCAGTCTATTGCCGCCATGCAGCCGCTGCCTGCAGCCACGATACCCTGACGGTAGCGCGGGTCGCGAACGTCACCGGCGGCAAAGATACCCTCCACGCTGGTGTGGCTGGTGTTATCCTTGGTAACGATGTAGCCTTCCGGATTGAGTTCGAGCTTGCCGCGGAACACTTCCGTATTGGGCTGGTGACCAATTGCAAGGAAGAAGCCCGTAACATCGATGCGGCGTTCCTCGCCGTCGTTCCTGCGAAGCAGCACGCCGTTCACACCGTTCTCGTCACCGAGCACCTCCTTGGTCTGGTGTTCGAAAAGGATTTCGATTTTAGGGTTCGATTTTACCCTCTCCTGCATGATGTGGCTTGCACGGAGTTCGTTGCGGCGTACAATCATGTAAACCTTGTTGCATATACCCGACAGGTAGCTGGCCTCTTCGCATGCGGTATCACCGCCACCCACAACGGCAACATCCTGATTGCGGTAGAAGAAACCGTCGCAGGTTGCGCATGCGCTCACACCCATACCCCTGAACTTGTTTTCCGACGGAAGTCCGAGGTAACGCGCCGATGCACCGGTGGCCACGATGATGGCTTCAGCCTCAACCTGTGTGGAACCGTCAATAGTAACAACGAACGGATACTTTGCAGTGTCCACCTCGGTTACGATGCCGGTACGTATATCAACGCCGAAACGCGATGCCTGCTTGCGGAGGTCTTCCATGAGCTGGGGACCTGTCACGCCTTCAGGATAGCCGGGGAAGTTCTCGATTTCGGTGGTGGTGGTAAGCTGGCCGCCGCTGAGCATACCCTCGTAAAGGACGGGGCTGAGATTTGCACGTCCGGTATATATTGCGGCCGTATATCCGGCAGGGCCGCTGCCCATGATAAGGCATTTAATTCTTTCCATGTCTGTGTCTATAATTGAAAAAGATATTGTTTCCTATGGTACAAATATACGCAAAAAGGGTGAAATCCAGACCGACAGCGCATAATTAGTTGCTATAGCGCTATTCGCCGCACCTATGACCGCTCATCTGCGCCGTCGTGAAAATGGGCGTAAACTTTTCGTGCACGCGACTCCCCGACCACATCGGCCAACTCCTCCAGCGACGCCTTCCGTATGCCGGCCACACTGCGGAAACGTCGCAGCAACATGTCGGCCGTCTTGGTTCCGACGCCCTCTATCTCCTCGAGCTGCGTACGCACAAAACCGGCCGAACGCTTGTTGCGGTGGAACGTAATACCGAAACGGTGCGCCTCATCGCGTATGTGCATGATGACTTTAAGCGGCTCGCCAGTCTTGTCGAGATAGTACGGATCGGGGTCATTGGGGAAGAATACCTCCTCGATACGCTTGGCAAGGCCTATCATAGCTATGCGGTCTTCAAGCCCCAGTTCGCACAACACGCCGTATGCCGCACTCAACTGTCCCTTACCGCCATCGACCACTATAAGGTCGGGCAAGTCGCCGCCTTCGGCCAACAGGCGGCTGTAACGACGCCCCACAATCTCGCGCATCGACGCAAAGTCGTCGGGGCCTACCACAGTTTTGACATTGAAATGACGGTACTCCTTGCGAGAAGGCTTGCCGTCGCGGAACACCACACACGACGCCACAGGATATGTTCCCTGAAGATTGGAGTTGTCGAAACACTCTATGTGACGCGGCTGCACGTCCATATGCAGGGCAAGCCGCATCGCCTCCATGAGGCGGTCGGTATGTTTCTGGGGGTTCTTTATTTCAAGGTTTTTCAACTTTTCAAGTCTGTAAAGCCGTGCACTGCGCTGCGAGAACTCGAGCAGCTGCAGCCTGTCACCCCTCGAAGGCACAGTAAACTTCACGCCTTCGAACAGTCCCTCTTCAGGCAGGAACGGCACGATAACCTCATGAGCCAACCGCCCCGAAAGGCGTTCGCTTATTTCATAAATGGCCCTCGACAGCACCTCCTTCTCGTCGGCTTCAGCGCCGACCGAAAGCTGCACGGTGAAACTGTTCACCACCGTACCGTCCGACACCTTCACATAGTTGCAATATGCCACCGATGCCGCCGGGTCCATGAGCAGCGAAAAAACATCCACCCTGCGCAGTGTGCTGCTTACTATGACCGACTTGCTCTCGTAGTTGTCCAGAAGAGCCAGACGGTTCTTGTAGTGGGCAGCCGCCTCGAAGTTCAATTCCGCAGCAGCATCATTCATCTGCTGCATGAGATACTCGCGCGTGGAACGAAGGTCTCCGCGCAGCGTCTTGCGAATACGCTCTATGCCAGCCATGTAATCCTCTTCGCTCTGATGACCGGCACACGGGCCCTTGCAGTTGCCGATATGATATTCGAGGCAGACTCCGTATTTGCCGCGCGCTATCGCCTCCGGAGAAAGGTTAAGCGAACAGGTCCGCAACTGGTGTATGCCATGCACAAGTTCAAGCATGTTTTTCTGAACCATTACCGAAGAGTACGGGCCGAAATACTGCGACCCGTCACGTATCAGACGCCGCGTGGACATCACCCTCGGAAACGGCTCGTTGCGTATCACAATCCACGGATAGGTCTTGTCGTCCTTCAGAAGAGTATTGTAGCGCGGCTGAATGGTCTTGATGAGGGAATTCTCCAACAGCAGGGCATCCTGCTCGGTCGGCACGTCTATATGGCGCAGCTCCGCTATCTGACGTACCATAAGTTTTATTTTGGGAGCGTGGTCTCGCGACTCCATGAAATACGACGACACCCTGCGGCGCAGGTTTTTGGCCTTGCCCACATATATCACCTCCCCGCTGCGGTTCAGAAACTGATACACGCCCGGGGTTGTAGGAAGCAGCGCCACCTGCTCCTTAACCGAAATTACGTTCTGCTGTGTCTCTTCCATGGTAACGGCACAAAGATACTAATAAACAGAAGAGCTCCTACACCATTATTGCATGAGGAAGGTGGTCAAACGCCTGCCACGCGGTAAACCGTCCGCCTGCACTGACAAACTGTCATCATTCATGCGACAATTTTACAGCCAGAACGACTTTTACAGGGATGGCACACTCTTTGCAAAATTCAATAATGCCTGCGGGTCGAAACCCAAGGGTACGGACGAAAGTTCGAACGGCCACAGCGGCCGGCAAAAGATATAAAAACAACTAAAAGTTTAGGAGGACAAAACTATGATGCCTGTTAGAAGGAATGAAAACTGGTTGCCGAGTATGCTCGACGATTTCTTCGGAAATGAATGGGTTGACAAAAGGAACTCCACGGCTCCTGCCGTCAACGTTATAGAAACCGAAAAGGAATACAAGGTAGAGATAGCAGCCCCGGGGCTCACCCGCGACGACTTCAAAATCGACATTAACGAGGACAACGAAATCACCGTATCGATGGAGAAGAAGAGCGAGAAGGAAGAGTGCCCCGAAAAGGAGTGCAAGAAACATACCTATCTCCGCAGGGAGTTCTCGTACAGCAGTTTCCGTCAGCGCATGATACTGCCGGACAATGTCAAGGTGGACGAAATCAACGCCAAGATGGAAAACGGCGTGCTGACAATAGAAATTCCGAAAAGAACCGAAGAGGAGAAACGCAAAAACATGCGCCAGATTGAAATCAGGTAGCACCGCAGCCGGTGCCAGCCACCAAAGCCCCGCCGAAAGCCGAAAAGCCTACGGCGGGGCTTTCGTATATGTACTTACCCGCAGGACAGCAGCCATACAACAAATCGGGCAAAACGGTAATATATTCGTAATAAATTCTTAACTTTATAAATGCTTGCGGAAGCCTAACTTTAGGCCCTAAAAACAACACCTCCGCAACATGAAGTATTGTATGGCAAAAGACTATATAGAAAGGGACATCAGCTGGATGTATTTCAACCGGCGCATACTCCTCGAAGCCGAGAAGGAAAACGTGCCTCTGCTCGAGCGTTTCGGCTTCCTCGGCATATATTCCAACAATCTGGATGAGTTCTTCCGCGTCAGGGTGGCTACACAGAACCGTATCATAGAATATGACGAAAAGGGGTTCAAGAATGAAAAGAAGACAGCCATCTACACGTATAAGGAGATAACGCGCCTCAATGCCGAATACTCCGCCCAGTTCGAAACGGCCTTTGCACATATCAAGGACGAACTGCAACAGAAAGGCATCTGGCTCGTGGACGAGACACAGCTCAATGACGAACAGAAGAGTTTCATCTGCTCGTTCTACAACTCTAAACTCAACGGTGCCACAAATCCGCTGTTGCTGTCGCGTTTCCGCCAGCTCGAAGACCAGTCAGACGATGTGATATACCTTGCGGCGCACCTGCTCGACACGGAAAGCAATACTCAGGAGAAGGAAGAATATGCACTCATAGAATTGCCCGTACAGGAGTTCGGACGTTTCATGGTACTGCCCGATGCCGACGGACACAAATGCATCATGTTTCTCGATGACGTGATACGCTTCTGTCTGCCGTTCATATTCGACGGCACCCCATACAAGGTGTTAGGTGCCTACACATTCAAGTTCACCAAGGATGCCGAAATGGAACTCGACAGCGACCTCCGCAACGGCGTCATGCAAAAGATAGCCAAAGGTGTCAAAAGCCGCAAGAAGGGCGAACCCATACGTCTGGTATACGATGCTGCCATGCCGCGCAACATGCTGCGCAGCATAGCGCAAATGCTGCATATAGACAAATGGGACACGCAGGTGGCCGGCGGTCGCTATCACAACATGAAGGACCTCATGCGATTTCCCGACTGCAGCTTGCCATCCCTGCGTTACGGGAAGCGCGAGCCAATACTCAAACCCGAATTCGCCTCACCCGGCAGCATGCTCGAGTCGATACGTATCAAGGACCGGTTCCTGCACTACCCATACCACAGTTTTTCGTCATTCCTGAGGGTATTGCGCGAAGCAGCCATAAGTCCCGATGTTACCGAGATAAAGATGACCATGTACCGTCTTGCACGCAATTCCAAGGTCGTCAAAACCCTTATGGCTGCAGCAAGCAACGGCAAGAAGGTAACGGTAGTCATCGAACTGCTGGCCCGTTTCGACGAGGAGTCCAACATCAACTGGTCCAAACAGATGCAGGATGCCGGCATAAACGTCATATTCGGCATCGAGGGGCTCAAGGTACACTCCAAACTGGTATATATCAGCAGCAGCAAGGGAGACATTGCCTGCATAAGCACCGGAAACTTCCACGAAGGCAATGCCGCACAGTATACCGATGTTGCTGTCTTCACGGCCCGCAAAAGGCTTGTCGCCGAGGTCAACACAGTATTCGACTTTATAGAGAAGCCCTACGTTCCGATAAAGTTCAAGGAGTTGCTTGTCTCCCCGAACGACATGCGCCGCAAGCTGATTGCCCGCATCGACAAGGAGATAGAAAATGCTGCCAAAGGCAAACCGGCCTATATAATGGGCAAACTGAACCATATCACCGACAAGGCTATAGTCAAGAAGCTGTATGAGGCTTCGGCCGCAGGCGTCAGGATAGACCTGCTCGTCAGGGGCAACTGCTCGCTCGTGACAGGCATCCCTGGCAAGAGCGACAACATCCGCATCAATGGCATCATAGACCGCTATCTCGAACACTCGCGCATACTCATATTTGCCAACGGAGGCAAGGAGGCATACTACATAGGCTCAGCCGACTGGATGCCGCGCAACCTCGACAACCGCATCGAAGTGCTCGCACCGGTTAACGACACCGACATTCGCCATGAACTTAAACGCATCGTGGAATACGGTCTCCGCGACACATTCCAAGGTCGAACGGTCGATGGGTCGGGACGTAACCTGCCGTGGACAGTACCCGAAGGGACGGAAGGCATACGGTCGCAGGATGCCCTTTACGACTATTACAAGGAGCAGGCTGCACAACGCCCCGCCCCGCGCAGACGCCTCCTGTTCGGCAACCGCCAATAACGCAAATACACTCACTCACCATGGACAACCGAAAAGTAACATATGCAGCAATAGACATAGGTTCAAATGCCGTACGCCTGCTGATAAAGAGCATAGAACCCGGCTGCGATGCCCCGACTTTCGTAAAGGAACAACTTCTCCGCGTACCGCTCAGGCTCGGCGAAGACACCTTTTCAAAAGGAGAGATATCGCGGGAAAAGGGCAAGAACCTGCTGCGCCTCATCAAGGCATACAAGCAGCTGATGCGCATATACAACGTAAAACGCTACCGTGCATGCGCCACATCTGCCATGCGCGATGCGGCAAACGGCTGCGAACTTGTCAAGGAGATAAGCCGCAAAACAGGTATAAATATCGAGATAATTGACGGCAACGTCGAGGCACGCCTCATTTACGACACCCACATCGAAGCGCTGCTCGACAGGGACAAGAACTATATTTATGTCGACGTAGGAGGCGGCAGCACCGAAATAAGCCTAATCAGCGGCGGCGAACTGCGCAGCTCAAGGTCGTACAACATAGGCACCGTCCGTCTGCTCGAAGGGACCGTATCGGATGACACCGTACAGCGTCTGCGCCGCGACATGCAGCGTTTTGCCGATTCATATCCCAACCTGTACATCATCGGTTCGGGCGGCAACATCAACAAGTTGTACAAGCTGTCCACCCCGCAGGCTTCGGGTGAAGAAGGCGAACTGTCGGTCAGGAAACTCTCTATAATCAATGAACTTCTGAAGAGCATGACGCCCGAAGAACGCGTAGCCAAATTCCGCATGCGTCCCGACAGGGCCGATGTCATCACCTTTGCCGGCGACATATTCCTTGAAGTTGCAGCCGACAGCGGAGCTGAAACGATACTCGTTCCCACCATAGGACTTGCCGACGGCATCATAGACAGCCTCTATGCCGAGGATTGCCTGCGCTGACGCTACAACAAGCAACAAAAAAGGAGCCTCGGAAAAGACTCCCATTGTGCGGATAAAGGGACTCGAACCCCCACGCCTTTCGGCACCAGATCCTAAGTCTGACGCGGCTACCAATTACGCCATATCCGCATTGTGACTGCAAATATAGGCATTATATGCCAAGTAAAAAAATGTCGGACGACTTTTTGAAAGTCGACGACAGGTTCAAAACGGGCAGAGCCGTATATCCATGGATATACGGCTCTGCCTATATATAATGCTATGCTGACAATCAGTCATAGTCGCCGCGGCAGTGCGACTTGCCGATAGGTATCGACAGACCGACATTCACGTTGAACACCTTCTGACCGACCGGAATACCCTGCGGATTGAACTTGAACATCAGGTAATCGGCACCCACAAAGAAGTTCACCCATGACGGATGGAAGTTGAGCGCGAAACCGAACGAATTGAAGAAATTGTCACCTATGTTCTTGAAGTTGCCGAGCGTCCAGTTCAGCGAAGCGGTAAACCACCTCGTAGGTCTTACTGTAGCGGCAAGAGCAAGTTCGGTATGCTTGCCGTATTCGTTGCGGTTATGAGTGAACACCGCACCGGCACCGAACAGATTGTTGCCGAACACATCATACTCGGCCCCGAGGACAAACCCTGGATACACCCTGCTTCTGGCCTTGCCGTCGGCCTTTCTGAACTTTGCAAAATCGCTGAAGTCGAAAGATGCCTCGCCGCTTATATTATCCCATTCGCCGGTAACGGGATTGTAGTCATATACCAGCCCCGTGAATTCATACGATGCCTCGGAAACCCCGCGTACGGTATTCTCCGCACTCCAATTCATGAAACCGAGATTGAGAATTGCCGCCGACAATTTGATGCGTTCCATCAGAATATACTCCGCACCTAAATCGAACGTCATGCCGAAACCGGCAAACCCCCTTACTCCGGAAATCATGTTCCCGAAGTCGAAATTATCAAAATCTATATAGCCCTGCTCATCGACTGCAACCTGCGATGCGGCGCCATCGAGACACACCTCCACCGTACCTGCAGCGTCAACAGCCCACCTGTCACCGTTGAGTGACACGTTCAGCCGGTCGTAATTCATGTTAATGCGGGCAATGCCGCCCTTGAAATTGACACGTGCTCCTACGGTGAGGTTGTCGTTTATCTGGTGCGAATAGCCGAGCGACATGTTCATGCATATGTCCGTACCGCCCATGAAGCCTCCCATGTCATACATGCCGACCGATGACTGCGAGCCGAGTTTGACAAACTCAATAAAACTTTTCGGAAGCCCTATGCCGCCGTCCACATCAAGCCCAAACTCCAAGGTAACGAACCCCCTGCCTACATGGAAGCCCGTGCCGAGCAGTGCCGTATGCAGGTCAATACCTATGGTATTCTGCTTCTTAAGGTTAGACTCTATCATATCCCAGGTTACCGCATCGTCAAGTATGGAAACGAGGTGTCCGTCCTGTGTGGGATAGAATATGGTATTGAGCGCAAGGGCATTCGAATTGAAGTTGAGAGAGGTTGTACCGATTACGGGAATGTAAACATATCCCCTGTCTGAACGGAATGCAGGATTGAGATACCCGCGCACCGTGGAGCCTTCCATGAAATAGGATGTCCTGTACTGCTGCGCCGATGCACCTACAGCGAGCAACATGCAAACAATTGCAGTGTATAATTTTCTCATAGACAATTCTCTTTTACGACATACTACATTCCGGTGAGGTCGGAAATGTTGATACCGCCCTCTTTCTTAAGCCTTGCCTCAACATAGAGGTAGTTTTCAAGCAGGAACTTGATTTTGTCCAAATCCGGACGGAGCAAGGTCAACTTGATGCTGGCAATTTCGGAAAAACGGCTAACAAGCTCCGTGATGTCCTGTTCCTGCCATGCATCGAACACTTCACCCTCCTCGACCTTATGAACCTCCACCTCCTCAAAGGCAGTTACCATCAAACCGTTCCGATCGAGAAACTCAACGTTCAGTGACACCGACATCGGCAACGTACTGTGCACTCCGAGCGACAGGGTCACCCTGTCCTCACTGTTGTCGGGAACTATAATGTCGAGGACATCCTCAGACAGGAACGACGCATCGAGCGGCACTGTCATCTGATAAAGATCCTGAGGAAGAAACATTTCCACAAGACCTATATCATCCATTGTATAGCCGTTATCGGCAAGTATCTTTTCTATCTCATCCATACCGCCGAGCAATCCCTCGAACGTCAGTCGGGCAGAGACCGGAGGAGTTTCTATCACGTCGCCGACAACGATGTTCTCCTGCGAACCGTCGTACCTTCCCAGGTCGTATGTGTCATCCACACACCCCGACAACAGCAGCGGAAGGACAGCAACAGCGGCAAGACAGTTGCGAAAATCCATTTTCATCATACTTTTTTTAAATGGTTAGCAATCAAAAGTTAACGGGAGCAACAGGTCCCTTTGCCGCAAATATAGGGCATTTTATCATACTTCACAAACCGCCCGAACAGCCGTCTGCTCCTCTCCTGCCTTGCCTTGTCGACACAAAAGCGAGCCACAGCTACTACCGAACGGATTTTACCTTATCTTTGCCGTATACGTGAGACAACAAACAATAATTTTTTAACATGCTCGACCACTTTCTAACCGTTACATGGACTTTCGACCCGACATTCATCCGCATCGGCGACCTCGACATCCGCTGGTACGGTGTCATGTGGGCTTTAGCCATTGCATTGGGTGAAATATTCTTCATCAAATTTTGCAAACGCGAAGGTCTTCCGGCCAAACTTGCCGACTCAATCTTCCTGTACGGCGCCATTGCCACGATACTCGGTGCGCGTCTCGGTCACTGTCTGTTCTACGAACCGGGCTTCTATCTGTCGCACCCGCTCAAGCTGCTGGCATTCCGCGACGGAGGCATGGCCAGCCACGGCGCAGCAATAGGCCTGCTTATAGGATTGTGGCTGTTCTCACGCAGAAACAGGATGCCTTACCTGTGGTCACTCGACAGAATCATGATACCGGTGGCCGTGGGAGGGGCATTCGTTAGGCTCGGCAATCTTTTCAACCACGAGATATACGGCCATCCGACCGACAAGCCGTGGGCATTCCGTTTCATCGAAAACATCGGGGAGTGGATGAATGGAGCCGCTCCCGTATTCAGCCTGCCGAGCCATCCGACACAGATTTACGAGGCTCTCGCTTACATCGTGCTGTTCGGCATACTGTGTTACCTTTACTATGGACGCGATGCCGGGCGCCGCTATCCGGGACTGCTGTTTGGAATCGGTCTGATAGGCATCTTCCTGTCACGCTTCCTCATAGAATTTGTCAAGAACGACCAGGAGGCATTCGAAGCCGACATGTTCTTCAACATGGGACAGTGGCTTAGCGTGCCGTTTATCATTGCAGGCATAGTGATGACAGTCTACGGACTGAAGCACAGGCAAAACCCGATGCCGCTGGCCGAAGCACAGGCCATCGCTGCAAGGAAGGCAGCACACGAAGAGGCCCGCAGGCAGAGGCACAACAGAAAATAACATGGCAACGTGACAGCATGTTTGCCACAGACGTCGCAGCAAAACCATATACAGCCATGAACAAAACAGAGAAAACCATATTCGATGCACTGGCCGCAGGCGGAGGCATTAATCTGCCTGACATAGGTTCGCTCCGTACGGAACAGTGTGCAGCGGAATTCATATCCGCCAAATCGCTGCTCCCGCCGCACAGCAGGATAGTATTCTCGATGGAAGCAAATCCGGCCTATCCGACTGTCGCTCGGGACGAAGAATATCTGCGTTGGCTCGAACACGCCGTACATACCGACGGTGTAGTAGAAATCAACGGCGTAGGAGTACTCCGTGAAGGAATATTCTATCCTTCCGTGGAGCTGCACGACACCATAAACCCGCAGGGGGCACAGCCAATCGATGTGAAGCGACACCACGGCACACGCGACAGGTTCCTTGTCGGCGCAGCAGTCATTGCAGGCGCAGCCCTTATCATGACAATCGTGATAGCAATCAACGAGTTCGTCATGGGACGCGACACAGCCGGCCCTGCACCGGAATATGTTGCCGAAGCAGAGGAAACGATTGCTGCATCGCGCGGTGAAAGCACCATTGCTCCGTCCACTGCAGAAGAGGCATTCGAGGAAGTTGCCGAGGAACTCGACACGGCCTCTGCGGCGGAAGAGACCGTAAGCGAGGCGGCCGCCGCAACCGATATTGCACCCGAAGATGCCATACAGCAGCAATTGGAAAATTATGCCGCCATGACATCCGCACCGGCCGAAACGGTTTACCACCTTGTTGTGGGCGTATTCTCCACACCGTCCAATGCCGACAGAATGATACGCGAAGACGCTCTCGGCATAGGCAGTGCAAACTACACCAAGGCAGATTTCGGCAATGGCCGCACGCTGGTAAGCGCATGCAGTTCCACCGACCGCAAAACAGTCGAGGCACGCAAACGCGAACTTGCCGGACGCAACAGCGACCTTTGGATCTACACCGCCAGGGCAAAATAAACTTAGCCTTCCACCGGCGGCAGGTATGGCATATTTTTATTACTTTTGCAAGGGTACGTCACTGCGGCGTGCCCTTGCATTTTAGGGAATATGGACAACTTTGTAGTTTCGGCACGCAAGTACAGACCCGCCACATTCGACACCGTGGTGGGACAGACGCACATAACCTCCACGCTAAAGAATGCCATAGCACGCGGACAGCTGGCCCATGCCTATCTTTTCTGCGGGCCGCGCGGAGTGGGTAAAACTACCTGCGCCCGAATATTCGCCAAGGCAATCAACTGCCTCAACCCGCACGACAGCGAACCGTGCGGAGAGTGCGAATCGTGCCGCTCCTTCAACGAAGGACGCAGTCTCAATGTCCACGAACTCGATGCCGCATCGAACAACTCGGTGGACGACATCCGCTCGCTGACCGAACAGGTCAGGATACCTCCGCAGATAGGTCATTACAGTGTCTATATAATCGACGAGGTACACATGCTGTCGCAGGCGGCCTTCAACGCATTCCTCAAAACCCTTGAGGAACCGCCTGCTCATGCCATTTTTATCCTCGCAACCACCGAAAAGCACAAGATACTGCCCACCATACTGTCGCGCTGCCAGATTTACGACTTCAACCGCATACGCGTAGAGGATGGGGTTGCCTATCTGAAAAAGATAGCCGAAAAGGAAGGCATATCATACGACGATGAATCGCTCAACCTCATCGCGGCGAAGGCTGACGGCGGCATGCGCGATGCACTCAGCATGTTCGACAAGGCCGTAGCATTCTGCGGCACGTCACTCAACTTCCGCGAGGTGGCACGCACCCTCAACGTTCTCGATTACGACACGTATTTCAACATCACCAAACTGGCAGCCGAAGGCAATTACCGTTCGGCACTGCTGCTTTTCGACGAGGTGCTGCGCAAGGGATTTTCAGCACAGACATTCACAGGCGGTCTCGCCGCCCACCTGCGCGACCTGCTCATGTGCAAGGACCCTGCCACAGCACCACTGCTCGACGCAACGGGAAACCTGCTCGAACGCTACAAGTCACAAAGTGCCGGACTCGACACGGAATTTCTGTTCAACGCCATAGCCCTGACCCATTCGGTGGATTCCACGCTTCGCGGTGCTACGAATTCGCGCCTGCATGTAGAACTCGGGCTCATGAAACTGTGCGGCATGGGTCAAAAAAAAAATAGTCTAGAGGCAGAAGCTCCCGCACTTCCACCTCTTGCAGGACAAACTGATGCGCCGCAGCCCCGCCCAACGACGCCTCCGCAGCAGACCGCACCGTCTCAGGCACGGCAACAGGCAGCATCGCTACATCAGGAGCAGCCGCCGCAACACACGCCGCAGACTGCTCCGAGTCAATCCTCCACTGCACAACATGAAGCCGTCCCGCAATATCCGGCACAGACGATACAGATATCACAGTCTGTCCCCGAAAGCCGCACACAGCCGCAACAGGCCGCACAGATACACCAGCCGTCAACAGGTCATCCTGCCGGTCGGACATCCATATCCGGTGTTTCGATTTCGAGCATTCTTAAAGGCGGCACCAAAAATTCCGACCAGCATGACAAACCAGGAGCGCGCATGCCACAAGGCATAGACCCTGAAAGCGAACAGAAAATAGCGGCGGCACGCAACGCATTCATATCGGAACTAAACCGCCACAGACCACGGTTTGCCTCGGCGTTTTCGTCAATGCACGTATCCGGCAACCGCATCGGAATAACGGTACCCACAACGCTTCTGCGTGACGACATCGTGCAGCACCAGAAGGAAATCATATCGCTGCTGTGCGAAAAAGCCAGTCTCAACGGAACAGTCGAAATATCCGTAGAGGTGCGCGAGGACAAAGGAGCCATACGCCCCGTAAAACCGGAAGACAAGCTCGCTCACCTGCGAAGCAAGAATGCAGCGCTCGATGAGTTGCGCCGCGAACTCGACCTCGAAATAGAATAACGGCTCCGCAGCCGCAACGTTCCCTACCCAATCCTAAAACGAAAGAGGGCCACGCCTTTATGGCGTGGCCCTCGGTTATATCAGCCGAAAACTGTTTATCTGATTTTGATTGCGGTAATCGGTTCCATTGCTACCTTATCGAGCGGCTCGGCACGATACCTGACCTTGGCAAAATCTATGGACGCAAGGTCGATGCTGCGGACAGAACTGTTGTACATCGTACGGTAGTATATTATCCTGTTGGTCACATCCGACACAGCGGTCCACTGCGTTGCGCTGGGAATATCGGCTGCCTTATCTCCCTTCAAGGTCTCGACACCTATCGGAATGTCGAAATTGTTGAGTATATGGAAGCACTGCACGACAGTCTCAACGGCGCTCTCCTGCTGGGGGGCTGAAGTTTGGAAAAATGCCGCTCTTACGAAACGCGACGGAGGAGTCACATCGCCAGGAATACCGAGCATGCCGCTGCCGGCACCGAACGGAGCCAGCTTTATCGCTCCGAAATCCTGCACCGAGGCAGCTCCAGGATAAAGGTTCACATAGTTATTAAGATTGGTAATCTGCCAGTTAAAATCGGGAGAGTTTGTCAATACGCCGAGCTCGTTCTCATAGAACACCGGCCTGCCATCGATAATTTCAAGCACAACCTGACGTCCAGACTGGTCGGAAAAGCGCCAGTGCACAGTCGATGCCCCCGGATATATGGCTATGACATGAACCTTTGAAACCGCCTCCTTCACCTCGTCAACGGTTCTGCACGAACCGAGTATCCACGGTACCAGCTGCAGGTCGGCAATGCTCGATGACTTGGCAGCCGTATCGAACTCCTCATACTCTCCGTAGCCGGGAAAATAGAACAGGCCTGCAGACAGTCCCACTTCATTGATACCTTCGGCCACAAATTCCTTTTGCTCTACGGCAAATCCCACATAGCCGTAAACGGCCGCAAACCGTAAACCGTCAATGCCGCTCGGAGTATAGGACTGCTGCACATGGCCGCGCGGCACTATCACATACTGACTGTTCAGGTTGCTGCCGCCCCACTCTATGGTACGTGCCACGATATACGCACCATCACCTGACCTGAGTGTAATGCCGGTACATGCCTCTGTCGGCTGTGGCACGGCCACAGCCATGGCAGCCAGCATTGCGGAGACAAATATTTTCAGTTTCATAAGCGATATATTTTTTAATTACACAATATCTGTATATTTAATTATATATGCAAATATCGTGCAGAAAACGACAATATACGTTGCAAAAACAAAAAAGCCGCCCTTAAGGCTTCAATACCATACAGAACTCCGGCATCACGGATGACCGTCGTTTTCGGCATCTTCCGCCGTGGTATGCCCGCGTTCAAGCGAACGCCATGCATAAAATATGTAGGCCAGCACGAAAGGTATCAAAAGCGACACCACCGACATCACCTGCAGGGTAAACATGCTCGATGACGCATTCCCTATCGTCAGCGAACTTTGCAGGTCGGCCGTAGAAGGATAGAATGCCGTACCGTTATATCCAGCCGCAAGGAGCAGGCATGTCACGGTCACAACAGTACCCGTGCCGGAGAACCATATACCGTTGCGAACGTTGCCGCACGCCAGCGTCCTGACAATACCGTAAAGTACGGCAAGAACGCCAAGCAGAAAACATACTCCGACGGCAGGCATTTCCACCATATTGGTGAAATACTTGTATTTCTGAATGTACACATGCCCCGCGTCATCGACAGCATAACCTTCAGCGAGAAATGTCCACACCACAAAAGCCACGAAGAAGACTACGAACGGCACCGCATTGTACCAAAGCATCCGGCGGCTGCGGGTCGTCAGTTCATCATCGCCGGAACGGTTGATGAACAGCAGCAGCGCTAATGTACGCGCAAGGAAAAACACGGCAATGCCGAGCACCAGGTTGCGCGGCTGCACGACAGCCTCGAGTCCGTGCCAGCCGTTGTTCCAGCGGCTTATCACGGGCGACCCTATGTCGGTGATATTGTTACGCGCCACGGTAAAGTCGGCTCCGGAGAAGAACGTACCGACAACCACACCGACAAGCAGCGTACCGAGCAGTCCGTTGATAAACAGGAATACGTCGTATGTTTTCGTGCCGAACACGTTGCCCGGACGCCTGCGGAATTCGTACGACACGGCCTGCAGTACGAACGACAGCAGTATCAGCATCCAGAGCCAGTATGCGCCGCCGAAACTCGTGGAATAGAACAACGGGAAGGAGGCGAAGAGGGCACCGCCGAACGTGACAAGCGTGGTGAATGTATACTCCCACTTACGGCCGAGAATTGACACCATTATGTTTTTTTGCCCCTCGCTGCGCGGAAGCGAAAAGAGCATCGACTGCCCGCCCTGCACAAACAGCAGAAATGAGAGCACTCCTCCGAGCAGCGATATCAGAAACCACCAATAGTGCTGCAAGAATGTATAAGTTATCATGACTCACTATTTTTCAGTTTTCACATTATCCGTTCCGCATGCATCGTCCTGTACCTCCGGCCCCTTCTTTATCTGACGCACCATTATCCGGAGTTCAGCCACAAAAAGGACGGTGAACAGCACGAGGAATATGAAGAATGTCAGTTTTACCGACTCGGCCGATATGCTCGATATGGCAGCCTGAACGGGAAGGATGTCCTGTATCGCCCACGGCTGACGGCCCACTTCGGCAACAACCCAGCCAAACTCTCCGGCCAGATATCCGAACGGGATGGTAATCAGTGCAGCCCACAACATCCAACGGCAGCGTGTGATGTCGCGCCTCCATGCCATGAAACCCAGCACCGCAAACAGCAGCAGGAACCATCCGCCGAGTATCACCATACCTCGGAACGAATAGAAGGTAAGTCCTACGGGAGGTATCAAACCCTCCGGAGCATCTATATATCCGTAACCGAAATATGCATAATTCTGCCTCAACTGCTCCTTATATACGGCAGCGGCTTCCGTGTCACCATTCGCCATGGCCCTGCGGTAATCGGCCAAAGCCTGTATGGCGAGTTTGCCGCGTTCATGTTTCTCCTCGAACGACAATGCCACACTGCCGTCGGGCTGTACATAACCGCCCTCTATTATGTCGCGTATGCCGGGAACAAAGGCGTTGAAGTCGGAAAAGCCGAGGAACGAAAGCATCTTCGGGAACGCTATGCGCCCTACGACAGGCTGCACGCCGTCATCCCATGACTGCTTGTCGGGATTGAGCAAACCCACACCAACAAGTTCCACACCTTCGTACCCCTCGTAATGCGCCTCCATTGCAGCCAGTTTCATAGGCTGGTAGTGAGCCACGTTATAGGCAGACATATGACCCGTGCTCAACACGAGCAGCGAAGCTACAAGACCGAACACCGTCCCCACGCGCATGCTCCGCAGGGCGAAATCGGCATGCCTGCGACGCAACATGAACCATCCGCTGATGCCCGTCACGAAAAGTCCGCCCAGCACCCAACCGGACAGAACCGTATGCGAAAACTTGTTGATGGCCACGGGAGAAAGAAGTATCGACCAGAAGTCGTCCATTTCGTTGCGCACCGTATCGGGATTGAATTCCATACCTACCGGAAGCTGCATCCATGCGTTTGCCACGAGTATCCAGAGCGCCGATATTGTTGCACCCAGCACGGTGAGCCATGTGGATGCAAGGTGGGCGCCGGGTTTCAGCTTTTTCCAGCCGAAAAACATGAGCGAGATGAATGTGGCCTCCATGAAAAAGGCGAGAATTGCCTCGATAGCCAGCGGGGCACCGAAAATATCACCGACAAACCAGCTGTAATTCGACCAGTTGGTGCCGAACTGGAATTCGAGCACGAGACCAGTGGCGACGCCAAACGCAAAGTTGATGCCGAAAAGACGCATCCAGAACTTGGCAGCCGTTTTCCACTCCTCCTTGCCCGTACGTACATAAAGGGTCTCCATGATGGCCATGATGACACCCAGCCCGAGAGTCAGCGGCACGAAGACCCAATGGTACATGGCCGTCATGGCAAACTGCGCACGCGACCATCCTACTAATGAAGCGGTCAGGAATTCCATTTGAATTTATATTCGTTAAACAACATTTACTGTCCGCGTACCACCAGCTCGCCGCCCACATACTCCGCCCGCTCCTCATCGGAGGAAAACCGGCTGCCGAGAAAGTCGGGGAAAAAGAACAGCCGCAGTACGGCGAACATGATGAACAACTTGACGGCGACAATGACCCACAGCGAATATCCCAGCGGCATCCTGCTGCGGATACCGGCCAACGCATTCGACACGTATCTGAACATATTGCGGTTCACAGACATAACCTGTTTACATACAACTCCGGCGCACATATGCCGAACATGTGATAAAGATAGCATAAATTTACGACACGGCAGCCATGCGCGGCAGTAATTTGATGCCATCGTGTGCAAAAAGAAACGGGGAACTGCCTCTTTGCAATCCCCCGCTCCATATGCAGTTTCTGCGCAGAATACTACTCCTCGTCCTGACGGTGGAGCTGTTCCACGTAAACGGCGTGGATTTTCTGCTCACGCTTAACCACCGACGGCTTGGTGAAGTACTGACGGCGACGGAGTTCCTTCAGGACGCCGGTCCTTTCGTATTTGCGTTTGAACTTCTTAAGGGCCCTTTCTATGTTTTCGCCCTCCTTTACAGGCATGATAATCATTGCAGTAACTATTTAAATTGTTTTGAAATTCGGTTTTGCGCGCCATTGCTCCGGCGCAGGGAGCGGTACCGACAACTAATGTCCCGAAGGTGTGGTACCAAAATGAAGATACGGGGCGAGCCTTGCAGCTTCCTCTTTCGTCAACGTATTGTCTTCTGTCATATCCTCAATAGTACTCCAACCTCCTTTCAATTGCCTGTTGCGCAATATCCGCCGCAGCATTCGCGGCGTAATGTACGGATGTTCCGCAACAGCGTTCGGAGCCGCAAAGTTAATATCAATTTTTTGAATTGCACAACTATCCGCATAAATTTGTTCGCGCATTCTCTCCCAGTTGCGTTCAGTAACGACGCCAGTTTCGAGAACCTGCTCCTTACGGCAGTATCCGCCGAGCCTCTCCCTGTAACGTATTATGACCGCGGCGGTAATGCCACCGATACCCGGAACGGCATCGAGCGACACGCTGTCAGCCCCGTTCAATTCCAGCGGCAGGCTCACGCCCTGCTCAACGACAGCGGTAATCGCGGTAATCGCGCCAACCGCTGTACTGTCGGGACGGCGTTCAGCAATACATATATAATTCTTGAGACGTCCGAACATCTCCTCCGACACGGCATAACAGCGCGAGAACTCTTCCGCACTGTCGAAACCGCCGCATGCCTCGCGAAAATTAATTATTGTACGCGCCTGACGCGGCGTGAAGCCCAGCGCCACAAAACCGTCCTCGCCGAGCGCATTGGGGTCAAACGGCCAAAGACATTCAACCGTATCGCGCACTGCGGCCCCGACAGCAGGCTCCGCTACATGCGGACGCAGCCGATACTCCTCTCCTATGGTTATATATGGTTTCAGACGGGCATATGCCGAATCTGTCACGCCGTAGCATGTGGCAAAATCCTCCGGTATGGCAAAAACCTTGCCGGCAGCACGGTATTTAACTATGCCCGCAGACGTACGCCTGTCAAACCCCAGCGTACGCAGCTCTTCATATGTTACTGTATTAGGGTCGAACGGTGACAGTTCACAAACAACGGGGGTATCCGAGGTGCGATTATTTTCTTCGACCATGGCATCACCCAACAGACGGGTACTGTCGCCGAAGCGGGGATGCACCGCCTCCGTCACGAGCCATGCGAGTATTACCACCACCGGTACCAGCACCAACAGTCCGCGACACTCCCGTGACGAGAAACGCCACTTACGCTCCCTGCCCTGCTTCATTCGCCAACGCTATACTGCAGCCCCCGAAGAACGCTGCAACTTACGATACTTTTCCGACGGCGAAGGTATAAACTCTCCCAGCCCATACTCCGCCCATCTTTCATCGACCCTGCGGGCAATCTCTTCCGATGCAACGGTCGGGTTCGGGAAACGAGACGGACAGCCTTCCTCTCCGGCGAGTTTTGTCCTCGCATCGGCCAGCAGCACGCTGCCGCAGAAAGATACGTCACGGGAGGCATCCGTATTGGCCGTGGCAAGCCACAGCAACTCCTCACCCGACAAACCGTACGCCGCGCTGTCGAACAGCGCTACGGCACGGGCCTGCGGACAGTTGCGTACGACGAAAGCCGACATGTCTGCATCCGTATCCGGCTCCGCAAACAGTGCCACCACACCCCATTCGCCGTAAAGGTCGGTCATCCATTGCCCTATGCCTCCCGCTGCAGTCATATCGCCCAGCGGCGGCATGACGGCATCGGACTCTGCTCCGGTAAGGTCAAAGGCAAGTTTGCCTCCGTAACCTGTCGCAGCCGCGGCATGGTCAAGCACATCGAGCGGTCCTTCGCCCGCTATTGCCGCCCGCTTCAAATCGGAACCGCGCACGAGTGACGCCACAACAGACTCATCACGCACATTCGCTCCGGCAGGCGCCACAAGCATGTATTTATTGAACATCATCTGTCCCGCGCCCCACAGCGACGACACCGTCTGCCTTACATGACCAGGATAGCGCGACCGCATACCCACCACGGCAAGGTTGTGTGCCACACCTGCAGCAGGCATGTAAAGTTCCTCCAGGTCGGGCTGCATCACCAGCCTTATGGGGGCAAGAAATATCTTTTCCGTTGCCTTGGCAATATAGTAGTCCTCCTGAACGGGAATTCCGACCACCGTAGCCGGCCATACGGCATCGCGCCTGTGGGTAATGGCCGTAACATGGAATACGGGATACATGTCCTCAAGCGAATAGAACCCCGTATGGTCGCCGAACGGTCCCTCCACCACTTTCGCCTCTGCAGGGTCGACATATCCCTCTATAACGAAATCACAGTCGGACGGCACGTACAGGTCATTCGTCAGACAGCGCACAAGCCTGACCGGCCTGCCGCGCAGGAACCCTGCCAGCAGATATTCATCCACCCCGTCGGGGAGCGGAGCCGTTGCCGCATACGTATAGACAGGATCCCCTCCCAGACATACGCTGACCGGCATGCGGCGTCCGGCACGACGGTACGCCTCGTAATGACGCGCACCGGTCTTGTGCATGTGCCAGTGCATGCCCGTTTCACGGTCGCCTAAAAGCTGCATGCGGTACATACCGACGTTGCGTATCCCCGTATCCGGGTCGACGGTATTCACCATCGGCAGCGTCACGAAGCGTCCTCCGTCGGCAGGCCAGCACTTCAGCACCGGCAATGCCCCCAGACGCGCACCGTCCCCTTCCAGCACCACCTGCTGGCACTCGCCGCGCCCCCGAACCTTTTTCGGAAACCACCTCGATGCTTCGCCCAAAACCGGCAGCATGGCCAGTTTCTCGCCAAGCGTCCCCTTCGGCGATATGGCTGCAGAAACCAGACGGTCTATCCTTGCAGGCACCTCGTCGAGCGTCGCAGCACCGAGAGCAAGTGCCATGCGCCGGTCCGATCCGAACAGGTTCATGGCCACGGGAAATCCCGTACCCGTATTCTCGAACAGCAGAGCCTTGCCGCCCGCCTTCACTACTCGGTCGGCAATTTCCGCCATCTCCTCAACGGGATCCACGAATGTCCCGACCCGCACAAGTTCACCTTCCTTTTCCAGAATATCGACAAATTCCCTGAGACTGCCGTACATAAGCCACAATACTAAAATTAATCCGACATCGCCAAAGAAACAATGGCCCCGAAGAATATGCATATAAGCAGTATGCCTATTATGGAGAGTATGAAACCCGCTACCGCCAGCCCCCTGGGTCGCCGGAACATACCCACAAGCGACAGGATGAAGCCCAACAGCCATATAAGCCATCCAGCTACGGGAGCCCACGAAAACAACAGCGCCAGAACTGAAAGCACAAATCCGGCAACCCCAACGCCGTTGCCTTTAGGCTGCTCCACCATCACAACCCGCTCCGGTGCATCGCGACGCTGTTCGGGCTGCCCCAACCTGCCACCCTGCAGGGGACATCCGCACTTCGTGCAGCATGATGCCTTGTCGGACACCATTGCTCCGCACTCGGGACACGCAACCAAAGCCATATGATTTTCAGTTTAAAATGTTATATTTGCAAATATACGAATAAAGATGCGGTTATCACACGCCAAGCAGCATTTACACCTGCCGGCGGCTGAAGGAAACAACCCGTACATACCCACGGTCCGCACCATCCGAAAGAATAAAAACATACCCGCAAGAGATGCAAAGCAACGCATTTTATCAAATTTCATCAACCCTATCGAAAAAGTTCATAACTTTGTAGGTTGAAGGGAAGCATATTCCAACAAGCTACTACATATTTAACTGAAATACGAACATCATGGCAAACAACACGGAAGAGAAGCTGTTCTCGCAATTCCCTCCGGTGACTACCGAACAATGGGAAGCCGCGATTATGGCAGACCTGAAAGGCGCCGACTACCAGAAGAAACTGGTATGGAAGACGACCGAGGGTTTCAACGTCCGCCCGTATTACAGGGCCGAGGACTTGAAAGGCATCGAATACCTCGGCAAAAAGAGCGGTGAATTCCCGTACGTCAGGGGCAACAAGTGCAACAACCAGTGGCGCATTCACGAAACAATATGCGTGAAGGATGCTGCTGAAGCCAACCGTTTCGCACTGCACGCAATCGAAGCAGGTGCCGAGTCGATAGGCTTCGACCTGCCCGAAAAACTCGACGCAGCACAGATCGCTACGCTCCTCAAAGGTTTGGACCTCAACACCACGGAACTCGCATTCAGCGGCAAACCCGATGCAGAACTGCCCGCAAAGGTATTCGCGGCAGCCGAAGCACAGGGAGCCGACCCCGACAAGTTCCGCGTATTCTTCGGCTTCGACCCGATTATCAGGCAGCTGTCGCTCAACGGCGTTTTCTGCAATGGCGACGACGGCACCGGCTGTTACAAGACAATTGCAGAACTTGTGAACAGGTTCTCGAAGTGGAACAAGGCAAGATTCATCAGCGTATCGGGCGAAAAATTCCAGGACAGCGGTTCGACAATAACACAGGAACTCGCATTCACCCTCGCCGCAGGTCATGAATACATGGCAGGCCTCATGGATGCAGGTCTCACAGCCGAACAGGCAGCAAGGACCATTCGCTTCTCCATGGCGGTAAGTTCCAACTATTTCATGGAAATGGCCAAGTTCCGTGCCGGCCGTATGCTTTGGGCCAACATCGTGAACGCATATGCCGACGGCTGCGCACGCAAAATGTTCGTGCACGCCGTAACCTCCGAATGGAACATCACGGCGTACGACCCGTATGTGAACATGCTCCGCGGCACTACCGAGGCCATGAGTGCAGCCCTTGCAGGCGTACACTCCCTCGAAGTTCGCCCGTTCGACACGGCATACGAAACTCCCACCGAATTCTCCTCGCGTATCGCACGCAACGTTCAGCTACTGCTCAAGAAAGAGTCGCACTTCGACAACGTTGTCGACCCCGCAGGCGGTTCGTACTACATCGAAAACCTCACCAAGAGCATCGCCGAACAGGCATGGAACCTCTTCAAGCAGGTAGAGGAACGCGGCGGTTACGTTGCAGCCTTCCGCGAAGGCTTCATCCCCGACGCAGTCAAGGCATCGGCCGAAGCAAAGGACAACGCCGTGGCAACCCGCCGCATCGTGCTCCTCGGCACAAACCAATATCCCAACTTCAACGAAACTGCCGACAAGGCCGTAACCGAAGAGTGCATCACTCCGGCAGCATGCGACGGCAAGGTTCTCCGCCCCTACCGCGGCGGCATGGCCTTCGAACAGCTCCGCCTCAAGGTTGACCGCAGCGGCAAGACACCGCGCGCATTCATGCTCACATGCGGCACGCTCGCCATGGCCCGTGCACGTTCGCAGTTCTCCTGCAACTTCTTCGCATGCGCAGGCATCCGCGTAGTGGACAACACCTTCTTCCACTCCGTAGAGGAAGGCGCCGAAGCAGCTCTGAAGTCGGGAGCCGAAATCGTTGTAATCTGCGCAGCCGACGACGACTACGCAACTCTTGCCCCCAAGGCAAAAGAACTCATCGGCGACAAGGCCATATTCGTGGTTGCCGGTGCACCGGCATCGCAGGCCGAACTCGAAGCTCAGGGCATAAACCGCTTCATCAGCGTAAAGAGCAACGTGCTCGAAACCCTCAGGGGCTACGTAAAAGAACTCGGAATCTAAAAGCAGCAGAACGATGAGAGCAAAATTTTCAGACATAACATACGAAGGCGGGCCCGCAAAATGCTGCCATGCCGGAAAAGGCGGCCACGGCGAAAGCACATGGATGACCGCTGAACAGATACCCGTAAAGGGAACCTACACAGAAAAAGACCTCGAAGGGCTCGAACACCTCAACTATGCAGCCGGTATCGCCCCGTTCCTGCGCGGCCCGTACAGCACAATGTACGTTATGCGCCCGTGGACAATACGCCAGTATGCAGGCTTCTCGACAGCCGAGGAAAGCAATGCCTTCTACCGCCGCAACCTCGCTTCCGGCCAGAAGGGTCTCTCGGTGGCGTTCGACCTGGCGACACACCGCGGATATGACGCTGACCATCCACGCGTAGTAGGCGACGTCGGCAAGGCCGGTGTATCTATATGCTCCGTAGAGGACATGAAAGTTCTCTTCGACGGCATTCCGCTCGACCAGATGTCGGTGTCAATGACCATGAACGGCGCCGTACTTCCCATCCTGGCATTCTACATAGTGTCGGGTCTCGAACAGGGTGTACGCCTCGACCAGATGGCAGGTACAATCCAGAACGACATTCTCAAGGAGTTCATGGTGCGCAACACCTATATATATCCGCCTGAATTCTCGATGAGGATTATAGCCGACATCTTCGAATACACGGCCAAGAACATGCCCAAGTTCAACTCCATATCCATCTCCGGATACCACATGCAGGAGGCCGGCGCCACCGCCGACATTGAGCTGGCATACACCTTGGCAGACGGTCTGGAATACATCCGCGCCGGCATCAATGCAGGCATGAGCGTAGACCAGTTCGCACCGCGTCTCTCCTTCTTCTGGGGCGTCGGCATGAACCACTTCATGGAAATCGCCAAGATGCGTGCCGCAAGGCTCCTTTGGGCAAAGATTGTCAGCCAGTTCAACCCGAAGAACCCGAAATCCATGGCTCTGCGTACACACTGCCAGACATCGGGTTGGTCACTCACCGAACAGGACCCGTTCAACAACGTGGCTCGTACCGCAATCGAAGCCATGGGCGCAGCTCTCGGTCACACCCAGTCGCTGCACACCAATGCCCTCGACGAGGCTATCGCTCTCCCGACCGACTTCTCGGCCCGTATTGCACGCAATACTCAGATATACATCCAGGAGGAAACCAATATCACAAGGGAAGTTGACCCGTGGGCAGGTTCCTACTATGTGGAGGCACTCACCAACGAAATCGCACACAAGGCCTGGGAGCACATTCAGGAAATCGAAAGTCTCGGCGGTATGGCCAAGGCTATCGAAACCGGTATCCCGAAAATGCGTATCGAAGAAGCTGCCGCCCGCAAGCAGGCACATATCGACTCCGGCCAGGAAATCATTGTCGGCGTGAACAAGTACCGTCTGCCGAAGGAAGACCCGATTGACATCCTCGCCGTAGACAACACCGCCGTACGCGAAGCACAGATAAAGCGTCTCAAGGAACTCCGCGCAAACCGCAACGAAGCCGACGTACAGAAGGCGCTCGCCGCAATCACCGAATGCGTGAAGAGCGGTAAGGGCAATCTGCTGGAACTTGCCGTAGAGGCCGCCAAGGTCCGTGCTACGCTGGGTGAAATATCCGATGCATGCGAAGTTGTCGTAGGCCGCTACAAAGCCGTAATACGTTCAATCTCTGGAGTATATTCAAGCGAAGTGAAAACAGATCCGAATTTTGCGAAAGCCAAGGCTATGGCCGAGGAGTTCGCCCGCAAGGAAGGACGCCAGCCGCGTATCATGATTGCCAAGCTCGGCCAGGACGGTCACGACCGTGGCGCAAAGGTTGTTGCAACCGGCTATGCCGACATAGGCTTCGACGTGGACATGGGCCCGCTGTTCCAGACCCCCGCAGAAGCAGCCAAGGAAGCCGTGGAGAACGACGTTCACGTAGTGGGTGTATCGTCGCTCGCAGCAGGCCACCTCACACTGGTTCCGCAGATTATAGAAGAGCTCAAGAAGCTCGGCCGTGAAGATATCGTAGTTATCGTCGGCGGTGTAATCCCCGCACAGGACTACGAGGAACTTTATGCTGACGGTGCCGCCGCCATCTTCGGCCCGGGCACCCCGATTGCCACTGCAGCAATCAAGATACTCGAAATCCTCATGGCCGAATAAGCCGACAAGGATACACGCAAAACGGACGGGTCCCACCAAATGGCCCGTCCGTTTTATTTTACCCGTCGCAATTCGCCCGTCGGTACGACCACATCGCACGCCGACAATTCCAGTCAGGAACCATATAGGGTTAGGGCGAACCTGCGTGAAGCGACAAAAAAAGCAGGCACGTCCTTGCGGCCATGCCTGCTGCAAAATTCAGTCAATATCCGAATTAGAACTTATAACCGACACCGAGGGTAATCGTACCAAAATCAGCATTCAAATAATAGTTGTTTGCCTTGCTTGATGCAGGTCCCTTGCCGATAGCTGCAGCCACATTGCCGACAGACGCGGTCAGCATCCAGTTATTGTTTATGAAATAGTTCAATGTCGGGGTTACAGACAGTAAGGCAAAATTGCCGCTATTCTTTGTTATTTCCTTGCTGCCATTGGTGTTCATCATACTTCTGTTTGCGATATTGTAATATCCGAGAAAACCGTTCAACGACAAATAAAGCCTGTCTGTCATGCGGATATAATAATTGGCGTTGAAACCTATGCTAAACTCCGTGATGCCGTCTCTTGCCACAATTTTATTCGGATCGCTAACCGCTTTGTTACGCGTCCAAATAGAATTTACATATACGGTACCGCCAATCGAAAAGTTATCCGAGAGGAAATACTCAAACGACGGAGCCACCGATATGCTGTTATTGGCATCGGAATACTTTACTCCCAGCTCTTCATAAGGAATGCTGCCATCAACACTCAGGCCTATACTGCCTTTAATCATCATGTCGCCCTTAACGGGTTGAGCGAATGCGGTTGCCGCGCAGGCAAACAGCACTGCCAGAGAAACGAAAATCTTTTTCATAACATAACTATTTATAAGGTTAATAAACTTTGCTTGTATTTTTATTATATATGCGAATATAAGCATTATTTTCTTACGATATCCACTCCCGCGTTTCTTCATATGCAACAGGTCCTACCTACCCGGGCAATCCCGCATACGCGACAACCGGATGCGGATAATTTTCTTCCGAAAAAAATCGGTACATTATTTGTTATTTTACAAAACTATAGTACTTTTGCGGGCGAATTGCTCAAAAGACCGGCATGCAGAGGCGATAACCTCCGTCACGAGACGGTCTCAAGGCAGCCGGAACGCAGTTCTTTGTATTTTGAGTCGCACAGGACGTTTTTTAAATAATTTTTGCACAGTAAAAAATTATTGCTACCTTTGTAGTCCCGTATAATGCCGATGTAGCTCAGTTGGCCAGAGCAGCTGATTTGTAATCAGCTGGTCGGGGGTTCGAATCCCTCCATCGGCTCCAACAATCGAGACACGAACAAGGGAAACGTCTTTAAAATATCGGGAGGATACCAGAGTGGCCAAATGGGGCAGACTGTAAATCTGCTGGTTTATACCTTCGGTGGTTCGAATCCATCTCCTCCCACGAAGCCGAAGTGGCTTTAGTAAAGGCCCGTGTTGCCGCAAAGGCGGGCGGCAACCTTTACCAACAAGCGGAAGTAGCTCAGTTGATAGAGCATCAGCCTTCCAAGCTGAGGGTCGCGAGTTTGAGCCTCGTCTTCCGCTCCAATACATGCAGTCCGCCCGACTGCGTATGCCGTTGCAGGAACTGCGCAATCGGGGCGAAAGAGTCAAGTGGTGTGAAAGTGCCGGCGACAATGTCGCTGTTGGAATAGAGGCGTTTTCATATCGCTGTATTTTGCAGAGGGGTGCACGGAATTTTCCGGTCTGAAGGGAATAATTACGCCCTTACGGCCGGGTTTATGCGTCTGGCAGGCATGGCTGTCAACATGCGGAAAGCCCGAAGCGCATGAAAAGAGAATTTTTTTAAGAATTAAATCCTTAATAACTATCAAATTATGGCAAAAGAGAAATTTGACAGGTCCAAGCCGCACGTGAACATCGGTACGATTGGTCACGTTGACCACGGTAAAACCACCCTTACTGCCGCAATTACTACCGTACTTGCAAAGAAAGGCCTTTCGGAACTTCGCAGCTTCGATTCTATCGATAACGCTCCCGAGGAAAAGGAACGTGGTATAACGATTAACACTGCCCACGTAGAATACCAGACAGCCACCCGTCACTATGCACACGTTGACTGCCCCGGACACGCCGACTATGTGAAGAACATGGTAACCGGTGCCGCTCAGATGGACGGTGCCATCCTCGTTGTGGCTGCAACCGACGGTCCTATGCCCCAGACCCGTGAGCACGTGCTCCTCGCTCGTCAGGTAAACGTTCCTAAGATTGTAGTCTTCATGAACAAGGTGGACATGGTGGACGATGCAGAAATGCTCGACCTCGTGGAAATGGAACTCCGTGACCTGCTCAACTTCTACAACTACGACGGTGACAACGCTCCTATCATCAGGGGTTCTGCACTCGGCGCACTCAACGGCGAACCGAAGTGGGAAGAGAAGGTAATGGAACTCATGGATGCAGTAGATACCTATATCCCGCTGCCTCCGCGTCAGGTCGACAAGCCGTTCCTTATGCCTGTTGAAGACGTGTTCTCGATTACCGGCCGTGGTACCGTTCTTACCGGTCGTATCGAAACCGGTGTAATCCACGTAGGTGATCCGGTTGAAATCATCGGTCACGGCGACAAGCCCCTCACCTCGACCTGTACAGGTGTGGAAATGTTCCGCAAGCTCCTCGACGAAGGTGAAGCAGGCGACAACGTAGGTCTTCTCATGCGTGGTATCGACAAGAAGGATGTTAAGCGCGGTATGGTCGTTGCAAAGCCGGGCTCCATCACTCCTCACACCAAGTTCGAGGCCGAGGTTTATATCCTGAAGAAAGACGAAGGCGGCCGTCACACTCCGTTCCACAACAAGTATCGTCCGCAGTTCTACCTCCGTACCCTTGACGTAACCGGTGAAGTTCATCTTCCGGAGGGCGTAGATATGGTAATGCCTGGTGACAACACCACCATCACCGTTGAGCTCATCTACCCGGTTGCTATCAACGTAGGTCTCCGCTTCGCTATCCGTGAAGGTGGCCGTACGGTAGGTGCAGGTCAGATTACCAAGATTATCGAGTAATACTCGCATAGCCCAGCGGCAAAACCGCAAAGGCACACAAAGTAGGGCCGGACAGCCGGTTGGAATCCGGCCCTATTTCATAGGGATATAGTTCAAGGGTAGAATAGCGGTCTCCAAAACCGTTGATGGGAGTTCGAATCTCTCTATCCCTGCCAAACAAGAGATAAGTATGAAAAGACTTATACGTTATTTCAAAAACGCCTATTCAGAGCTGGTTCAGAAGGTTACATGGACGTCGGTAAAGGAACTGCAGAGTTTAGCAATTACCGTCATGGTAGCTTCCTTGATATTCGCTGTAGTCATACTGGCAATGGACCTCTCTTTCGAAAATATAATGAAAGTCGTTTACAAGTATCTCGCAAGGTAATTATTCATTGATTAATCAGGTTACAGATTATGAGTGAAAAAGAACCCAAGCAGTGGTACGTGATACGCGCCGTCGGCGGAAAGGAGAAAAAGGTTAAGGAGTACATTGAAACAATGGTCCACAACTCCCGCCTTGAAGAGTACATTTCGCAAGTGCTTATCCCCACGGAAAAGGTTTACTCCATCCGGAACGGGAAGAAGATAAGCAAGGAGAGGGTATCGTATCCCGGCTACGTACTTGTAGAAGCAGCAATGGTGGGCGAAGTTCCGTATGTCCTCCGCAATACCCCTAACGTACTCGGCTTCCTCGGCGATTCCAAAGAGGACAGCAAGCGCATGATTGCCACGCCGCTCCGTCCGCAGGAAGTGGCGCGTATCCTTGGCAGGGTCGACGAATTGAGTGAAGGGGAAGAGGAGAACGAAGTTCCGTTCGTGGTCGGCGAAACGGTGAAAGTCACCGATGGCCCGTTCTCGAGCTTTTCCGGTATCATAGAAGCCGTGGACAACGACCGGAAGAAACTGACAGTCTCCGTGAAGATATTCGGACGCAAGACTCCTATGGAGTTGAGTTTCATGCAAGTTGAAAAAGAGTAATTAACAAGGAAAACTATGGCAAAAGAGGTTGCTGCATTTATTAAATTGCAGATCAAAGGTGGTGCCGCAAATCCTTCACCCCCCGTGGGTCCCGCGCTCGGTTCGAAGGGAGTCAATATCATGGACTTCTGCAAGCAGTTCAATGCGCGCACCCAGGACAAGGCTGGTAAGGTATTGCCGGTAATTATCACCGTATACAGCGATAAGTCCTTCGACTTCGTTGTAAAACAGCCGCCTGTAGCCGTTCAGATCAAGGAAGCAGCCAAAATCAGCACCGCATCCGCTGAACCGAACCGTAAGAAGGTAGGTCAGCTCACATGGGAGCAGGTTGAAGCCATCGCCAAAGACAAGATGAGCGATATGAACTGCTTCACCCTTGAATCCGCAATGCGCATGGTTGCCGGTACAGCACGCAGCATGGGCGTTAGCATCGTAGGCGAATTTCCTGAAAAGAAGTAATTGAATAAACGAAGATGAGTAAGCTGACCAAAAATCAAAAAGCAATGCTTGCGAAGGTGGAGCCGAACAAAGCCTACAAGCTGAGTGAAGCCGCCGAACTTCTGAAGGAGATTACCTTTACGAAATTCGATGCGTCTGTCGATATGGACGTCCGCTTGGGTGTTGACCCCCGCAAGGCAAACCAGATGGTCAGGGGCGTAGTGACCCTGCCTCACGGTACAGGTAAAACAGTTAGGGTACTCGTGCTTTGCACCCCCGACAAGGAGAACGAAGCAAAAGAGGCCGGAGCCGATTACGTAGGTCTCGACGAATACATCGAGAAAATCAAGGGCGGTTGGACTGACGTAGACGTCATCATCACTACCCCGAACGTAATGGCAAAAGTAGGTGCGCTCGGTCGTATCCTCGGCCCGCGCGGTCTTATGCCTAACCCCAAAACCGGTACGGTTACAATGGAAGTAGGCAAGGCGGTAAAAGAGGTGAAAGCCGGTAAAATCGACTTTAAAGTAGACAAGTACGGTATCATCCACTCTTCAATAGGCAAGACTTCGTTCACCGCAGAACAGATTGCAGAAAATGCAAAAGAGTTCCTCGGTACCATAGTGAAGTTGAAACCGTCCGCTGCTAAGGGTTCCTATATCCTCAGCATCTATCTCTCATCGACAATGAGCTGCGGCTTGCAGATAGATCCCAAATCTATTGACACGAAATAAAAATTCCGACGACAATGAACAGGGAAGAAAAAAGACAGGTTATAGAGTCGCTGGCCGCTAAACTCAACGAATATCCGCATTTCTACATAACCGACATAGCCGACCTCAACGCAGAGCAGACTGCTGCCCTCCGTCGCAAATGCTTCGAGAAGGAAGTAAGCCTGATGGTCGTTAAGAACACACTCTTCGAAAAGGCTCTCGAAGCCACAAACAAGGCAGACGAGCAGCTCTCGAAGGTTCTCAACGGTTCCACGTCGATTATGTTCTCCGCAGTCAACAAGGCTCCGGCACAGGTTATCAAGGAGTTCCGCAAGAGCAACCCGCTTGGCAAACCCGTACTCAAGGCCGCATTTGTAGAAGACTGCATATATGTAGGTGACCAGAACCTCGACATGCTCGTAGCCATCAAGAGCCGCGAAGAACTTATCGGGGATATCATCGGTCTGCTCCAGTCGCCGGCAAAGAACGTTATTTCGGCTCTCTCCGGTGCTGCAGGCCAAAAGGTTGCAGGTATCGTAAAAGCCCTCGAAGAGAGGAACAATTAGCGGAAAGCTGCATGAGGCCGGCACTGGCGGCGTAAAGGCCCGCTGCGCCCAAGCAGCAAACAATTAACAAAAACATTAAAAACAAATAATCAATACAACAATGGCAGACATCAAGAAATTAGCTGAAGAGTTGGTAAACCTGACAGTTAAGGAAGTAACCGAATTGGCCGCTATCCTGAAGGACGAGTACGGCATCGAACCCGCAGCCGCTGCAGTAGCAGTAGCAGCCGCTCCCGCTGCAGGTGCAGCTGAAGGCGGTGCAGCCGAAAAATCTACCTACAACGTTGTGCTCACCAACGCCGGCCAGGCCAAGGTAGCAGTTATCAAGGTCGTTAAGGAGATTACCGGTCTCGGCCTGAAAGAAGCTAAGGACCTCGTAGATGGCGCTCCCAAGGCTATCAAGGAAGGTGTTTCCAAGGAAGAGGCTGAGTCCATCAAGGCACAGCTCGAAGAAGCAGGCGCTGAAGTTGAACTCAAGTAGTTTATACTTCCAGTCCAAAATATTCAGGTATAGAGTCTGGGAACAGGCTCTATACCTTTTGCCGTTATTTTATCCGCAACTTCAGAAATTCTACGGTGCGGAAACTGGAAAAGCCTACGCAGGCTTCCGAAACAGCCTCCGAAGGCATTTTCCGCGAGGGTTGCACAAACCCTCCGAATAGCAGGCATCAAGCGGCAGTCTTTCATGACTGCAAAGCAGAGCGGCACGGGGACACCGGTCGCCCAAAGAGATAAAAACAGACAATGTCCTGACACGAACAATGCAGGCAATGTCTACGGACAGACGATACTAGGATGCGGCTGAGGCCGCTTTCTGTGTCGAGAAACGCCAGGTCAAAAGCCGCGGGACAACTACCCCGCACATGTGCAAGGCAAGCAACACAATGCGCATGAAAAGGCAACAGCCCGCGCAATCCGTCCATCGGGGACGGGCGGCGGCTCCTGGTCCAAAATGTGCTACCCGCACGCAACGCATGCAGCGGCGGGTCCAACTCAAAAACATATTTGTTACATGTCCTTAAAAACAAATACCCCGAGAATTAGCTTTTCTTCCGTGAAAAACAGGATGCCATATCCCGATTTTCTGGAGATACAGCTCAAATCATTCCATGACTTCTTCCAGCTCGACACCACCGCAGAGAACCGCAAGAACGAGGGACTCTACAAGGTGTTCATGGAGAACTTCCCGATAACCGACACGAGGAACAATTTCGTCCTGGAATTCATCGATTACTATATCGATCCGCCGCGCTACTCCATAGAGGAGTGTCTCGAACGCGGCCTCACGTACAGCGTACCGCTCAAGGCGAAACTGAAACTGTACTGCACAGACCCCGAACACGAAGATTTCGACACCGAGGTCCAGGACGTTTACTTCGGTACCATACCCTACATGACCCCGAGGGGTACGTTCGTAATCAACGGCGCTGAACGAGTCATCGTGTCGCAGCTGCACCGTTCGCCAGGCGTATTCTTCGGCCAGAGCGTACATACAAACGGAACGAAACTCTATTCGGCCCGTATCATTCCGTTCAAGGGTTCATGGATAGAGTTCGCTACGGACATCAATAATGTGATGTACGCCTACATCGACCGTAAGAAAAAGCTCCCCGTCACCACCCTCCTCAGGGCAATCGGTTACGAAAACGACCAGCAGATACTGGAAATCTTCGACCTCGCGGACGAAGTGAAGGTCAACCGAGCAAACCTCAAGAAAGCTGTGGGCCGCAAACTCGCCGCAAGGGTATTGAGCACATGGGTAGAGGACTTTGTTGATGAGGACACCGGCGAAGTTGTATCCATCGAGCGTAACGATGTTATCATCGACCGCGAAACGGTACTCGAAGCCGACGACATAGACAAGATTATAGATAGCGGTGCCAAAAGCATTCTCCTCCACAAGGAAAGCGCTAACAGCAACGACTATTCAATCATATACAACACCCTGCAGAAAGACCCCTGCAACTCCGAAAAGGAAGCAGTGGTATACATATACAGGCAGCTGCGCAACTCGGAGCCGCCGGATGAAGCCACAGCCCGCGACGTCATCGACAAACTGTTCTTCTCGGACAAGCGTTATGACCTCGGCGATGTGGGCCGTTTCAGGATAAACAAGAAACTGTCGCTCGACATAGACCCTGAAATCAGAGTGCTGACAAAGGAGGACATGATAGCCATTATCAAGTACCTCATTTCGCTCATCAACTCGAAAGCCGATGTCGACGATATCGACCACCTCAGCAACCGTCGTGTAAGGACCGTAGGAGAACAGCTTGCCAACCAGTTCTCGGTAGGTTTCGTGCGCATGGCACGCACCATACGCGAAAGGATGAATGTCCGCGACAACGAGGTGTTCACCCCGATTGACCTCATCAACGCAAAAACGCTGTCGAGCGTCATCAACTCCTTCTTCGGCACCAACCAGCTGTCGCAGTTCATGGACCAGATTAACCCACTGGCCGAAATGACACACAAGCGCCGTCTGTCGGCCCTCGGCCCCGGCGGTCTGTCGCGAGACAGGGCAGGTTTCGAAGTGCGAGACGTACACTATACCCACTACGGCCGCCTCTGCCCGATCGAAACCCCTGAAGGCCCGAACATCGGTCTTATATCGTCGCTTTGCGTCTACGCCAAGGTGAGCGACATGGGCTTCATCGAAACACCGTACCGCAAGGTAACTGACGGCAAGGTGGATGTCAAAAACGAGGATATCGTATATCTGAGCGCTGAAGAAGAGGAAGGCCTCGTCATAGCCCAGGCCACCGCCGGCATCGACAACGAAGGAAACTTCCTCAATCCGGACCGCATAAAGGCCCGTGTAGAGGCCGACTTCCCGACCGTTACCGCCGAGCAGGTTAACCTCGTGGACGTTGCCCCCAACCAGATTGCATCAATTGCGGCAAGCCTCATCCCGTTCCTCGAACACGATGACGCGAACCGTGCCCTCATGGGTTCGAACATGATGCGTCAGGCAGTGCCTCTCATAAACCCTGAAGCCCCCATCGTGGGTACAGGCCTCGAATCGGAGATGATGAGGGACAGCCGCATACACATAGTTGCGGAAAAGGAAGGCGAAGTGGTGTTTGCCGATGCACAGCAGATACAGGTTCGCTACGAACGCACCGAAGACGAAAAACTCGTAAGCTTCGACCCGGAGGTTACAACCTATATACTGCCGCGTTACCGCAAGACAAACCAGAACATGTCCATCACACTCCGCCCAACAGTAATGCAGGGCGAAAAGGTGACCAAAGGCCAGATACTTACCGAAGGCTACTCGACCGACAACGGCGAACTCGCCCTCGGCCGCAACCTCAAGGTGGCGTTCATGCCCTGGAAGGGTTACAACTTCGAGGATGCCATCGTGATTTCGGAACGTCTTGTTCGTGAAGACCTCTTCACTTCGGTACACGTCGATGAATACATCATGGAGGTGCGCGAGACGAAGCGCGGTATGGAGGAGCTCACCTCCGATATACCCAACGTCAGCGAAGATGCTACGAAAGACCTCGACGAAAACGGTATCATCCGTGTAGGAGCAAATGTGAAGCCGGGCGACATCCTCATAGGCAAAATTACCCCGAAGGGCGAAAGCGACCCCAGCCCTGAAGAAAAACTTCTCCGCGCCATATTCGGCGACAAGGCAGGCGACGTGAAGGACGCTTCGCTCAAGGCCCAGCCGTCGCTCTACGGTGTCGTAATCGACAAGAAGCTCTTCAGCCGTGTTAACAAGGACAACAAGAAGGGCAAACAGGCCGAAAAGATGCAGCTCGACAAGCTCGACGCACAGTTTGCGGCAGATGCCGGCGAACTGAAGGGCATACTCGTCGACAAGCTCTGGACTCTGCTCAAGGACCGCACTACGCAGGGTATAAAGGATTATCTCGGAGCCGAGATATTCCCGAAGGGAACCAGGTTCTCACGCAAAATGCTCGAAGAAATCAACTACCTCGACCTCACCACGGAGCGTTGGGTAGGCGACGAACATATCGACCGCCTCGTAGGACAGACCATAAACAACTACATCATCAAGTACAAGGAACTTGACGCCAAGGTAAAACGCGAAAAGTACAACCTCACCAACGGTGACGAACTGCCGGCCGGCATCATCCAGCTCGCCAAGGTCTACATCGCCAAGAAGCGCAAGCTGAAAGTGGGCGACAAGATGGCAGGCCGCCACGGTAACAAGGGTATCGTTGCCAAGGTGGTACGTGATGAAGACATGCCGTTCCTCGACGACGGCACCATTGTGGACATCGTGCTGAACCCGCTGGGTGTGCCGTCCCGAATGAACCTCGGTCAGATTTACGAGACCGTACTGGGTTGGGCCGGCAAGGAACTCGGCATCAAGTTCGCAACACCTATCTTCGACGGTGCTACCCTCGACGAGATAAACGAATATACGGCCAAGGCAGGCGTGCCGCGCAGCGGCCGCACCTACCTGCGTGACGGCGGTACGGGCGAACAGTTCGACCAGCCGGCTACGGTAGGCGTGATTTACATGCTGAAACTCGGCCACATGATTGACGACAAGATGCACGCCCGTTCCATAGGCCCGTACTCGCTCATCACACAGCAGCCGCTCGGCGGTAAGGCTCAGTTCGGTGGCCAGAGGTTCGGAGAGATGGAGGTGTGGGCGCTTGAGGCATTCGGCGCCGCCAATATCCTGCAGGAGATACTTACCATAAAGAGTGATGACGTCACGGGCCGTGCAAAGGCTTACGAGGCCATCGTCAAGGGCGACAATCTCCCGCCGGCGGGCATTCCCGAATCGCTCAACGTGCTGCTCCACGAACTCCGTGGTCTGGCACTGAGCGTCAAACTGGAATAGCAGGCTTTATGACTCCCGCCGGAGGAATTAACCTTCGGCGGGAGGACATGACCCGGCAACCGGCCGGGAAAAGCCGGAGGTGACGGCAACGCTCCTCCGCATGTCGGATAATTTAGATAGAAAAAGATATGCCAGTCAAAAAAGACAACAAACTTTCGAACTTCAGCAAAATCTCGATAGGTCTTGCCTCCCCAGAGGAGATACTCGAAAATTCGAGCGGTGAGGTTCTGAAACCCGAAACCATAAACTACCGTACCTACAAACCCGAACGCGACGGTCTTTTCTGCGAAAGGATATTCGGTCCGGTAAAGGATTACGAGTGCCACTGCGGCAAATACAAACGCATCCGCTACAAGGGCATCGTCTGCGACAGGTGCGGTGTGGAGGTGACCGAAAAGAAGGTGCGCAGGGAACGCATGGGCCATATATCGCTCGTGGTGCCCGTTGTGCACATCTGGTATTTCCGTTCGCTTCCTTCGAAGATAGGCTATCTGCTCGGCATCCCCACAAAGATGCTCGACGCAGTCATATACTATGAACGCTACATCGTTGTCCAGCCAGGTGCCGCTGCAGAACTCGGAGTGTCTGAAAAAGACCTCCTCGCCGAAAAGGAATACCTCGACATCGTGGCCCAGCTCCCCAAGGGGAATGCCCAGCTCGACGACAACGACCCGAACAAGTTCATCGCGCTCATGGGTGCGGAGGCTATAGACCTCATGCTCCGCAGGCTCGACCTCGACTCGCTCTCCTACTCCCTGCGTCACAAGGCCAGCACGGAGACTTCGCAGCAGCGCAAGACCGAGGCCTTCAAGAGGCTTCACATTATCGAGGCCTTCCGCGAGTCGCGCGATGTGAACAAGCCCGAATGGATGGTACTCAAGGTCATTCCGGTCATTCCGCCGGAACTGAGGCCTCTCGTGCCGCTCGACGGCGGACGTTTCGCCACCTCGGACCTCAATGACCTCTACCGCAGGGTAATCATCCGCAACAACCGTCTGAAAAGGCTTATCGAAATAAAGGCTCCGGAAGTCATACTCCGAAACGAAAAGCGTATGCTGCAGGAGGCCGTAGACAGCCTCTTCGACAACTCGCGCAAGACCAGCGCCGTGAAGTCGGAAAGCAACCGCCCGCTGAAATCGCTCAGCGACAGTCTCAAGGGCAAGCAGGGCCGCTTCCGCCAGAACCTTCTCGGTAAGCGTGTGGACTACTCCGCACGTTCGGTCATCGTCGTGGGTCCGGAACTCAAGATGCACGAGATGGGTATCCCGAAGGATATGGCGGCGGAACTCTACAAACCGTTCATCATCCGCAAGCTCATCGAACGCGGCATCGTGAAGACCGTGAAGTCGGCAAAGAAAATCATCGACAGGAAAGACCCCGTAATATGGGATATCCTCGAGAATGTGATAAAGGGACATCCGGTGCTTCTGAACCGTGCTCCTACGCTTCACAGGCTCGGTATTCAGGCATTCCAGCCCAAGCTCATCGAGGGCAAGGCAATACAGCTCCACCCGCTGGCATGTACGGCATTCAACGCCGACTTCGACGGTGACCAGATGGCTGTACACCTTCCGCTCGGCAATGCCGCAGTACTCGAGGCACAGATACTCATGCTCGGTTCGCACAACATCCTTAACCCTGCAAACGGTGCGCCTATTACCGTGCCTTCGCAGGACATGGTTCTCGGCCTGTACTACATCACCAAACCGAAACCTGGAGCAAAGGGTGAAGGTCTCGTATTCTACGGTCCGGAAGAGGCTATCATCGCCTACAACGAAGGCCGTGCCGACCTGCACGCCAAGGTCAGCGTAATGGTCGATACCGTAGACGAGGAAGGAAACCCGAAGCGCGAACTCATAAAAGATACAACGATTGGCCGTATCATCTTCAACCAGGTGGTTCCGAAGGAGGTGGGTTACATCAATACCCTTCTCAAGAAGAAGAACCTGCGAGATATCATCGGCGTCGTCATGAAGAAGGCAGGTGCCGACAAGGCAGCCGTATTCCTTGACGACATCAAGGCCCTCGGTTACCAGATGGCATTCAAGGGCGGTCTGTCGTTCAACCTCGACGCGGTGCTCATCCCCAAGGAGAAAGAGCAGCTCGTCAAGGACGGTTACGAAAAGGTGGACGAGGTGTACGAAAGCTACAACATGGGCTTCATCACCAACAACGAACGCTACAACCAGGTCATCGACATCTGGACCCGTGTAAACTCGGAACTTACCGAGACCGTGTCGCGCCAGCTCGAAGCGGATATGGACGGCTTCAACCCTGTATTCATGATGCTTGACTCCGGCGCCCGTGGTTCACGCGAGCAGATACGACAGCTCTCCGGTATGCGTGGTCTTATGGCCAAGCCGCAGAAGTCAGGTGCAGAGGGCGGTCAGGTCATCGAGAACCCTATTCTCTCGAACTTCAAGGAGGGTCTTTCGGTGCTGGAATACTTCATCTCCACCCACGGTGCCCGTAAGGGTCTCGCGGATACCGCACTCAAGACGGCCGATGCGGGTTATCTTACCCGCCGTCTGGTGGACGTTGCAAACGACGTTATCGTCAACGAAGAGGACTGCGGCACTCTCCGTGGTCTTACTGCCACCGCGACCAAGCGTAACGAAGCCGTTGTACAGACACTCTATGAAAAAATCCTCGGCCGCGTTGCCCTCCACGATGTAATCCACCCGCTCACGGGCGAAATCATAGTCCGCGCCGGCGAAGAGATTACCGAAGAGGCTGCCGAGATAATCGAAAAGTCGCCTATAGAACAGGTAGAAATCCGTTCGGCACTCACCTGCGAGGCACGTCACGGTGTCTGCGCCAAGTGCTACGGCCGCAACCTCGCCACGGGTCGCATGGTTCAGAAGGGCGAAGCCGTCGGTGTCATTGCAGCACAAAGTATCGGTGAGCCCGGTACGCAGCTTACCCTCCGTACGTTCCACGTCGGTGGTGTGGCCAGCGGCTCGGCAGTCGACAACCAGATTATCGCCCGCTATGGCGGCCGTCTCGAAATAGACGACCTCAAGGTTATCAAGCATACCGACAAGGATGGCGAAACAGTCAACATTGTTGTCAGCCGACTCTCCGAGATGCGTATCATCGACAACCATACGGACATCGTGCTCTATACGCACAACCTCCCCTACGGTGCGCATCTGTTCAAGTTCGACGGCGACGAGGTACAGAACGGCGATGTAATCTGCGAATGGGATCCGTTCAACGCAGTCATCATATCGGAATACGACGGTAAGATTGCATTCGAAAATCTCACCGAAGGTGTCACATTCCGCGACGAGTCCGACGAACAGACCGGTCTCCGCGAAAAGGTCATCATCGAAAGCCGTGACAAGACCAAAAACCCCGTCATCCGAATTCTCGACAATGACGGCAACGAGGTCAAGCAGTACAACCTGCCTGTGGGTGCTCACGTCGTAGTAAAGGAAAATGCCAAGATAAAGGCCGGCGACACCCTTATCAAGATACCACGTGCATTCGGTAAGGCAGGCGACATCACGGGCGGTCTTCCCCGTGTCACGGAGCTGTTCGAGGCACGAAACCCATCGAACCCCGCTATCGTATCGGAAATCGACGGTGAGGTAACCTTCGGTAAGATTAAACGCGGTAACCGCGAAATCGTCATCACTTCGAGGGACGGCGCCGTGCGCAAATACCTCGTACCGCTCTCCCGCCAGATACTCGTCCAGGAGAACGACTACGTAAAAGCAGGCATGCCCCTCTCGGACGGTGCAATCACTCCGAGTGACATCCTCGCAATTCTCGGTCCGACAACGGTACAGGAGTACATCGTCAACGAAGTACAGGAAGTGTACCGCGGCCAGGGTGTGAAGATTAATGACAAGCACTTCGAAATCATCGTACGCCAGATGATGAACAAGGTGCAGATACAGGACCCGGGCGATACAAGGTTCCTCGAGGAGCAGATTGTCGACAAGTGGGAATTCATGGAAGAAAACGACTCCCTGTACGACAAGGTGGTAGTTACCGATGCCGGCGACTCTCAGACCGTACAGCCTGGTATGATTATCTCCATGCGCCGTCTGCGTGACGAGAACTCAATTCTCAAACGCAAGGACCAGAAACTCGTTGAAGTACGCGACATAGTGCCTGCGACATCGAGCCAGATACTTCAGGGTATCACCCGTGCGGCTCTGCAGACCAGCAGCTTTATGTCGGCAGCCTCCTTCCAGGAGACCACCAAGGTACTCAACGAGGCAGCAATCCACGGCAAGGTTGACCCGCTCGCCAATCTGAAGGAGAACGTAATTTGCGGCCACCTGATACCTGCCGGTACCGGTGTACGCGATTGGGACAATGTCATAGTAGGTTCCAAGAAGGAGTATGAAGCAATGGTAGATGGTGCAGAAAAATAATTCGCAGCATCAGGATAACGCAAAGAGGGAAGCCCCGTCGGGGCTTCCCTCTTTCTTTTCATCCTACACCGCCTGACAGACTATCTTCTGGCGGCAAGCGGACTGCCTCGAATTTCTCCACGCGACTATTGGCGCATCGGTTCATTCAAGGCTCAAAACAGAGCCATAGCTACAACAGGCTCTCACGCTCGTGTATTTCTGCATCCGTCATGGTATAATCTCCCAAACTGCCTTCTTTTGCCTGAATACAGATATAGGTCATCGGCTCTGCAGATGTACATTTAATATTTCTGTCACATGCAGTACTAACCCTCACCACGGAACCTTCCGCAATGTCAAATACATCGCCGTCAACCTGGAAACGCCCTGCACCGGATAAAATGATATAATTCTCCTCATTCGCCTTATGACTGTGAAAGAACGGTACTGCCGCTCCCGATGCAAGAGTACCAAACGATATCTCACAGGAGGTTGCCCCCGTGGCTTCCTTCACGAACTGCTTCCCTTCAAACCTATCAAATGACCCGACCGAAACATGGGCATACCTTGCTCCCTTGTCCATAATTTTAATATCACTCATAATTGTCAACACTTAAAACGCCTTTCGGCAAATGTTTTACAGAACTAAGGTATGGCATTTCACACCAACAAACAAGAGGTTACATCGAGGTAAGTAACTTACATCGAGGCAAGTATTACTATGTATGAAGACCTTGGGGGCACAACAAATTTGTAAAAAGTTTATACAGGATTTCCTGCCATTCATAGGGTGACGCAGCAGGCATTGTCGCTGGCATTGGTTCAGGAGCATGTGATGTGATGGGACGGAAGGGGATGGAAAGGAACGGGCGGTGGATGCACCAAAACATTAAATACAAAAAAAGGTCAGACATCTCTGTCTGACCTTGAAGAGGCGGCTAC
>CALVCL010000006.1 GCA_944326085.1 uncultured Tidjanibacter sp.
CTTTTTCCCGACCTTAAGGCAACGGAGGAATGGAGGCAACGGCTGCCGATGCTGGAATCCTTTTGCAGGCGTGCCACCTGCTCCGACATACTGGAGAAGATTGCGACCGGTGCGCAGCGTGAAGCCGGACTGGACATCGCCGAATTCCTGCTGATGGAGGACACACCGCAGATGATCCTTCAACAGATGACAGCGCGCAATCCCGCATTGCAGTCCCTCATCGACGCTTTCGGGCTCGAACTGATTGATGCGAAAAAAACGGAATGACAGGAAGGCACCGGACAGCTTGCTGTCCCAAGGGAAAGGGGTTGTAAAATCCCGTAGCTTATTAGGGCATTTTCACCGCCTCCGCTCCGCGTCCGGCAGTCAAAAAGCCCATAGACCGAGGGAATACCTCAGACTCCAGACATATGCCTCCGGCTGTATGACGGGATTTTACAACAGAAATGACAACCATTAAAACGAACAGATATGAGCAATACACAATACGCGGTCTGCCACCTGCAGCGTGGCAGCGGTAATGACAGCGGAATGTCATGTCATATAGAAAGAAAGGATGCCAAGGGAAAGATTTATGTGCCGGGCAATGCCAATGCGGACCGGACACATCTCAACTGCGAGCTGGTCAGGTTCCCTGAAGGAGTGTCCAACCGCACCGAGGCGATACAGCACCGCATCGACACGGCCGGGCTGCGCCGCAAGGTCGGCAAAAACCAGACAAAAGCCATCCGTATCATCCTGTCCGGGACTCATGAGCAGATGATGAAAATTGCCAATGACGGCAAACTGGACAGTTGGATCGACACCAATCTCAAATGGCTAAAGGAGACCTTCGGCGAAGAGAACCTTGTGTCGTGCGTACTGCACATGGACGAGAAAACTCCCCACTTGCACGCCACCATCGTTCCCATTGTGACCGGAGAACGTCTCCGCAGGAAACGGGAGGGCGAAAAGAAATATGAAACGAAATCCGGCCCACGACTGTCGGCGGACGATGTGATGCGGCGTACCCGGCTGCACGAATACCAGAACAGCTACGCTGCGGCCATGAAGCCGTTAGGGTTACAGCGTGGAATTGTCGGCTCCACCGCCAAGCATCAGGCGAACTCGGAATATTACAGGCAGCAGGTAATCCAATATGAAGAGGATATAACCAAGCTGCAGGCCGATGTGGAGAAAGCGCAGGAGGGCAGGAACACCATTCTTGCATGGTTCGGTAAGGGAGACCTTGCCAAGGCAAAGAAGGAACTGGCTGACAAGGACAGGCTGATTGCCGAACTCAATAAACAGATTAAGGCTCTTCAGGCAGAAAAGGCACGGTTGCAGGAGCGGCACAAATCAGGAATCGAAAAGCTGCGGAACGGCTACCAGAAAGAGATAGACGCAGCCATCCGCAGGGCGGAAACCGCCGAGCAGCAGTCAGAAGAGAAAGATGCTGTCATAGACAGGCAGAGGAAACAGATAGACCGGCTTGACCGGATGGCAAACCCTCAGCGTTACAGCCTCTCATCCGGTGCCGAGCTTGTCCGAATTAACGTGTCCAACTACCGGAATCCGTCGCTCCACATCTGGACACGGGTCGGAGAGGAACTTTTTAAGGACACCAAGTTCCAGATAGACTATGATATGGCCCAAAGACATTTTAACGGCCAGATCACGGACGAGGAGTTTGTCAATGCCGTCTTCGAGCCGCAGGAACAGGTAAGCGGGAAGCAGGCGGAGTTGCTGGGCGCCGTTTTCACCCTTGCCGCCGGTGGTCCGGCAGAGGTTCATGTCGGTACTGGTTCTGGCGGTGGCTCATCCTCTGACCTTCCGTGGAATGATAACGTAGCAAAGAAACATACTTCGGTAAAACGAAGATAGTTGATTGATGGTATTATTGCAGATTCTTATCCATACATGCAAGCGTCTGCAATATTTTATGTACTTTTGTAGTCAAATATCGACAATTCCTTTTGTGGAAAGTCGAATATTCCTTAATTGGGACCCTATTATCAATTTATAACGTATCTCAACTATGATATACACAGAAAAAAATACATATTTCTCATCGTTGCTCTCTCAAACAAGTAATTGGGATATTAATGGCATTATTAAACTTGCCAAGCGATTACTTGAACCGTTTGACGGCTTAAAAGGTTTGGAACCATCAGGAGATGTTTCCATGCTGGAGCATATAGGAACAGAACTTCCATATAAAATTGGATGCTACAAATCAATAATAAGCAGTTTGTATGAAAATAATGGAATGGCTTGTGATGAACTGTCCATTAATGCATTCAATGACTATTGTGGGGTTGATGTTATCTCATTTATTCATGGATTAATTTCCAAAGGGTACGACCTGAAAAATATTAAATCCGTCAGACTATTTTACAATAATAATGAATCGCTTCAAAGAGCACTATTATTATGTAAATCATTATTCCCATCCCTTAAAGTCGAAGCTTTCAATTCTGATACTAATAATATTGCAAATAATACCAAATGCGACTCTTTGTTAACTATCAATCTTTTTCCGCATACATTAAAAATAAGAAAAGATATGCATAAGGTGATAGCCAAATTAATTATCAAGTCGCACCTAATTTATTCACATTCAATATTTCTTGAAAATATTGATTATACCGATAATGTTACATCTGCTGACTGTAGATACTATTGGCAAGATTTAAATATCACCAGATTCATAAAGAATGACTCGAAAAATTATATATATAGTCCTACCTCAACAAAAACTTCAAGGAAGTCAGCATACAGCATATTCTCTAATACTTCTATAAACACCCTTGACATTAAGCATGAGTATAAAATAGTATTGCCCAACTTATGTCCAGGTATCTCACGTAATACTTTGTTTAACGAGAAACAAATGATGCTTTTCTTTGATAGACCATTTGAAGGGTTAGATAACACATTATCCTGCTATGACTATTCTGAAATCATACATACTGGCTTAAATTATGATATAAACCATTTTGGCGAACCTATTAATTATACCTTACGACGTATGATTGCGGAGTTCCCCCAGTATATTATACAAGAGGGACTCGAAAAAAATAAAGAATGGGCTAAAATAGTATATGAGCATTATAATAACGAAGCTGAACATGGTAATTATGCATGTTATAATTGCCTTGCAGTAATAGAATTATTGAGCCACGCCATGTCTGATGATTACATGGATGTAAATTCGGATTCTAATAAAAAAATCATTCAATTACTTGAAAATGCCATAATAGGTAATGATGTTAATGCTATGATTAACTTGGCATCTTTTTATATGGCAAGAGGTGTACATAGAGAAGGTATTAAATATTACGAATTAGCCCGCAAACATAAATCTGATGTTGGAGCCTTTTCAATGGGGGTTGTTTATGATTTGGGACTATATGATTATGCTCAAGATAGTTCGAAAGCCATTTCTATATACAAAGAAGCACTAACTTATCATTCTGCAGAAAATGATACTGATTGTTGTAATTCGTTTCCAGAAAGTTGTTGTTGTTTAAATCTTATATTGCTAATGTACAAAGAGCATTACTCTTTGTGTGATATATATAAAGAATATATAAGGATAAAGAAGCCATCGACGGATTTAGTTTATGCTTTTACGGTTATCTGCAATAATCTCTCAAACAGAGCAAAGGACTTCTTTAAAATTCTAAAATTGAAAGATAAACTAGATGAAGGAACCTCTTATATTAGGTATAATAGATTAATTGCATTGTATTGTGGCGTAAAGAATGGGAAAGATGAGCTGAAATCAAATAAAGAATTGGCATTAAAGTCATTAGAAGACTTGGCGGATTCAAAATGTCCAGACTGGCCAAAATGGGAGCAATATGTATGGCGCACACTTGCTAATTGGTATGATGATACGGAAACTTCATCTGCAAAATCATGTGCATATTGGATAAAAGCAGGAGTTGCAAATCCTGATAATATTTGTGCTTTTCAAACAAATATAGCAACAAGCAAGCAATTAAGTGCAGATGAAAATAAAGATATTTGGTATAAATATGCTTATGGAAACGGCTGCAAACAGTGTCACGAATGTACTAATTATGACACGGTACATCGGTGTTGTCCTAAAGCGCAATTTACTTGGGCAATAAACTATGAAAAAGACAAGCGGATATCTCAATATTTAATCAAATCAGCGGCCAATCAAGGATACTTAAGGGCGTTGGAGCAATTATCAATATATGATGTTATAGAAAAAGAGGCCCCCGAATTTAAAATTACAGTTTACGATAATTTGGCCTTACGATTTGGAGTTTTGTCGCGAAATCTCAAGAATATTATATATCTATATAATGAAGAGTTAAAATGTAAATATTTAGAAGATTCCGTGAATCTAGGAAGTAAAAAAGCAGCTGCTATTTTAGCGGAAATAATAGACATCAAAAATGAGCCTTACGAATTATACTTTTTAAAGGGTGTGTTATCTAATGTTGTAGAGCAATTTGAAATTTTGAAAGAGATTTCAGGAAAAACTCTTGATGGAGACTATTTTCAGCCCTCATCCATAGTTGAACATGATTTGTTATACATAGCCAATTTAATAGCTGAACAATACATTGGAGGTGATAGTGCTTTTAATTATATAAAATCCCTTGCGGAGTTTTATGTAAAAGGTGGAAACTATAGTAAGGCAATATCATTATATGAAATTGCAAAAGAAAAAGGCAAAGATGTAACAGATAGAATCCATTCCTTGGAAAATATGTTGGAACAAAAAACAAAAAATTCCCATAGAGATTATTATGACTACGATGATGGTTATGATAATCATGATTATATGAGAGACACATGGGATGCAATGACAGATGGTATGTACGGAGATATGCCAGATGATTTTGATGGTGATTTTAGTTTTTTAGGATATTGAGTATAAATTATCTTTTGACAAGGCGATTTTATATATGTAATGTTACGAACAAATTCATTCCCAATCACTTTTGTCGGATATAATCAGTTGAATGCATTTAATTAATCAAAATAATTATTTATGAAGCTTACGTCGTTTGCAATAAAAGAAATCGCAGATACTGTAAAAGATGTGTATAGTGGAAAAAATTGGGTGTCTCTTTTTAATAGTTTTGGATTTCGAGATATCTACGACTCTTGGGGTCTACCAGATATAGGAAAACCAAATGGTCAACGTCCATCTAAAACCGAATATATAATTAAAAGACTAACAGAATCAAATGGAACATTCAATATGGGAAATATAATTGTTAAAATAGCTAGCTTGGATGATTTATTTCCCCAAAAGATTAATTCCATAATTACACCTGAGCATTTTAAGCTAGAAGAAAATAATGGGGGATGGGTACTGATCGGTGATGTGACAGATGAGTCAAAACAAAATATTGAAACTGAGGCTCATTTTCAAGATATACAAAATAATATTCTGAAAGAATTGGATGCCGCAAGGGTGTCTATAACGGTAGTAATGGCTTGGTTTACGAACAATATATTGAGAGATAAATTAGTAGAAAAATACAAAGAAGGACTAGAAGTTAAAGTTGCAATTTATGATGATGGAGTAAATAGAATTCATGGTGTTGATTTGGGTGAAGTACCTATTGTAAAAATTAAGGCTCCGAAAGGAGGGATAATGCATAACAAGTTTTGTGTGATTGATAACCAAGTAGTAATTACAGGTTCTTATAATTGGACTTCAAATGCAGAGTTTCGAAATGAAGAGAATATATCAATCATAAAAGACAATAAAACAGCCTCTGACTACTCTGTAAAATATAGAAACCTAATCCATAACAAGTAAGTTTAGACAATATGCTTGAACAAGAACTACAACAATACTTACAACGAGAATATCCACAAGAAAATGCACGCTGCGAGTGGAAGGAATTTAAGACCTTAAAGAACTCATTCTGCGGAGATGAGAAAGATGATGTCATTTCGTATGTGTCTGCCATTGCCAATATGGAAGGTGGACACTTGGTGATTGGTGTGCACGACAAAACATTGGATATTGTCGGAACGGACACATACAATTATGATAGACAAAAGGCGATACTGCGCCTAACCGAAAGATGCGTAAATCTTTCAACAGAAGGCTTGGATATAGATGAATTTATCACAGAGGATACTAATCGTAAAGTATGGGTTATCCATATTCCCAAACATCTACCTAAGCGACCTGTGTTTGCCCATAATAAAGCGTGGCAGCGAATTGAGGATTCTCTCATAGAAATGACTGCTGAACGTATGAGTGCAATTCTTGATGAACCTATTTTTAGTGAAACGGATTGGTCTGCACAAATCGTATCAGATGCTACAATTGACGACCTTGATGAAGTTGCCATAGCTAAAGCTCGTATGATGTTCAAAAAAGTACATAGCCGAATACCTGAAGCCGAAGTAAATGCATGGACAGTAGAAACATTCTTGAGCAAATGTGGCATAATGAAGAACGGAGGAATCACTCGTGCTGCCATTATTCTGCTGGGGAAATATGAATCAGTTTTCAAGTTACGTCCCGCTGTTGCCCAGGTGACCTGGACGAGACGGGATGAAAAGCAGGATGTTGTGGATTACGAACACTTCACCGTGCCATTTATATTAACCGTAGATGAGATTTTATCAAAGATTGAAAATCTTACAATGCGTGAAATGCCGGGAGGCACACTCTTCCCTGACACGATGAAGCAATATGATGACTATACCATCCGCGAGGCACTTCATAATTGTATCGCACATCAAGATTACACGATGCAACAGCGAATCAATTTCGTGGAAAATCCGACTTACCTTTATTACTCCAATGCAGGGACTTTCATTCCTGGCACATTGGAAAATGCTTTAACAAATGAAGAACCTCAAGCATATTTCCGCAATGAGTGTCTTTGCAGGGCAATGGTTGATTTCAACATGATAGACACAGTAAGTAGAGGTATCAAGAAAATGTTCAATGAACAATGGCGTCGCCATTTTCCAATGCCGGATTATGAGATTGATGCCAAAAACAGAAAAGTGTCAGTACGCATTTATGGCAATGAAATAAACAAACAATATACTAATTTGCTCAAAACCAACGATTCACTAACCTTATGGGACTGCATATCATTAGATGCAGTCCAAAAGGGCAGAACCATTCATGAGGATGTTGCGCAGGATTTACTGAACAGAGGACTCATTGAGGGCGAAGCCCCCAATTATACAATCTCTTTAGGGATTGCAAAAGCTACTCGTCAACTGCAAGGTTATACCAGACAAAAAGGACTTGATAAGGAGAAAATCAAACAAATGATTTTGCAGTATCTTAAGAATGCCGGCACAGATGGAGCGAAACGTGATAGCATTTATGAATATGTCAAAGATGTAATGCCACAAGTTAAGACGCATGAACAGCAATTAAGACTTTTAGGAGATATACTTAGCGCACTAAGTGTGGATAAGCTTATCTATGCGAAAGGACGGATATGGTTCTTAAAAGAATAGTCATAACGGAAGATTTTGACGGTTTATTCCAGTTATAGCGGAAATTATAACGGATTCCGTCATATTATAGCGGACAATAATAATCCGGTTAATTCATGTCAAACTCGTAAATTGAAAAGTATGTTATTAGGAGAAAGAATAAAAGAATTAAGAGCAGAGCACGGAGTACTACAAAGGCAGTTGGCAGCCTTGCTTGAAATAGATACTCCGATGTTCAGCAAAATAGAGCGCGGAGACAGACGAGCTAAACGGACACAAGTAATACAATTGGCAGAATATTTCAAGATAGACAAGAATGAACTTCTCACCCTGTGGCTAGCAGACAAAATATTGGATGTAGTAGAAAATGAAAATGAGTTAAAACTCGCGGCTATGGAAATGGCACAATCTGAAATGATGATTTGATTAATTCATCTAAACTTAATAGATTACACTTGATATTTATGGACAGATATGATTTCATTGAAACGCAAGAAGATATAGTTTCCAACATAAGGACTCTTTATTCATATTTACAAGGAGAACAAGGCGATGAATATAAATCTTGGGCTATTGAAAAAATGATTAGAGGTAAAAATTATGTTGTTGAAATTATCGACTCGATGATATGTTTCGCCCCAAGTCGATTCGTTGGGTATCTTAATAATTCAAAAGAAAAACATGAAGAGAACCATGGAGATGGGACGCAGACTGATGAGAAAATCAAAGCTTACTATCAAAAGGTGCAAGATGAAAGACTTGATTTGCTATTCCAAAATGAACTATCAAAATATGGAGTATCATCTAATCAAAAAAGATACTGGATATCTAATGATATAACGGTTGATGACATTATTCGGATATCAAGAAATAAGACTAAGTATGCTCCACAAAATTTGGAATTTGATAAATATTGGCATATACAAATGCATCTTCCTGAGGGAAAAGGTGGTACTCAAATTAACTCAACATTAATGCTTCTAGAACCGGAGCCGGTTATTGGTACTGGCGAGTGGGATGATGGTCAATGTAGAAATTTCAAAAACATAGATAATGGTAATATCGTTCTTGTTAGAAAAGGTAATCAGGCAATAGCCTTATGTCAGATTATAGGACAAAACTTTACTGATGCTAATCTAACAGCAAAATATATAAATGTAAATTTTAGGAAGGTAAAAATTTTATCATGGGCAGATGACTACAAACAGCCTCAGTCAAGGCTTTTCTCACAAGGGACATTTTCATCATGCAGTAAAAATACTGAACAATATAAATATATAAAAGACTGGTTAGCATACATGAATAATAAGGCATTTACAGATAAATGTACTAATTTGCTTAGATCAAAGCACAATATAATATTACAAGGTGCACCTGGTACAGGAAAAACTTATAATACTGCAGCAATAGCTCTTGATGTGCTTGGGGTAAGTGATGTAGATCTGACGGATCATGTTGCAGTTATGAATAGGTATAATGAGTTACTTGATAATCGAATATTCTTTACTACATTTCATCAATCACTTGATTATGAAGATTTTGTTGAGGGATTAAAACCCCATGTTCAGGCAAATGCGAATGGGGATAGTATAGGTATTGCATACGAACCTGAAGATGGTATATTTAAACGTGCATGCAACGCAGTAGTTACAGACGAAAGCAAGGATATTATTGAATGTATAGATGATTACCTCCAACAAATCAATGGATTCGAAAACAGAAAGGAAATACCAACCATTTCTGGAAGATCTTCTCTTTATGTCTGGTGGAATGATGGAAATACAACGATAAACTGTAGAAGTACAAAATCAACTAGCAAGCGAGAGAAAGAGTATACTCCTTCTCCCTTAAATATCGAAAAAATAAAACTTCAGGCTTTAGGTAAAGGAAGTGAAAATAATTGGCAGCAATATGCCCAAGCATTCATTGAGGCTGTTAAAAAGGAATATCATGTAAAGGCAAATAAGTCGGTTGTTCTCATTATTGATGAAATAAATAGAGGTAATATTTCAAAAATATTTGGAGAATTGATAACACTACTAGAATCTGACAAACGCGATAAAGGACAGCATCCGTTAAAAGTATTGTTACCTTATTCAAAAACATTGTTTGGTGTTCCAAGTAATCTTTACATTATCGGTACAATGAATACGACTGATAGAAGTACTGGAACTTTAGACTATGCTCTTCGCAGGCGTTTTGCATTTGTCACTCTGCAATCTAATCTGGATGTCATTGAAAAACATTATAATAAATTAAATAATCAAGAGCTAAAGATAAAGGCTATAGGATTGTTCAATGATATTAAGTCCTTTATCATGAATCCTAAACATCAATGTGGGGATTTTGGTATAGATGACTTAATGGTGGGTCATAGCTATTTTATGGCTTCTTCCGAAGATGAATTGGTAAATAAAGTAGAGTTTGAAATACTTCCACTCATTGCAGAATACATTAGCGATGGTATTATAAACGTCTCGAATGAAGAGAAGACTAAAGCTTTTCAAGCATGGTCTAATTTACAACCAATGCAAGTTGTGGAAAAAGCAGTGGATACAGAATACGATAGTTTGATATGATACAACTACTAGAACACGAGCAATTGATATTGGATGGTTTCCCCGTTGAATATGATGAGAGATACAACAATCTTGATCTTATTAAATGGGATAAACCCATAGATAGTAAGTCTTGTGGATATTATGCTTCTTTTAAAATTGGAGCCGAATGGATTGATAATAAGGAATCTTTGATTGTGACACCCAAACGAGGAATAGAGAATATAGATTTCCTCAGTATGTTCATGGCTTGTTTCACTTCCGATCTTGCGTTGGATTCGTTTAACGAAATATACAAGATTGATTTAGACAAGCCGCAAATAGAATCACCGTCACTGAATAGCGTGATCAGTCCTCTTATTGTGATTCATTTTATTAGCGTGGTGAATCGTATTAAATCTTTAAAAAGGGGGTATGTTCATCGTCATGAGAATCTCAAAAAAGTAAAAGGACATATTAAATTACTCAAAAACGAGAGACTGAATATAGCGACAAAGAGATATGACAGGATATACTGTGAATACGATGAATATTCTACTGATATTCCTGAAAACCGTCTTTTGAAAAAAGCACTTCTTTTTTCAAAGACTTTAATCGGTAACATGGCCAACTATCATCTGTCGTATCTTAAAATATTAACAGCAAAGTCTTTGAAAAAGTTTGAAGACGTGGGTGATTACGTAGACATTAAAGCAGTAAGGCAAATACGTTCAAGTAAGCTATTCAACGAATATTCGGAGGCTGTACGTTTGGCGAAAACAATACTCAAATGTTTTGATTACAGCATTAACAAAGCAAGTGTTACCAACAACAAGATAACACCTTTTGTGCTGGACATGTCTTTGCTATACGAACATTATGTCTATGGTTTATTACATGAGGCATATCATGACAAAATAACATACCAATTCAAGGGTAAGACCGGCTATCCAGATTTCTTGTATAAGTCAAAAGACTTTAAAGCAATACTTGACACCAAATACATCCCTAAATACGAAAAAGGATTTCTCGACACTTATGTAATCAGGCAGTTGAGTGGTTACAGTAGGGATTTGCCAATATTAAAATACTTGGGATATGATAATCTTGAAGAAGATTCTCCTATTCCTTCTGTTCCATGTGTGATAATCTATCCGGAAGAGGGCAATGACGTGTATAATCCATTTATAAATAGGAGTCTGAATAAACTATGCACCAAACCTTTACGGAATTTGTCAATGTTCTATCTGATTAATATACCAGTACCCGTATTATTGAAAAATAAAGAATCATCATAGGCATGATACCAGACATATTAAAAGGGATATTTTGATATCCGAAAAATATATCTTATGGGAACTTTGTGGTATCAATTAGCAATTAACATATCGTGTCAAGATTGATTATCAGACTGATATAGATTTATTGTCGGCTCAAGAATGGATATACGAAATTATTTATGAAACTCAATATGCAGGACATCCTGTGTTAATATATTATATAGTATTATGAATATCAGAATACGACAAGAACGAAATGGCGAACGGATGACTGTATGCAAGCTTGTCGAAACAGCTTTTGCAGATATGAAGGAAAGTGACCATCAAGAACATCACTTGGTTTACAGATTACATCAGTCTGATACATTCATACCGGAGTTGTCTTTAGTCGCTGAAACCGATGAAGGGAAAATAGTCGGATACATCCTGTTGACAAAAGTAGAAATCACATCTGAAAACGGAGTTACAACCTCTTTGGCTGTAGCGCCTCTTGCTGTCCATCCTGAATATCAAAGCAATGGTATAGGAGGTATGTTGCTAAGAGAAGCACATAGAATAGCTGCCGCACTCGGATTTGGTACGGCTGTTTTGCTCGGACATAAAAATTATTATCCTCGATTCGGCTATCGTGAAGCGGCAGTACATGGCATAAAATTTCCGTTTGATGTGCCTTCAGAATATTGTCAAGTCATCGAATTAAGACCTGGTGCTCTGAAAGGTATAAACGGAATGGTACATTATCCTGCTATTTTCTTTGAATAATAGATTAGCTGATGACATAAATTATAGACTCCGATGTACCCGACAAAACTATTAGATAGATAGTATGAACATCCTGAAATCACTTATAGTCTGGCTGTGCTTTATTCCTGTAGCCATCCTAAACGGAGGGTTGCGAGAGCATGTATTGGTTAAGGTAATTGGAGAAAAATTGTCATTACCTGTAAGCGGAATTGTATTGAGCATGTGCATTTTTCTGATGGCATGGTTGCTGCTACCCCAGATAACGAAAGTCCGTACTTCCAAAGATTGTTGGCTGTCCGGGATCTGCTGGACTTTTTTGACCATTGTTTTTGAATTTGTAACAGGACTGGCGAGTGGAAATTCTACAAAGGAACTTCTTGTTGCCTATAACCCATTGACCGGTAATCTTTGGCTGTTGGTTTTGATGACAACGTTATTATCTCCGATTATAGTAAAACACATGTACAACACGAACAAATAATATGGAATTATCAAATTGGTTCAAAGGTTTTGAAAAAGGAATTACCAAGCTTACAGCGAGACAAAGAGAGCAATTCTTTTCAGAATGTGGTAAGAATTGTGTAAATGGCGGTACGCTTTCCATTTACAGAAAACTCAAAGAAGACGCAAATGGGGATATGGATGTCTTTTTTCAGATGGCAAATGAATTGCCCGGAGTAAAAGGCGAAGTCATAGAAAAATAGAAAAAGGGCGTGTCTATTATCTCACTTTCTTAGAATGTACCTGCGGTTTGTGCAAGGACGGTTATGTCGCCACTCCTTTACTCTGTGAATGCTCCCGTCAAAGTGTCATTTATTCCTTGCACAGCCTTTGGGAAGAACAGAATTTTAATGTGACGCTTTGCCATTCTATTTTGCAAGGTAGAAGAGATTGTAAGATAAGGATAGAAGTGATATAGGACACATCATTTTGCTAAATGAATAAAACAATGCAAGCAGGCAAAAAGAACATTTTTCTTTTTGCCTGTTATATTGCGTATATTTGCGCCGACAAAATCAAAATCCTAAACCTAAAACCTGCAATACAGTGAAGTACACATTAGACTTTCACCCGAAACTCTTTTCGGAACTGCGGAATTATGACCGCAACAAATTCGCGGCAGACTTCATGGCCGGCATCATTGTCGGCATCGTGGCTCTTCCGCTCGCCATTGCCTTCGGTATCGCCAGCGGCGTAACCCCAGAAAAAGGTCTTATTACGGCCATCATAGGCGGCTTTATAGTCTCCCTGCTCGGCGGCAGCAACGTACAGATAGGAGGCCCGACTGGCGCATTCATAGTCATCGTTGCAGGTATAATAGGCCAATTTGGCATCGAAGGCCTCGCCGTAGCCACGGTAATGGCAGGCATCATTTTGCTGCTGCTCGGCATCTTCAAACTCGGCGTGGTAATCAAGTTCATTCCATACCCCATAATCATAGGCTTTACGGCAGGCATAGCCCTTACAATCTTCTCGACACAGATAAAGGACCTGTTCGGACTTACCATAACCGCCCCGATGCCCGACGACTTCATAGGCAAATGGGGTGTCTACTTCAGGCACTTCGGCACCACCAACCTCTGGTCGCTCGGCACAGGCATAATCAGCATACTAATCATACTGCTCACTCCGAAAGTGTCACGCAAGATACCCGGGTCGCTCGCGGCAATCATCATCGTAACGGTTGTCTCCTTCCTGCTCAAACGCTTTGCAGGCGTTGATGCCATTGAAACCATTGGCGACCGATACAGTATCAACCCGACAATCCCTGCTCCTACCGGCTTCTCGTTCAGCCTCGACACAATCCGCGAGCTGCTGCCTCCGGCATTCACCATCGCAATGCTCGGAGCCATAGAGTCGCTGCTGTCGGCCACCGTGGCTGACGGTGTCACCGGCGACAGGCACAATTCCAACACGGAACTCATTGCACAGGGCGCAGCAAACATCATAGTACCGTTCTTCGGCGGCATTCCCGTCACAGGCGCCATTGCACGCACCATGACCAACATCAACAACGGCGGACGCACCCCCGCAGCCGGTATCATACATGCCATAGTACTGTTGCTCATACTCCTGTTCCTCTCGCCACTCACCAAACATATTCCCATGGCCTGTCTTGCCGGAGTGCTCGTCATCGTATCATACAACATGAGCGGCTGGAGAACCATACGAGGCATGATGAAGAACCCCAAGGCTGATATCGCGGTGCTATTCACCACAATGCTGCTGACTGTGATATTCGACCTTACAATCGCCATCGCCGCCGGTCTGCTTATTGCTGTGGTAATGTTCATGAAGCGCATCATGGAAAGCACCAACATCTCCGTCATCCGCAACCAGATAGACATGACATCCGACGCAGAAAGCAACCACCGCGACAACAAGGTCGATGTTGCCAAGGGCGTAGAGGTTTATGAAATAGACGGTCCGTTCTTCTTCGGTATAGCCAACAAGTTCGATGATGTGATGCATACCATAGGCGAAAAGTCCAAGGTGCGCATCATCCGCATGCGCAAGGTGCCGTTTGTAGACTCCACCGGCCTGCATAACCTCGAAAACCTGATACGCTCATCGCAGAAGGAAAAGATTACCGTCATACTGTCAGGCGTCAACCCGACAGTAAAAGAGACGCTTCTAAAGGCCGGCATAGACGAACTCATCGGTAAAGAGAACATCTGCGACAACATACACATAGCAGCAGCCCGTGCCAATCAACTGGCCGCAAAAATTAACGCATAAACACGTCTTTGCGACGGATGCAGCCAAAAATCCATGTTATATCTACTGACAGCCATTGCGGCAATGACACTCATAATGCTTACACTGAAATTCTTCAGTGTAAAAGGCATTTATACCCCGCAGGCCATTATGGCAAACTATGGCTGCGCACTGGTCATTGCCCTGGCATCGAGTCACGGAGCTATCGCAACAGCAACAGCATCCAAAATCCTGCACACACACTGGTGGTATCTGGCCCTGATAACAGGTCTGCTCTATTTCGGGTCGATGAATATCATGGCAGTATCGACCCGCCGCACAGGCGTGTCACTCACCACCATGGCATCGCGCACATCTGTCATATTACCAATCATATGGGCTGCCGCTTTTCTCGGCAGCAGCATCACAGGTTGGGAAATCGTCGGCATACTGCTGGTGCTGCTTGCATTCACGCTCATCATCTACCGTCCCGAGGCTGAAACTCGGCAGACCGCTCGCAAGGGCATCAAGGATATACTGCTGCCCATATCCGTATTCCTTTCGGTAGGCTTTATAGGGGTATGCATGAAAACCTCGCAGCACATCATCAAGTCTGACGGTACATATGCCACAGACTATCCCGTTTTCGAAACCATGCTCTTTGCGGCGGCATTCGTCGGTTCGATAATCTACTATGCGGCAAGCGAAGGCAAAAGGGCCTTCCGCATCGAATGGAAAAGCATTGCCGGCGGTCTGTGTCTCGGCATGTTCAACCATTTCGTAACATTTGGCACCATGCACGGACTGAAATACCTGTCGCCCAGCACATTCTACGGTATCTACAACATAGGCACCGTACTGCTCACGACAATAATCGGAATAACCGTATTCGGCGAACATCTCGACCAACGTAAAATCACAGGCATATGCTGTGCCGTAGCAGCAATATGCGTATTGGGTTTTCTGGGCGAAAGCCTTTAACAATAGCATCCGAGGATAAGAAACGACCGGCATCCAATACGGATGCCGGTCGTTTCATTACAGTCCTGCAACAGGACTTTAACCTGCATATGCGACATCATTCGTCAGTCGACGGCTTACCTGTAAACTTCTGCACGACATAAGCAGTAAACACAGGGAAAAGCAGCATACCGAAGATAGGCAGCATTACTGTCAGTATTTTTCCCGTAGACGTCACAGCCTGTATCTGCGACCCAAGCGTGGTCATATTCGTACATGCCCACATTACCGCATCGCCAAACGTATGCACCTCTGTGTTTATATTCCGCTCGAAATCAAAAAACATCAAAGCAGAAATATATGTAAAAGCCACTACTGTGAATATATACACCCATAGCAACCGTTCCATCCTGTTTTTGCGCCACCAGCTTATAACTATATATGCCGCAAGGAACGCCCTCAAAAAAGGCATTGAAACGATATACAGACTGATGTCGCGCGCCGCCTGAACATCGAACCATTCCATTATGTTCAGATATGGAATGGACAGCAGCAGGAACCACAGGTTATGCACAAAGAAACGTCCCCGCTTGCCGTTGCAAAGCATGCGCAGCACAAAATCCGCAATAAAGACCATGCAGACTGCAAATTGTATCCACATATACGCAGAACTGAAATGCGTATGTTCCCCTTCAAGTATTTCCCACGATATGGCAACCAACAGCAATATGCCACCAATAAACGACAGCATATTGAAAAGGCGCAGCAACACATGCATCACCTTGCCATCCACAATTTTCTCCCTTTGTTCAGACAATTGCCGCATACGATAATTTTTTTTCATTCATGTTTCTCCCGTAATATTTCCTCACATGTATTATATAGCATATGCAAATTTGGTGCAAAAAACCCAATAACCAGAAAACAATCTGCCGTACATCGCGTTTTTCCGTTAACCGCACAATACATTGACAGTTCCACAGCCACAAAGGACATAATACGCCATATCAACATGTTACATACAGCACGGAAATCGGCTGCAAAGAAAATGCAATTTTTCTGAAAAAAAGTCTGCAAAACATTTGCAGAAACAGAAACTTGTAGTACCTTTGCTCCCGCAAACGAGAACGGTGTGGTAGTTCAGCTGGTTAGAATACCTGCCTGTCACGCAGGGGGTCGCGGGTTCGAGTCCCGTCCATACCGCAAGAGTTCCAATGCAGAAAGCGCCTTGTAAATCTACAAGGCGCTTTTCATTTTTACAGTCTACCAATAAATATTGGCCGCACATCACATGATGTGCGGCCAACAATACTGAGGCACCCAAAAGAATTCAGAATTTCTTTGCCAGCGCAACAGCCTGCGCTATCCCGTCGGTCTTTTCAATATCACCCACATTCAAAACACCGGGAACAAGTACCTCCCCAACGACATCCCATTTTAACAAAGCCGCAGAACGCTCAACAGGAACTCTCACCCCATCCAATACCGTAGGGTCATTCTCCTCACAGCAGGCAATCAATGCACACTTACGCCCTGCAATATCCCTACCGCCAACAACCAATGCAAACAAACGGTCTATCACACCCTTTATCTGCGCCGGTATTGAATACCAATAAACAGGCATCGCAAACACCACCGCGTCTGCGTCAATAATGGCAGAAGCAATCAAATTAAAATCATCATCGAAGCTACAAGCCTTACCTGTCTTGTAACAAGCCATACAGGCATGGCAACCGCCTATATTCATAAAAGCCGCATCGAAACGACTTACAACATGTCCACACCTTTCTGCCGCCTTGACAAAAGCATCGGTCATGGCGAAACTGTTCCCTTTTTTGCGAGGACTACCGGTAATAACAACTATTTTCATACGCAACGCATTATTTACGAATTGTATCCGAGTTTTGGTTATAGGCCTTGGCCACACACTTCCATTCACCATCAATCTTCATCAACAACAGATAGTCGGTAAAATCTATACGACCACCCCATTTCTCTTCCAACACACGTACAACTGCCAATGTTTCCTCCACATCAACAACATCAATACGAGCCCTGAAATCGTTACCACCTCCTACAGTGTCAACATTACAATAAAACTGCTCTATGCTGCCATGTTCGAATCTACCATCCAGATAGCCAAACAATACAGCCTCATCAATAAACAACTCTCTCGCATAACTGCTGTCTCCTGCTGCAACACTCTTTACGAATTTCATGGCTGCCGCCTCAACGGTACGATACTCATCAATACTTGCTCTCATAACTGTTGGTCTTTTATGGTTTTGACACAAACAAAATTATATAGCCACAACCGGCAAGACAAGTACTGAAAAATTATTCTGATACTGAAAAATTATTCTACATACTGTCACGAAATAAGGTTATGCTATCTTTGCATACAAACCTTTACAACACCGCAAACATGTACGAAAGGAAACTCCCCATAGATTTGGATTGTCCGCTACGCCTCACCATGAGCCTCATAGACTCCAAATGGAAATCATGCATACTTGACGAGTTGCGCCATGACACTCTGCGCCCATACGAATTGCACCGTAGACTTCCGGAAGCCACTCCACGCGTACTCGACCTACAGCTGAAGGAACTAGTCGAGGACGGGCTTGTAAAAAAGACCATATATCCGGAACTTCCGCCACGTTCGGAATATACCATCACAGACCTTGGACAATCTCTACTGCCAATCATCGATGCCATGATTGACTGGGGCAACCGCAACACGGAACTGTTTCAAAGGAAATACGGAAAACAAAACTAAGACTTTCATCAGACACCATCACTTCTCCACAAGACCCAATTTTTGAAGACGTGACCTTATCGCCCCCTGTTTTCGTCCGAAATGTTCAGCCAGCAGCTCTACGCTCACCCCATCACCGTACATGCCAGCCAATTTCTCATCATCCGCTTCAGTCCACGGGTTATAGGCATTGGGATACTCCTGACGACACGCATAAACGGAATATAACGGCTCTCCGCACAAACGCTTGTAAGCCTTCAAATACCGCTTAAGGCGCTTGACATCCTTATCCGACAGATACGGCAGACGACGGATATCCATGTTGTCCGTAAGGTCGTTGAGCTTTACCGATACGGCCAGTTCATTGGTCTTTACACGACTGATATAGCGGTCATACGGCTCGTCATCTCCCTTCGTCAGACACCGCAACGCATCAATAATCTTCGGCGAAAAACCTTCGGCCACAAGTTGCTCAAATGTCCATTCACTGTCCTCAACGACATCGTGCAGAACACCAACTATCTTCTCTTCAGTTGTGCGCCCCGCCGCCATAACCCGTAAAGGATGCTCAACATAAGGCTTGCCTACCCTGTCCTTCTGTCCGGCATGCGCCGCAACAGCTATCTCAACTGCCCGTTCCAAAGTTGCCATAACCGTACGTTTTGATTTCAACATCAATTAAAGTTACATAAAATCCACCGTAATCCCCACACCTCATCCGGTCCAAAATACTCCCCAACACAACAAAAGGCCACGCACCTCGCAATTCCTAAATTTATTTAAAAAATTATTAAAATTATTTGCAAAATCAAAAAAACGCCTTACCTTTGCAGTGAAGTTTTAAGGTTCATTTTAGGTTAGTAGTTTTAGGTTAGTGAAGGAAAAACGGTAAGGTGGTCGAGAACCCCTGCCGGATTTCCTTTTTTTGTTTTTACACCTCTCCTATTCAATCACATAACAACAAAAAGGTGCGCAGCAATGCTGCGCACCCCCTAAATATCCATACGGACAGTCCTACTTGGATGCTTCCGCAAAATACTTGTAGAACAAAGTAATGGTTTCTATACCGCGATAGAAGTTATCCAATCCGTAGCTTTCGTTCGGCGAGTGGATTGCGTCACGGTCGAGACCGAAGCCCATAAGTATCGACTTGATACCGAGGATGGACTCGAAACCGCTGATAATCGGTATGCTGCCACCCGAATAGAACGGAAGCGGCTTCTTGCCGAATGTTGCCTCCATAGCCTTTTCTGCAGCATGGTAAGCAGGCATATCGGACGGAGATACGTAAGGCTGACCGCCGTGCAGGAACTTGACATCCACAGTCACGCTGTCCGGAGCAATGCTCCTGAAATAGTTCTCGAACAATACGGCAATCTTCTTGAAGTCCTGATTGGGGACAAGACGCATCGATATCTTGGCATAAGCCTTCGAAGGTATTATGGTCTTCGTACCCTCGCCTATATAACCGCTCCACATACCATTGACGTCGAGCGTGGGACGGACGCCGGTACGTTCCATGGTTGTATATCCCTTTTCGCCCTGCACGTTCGGAATATTGATGAGACTCTTGTAATGTTCAAGGTCGAATGGAGCCTTGTTGAAAGCCTCGCGTTCAGCATCCGACAGCACACGGACATCATCGTAGAAGCCTGGGATGGTAATATGACCTTCCTCGTCGATGAGTTTCGATATCATGTCGGCCAGCACGTTGGCAGGATTGGCAACAGCACCGCCAAACAGACCCGAGTGAAGGTCCTTGTCGGGACCGGTAACCTCAACCTGCATATAGCACAGACCGCGCAGACCGCAGGTAATGGAGGGAGTTTCCCAACCGAGCAGGCTTGTATCGGAAACGAGTATCACATCGGCCTTTACAAGCTCCTTGTGCTCCTCGCACCATTTATAAAGGCTCTTGGAACCTATCTCCTCCTCGCCCTCAAGCATGAACTTGACATTGCACGGAAGCTGCTTGGTAGCCACCAGCGCCTCGAATGCCTTGCAATGCATGTAAAGCTGGCCCTTGTCGTCATTGGCTCCGCGGCACCATATACGGCCGTCCTTGATGACAGGTTCGAAAGGTTTGGTATTCCACTCATCTATCGGGTCCTCGGGCATTACATCGTAGTGGCCGTAAACGAGCACGGTGGGGAGCGACTTGTCAATCATCTTCTCACCATACACCACAGGATTGCCATCGGTAGGCATAACCTCCGCCTTGTCGGCACCGGCCTTGAGCAGCGCTGCCTTCAGCCATTCTGCCGCACGTACCATGTCACCCTTGTGTTCGCTCTGCGCACTTATCGACGGTATCCTCAAAAGCTCGAACAACTCTTCAAGGAACCTGTCCCTGTTCTTTTCAATATACTCCTTAACAATCATAAAACTTTATATGGTTTTAATAAACAATATCAATATGTCAGCATCCCGAGGCCACATGCTCTATCTCACCGATAAACCTCTGCGTCATCCTATCGGCCGACTCCTGGTCATGTGCCTCACTGTAAACGCGTATTATGGGTTCCGTATTGGAACTGCGCATATGTACCCAGCTGTCGGCAAAGTCTATCTTAACGCCATCGATATCGGTAATCTTTTCGTCCTTGTAAGCCTCCTTCATTGCGGCCAGTATCTTCTTGACATCCATACCCTGTTTAAGGGTTATCTTACCCTTCGACATGAAATACGCCGGATACATGGCACGCAGTTCGGTCATGGTCTTGCCGCTGTGGGCAAGATGCGACAGGAACAGAGCCACACCGACCAGTGCATCACGGCCGTAGTGCAGTGCCGGATAAATCACACCGCCGTTGCCTTCGCCGCCTATTACAGCACCAACCTCCTTCATCTTGGCCACCACATTTACCTCGCCTACGGCAGCTGCAGAATATACACCGCCGCGCTTCTCGGTCACGTCGCGCAATGCTCGGGTCGAGCTGAGGTTCGACACCGTATTGCCTGGTGTTACGGACAGCACATAATCTGCTACCGACACGAGTGTATATTCCTCTCCGAACAATTCTCCGTTTTCGCATACGAATGCCAAACGGTCGACATCCGGGTCAACCACAATACCCATATCGGCATTCCCGTTACGCACGGCCTCCATGATTTGGGTCAGGTTTTCGGCAATCGGCTCCGGATTATGGGCAAAGTCGCCTGTCGGCTCGCAGTTCAATGGCACGACCTCCACGCCAAGACGCTCCAGCAATCGCGGGATTACTATGCCGCCTACCGAATTGACAGCATCGACAATAACCCTGAAACCGCGTTTACGCACAGCCTCCGCATCGACAAGCGGCAATGCCAGCACACAGTCGATATGCTCGTCATCGAACGATGCGCTCTCAACGACACATCCGAGGTCATCAACTTCAGGGAAACGGTATCCGCTCTCTTCAGCCAGTGCTATTACCGCCTTGCCTTCGGCATCGCTGAGGAATTCGCCGCGTTCATTGAGTAGCTTGAGCGCATTCCACTGACGCGGATTGTGGCTTGCCGTAATGATTATACCGCCGTCGGCCTTCTTGCGAATAACGGCCATCTCCACGCCTGGAGTTGTACATAGACCGACATCTATCACATCTATGCCACAACCCATCAATGTGCCGTGCACAAGATTGCACACCATCTCACCCGACAGACGGGCATCGCGTCCCACAACGACACGCAGACGTCTTCCCTGCGTGCGCTGCGACAGCCACTGCGCATAACCGGTGGTAAATCTGACAATATCCTGTGGAGTAAGATTATCACCAACCGCGCCGCCTATGGTACCGCGAATGCCAGAAATAGATTTTATAAGAGTCATGAATTAATTCCGTGTTTAGTTTTCAATGTCTTACAAAAATAGCTATTTTTATCTCAATTAAAAAGTTTGGACACATGAGGACCATACCATCTTCGGAGCTAATAATCAACAGCGACGGCTCCGTTTTCCACCTTCACCTGAAACCAGGCGAACTGGCCGACACGGTCATACTGGTCGGCGACCCGGGACGTGTGGCACTCGTTGCGCGTCACTTCGACAGCTGCGAGACGGAACGTCAAAGCCGCGAATTCCACACCATAACCGGCACATACAAAGGGAAGCCCATTTCCGTGGTATCGACCGGCATAGGAAGCGACAATATAGACATAGTCATGACGGAACTCGATGCATTGGTCAATGTCGACTTTGCCACCCGTCAGAGCAAGGCCGTCCCGACCCGCCTGACCATACTCCGACTCGGCACGTCAGGCGCACTTCAGAACGACATCCCGCTTGGCTCGCTCATCTTCTCACGCACCTCAATAGGCATGGACGGCGTGCTGAACTACTACAAGGGACGCGACAGCGTATGTGACCTCGAACTGGAGCGCAGTTTCGTGCGCGACATAAAATGGGACCCGCATCATGCCGCCCCGTATGCAATAAACGCGTCCGAAGAACTGTACTCATTGTTCAGCGATGTCGCAATTGACGGTATCACACTGTCTGCCGTAGGTTTTTATGCGCCGCAGGGACGCTGGATACGCCTTGAGCCGAACGACACGGAACTGTTTACACGCATCCGCGAGTTCCGCTACAACGGCCGCCGCATCACCAACTGCGAAATGGAGGGCGCCGCCATAGCAGGCATGTCTGCACTTATGGGACATCGTGCCGGCACGATGTGCGTGGCAATAGCCCAAAGAGCAGTCCACACATCCAATGCCGACTACACACCTTACGTAGAACGCATGATACAGCTTGCTCTCGACCGGCTGGCCGGCATGTAACAGCAACGGTTAAAAAACAAGATAAGGTCTTGTGTGCATGCACACAAGACCTTATCTTGTTTTTTGACCGTCATGCCGCTTACGGCAACATACGGTTATTATTTCTTAGGCTTAGGCGCAAGCATCATGGTCATGCGCTTACCCTCAAGTTTAGGCATCATCTCAACCTTTGCAAGTTCTTCGAGATCGGTAGCGAACCGCAAAAGAAGGATTTCTCCCTGCTCCTTGAACACTATCGAACGACCCTTGAAAAATACATACGCCTTGACTTTCGAACCCTCGCCAAGAAAATTCTGCGCATGACGGAGTTTGAAGTTGTAGTCATGGTCGTCGGTCTGGGGACCGAAACGTATCTCCTTTATAGTAACCTTAACGGATTTTGCCTTCAGTTCCTTTGCCTTCCGCTTCTGCTGGTAAAGGAATTTCTGATAATCCGCTATGCGTACAACTGGCGGATCCGCCTTGGGAGATATCTCAATAAGGTCAAGCTCCTGTTCGCGTGCGAGCTTCAATGCCTGGCTCGTCGGCATCACCGCCGAACCTCCTTCGATACCGTCGCCGACTACTCGCACTTGAGGCGCGGTAATCTGCTCGTTAATTCTGTTTGGCATCTCCTTCTCAGCGCGTCCGCCCTGCTGCGGTTTGCGCTGAGGTCCGGCATTGCCCGCGGGCGCCGGCTTAGGATGATAGGGTTTCTTTACTGTGTTTATAGTTTTGTCCTCCTCGATTAATGAAACTTTATCCTAATCACTTACAATAATCATTCCGATTATTCTCCGATTTCGCTCTTTACAAGACCGTTGACATATTCGGCAAATTCGGCAGGCTTCATCGTGCCCTTGTCTCCTTCTCCCTGCATGCGCACGGAAACGGTACCGTCAGCCTCTTCCTTCTCCCCAACGATGAGCATGAATGGTATCCTCTTCAACTCATTGTCACGTATCTTCCTACCTATCTTTTCATTGCGGCAATCTACCTCGGCGCGAATATCGGAATTATTCAGCAATTTTGAAACTTTCTCGGCATATTCGTTGAATTTTTCACTGATAGGCAGAACTACTACCTGCTGCGGGGTCAGCCACAACGGGAACTTGCCGCCGGTGTGTTCAAGCAACACTGCCACGAAACGTTCCATGGAACCGAACGGCGCACGGTGAATCATGATAGGACGGTGCGGAAGGTCATCGGCACCGGTATAGGTAAGGTCGAAACGTTCAGGCAGGTTGTAGTCCACCTGTATTGTACCCAGCTGCCATTTGCGGCCAAGGGCATCGCGTACCATAAAGTCGAGTTTCGGGCCGTAGAATGCAGCTTCACCAAGCTCCACAACGGTTTTGAGCCCTTTGTGTTCAGCGGCCTGCATAATTGCCGACTCAGCCTTCTCCCAGTTCTCATCAGTACCGATATATTTCTCCTTGTTGTCCGGATCGCGAAGCGATACCTGAGCGATGAAGTCGTCGAACTTGAGCGTCTTGAAGATGTAGAGCACAATGTCTATAACCTTCTCGAACTCTTCAAGCAACTGGTCCGGACGAACGAAAAGATGCGCATCATCCTGCGTAAATCCCCTCACACGTGTCAGACCGTGGAGCTCACCGCTCTGCTCGTAACGATACACGGTACCGAACTCTGCAAAACGCAGGGGCAGGTCACGGTAGGAACGCGGTTTGTAACGGTATATTTCGCAGTGGTGCGGGCAGTTCATCGGTTTGAGAAGGAATTCTTCCTGGTCATCAGGAGTTTTAATCGGCTGGAACGAGTCCTTGCCATACTTCGCATAGTGGCCCGAAGTGACGTAAAGGTCCTTCATACCGATATGCGGAGTGATTACCTGCTCGTAACCGTATTTCTTCTGCACTCCCTGCAGGAAGTTCTGAAGCCTTTCGCGCAATGCGGCGCCCTTGGGAAGCCACATCGGAAGGCCCTGTCCTACCCTCGAGGAGAACATGAAAAGTTCAAGCTCCTTACCGAGTTTGCGATGGTCGCGCTTCTTGGCCTCCTCGAGCATGGCGAGATACTCGTCTAGCATCGACTTCTTCGGGAAAGTGATACCGTATATACGGGTAAGCATCTTGTTTTTCTCGTTGCCGCGCCAGTATGCACCTGCAACGGAAGTAAGTTTTATAGCCTTGATAAGACCCGTATTGGGAAGATGCGGGCCGCGGCAAAGGTCCGTAAAACATCCGTTCGTATAGAATGTTATCGTACCGTCGGCCAGGTCGCTGATAAGTTCCGTCTTATACTGGTCCCCCTTCTCTGTAAATGTCTTCATGGCCTCGGCCTTGCTCACTTCGCGACGTACAAGCGTCTCCTTGTTGCGGGCAAGTTCCTCCATTTTCTTCTCAATCTTGGGAAGGTCAGCCTCTGTAATGGGTTCCGGTGCATCGACGTCGTAGTAGAAACCATTTTCTATGCTCGGGCCTATACCGAACTTAATGCCTGGATAAAGGCTTTCGAGTGCCTCTGCCAGCAAGTGGGACGATGTGTGCCAGAATGTGGCCTTACCCTCCGGGTCATCCCATTTGTTGAGCTTCAGTGTTGCATCGTGCTCAATGGGACGCGTAAGGTCCACCACCTTGCCGTCAACGGTTGCCGAAAGAACCTCCTGTGCAAGACGTTGGCTTATCGACTCGGCTACCTGCAAGGCTGTCACACCGCTTGGATATTCTCTGACGCTTCCGTCAGGGAACGTAATCTTGATGTTGCTCTGACTCATTTTGTTTTTCTGTAATGCTGCCGGCTACAAACCCGGCCGCCATTAATATTGTACGTAGTCTGTTAATTGTCCTGTTCTTCTTCGGGCAGCTTGAGGTCCCTGACGGATATGTCCGCTCCGCGTTCGCGCTCGTACCTTCTCAACGGATTGGCGCTTATCTGCGCATACCACTGCCGGTTACGGTATATGTCTATCGCCGCATATATGGCATCGCGCATCGAAGCAGGGTCAGCCACTCCTTTGCCGGCAATATCGTAAGCCACACCGTGGTCCGGACTTGTACGCACAATCTGCAGCGAAGCCGTGAAGTTAATACCGCCCTGACTCAATGACTTGAACGGAATGAGACCCTGGTCGTGGTACATGGCCAGCACGGCATCGTACTTGGCATGCCCGCCGGCTGCAAAAAATCCGTCGGCCGAGAAAGGTCCGAATGCGAGAATGCCGTTCTGCACGGCCTCCTCAACAGCAGGCTTGATTATCTCCACCTCTTCGGAGCCTATAAGTCCGCCGTCACCTGCATGCGGATTGAGACCCAGAACAGCTATGCGCGGTTCAACGATACGGAAATCCGACACGAGCATATTACGAAGCTGCTCAAGGCGCCGCAATATCAGGTCGTGCGACATGTAACTGCTGACGCTGGCAATCGGCACATGTATCGTCACAAGTCCCACCTTCATGCGCTCGCTACACATCACCATGAGAGGCACCCCGCCGAAACGGTCGGCGAAAAACTCCGTGTGCCCCGTAAAGCCGAAACCGGCCGCCTGAACATTTTCCTTGTTGATAGGACCTGTTACCACGACATCAATGTCGCCGCGGGCGAGGTCATCGGCCGCCATATGCAAAGCCTTTACAGCTTCGGCACCGCCTTCCGCCGTAGCCACCCCGGGGTCAATACGAACATCGCCAGTACCAGTCTCAACTAAATTTATACGCTTAGGCCTCGCCTCCTTGGCACTGCCTATTATCTGAAACGAAAAAGACTCGCCCTCCGGCAATCCCTTTCTGTAAAACATGAACGCCTTCGAAGAGCCGTAAACCACAGGAACGCACAATTCACACATGCGCTGGTCAGAGAGAACCTTGATAATTACCTCCGACCCGATACCATTTATATCACCCTGTGTTATACCGACCCTTATCAATCTGTTTTCACTCATAAGATGCGTTTTTCACAAACGGAGGCCTTCACCGATGGCATGCCCCGTATTACTATACAAAGATAGCGATAAAAAACGACAACGCAATACGATAGGTATCCGCAAGCCTTCATTTAATTGAAATAAGGACTACACGGGCACATACTTACTACCTGCGGGGAGGGGTAACTGCACACGCAAAAAACAAATGTCGGGACGCAAGAGCACCCCGACACCAATATCTCAAAATACACGTTGTCTCAACGAGCCCTGCGCCGAAATTCGGCACATACCACAGCCGTGGCAGCCGCAACATTCAGTGACTCGGAGCCATGCCTGCCGACAGGGAAAGGCGGGACAAACAATTTACGGTTGACCATGCGTGCCACCTGCGGCGATATGCCGCGTCCTTCGCTTCCCATTACAATGACACCATCCTGCGACAACTCCGTGCCATACATATCATCCCCCTCGAGGAATGTGCCGTATATATTACCTCCCTGCACCGCAAAATCCGCCAACACCTTCTCCAGCTCTACATACCATACAGTCACGCGAAATATCGCACCCATGGTAGCCTGCACGACCTTGGGATTGTAACAATCGGCCGAGTCTGGCGAACACAACACCCTCCCTATTCCGAACCAATCAGCAATACGGATTATCGTACCGAGATTGCCGGGGTCCTGCACTCCGTCAAGACACAATGTCAGCCCCATGCGATGCAACGCATTGGTCGCATGACCGCGAGGCATTGCCACAACAGCAAGTACGTCCGACGGTGTACGCAGATGGCTTATACGCTCCATCTCCTTGGCCGTCACACGTTCCGGTGCGACACGGCTCTGTACAGGCAAAATATCTTCCGGCACATCCGCAGAGAGATAGACACTCTCCACATTTGCACCCGACGCCAGCGCCTCACCTACCATCTTGCGCCCCTCAACTACAAACAATCCACTCTCGAGACGCGCCGCTTTGTCAGACAGCGACTTTATCAACTGTATTCTGGCTCTGGTAAGCATATTATCCAAGAAGCACGAATACGATATTTATAAACTGCGCAACGCCGTAACCAAGCGCCTTTTCATCCGGTCTGAATGTAGGAGTATGTATACGGCCGGCCTTTTGAGACTCAAAATATTCACCATCGCCGCCAACTCCAAGACGGTAATAAACGGCAGGATACTCAAGCGTATAATAACCGAAATCTTCCGATGTGGGACGCAGTCCAAGCGGCACAATGGCATCCTCACCGAACAGGCTAGCCGTAGCCTCGACCACCCTCTGCGTCAAATCCTCATTGTTGTATACCGACGGATAACCCTCACTGATATTTACCTCTGTCTGTGTTCCGAACCTGGCATCCACCTGCGCAGCCGCTTCATAGACCATCTCCTTTATGCGCTTGCGCCATGTTTCGTCGAAGGTTCGCATGGTACCTTCCATATAAGCCTCGTCCGGGACCACATTCGTAGCTCCCGATGCCACGACCTTTCCTATCGACACTATCGTAGGCAACGTATCAGAAGGATTTGCCGCCGGTATGTCGTACAGCTTCGATATGAGTTCCGCAGAAGCCCTGACAGGATCCTTGATACGTTCCCGCATGGCGGCATGTCCTCCTACACCATGAACATTGAAACGGAGTTCATCGCTCGAAGCCATATATTTGCCTTTTCTGAAGCCGAATGTTCCCGTCCTCATCATTGGCTCCACATGCTGCCCCACTACGGCCAGTACATCCCTGCCGTCAAACGGACGCTCTTTGAGCACAAGTGATGCACCTCCGGGATTCAGCTCTTCACCCGGCTGAAACAATCCAAATACCGTACCGTGAAACTGGCCGCGATGTTTATTCAGCACTTTGAGTGCGCCGAAAAGTATTGCGGCATGCATGTCGTGTCCGCAGGCATGCATTACCCCCTTGTTGGCAGAAGCGAACTCAAGTCCCGTAGCCTCCGTAACAGGCAGTGCGTCGATGTCTGCACGCAATACAACAGCATCGCGACTATTGCCTCCGTCCAAAGTTCCGGTTATTTCGGCCAGAATTCCAGTACCGGCAACGACACGATATTTTATACCTTCATGCTCCAACGCCTCGGCAATGACACGCGACGTACGGTGTTCGGCAAATGACAACTCCGGATGATGATGCAGATTCCTGCGCAGCATCATGACATTGAGAAATTCCCCCAATGCCTCGTTTATAATGGTTTGCTTTCCCTTGTTTTCCATAATTTATTTCCCTTACGCAACTTCTGTTATCTCCACACGATATATCTTGTTCCATCTTTTACCCGTAAGATATATGCTGCCCGTGGCCTCGTCATACGCAATACCGTTCAGCACATCGGTCTCGGGAAACCTATCCTCCGGAGCCTGCAACCCGTTCAGGTCAATTATACCGGTCACATATCCTGTCGCAGGATCTATAATCACAATTTCATTATACAGATAACGGTTGGCCCATATGCGTCCGTCTACCCATTCCAGTTCATTGAGCATCTCTACCGGACGCCCTTCGGCGACAACATCAAATGTACGCTCCACGGCAAAAGTCTTCGGATTGCGCACGTATATCTTCGAAGAGCCGTCGCTCATGTAAAGATATTCACCATCCGAGGTCAGCCCCCAACCTTCACCGTCATATACGAACGAACGCACACGGCGGAAATCGTCCGCATCGTACACGAACGCCCTGCCGGCTATCCATGTAAGCTGATATATGTGTCCGTCGTGATACGCTATTCCCTCTCCGAAATAACGCCTTTCCAAGCCGCTGCGCTGCAACACCCTGCCGTCAGCAAGATTCACCCTGCGCAACTCCGACTTGCCGTTCTCGCCCGTACCCTCATACAGGAAGCCATCCTTCCAGAACAGTCCCTGCGTATAGGCTTCGGTATCGTGCGGATAAACGGCCGTCACCTTATAAGTATATTTCACGGGGTCCGGAGCCTTGTCGGCCGGAGCGACAGTCGCGGCTGCCGTCTGCGTACTTTCCACAGTACCTTTCGCGGCCGTCTTGTTGCCGCAGGCAACGCAACATGCAGACAGAATAACAGACAACACGCACACTGACAATACATTTCTCATAGCCATAAAACTTTCTTCTCGTACAAAGTTATGCAAAATATAATGAATACGAACCAGATACCAACAAATGGTAGCAAGCACGATACTTTCTTGCGGTAAAATGCCTATATTTGTCCCCATAAAACCAACGGGTAATAATGCTCACGCTAAAACAACTAAGGGAAGATAAGGAAAACACCATAGCACGCCTCGCCGTGAAAGGTGTAGATGCAGCCCCCATAATAGCACAAATCGAAGCGGAGGATGACCGCCGCAAAGCAATACAGCAAAAACTCGATGCCAGTCTGGCCGAACAGAATGCACTTGCAAAGGAAATAGGCAAGCTCTTCGGTTCGGGCCGCAAGGAGGAAGCGGAAGCCGCCAAGGCAAAAGTTTCCAGCCTCAAGGAAGCATCCAAAACACTGGAGGAACAGCTGCGCGAAGCTACCGAGCACATGAACGCTCTGATAGTTACTCTGCCGAACGTTCCTGCAGCAATTGTTCCCGAAGGCAAGAGCGCCGAAGACAATCTGGTTGTTAAAATCACCGACTTGCCCGACCCTCTGCCGGCCGATGCCCTTCCACACTGGGAACTCGCAAAGAAATACGGCATCATAGACTTCGAACTCGGTGTCAAGCTCACCGGTGCAGGATTTCCTGTCTACAAGGGTCAGGGCGCAGCACTCCAGCGCGGCCTCATCTCGATGTTCCTCGACCGCAACACACGCGCAGGATACACTGAGGTAATGCCTCCCCTTATGGTCAATGAAGCTTCCGGCTTCGGCACGGGACAGCTCCCCGACAAGGAAGGCCAGATGTACCACGTAACAAATGACAACTTCTACCTCATCCCGACGGCAGAAGTCCCCGTCACCAATATTTACCGCGACGTAATACTCGATGAAGACACTCTACCCGTATGTTTGACGGCCTATACCCCCTGTTTCCGCAGGGAAGCCGGCTCCTACGGCAAGGATGTCCGTGGTCTCAACCGCCTGCACCAGTTCGACAAGGTGGAGATTGTCCGCATCGAAAAGCCGGAAAACTCCTACCGCGCACTCGACGAAATGGTCGCTCACGTGGAAAGCATCGTAAAGGAACTGGAACTCCCCTACCGTATCCTCAGGCTCTGCGGAGGCGACATCAGTTTCACTTCGGCTCTCACATACGACTTCGAGGTATGGTCCGCAGCACAGAAAAGATGGCTTGAGGTTTCGTCCGTATCGAACTTCGAGACATTCCAGGCAAACAGGCTCAAGCTGCGATACCGCGACACTTCGCGCAAACCGCAGTTGGCACATACGCTCAACGGAAGCTCTCTCGCACTGCCGCGTATTGTCGCAGCTCTGCTCGAGAACAACCAGACTCCCGAAGGCATACGAATACCGGCCGCACTTGCCAAGTTCACCGGTTTCGACATGATAAAATAAAAACTTACGGGCTGTGGCAGGCCGCAAGCCCGCCACAGCCAGACGATACACTCCCGCAAGGGAGCTAAAACCCTTTAAAATTTTAAAGAAATGGCTTACAAAATTGACGAAAACGTATGTATCTCCTGCGGTACCTGCGCAGGCGAGTGCCCTGTTGAGGCTATCTCGGCAGGCGACAACGCTTATGTAATTGACGCTGACAAGTGCATCTCCTGCGGTACCTGCGCAGGCGCTTGCCCTACCGAAGCTATCTCGGAAGAGTAATCTACCGGTTCCGGAACCGATGGATATTCGGGACAGCCATTGCGGCTGTCCCGAATGTTTTTATATACGGTTATCCACTTACGACATTTATCGCGACGTTTTCGTAACTTTACACTCCAATACATCACCAGCGATGAATTCAGAAAAAATTTTCAACAAGGCGCTGTCGCGTCTTCCGCTGACATTCAAGGAAGCCATGTGGCTGTACAGTGAGGTCCCCGTATCCACGCTGTTCCGACTGGCCGACACGATACGCCGCAACACCATGGACGACCCGAACGTGGTCACATGGCAGATAGACCGCAACGTCAACATTACGAACGTCTGCATATCGGGATGCAAGTTCTGCAACTTTCACTGCCGCATAGGATCGCCCGACGCCTACATCACTACGTTGGAGGAATACATACCCAAAATCGAGGAAACGACACGTCTCGGAGGCGACCAACTGCTGCTTCAGGGGGGCCTGCACCCTAAGTTGGGAATTGAATTCTACGAGGAACTGTTCCGCAGTCTGAAAAGCCGCTTTCCGCAGATTAAGCTGCATGCACTCGGAGCTCCGGAAGTTTACCACATAGCACGCATAAGCCACATCTCCGTAACGGAGGCATTACAGCGCCTTCGCGATGCAGGTTTAGCCTCGCTGCCTGGTGCAGGGGCTGAAATACTGTGCGACGATGTACGCCGACGCATTTCGCCAGGCAAACCGACAGTGGCACAATGGTGCGAAGTAATGCACGAAGCGCACCAGATGAATATGCCGACATCGGCTACAATGATGTACGGTCACGTCGAAACGCCCGCACAGCGTATCGAGCACCTTATGCTGATACGCGACCTGCAGGCCAAATGTCCCACAGGCAACTATGGATTCACAGCCTTCATCCCTTGGATATTCTGCAGCACAGGCACGGCGCTCGAAAAGGAAGGTGTACGTTCACACTTCTCTCCACTCGAATATCTCCGCATCATAGCCATAAGCCGTATCGTACTCAACAATATCCGCAACATACAGGCATCGTGGCTAACCGTCGGAAAGGATACGGCACAAATAGCGCTACACTGCGGTGCCAACGATTTCGGGTCGATAATGATTGAAGAAAATGTTGTATCGTCTGCAGGTGCCCACAACTCATTCGACGCAAATGGTATCCAGAAAGCCATACGCGAGGCCGGTTTCACCCCGCAGCTACGCGACCAGCTATACCGTAAACGAGAACTGCCCGGAATATAAACAGCCGGGCTGTCACAAAAACAGAACCCCAAACCTCTCTAGAGAGGTTTGGGGTTCTGTTTTACGTGCCTCGGGCGATATTAGAGTTCGAGGTCTATATCGAACTTCTCCACCCACGGCAGGCCCCTCTTGCCGAGTTCTGCCAAGAACGGATCCGGATCGAACTCCTCGACGTTGAATACGCCGGGCTTCTTCCACAAGCCGCGTGCGAACATCTCGGCTCCGAGGGCAGCAGGAACACCTGTCGTAAAGCTTACAGCCTGTGTACCGGTCTCCTTGAATGCCATTTCGTGATCGCAGTTGTTATAGATATAGTAGGTACGTTCCTTACCGTCCTTGACACCCCTGATACGGCAGCCGATGGATGTCATGCCTGTATAGTGCTCACCGAGCGACTTCGGATCGGGCAACACGGCCTTGAGGAACTGTATCGGCACAATCTCCACACCATTGTACATTATCGGGTCGATACGTGCCATACCGATGTTCTGTATAACGCGCAGGTGGGTGAGGTACTCCTGTCCGAAAGTCATCCAGAAACGTGCACGACGTATCGTAGGATAGTTCTTGACAAGCGACTCAAGTTCCTCGTGATAAATCAGATAGGACTCCCTTTCGCCGATTTCCGGATAAGTAAGGGGCTTGTGGATTTCATGCGGTTCGGTTTCAATCCACTTGCCGTTTTCCCAATACTTGCCGCGCTGCGTCACTTCACGGATATTGATTTCAGGATTGAAGTTGGTGGCAAATGCCATACCGTGGTTGCCGGCATTACAGTCTACTATATCAAGGTAATGTATTTCGTCGAAGTGGTGCTTTGCAGCGTATGCAGTGAATATCGAGGATACCCCGGGATCAAAACCGCAACCGAGAATTGCCGTAAGTCCTGCCTCACGGAACTTGTCACGATAAGCCCACTGCCACGAATATTCGAAATGCGCCTCATCCTTGGGCTCGTAGTTGGCCGTGTCGAGATAGTTGACACCACATTCGAGGCAGGCATCCATTATCGTAAGGTCCTGATAAGGTAATGCCACGTTGATTACTATATCGGGACGGAAAGCACGCATGAGCGCCGTCAGTTCATCAACGCTGTCGGCATCAACCCTTGCGGTCTTTATCCTGTCGCCGCCAACTGCAGCCGCAATATCGTCGGCCTTGCTCTTGGTACGGCTGGCCAGCATTATTTCGGTAAATACCGGGCTTGCAGCCACCTTGTGCGCCACAACGGTTCCTACACCGCCCGCACCGATTATAAGTACTTTGCTCATTTTATGATAGTTTGAATGATTTCACAATTTACCGGCAGTTCCCGCCCACCGATAGGCAAATATACGTATTTTTCATGTAATACACAGCCTCAACTACAACACTTACATACCGCCAGCCTTATCACGCCATATCGATCGGCAGGAAATCAATTTACCCAACGGCAACGTAACGAACTGATATTTGCAGTACCTTTGCACATATGACAAGCATTCCTTTGAATACCGAAGCGGCAGACATCATTCCGTCATAGCCGCAGCCGGATATTTCAGGCAGATAAAACATGAACGATGAACAGCCAATATTTCCCGATGCCCGATGATACGACCCGTCCCGAAACGGTCATTCTTGCCAACGGCGAATACCCTGCCGACGGCAGTACGGCCGCAGCGCTCCTTCAAAACACCACACGAGTGATATGCTGCGACGGAGCGGCCGACTCGTTTGTGCGCCATGGCGGCAGGCCTACAGTCATCATAGGTGACGGCGATTCGTTGAGCCGCGACACATTGCAGCAGTTCGCCGACATCACGGTACATGTCGCGGAACAGGATACCAACGACCTCTCCAAAGCCTTCCGTCACTGCATGTCCAAAGGCTGGCACACGATAACCATACTCGGCGCCACCGGCAAACGTGAGGACCACACCATCGGCAACATAAGTCTTCTGGCTGACTATGCGCTTCAGGCCGATGTCCAGATGGTGACCCAGACAGGAGTTTTCAATGCAGTACATGGCCGAGCCTCATTCGAATGCCGTCGCGGACAGCAGGTTTCAATATTCTCCATGACGCCATGCAGTCCAATACATTTCAATGGGCTTCGCTACCTGCCCCCGCAGGAGGGACTGCGTTCGTGGTGGAGCGGAACACTCAACGAGGCCGAAGGCGAAACGTTCACCATAGAGTCGGAAAGCCCCGCACTCGTTTTCCGTGCATTCGAACGCAAATAACCACAAAAACATGCCAAACACAACCGTACTGTTTCCGACACATGGCGAGGCGCAAACGTTCATGAAGCGTCACCCCGACATCCGAAGCCGCATATGCGGTGTCGGTGCGGCAGAATGCGCCGGTACGACCGCCCTGTCAATCTGTGAAGACAAGCCCGACATGCTGATACTCGCAGGCATCGCAGGTGCCTATGTCGCAAGCGGGCTGAAAAAAGGCGACTGTATAATCGTGACACGCGAAAACATTGCCGACCTCGGGACAATGCGTGCAGGCACATTCGTGTCATTACCCAAGACATTCGGGGCACCTGCAGCAGACAATTACTACACGGCCGACCCGCCGCGTGGCAGACTGCTCCCTGCCATCTCCAACACCGTAACGATTGCCGGAAGCTGGATGCTCAACCCGACAATGCGGGCCGACATAGAAAATATGGAGGGTGCAGGCTTCTTTTCGGTATGCACAAAACTCGGAATACAGTTCGCAGAAATACGTTGCATATCGAACATGGTTGGCGAAACTCCCGACCAATGGATTATCCCGCAAGCTGTCGAGATACTTTCCGAAACACTGTACGACTACATATCCGGCCTGCAGTAAGGCCACAAAACAGCAGAGATGAAAATATCGCTTTCCATATCGCCGTGTCCCAACGACACATTCATGTTCGATGCCATGCTCAACTGGCGCATTGACACCGAAGGGTTAGAATTCAACGCTGCATTCCACGACATCGAGGTACTCAACTCGCGCTTGATGTCCGACAGCGACCGCCCGCAAATCAGCAAGGCGAGCTACGCCATAATACCGCAGATAGCGTCACGCTATTGCGCGCTGCGCAGCGGAAGCGCACTGGGACGGGGTAACGGTCCGCTGCTTGTTGCAAAAAATCACGACACACGGACGGACGATTCTTCGTTACGCATTGCAATACCCGGCATACACACCACAGCCAACATGTTGCTGTCGCGTCTTTTCCCGAAGCTCACCGACAAACATCCATACCTGTTTTCCGATATTCCCGATACGGTAGCCGCCGGAGAATGCGATGCCGGAGTGCTGATACACGAAGGTCGCTTCGTGTTCCGCCGCTACGGACTGTCGCTGATTGCCGACCTCGGCGAAGAATGGGAAAAGGCCACCGGCCTTCCCCTGCCGCTTGGCGTGATAGTCGCCGACCGTACACTGCCTGAAGGTGTGGCTGAAAAGGTGGAACGCATTCTGCGACGCAGCATAGAATATGCCTTTGCCAATCCGGAAGTATCGTTGCCATTCATACGCGAGCATGCACAGGAAATGGATGAAGAAGTCATCCGCAAACACATAGCCCTGTTCGTAAACGACTATTCGCTCGACATTGGCACCGCAGGCACCGATGCCGTAACGGCTCTGCTCGACATGCCCGCCGAAGCAGTATTCAGACAGTAACGCTTCCGTTCCAACGAAAAGAATAAAACCCCGACAGTGCAATACTGTCGGGGTTTTGCGTTACACTGATTATCCGAAAATTACTTTATACCTAGTTCCTTGCGGATATCCTTGGGTATCGCATTCTTGTGAACAACGATATTCATGGTCTTATAAGCAACGAACGGAGCGGAAGCAAAGAAATATCCGTCATAAATGTTGCTGACATCCCATGAGTTCTTAACCTTGTAGAAGGTATTGCCATTCTGGTCGGTAAAGATACCTGTTATAAGCATACCGTGGTCATCGGTAGTCTCATAGTTGTCATAACCTTCCTGACGGAGTTCCTGAGTGATTTCCATCTCCTCGATAGGTTCTGTAGCCTTTGCAATCATAGCCCTGCGGCTGTTGGAAGACATGGTCTCCCACTTTGCCCATTCGAGATCGGAAGCCTCGCTGCTGGTACCTGCAGGTATTACCGCAAAACCTTTGGAATACTGGAAGCCGGGTTCGCTTACGTCAGCGGCCCATTCAACGGAATAACCGTTGAGAAGCGCGTTGTCTATAATCTCCATCATCTCTTCAAGCGGCACATTGTATGAGAGGCCCCACGCCCAGTTGTCAGGCACCTCTATTGCAAACTGGGTATAGAACGGATGGTGAGTAAAGGACGTAATGGACACATAATCATCCATGTTGAGACCGAGTTCCTCAGCAAAGCTCTGCGGGGTGTATTCCTTACCATTGTAGATGAAGGTTTCGGGAACCTCACCGAGATAAGCATCGAGAATACCATCCACACCGTCCAGCCATGCAGTCGAAAGTCTGCCGTTGGGGTTGGTTACGACAGCATCCATGTAGCCTTTGAGAACGGCCTCCACCTCGCTGTGCTCATGCTTTGCTGTACCGTACTGAAGACCGCTGTACACCTCTTCAGGGACAATACCGTATTCGCGTACTGCATTGAACACATCGTGGGTTGCACCACCCTGCGAAAAGTTACCCTTGCCGTGGAGACGTACATACTTGTCTGCCTTGTCGTGATAAGCGTGACGCGCTATCCACATCTCGGAAAGGTCATATTCCCCTTTACCCATACGGAGCAGTTCGCTTTCAAGGAAACCGATACCGGCAAAACTCCAGCACGTTCCGCTGCTGTACTGGTCTTTCACGGAAGTGGCGGAGAGGTCGTTTACGGCAGTAAACTGATACGGAGTCTTTACCTCTTCAGTCTTGTTGTCCGCCTGGGCGCTGAGGCCGAATGCGACCATCAAGGCCGCAACAGTCATTACTAACTTCTTCATGTTTGATATTTAAAAATTAATAAGGTTATTATTCTATTTTGCCCACAACCCTGCAAGGTTGATGATTGTCTGCATTGCCTTCCTCATGGTATCGAGCGAAGCATACTCGAACTTGCCATGAAAGTTCATACCGCCAGTGAAAAGGTTAGGACACGGCAACCCCATGTACGAAAGACGCGAACCGTCCGTACCACCCCTGATAGGCTTAATCAACGGCTCGACACCGGCCATGCGCATGGCCTCTACGGCACGGTCTATAACCTCCGGATGGGGTTCTACCATTTCACGCATGTTGTAGTACTGGTCCTTCAATACAAGTTTCACAGTTCCATCACCGTATTTGCGGTTAAGAAAATCCGCCACATCCTGTGCGAAAGCCTTTTTCTGTTCGAACCTCGCCCTGTCGTGGTCACGTATAATATAGCTGGACTCCGCTTTTTCCACCCCTCCGCTGATGCCTATGAGGTGATAGAAACCTTCGTAGCCTTCAGTATGTTCCGGACGCTGAACGGGAGGAAGCATCGAATTTATCTCGCATACTATCTGGAGGGCATTCTTCATCTTGTCCTTTGCCGAGCCGGGGTGAATGTTCTTGCCCTGCACCTCGAAACGGGCGCCTGCGGCATTGAAGTTCTCATATTCAAGTTCACCTTCGAAACCGCCGTCCATTGTGTATGCATACTGTGCGCCAAAACGCTTTACGTCGAAATAATCCACGCCACGGCCAATCTCCTCGTCAGGTGTAAAGCCTATACGGATCTTGCCGTGCCTGACCTCCGGATGCGACATCAGGTATTCTGCAGCAGACATTATCTCTGCAACACCTGCCTTGTCATCGGCTCCCAGCAAAGTGGTACCATCTGTAGTGATGAGCGTGTGACCCTTGAAAAACGAAAGTTCCGGAAACTCGGCAACGGTCATCATGACGCTGTCATTAAGCTTTATGTCTGAACCATCGTAATTCTTTATTATCTGCGGCTTAACACCCTTGCCGCTCATGTCGGGGCTTGTATCAACATGCGATATGAAGCCAATCACCGGCTTCGACTCGCAACCGTTGGTTGCGGGTATCGTTCCCATGACATAACCGTAGGCATCCATCTCAACCTCAGTCATACCGAGTGCCTTCATCTCCTCGGCAAGGTGCGACAGAAGCACCTTCTGCTTGTCGGTCGAGGGGAAGGTTTCGCTGTTCTCGTCGCTCTGGGTATCGAAAGCCACATATTTCAGAAACCTTTCTAACAATTCCATATTGTTGTCATTTAGTCTTTGTTCATGCAGCGTATTCGCGCCGACTGCAAAGCCGCACGGATACGCTGCACACAATATCTTCAAGCAAAGGTAATAAATTATTCCGTCATATCAACCCTTGCACGTTTGGCATCCCATATAACGTATGCAATAAGAGCTACGTATACAAGTACAGCCAAAATTTCGGCACCGGCCGAACCATGCCATGACATAAGCATAAGGTCTACTCCAAGATATTTGAGTATTGCACTGACTACCCCCATGAGGGCACCGCCTGCAATAAGACCGGAAGCGATAAGAGTACCGCGGTCCTTACGTGCCCTGTTGAGCTCGGCATCCTTGCTGCGAGTAACGACCCAGCTTACTATACCGCCGATAAGCAGCGGCACGTTGAGTTCGAGCGGAATGAACATGCCGAGCGCAAAAGCGAGCGCCGGTACGCCAATCATGGTAAGTATGAGCGCAAACACCGCACCGGCAAAGTAGAGCATCCACGGAGTGGAACCGCCTTCCATAAGTGGTTTTATTACGGCAGCCATGGCATTTGCCTGCGGAGCTACGAGCTGACTGTCGGGACCGAAGCCGTATGTTTCATTAAGCAGCATCATGACACCAGCCACGGTAGCTGCCGAAACGGCAGCCCCAAGGAATTTCCACTTCTCCTGCTTTGCAGGGGTCACACCAACCCAGTAGCCGATTTTAAGGTCGGTGATGAAGCCGCCGGCCATTGAAAGTGCCGTACAAACCACACCTCCGATAATCATTGCCGCAGTCATGCCGCTCGTTCCGCTGAGACCGGCGCTGACAAGCACGAGCGATGTTAGAATAAGTGTCATGAGCGTCATGCCAGATACGGGGTTGGAACCGACAATCGCAATTGCATTGGCTGCCACGGTAGTGAACAGAAACGATATCACAAACACGAGCACAAGTGATATGATTGTGAACAGCCAGTTGTGAAGCACGCCGAACTGGAAGAAGAAAAGCACTGCCACAAGCACGGCAATAAGTACGGAAAGTATCACCTTCATGGAAATATCCCTGTCAGTCCTCTCACGCACCTCTACATCCTTCTTACCCTTAAGTTCCTTAACGGCCAGGCCGAGTGCCTGACGGATGATGCCGGCCGATTTTACAATACCTATAATACCGGCCATTGCGATACCGCCTATGCCAAGCGGACGTCCGTAGTGGAAGAAAATATCCTCGGCAGACATCTGGCCAATCGTTTCGGATATACCTTCACCTACGGGAATTGTCATACCCGGTGCGAAGTAGTTGATAAGAGGAATAAGCACAAACCATACCGTAAACGAACCGGCACATATAAACGCCGCATACTTGAGACCGATAATATAGCCGAGACCCAATACTGCCGCGCCGTTGTTGACCTTGAATAGAAGTTTGAACTTGTCGGCAATCATTTCGCCCCAACCGACCATGCGTGTCGATATGGTATCCGACCAAAGGCCAACGCTGCTGGCGATAAAGTCGTACAGACCGCCCACGAGACCGCTGACAGCCAGCACCTTCGCCTGATTGCCCTTCTTCTCGCCCGATACGAGCACCTCTGTGGTTGCCGTTGCCTCAGGGAATGGCAGTTTGCCGTGCATGTCTTTCACGAAATAACGCCTGAACGGAATGATGAGCAGGATACCGAGCAACCCGCCAAACAGCGATGAAAGAAACACCTGATAGAACTGGGCCTCGAGTCCGAGTATATAAAGTGCCGGCAGAGTAAATATGGCACCGGCAACGATTACACCCGAACTTGCTCCTATAGACTGTATAATGGTATTCTGCCCGAGTGTATTCTTTTTACCGAATATATTACCTACACCTACGGCTATTATTGCAATTGGAATGGCGGCCTCAAACACCTGTCCGACCTTCAACCCGAGATATGCCGCAGCAGCCGAAAACAGAATTGCCATAATAAGCCCCATGGTCACGGAATATGCCGTAACCTCCTTTGGCTTTGACGAAGCCGGCATGATTGGCTTGTAAGTTTCGCCCTGTTTCAACTCACGGTATGCGTTGTCGGGCAATGAAAAGTTTTGTCGATTTTCTTCCATATCAACTGGTTTTAAAACTTCTTGACACATTTTCCCTACAACAACGGCAGGGCACTGTTAAGCAAATATACGTTTTTTTCACTATTTTTGAATTATGCACAGACACGTTTGCCAACAAACGTACACGAAACGGCAATGAAAATTATTGTAGCTCCAGACAAATTCAAAGGAACTTTTTCAGCTTCAGAGGCTGCCATCACAATAACCGAAGGCATACGCCTCGCATGCAATGCAGCATCGTACAGCGACATGGACATCGTCATGAAACCCATGGCTGACGGCGGCGAAGGCAGTTTGGAAATCCTCGCCGGCAAGGACGGACAAATCATCAATGCTGCAACATTCGATGCACTCATGCGCCCGACTGCATCACCATATGCCGTAATGCCCGACAAACATACCGCCGTCATAGAAGCGGCATCATCGATAGGCCTTTACAAAACAGCACGCCATGAGCGCAACCCGCTGCTCACAACCTCATTCGGTCTAGGCACAGTGATACGCACAGCCATAGAAGCCGGATGCAACGACATAACGGTAACGATAGGCGGTTCTGCCACAAGCGACTGCGGTGCAGGCATGCTTGCAGCCATGGGTTGTATGTTCTACGACATGCATGGCGCACCAATTCCCCGCCCCTGCGGAGCTGACATGTCGCGTATCCTGCACATAGACCCCACGCCGCTCTACGCGCTCACACAGGGAGTACGGTTCCAAATACTCAGCGACGTCGACAATCCGCTTCTCGGACCAGAAGGCGCCGCCGCAGTTTTCGCCCCGCAGAAAGGCGCTGATGCCGCCACCATCACGACACTTGAGAAAGGCGCCGCATCATTCTCCACAGAAGCCACCGCCGTTACAGGACGCGACTTTCGCTCCGCCGCCGGAAGCGGTGCCGCCGGCGGCATAGGCTGGGCACTTCGCACATTCTGCGATGCACGTCTTACTCCTGGCGCACCTTATATAGCCGAATACATAGGACTTGAAGAAGCAATGAAAGGCGCCGCACTCGTCATCACCGGCGAAGGACGCTTCGACACCCAAAGTCTGCACGGCAAAACAACCGGATATGTAGCATCTCTCGCACGCCGCCACGGCATTCCAGTCATGGTAATGTGCGGAGCACGTGAGCATGGCATCCAATCCAATCTTCTCATCGAGGCTGGAATAACTGCCGTATGCGCCACCACGGACAACACCCCGTACCCTTCGACATTCACCCGTTCAAAAGAGGCACTGCGTCAAATGACATGCGATGCATTCCATTATCTGTTAACACAATAACAGATGTTTGCACCTGCCGATACCCTTCGCCTCCTCCTCTCCGAACCGTCCCAAACGAAGCTAAAACACTGATTACGAAAATATGCAGGACGTAAATTTATGGTCTAACGGACCTCTATTTCATAAAAAAACGTTAAATTTGAAAGCTAGATAACAATAAATTCTCAAACAAAATATAATCTTACTATCATGAACAAACGGCTTGTGGAATGCGTCCCCAATTTCAGCGAAGGACGCGACATGGGTGTCATCAAGGAAATAACCGACGCCATAACCTCGGTAGAAGGTATCAAACTTCTCGATGTTGACCCCGGACAGGCAACCAACCGTACGGTTGTAACCTTCGTAGGCGAACCCGAAAAAGTGGCTGAGGCTGCATTCCTCGGTGTCAAGAAGGCATCCGAACTCATTGACATGCGCCATCACAAAGGCGCTCATCCGCGTATAGGTGCCACTGACGTACTGCCCATAATCCCAGTTGCAGGCATTTCTCTCGAAGAGTGCGCAGAAATCGCCCGCACACTTGCCAAACGAATATACGACGAGCTCGGCATCCCCACATACAACTACGAGGCTGCCGCACAGCGTCCCGAACGCCGCAACCTTGCCGTATGCCGCAAGGGAGAATACGAAGGTCTCGAAAAGAGGATTTCCGACCCGAACGAGGCTCCCGACTTCGGCCCCGGCAAATACACCGAACAGGCCGCCCGCAGCGGTGCTACGGTTGTCGGTGCACGTGACTTCCTCATCGCCGTAAACTTCAACCTCAATACCACATCGACCCGTCGCGCAAACGCCATAGCATACGACGTACGCGAAAAGGGCCGTCCGATGCGTGAAGGCGGTTCGCCCGTGGGCAAACCCATGAAAGATGCCGAAGGCAACACTATAATGATACCCGGTACACTGAAAGGCACCAAGGCAATCGGCTGGTACATTCCCGAATACGGTATAGCACAGGTGTCGATGAACATCACCGACATCAAGCAGACACCGCTCCACGTTGCATTCGATGAAGTAAGCCGTGCAGCAGCAGCCCGTGGCCTGAGAGTAACCGGTACCGAAATCGTAGGCCTTGTACCCCGCAACTCCCTCATTGAGGCCGGCAAATACTTCCTGCGCAAACAGCAGCGTTCTACCGGTATTCCGGAAAGCGAAATCCTTAAAATCGCCATCCACAGCATGGGCTTGAGCGACCTCGCTCCCTTCAAGCCTGAAGAAAAGGTCATCGAATACCTGCTCGAAGCCGACAACAAGAAAAACCGCCTCATCGACATGACCTGCAAGGGCTTTGCCGAGGAGACTGCCAGCGAATCACCCGCACCAGGCGGAGGTTCCATATCGGCATATGCAGGTGCCCTTGGTGCAGCCCTCGGAACAATGGTGGCAAACCTCTCCTCACACAAGGCAGGTTGGGATGCACGTTGGGAAGAGTTTTCCAACTGGGCAGACAAGGGTCAGGCTCTCATGAGCGAACTTCTCATGCTCGTTGACGAAGACACCGAAGCCTTCAACCGCATCATGGACGTATTTGCAATGCCGAAAGGCACCGATGCAGAAAAGGCTGCCCGCGCAAAGGCACTTCAGGAAGCTACCCTGTACGCTACACAGGTGCCACTGAGGACTATGAAGGCTGCCGTAAAGGTATTCGAAATAGTTAAGGCAATGGCTGCGGAAGGCAACCCCAACTCGGTATCCGACGCAGGTGTAGGCGCCCTCATGGCTCGTTCGGCCGTACTCGGAGCAATGCTCAACGTCAAAATAAACGCCGCAGGCCTCAAGGACCGCAGCGTAGCCGAAGAACTCATCGGTGAGGCTGAAAGCATAGCACGCGAAGCCGAAAGGCTCGAAAAAGAGGTACTCGAAATAGTACACGAAAAAATAGACTAACACCACTTTTCCCATGCGGGCCTTGCGGTCCGCATGGGAGCAACAAATACACACACCATGACATTAAAGGAATTTCAGGACGATATAAGGGCCGGTATCCCCGACCCGCTGCCCGCGCCGAAACCGTACGACCCGGCAATCAACCATGCCCCGAAGCGCAAGGACATACTTACTCCCGCAGAAAAGGCCCTTGCCATCAAGAATGCTCTCCGCTATTTCCCCGCGAAACACCACAAGGAACTGGCTGCTGAATTTGCCGAGGAGCTGAAACATTACGGCCGCATCTACATGTACCGTCTGAGGCCAGACTACGAAATGTATGCCCGTCCCATTGACGAGTACCCGGCACGCTGCCGTCAGGCTGCGGCAATCATGCTGATGATAAACAACAACCTCGACAAGGCCGTTGCACAGCACCCCCACGAACTGATTACCTACGGCGGAAACGGTGCCGTGTTCCAGAACTGGGCACAGTACCGCCTCGCCATGAAATATCTCTCGGAGATGACCGACGAACAGACTCTTGTCATGTACTCCGGACACCCGCTGGGTCTCTTCCCATCCCACAAGGATGCTCCGAGGGTAATAGTAACCAACGGTATGATGATACCCAACTACTCCAAGCAGGACGATTGGGAACGCTTCAATGCAATGGGTGTAACCCAGTACGGTCAGATGACTGCCGGTTCGTACATGTACATCGGGCCGCAGGGCATCGTGCACGGCACAACAATTACCGTACTCAACGCCGCCCGCAAGCAGCTCCATGCCCTCGGCAAGAAAGAAATTGCCGGCATGCTCTTCGTATCCTCGGGCCTTGGCGGTATGTCGGGCGCACAGCCCAAGGCCGGCGTAATATCCGGCGTGGTGAGCGTTATCGCAGAAATCAACCCCAAAGCCGTACATACACGTTATTCGCAGGGTTGGGTCGACGAGGTCTATACATCGCTCGACGAACTCATGCCACGTATACGCAAGGCCCGCGAAGCCAAGGAAGCCGTATCACTCGCATATCAGGGCAATATCGTAGACCTTTGGGAAAGGCTCGCAGCTGACGGCGTGGAAGTGGAACTCGGTTCCGACCAGACATCGCTCCACAACCCGTGGGCAGGCGGCTACTATCCCGTAGGACTCACTTACGAGGAGTCGAACCGCATGATGGCCGAACAGCCCGAAGAATTCCACAAACGCGTACAGGAATCGCTCCGCAGGCAGGTGGCTGCCATCAACAAGCTCACTGCAAAGGGCATGTACTTCTTCGACTACGGCAATGCATTCCTGCTCGAAGCATCGCGTGCCGGTGCCGACTGTATGGCTGCCGACGGCAAGCGCTTCCGCTACCCGTCATACGTACAGGACATCATGGGACCGATGTTTTTCGACTACGGGTTCGGCCCGTTCCGCTGGGTATGTACCTCCGGAAAACCCGAAGACCTCGCCAAGACCGACCAGATTGCCCTCGACGTACTGCGTGAAATACGCAAAAACGCCCCGAAGGAAATACAGGGTCAGCTCGACGACAACATACACTGGATAAGCAAGGCCGGCGAAAACCACCTCGTGGTAGGCTCGCAGGCACGTATCCTCTATGCCGACTCCGAAGGCCGTACCAAGATAGCCCTCGCAATGAACGAGGCCATAGCACGCGGCGAAATCAGCGCACCTGTAGTTCTCGGTCGTGACCACCACGACGTATCCGGCACCGATTCTCCATACCGCGAAACCTCCAACATCTACGACGGCTCGGCATACACCGCCGACATGGCCGTTCACAACGTTATCGGCGACTCGTTCCGCGGCGCGACGTGGGTATCGCTCCACAACGGCGGCGGCGTAGGCTGGGGCGAAGTTATCAACGGCGGTTTCGGTATGGTTATCGATGGCTCGGAAGACTCGCGACGCCACATCGAGGAGATGCTACTCTGGGATGTAAACAACGGTATAGCCCGTCGCAGCTGGGCCCGCAACGAAGGCGCAATGTTCGCAATCAAACGCGAAATGGAGCGCACCCCCAACCTTAAGGTAACACTCCCCAACATTGCTGACGACAGCATAATAGACGAGGCACTCAAGGCCGTTTTATAATTTGCATGCGGGACGCGGCGTCTTGCGTGACGCCGCGCTCTCCCCGCTGCAACCGAATGATTAACGACACAAAAATCACAACCAAATGAAAATACACAAGATATCGTCTGCACACATCACGCCCCGTGAGGCTTACGACATCGCCATAGGCGGCTACAAACTCGAACTCTCCGACGATGCCCGCGCACGCATCCAGCGCTGCCGCGACTATCTCGACAGCAAAACCGAAGAGAAGGACGCTGCCCCCATATACGGGGTAACGACCGGTTTCGGTTCGCTCTGCAATATCCACGTCGACAAGAAACGTCTCGGAGAACTGCAGAAGAACCTCGTAATGTCGCACGCCTGCGGCACCGGCGAAAGGGTGCCCGACGAAATAGTAAGGCTCATCCTCCTGCTCAAGATACAGTCGCTATCCTACGGTCACTCAGGTGTACAGGTAGCTACCGTGGAAAGGCTCATCGACTTCTTCAACAACGGCGTATGGCCCGTAATCTACCAGCAGGGTTCACTCGGTGCATCGGGTGACCTCGCTCCCCTAGCCCACATGTCGCTGCCGCTGCTCGGCCTCGGCGAAGTGGAATACGAAAGCAAGATTATGCCCGCTGCCGACGTCCTCAAAAAGTTCGGCTGGGAGCCTATCGCACTCGAGTCCAAAGAAGGTCTCGCCCTTCTCAACGGTACTCAGTTCATGAGCGCATTCGGAGTATGGTGCGTTGTCAATGCACGCCACCTGTCGGAATGTGCCGACAAAATCGGAGCCATGTCGCTCGACGCATTCGACGGCCGCATAGAACCGTTCTATGAACCAGTACACAAGGTACGAGCACACCACGGTCAGCTCGAAACCTCGCGCGTGTTCCGCGAACTGCTCGCAGGCAGCGAACTCATCGCACGCCACAAGGAACACGTACAGGACCCATACTCGTTCCGCTGCATTCCGCAGGTACACGGTGCATCGAAAGATACCATCGACTATGTTGAAAGCGTAATTACTACCGAAATCAACAGTGTCACCGACAACCCCACTGTATTTCCTGAAGAAGATATCGTAATCTCGGCCGGCAACTTCCACGGTCAGCCCATAGCGCTTGCCATGGACTTTCTTGCCATAGCCGTATCGGAACTCGGCAACATATCCGAACGCAGGACCTACAAGCTCATCTCCGGCTCACGCGGACTGCCTTCGTTCCTCGTTGCCAACCCGGGTCTCAACAGCGGTTTTATGATACCGCAGTACACCGCCGCTTCGATTGTGAGCCAGAACAAGGGTCTCTGCATGCCCGCATCGGCCGACTCCATACCATCGTCGCAGGGTCAGGAAGACCACGTCAGCATGGGTTCGAACGCCGCTACGAAACTCTACCGCATAGTAAACAACACCGAAAGGGTGCTCGCCATAGAGCTTTTCAACGCAGCACAGGCTCTCGAATTCCGCCGTCCGCTGAAGTCGTCGCCGGCTATCGAGGCAATCTTCGCAGAATACCGCAAGAATGTGCCGTTCATCTCCAACGACGAAATTATGTACAGGCACATCGACAGCTCTGTACACTTCGTACACAACATGTAACGGTAGCTGCAAACCACTGAAAATTCTCTACACGGCCGCTGTTCGGGGTAACACCGGAGCAGCGGCCGTATGACGACAGTCACAAAAAACAGACACAGCCATGAAACTCATCATAAAGAACATCGGACAGCTTGCCGGTATCGACGAGAGCGGACGCGAACGCATCATGGGCGCCGACATGAAAGAACTCCGCACACTCGACAACGCATACATCACTGCCGAGGACGGAATGATAACCGCCTACGGCAGTATGTCAGAACTGCCCGAAGGCCGGGCCGACGAAGAGATTGACGCCCGCGGAGGCATAGTGTTGCCAGCATTCTGCGACTCGCACACGCATATCGTCTATGCAGGCAGCCGAGAAATCGAATTCGTTGACAAAATCAACGGTCTCTCTTACGAAGAGATAGCAAAACGCGGAGGCGGCATTCTCAACTCCGCTGACCGTCTGCACACTGCCGGCGAACAGGAACTCTTCGACGAAGCCATGCCGCGTCTCCAGCAAATGATGGCATCGGGTACCGGCGCAGCCGAAATCAAGAGCGGCTACGGACTCTCCACCGAAGACGAGCTCAAGATGCTGCGCGTCATACGCCGCATGGCCGAAGCTTCGCCCATGACAATACGCGCCACATTCCTCGGCGCCCACGCCGTAGCACGCAACTACATCGGCCGTCAGTCCGAGTATGTCGACCTCATTTGCCGAGAAATGATACCCGCCGTGGCAGCCGAAGGTCTCGCCGACTTTGTGGACGTATTCTGCGACCGTGGCTTCTTCACGCCCGAAGAAACTGCTCGAATGCTTGAATGCGGCGCTAAATACGGTATGCGCCCAAAGATACATGCTAACGAACTCGCCGCGTCAGGAGGCATACAGGTGGGCGTAAAATACGAAGCCCTCTCGGTCGACCACCTCGAATTCACTGGCGACGAAGAAATTGCCGCCCTGCTCGGCTCCAAAACCATGCCGACAATACTGCCCGGTGCAGCATTCTTCCTCGGCATGAACTATCCGCCCGCCCGCAAAATGATAGATGCAGGTCTTGGCGTGGCCATAGCCTCGGACTTCAATCCGGGTTCGTCGCCGTCGGGCAACATGAAATTCATCGTGTCGCTCGCATGCATCAAATTGCGCATGAACCCGCAGGAAGCATTAAATGCCGCAACACTCAACGGTGCATACGCAATGGGGCTCCAGAAAACCCACGGCAGCATCACCCGCGGCAAAAAGGCCAACCTGTGGATTACACAGCCCGTATCATCGCTCGAATTCCTGCCGTATGCCTATGGCACATCGCTTACGGCCGGTCTCGTGCTCAACGGCCAAAAAGTATTGTAAACATACTGACCATACAAAGCAAAAGGGACGGATAACTCCGTCCCTTTTCATATTTCATGCACCTGACCTGCCCTACTGCGTCACGGCAATGTAAAGAATGCAATGAGGTTTGCCGGATACTATGTCTCGCCACAACTCCTGCATGCAGGCAATTCCGGCAGGAGAATTATCGATATGTATCGTATATCGTAACGGCAGACAGCGAATAGGCCATGATGACAACGATTTAAATTACAGTAACACGTTCCGGATTACGACGCATCCTGTATATCTGGAAGAATATCAATATACCTGACAACAATGCCGACAAACCATCGGCTATAGGCATGCTCATCCACACACCCTTGGCTCCGTATATATCAGGCAAAATGGCCAATAAAGGAAGAAGGAACAGCAACTGACGGGTCAACGACAGCAATATGGCCTTCTGCGGTTTGCCTATATACTGGAAAAAGCCTGATGAAACTATCTGGAAACCTACCACGGGGAATGCCAACAATGCCACCTTCAGTCCAAGTTCGGAAACATACAACAGCTGCGGGTCATCGGTAAACAGACCGGCGACAAGATGCGGGAAGAAATGACCGGCAAGAAAGCCAAGCGTAGTTACTGTCACGGCATATATAACAGTCAACCTGAACGTGGCAATAACACGGCCGAACTGACGGGCTCCGAAGTTATAGCCGACAATAGGCTGCATACCTTGATTGAGACCGTTGACAATCATCACGAACAACATAAGCACACGGTTCACAATACCGTATGCGCCTATAGATATGTCCCCGCCTGTCTTCTTAAGTGCATTGTTGATGAAAATAACCACCACGCTTGCACACACATTAAGCAGAAACGGAGCCAGTCCGATGGAAAGCACCTTACGGACTATAGTGCCTATAAATCGAAATGTTCCAGGCTTAATGTAGAGAAAATGTTTGCGATTGAGATAATGTGTAAATTCAAGTATTAGTGCCACGCCCTGTCCTATCATAGTGGCATAGGCCGAACCTTTCACTCCCCAGCCTAAACCGAATATGAACAGCGGATTGAGACAGACAATAATCAGTACAGCCGTCAACATTATACTCATTGCTTTTTTAGGATATCCCGATGCACGCAAAATTTCGTTCATTCCTAGGAACAGATGCGTTATGATGTTACCCGAAAGTATAATACGCATAAAGTCGCGTGCATATGGTATCGTCTGGTCGCTCGCCCCGAAGAAATAAAGTATGTCATCAAGGAATACCAGTCCCAGTACGGTAAACAAGGCACCTATCACAACGTTCAGCATAATGGCATTGCTGAGGATAAGAAAGGCTCTCTGCTTGTTGCCCTGTCCGAGACGTATCGATATAAGCGATGATGCACCTACGCCTACAAGCGTACCAAACGCAGCGGCCAACGACATCAACGGCATGGCAATGGCAAGGCCGGAGATAGCCATGGCTCCAACGCCATGTCCTATAAAGATACTGTCAATGATATTGTACAGCGACGTTGACGACATCGCTATGATAGCCGGCAAAGCATAACGTTTAAGTAACCTGCCGACCGGTTCCGTTCCCAAAAGTTCGGTATTGTTTCTTGCTACTGTCATAAACTGTTGTTTACTGCATCGAAAAGGAGGACGAACGACACACGAAGATTGCACACCACATATGGCAGAAGGTTATACATTTCGTCCCAAAAGGCACGGCAAATGTAATAAAACATCCTCAATATTGACGCGCATTATATCCCAATACGCTGTTCAGACAGTATTCAGGAAGAATTTTGGTACGGTTTGGACTACTCTGACTCATAACCAAAACGGCGCAACTGTGCATCCGAGTTACGCCAGTCATCGTTAACCTTGACATGCAGCTGCAGGAAAACTTTCTTGTCGATGAATTGCTCCAACTCTATACGGGCCGCCGTACCCACTTTTTTGAGCATCTCGCCGCGATGACCTATGATGATACCCTTCTGCGACTCGCGAGCAACATATATGGTGGCCGTTATACGGTCCATGTCGGGTTCTTCCCTATATTCGTCGATAGCTATCTCAACACTGTATGGAATTTCCTTACGGTAATTGAGGAATATCTTTTCGCGTATTATTTCTGATGCAAAAAAACGCATGGTCTTGTCCGTCAGCGCATCTTTAGGATAATATGGCTCGCCCTCGGGCAATTTCTTAAGGATAAGGTCGAAAAGTCCTGCTACATTGAATTCTTTCAATGCCGATACGGGGACAATTTCCGCCTGCGGCAAACGCTCGTGCCACTTGTCCACCAAGGCCTCGAGTTCCGGCTGCGTGGTGAGGTCAACCTTGTTTATCACGACAATGGTCGGTATACCGCTGGTCAATATGCGGTCAACTATGGCTTCCGATGCGGCATCGCCCTTCTCCACTGTATCGGTAACATAAAGCACAATGTCAGCATCGGTAAGTGCCCCTGTGACGAACTTCATCATCGACTCCTGCAACCGATAGCTCGGCTTCAAAATACCCGGCGTATCGGAATATACTATCTGGAAGTCATCGCCATTCACTATACCCATAATCCTGTGGCGGGTAGTCTGTGCCTTGGAGGTGATTATGGAGAGCTTCTCGCCGACGAGAGCATTCATGAGTGTCGATTTTCCGACATTTGGGTTGCCTATTATATTTACAAAACCTGACTTATGCATACCGACATTACAATTTTGTGCAAAAATACGAATAATCGGCGAGATGAAGAACCCGCCATGCTCCGCATGATTTGTTCGGCTAACAGATAATTGCTACCTTTGCGTGGAACAAACCTTCAGAATACACTATCATGGCATCATCCAATTTCGTGGACTATGTGAAGATATTTGCCCGTTCGGGTGCAGGCGGTGCCGGTTCGTCCCACTTCCGCCGCGAAAAGTTCGTCGCATTCGGCGGACCCGACGGTGGTGACGGAGGCAGGGGCGGCAGCGTCATTCTGCGCGGCGACAGCCAGTATTGGACACTCATACACCTAAAATACCAGCGCCACGTTTTTGCCAAGGATGGTGAAGCCGGTTCGGGAGCACGCAGTTCGGGCAAGAGCGGCGCCGATGCAATAATCTCCGTACCGCTGGGCACGGTGGCACGCAATGCCGAAACAGGCGAACTCGTCGGCGAGGTCACAGATGACGGTCAGGAACTCGTACTGCTCGCCGGAGGCCGCGGAGGTCTCGGCAACTGGCATTTCAAAACTTCGACCAATCAGGCCCCGCGCTACTCTCAACCCGGCGAACCGCGACAGGAAGGAGCATTCATCCTCGAATTGAAGGTGCTGGCCGATGTAGGCCTGGTAGGTTTCCCAAATGCAGGCAAATCGACTTTGCTTTCGGTCATATCGGCAGCAAAGCCCAAGATTGCCGACTATGCATTCACAACCCTCGAACCAAACCTCGGCATAGTAGAGGTACGTGACCGACACTCGTTCGTCATGGCCGACATTCCGGGTATCATAGAAGGTGCACACGAAGGCCGCGGGCTGGGTCTCCGCTTCCTAAGACACATAGAGCGCAATTCGATACTTCTATTTATGATACCTGCCACGAGCGAAGACGTTCGTCAGGAGTACGGCATACTGCTCAACGAGCTGACACAGTACAATCCCGAACTGCTTGACAAGCAACGTCTGCTGGCCATAACGAAATGCGACACTGTGGACGAAAAGACAATAGACAAAATTCGTGGCGAACTGCCCGAAGGCATCAATACAACATTCATCTCTTCAGTAAGCGGATACAACATACAGCAGTTGAAAGACACCCTCTGGAACACCCTTCAGCAAGAGAACAAACAGTAATCCCTGCAATAAAATACGCGCCGCAAATAATTTGCGGCGCGTATTTTATTCTGCCACGAACCTCTCGCCCGTCATGGTGCCGTACACCACTCCGGGGCGTATTACCACAAGTTGATACGTACCGTTAAAGACGGTCAGTATACCCTCCGCACGACCGCTTCCATACGGCAGCGTCCATGATGCGAACTCTGCCCGGCGCGATGTACGTACTGTCAGAGTGTTCCCGTTCATGTCCTCCAGCATACGGTTGGTATCCGCAAATCCCGACGCATCATCCATGTCGGCATCACACCACATCATACCGTCGCCGACCGTCACGAACTGCACGTCGTCTACCGCAATGAAGCGGCCTACATCCGCATCCGAAAGTTCATCTATCGCCCTCGTCACAGGCTCCACCGCCTGCGGCGCCATCCCGACAACATGCACCACCGCGTCAATATCCTCCTCCGCCACGTAACCGGTCTCATAACCTCCCGCAGGCGGTGAGCCGAGACGCAGCATGCCTCCGTATGACCCTATCGCCAACCCGTTGCAGGCTATCTCAACCTGCGTTCCCATGGGATAATCCACAAACAGTTCCTCACGGTCCAGACGCAGCTCTACCGCGCCCGTACTGTCGGTCACGAACAACGACTTGTAACAGTTGCCGTAACGGTCGCTGCTCACCACCATGCCGTGCAGCCGCCAATCTTCCGTAAAGGAATAGGGATAACCGCGGTACACAGACTTGACATGCGCTATCGACACGAATGACGAACTGCCGTCCGTATCCGTACTGTTCCAATCCGCACGCTCAGGATACGAACACGACACCGGCAGCATCGCCAGCAACACTACAATCCTATATCGCCACATCATCCAAATCACGGAACTTCAAGGCGAAACAATCACTGCCGCCGTCGAATTTGCCATACATAAGTATGCCTGTCAGGGTGACCTTGCCCGTCGGGATGCGCTCACCCGCAAAAGCGGCGTACCCGCTCGTCACCACCGCAATGCGACCGCCGTCAATATCGCGGAACATGGCCGTACCCGTTTCGGGCTGCATGTCGCCATCGGCAGGCTGCGCCCATGTATCCAGTCCATCCTGCGGCATATGCACCAATCCTGATATGCGCACCAGTCTCCCGCACAGCGAAACATCCAATGTCTCTATGTCCACTTCGAGCGGAAGTGTTTCGGCAAAACGCACATCCCGCTCCAACACTCTGTCGAGCAGGATATGCGACCCGAACTCCTCGACACGGTATGTCGAATAGTCATTCACTGCAGCACCTATCTGCGCTATGCCATTGTACATCCCGACAGCAAGTCCTTCGGCATGCAGCACCACCCTACGACCGCGCTGACAATAGGCATGAAGGTCATAAAAACCGGCCCGTACCTCAACAGCCGCCGTGCCGTCATCGATTATAAAAGTAGTGAAAAAGTTGCCGTCGCTGTCATCCGATGTGACATACCCCTCGAACACAAGTCCAGCATGCACGGTGAACGGCTCGCCGTACCAATTATCGTACAGCAGTGCAAGGTCTGCATTCGGCAGCGTCTCCACCTTCGGAATATCGGCGCGTTCCATATCGCCGAAACGGTCGTAACCGCACGCGGTAAGCAGCAATGCTGCCGCAATAGACAAATATAGTTTGCACTCCTTCATCTTCCATCATTCTAAAAACTTACGGTCAGCGACAAGAGCAGCGTACGCGGATAGGCGTAGCTGTAACGCGACGGGAACGGACCGTACGTGCGTTTGCCGTCCACTGTATATTTGTCAAGACGCATCTGCTCGTAGCCGCCGTAAAGTATATCGCGACGGTCGAGCAGGTTATCCACCGTCAGACTCGCAAACACATATGTTCCGAACAGCGAAAAACCTTTCGTCACCCCTATGTTCACAACCCACGCATCCGGCAGGCGCTCCTGCCCGACACATGCGGCACGCTCCTCGGGCGACGCGAAAAGCGACACGATGCGTTCCGTACGTCGCAGCGGATTTACGGTAACGTAACGGCGTCCGGCATACATCCATTCGGCCGTAAAGCTCCACCGCGAACGTGTCGTATAATTCAGCGCAGCCGTAACGGCCGTCTGCGGCGATGTGGTATGCACATAACCGTCAAGACGCGCACGGCTGTCCGACATCAGCAACCGTCCCGAAGCATCCTCGAAAATATCCACACTCGAATCCCCACAGTATGTATTGCCTCCCACCGAAACTGCCGCCAAGAGTTCAAGGCGTTCCGTGAGGTGTATTCTCGCACCCGCCTCAACGCCCCAGTCGACAGTCCCGATAGCGGACAGCACAAGGTCACAGTACTTGCCATAGATATCGTCATAATAATGGCTTATGCGCGTACCGTCCAACGTGCGCATTGCATATCCGGACAACTGGAATTCCGCAAAATGCAGCAGCGGCAGTCGATAATCCAGCCCCGCACCCCACACCGTAACGGTACGGCTGCCGGCAAACACCGCATTGCTGTAATCCGGCGACAGAAAGACATCCTCATAATCGGGCGCATACTCACCGGCGTAGAGTTCAAGCGATATACGGTGACGCGCCGTAAAGCCATAGCGGCAAGCAAGAAAAACATTGTACGGCGTAAACGCACATGTTTCCGAAGGACCGTACGAAGCCTTGCCAGGCAGGGTCTCCTTTTCATAATGGCCCTCGCGGAGCAGCCACAGTCCCGCCACCTCCGCACCGAACGACACCCCCAACCGGCCGTGACGGTAATGTCCCGCACAGTAGGCCGACACGGAATGTTGACGTATATGGTAGTCGTAATCGTAACGCTCACCCTCGCCGACCAGACGCCCCGCATCACGCACGTTGCTGTCCGCACCGGTAAACGGGTCACGGTTGACGGCATACTCCGCACCGAGCAGGTCGTAAACCTCCCGGTAGAAGTTACTGTTGTCCGAACGCAGCCTCACACCGTAGTCGAACCCGAAACCGTCGCGGTCGGCACCGGCTACATTGAATGCCAGCTGAAAATTATCGGGAGCCTCCATGTGACGGTCGGCAACATAAAGCGCGGCACCGTCGTCCGACAACAGATTGGCCGTATACATCTCCTCCCAGTCGTACTGCGAGACTGCCGTCCCCCCATTGAGCCACGCATCGGTCAACCCTTCAACCATATTCGGCTCCGCATTGTGACCCGGCATATTAGCATAATAGTCCGGCGTCGGGTTCGGGGCATCGAACCACGCCAGACCGCTGCGTCCGCGACTGCCACCGCGATAACCCGCCGTCACGGAGTAGTAGTTGCCCGCCGCATCGTACATTCCGAAACATGCCGCCGCAAGCAGTCCTGTATCGTAACGCACACGAGTATTGCGGACACGTCCCTCGAAAGGTCCCCAATAGGGATTATACCAGTTGTTTCCCGTCAGGTCACAGGCCTCCCGTTCGACCCACCCCTTTTGTCCGCGCTGCTGCGGAGCCGCCATGGCGAAAAAGGAGAGCGATGCTCCGCTGTTGAAAACCTTCTCAACGGCAGCAGAAGCCATAAATGCATCCGTAAACACTCCGTCGACAAAACTGTCCTCACCCCACCGTCCGCGTGCCGCCAACGAATATGCCCAGCCGCGTCCGGCATCTCCCGCCGCACGGAAACGCATGCCGTTACGGTAACGACGCTGCGAGAAGGTATATGTAGCCGATACGCCCTGCGGCGCATACGAGGCACGCATATCATAGACATCGGTAAAAAGCGGAGAATAAGCACCTGAAAGATAGGCCCCGTAGGAGCGCGACTCCTGCGGTGAAAGCGCAGCAAGCGCCGTGTACATGTTATAATCGGGATAACGGCCTATACCGCCGGAAAGTTCCAGCCCTGCCAAATAGGCCCGCTGGAAACGTTCATCTAAACCGCGCGGAGAATACGACACGAACCCGAAACCATAGCGTGCCATACTGCCGAAAATACTGACACCGTCGCCGAGCGGAGAGTAAAAAAGAGTAGTATCAACAATTATCTCACGGAAATCGTCTTCAAATGGGTCGTAAAACGGCACTTCATCGACAAGCTCCTGTGCCGATGCACCGAACCATGCCACTGCGGTAAATACCACACATACAATCCTTACGTATACCCGCCTCAAAATTTACCATTTTCGTATTCAAATATACTATTTTAAATTCTCCCTGCAAATTCCAGCACCGCAGTCTCGTCCACTCTTTCTTCCAGAAGCAGTGAGGCGCAGCGGACATTTTGCCGCTGCGCCTCAACAGGAACCATATGCGGGTTAATTACATCCTTTCGGGAACATCTATTCCCAGCAGACGCATACCGCGCTTGATGACACGCGCCACCTCGCTGCTCAGCCTCAGACGGAAGGCACGAACCGCAGCATTCTCCTCACGGAGTATCGAATGGTCGTGATAGTAGCCGTTATAGGACTTGGCCAGGTCGTAAATGTAGTTGGCTATTACCGACGGCGAGAAGGTATCGCCGGCCTGCTTTACAGTGGCGGGGAACTCGTCGAGAGTTTTTATGAGTTCTATCTCCTCTGCTACCAACGGCACATCGCTGTGGTCTTCGCCGTAAGTGATGCCGGCCTCTTCCGCTTTACGGAGGACCGAACGGATACGGGCGTGGGTGTACTGTATGAACGGACCTGTGTTACCGTTGAAATCTATCGACTCGCGCGGGTCGAACAACATGGTCTTTTTCGGGTCAACCTTGAGGATGAAATACTTGAGCGCACCCAGACCTACCATACGGCTGATGGCTGCCGCCTCCTCCGGAGTGGTGCCGTCGAGTTTGCCCAACTCGCGAGACATATCCATAGCTGTCGATACCATATCCTCGATGAGGTCGTCGGCATCCACAACCGTACCTTCCCTCGACTTCATCTTGCCCTCGGGAAGTTCCACCATACCATACGACAGGTGGAAAATGTGGTTGCTCCAATCCTTGTAGCCGAGTTTGCCGAGAACGAGTTTCAGAACCTGGAAGTGATAGTTCTGTTCGTTGCCCACGACATAAATGAGTTCGTCGAGCTTGTTGTCCTCAAAACGTCGATATGCCGTGCCGAGGTCCTGCGTCATGTAAACCGACGTACCGTCGCCACGCAACAGCAGTTTCTCGTCCAATCCGTCGCCTGTAAGGTCAACCCACACCGAATTGTCAGGCCTGCGGTAGAACACTCCCTTGTTAAGTCCCTCATCCACAAGTTCCTTACCCAAAAGGTAGGTCTGCGACTCGTAATATACCTTGTCGAAATCTATGCCGAGGGCAGCATATGTCTCGTCGAAACCCTTATAGACCCAGCCGTTCATCGTCTCCCACAACGAATACACCTCAGGGTCGCGAGCCTCCCAGCGACGCAGCATCTCCTGCGCCTCCTTCATGATTGGAGCATTCTTCTTGGCTTCCTCCTCGCTCTGTCCTGCTGCAACAAGCTCCTTTACCTCTGCCTTGTAGTGCTTGTCAAACTCAACATAGTACTTGCCTACGAGGTGGTCACCCTTCATGCCGCTGCTCTCCGGTGTTTCGCCGTTGCCGTACCTCTGCCATGCAAGCATACTCTTGCAGATATGTATGCCGCGGTCATTCACAAGGTTGGCCTTTATTACGCTGTTGCCGTTGGCCTTGAGTATCTCCGATACGGAATATCCGAGCAGGTTGTTGCGGATATGCCCCAGGTGGAGCGGCTTGTTGGTATTCGGTGACGAATACTCTACCATTACGGTGCGGCCGTTAGGCTCACCGTAACCGAACTTCTCATCCGATGCTATCTGTATCATCCTGTCATTCCAGAAACTGCGGCGCAAAGTCATGTTAAGAAAACCCTTTACCACATTGAAAGCCTCTATGTCCCCACCCGCAGCGACAAGCGCTTCGCCTATCTCCATCGCAGTAGCCTCGGGCGACTTGCGGCTCGCCTTGAGCAAAGGGAACACTACCAAAGTATAATCGCCCTCAAACTCACGACGCGTCCTCTGTATCTGAAGCGACAAGTCGGCTGCCTGCGGATACAGGTCCTTGACAACTTCACCAACTATTCCTGAAATGTAATTCTCTATATTCATGTTCAATAAAACATTATTCCACTAAACAAACGAATTTTACAAAAATACGCATAAATGCCAGAATTGCGAAATAAGAGGCTACGAAATCGGTCACACTCCAAGCAAATGGCGCAATACCGCAATCGGATGGACAAATATTATCCGTGAACCGGCATAACGCATGACGTTCCGTATCTCCTCGCGGTAACGCGGCATGTAGCAATGAACCGGACACTTGCGGCATGTCGGTTTACCATCGCCGAAACGGCAACTGTCAAGCCTGCGCCGTGAATACTCCAGAAGCGCAGAACATTCCGAACACAGTCCATCGGAAACGTGCCCATTTCCCCTGCAATATACCGTCATCATTAACGTGACAGTACGTTTTTCACATTCAATACTGCGTTTCATATCAGAACAAGTCAAGCTGAGATGCACAAAGATTAATGATGCGCAATCCGTTACGATGCGCCAAACGTACTGTATGCCGTGTCCCTCCGCTTTGACCGTCATAGTAACACACCACACACGAGGCATTATTGACCATAAATGCATTGCGGTGGTGGAAACACTCCGGATAATATTGCTCCGCCAGCACCTCCACCCTGCAGGCCTCCCGCATCACATGATCATACAGCAACTTCGCATCAACGCCATAGCCACGCGCCTGTCCGCGATAAGGCACAACAGCCACCACTTCAGCATAAGGACAATCTCCACTGTCACGCAATGCCAAAACCTCAGACGCAGCCCACAGGTCGAATCCGTCAGCCATTCCAGACAGGAAGTAACGCATCCCTCCTTCATATAGTTCCCTGATTACAGGACGCAACATATCTGCCACTGACGCACGTGCTTCCCCCTGAGGAAATGAAGTTATGAATTTGTAAGGGCGATAACCGGTAAATGCTGCACACACACTCCGTTCGAAACCAAGAAAATTTATTTCCGGTCTATCCGACAACATGATGACAATCTTACTTATTTGGTCCCCTTATCTTGAGAGTTGGGAGTATCGTCCATAATGTCTTCATCGAAACGCGGATCACCAGGATTGTCCGACACGCCAGGGCTATCTGCCGCTATGTAGGCATCGCTTTCATCGTCATCACCGCTGCGGCGAACCGCACTCTTCGCTTTTTTGCGCAGACGAGCCACAAAAGCCTCGGCCCTGCCGCGCCATCCCAACGGATGCGACACAGCATAATCATCAGGCAAAGTAGCCTGCTCCTCCGTAATACACAGCATTTTATCGCCAGGGTACAATTCAGTGTCGCCTTTCGGAACAATATAATCATCACCACGACGTATCATCATGACCAGCGTATTCTCGGCAAGTTTTATATCCCTCATGTGATTACCATGAACAAGCCAGTCTTCACTAATCTCGACCTCGTTCAACTGCGCCTTAATCTCATCCGGAATATCAATACCGAAACTGTCTCCCTCCAGTTCCATCGAGAGTCCGAGACGGTTGGCCATGAAACTGACAGTCGTTCCCTGCACAAGCAGCGAGACGATAGTAACAAGAAACACTGTATTGAATATCATGTCGGCATTCTCAACGCCGGCAACCCACGGATACGTTGCAAAGATTATCGGTACCGCACCGCGCAATCCAACCCACGACACATATATTTTAGCTTTGGCTGTCAGTTTTCTAAAAGGAGCAAGACACAGTAACACGGATGCCGGACGGGCCACAAGCAGCATGAACACACTGACCAGCAGACCAATTTCCAACACATCAAGTATTTCGTGAGGATTAACCAACAGACCGAGCGTAATAAACATCACTATTTGGAACAGCCACGTGTAGCCGTCGAAAAAAGTGGTAAGGCTCTTCTGATAAACTACCTTGTAATTGCCAACTACAAGACCTGCTATATACACCGCCAAATAGCCGTTTCCGTTCAGCAGGTCAGTGAACGAAAATATGAAATACACAACAGCCAATAGCAGCACCGAATACAGCGATTTGTTGTTAAGATTAATATGGTTCAGCAGATACACTGCACCACGCCCCAACAGATAACCCGCTACAGCTCCCACGGACATCTGCACGACAAATGTCGACATGGCTCCCCATACATTCATTGCGCCACTGTTTACGACAGCCTCCACAAGGATTATGGTAAGTATATAAGCCATAGGGTCGTTACTGCCGCTTTCCAGTTCCAGCAAAGGTCTGAGGTTCTGTTTGAGTCCCTGCCGTTTGGAGCGCAGTATCGAAAACACCGACGCCGAGTCGGTCGAAGACATGACCGCAGCAAGCAGAAATGACCAAGCCAGCGATATCTCCGCCCCGAAAAGTTTGCCTATGAAATATATGAACCCGCCTGTCAATGCTGCCGTCAACAATACGCCAACCGTAGCAAGCACTATGCCTTCGGCCATAATCGGCTTAATCTCGGAATATTTCGTATCCATACCACCCGAGAAAAGTATGACGCTCAAGGAAAGCATTCCGATGAATTGGGCCGCATTTGGGTTGTAGAACTCCACTCCGAGTCCATCGCTACCGAACAGCATGCCAACCAAGAGAAACAGCAACAGGGTTGGCGTGCCGAACCTGGAACTCGACCTGGCCGCCACAATAGCCACAATGAGTATTATTGAAAACACAAGTACCACATTACCGCTGCTCATCAATGCCTCTACAAACCCAACCTTTGCATCCATCACATATCCTCCAGATTAAACGTGGCCTATACACACAGCCACATTTGCAAATATAAGACAAATCGGCAACCATATGAAACAATACGGCTGCCGACATAATATTTTAATAAATTTTCAAAAGCACATCACCGCACACCGGCATCGTTCTACTGTGCCACGAAAATATATGTCACCGTGCCGTGCTGACGCACAGGTGCCGATGGATCGACATTGAAATGCGACCTTTTGACCGTAGCCAATGCAGACGACACCATGCAATAATCATCCACAGACATCGCTTTGTTGACATCGGCAGCAATGACATCGCCGTTGCGACTGACTTCTATGTCAACCACCACCCGTCCGCCACCAGAACATTTGTATGCCGGCACCGGCATACGCACAGCATGTCGTAAAGGACGTGCAAGTGAAAACGACACCGTGACTCCGCCCGAAATCTTGCTGTCGCGCGGGACGTTGCCGTCCTCCTGCGGCACAGGTACAGATATTGCCGCCAGCATCTGCTGATATTCGGCACCGTTGCGCCCCATCGCCTCCAAAACCTCGTCAGACTGTTCTACAAGTTCGCGTGTTTCCTCGCTCAACTCTCCGGCATTCTCATTGGACACGGCATTATGCACCTCGCCGAAATCCTGCTCCAGACCGTTGTTCAGCAGATCATTCATCATCTGTGCCCGTTCCAGCTCCTGGCGGAGTCGTGCAATCTCTTCGGCCTGCTCTCGAAAATCCATGACCACAATGTCGTTTTCAACACGCGGCTGCATAATTATTTTGGAAAACAAGAATATAATCGCAGCAACAAGATATATTACCGCCGTTATGCAAATAGGCTCGCGATGGTCGTAAATCCATTCGCCGGCATCACGTTTGCGCTTCTTCTCGAAAGGCAGCCGAATCTCAGGAGGCGGCCCCGCCGGAACCCCCCACTCCAATTTTCCACCATTGTCTTCCCCTGTATGGTTATTTGCCATATGCGCTACTACTGCTTAATCCGACGGGCCGCGCAAATCGCTAGCCAGTCATTCCCCATGTATCCGAAGCAATCATTTTCTTATAATGCATTATTTTGCTACGGATTAGAGGCAAAAGTACGTATTCTTCCGAAAAATTAATACCTTTGCAGTCAAAAATTAACCGATACTTAAACTATGGCTGACAACCAGCATACCCTCAACTCGCCGATATCTTTCACAGGCAGGGGACTTCATACAGGAATGCCGTCACACATGACAGTGCTTCCTGCGCCAGAGAATACAGGCATAATATTCCGCCGTACAGACATCGAAGGACAACCAGAAATACCAGCATCTGCCGATTATGTAACCGACACATCCCGCGGCACTACAATCGAAAAAGGCAATGCAAAGGTATGCACTATCGAACACATAATGTCGGCCCTGTGGTCGCTCGGTGTCGATAACGCCATCATCGAGATAGACGCACCCGAAACCCCCATCATGGACGGCTCGGCAAAAGATTTCGCCGAAACAATCAAGGTCACAGGCCTCGCCAAACAGAATGCTGCACGCCAATACTATGAGGTTCGCGAACCCATAGAATTCAACTATCCCGACAAAGGTTCGTCCATAGTAATTTATCCAGACAGCAAGTTCAGTGTATCGGTACATGTCGACTACAATTCGCGCGTTGTCAACAACCAGTACGCCACCTTCTCCGAGGAAGACGATTTCGCAAATGAAATAGCGCCTTGCCGCACATTTGTATTCATGCACGAACTCGAACCGCTGCTTGCCGCAAACCTCATCAAGGGCGGCGACCTCGACAACGCAATAGTAGTTGCCGAGAATGAAGTAAGCGAAGAGGAAGTCGCACGCCTTGCAAAGGTATTCAACAAGGCAGATATCAAGATAACCAACGGATATGTCAACAACCTACAGCTACGCTTCATCAACGAAATCGCACGGCACAAGCTGCTCGACATACTCGGCGACCTCGCCCTGCTCGGCATGAGGATAAAAGGCCGTGTAATGGCAACCCGTCCAGGTCATTTCGTAAACACCGAAACGGCAAAGGCACTCAGAAAAAACATCAAGCGAGACGCAAACCGTCCGATGTTCGTATATGACCCCACTGCCGAACCTATATACGACATCAACCGCATCAGACACACCTTACCCCACCGTCCTCCATTCCTGCTCGTCGACAGAATATTCCACATTGACGAAACCAGTGTAGCAGGCATCAAGAACGTGACCATGAACGAGCCCTTCTTCGTGGGACACTTCCCAGAAGAGCCAGTAATGCCCGGAGTACTCATTGTAGAAGCAATGGCACAGTGCGGCGGTATACTCGCACTCAACGGAATTCCCGACCCTGAAAATTACTCGACCTACTTCATGAAAATAGACAACGTGCGTTTCAAGAACAAGGTTGTCCCTGGAGATACGCTCCAGTTCGAGCTGAAGCTGGCCGAACCGATAAGGCGCGGTATTGTAGTCATGGATGCCAAGGCATACGTTGCAGGCAAGCTTGTAACCGAAGCCTCGCTCATGGCCCAGGTAGCCAAGAACAAGGCATAACACAATTCCCTCCGATTGTTTAACACCCCTAAGACTCAAAACTAAAAATACATATATAAATGATAAGCAATCTCTCCTATGTACATCCCGATGCCAAACTCGGCAAAGACGTTGTCGTAGAACCGTTCGCATATATTGCTGGCGATGTGGTAATCGGAGACGGCTCATGGATAGGTCCCCATGCTGTCGTTCTCGATGGTGCCCGCATGGGCAAAGGATGCAAGATACACCCCGGTGCAGTAATCGCAGGCGTACCGCAGGATCTCAAGTTCAAGGGCGAATACTCCACTGTCGAAATGGGCGACTACAACACCGTACGTGAATCAGCCACAATCAGCCGCGGCACGGCCGCCAAAGGCAAAACCGTTATCGGCAGTAATAACCTCATCATGGCCTGCGCACATATAGCCCACGACTGTGTAGTCGGCAGCAACTGTGTCATAGTCAACAACGTACTCCTTGCCGGAGAAGTGGAGGTAGGTGACTGGGCAATCATAGGCGGCGCATCGGCAGTACACCAGTTCTGCCGCATCGGTCGCCACGCAATGATTAGTGGGGGTTCTCTGGTATCGAAAGACGTCCCTCCGTTCGTCAAGGCAGCACGCTTTCCCATAACTTTTGTGGGAGCAAACTTTATAGGTCTGCGCCGCCGAGGCTTCACTCCGGAACAGATAGGCGAGATACAGGATATTTTCCGCATCATATTCCAGGACGGACACAACTACAGCCGTGCCTGTGAAATAGTTACGGCACAATTCCCACAAAGCGAAATACGCGACGAGATTGTAAGTTTCATCAAATCGTCGAAACGTGGCATTCTCAAGCCGTACAACGCAACATTGGCTGATGAAGTCGAATAAAACCACTTTTTTGCTTTAAAATTAGGAATAACCGTTGATTTGCATTATCTTTGCAACCGTTACGGGTTAACAACGAAATTTGGGGACGAGAGTCCCCAAATTTCGTAATCGGGAGACAGTAAGACAAAATCGTCCCAATATACTGACAGCCAGCCTGCCTACCCCGTACTACACACATAAAACATTATGATAGAGAAAGATACCCTAGCAAACATAGTGAACGGGAAACTCGAAGGCAGCAGCCTGTTTCTTGTTGACATACACATTTCTCCCTCAAATGAGATAGAAGTAACTATCGACAGCGACGGTTCAGTGGACATAGACGACTGCGCAGACCTCAGCCGTGCCATTGAGGAGGAACTTGACCGTGAAACAGAAGATTTCGAACTGACGGTAACATCGGCCGGCATAGGCCAGCCGCTGAAACTGCCACGTCAGTACAAGAAACTTATCGGCAGTCCCGTAGAAGTAGTACTTAAGAACGGCACCAAAATCATCGCCAAACTGCACGATGCCGACAACGACACCATTACCCTTGCCTACCGTGAAATGCAGGTTGTGGAAGGCAAAAAACGCAAACAGGCCGTAGATGTGGTGCAGACCTACCAACTCAGTGAGGTCAAAAGCACCACGGAGTACCTTGACTTCAAATAGGCTGGCAAATTTACGCAAACAACAAGACAACAAAATAACTCATTACCAAACCATGGACAACCTCAATCTGATAAACAACTTTGCCGAGTTCAAGGAGTTGAAGAATATCGACAAAAGTACCATGATAAGCGTGCTAGAGGATGTTTTCCGTCACTTGCTGATAAAAACATACGAGACTGACGAAAACTTCGACATAATCATCAACGCCGATACGGGCGACCTGGAAATATGGCGTAACCGCATCATCGTCGAAGACGGTGCCGTTGAAAACCCCAATCAGCAAATTTCCATATCCGATGCCCGCAAGCTCGACCCTACATACGAGGTTGGCGAAGAAGTGACTGATGAAATAAAGCTCGACTCTTTCGGACGTCGTTCCGTACTTTCACTCCGGCAGAACCTCGCATCACGCATCCTCGACCTCGAAAAGGCAAGTCTCTTCGAGAAATACAGCGAACGCGTAGGCGAAATCATCACTGGCGAAGTATATCAGGTATGGAAAAAGGAGATACTGGTTCTCGACGATGATGACAATGAACTCATTCTCCCTAAAAGCGAACAGATACCTAGCGACTTCTTCCGTAAGGGCGACTCGATACGAGCAATCGTATCGAAGGTTGAGATGCGTAACAACAACCCTGTAATCATACTTTCGCGTACAGCTCCGGAATTCCTCGAAAGACTGTTCGAACAGGAAGTTCCCGAAATCTTCGACGGTCTGATTACCATCAAAAAGATTGTCCGCATTCCAGGTGAAAGAGCCAAGGTAGCCGTAGAATCTTACGACGAACGTATCGACCCTGTAGGTGCATGCGTAGGCATGAAAGGTTCGCGCATCTATTCAATAGTAAAGGAACTCCGCAATGAGAACATCGATGTGGTAAACTGGACAAATAACCCGCAACTTCTCATACAGCGTGCCCTAAACCCTGCTAAAATTTCGTCCATAACCATAGACGAAGAGAAGAAAACCGCCTCTGTATATCTCAAACCCAGCGAGGTGTCGCTTGCCATCGGTAAGGGCGGACTCAACATCAGGCTTGCGAGCATGCTCACCGGTTACGACATAGACGTTTACCGCGATGTGGAGGAAGAGGATGTAGACCTGCAGGAATTCTCCGATGAAATCGACCAGTGGATTATCGATGCCCTCAAGGGTATAGGATGTGACACGGCCAAAAGCGTGCTCGAAATCGCACCCGATGAACTCGTGCGCCGTACTGACCTCGAAGAGGAAACAATCAAAGAGGTCATCGGCATACTCAAGTCGGAATTCGAATAAACGGGCGTAACCGGTTGCAAAGGCCGGCAGCTCTCCGGGCGGCTATCCTACAAAGGTTAAAGTCCGGCATAAAACCAGATTATTAACGCACATAACGCCGAAAAGATATTAAATATATGCCAAATGAAAAAAAACTCAGGCTCCTTCAGGTTGCAAAGGAGTTTAAGGTAGGTATCGCCACGATTACGGAATTCCTTGCCAAGAAAAACATTCATATAGAAAGTTCGCCAAACTCTTTGGTGGAACACGACGTTTATGCAGTGCTCGAAAAGGAATTCGGCGGCAACCGTACAGCAAACGACAGGATTAACGTCCGCGAGAGAATAAACCTCAAACCGGAAAGTGTGTCGCTGCACGATAAGAAAGACTCTTCGCACAACAATGATGGCGAAGACGAAGAAGAGGTAATTATAAAAAGCGGCGTTATCAGTGTCAATGAAGAAGTAAAGCATGGCCCGAAAATCATCGGCAAGATAGACCTTTCAGGGGAGGGCAAAAAACATGCGGCACCGCAACCTGCCGCAGAAAAAAGCACGGAACATTCTACCCTGTCAGAAAAGACATCGCAGACTCAGACTCCGGCCCACACAGAAACAGTGGCACACGAAGCATCCAAAGTTCAGATCACCGTAGAGGCGGCCCAGAAAGCAGAGGCGGCCCCCGCAAAGAAGGAAGAGCAGGTTAACAGGGAACCGACTGCAACTGCACCGGCACCTGCGGTCAAGCAACCCAAACATGAACAACAACCCAAACCGCAGCAACCTAAACAGGCAACATCCATCCCTGCAACCCCCGTTCAGACATCGACGTCAACCGTTACGTCCAAACCCGAAATTGTGGTACAGGACAAGACATACGACCAGCGTATGGCTGAAAGCCGTGACAATGTATTCCGCCCTGATGATGAGACAAAGCTAACCGGTCCCAAGGTATTGGGCAAAATAGACGTACAAAACCTTGCTCCATCCGGCCGTAAGCAGAAACGCAAACGTATCGGCAAGGACAAAGTTGATGTCACAAAACCGCAGTCACATGCACAGAACGGTCGTGGCGGCCAGCGCGATGCACAGCATGGCAGCAACAAGCCTTCTGCCACACAGTCGCAGGTGGCTCCGCAATCCAAGAAAGACAAGAAGAAAAAAGTTGCTCCGAAACCTGTCGTACATCCCGAAGTCAGCGACGAAGAGGTTTCGAAACAGATAAAGGACACACTCGCACGCCTCACATCAAAAGGAGGCAAAAATAAAGGCGCACTGTATCGCCGCGAGAAACGCCAGGATGCCCGTGCCCGTATGGATGAAGCCATGGAAAGGGCTCATATGGAAGAGTCTATACTGAAAGTTACCGAATTCGTGACTGTCAGCGAACTGGCTACCATGATGAATGTCCCCGTCACGGAGGTCATCACTGCCTGCATGAATCTAGGTCTAATGGTGTCCATCAACCAGAGGCTCGATGCAGAAGCACTCGTCATTGTTGCTGAAGAGTTTGGGTTCAAAGTAGAATTCGTAACCGTAGAAATACAGGAAGCCATAGACGAGGGGCATGATGATGAAAGCGACCTCGTTGAAAGACCGCCTATCGTTGCCGTCATGGGTCACGTTGACCATGGTAAAACATCATTACTCGACAACATCCGTAAAACAAACGTAATCGAGGGAGAGGCCGGCGGTATCACACAGCACATCGGTGCATACAGCGTGGACCTCAACGGCAAGAAGATAACATTCCTCGACACCCCAGGCCACGAAGCGTTTACCGCAATGCGCGCCCGCGGTGCAAAGGTTACCGACGTTGCAATCATCATTGTAGCGGCCGACGACAACGTGATGCCCCAGACCATAGAGGCAATCAACCATGCCTCAGCTGCAGGTGTCCCCATCGTATTCGCCATAAACAAGATAGACAAGCCTAATGCAAATCCTGACCACATCAAGGAACAACTCGCCAACATGAACTACCTCGTAGAGGATTGGGGAGGCAAATACCAGTCGCAGGAAATATCAGCCAAAAAGGGCATTAATCTCGACAAACTGCTCGAAAAGGTATTGCTCGAAGCCGAACTCCTCGAACTGAAAGCAAACCCCAACAGGAAAGCTACCGGTACGGTCATCGAGTCATCGCTCGACAAGGGACGCGGTTACGTCGCGACTGTCCTCGTACAGAACGGTACGCTCCGAATCGGCGATGCGATGGTTGCCGGTACATACTCCGGCAAGGTCAAGGCCATGTTTAACGAACGCGGTCAAAAGGTTACCGCAGCTCCGCCCTCGACACCGGTACTGGTGCTCGGCCTCAACGGAGCTCCGCAGGCAGGCGACACATTCAATGTAATGGAAGACGAACGCAGCGCAAGGGAAATAGCCAATAAAAGGGAACAGCTCCAGCGTATTCAGGGTCTCAAAACCCAGAAACACGTCACACTCGATGAAATCGGCCGCCGCATAGCGATAGGCAACTTCAAGGAATTGAACATCATCGTCAAGGGTGACGTAGACGGTTCAATAGAGGCAATGACCGATTCGCTCATCAAACTCTCCACCGAAGAGGTCCAGGTGAATGTGATACACAAGGCCGTAGGTCAGATATCGGAATCGGACGTAATGCTCGCCATGGCATCCAACGCCATTATTGTCGGCTTCCAGGTACGTCCCAGCGGCAGCGCACGCAAGATGGCCGAGAAAGAACAGATAGAAATAAGGCTCTACTCCATCATCTACGATGCAATCAACGATATCAAGGATGCTATCGAAGGTATGCTCGAACCTGTCAAGAAGGAGGAAATAGTCTGCTCCGTGGAAGTACTCGAAACCTTCAAGATTACGAAAGTTGGGGTGGTTGCAGGCTGTGTGGTACGCGAAGGCAAGATAACAAGGAATACTCCTGTACGCGTCATCCGCGACGGCATTGTGATACACACAGGCAGACTCGGCTCACTTAAACGTTTCAAGGATGACGTAAAAGAAGTGCCGTCGGGCATGGAATGCGGTCTCAACATAGAAAACTACAACGACATACGTGTAGGAGACTTCATCGAAGGATACGAAATTGTAGAGGAGAAACGCAAACTGTAAAAATATTGTATAGTATAAATAGAGATGGCGCATGTGAAATGCATGCGCCATCTCTATTTTTATATATGTCCAATGCCAAGAAAAACGGTTTGAAAATGTAAATCCTGTACCTCACGTTTCTTTTTCAACAGAAAAAAGTTATCTTTGTAGTTAAGGTCGGCAGGTCAACACATGCCGCTCCCCGACAAAGCACAAATCAATAATCTAAAATACAAATCAAGTATCTCATGAAAAGAGACGAACAGGTTTTCGACCTCATCGAACAGGAGAAACAGCGCCAACTCCACGGCATCGAACTGATTGCTTCGGAGAATTTCGTCAGCGACGAGGTTATGCAGGCAATGGGTTCCGTACTGACCAACAAGTACGCTGAAGGCTATCCGAATGCACGCTACTATGGCGGCTGCCAGGTAGTGGACAAGGTTGAGCAGCTCGCTATCGACCGCGTATGCCAGCTCTACGGTGCAGAATATGCGAACGTACAGCCGCACTCTGGTGCACAGGCAAACATGGCAGTATTCATGGCTGTTCTCAAACCTGGTGACACTTTCATGGGCCTCGACCTCGCACATGGCGGTCACCTTTCTCACGGTTCGCCCGTAAACTTCTCCGGCATCATGTTCAAGGCAGTCGGTTATCAGGTCAAACCCGAAACCGGAACCATCGACTACGACAACATGGAAGCTTTGGCAATGGAACACAAGCCGAAACTTATCGTCGGCGGTGCCTCAGCATACTGCCGCGAATGGGACTATGCCCGCATGCGTGAAATAGCCGACAAGGTAGGTGCCCTGCTGCTTATCGACATGGCTCATACCGCCGGTCTTATCGCTGCCGGTCTTCTCAACAACCCCGTAAAGTACGCTCACATCGTAACTTCGACCACTCACAAGACACTCCGCGGCCCGCGTGGCGGTATCATTCTCATGGGTAAGGATTTCGACAACCCCTGGGGGCTCAAGACTCCAAAAGGCGAAATCAAAAAGATGTCTGCCGTACTCAACTCCGCAGTATTCCCCGGTGTACAGGGTGGCCCGCTGGAACATGTGATAGCAGCAAAGGCAGTTGCATTCCAGGAAGCCCTCCAGCCCGAATACAAGGAATACCAAGCTCAGGTAAAGAAAAACGCAGCCGCAATGGCAGAGGCATTCATGAAACGCGGATACAAGCTGGTATCCGACGGTACCGACAACCACCTCATGCTTATCGACCTCCGTACCAAGTTCCCTGAAATTTCCGGCAAGAAAGCTGAACGCACCCTTGTAGAAGCAGACATCACCACCAACAAGAACATGGTGCCCTTCGATACCCGTTCGCCGTTCCTCACCTCCGGTATCCGTATCGGTACCCCTGCCATCACCACCCGCGGTCTGAAAGAAGACAAAATGGACTACATCGTCAGCCTTATCGACAGGGTTCTGTCCGACATAGACAACCCTGATACGATAGCAGCCGTAAGAGAGGAGGTCCATACTCTCATGGCTGGTTACCCGCTCTTCGCATGGTAACAGTCACAAATTAAGCACTCCCCACAGTGGGATTGCCGTTTTACCAAAACGCTCCGACAATATGTCGGAGCGTTTTTTGCTACACCGCACACAACAATACGGCCAGCCGCACAATGCAGCTGGCCGTACGCCATTACAGAAGCAACCGTTTATTCGCGCATGCGCTCGACAGTATGGATTACATTTCCATTTTTGTCGAGCATGTAAAGCACCAACCTGTCGCCTGCAGCAGACACAACAGAGAAACCTGTAGCCGAACTGCAGAATACGGTACCCTCAACAGGCTTCACATCACGCGACAGCGAACCAGATGTATTCACGACATAATCTATATCGCTGTCAGCAGGGCGTATGTGCTGGAAATTATGGATGTGACCGCAGATATACATGTCGACGCCATTCCTGCGGAGAATGGGGTCGAGACGTTCCTGCATATTGATACGCTCCTCATCATCCTTATCGGTATCGGCATATATAGGATGGTGGCCTATCACAATCTTCCATGTATCATCGGATGCCATAAGGGTAGAGTCAATCCATGCCAGCTGCTCCTCGATGCTCTGCGCTGCCACATCACGGTATTTATCTTCGGACTCCTTATGATACTTGTCTATAAGCGGTGTCGTATCGACAAACACTACGGTCATCGATGTCGTATCGTCAACCTCGAATGACTTTGCATAGTAACGGTCGGACATCACCCAACGACGACTCACGGTACCGTAATCAAGCACGGCCTGCGTATTGCCACGATACTCGTGGTTGCCAAGTATCGGATACCAATCGAGCATCAGTTCCGGATGCGAGTATATAAGTTCGTAGTTGGTCATCCACAGCGGGTCGTCAACGCTCGCAACACCCTCGAAATGATGTACGTCACCTGCCGCTGCCACAAACTCTATATCGACATTCTCGGCCAGCGTTCCCATCTCTTCGGCAATCATTTTCTGGTCGTAATAGCCGTTACGGCCGAGGTCGTTGGCCACAATGAAATTGAACGTATCCTCGCCTATGTCGAGATGCTGGGTCTTTGGTTCCGTACCCTGTGCACCGCCGCACGAAACGAGCGACAACACAGCTACAGCCACCGATAACAATCTTACAATCCTTCTCATATTAATCTATATGTTTTCCCGATTAAAAATCAAGTTTCACGCCAAGGTTGAATGTACCCTGATAATATTCGAGCTGTGCCATCCTCGACTTGATGCCCTGATAATAACGCAGCGGCTGGTTGGTGAGGTTGGTAGCTTCGAAGAAGATGCGCACGTACTTGCCGATACGGTAGGAGGCGTTGGCATCGAGGAACAGTTGTCCGTCATAATAACGGTCACCGAATGCATCGCTCGAAACCTCATCGAGATACCCTGCTGTATAGTTGAGCGACACTCGTACCGACAGGCGGCTGTTCTCCCACGACAGTGAAGCATTCACCATGTGCGGCGCCGTACCGGGCAGCGATACATCTGTACGTTCCTCGCCATCCTCGTTGTAGATACCATGGGTTATTGAGTGAGTGTAGGTATAGTTTAGCATCACACCGAAGTTGCGCAGGAAACGGCCTGGGAGAAAGTCGAGTTTACGCTGAAGGGCAACCTCGAAACCGAACATATCCACATTGCGTCCGTTCATGGGGCGCAGATATTCCCATACTTCTCCCTCCCCTATCGGGTTCGACATGCCTGGAAAATCGGCGGCAAATTTATCGGCCGTATAATCGATGTCGAGATAATTGAAGATAAAGTTGTCAAGACGCTTGTAGAACAGACCACCTGATATGATACCCACCGACTTGCTGTAATACTCGCCAAGAAGGTCGAAGTTGTAGGAGTATGTTGCCTTCAGATTGGGGTTGCCGGCGGCAATTTCATTCTTGTCGTGCTGTATGTCCACATACGGAACCAGTTCATAGTAATCTGGGCGTGCCAATGCAGTAGTGAAAGCAGCACGAAGAACGGTACGGTCATTAAGGTCGTATTTAAATGTCACGCTCGGCAGTACGTTGGTATAGTTGTTCACATTGTGACGCTCCTCGGCATTATCATAGTCCTCGTTCAGAATATAGTTGCCAGTATAGTCGAGGTGGGTGTTTTCGACCCTGACACCGGCAATGAACATAAGGTCTGTAGTAATATTCTGGTCCCAACGCAGATAACCGGCCAATATGCGCTCGCTCGCATTGTAGTTGCCGGACATATATTCCGACGGGTCATCCTCGGCTGTAAAGGCATTCGGGTCGTAAAGATTTACATTGCCAAGATAATCGTTCGATATGAACATTCCAGGCACATAGCGGTCGCCCTGAATGAGAGGGTTGCTGTAAACCGCAGTGGGCATATCGGACAGTACAGGCATGCTGCCGGTAGGAACGTACTCATAGAAGTTGTTGTCACGCATCTTGTTCTTGAATCTTGCGCTGACACCTACACGCAAACGTCCCTTCTGGTGCTTGATTGCCGTAAGAGGCATACGGAGATTGACCTTCGCAGAATATTCATTTTCCTCGGTATAGTCGTGCTGTTCGGTCAGCTTGTCGAATACAAAATTGGAATAATTCTGGTCTGAACCTATATAGGGAAGATTAGTATCAGACAGGTCTTCTGACATTGCAACACCTTCCTGTGCATACTCTATGTAACGTTCATTGGGACGGTCTTCGCTTGCCTTGGCATAGCTAAGGTTCCAGTCTAGGTCAACGCTTGGTGAAAGTAGGTGCATACCAGACAGCACATAAGACTGGACGCGCTGATCCTCAAGACGACGGTTGCGGTTACGATTGTTGTCTATACCGCCTTTAGTCTCACGAACGATAGTTCCCTCATAACCGGTAATGGCACCACCATCGTAAATAGGTTCAATATCCTTGTACTGTGTACGGTAACGGTTTTCACGGTCGTCACGCCAGTTGTACATCACATCGGCGGCAATGGTGTTGCGCGAATTTATTTTCCAGTCGAGATTAAGGGTGGCACTACGTCTGATACGCTGTACGTCATACTTGCGCACATCCATCTCCTCTACATATACGTTTCCTTCATCATCCTCGGCCCAAACAGCCTCTATGTTGTCGGAACCGTAATCCTTGTTCATGTATGATGCGCTGAGTACTACACCGAGCTTGTCGTTGAAGAAACGGTTGCCATAAACGAAAGAACCCGAACCGGTGGCACCGTTGCGTATCGGATTATAACCACCAAGCAATGTGACGGATATACGCTGTCCGCCGGTAGCGGCACGCGTAATAAGGTCAACCGAACCACCTATCGCATCGGCATCCATATCGGATGTCAGGGTCTTGTTCACCTCAATGGTCTGCACCATATCCGATGGAATAAGGTCCATTTGCACGTTACGGTTGTCGCCTTCTGCTGATGGGATGCGGTTACCATTGAGTGTCACTGAGTTAAGCGACGAAGATATACCCCTTATTATAATATTTCGGGCCTCACCCTGGTCATTCTGCATCGTCACGCCAGACACGCGCTTCAATGCGTCACCGATGTTGGAATCAGGGAAACGACCTACCTGGTCGGCCGAAATTACATTCGATATGTTCATGTTGGATTTCTGCAGGTTAAGCGCCTTTGCCTGTCCCCTCATCTGGTCGCCCATGACAACGATAGCATCTATGTCCTCCGAACCTGCCTGCAGTTTAAAGTTCACAACAGCGTTGCCGCGCGCCTCGACTGTTGCCGAAACAGTAGCGGGCAGATAACCGAGATACTCGACTGATACATCGTAAACGCCCACAGGCACATTGAGAAACTCGTAATAACCATTGTTGTCGGACACCGTATAACGGTTGAACTTGTCAAGCCTCAATACCGCACCAGGCAACGTCATACCTCCTTCGGCATCTGTTACCGTTCCTGAAATAAGACCGCCTTCCTGTGCGAATACAGGCAAAGCCAGGAACAGTGAAATAAACAATAGATAGAATTTTTTCATAACATGAATATTGGTTCCACATAATATGACGTCGCAAAAGAACCCCAATGCATTTACATTCATGTTACGCAAATATTTTATTTGTGCATAATTTCTCTTTATATGCGACATATTTACTCTTGCCACAAAACAATTATCTTTGCGATGCACTATTCATTGCAAGTAAATATGTTACTGGGAATATTCATAATCTTACTATTCTACGCACTCGGAGAACTGTTCAGTTGGCTCATGGGTGGCTTCATCCCAGGCAGCGTACTGGGCATGGTTCTGCTTTTCGTATCACTATGCCTCAAACTCGTAAAGGCCGACATAGTACGCCCCGTAGCCCGCTTCCTGACCGACAATATGGGATTGTTTTTCCTGCCAGCCGGCGTGGGCATAATCAATGCGATGGATATACTCTCGCAATACTGGCAGGCCGTACTCACCGCATGTGCCGTGAGTACGCTCGCCGTCATCATCACCGTGGCATGCATACAGGAACGGCTCGAAAAGAAAAAAGCCGCCGCTGCAAACAACATGACGACTACCAAAAACAAAAACTGACACTCCCATGCACACACTGCTCACATCCGAAATCTTCATTCTCACCCTCGTAACCGGCATCTATCTTGCTGCCCTGTGGCTTTACCGCAAGACAAAGCTCAGCATACTGCACCCGCTGCTGGTATCAATACCCGTACTCGCACTGTTCCTGCGCGTGTTCGACATCCCCTTCGAGACATTCGAAGCCGGAAGCCGAATGATAAACTTCCTGCTCGGCCCAACGGTCGTAGCTCTCGGATACCTCCTCTACGAACAGCGGGACCACCTTAAAGCAAACGGAATATCGATAATAATATCTGTATTCATCGGCAGTATAATCGGCATCGTGAGCGTGATACTCATAGCCCGCTGGTTCGGCGCCGACCACGAACTCATAGCCTCGCTCGAACCCAAATCCGTTACAACCCCAATAGCAATGAGTATCGCCGAACGCACAGGAGGCATTCCGGCAATAGCGGCAGTAGTGGTCATCGTGGTGGGGATATTCGGCGGTATCGTCGGCCCGTTCATACTCGACCACCTCGGCATCAAAAGCCGCATAGCACGTGGCCTGGCCCTCGGCTCGGCAGCACACGGACTCGGTACGGCACGTGCCATGGAACTCGGAGCAATAGAAGGCGCAATAAGCGGACTGGCAATAGGACTTATGGGTATCATAACGGCGATACTGGTCCCAATCATCGAAATGATATTCTTCTAAACAAGGCATACAAAAAAGGCTTCCGGTTTTCGGAAGCCTTTTTGTCGTACGGAAACTAACTCTCCTGTTAGTAGTTCTGCTTCTCTTCCTCGAAATAAGCCTGCGGGTGCTGGCAAACGGGACATACGGCAGGAGCATTCTTGCCCTTGTGTACATAACCGCAGTTGCGGCACTGCCATTCTATTTCCTCTTCGCGTGCGAATACGGTACCGTCAATGACCCTCTGATACAAACGGCGGTAACGTTTCTCGTGCTCAGCTTCTACCTTTGCGACCATGCGGAAGAGCGCCGCAATCTGCGGGAAGCCTTCCTCATCGGCAACCTTTGCAAATTCGGGATAGAGTTCGTCCCACTCCTCCTGTTCGCCCTGTGCTGCAGCAAGCAGGTTCTCGGCAGTCGTACCGATAACTCCGGCAGGATACGAAGCGGTTATCTCAACCATGCCGCCCTCAAGACATTTGAAGAACTTCTTGGCATGCTCCTTCTCCTGTTCTGCGGTTTCCATGAAGATGGCAGCTATCTGCTCAAAACCTTCCTTCTTGGCTGTGCTTGCAAAAAATGTATAGCGCGAACGAGCCTGGGACTCGCCTGCAAACGATTTGAGCAGGTTCTGCTCGGTCTTTGTTCCTTTGATAGATTTCATATTAGCCATTTCTTTAAATTGTGTACGGCAAATGTAAACATTCCCTCGCCAGCAACCTAATTTTACGCCGACAAGTTGCATAATATCTTTTTATTGCACCATTCGTCCAAACTATAACGAATTTCGTGACGTTTACAGTATCTTTGCAGAAATATGCCGCAATCTTCGGCGGACAGCTACTGAAACTTCAACAAACCATAATATATGGCGGACGAGAAAATAATATTTTCGATGGTGGGCGTCAGCAAGACGTTCAACAACCAAAAAAAAGTACTCAACAATATCTATCTCTCTTTCTTCTACGGAGCCAAGATAGGTATCATCGGTCTAAACGGTGCGGGTAAGTCTACTCTAATGAAAATCATCGCCGGCATCGACAAGAACTATCAAGGCGAAGTGGTATTCTCTCCTGGATACACCGTGGGATACCTCGAACAGGAACCGAAACTCGACGACTCAAAAACCGTACGCGAAGTGGTACAGGAAGGCTGTGCCGCCACAGTAGCACTTCTTAAGGAATATGAAGAGGTTAATGCCAAATTCATGGAGCCCATGGACGATGACCAAATGGCAAAGCTCATCGAACGGCAGGGCGAACTGACAGAAGCGATAGACCACGTTAACGGCTGGGAACTCGACAGCGTACTCGAAAGGGCAATGGACGCACTGCGCTGTCCCGACCCAGACGAACCCGTACGCCATCTCTCCGGAGGTGAGCGCCGCCGTGTGGCGCTGTGCCGCTTGCTGCTGCAACAGCCCGACGTGCTGCTTCTGGACGAGCCGACAAACCATCTTGATGCTGAAAGCATCGACTGGCTCGAACAGCATCTCCAGCAGTATCCGGGTACCGTTATTGCCGTAACCCACGATCGTTACTTCCTCGACAACGTAGCAGGATGGATACTCGAACTCGACCGCGGCGAAGGTATCCCGTGGAAGGGCAACTACTCCAGCTGGCTGGAACAGAAGACCAAGCGCCTTGAGCAGGAGGAAAAGCAGGAAAGCAAACGCCGTAAAACCCTCGAACGTGAATTGGAATGGGTACGCATGAGCCCCAAGGCCCGTCACGCCAAGAGCAAGGCCCGTCTGTCGGCTTATGACAAGATGCTTAACGAAGACACCAAGCAAAAAGAGGAAAAACTCGAAATATACATTCCCGACGGGCCGCGTTTGGGTAATGTGGTCATAGAGGCAAAGAATGTCACCAAGGCATTCGGCGACCGCATACTATACGAGAACCTCAATTTCTCACTACCGCCTGCAGGCATAGTGGGCGTTATAGGCCCCAACGGTACCGGTAAGACCACTCTTTTCCGCATGATAATGGGCCTCGAGAAACCGACTTCCGGGGAATTCCGCGTAGGTGAAACCGTGAAGCTCTCATACGTCGACCAGCAGCACGCCTCGATAGACCCCGAAAAAACGGTTTACGAAACAATATCGCAGAACAGCGACATCATCCAGCTCGGCAACCGCAGCGTGAACTCGCGTGCATATGTTGCCCGTTTCAACTTCACCGGTGCCGACCAGGAGAAGAAAGTAGGCGTACTGTCGGGTGGTGAGCGCAACCGTCTGCACCTCGCTCTCGCACTCAAGGAGGGCGGCAACGTTCTCCTGCTCGACGAGCCCACCAACGACATCGACGTGAACACGCTCCGTGCACTCGAGGAAGGTCTCGAAAACTTCGCCGGATGCGCCGTCGTCATATCGCACGACCGTTGGTTCCTCGACCGTATCGCAACACACATACTCTCGTTCGAGGGCGACTCGCAGGTAGTCTTCTTCGAAGGCAGCTACAGCGAATACGAGGAACACAAGCGCCTCATGGGTGAAGACACCACTCCCAAGCGCGTGAAATACCGCAAACTCATGGAATAACATACTGTTACCGCCGCCGTGTGGCGGCGGTAACATAACCCCATACCACCATGCAAAAACCATCGATACCGAAAGGCACACGCGACTTCTCTCCACTGGAGATGATGCGCCGTACCTACATGTTCGACACTATAAAGAAGGTATTCCGTGCATACGGATACGCCCCGCTCGAAACCCCAGCTATGGAAAACCTAGCAACACTCACAGGCAAATACGGCGAAGAGGGCGACAAACTGCTGTTCAAAATTCTCGACTCTGGCGACTTCACCCGTGGGTTCACCCCCGATGACGTGAAGGCTATTGCCAACGGTATAGAGACTTCGGGCATATCGACCAACACCCTTGCGGCACACATCTGCGAAAAGGGTCTGCGTTACGACCTTACCGTACCGTTGGCCCGCTACGTGGTACAACATCAGGGCGAACTGACCTTCCCGTTCCGCCGCTATCAGGTACAACCCGTATGGCGTGCCGACAGGCCCCAGAAAGGCAGGTACCGCGAATTCTACCAGTGCGACGTCGACGTGATAGGTACCCGCAGCCTGTTGTGCGAATTCGAGTTGGCCAAGATTGTGGAACATGTCTTCGGCGACCTCGGCATCAATGTGACCCTCAAGCTCAACAACCGTAAAATCCTCTACGGAATAGCCGAGACCATAGGTCATGCCGACAAGATGATGGACATCACGATAGCCATCGACAAACTCGACAAGATAGGTATTGAAAACGTGGAGGCCGAACTCGAAGCCAAAGGCATCAGCCGTGAGGCCATAAACCGTCTGCGCCCCATACTCGAACTGTCGGGCAGCAACGCCGAAAAGCTCGCAAAACTCAAGGAGATTATAGCAGGCTCCGAAACCGGACTGCTCGGCATATCCGAAATGGAGGAGATACTCGGCTATATAGAGGCCACCGGCATGCAGCTCGACATAGAACTCGACTTGTCGCTTGCCCGCGGCCTTAACTACTACACAGGCGCAATTTTCGAAGTCAAGGCAAAGGATCACGCCATAGGCAGCATCTGCGGCGGCGGACGCTACGATGACCTTACTGGCATATTCGGCATGCAGGGCATGTCTGGTGTAGGCATATCGTTCGGTGCCGACCGCATATATGATGTCATGCTGGCACTCAACCTCTTCCCCGAAGAAGCCGGCATAACCACAAAAGTGCTCTTTATCAACTTCGGCAAGACTGAAGAACGCGCTGCACTGCCACTGCTCCAGCAGCTGCGCGATGCCGGCATATCCTCAGAAATATATCCAGAAGCCGCCAAGATGAAAAAACAGATGGAATATGCCAACCGTCGTGGCATCCCATACGTGGTAATAATAGGCGAAACGGAACTTGCATCGCAGACAGCTACTGTAAAGGACATGCACAGCGGCGAACAGACTGCCGTCCCGTTCGCGGAACTGGCCCGCTACATGGCTCTCTGACGCCACATACACATCATTACGACGAGCGGCTCCCATCACGGACGGCCGCTCGTTCACAATACACCCGCACCAATACGGACAATTATTTTCTGCTCTGCACGTTGTATAATGAATTGCGTAATCCAACGTAACGTCACAATGAAAAAACTGCTTGCAATACTCTTTGCCGCCCTGCCGCTGTCGGCATCGGCGCAACTGTTCGGAGGAATGTCACAGGATAATCCTGATTTTCAACTCATCAAGTTAGAACAGTTCTTCAATTACCTGAACGGCAAATATGTCGATACGCTCAACAGCTCCAAGCTGGTCGAAAATGCCATTATAAACATGCTCTCGGAACTCGATCCGCACTCCTCCTACTCTTCCGCCGAAGAGATGAAGTCGCTCAATGAGTCATTCAGCGGCAGTTTCAGCGGCATTGGCGTGGAATTCGACGTAATAAACGACACAATAATGGTGGTCAACACCATTGTCGGAGGTCCCTCCGAAAGCATGGGAATTCTTCCCGGCGACCGTATAGTAACAATTGACGGCAAGTCGGCAATAGGCGTCAGCCGTGCCGATGTCCCGAAACTGCTGCGCGGCACCAAGGGCAGCAATGTCAATCTCGAAGTAGTACGACGCTCCTCCGCCACACCGCTGACCTTCAAAATCACACGCGATGACATACCGCTCCACACCGTAGATGCAGCATATATGCTGCGGCCCGGTATCGGCTACATAAAGGTCAACAGATTTGCCCAGACGACCATGCAGGAATTCAACGAAGCCTTTCGCAAAATGGGCGCCGTCGATGCCCTTGTACTCGACCTGCGCGGAAACGGCGGCGGTCTTATGGACCAGGCCATCGAAATGAGCGAATTTTTCCTGCCAGCCGGGTCGGTAATAGTATCGACCGAGGGCCGTAAGGTCAAGTCTGTAAGCTATCGCTCCCGCGCCAACGGTACATTTACCCACGGACAAGTGGTTGTGCTTATCGACTCTTCTTCCGCTTCGGGTAGTGAAATCGTCGCCGGAGCCATACAGGATTGGGACCGGGGCGTAATAATCGGCCAACCAAGTTTCGGCAAGGGACTCGTGCAACAGCAACTGCCGCTCATAGACGGTTCAGCAGTACGCATCACTGTAGCCCGATACCATACTCCGTCCGGTCGTGTAATACAGCGTCCGTTTGAAAACGGCGACACGAAAAGTTACTATCTCGACCATCTGAAGCGGACACTCGACAGCAGCTACATAGACTCTCTCAATCAGAATGCGCCCGTATATAAAACCTTACGTACCGGACGCAAAGTATTGGGAGGCGGCGGCATCTACCCCGACATTCTTGTACCTATAGACACCACACACAATTATGCATATTGGAACCGTCTCATAGGCAACAGCATTGTCAACGAGTATATCAATACATATCTCGAAAAGCACCGTGATTATATCGCACTCAATTATCCAAACTTCGAAATTTTCTACAATGACTTTCATGTCACCCCGCAGATGCTAAACGAGATAAATAAGCTGGGAGCAGAACGCAACATACTACAGGAAGACGGTGACGCCCTTGAAACATTGCCCGACGTAGGCCTATATCTCAAGGCGCTTATGGCTCGCAAGCTGTGGGGAAGCAACGAATACTTCCGGACGATGAATACTGACGACCCCGAATTGCAAAAAGCATTGGATATTATAACCAACCCAACACTCTATCAGGCAATTCTGACAAAGCAAAATTAGCACCTATACTCTCCTACACAATTTAGCCCGGGCTGAAAAACCGGGCTAAATATCACACAACGATACACTTCAAGTACCAGTAAGTATATGTAGTTAGAAAAATCCCCCGCACGATATACTACATTACAGGAAGATTTCTTTTTTACAATGCTAAACCCGGGAAAAACCACAATGCCCATGGAAGTGCTTTTGCAGCCCAACCACAGGCAATCTTTTTCATTAGAACACCATACGAAGAGAGCCGCCAAAAATCCCGAGGTGCAAATGCAATCTTGGCACTCAACGAATATCCCAATATAAAGGCAATATTGTCTATTATCATGCCAACAATGGCTATCACAGTACCAAGCCCGGTATTCATTCCCATAGCCTGTGTGAAGACAAAGCACATGGCATCTACATAGATAGAGAAGCCTATATTAAGGATGAAAATGATGACGGTCAAACACCCCATATTGCCACCTCCTATTTTTTGTTCTTTCTTTCTCTGGCAAGTCCTGCCTTGGCATTCTCTATCTGTTTCTTGATTGATTCTATTTGTCTGTCATGGGCCGCAGCACGGTCAATTTTCATTTTCCTGTAACTTGCTTTTGTTGATGCCACTTTAGTGTTTTTGATGGATGTGGCATAGCGTTCATTATCTTTCTTTTTTGTTTCACGCTCTTTGGCCAGCCGTGCACGCAAGTCAATGAGCAATTTTCTGTAATACTCTACACTCATAACTCCTTGTCCTTATCGGTTAACAATTCTGATTATTTCGTTAGCATATTCCTTGGCAATATTCTCTGCTGTGGCTCCAACCTCCTCTAATCTTGGAAATTTTCTCACAATCGCACCACGAGCGGTCCCAGACAAATGTGGCAATGCCAAAATGTTCGGCAATCCTATTTTCTTGCACATTCTTTCGGCACTTTTGCCAAGGCACACGATTACAGTAGGTTTGACAATCTCTATCTCTTGTCTCATAATTTCTGCATACTCGTCTATATGAGCATCGGAGAACTCATCGGTTGTCTTATGGTCATAGATAAAGAACTTGTTGGCATCGGTCAGATAAACACCATATCCATTGGCTACCAGTCTCTTCACGAGCAAATCCATCATTTTACCACCTCTTGCATTCTGTCTATGCTCCAATGAGTGCAAGCCAAATGGATTTGAAATAACCGCATCATAGCATTCTCCATACCATTTGTGGCTTCTCAATGGGTCTTGCGCAACAATCATTATATGCTTGTTGTCTTGAACATTGAACCAAGTGGGCAAATCCACACCGATAGCCCCCTTATGCAATGCCTTGATGTCAGCACCTAATTGGGAGTTGCCAATCGGAATGGTCACGGAGGTGGTGTCATCATATCCACCAAATGGTTTCAAATCCTCTGTAAACACTCCTTGCCATTCTGCACAAGTGCAGTTATAGCACTTGCGCATCTGTTCATAGCGTTTTTCTATCCTATGCAGACATTCCACACCAAGCAACCTTTCGGCAACAAGGTGTGGAATCTCATAGGACAAACCACATTCGTTACAGAATTGACTTTGCATGATTACATATCACTCTTAATAGTTGCATAAAAAGGCACGGATTCAAGTAATTTCTTGAACTTTTTTGTGTCTTTATAAACTTCTAAAATTTTAGAAACCGTAGACCCATACCGAGCATTATATCCCATTCGAATGTTATCGTAAGTCCGGTTGCCATCTGCATCGGAATATTTAAGGACAAATTCCAAAACATCTTCATACTTGACAGATGACGCATCTTTTGAGATTAAAGAATAAGAAGCGTCTCCAAAAGCATCCGGCGTACCATATTTCACATATTTTAAGATAAGGTAAATCTGTATGTCTCTTTCTGTAAGAGTCAAATTCTCCCGCTTGTATACTTCATCCAAATGTGAGAGGTACGCATCCCACTCTCTAAGGTCGACTTCCTTTTCACCACGTCTTAATGTTGAATGGGGCAAGTAGTATTTGTGGATATAATACCGTGTTGAGTCATTATCCGTACCATGATGCTTATAAACTTGTTCTAATAATGGTTCACAAATTTTCCCGTACTGATATTTGAACGTATGAATAGAATCAGTGGGAGATGCAAAATACCATAAGAACGATGAACTTGGCCCACCACCATTTATTTCTTTTCTCTCTTCCTGAGCATCAACATGTATCTTGAATTCAGGATATTGCAACGAGATTGTGGGTATAACATAATCCTTCGCATAATAATCCATTAAGTCATTGGCTTTAAGGAATTTGCAGAAAACAGTATCAATCGTGCTAATGTATTGAGATATGAGTGAATCAAGCTTGACTTTCAGCAATGCATCCTTTTCTCGGAATCTGAGTTCATCTTTCCATTGAGATTCCATTTCCATGCTTTTGACAACACTCTCCGGCACATTACCGAACAGTTTTCTGTACTTATCGGCATCGGAGAAAATGTAGGTTATTTCGGGCGCACGTTCGTCCGAACTGTTCACCGGGTAATTTGTCATATACTCATTACAGATGTTCATCCCCGTAGTGTACAACTCCCACATTGTTATCATATTGGCTAAACTGACCGTTTCTTGCGGCTGGATAGTGCTTGGGTCTTTCCCTGCATAATCAGTCTCATACCCCCAATCCACACCAAGCATTTCTTTCATGGTGATGACATATCCATTCTTAAATGAGCCTTTTGTGGTAAGACCTCGTATTACATCTGTAATAGAAAATGCTCCGTCCATCACCCCATTTTTGAATGTCAAGGTCAATTTCTCAAGTCCCTCATAGTTGATATTCCATGTACCAGTTGGTTTCCCGTTTATATAAGTTCCCGAGATATATTCGTTATAGTCTGACGGGGCTTTATATATCCAATTGTCAGTAAATATGTTATATCCGCCATTCATTAATTGTAAATCATGTTTTAGTACATATTTGCCATTTGGTACTCCGTTCTTATATGTTCTGGTCATGGTCACTGTACCAGTGCGAAAAATACCCGAAGATATTTCATATTTATTATAGTTTCCGACAAAATTCCATGTACCCTCTCTTTTCCCATTTACAATAGATCCATACCAAGTTTCTGATATGGTACCACCATTGTCACTGGTAGCATTGAATGTTACCTTGTATTGGTTCCCATTTTGTGTTACCACCCGACCATCAGAATCTTTTTCTTGCGCAAATGACATTACTGAAATCAAGCACAATGTCATAAAAAGTAAAAACTGTTTCATCTATGCAATCAGTTATTAGTTTTGCCTACTCTTTGATAAGGTTTTCGGCATCCCCTTGTGTCTGATTGGGAAACAAAAGAAAGTGCAGAGAGCCATTGCTATTTCTTCAGACAGGCTCTGGTAAAGCCTTTGGACTAAATAAGCAACAGCCTCTGCACCATATAGCATAGTGAGAGGTGGCACTTATTCCCGTCCAAGAAAAATTTACCAGATTCGTCTGAAAGGAATAAGGTTCAAACACTTCCGTGTTCTATCCAATATTTCGGTATAAATATATACCTTATTTCCCACCCATGCAAATGTGCAAGGCTGTTGCAAAAACAAAAGTACAAATTAGGAAGCAAACATTCCTTGATGTTTGCCCATCCTGCATGTCAATCTGGAAATACTTATCCCATAAAAAGAGGAAACGCTTTCTGTCATTAGGGCTTCTTGTGTTGTATCGCATGCACATTTAGCACAATATCAAATATAGGGAAGTACATAACTATAGTCATTCAATCCATTGTAAACACTTCATTCATAGGTAACAACAGTTGAGCTTTCCTCCTCCGCCTCCTTTATCAGAGAAAGCACGGTTTCGTTATAATATCTTTTGTCTTGAAGGTGTTTCCATTTAAACTGAAGCAGAATCCTACTACCATACTTCAATTACAAGGCTTCGTTCTTGTGAATACTGTTATCCCCATTTGATACCTATATAAACCCATTGTTCGAGTAACTATATCTGCTGCGCCCTTGTTAATTATACAAGAAAGCTGTAAATATCACCAATTACAAGAAAAATTCTAAAATTTCAACTCTCTAAATTTAACTTCCACAACCGAAAAGAATATGTAATAAATATTATGATTTTCGTTTCGAAAGGAGACAACAGCTATCAAGGATTTAATAAACGTTCCTGCCATTGTTCATATGGTAACGCAGCAGGCATTGTCGCTGGCATTGGTTCAGGAGCATGGGATGGGATGGGACGGGCGGTGGATGCACCAAAACATTAAATACAAAAAAAGGTCAGACATCTCTGTCTGACCTTGAAGAGGCGGCTAC
>CALVCL010000007.1 GCA_944326085.1 uncultured Tidjanibacter sp.
CCGCTTCGGATGCCATGCTCAGAGCGACCACCTCAAGGTCGGAAAACTTGGGGACAACACCCGGACGGGGCACATTCTTTTACCGTGAATGTTACCGTCGCGTTGCCGGGACCGAGAATGTCCGACAGACGGGCGGAAGAGGTGAGTCGCCCGATGGGGGTGTAGCGGTAGGTCGTCGCAAAAGTCCGGTAGAACAAAACAAGGCAGTCGCTACCGTAAAGCATGAGGTCACCACTATGTATCGTGTCGATGCGTTGGGCCGATGTCGGAAGGGCGTCGGGAAGGTAGCCGTACTTCTCGTTGCTGTTCAGCTCGCGCATCTCCAAATCCAGCGGAAGCATCGACATAAGGCTGCGTGAGGCTTCATTGTCGAAAAGAACCGCATCGAATGTGTGACCGTTCACGGAAACGCTTACATGACGCAGGACAGTATCGTCTTGCGTGTCCGATGCGATGCTGCACCGAGAGTTCAGAAATGTTGCTGTCATGATGAGTATGATAAGTGCTTTGCGTGTTGTCATGTGTGGGGGATAAATTGCGAGGCAGGGCCGACAGGCTCTGCCTCGATGTTTTGTGACCGGCGATGCGGCCGGGATTGCGGACGGTTACATGTTGCGGCCCATTTCGTAGGCTTCCTGCATGGCAGGAGTCGATTTGATTTCGCCAGCGTGCCAAACTCCGGTCCCGTAAATGACACCTTTGAGGGTTGGGTTCTCGAGACAGTCGAAAAAGCCCTGAAACGTGTCGACCGTACGGTACATCTTTTCGCGTTCCGCTTCGGCGGCCGTGAGTATGAGATAGAACTCCTTGTCGGTCATTTTGGTGTAAGGGCCGCAGCAACGGTCTATCAGGGTTTTCATCTGTGCCGACATGGTGTAGAAATAGACGGGGGTGCCCATGACTATCGTATCGGCGGCGAGCATTTTGTCGATGATTTCTGCGGCGTCGTCTTTCTGCGGGCATGGCTTGCCGTAGAGGCTGCATACGCTGCATCCGGTGCAGTAGTTGATGTGTTTGTCGGCGAGGAAGACCTTCTCAACGTCGTGACCTGCCTCAATGGCACCGCGCATGAATTCGTCGCATAATGTGTCGGAATTGCCGCCCCTGCGCGGGCTGGAGGAGAGTATGAGTACTTTTTTCCGGTTCATTGTTCTGTTGTTTTATGTGGTGCAAAGATAGTTCACGACGCATTGGGTCATGGTATATATATCCACGTATTGACTACCACTATTACGGATTACAGCAGACCGTCGGCATTGAGTACCGGCATCGCGGCCTCGAGACGTTTGGCCAGCAGGTTGTAGTAGAAGCAGTTTCCGAGCGAGAGTACCGAGCGCAGTCCTGTATGGTCGAAGACCATGATTTCCTCTGCATCGGGCAGCATGTCGGCGGTTATGTCGCGTTCCTCGATGGAGATGCCGGCCATGTCGCATGCGCGGGCCATCAGTTCGCGTTCCGTGCAGGGTGGCATCAGAATGGAGGGTGGGGTGTACAGCATTCCGTTTATTGCAATGAATATCGGATAGTCACCGCAGGACACAAGGTGTTCGGCACGGTTGCAATGCAGGGCGATGTGGCATCCGGAGCGTTCTGCGAAGTCCCGCATGTAGTTTGAAGCGGCAAGCGAGACAGCCGTGCGGTGACCGGCGAAAGGCAGTTCGTAGTTTGTCAGGATAGCCTTCGGACGCAGGCTGGCCAGTTCATAGCCCTTGTATATTGTGCTGTGGCCTGTTGCCGCGACGATGTCCACAGAGTGTTTCGGGTCTGCGGGCGGCAGCAGATATATGAATACGATGTTGCCCAGACGTGGCATGCGTTCGGCGTCGAGCAGTTCCGTTATGTTGTCGTTCAGCTGCAGGAGGTCGTATTCGGGGCGTGTGCCGTAGAGTTTTTCGTACGATGACGCCGCGTAGGCCATGTGACGGTCGAGATACAGCGGACGGTGGGCATCTGTGTTGACCGCGGCATAGACATAGCAGCCCTGCATCATCTGGCAGATGTCGGGCATGGCGTCTGTAGTGAGCAGACGACCGTTGACTGAAATTTTGGCGCCGCTCATTCGAGGAATATCTTTAGGAGAAGTTCTCGCAACAGTTCACCGTCGTCCGAAGAGTCGCCTCCTATGCCCTTGCTTCGCATGTCGTACTCGCGCAGTAGTCCGAGAATGTTGAATACCTTGCGGTTGGGGTAGAGCGATGCGGCCTGTTTGTATTCGGCCAGGAAGAAGGGGTTTGGGAGTTTCAGCAGTGCGCTCAGTTCGGCGTCGGAGGGCATTTGGGTGTTTTTGTGCTTTGCCTCCCAGCGCTTGTAGTTGATGATGAAGATGCGCTGGAAATGGGTGAAGAGCGCGCTTATGGTTACCGTCAGCGGGTTGTCCTTCGGGTTGTGGCAGAAGTGGTCGGCGATGAGCATGGCGTGTGACATGTTTTTTTCGGATATGGCGCGCGTAAGCTCGAAGTTGTTGAAATCCTTGCTGATGCCGATGTTGTTCTCGATGTCCTGTGCCGTGATGCGTGTAGTGCCCTCGGGCAGGTATGTCAGCAGTTTGTCGAGTTCGTTGGATATCTTGGCAATGTCCGTGCCGAGGTGGTCGGTGAGCATTCCGAGTGCCTTGGCGTCGATGGTGCAGCCGCGGCTGCGGATAAAATCACCGAGCCATGCCGTAATCTCGTAGTCGCGCGGGCGTACCGACTCCAGTACCTCGCCTTTCTGTGCGATGTGTTTGTACAGCTGGGTGCGTTTGTCGAGGGTCTTGCCCTTGTAGCATATTACGAGTATCGTGGAGGGTGACATTGCCGCCGTGTAGAGCGACAGCTGTTCGGGTTTGCGCAGTGCCTGTGCCTCCTTTACAATGATGACCTGCCAGCGTCCGAGCATAGGCATCTGACGGGCGTAGTTGATTATTGTGCCCTCGTCGGTGTCCTTACCGTAGAGAACGATTTGGCCGAAGACACGTTCGGCTTCCGACAGTGCTGTGTCGGCTATGCGGTCGCACACACGGTCGATAAAGTAGCCTTCTTCGCCCATGAGAAGGTAAACAGGGGCGTATTTGCCTTTGTCTATTTCCCGCAAGAGCCTTTCGTATGTGGCTACGGTATCCTTGAATGTGACCTTACCGCTGCTTTTGGCCATAATGTTTCGGTGTCCTGTTATTGCAGTTCCTGTTTCAGGCGCAGGATGTTTTCCGTGCTGTCCGTTATCTTGTAACGGTCGTCGATGCGTCGTCCGACAAGCCATACGATGTCGTCGCCGCTTACAAGTACGAACTGGCGGCTTTTTTCGGGAAGTGGTACCTTCTCGTTAATCAGAAAGTCGCTGACTTTCTTGTGACCGTTCATGCCGAACGGCACGAACGAGTCGCCCTCGCGCCAGCGGCGCAGCGTGAGAGGCCATTGCAGCTTGTCGGCATCGAGCAGTGCTATGTTGTCGGGCTGGTTAAGGCTGCCCACGTTGTCGATGTCGGTGTGTTCGACCAATATCACATTGTTTCCGCAATATGTCTTGTGAGCCGTTGCGGAGAGTTCGGTTTCGCACGGGTCTTCGTCGGAGATGTGTGCCACCATTATCTTGCCGCGGTCGACGTATGCTGCGTAGTCCTTTGAGTAGAAGCGTTTGCCTGTCGCATCCTTCTGTAGGGCGTCGATGAGTTTGTCAATCACGTCGCCCTTGAAGCCATAGCCCGAACTCATTATCTCATAGATGACATAGTTGAGCGGCATTTTTTTGTCGATGCAGGCGGGGTCGATGGTTACCATATCGCCGCACGACTTCACGGCACTGTCCATAATGTTCTCTATGCATCTGTCGATGAAGAGCTGTGCATCTGTCAGGCGGCTGATGTCGGCACCCATCACCTCGGTGAAGTTCGGGTTTATGTCGCGCAGCATGGGAACTATGCCTAGACGTATCTTGTTGCGCATGTATTTCGTCGAGCGGTTCGAGGAGTCCTCGCGGAACGGTATCTTGTGAGCCGTGGCGTAGTCTAGGATTTCGCGGCGCGACGCGAAGAGCAGCGGTCGGATGACCTTGCCGTTTACCCTGTGGATGCCGGTGAGACCTTTCAGTCCGGTTCCTCGCAGGAGGTTTATAAAGAATGTCTCTATCGAGTCATCGGCATGGTGGGCAATGGCAATGGCGTCGTAGTTGTGTTCCTCGCTCAGTTCCTTGAACCAGTTGTAGCGCAGCCTGCGTGCGGCAATCTGTACCGACTCGCCGGTTATTTCCATTTCTCCGTGGGTGTCGAAGCGGCGGTTGAAAAATGGTATGCCGTACGAAGCGGCACGTTCTTCCACAAGCACCTCGTCCTCGTCGGACTCTCCGCCTCGGAGCTGGAAGTTGCAGTGAGCTACGCCCACCTTGTATCCGGCCGTGACGAACAGGTGCATCATCACCATGGAGTCCACGCCGCCGCTGACAGCCATAAGTATTCTGTCGTCGGGTTCCACGAGGGCGTGTTCCTTAATGTATTTTTCAAACTTTTTCTCCAACATACTTCGTATATTCTTTATCCGACATCATCCGTCGGGATATTGTGTCTGTTTCGGGCCTTGGCTACCAGATGTTCACTTCGGCATCTATTCTAATTCCGAACTTCCGTTCCACGTCGGCAATGACTTCTTCGGCCAGCGACGTTATGTCGGCGCCTGTTGCGCCGCCGAGGTTGACGAGCACGAGGGCCTGACGTTCGTATACGCCTGCCTTTCCGCGTGAGTGTCCTTTCCATCCGGCCTTCTCGATAAGCCATCCTGCCGGTATTTTGATTTTGCCCTCTGCGGCGGGGAACGACGGCATGCCTGGGTATTCGGCTGCTATGCGTTCTGCTGTTGCGTTTTCCACCACGGGGTTTTTGAAAAAGCTTCCCGCGTTGCCTGTTACGGCGGGATCGGGCAGTTTTCCGTCGCGTATTGTGCGTACGGCGGTACGGATGTTTGTCAGTGTCGGTTCTCCGAGTTCGGCCACCTTGTCCTCGAGGGCGGCGTATCCGAGACGCGGCTGCGGAGTGCGCGAGAGTCGGAAGTGGACGGCAGTGATGACAATGCGCCCTTTAAGCGCACCCTTGAAGATGCTGTCGCGGTATCCGAACCCGCAGTGGCATCCGGCGATTGTTGCGGGCTTCAGGGTTTCGAGGTCGAGCAGTTCTACCGAGTCAATGATGTCCTTTGCCTCGGCGCCGTATGCGCCGATGTTCTGTACGGGTGCTGCGCCCACAGTTCCCGGAATGGCTGTCAGGTTTTCGGCGCCCCAGAGGCCGTTGCTTTCGCACCATCCGACGAATGTGTCCCAGTCGACACCTGCATCGGCCCGTACGCTGACCAAGTCACCGTTTTCGGCCGTTACGGCAATTTTTCCACCCGTTGGGTGGAGGAGTGTGCCGTGGAAGTCGCCGGTGAAGAGGATGTTGTTTCCTCCGCCGAGGACTGCGAGTCGGCCTCGGTTTTCGGCCTTGTGGACCGTCAGGTATTCGAGCAGCGACGCATCGTCGTCGAATTCCACAATGCGGTCGGCCGTGGCGTTGACGCCGAAGCTGTTGCGTCCCTTGAGGGATATGTTTAGTAATTCCTGTACCATAGCGTCATAAAACGTCGCAAAGTTAGGAATTTTATCGGAATAGTGTGTTGGTATTGTCGGGGTGCTGCATGTCGTACAGAACATGCTGGGGAGGCATGCCATATCGCACGGTGTAGCACTTGAAATGAGTGTGTCTTTGTGGATAGGCGTATTCTGTTGACGCCGAGTTGCGGGTTGCGGATGTATAGTGTCATGTTTTTGCGGCAAAGTGTTTGGAGCGTAATGTTTTTTTTACATTTATGTTGGTATGACTACGGAAATAATCCGTATATTTGAAGAAGGGTAACTTAAATTTTGAGCCTATGTTGGAGCAGAACGATAAACAGTATATTATCGACCGCGGAATGGATGTCGCAACGGTGGAGCGTCAAATCGGACGTTTCGTCAACGGTTTTCCGTATCTGCAAATCATACGTCCCGCGTCGGTGGGTGACGGTATTGTCAGGCTCGGCGGGCAGGAGTTGACGGCTCTCGGCGACTATTACGACAGCCGTGCCGCTTCGACGCGTGCCGTGAAGTTCGTTCCCGCTTCGGGTGCCGCGACACGAATGTTCAAGGACCTGTTTGCTTTTCTCGGCTCCGGCGAGACTAACAGGACCGTGGATGAGGTGCTGGCATCGTTGGAGGATTTCGCATTCTACGACAGCCTCCGCCCGATGCTTCCCGAGGGTGCTTCGGGCCGTGACGTGATAGAACGCATCGTCGGCGGCGAGGGTCTCGGCTACGGTGACAAGCCCAAGGCACTCATACTGTTCCACCGCTATGCGCATGAGGTGCGCACGGCACTCGAGGAACATCTCGTCGAGGGAGCCGAATATGCAGCGTGCGGCGGCAGGGTGGCGATACACTTTACGGTGTCGCCCGAGCACCGTGCCGGTTTTGACGCCCTTCTTGAGAGGGTTCTCACCAAGTACGGCGACCGCTACGGCGTTCGGTACGACATTGCGATGTCCGAGCAGAAAAGCTCCACGGACACCATTGCCGTGAACCCCGACAATACTCCCTTCCGCAATGGCGACGGTTCTCTGCTGTTCCGTCCGGCGGGTCATGGCGCCCTTATTGAAAATCTCAACGAACTGGACGCGGACATTATCTTCATAAAGAACATAGACAACGTGACGACGGACTCCCGTCGCGGTGATACGGTGCTTTACAAGAAGGCTCTTGCCGGTATGCTGATGCGTACCCGCGACGAGGCTTACGCCTACATGCGCATGCTCGGCGAGGGGGTTCCTTCGAAGGAGCTTGCGGACGACATTGCGTCATTTGTTCGAAATACACTCAACGTGGAACTACCTGAAGGCTTTGACGGTATGGATGCTTCGGCGCGTGGCGATGTTCTGCGCCGTGTGCTCGACCGACCCATGAGAGTCTGTGGCATGGTCCGCAACGAGGGTGAGCCGGGAGGCGGGCCTTTCTTTGCGCGCAGCGGTGACGGGTTTGTGTCGCTGCAAATTGTTGAGTCGTCGCAGATAGCCCCCGACCGCAGGGATGTGATGCGCGGGGCTACACATTTCAATCCGGTGGATTTGGTTTGCAGCACGAAGGACTACCGCGGTCGTAAGTATGACCTGTCGCGTTTTGTCGACCATGCGACGGGGTTCATATCGGAGAAGTCGAAGGACGGCAGGCCGTTGAAGGCTCTCGAACTTCCTGGACTGTGGAACGGAGCCATGTCGTCGTGGAATACGATATTCGTAGAGGTTCCTGTGACGACGTTTACCCCCGTAAAGGTAGTTACGGATTTATTGCGTTCTGGTCATAGAGAGTAAAGTGAATTGTGAACGAGATTGTGCCCATTATGGACGAAAATAGATGTCTGTAGGGTACTATTTTTGCAATGCGTGCGTTTTGGGCTTGACATGACGGCGGAGACCGGCTTGGGAGAGTCACCGACGCAGGATTTGGAATAAAGAGATAAAATACGATAAAGCATGGAAAACAAACTTCAGGAACTGACCAATAAACTCTATGAGGAGGGATTGGCCAAAGGACGCGAGGATGCTGAGAAACTCGTGGCTGAGGCGCATCAGAAAGCGGAGGCTATTATCTGTGAGGCCAGGGAAAAGGCCGCAGCCATCGAGGCTGATGCCCGCCGCAAGGCTGACGAACTTCGCAGGAACACGATGACCGAGGTGTCACTTGCAGGCCGTCAGGCCGTGAGTGCGCTCAAGGAGCGTATTGCCACCATGATAATTTCCCGGACGGTGTCTGGTCCGGTGCATGAGGCTTGTATCGATGCTAAGTTCATCAAGGAGATGCTTCTGGCTGTTGCTGCAGGCTGGCACAGCGATGCTCAGGGTATGGTGACCCTGTCGGCGCTGCTTCCAGCAGAGTGGAAGGATAAGTTCGATTCCGAATTCGGCGGAGCGGTTAACGGACTGTTGGCTGAAGGCATCGAGGTAGGATATTCCGACAAGGTGCACAACGGCTTCAGGATAGGCGCCAAGGATGGCGGTTACTATATCAGCTTTACCGATGCCGATTTCGATGCCCTTCTTGGAGAGTATCTGAAGGATAAGGTTGCTAACCTGCTTTACGGACAAGAAAAATGACGGTCATGTTCCGCAGGAATTACTATTGCCTCGTAGCGGGGTTGAAGGAGTACTCCCGCGATGCGGACACCAAGGGGTTTGATGCGCCGACAGTAATAGCCGAAATAAAGGAAGGGGTATCGGGTCGTGACCGCCGTGCCGTGGCGCTTCTTTACACGTACTACGACGTTGAAAATATAGCGAACATGCGTGCCGGCAGGGAACATTTTTCCGTGCTGGGCAATCTGTCGCGAGAGGAGGCCGAGGAGGAACTTGCTTCACCGTCGCGTCTGCCTGCATCGCTGTGCAGGGTAGTGGCAGCATACAATGCTGCTGACAAGGATACCGGAAGCGACTATGAAGATATTGACACGTCGCTACCGTTCGAGCGCAACATGTTCGCTGCGTATTACGCGCTGTGTGCGAAGTCTGGTTCTAAATTCATGCGCAGTTGGGGTGATTTTGACCGGACTCTCCGTAATGTTTCCGCAGCATTCGCATCACGCAAACTATCGCTTCCCGTATCTGAAGCCATAATAGGCAGCGGATATATAGAGGATGCTCTTGCACGCAGTTCAGCGGCGGATTTCGGTATCAAGGGAGAGTTGTCGTACATCGACCAGGTTATGACTGCCGTTGATGGTGATATGAGTATGGTGGACAAGGAGAAGCGTATGGACGACATACGCTGGGATATGTCCGTTGAACTTACAGAGATGAATTATTGCGACATCGACTTCCTGTTGGGTTACCTTGTGAGAATTAACGTGATACACAGGTGGACGGTGCTCGATCCGGAGCATGGCAGGGAGATGCTCCGCAAATTGGTTGCTTCGTTTGTAGCGGCAGGTTCCGGAGAAAATGTTGCATAGAAGGAAAAACAGAGAAAGACAAGATATGAAGACTAAGGGAAAAGTTGCAGGCATCACCTCCAATATGGTTGTTGTCAAGACTTTCGGACCGGTGGCCCAAAATGAGATTGCCACTGTGAAGTTGGGTGACGAGAGGTTAATGGCCGAGGTCATAAAGGTGGTTGGCGACAATGCCTATATACAGGTGTTCGATTCTACACGTGGACTTGGTGTTGGTGCCGAAGTCGAGTTCGAGGGGCATATGCTCGAGGCCACGCTTGGTCCGGGTATTCTCTCGAAAAACTATGATGGCCTACAGAATGACTTGGCAGAAATGGACAGTCTGTTCATCGAACGCGGCAGCCGTACCGCTCCGCTTGACGAGAATGTGTTGTGGAGTTTCAAGCCGCTGGCAAAATCCGGTGACAAGGTCGAGGCAGGTGACTGGCTCGGTGAGGTTCAGGAAAAGTGGATAGCCCACAAGATAATGGTTCCGTTTGCCATGGAGGGAACATATACCGTGAAGAGCGTTGTCGGTGCGGGCGACTACAACATTAACCATACGGTAGCGGTTCTTACCGATGCCGAAGGAGTTGAGCATCCCGTTACGATGGTTCAGCGCTGGCCGGTGAAGAAGGCAATCAAGGCCTATGTTTCCAAGCCGCGTCCTGCGCGTATACTTGAAACGGGTGTACGACCGATAGATACCTTCAACCCGATAGCCGACGGCGGTACGGGCTTTATTCCAGGACCGTTCGGAGCGGGCAAGACGGTGCTCCAGCACGCCATAGCAAAGCAGGCCGAAGCGGATGTTATCATCATGATAGCGTGCGGAGAGCGTGCCAACGAGGTTGTGGAGATATTTGCCGAGTTCCCGCGTCTGGATGACCCTCATACGGGACATAAACTCATGGAGCGAACCACAATCATTTGCAATACCTCGAACATGCCTGTTGCGTCGCGAGAGGCGTCGGTTTACACGGGTATGACGATAGGCGAGTACTATCGAGCCATGGGACTTAAGGTGCTCATCCTTGCCGACTCGACTTCGCGTTGGGCGCAGGCGCTGCGTGAGATGAGTAACCGACTGGAGGAGCTTCCCGGTCAGGATGCGTTCCCGATGGACTTGTCTGCAATCATATCTAACTTCTATGCGCGTGCGGGGCTTGTGGAGTTGCGTAACGGAGCGACCGGTTCTGTTACATTTCTCGGTACTGTATCTCCTGCGGGCGGTAACCTTAAGGAACCTGTTACTGAGGCTACGCAGAAGGCAGCACGATGCTTTTACGCGCTTTCACAGCAAAGGGCCGACAGCAAGCGTTATCCGGCCATAGACCCGCTTGACAGCTATTCCAAATATCTGGAGTATCCCGAAATCAGGGAGTACCTCGATGGCAGGATTGAACCCGGCTGGGTAGACCTTGTCAACAAGGGCAAGACCATAGTTCAGCGAGGCAAGGAAGCATCGGAACAGATAGACATTCTCGGTGACGACGGTGTACCGGTTGAGTATCACGACAACTTCTGGAAAAGCGAGCTTATCGACTTCGTGATACTTCAGCAGGATGCGTTCGACGCTGTTGATGCAAATACACCGCTCGACAGGCAGAGGTACATGTTCAACCTTGTGCTGGACATCTGCGACCGCAAGTTCGACTTTGCCGATTTTCAGGAGTGCACGGAGTTCTACAAGAGCTTGATAAACCTCATGAAGCAGCTCAACTACTCGGAGTGGGAAAGCGACAGGTTTGCCGAGTACCGGAAGAAGGTTGACGAGTTGCTTGAAACCAAGGTGGCTAACGCATAAATCGTGACGAAGATGGCAACGAAAGCATTTCAGAAAATATATACCAAAATAGAAAACATAAACAAAGCTACCGTTACGGTAAAGGCGCAGGGAGTCGGCAACGATGAACTGGCTACCGTTGGCGGCAAGTTGGCGCAGGTTGTGCGCATAGTCGGCGACGAAATAACCCTTCAGGTATTTCAGGGTACGGAGGGTATCGCCACGAATGCGGAGGTCGTATTCCACGGCGAGCCGCCGGTGCTTAAGGTCAGCGACGACCTTGCAGGCCGTTTCTTCGATGCCTACGGCAATCCGCTCGACGGTGGTGCTCCCATTGAGGGCGAGGAGAGGGAAATTGGCGGTCCTACCGTGAACCCCTTCAAACGTATCCAGCCGTCGGAACTTATTGCGACTGGTATTGCCGGCATAGACCTTAACAATACCATCGTGTCGGGGCAGAAAATACCGTTCTTTGCCGACCCCGACCAGCCCTATAACCAGGTTATGGCGGACGTTGCGCTGCGTGCACAGGCCGACAAGATTATCCTCAGCGGTATGGGAATGACCAACGATGACTACCTGTACTTCAAGAACCTTTTCGAGAATGCGGGTGTGCTCGACCGTATAGTATGTTTCGTGAACACCACGGAGAACCCTCCTGTGGAGCGTCTTCTTGTGCCGGACATGGCATTGACGGCGGCCGAGTATTTTGCTGTCGACAAGGGAGAGAAGGTTCTCGTGCTGCTTACCGACATGACGCTGTATGCCGATGCGCTGGCAATCGTGTCAAACCGTATGGACCAGATACCTTCAAAGGACTCTATGCCTGGTTCGCTCTATTCAGACCTTGCGAAGATATACGAAAAGGCTGTACAGCTGCCTAACGGCGGTTCGATAACGATTATCGCCGTGACAACCCTATCGGGCGGAGACATTACCCACGCCGTTCCGGACAACACGGGTTACATTACCGAGGGTCAGCTTTTCCTGCGTAAGGACAGCGACACGGGTAAGGTTATCGTTGACCCGTTCCGAAGCCTGTCGCGATTGAAACAGCTTGTCATCGGCAAGAAGACTCGTGAGGACCACCCGCAGGTGATGAACGCGGCCGTAAGGCTTTACTCGGATGCAGCGAATGCCAAGACCAAGCTGGAGAACGGTTTCGACCTTTCGGACTACGACGAACGCGCGCTCAAGTTTGCAAAGGATTATTCCGACAAACTGCTTGCGATAGATATCAACATCCAGATTGAGGAGATGCTCGATACGGCGTGGAAGTTGTTTGCCAAGTACTTTACCAAGAGCGAGGTGGCCATAAAAGCCGAACTGACCGATAAGTATTGGCCGAAGAACGCTTGATACGTAATGAACACGAAAGGACAATACTGGCTTTACGGGGCGATGATGACGGCATCGGCAGTGGTGCTGTTCATTATGTCGGGGGCGCTTCTGTACGGCTGCTATTTGGAAGGTGAGATACTTCCGCTGGCTGCTGTCGGTGTGGCGGCTTCCGTAATCGGTGGCTTTGTGCGGGGCGGTATTGAATGGTGGAGGCACCTGCGCGGAAAACAGGATGAAAACCTGAAACAGACCAGTCCGTGGGTTTACGGTTTCCTGCTCGGGGTCGAGTTTATGATACTACTGGTTGCCGTTATTGCCGTCATTGACGGCAGGGCAGCCGAGCCGTCGTTCGGGGCATGGGTCAGTACGGTTGGTTTCGTGTTGGGTGGTGCTACGCTGCTTATGGGCTTCATGGAGAAGTGGCGGCGTACGCAATCATTGGAGGAAAACAATTATGGCAATTAAGTTTCAATATAACAAGACCTCGCTAGGCGAGATGCGCAAGAAGCTGCAGATGCGTCAGCGTGCCCTTCCTACCATAAAGAGTAAGGAGTCGGCGCTGCGACTGGAGGTAAAGAAGGCGCGTGACATGGCCGAGGATGCCGAGAAGCGTCTGGAGGAACTGCTTGGGCGTTACGAGTATATGGCGGCGCTGTGGAGTGAGTTCGACTGGGGATTGCTTCGTGTCGGAGGGGTTGATATAAGGGAGACCAAGATTGCGGGTGTCCGCATACCGGTTCTCGGCGAGATACGCTTTGAGGAGAAGTCTTACGATCTGTTCAGCAGCCCCGTGTGGTTTGCGGACGGAGTGGCACTTCTGAAGGAGATAGCCCGTTTGGGTATCGAGGGGGCAGTTTACAGGCGTAAGACAGAAGTGCTCGACCATGCCCGTAAGAAGACTACCCAGAAGGTGAACCTATATGAGAAGGTTCAAATACCGGGTTACGAGGCGGCCATACTGAAGATAAAGCGTTTCCTTGAGGATGAGGAGAACCTTTCCAAGAGTGCGCAAAAGATAGTCAAGAACAAGCATGAACACGAAGGAACGGAGGCGTTATGATAGTCAGGATGAGTAAATACACCTTTGTGCTCTATCATGCGGAGCAGGAGGCATTTCTCAGTTCCTTGCAGGAGCTGGGACTGGTTGACATAACCTCTACGGCGTGGGAGCCCGATGACAGGGAGCGCAGCATGCTTACAGAATTGGAACAGCACCGTGCTGCGAAGATATATCTGTCGGGATTGGCTTCCGAACCAGGTTTCGAGGCAGGCGAACCGTTTGCTGACGGTGCCGAGGCTTTTGAGGCTTATGTCAGGACGCGGGCAGCCATGGAGGAACTCTCCGGCCGTATGGACAAGGCACGCAAGGAGGTTGCCGAGCTGGAGGTGTGGGGCGAGTTTATGCCGGCACAGATACGTCAGTTGAGGGACAGCGGAGTGACGCTGCGTTTTTTCTCTGTTTTTGACAGTGAATTCGAGACGATAAGAATGTTGCTTCCGGAAAATGCAGGTGTTGAGGAGATTGCCCGCCGCGATGGACGCACGTACTTTGTGACCGTGTCGTGCGGCGATATGGATATGACTTTCGACGCACAGGAGCACCGCATGCCGGACTACACGGCGGCGGATGTCCGCAAGCGTATCGCCGACATGGAAAAGGAAATGTTGGAGTTGCGCGGTGTGATGGCGCGAGCCTATGCGTCGCTCGACAGGATAGAGGAGCATGGCGAGGAGTTGAGTTCGAAGCTCGACTTCAGCAAGGCCATGAACAGCGGCCGCAGTGAAGCCGAAGGCACCATTGTCATTATGGAAGGGTGGACTACGGAAGAGACCTCGCCCGAGGTTGACAAGGTGCTTGACAGCTATTCTGGCATGGTATATTTCAAGGAGCGTCCCACACCGGAGGATGATGCCCCCGTATTGTTGAAGAACAACAGGTTCGCAAAGTCGTTCGAATTTATCGGACGGTTCTATGCGCTGCCTCGTTACGGTACCATGGACCTGACGGCTTTCTTCGGACCTTTCTATATGGTGTTCTTCGGGTTCTGTTTGGGCGATGCAGGGTATGGACTCGTGCTGGCGCTGGCATATTTTTTTCTGCGTCGTAAGGATGGCGAGACGATGCATCAGGTTGCTAACCTTACGATGCTGTGCGGTGTTGCATCCGTGGCGTTCGGTTTGCTGACAGGGTCATTTTTCGGCATACAGCTTGCAGGACTGCCCGCATTTGAAGGTGTACGAGACAAATTCCTTACGACAGATGCACTGTTTTCGCTTTCGCTCGGCCTCGGCGTGGTGCAGATAATATTTGCTATGATTCTGAATATCATCAACGTGACGCGTCGTTTCGGTTTCAGGTATTCATTAGGCACGCTCGGATGGCTGTTGATAATCATAAGCGGGTTGTGTGTCTTTATGCTTCCCAGCCTCGGCGTTACGGCTCCGATGACTGTCTATTATGTGGTGATGGCAATAGGTGCTGTGCTGATGATATTCCTGCACAATCCCGACAAGAATCCGTTGGTGAATTTCGGCAGCGGGTTGTGGAATACGTACAACAATGTCACAGGATTGCTCGGTGACGTGCTCAGTTATGTGCGTCTGTTTGCGCTCTGTCTTTCGGGCGGTACCTTGGCGTTGGTGTTCAACGACCTGGCATTCGGTCTTACCGAAGGTATGCCGATAGTACTGCGGCAAATGTTGATAGTGGTCATACTGCTGTTCGGACATGGAGTAAACATTTTCATGTCGGCTCTTGGAGCATTCGTGCATCCGATGCGTCTGACATTTGTGGAATTCTATAAGAATGCAGGGTTCGAATATACCCAACGTGAGTTTTCACCTTTGAAAAAAGCAAATAAACAGTAAACAAAATATTAATTAAAACCAATCACAAGTATTATGGAACCAATTTATGTAGCTTACATCGGCATCGCGCTCATGGTTGCCTTGTCTGGCGTCGGAAGTGCATTCGGCGTATCATATCCGGCCAACGCAACGATAGGTGCTCTGAAGAAAAACAAGGGCGTGTTCGGCAGCTGTATGATACTTACGGCTCTTCCCGGTACTCAGGGACTTTATGGCTTCGTTAGTTTCTTTCTTTTAAAGAACTATCTTACGCCTGGCATTACTGTTCTGCAGGCTGCCGGTATTTTCGGCATGGGCTTGCTCGTAGGTCTTGTTTGTCTGCTCAGCTCCATACGTCAGGGACAGATATGTGCCAACGGTGTGGTTGCCCTCGGCAATGGCCATAATGTAACCGGTAACACGCTTATCCTTGCCGCTTTCCCCGAACTTTACGCTATTCTTACTGTTGCCGCCGTGTTCCTGCTCAGGAGCCTGCTCGGTGATATTGTGATGTAATTTGGCGGTTGATTGTGGATAAATACAGGCTGGCTTCATACCGGAGCCAGCCTGTATTTGTTTGTTGGTATTTGTTTATCTCTTTAGTTTGTCAAAATGTCTTTCCGAAACTGAAATAGACCCCGAGTGAACGGTTGATATTGGATGTATCGAACAGTATCGAGATAGGACCTATCGGTGAGTTGTATGAATATTTGAGGCCAAATCCGAGTAGATTGTTTCGGCTTTGGGTGAACATTCTGAAGAAGTTGTCGTTCTGTATGCCATAGGCGCACTCCAACGATATGAAGTGACGTACGAACAAACGCATGCGGATTTCGAGATTTGCCGTGAGTATCGACCTTGATGCAGTCTCCACATGTCTTATGCCGACGAAAGGTATTTGCTGATCCATGTAACGGCCTGCAATTTCCCCGCCAATATAGTTGTAGTACGAGTATGCCACGGACTTGCCTATTAGTGTACGGCCGTAAATTTCTGGAATGAATGTCAGACGGTTTGTTGGCGATATTGCCCAAAGGCCATGATATTCCACCGAACCGAATGGGGCATTGCCATTGTACTTGTAACCGTTGTCTGTATGTATGGCGGCCGTCATATCCATGGCTACGCCGCTTGTAGGAAAATAGTGGTCGTTGAGCGTTTCAAGACTGCCGGTTATGAAATAGTTTATGAAGCCTGTCGGCTTTACGGCTATACGATCGTCGTCCGAGGCGAAGAGAAACGAGTCGTAGTTGAAGTGTTCGTAACTGCAGCCTATTTTTGGATTGAACATTATAGGGTTGGCCAGCGAGAAGAACAGTTCTACCCTGTTTTGCAAAAACGATATATTGTTAATTCTGTCGCCATTCCTGTATAGCTGGTAATTGTTGTTTTTAAGCATGTATGACAGTCCGAGCCTGCCGTGCAGGATGTTGCTTGACGAGAAGTTCAGTTTAAGGTACGGGTTTTCATTGAGGCGTACTGACAGGCCGAGTTTCGGGCCTTGCAAACCTCGCATCGTCAGGGTTGTACCTATGAGTATGGAGGCCATCTCTTCGCTGTCGAAACGAAAGCCTACGGTTACTATGGCTTCCTGCTTTTCATCGACTGAAATTGTGAGCGTATACGGCGGACGGCCTTCGAGGGTGTATGTCACATACGAGAATGCACCGGAACCTCGTAGTTTGGAAATGGCATTGTTGATGCGTTCCTTTGTGACCATTGTATTCTCCTTTATGCCTATTGCAGGACGCAGGAATGCCTCCTCGTTTTTGGTCATGCCTACAAACTTTATCTCTCCGATGTGAAACGCATCATTGTCCGAAGGGAGTTTTCGTTCTTTCGGCACGACATATTTGTTGCCAGAATATATCACCTTTCTGAGCGCGATAATCTTGTCCCAATTCTGGCGGGCGCATCTTTCGCCGCGTATTAAGAGGGTGTCAACGGCTTCGGAATTGAAACTGCTTGATGTGTAGGGAACGATATCTGGTTTCAGATACAGGTCTACATTCTGAAGGTTCTTGTGGTATTGTTCACGTCCGAATATGATCGTTATCTGGTCGATGAGGCCCATCATGGAAGAAAGACCCTCCACGTCCTTTGGACCGCCAGCCAGGTCGACTCCAATGACTATGTCTGCACCCATTTCCCGTACTACATCCACGGGGAAGTTGTTGTATATGCCTCCGTCTACGAGCACCATGCTGTCACGGACTACTGGTGCGAAGGCTCCTGGAATTGACATGCTGGCACGTATCGCAATGGGAAGGTTGCCGCTGCGGTAAACCACCTCCTTGCCTTCGACCATGTCGTAGGTCACGCAGGCAAACGGTATAGGGAGCGAGTCGAAATCGAGATCATCGTCATGATATCCGAGTGTCATTTCGTTCAGCAGGTTGAGAACATTCTGTCCAGCGAGTACGCCTGACGGTATGGAGAATTTTTTGTTGAGTGCTATCGGTACGGATACGATATACTTGTCGGCTATTTCTTTCTCGGAGAGCAGTTTGTCGCGTCGTGCGACCTTGTCGCTGAGCAGTGCTGGCCAGTCTTGGGCGCGGACAAGCGAGTCGAGTTCCTTTGTCGACCAGCCTATTGAGTATAAACCTCCAATGATAGCTCCCATACTCGTGCCGGCTATGTAGTCTATAGGAATGTTGGCTTCCTCGAGAACCTTGAGAATGCCGATGTGGGCTACGCCTTTAGCCCCTCCACCACTTAAAACGAGGCCGACCGTATAGCGGTTCTCTCCATTGTCTTCCCTGATATGTCGGGTGTCGGTATTGGCATATATTGTGGCAGTACCGTTATGGGTGTCGGCTGTTGCAATTGGATGCTGTGTACCGTCTTGTGCAAAAGAATGGCATGACAAAAATATCGTCACGAATAACGTGGCGGTATACAGTATGCGGGAGAAGTGGCCCATTGCGGCGAGTGGTATTTGTGTGTTGGAGGCGGCGGATGTTTTATGTCGTCATGGCGTAAAATCACTGCCTGCATAATTACAAAGTTACTCTTTTTATTCGGATGGTTAAAAACTGCCGATATTATTTTTGACATAGACTATTGCAGGAATGATTGTATATGACGGTTTTGGTTGTTTGGCATGGCTGGTCACACATGTTTTGTTACATTTGCAGTGTTAATAGACTGGTGTATATGAAAAAGGAGGTTAAGACTAATGCGGCACGTCTTCTTGACAAGGCAGGTATCGCCTATGGGCTCAATTCGTATCCGGTTGACGAAAATGACCTTTCGGCTGTGCATGTGGCGGCTGAAATAGGTGTCGATGCGGCACTGCTTTATAAAACACTTGTTCTGCGCGGTGACCGTACCGGTATATTCGTGTGTGTTGTGGCGGGCGATGCAGAGGTTGACCTTAAGAAGGCGGCCCGCGTGTCTGGCAATAAGAAGGCTGACCTTGTGCACATGAAGGAGTTGTTGTCACTGACGGGATACATACGGGGCGGATGTTCGCCTATAGGAATGAAGAAACAGTATCCGACCTATATCGACAGTCATGCCATGTCGCATGGGGAAATATATATCAGTGCAGGAATTCGCGGTCTGCAGATACGTATTGCACCGACCGACCTTGTAGGGTTTGTGGGCGCTGAGGTAGATGATATAATAACAGAGATATAGATATGGAAAGCAGGGTAGAACAGGCAGTTGAGAGTTTCCGGTCGGGATGCAACTGTGCGCAGGCGGTATTTGTCACGTATGCCGATTTGTACGGGATTGATAAGACAACGGCTATGAGACTGGCATCGTCGTTCGGTGCCGGTCTGGCCGGCATGCGTCATGTTTGCGGCACGGTTAGCGGCATGTCCATGTTAGCCGGACTGCATAACGGTGCGTCGTCGGTTGAGGACAAGGAGGGCCGCAAGCGTAACTTCGAGACGGTACGCTTGTTGGCGCAAGAATTTTCCGCATTGAATGGATCCATACGTTGCGGCCAGTTGTTAGGTTTAGAGCCCGGGTTACCCGATGGTTTTTCCAAAAAGCCTTGCGCGGAGTATGTGCGCACGTGTGCAGTGCTGGTAGAAAAGTATTTGTTGCCTAGGCCTTAATTGATGTCGGCTGATATAAAATACCCCGCAACCTTCATGGTGCGGGGTATTTGTTTCATTTTGTACCGACTGTCGACGCCAGGATTATTCGTTTACCTCGGTGGCGTCGGTTTCAGTAGCCTGCTGTGCAGCGTCGGTGGCCACCGGAGCGATAGTGTTGGGCAGGACAACTTCCTGTTCGGTAGTAATCTGTTCGAGAAGAGCGTCGTTGCTTCCCTGAGTGCTGCGCCTGTGTGACGACATTGCTATCGAAGCGAGAAGGCTGAGTACTACTATTGCTATTGCCAGCGTCCAAGTTGAACGTTCAAGGAAGTCTGCCGTTTGGCGGACACCCATTACCTGGTTCGATGCACCGAAGTTTGCAGCCATTCCGCCTTTCGGGTTTTGTGCGAGTACGGCGAGTACAAGAAGAACGCTCGCGATGATTATCAATACTATTAAAAAGATGTACATCGTTTATGTTGTTTTTTAGTTATTCTTTTTGCGTGTCCTGTTTACGGTGTACTGACAGCCATTGTCATTTTGGCCGTGTACCGCATCCGGACGCTTTCTCAATAAGTTCGGCAAAATAAATACTTTTTTCCGGATTTAACAAACTTAATCTCCGATATATTTCCACTGCACGGTCGTTCATGCCCTGAGCCAGGTATATGGATGCGAATTCTTCGGTAAGCAGTTCATCTGGAATGGCGTCATCGTTGTTATCCGTATCCGGCAGGTCCTCGGGAGTGGTGTCGGCAGCCGTTATTCGGTGTTCCCCACTGCGGATGAATGCGTCGATTATCGACATGGTGTCTTTCTCGTCGGGCATTGTGGCGTATGCTGTCTGGATATTATCCTGTATGGCTTCCGGCACCTTGAGAATTGCGGGCCGGAAACGCGACAGTATGGCAAGACGTCTGCCGACTGTGCCGTTGGTGCGGTATTTTATGATTTCAGGAATGTTGAACCACGGGTAGCGTGCGGCGAGTTCGCGCGCCTGTTCGAGAGATAGTATGCCTGTTGTATTCATGGCTTACCAATTGGAGACTGCGGCGTTGAAAATGTCGTCCACGAGCTGGGTGACGAGTTCGGGTATGAGTGAACTTTCGGCCGTGGAGAGGTCGAGTGACGACGAGTATTCCTGGAATGCCGAAAAACTCTGGTCATAATTGAATGTCGGGTCAATGTTGTTGGTGAACTTAACTTTGACGGTTATTGTCAGTCTGTTCATGGCGGCCATGTCATCGCTGGTCACTGCCACGGGCATTACCGTGTAGTTGGTGATTTCACCTTGAAATGCGAGGTCGCCGTTTTCAGGAACCAACTGGAGTTTTGTCTGGTTCATGAAACGAGTCTGAAGCTCATCGGTGAGGGTGGAGCTGAGTGTAGGCGACACGAGAGTGGCGTTGTTGGGAAAGTACGGAATGCTTACCGTACGCGCATCGGCAGGTATGGATGCCCCAGACAGCGAATATGTCACCTTGCAGGCTGCCAGCACACACAGCAACACGGCACATACGGTGGCCGTTTTAAAAATCTTAATATTCATTTATTCCTAATTCTTTGATTTTTCTGTACAGTGTACGTTCCGAGATGAAGAGTTCCTTGGCAGCCTCCTTGCGGCGGCCATTATGCTTGCGCAGAGCCTTGATGATGGCATTGCGCTGTACTTCTGCCTTGGTCATCTCTTTTGGCTGTTCTGTTTCCTCTTCAGCTATTTCATAGCTTCCCGTATCGGCTGTGTTGTGTGTTACGGTGGTCGTGGGAAGTATGTTCGATGCCTGGAGCAGTCCTGCTATGCGTTCGCTTTGCTCCTTATTGACAGGTCGTCCGGCTAAAATGTCGTGTAGCATCTGCTTGATGTCGGACATCTCGGAGCGCATGTCGAACAGCATCTTGTATAGCAGTTCGCGTTCGAAGTTGCCCTGCGGTTCCTGCTGGTGTCCGCCCATTACGACTGGCATGCTGGTTTGGCTGCCATCGTCTGGCAGATAATTACGCAGTACATCAGCCGTGATTACACGTGACTCCTCAATGGCTGAAATCTGTTCGGCCACATTCTTGAGTTGACGGATGTTACCGCGCCAGTAGTAATTTTCCAGCATTGTGCGTGCATCGGCATCTAGTGTAATCGGAGGCATGCGGTATTGTATGGCGACATCCGAAGCGAACTTGCGGAAAAGTATGTATATGTCGCCCTTGCGTTCACGCAGTGCCGGTACGTATATGGGTACCGTGTTGAGCCTGTAGTAGAGGTCTTCACGGAAGCGACCATCCTGTATGGCTGCTTGTAGATTTACGTTCGTGGCGGCTACGACGCGAACGTTGGTTTTCTGTGTTTTTGACGAACCGACGCGGATGAACTCGCCTGTCTGTAGCACTCGAAGCAGGCGCACCTGCGTGGAGTGTGGAAGTTCGGCCACCTCGTCGAGGAATATTGTGCCGCCATCGGCCTCCTCGAAATAACCTTTACGAGCTTCTGTGGCACCGGTGAATGAACCTTTTTCGTGACCGAAAAGTTCCGAATCTATTGTGCCTTCCGGAATGGCGCCGCAGTTGACGGCTATGTATTTGTTGTGTTTGCGTGAACTGTATGCGTGTATCACCTGCGGAAAGAATTCCTTGCCGACACCACTTTCTCCCGTGACGAGTACTGAAAGGTCGGTCGGGGCGACGCGCAGGGCGACTTCAAGTGCCCTGTCCATGTTCTCGCTGTTGCCTATTATGCCGAAACGCTGTTTTACAGCAACGATATCCATTTTGTTGTTCCTTCTTAATTGTTAGTGTTGTGTGGTGGCTATTCTGCCTTGGTGGATTGTGTGTCAACAGGTGTTGCCGATGGATCTATGACGAGCTCCTGTTCATGGGTCACATTGAGACCACGTTTGGTGATGTAACCGTATATAAGTATACCGAGGGTTATGGCCAGAGCAAGTATGGCTATAATCATTACGGCATCGAGCCTCTTCTTTGGTTTCTGCGGATGACGTATGTTGATTTGCGGCTTGTACGGCTCTGCGGACTGCGTGATTGCCGTTGTGCGGGAAGCAGGTTGTGGTGTAACGGATGGGAGATCATGTGTCGTGTTTCCGAGGTTGTCATCATCCCTGTAGCCATACAATGCACCGCGCAGGCTGTTGTTATTGTAGCGTGGAGTGTGCGGCCGGAGCGGACGTTCCTGTTCATCGCTGTCCTGGTGTCCGATTGTGTCAGGTTGCTTGTCATGGCCGGTTACTGTTTTGACACCCGTCTCTTTTGTATATGTGTTTTGCTGTTCTGTTGTCTTTGCTGTACTGGTGGGGGTAGTATCCCCATCCACGGCATTTGTGGCGGCGGTGTATTCGCAACTTGGGGCAGGTTTATGTTCCTGTATGGCGTCAGGAGTCGGTTCGGTGTCTGTTTTAGCAGATTCTGTTGCGATGTCCTGTTCAGGAGTATGGCGCGACATGAAATGTATAACTCCATCGCTGCTGCGTCGTATGGTGCCGAGACCTTCTATCTCAACGCGGCCTTCGCGGGTCAGAGAGTCGGCCACTGAAGCAGCATAGGCAGCGACTTCCATACGGGCCTGTTCGTGCGGCAGTCCGTACATGGCGGCGGTTTCGGAAATCAACATGCCGTCATCGGTACGTATCAAGTCGGTGAATATCATGTCACCGTTCTCTCTCCTGACAAATGTGCCCACTGTAGGAAGCACTAAATGCCTTGATTTTAGTTCCAATATTCTTGCTATGACTTTTTCGACCATATTCCTGCCAGTTTTGCCCAAAAATAGGGAATTTTCAGCGAAAAAAGTATTAAGACAATATTAAAAACGGCAATAGCATGAGAAAAAGTTGATATTTCGAAAAAGAATTATTTGTTTTGTATTCCGGATTTATATGTGATCCGGCCGCGCTACATTGCCTTATTTTTATGAAAGTAGGTGAGTCGGATTTTTGTTTTCTTTGGAAATAACATGCGACGAAATGAAAAACAAGTACATCGACCTGATTGAGCAGACCTTCGAATTTCCGCAGGATGAGTTTACTGTTAAGGACAATGAACTGTATTTTCATGAGGTTCCGCTCATGGATATAATCAAACAGTACGGTACTCCGTTGAAGATATCATACCTGCCAAAAATATCACAGCAGATAAACCGTGCAAAGCGTATGTTCAATGTGGCTATGGCAAAGGTCGATTATCGTGGCTCATACAATTACTGCTATTGTACTAAAAGTTCGCACTTCTCTTTCGTTCTGGAAGAAGCGTTGAAAAACGATATAAATCTCGAAACTTCATCGGCATACGATATTCATATTATAAATGCACTGTATGACAGCGGACTGATAAACAAGGATATATTTATTGTTTGCAACGGTTTCAAGCGTCCTCAGTATGTGGAGAACATCGCCAATCTTATCAAACAAGGTTTTACAAACACCATACCTGTACTTGACAACAAGCAGGAACTCGATCTGCTTGATATCATTGATTGTCCGTGTCAGATAGGTATCCGCATAGCAGCGGAGGAGGAGCCCAAGTTTGACTTCTATACTTCACGTCTCGGTATACGTTACAATGACATCATTCCGTATTACAACGAGCGCATCAAAAACAACAAGAATGTCAAGTTGAAGATGCTTCATTTTTTCATAAATACCGGTATCAAGGATACAGCCTACTATTGGAATGAGCTGCATAAGTGCATACAGGTTTACTGCGATCTGAAAAAGTTGGCACCCGAACTTGACTCGTTGAATATCGGAGGCGGTTTCCCGATAAAGAACTCGCTTGCCTTCGATTATGATTACGAGTACATGACAGAGGAGATAGTAGCACAGATTAAGAATACTTGCAATGCCAACGGAGTGGAGGAGCCGAACATTTTTACCGAATTCGGTTCGTTCACTGTCGGCGAAAGCGGTGCGGCTCTGTTTTCAATCATTAACCAAAAGCAACAGAATGACCGTGAGAGCTGGTATATGATAGACAGTTCGTTTATGACCACTCTGCCGGATATCTGGGGTATCAACCAGCGTTATCCTCTGTTGGCAATCAATAACTGGGATAAGGAGTATCAGCGAGTGTTCTTAGGAGGACTGACCTGTGACAGCGAGGACTATTACAGTGGAGAGGCACATTCCAATGCCGTCTTTCTGCCGAAGCTCACACCTGGCGATACACAGTATATAGGGTTTTTCCATACAGGTGCATATCAGGAGTCGTTGGGTGGTTTCGGCGGCATACAACACTGTCTGATACCAGCCCCGAAGCATATCATAATCGACAGGAATAAGGATGATAACGAATACTATACCAGATTGTTTGCCAAGGAACAGAGCTATCGTTCCATGATGCGCATTCTCGGTTATTAGCAGTCGTTCGGCATAAAAACAGAAGCCCTGCATTTTATGTGCGGGGCTTCTGTTTTATTGCTTGTTATTTTTGTGCAGTTTGGTGTACAAATAGCGTTTTATCTTGTGTGAAGGTGTTTTTTCGAAACCTTCTTCCTGCTCCTCTATGGTGGCTATTTTCGATGATTTATTTACTTTTGAGTTCACATATCGTATAATATCTGCCTTGATATCCTCCATTGTGGTTGCCAGACCATCACGAAATTCGTGGTAGCGTTTTTCGAGTTCGGCCTTGTCGAAGTGTACAAGGGCCACCAGTCGTCCCTCCTCCTGTGTGACAATTGAGTCGGAAACGAGGAAGTGGCTGTTAAGCACGCTTTCTATGTCTTCCGGATAGATGTTTTCGCCGTTCGGACCAACTATCATGTTGCCGAGACGTCCTTTTATGTAAAGGTAGCCATCCGAATCGAATGCGCACAGGTCATGGGTGCGGAACCATCCGTCTGTTGTGAGTACCTCGGAAGTAAGTTCGGGATTTTTGTAATAACCTTGCATGGTACATGGGCTTTTTACTACAAGTTCGCCTTCTCCAAGTTCGTTGGGGTTGTCGAGACGGGCTTCGATGCCTGGCAGTATGGGACCTGTAGAGCCGAGTCTTACCTTGGAAGGTATGGCGCCTGCGAGGAGCGGTGCCGTTTCGGTCAGCCCGTAGCCTATTGCATAGGGAAAGTGCCCTTCGAGCAGGAAGCGTTCGGCTTCCATGTCGAGTTTGGCACCTCCGATACCGAAGAAGCGCAGGCGGCCTCCGAACAGGTTCAGGAGCCTGCGTCCGGCCATGCCGTGTATGGCGCGGCGAAATATGGTCTGATTGTACAACTTGCCTAGCAGTTTCGATTTGCGGAACTTGGCGGCAACCTGTGTCTTGTAAATCTTTTCGATAACAAGGGGTACGCTGAGCATAACCGTAGGGCGCACCTGTCGCAGTGCCGGCAGCAGGTTCGATGCCGTAGGCGGCCTGTCGACGTACACTACCGATGCTCCGCACATGAAAGGCAGGAGCATGCCCAGCGAGCATTCGTATGTGTGCGACAGCGGAAGTATGGATAGGAATACGTCGTCGGGGCGCACGAAGAACAGGTCGCGGTCCATTTGGGCCTGCATGGCGAGGTTGCGATGCGTGAGCATCACACCTTTGGGGGATGATGTGGTGCCGGATGTGTAGATTATCACGGCGAGGTCATCTGGCTGCGGGGTCGACATTGTGCCTAGGTCAGACGATTTGCGGGATATTATGCCGAGGTTTTTGGTGCGTATGATGATGTTCATGCTGTCGAGTATCTCTTTCGAGACACGGGTGTAGAGCTTGTCGGATACGCACAGTGCCTTTGCTTCCGAGTGGGTTATGATGCGGTCGAGTTCGTTTCCCGAGAAGTCAGGCAGTATCGGTACGATTATCATGCCGGCGGTGACGGCTGCAAAATAGCATACGTTCCAATTCGGCATGTTGCTGCTCAGCAGGGCCACCTTGTCGCCGCTGCTGAGACCGGCTCCGAGCAGTACTCCGCGGACATATTCGACACGTTCGCCGAAGTCGGCATATGTCATGGCTTCGCGCTCCAGCATCGAGAACGATGGGCTGTTGCCGTACTTTCTGATACTGCTGTCGTATATTTCTTTTAGCGTTTGGAATTCCATGAGGAAGAAGTTGTTTGATGTTGAGCCCCGTACGCCGCAACTGTCGTGTCACGTCACTGGCAGCAGGACATTGATGCGTCTATCGGTGCTGGGCATGCAGCTTTCCTTTTCTGCATAACGCAAAGTTAGACATAAATATTTCCTCTTTGTCAGGCGTATCGTTATTTTTGCAGACATATTTTCTGATATGCTTATAACCAGAGAAATAAAGGAGGCTGCAGCCGCTGTCGGTTTCGATGCGTGCGGGGTGTGCAGAGCGTTGGAAGTGGACGGTGAAAGGACGTTTTTCGAGGATTGGCTCGGGCGGGGGTTCAATGCCGGACTTGACTATCTGGAGCGTAACATCGACAAGCGTTTCGACCCTGCACTGCTTGTTCCAGGGGCGCGCAGTGTGATTGTGTGCGGGGTGGTGTATAAAAACTCCACGAGCCTCGGCTACGGCGGGGAGTGCTGCACGAAGGTGGCGTCGTATGCACGTACGACGGACTATCATGTAACTATAAAGCAGATGCTCCGTGAACTGGCCGAACGGTTGAGGCTTTCGTCATCGGGAGCTCGTTTCAGAGCCTTCACCGATACGGCACCGTTGCTTGAAAAGAGTTTGGCACGTGAAGCCGGACTTGGATTTATCGGCCGCAACAAACTGCTTGTGTCGCCTCGCTATGGGTCGTTCATACTGTTGGGCGAGCTGGTAACGGATGCCGATGCCGACAAATACGATGTCCCGTATGACGGAGTGGGGTGCGGAGATTGCCGCAGGTGCATCGAGGCATGTCCGATGCGGGCGCTGACGCCGCAGGGGCTTGATGCCCGTCGGTGCTTGGCGCGCGTGACGATAGAGCCGCATCCTGAACTGGTGCCATCGTTGGTGCAGGATGCCGTGGCACGGTCGGGCTGGATATTCGGTTGCGATGTCTGCCAAAGCGTTTGCCCCTACAATGCCAAATCTCCCGAATATTCCAATCCGCGTTTTGCTCCGTTATTCGATCCCTCGGCGATGTCGGCAGATGACTGGCGGCAGATGACCGACGAGGACTTCGATACCTTGTTTGCATCTACGCCGATGTCGCGTTCGGGATTGGCCCGTATCAGGCAGCTGCTGTCTGAAACCGAATAAAAAATAAGGCCCGATTTCCGTAGTGAAATCGGGCCTGTTTTGCTATATTAAGGGATGGCTATGTTTCTGGCATGAATATGCTATCCAATTCATCGATGTGTGTTTTTTCTGCCGAGCAGTTTCCTATGGCTGTCGGATATACAATGTATATGCTGTCACCTTCACGCTTTTTGTCGGCGCGTGTGAATATTAGGAGCTGCTTTATGTCAACTGGCGGTTCGACAGGCAGTCCGAGACGCTCGATGAGATTTATGATGCGTGATGAGGTTGCGGCATCGAGCCTCCCGGCGCGTACTGCGGCATTGCATATCATGCATATGCCGACTGCCACGGCCTCGCCGTGCGACATGTTGGAAAAACTTTTCTCTATGGCATGAGCGAATGTATGACCGAGGTTAAGTTTGCGTCTTTCTCCGTACTCATGCTGGTCGCGTTCCACTATCGAGGTCTTGACCTTTATGGCACGTAGGATTATCTCATGCAGCAGTTCGGTGTCGGAACGTATCTCCTCGAATGAGTGTTTCTCGAGAAGTGTGAAGAGTCCGGTATCGCCTATTACGGCAGCCTTGACCACTTCGGCCAGGCCGGCGCGGAATTCCCTGTCGGAGAGACTATTCAGCAGTGCTGGGTCGCACAGCACGAAGGAGGGCTGGCTGAATACGCCTATGATGTTTTTGTAGCCGTCGAGGTTGACACCGTTCTTGCCTCCGATGCTCGCGTCGACCTGCCCGAGCAGAGTGGTGGGCAGAAATGCGAACCGTACGCCTCTCATGTATGTAGAGGCCACGAAACCGGTTATGTCGGTCACGATGCCACCGCCCATGCCGATTACGAATGTGCTGCGGTCTGCGCCCATGGCCAGCAACTGTCGGTACACATCCTCTATCTTGATGAATGTCTTGCTGCTTTCGCCCTGACCGATGACGATGTGTTCGTGAGCATTGACGAAATCGAGATTGTTGGCATGCACCTTTGCATCTGTGATTATTATGGTGCGCGGTTTGTCTTTGGGGAGCAGTGTCTCGAATTCGTCGGCAAGCGAACCGATGACTATCTCCGATTTGTCGCCCTCACGGCACAGAATGTTTATTATATCTTTCATATTGAAATAATCGCAGGTGTGCAAAGATAATTCCCTTTTCGATAAAGGCGCGTGTATGGGAACTATTTTTATTGTTCAATGTATTTTCGGGAAGCGTCAAATATGTAGGTAGAATGTTTTTGCGCAATATAGACGATTTATTGTTAACTTTGCACTTTCATAATAAAGCAGTATGGATACGTCGGCCTGCCGACGCGTATACAATAAACAGAAAGGATTCAAAATGCGGAAACTTCGCAACATAGCTATCATTGCCCATGTGGACCATGGCAAGACCACTTTGGTGGATAAGATGATACTTCAGGGCCATCTGCTGCGCAACGCTTCGGCGACAGGCGAGTTGATACTCGATAACAACGATATAGAGCGAGAGAGGGGGATAACTATACTCTCCAAGAATGTGTCTGTAACGTACAAAGATTACAAGATAAATATTATAGACACTCCAGGACACTCCGATTTTGGCGGAGAAGTGGAAAGGGTACTCAACATGGCCGACGGTGTGTTGCTGTTGGTAGATGCTTTTGAGGGTACTATGCCTCAGACGAGGTTCGTACTACAAAAAGCGTTGGCGTTAGGCAAGAAGCCTATTGTGGTAATTAACAAGGTAGACAAGCCCAACTGTCGTCCGGAGTTTGTGAACGAACAGGTGTTCGACCTTATGTTCACGCTCAACGCCAACGAGGACCAGCTCGACTACCGTACCGTGTATGGCAGTGCGAAGCAGGGCTGGATGTCGAACAAACTCGGCGAAAAGACAGACAGTATTACGCCGTTGCTTGATGCCATAATCGATGATATTCCCGAGCCGGCCTATGTTGAGGGAACCCCACAGATGCTCATTACGTCGCTTGAGTATTCGCCCTATGTGGGCCGTATTGCCATAGGCAAGGTGACAAGGGGAACGTTGCGTGCAGGCATGAATGTGACGCTTGCGAAGCGCGACGGCAAGACGATGGTCAAAACGCGCATCAAGGACCTCATGACTTTCGAGGGCCTTGGCAAGAGCAAGGCAGAAGAGGTTCCGTGTGGCGAGATATGTGCAGTGGTAGGTATCGAGGGTTTCGAGATTGGCGACACGATTTGCGACTACGACAATCCTGAACCGCTTGACCCAATTGCAATAGACGAGCCTACGATGAGTATGCTCTTCACCATAAATGATTCGCCGTTCTTCGGTCGTGACGGCAAGTATGTCACCTCGCGCCACATCAAGGAGCGTCTCGACCGCGAGCTTGAGAAAAATCTTGCACTGCGTGTTGAGCCGGGAGCCACGGCCGACAGTTTCGTGGTGTACGGACGAGGTGTGCTTCACCTTTCGGTGCTCATCGAGACCATGCGCCGCGAGGGTTACGAACTTCAGGTTGGTCAGCCCAAGGTTATCATAAAGGAGATAGACGGCAAGAAGTGCGAGCCTGTCGAGGAACTGACCATCGATCTGCCGGATGAATTCTCCGGCAAGGCCATAGAGATGGTTACCAAGCGTAAGGGTACGCTCTCCAATATGGTGGCGGACAACGGGCGTACGAGATTGGAATTCGACATACCTTCGCGCGGTATCATAGGCCTGCGAAGCAATCTTCTTACCGCTACAGCCGGTGAAGCTGTCATGGCACACAGGCTCAAGGGTTTTGAACCATATAAGGGTGAAATTGAAATGCGCAGCAACGGTTCGCTGATAGCTATGGAGACAGGTCAGGCCTATGCTTATGCGATAAATAAACTGCAGGACCGCGGACGTTTCTTCGTCGCTCCAGGCGATGAGATATATTGCGGACAGGTTGTGGGAGAGAACACCCGTGAGGGCGATATTACCATCAATCTTACCAAGTCGAAGAAGCTCACCAACATGCGTGCGAGCGGTTCGGACGAGAAGATGAACATTGCACCACCTGTCATATTTTCGCTTGAGGAGGCTTTGGAATACATCAAGGAGGACGAGTATGTGGAGGTTACTCCCAAGGCGATGAGGCTCCGCAAGATAATACTCGACGAGACGGAACGCAAGAGGGCTGCGAGATAAGCGGCAGCCGGCTTTTTTATATGATGACACAGGGGCACACGTCAGTGTGCCCCTGCTGTTTTTTGTTGGGGAGAGGTCAGAATACGCAGGCTATTCCGGCGCCGTAGTATCCTCCACTCGCTATGGGTGTTATAGAGAGTCCGAAATTCTGCGGCACTTCCTTGGAGCCGTATATCCATTTGTTGAAAACCGGCAGGAGCAGATAGGCTATTTCGACACTTGCTATACCGATGCCGGCACCTGTGATGACATCGCTGAACCAGTGGCGGCGGTTCATCATGCGCATGATTCCGGTGGCGGTGGCAACGGTATAACCCGCTATGCCAATCCACGGCGACACGCATTTGTACTCGCGGAAAAGCAGGTGTGCACCGGTAAATGCGGTAGCTGTGTGTCCAGATGGGAACGAATTCCATGCCGAACCGTCGGGACGCAGCACGGGGATGGCGAATTTCATCGTATTGACAATGGCAGCCATGACGAGATAGGCCGTGGCAGCCGTAAGTGTCCTTTGCAGAAGGTTATGTTCGGTCTTCACGCCGTATAGGGCAAAGTAGCCCGTTATAGGGGCATATTGCAGGTAGTCATCCACATGTGTGCGTTCGGGGAATATGCGCAGGAAACCGTCCTTTATGTCGCTGTTTACTTCCTGCAGCAGCGGGCTGAACTGTGCGACGGCGCCGTATGTGATGAGGCCGGCCGGTATGATGAAGCGTGCACCTGTCGAATGCCAGAAATCGGGTCTGCCGTTTTCCGCCTCCGTGACGGAGAAAGCAAATGACATCATGCCGGATGGATACGGTACCTTCAGTGTGGCGTGCTCGGTCAGGAGGTCGCGCGCGGCAGCCGTAATGACATCCTGCCGTGTCCCGCACCGTGCGCTCTGCAGGCACGCCAATGTCATGAGCAGCAGTAGGGCTTTTTTGAACATAGTGTATCCTGGTTACGGCGTAAATATATAACAGTTTGGCCGGATGTAGTACTATTGCGGATAATTAGTATCTTTGTTCTTGGGTGAACCCGTTTTTATGAAAGAAATGGATAAGCTTGACGATTTGCGTCCTTATAGGGACGAAGAGATACCTGCCGCTATGAAGCGTATGGCGGTAGACCCGATGCTCAAGGATATGGTCGGGTTTGCGTTCCCGGGCACATCGGTAGAGGATGTGAAGGAGAAACTTTACAATGTACACAGTGCCGATGAGTTCCGTGTGGCCTTCGTGCAACCAATGTTGGAGAATATCGTGCGCAGGAGTTCCACAGACTTTACTTTCGGTGGACATGAAAACATCAAGGCAGGTCAGGGGCACTTGTTCATGTCGAACCACAGGGATATAGTACTTGACGGTGCGTTATTTCAACTTGTATTGATATATGCTGGTTTCCAGACTTCGGAGATAACTTTTGGCAGCAATCTGATATGTGCCCCGTTTGTGGAAGATTTTGGACGTTCTAACAAAATGTACAAGATAATGCGCGGTGGTACGGGCAGGGAGCTTGTACGCAATTCGCACATATTGTCGGAGCATATACATGAAGTTGTGGAGGACGGACGCAGTATTTGGATTTCCCAGCGTGACGGACGCACAAAGAACGGTGATGACCATACCGATCAAGGGCTGATAAAGATGTTGACGCTTGCCTGCGTAGACCCTGCTGCAGCATTGGAGCGGTTGAACATAGTGCCTTTTGCCATTTCGTATGAATATGAGAGTTGCGATGCGCTCAAGGCTCGGGAAATATATGCCAAACGTCGCGGACCATATACAAAAGCCCCGGGTGAGGACCTGAAGAGTATAATTACCGGTGTGAAACAACCTAAAGGAAGGATACACATACAGGTTTGTCCGCCGATTACAGCAGAGGAGATAAGAACTCTTGCGGCCGACGAAGGCGGCAATGATATGTTGAGAGGGGTTGCGGCATTGATAGACCGACGCATATATGAAGCTTACCGGTTGTTCGGCACCAATTATATCGCCTATGACATAAAGTGTGGAACCTCATCATACATGGGTAATGAATATACTTCTGCAGAACGTGCTTCTTTCGAGACTTATCTGGAGAAATGTGCCGGTTCTGTCGACGGCGACATGGATGAGTTGCGTGACATATTGCTCGACATTTATGCAAATCCGGTGAAGAATAAGAGAGCATGTTTGGAAACGTAGAGAATGCGTGATGGTATTGTGACATAAAAAAAGGAAGTGGATATCCACTTCCTTTTTTATGTCACTAAACAATGACTATAGCTTTGGAGCCGGTGAGTTCTTTACTGTTAGCCATCCTGTGATTTCGAATACGGAACCTATTGTCGCAAGTATGCCTGCTATTATTGTTAGTGTTGTAGATATAGTCGGTATCCTTATCCAGCCGAACAGAAGTATCAATCCGCATGCGGTGCAGTTGAAGAGCATGGCCCTGAACACCTGTTCGAAACCTGCATGTGCCTTTTCTGACATTGTTTCGGATTTTCTCATGGTGTTGAAACCGATAAGCATAAGGATGTATGCTATGAAGCAAAGCATCATGTCGAGCCACATCGGAATATAGAACATACCGGTAAGGAATGCTATGATAACCAACAGAGTGGCGTTACTGATTTGCCTTAATGCGATGTTGTCTTTTTCGGAAACGCAGTTGCGGAGATTGTTGAGCCATACAAGATATAGTATGTAGCCTATCGCCACGGCTAATCTTATTGGACTGCCGCCTATTATGAACAAGTTGAGGTCGCCTGAACGGTTAATCATCGGAGCCGGAGGCATCAATCCAGCAAGGATGTTCAGCAGGTTGGCTATTACGGTGCCTAACGATGAAATCATTACGGCAATGAAAATGTTTTTGGTCGTACTTGACCATGCGTGTATATTCTGTTCCATAGTTTGTTTGTTTAGGAAAATTCGTTGTCAACCCCACTCAATGGTGTCTCGCACAAAGGCTGTAAAACAAATTTAAGAAATAAATTGTATTTATCCGTACTATACTTGCGAAAATGAGCTTCTAATGGCAGTTTTTGACCGCAATGTCAAAATAAGCCATAAAATGTACGTAGTGGCAATTTTAGTTGATGGTGGACAGAACGAAAATGTATGCCCTTATGTTGTTGTCATCGTGTTTGCCATCGAATGTTACATTCGGGTAACCGTCCTTGACTGATGTAGTTCCGAGAATGTAGATGTCGTTGCCGTTTTTACTGTCCTGCGCTATCACCTCGGTGCTTTGCGGGGTTGTTACAGCCACGAATGGAGATGAACCTTCTGCAACAGGGAACGAATATACAAACGGTTTGTCGGCGATATCGTGATTTGTGGTGCCGAGTATTATGCCTATGTTCGCCAGAGGATTGGGCGCTTTGAATATGAACCCGCGGCAGTGCTCCTCAATAATTTTATCGTCGTTGCGGTAGAACAGCCTTACATCAACTATCTCGGACGGAGTGTAGCCGTCCGTGGCAGCCTCCCGTACCTTCTCTGAAAGCATCATCTCTATGGTTTGAACCGTTTCCTTGTCGGTGGTGCCATGGCAGCCGTTCAGGGCGATGGCAGCACACAGAATAATCAACACTCTTTTCATGTCGTAGCCGGTTTAGTCTATGTATTTCAATATGGTGTTTTTTACGAATGTAGTGAATGTATTGAATTCTTTGTCGTCCAGCGGTCGTCTGTAACTCATTATTGACAGGTTATGGGGATGGGCCGCCTTACCGGTGTAATATGACGGATGAATGTACGGCTGAGGGTTGAGCACGAATCCGAGCTTTTCGTAAAAGCGAAGGCGTCGTATGGACATTTCGTCTTCTGGCGGTTCGATTTCGAGTACGGTGAGTTTGTCTGGATAAAGTGACAGTAGTTGCCTCATCACTGCAGAACCTATGTTGCGGCCGCGCATTTCGGGGTTGACAGCCAAAAATTCCACATATACCACATTGTCGTAAGTCCAATAGAATACGATGGCCTGTAGGTTGCTATCGTTATCTGTAATGACCATACTGTGTGACGAGTTGTCTGAGAACGCCTGCTGCTGGGCCTTATTGCTGCGTCGTTCGTAGTCAGGGAAACTGTTCTCATATAATTGCCATACCCGTTCTTGCAGTTCCGGTGAAACTGTGCTAAAATCTGATATCGTCATAAATCTGAATGTTTGTTACGTTACGACAAATATATCTCAATATGGCATAAAAAGAAAACCCCAGCCGTATTGAGGCTAGGGTTGGTCTGTTGAGCCATCGGGATTCGAACCCAAAATGACAGAACCAAAATCTGCAGTGTTACCATTACACCATGGCTCAATCGTATATCGGGATGCAAAGATAGTGATAAAAATTTAAAATTTAGCCAAAAATGGAAATAGAATGATATTTGGTTCGCAGTGTGTGTATATATTAAGAAAGGGGCGCACATAAGATACGCCCCGTCTTTCATGGTTATATGGTGAGAATAACGCCTGCCGTTATCCAACGCGGCGGCTGTCGAAGGCCTACAAAGTCGTAGTATTCCGTATTGAATAGGTTTGTAGCCTCGGCATATATTGTCCAGATGTCCCTGTTCCAGCTAAGTCGGGCATTTATTAGCCAATATGGATTATACGAGGCGTCTAGTGTTTCGTTTCGGTCGTACCACGATGCCGTAACCTCGGCAACGAACCCTTTCCAGATGTTGATGCCGCACTGTATGGCGACCTTGTTCTTCATGTAGTCGAGGGTGTATTTCGTGATGCGGTCCGAGGCATCCTTAGATGAATGGAGCCATCCGTAACTTACGATAAGGTTGCGGAGTATTTTGCCGCCCGTGTACGATGCGCAAATTTCCACGCCGTAGGTATCGAGTTCGGTGAGCTGTGTGGACTGCCATTTGTCACCTTCGGGAGTTTCGACCAGTACGTAGTCGATGATGTCCTTGCCGTGACGGTAGAAACCCAGCACACTGGCACTGAAATGATTCACGGAGTAGTCTGTACCTATTTGGTATGTCATGGCGTGTTCGGGTTTGAGGTTCGGGTCGCCGATGTGCGTTGCCGATGTGTAGTAGAGGTCGGTGAAGGTCGGCAGACGCATGGAACGTGTGGCACTGGCATTTGCGGTCCAGTTGTTCATGATGCGCTGCTTGACCGACAGACTCCACGACGGGAACGTGCCGTATGGACTTGCGGCAAGGTTTACCGAACCGGCCAGCGAGGTGCCGCCAAGCTGTGCCTGGTGGCGCAGCCAGCCGTTGAATATGTTGCGCGATTTCTCATGGGTGTATTGTGCTTCGGCTCCGGGGATGTCCATCGGGGTGTCCATGAGTTCGCCAAGAACGTTACTGTACAGGTGGTTGTATTTGTAGTCTGCTCCCAACGACGTTTTACCGGCTATCCAACGGTACGATACGCTCGCTTCAGCACCTACATTGTCTGTCGTGTGGTAATTTGGCTTCCAGCCCTCCGGAGCACCTTTGCCGCTGCGGTAGAGTTCGTAGCGGTCATTGTTCTTGCGGTAGCTCGCATAAACATTCACCGTGAAGCGTCCGAAGCTGTGATTCCAGCGTGCCGAGGCAAGTGCCGTCTCGGTGTGCTCAAACTGGTCAGGATAGGCGAGCGAGTAGAAACCGTTTGAACCGAAATCGCGCTGCTGGTATCCAGCCTGTATGTCGAACAGTCCGGCGGATCGCGTGGTGTATGTTATGCGGGTGTATAGATTTGAATTGTTGAAGTCGGTATTTGCGATGTAACCGTCGCTGCGGCGTATGGAGCCGGCGGCCAATACCGAAAGTCCGTTTTTTGTGACCGCTCCGGAGATGTTTGAGTAGAGATAGCCGTATGCTCCTCCGGAAAGTTCCGCCCTCATGTAGTTGGGGCGTAGCGGTGTGGTCACTATGTTCAGAGCGCCGGAATAGGCCCCGATACCTGTAAGGCCGCTGATGATGTCGATTTCGCCTACGATGTCGAGGTCGACGGGCAGACTGTGGCTCTGGTGGCCGGTACGGGCATCCGAAAAATCGATGCCGTTCAGGAGGACCATCGTTTGGTCGTACGACCCGCCTCTGATTGAGATGTCCGCCTGAATGCCCTTGCCGCCCCTTTCGCGGATGTCGATTGCAGGGTTGAGCCTGAGTACACTTTCGATTGTCTGGAGAGGTGTAACGCTGAGCGTGTCGCGTTTGTAAACCTCTACCGGGGTGGTGATACCCCTCGTGGGATTTAGTTTCTCGGCCGTCACGTAGAGGGCTTCAATCTCGTCCTGCATGCGGAGCGAGTCGGGTTGTGCCGCTACGCCCTTTGCATTGAGGGTGAGGATTGACATTGTGACGGACAGCACTCCTATCTTCACCGTCTTGCCGAGCGAAGCGAAGGCACCGTAGCCTTTCCTTGACCACCTTGTGAAACAACAAATCCCACTTTTAGAAGTCTTTTTCATAAATGTTTAAAACTTTAAAAGTGTTGTATGCGGATTATTCCGCGGCGGCAAAGATATGTAAATGGTTCGTTATAGTCAGCGGCGGGTGAACGACAGCAAGACAAAAACAGCGCAAACTGCTGTTTGCGCTGTCAGTGTTTTATGCGTTGGTCGGGCTGTTATGCCTTGCCTGCGCTTCCGAGCACATTCTTGCACTTGTGCATGTAGAGTTCCTTGAGCCAGTCGCGAGCCGGACCGAGGTATTTGCGCGGGTCGAATTCGGCAGGCTTGTTGGCCAGCACTTCGCGTACGGCAGCGGTCATTGCCAGACGGCCGTCGCTGTCGATGTTGATTTTGCAAACGGCGCTTTCGGCAGCCTTGCGGAGCTGGTCTTCGGGAATACCTATTGCGTCCTTGACGGCACCGCCGTACTTGTTGATGATTTCAACATATTTCTGCGGTACGGACGACGAACCGTGGAGTACAATCGGGAAGCCTGGAATACGTTTCTCTATTTCCTCAAGGATGTCGAAACGGAGGGGCGGCGGAACGAGTACGCCGTCGGCGTTGCGAGTGCACTGTTCCGGACGGAACTTGTTGGCGCCGTGCGAAGTACCTATAGAAATTGCCAGTGAGTCTACGCCTGTTTTGGTTACGAAGTCGATTACCTGGTCAGGTTCGGTGTATGTGTGGTGTTCGGCGGAAACCTCGTCCTCGATACCGGCCAGCACGCCAAGCTCGCCTTCTACGGTGACGTCATACTGGTGGGCATATTCCACAACCTTGCGGGTGAGGGCTATGTTTTCCTCGTAGGGGAGGTGGCTGCCGTCAATCATGACCGACGAGAAACCCATTTCGATGCACGATTTGCAGAGTTCGAAGGAGTCGCCGTGGTCGAGGTGGAGGCATATCGGAATATTTTTGCCGAGTTCCTTGGCATATTCCACTGCACCCTGAGCCATGTAGCGCAGAAGAGTCTGGTTAGCGTATTTGCGTGCGCCGCTCGATACCTGGAGGATTACCGGCGAAGAGGTTTCTACACATGCCTGTATGATGGCCTGCATCTGCTCCATGTTGTTGAAGTTGAAAGCGGGGATGGCGTATTTGCCGGCCATTGCCTTCTCGAACATCTCCCTGGTGTTTACCAGTCCGAGTTCCTTGTAAGATACCATGTCGTCAATAGTTTTAAGGTTGATAATGTTATATCAAATGGTTTTTCGTCATTGGTCAGCCGACTGGAAAGCGAACCGTCGGCTCGGAATATTGCTGTTGCTGTTATTTTCGTAACACTCCTTGCACCATATTCCGGCTAAATTCCTATCTTTGCCATTCGGTATTCCAAAGGTAATCAAAAACTGTTGAAGACGGGTAATTGTGCGGCGATAATTTTATTTCGCAGCAATCGGCGGTTGCCTTCTCCAATTATAAAAACACATAAAGCAATGTCCGAATTCAAGTATCAGGAACCGTTCCCGCTGGGAAAGGACGAAACGAAGTACAGGCTTCTTACAAAAGATTATGTGAGTGTCGAGGAGTGCTGCGGCAGGCGCATTCTGCGAGTTGACCCGCGCGGTCTCGAGTTGTTGTCGCGAGAGGCTTTTGCCGAAGTGTCGTTTTACCTTCGCGCCGCACACCTCCAGCAGGTTGCCAACATTCTGAAAGACCCGGAAGCTACCGATAACGACAAGTTCGTGGCATACACCATGCTGCTCAATCAGGTGGTTGCCGCCGAGGGCAAGTTGCCTACATGTCAAGATACTGGTACGGCAATAGCAATTTGCCGCAAGGGAGAGGATGTTTATACTGGCGCCAACGATGCAGAGGCCATAACCAAAGGAGTGTACGAAACATATCGCGACCGCAATCTGCGTTATTCCATGGTAGTACCGTTTTCCATGACCGACGAAAAGAACAGCGGCAACAATCTTCCTGCACAGATAGACATCTATTCCGAGCAGGGTAACCAGTACAAGTTCCTTTTCATTACCAAGGGCGGTGGCTCGGCCAACAAGACCTTCCTGTATCAGCAGACCAAGGCTCTTCTCAACGAGGAGTCGCTCACGAAGTTCATCAAGGAGAAAATCAAGGACCTCGGCACCTCGGCCTGTCCTCCGTATCATCTTGCAGTTGTTATAGGCGGTACGTCGGCTGAAGCCAACCTTACGGCAGTGAAGAAGGCCTCGGCAGGTTACTACGATGCCCTTCCCACAAGCGGCAACGAAGGCGGCCGTGCATTCCGTGACCTCGAATGGGAGGCCAAGGTTCTCAAGATATGTCAGGAGAGCGGTATCGGCGCACAGTTCGGCGGCAAGTATCTGGTTCATGACGTTAAGGTCATCCGTATGCCCCGCCATGCAGCTTCGTGCCCGGTCGGCATAGGTGTCAGCTGCTCGGCAGACCGTAACATAAAGGCCAAGATTACCGAAGACGGTATCTTTATCGAGGAACTGGAACACAATCCGGCACGTTTCCTTCCGGCCGATGCTCCCATCATGAAGCCGGCTGTCGAGATAGACCTCGACGAGGGTATGGACAAGGTTCTCAAGACACTGTCGCAGTATCCCATCAAGACTCGTCTTAATATAAAAGGTACTCTCATAGTGGCTCGTGACATTGCCCACGCACGCATCAAACAGATGCTCGACGAGGGCAAGCCGATGCCTGAGTACATGCTCAAGCATCCGGTTTACTATGCAGGTCCGGCCAAGACTCCGGAAGGCATGCCTTCGGGCAGCTTCGGTCCGACTACGGCAGGCCGTATGGACCCGTACGTAGACCTCTTCCAGAGCAAGGGCGGTTCGATGATTATGGTTGCCAAGGGTAACCGTTCGCAGGAAGTTACCGACGCATGCCGCAAGCATGGCGGTTTCTATCTGGGGTCGATAGGCGGTCCGGCAGCAATCCTCGCCAAGGAGAGTATCAAGAGCGTAGAGGTTGTCGATTTCCCGGAACTGGGTATGGAAGCCGTACGCAAGATATATGTTGAGAACTTCCCGGCGTTCATCATCGTGGACGACAAGGGCAACGACTTCTTCGCAGACTTCAAACACTGATAATTTAAGTGTGTCTGTTATAAGCAGGGCTGTCGGAACATTTCCGACAGCCCTGCTTGTTTTTGTGTTGTGGCATATATAAAAGGAGCGGTGCACACCCCAACCTGTGCACCGCTCACCGCTGATGTCTGCCGTCAGAAGCGGCAGAGTATGTTTTTAGAGGTCGGAATACTTGGGACCTGCATTGTAGGTACCGTTGCGGAGAGTACCGTTCACGGTAACGTTAGTGTAGGTGTTGTTGGCGTTGTTTGTATTCTCGTGCCAGTCGTTGCCAAGGATAGGCTTGGCCTGCCTGCCCGAACCGTTGCCTTCTTCAAGACCGGTGATAGTGGAGTTGATGACCTGGCAGTTCGCAATAATGCCAGTGCAGCGACCTGCTATACCGCCGGTATATATTTCTTGGTTGTATCTGTCAACTCCCCAATTCGCATTGCTGGTGTTGTTTATGATGGCTTCTACCGTGCAGTTGGTTATGGATGAGGCGTTACCTGCCTCGCTGCCTTGATAATCACTGCCGGAGAATGTGCCTCCAGTCTCTACCGAACCTACAATACCGCCTGCGTAGGCATTCTTGACATCTCGCCACCATGTGGCTGTCTGCTCGATTGTCACGCTGCCTTTGAATGAGCAGTTGTTGGCTACGATTGCCGAACCGGTCGGTACGAAACCTACAAGACCTCCGGCAAACAGGTGCGATGCATCATCGTGACGGGTTGCCATGATGTGGCCGTTGACGTGTATGTTCTCCAGAGTGAGTGTGCCGCTGTTTACAACCCCAACTATGTAGCCGCCTTCGGCCATCTTTATGTCACGGTCACCGCCTTCTACATTGAAGTTCTTGATAGTGGCATTGCCGGTTGTAGTATTGAATATGCCGCCCTGCATCATGCTGCCCGAACCTGTCGCGTTGGAAACGTCTATGGTGTGGCCGTTACCGTCGAAAGTTCCTGCGAAATTCTCAATGACAGGGATGGGAACTCCCGACCATGTGATATCTTCGGACATTACGAAGTTGCCGTTCTTGTTGGCATTGATGAGTTCGCCGAAATTATCACCGTTGACATAGGTTATCTCTTCAGTATTTGCGGTGCCGGTGTTGACTGTGACACGGTAGCGCATACCTATTTCTATATCCTTGACTGCAAAGCTGGCAGTATATTTCTTGTCGGCAAATACTATCACGTCGAGTTTGCTCGGTTCGGTGGTGAGGTCGATGGGGAGCAGTGATGCCCAGTACTCGTTTTTCTGCTCTGAAGTAGTTATACGTACCATTTCGTCATCACCGGAATATACTGTCTCGCCTGTAGTCAGGTCCATTGCCGCGTGGGCATAGAAGTTCTCGGGCCTATTGTTCTGCATGTCCGTGATGTAAATCTGGATATCCCTTATGGTCTGGCCGTCGAAGCCTTCGAGAACTATGTCGAGACGCGAGAAGATAGGGCTGAATACCAGACCTGCAGGAAGCTCTACGGTCTCAACTGTCGACTCGATGACAAAGCTTTCGTTCAGTACGGCAACGCCCATGTTGTGTTTGGTGATGTCACCGTCCTGTACGACGGGCATGTCGAATTCCAGCGAGCCGTTGCCCTTGTGGTTCAGGGTTATGTCACCGATGTTGTCGCCGGAGTAGTAGGCGAAGACCTTGGTTATGGTGGTGTTGGCCTCCGGAACGGATATGGTGCCGATGAAGTCGGTTGTATTGCCGTCGGCGGTGGCTGTAAATGTACCTTCGATTTTCTGACCCTGGTCAGTTACGAAGCATGCGTTGATGACGTCGCTCTGTTCCCACGATGCTTCAAGGTCATTGTATGATACACGGGTTTGGTCTTCGGATATGTAGTCGGACTTGATGGCTGAAGTAATTGTCATTGTCACTTCGCGCATCGAAACCATATCTGCATTGTTGTCACTTGTAGTACACGACGTTGCACACAATGCTGCAAATGAGCTGATTGCAAACAGTAATTTTTTCATGTCTTTGGGTGATAAGGTTTTAAAATGTCTGCCAGCCTGGAAGATCGCCGCCTTCGCCAAGGTCGCCGGGCGAGGATGCAATGCCGGCTTCTACGCCAATTTCCAATACTTCTACAGTCGGAGCTGTGTAAATACTTTTTTCGTTGTTGTTAATAATACTTGCCATCCAGCACTTTTATTAAAAAACACAATATTGTTGCCTTACAGTCTTTATTTCCTTTGATCCGTTTTATGTTTCTATAACTCTCCATAACATTGGATAGGAAATAAACATTTTGCTTTATTTGAATGGTACAAATATAGTTTATAAAAAACATTAATTAATAATAAGTTTTAAACAAAATTTTATCAAGTAACTAACATGGTGTTTTGAAAATGTATGAAATGGGGGAAGGAATATGGCATTTGGGAAATAGTTTACCTTTGGTGTATTGTTATAATATCGATTCGATGATGGGGGATAATCGTGCGTGTGGACGGGATATTTGCCGTATATGGTGAAAATGAATATTTTTGTTGGTTGGAAAACACTAAACCGTGTTCTTGCGCGTTATGACGCATAGGCGATTGTGAAGTTCATAAGGTCTCCGAGGGTCGGGCTTTTGCGGCATAGGCTCGGACGGTAAAACACAAATAATGAATATGAATATATATATAAGGCGTATTGCCATTGCTCTGGCGGCGTTGCTGCTGCCTGTAATGGCTCTGGCACAGGAGGTCTCTTTTGATGTCAATGCCCCCCGGGTAGTGGCAGTGGGGGAGATGTTCCGTGTGGAATATGTGGCCGACACAAAACCAGCCAGCTTCAGGGGGCCGAGTTTCGACGGGTTCGACATATTGGCCGGTCCGACACTGTCCACGAGTCGTTCCGTATCGATTGTCAACGGCAACATGTCGCAGGAGTCGCGCTATACATATACGTATGTGTTGCAGGGTAATACCGAAGGTGAATATACAGTATCGGCTGCCGAAATAGATGTCAAGAAGAAAACATATACAGTGTCTCCTTTCACGATAAAGGTGATTGCCGAACAAACCTCACAGGGTGTTGCCGCACATGACGGCACTATGCCATCGCGTCCGTCGCTGGCATCGGATGACATTGTGGTGCGTGCCGTGGTGGACCGCAAGGAAGTGTACAAGGGCGAGCCGGTGAAGGTGACATATAAGTTGTATAGGCGTGTGCCGCTCAATCTGGAGAATGCCAGGTTCCCTTCCTATAACGGTTTTTGGGCGCAGCAGCTCAATATCGATTACGCTCCACAGCGTGAAGAGTTGAACGGCAAGATATACGACATGCACGTCATACGCGAGGATCTGCTTTTTCCGCAGCAGGCTGGCAAACTGACGATAGAGCCTCTTGAGTTGAGTGTGGTGGCGCAGATTATCATGGAGCCGCGGAGACAGTCCATTATAGATGATTTCTTCGGAGGTCCCAACATACAGGAAGTGCGTCGCAGGATAGCAACAGACCCCGTGAGCATAACGGTGAAGGGGTTACCTTCAGGTGCGCCAGAAAGTTTCTCCGGAGCGGTTGGCGACTTTACTATGGAGACGGTTAGCATACCGTCTGAAGTTGCGGCCAATTCTGCTTTTACGTACGGAATAAAAATCTCTGGTAGTGGCAATCTGCCGCAGGTACAGGCACCGCAACTCCAGTTGCCGGCATCGTTCGAACAGTATAATGTCAAGACCACAGAGAGCCTTAACAATACGGCGGGCGGAATTTACGGTTACAGACAGTTTGATTATCCGGTAATTGCGCGTGTCGCTGGTGATTATGAACTGGAGCCGGTGAAGTTCACATATTTCAATCCCCGTCTACATACGTACGAAACGTTATCTACACCGCGTGTGTCACTTCACGTACTGCCCGATTCGACAAGTGTATCTGTGTCCGGCAGCGGTGTGATGCTGGGAGGCATTTCGAAGGAGGATATTAAGATACTAGGCCGTGACATACGTTTTATCAAGCTCGGCCCGCCGCAGCTTAAAGAGAAAGGCAATCTCTTTTTCGGCAGTTTGGGATATTACGTGAGTCTGGTTGCCATACTTGCAGTATTTGTAGTGGCACTTGTACAGCTTCGTAAGGTTATGGCCGAAAGACACAACAGCGTACTTATAAAAGGCAAGAGGGCCAACAAGGTGGCCCTGCAGCGTTTTCGCGCGGCCAAGTCGCATATGGAAAGCGGCAATCAGCGCGGTTTCTACGAAGAGATGCTGAAGGCGCTTTGGGGATATATAGGGGACAAACTTAACATATCGTCTGCAAATCTTACCAAGGAGTACGTGAGGGAGGAACTCGTGAAACGAGGCGTGGTGCCTGATATGGCACAGCGTTATGTGGACATAATCGTCGAGTGTGAATATGCTCAGTATGCACCATCGGCAACAGGGCGCATGAATGAAGTGTACGGAGCTGGTGTCGAGATAGTCTCCAAACTTGAAGGTATAATCGGAAAATAGTCGGCTTGTATGAAAAGGTTTATTTTGATTATATGTGTATTTGCCTGCATGATACCTTCCGTGTATGCGCAGGATGTCAATGAGGTGTGGATGCAGGCCAATATGCAGTACAGCAATGGTGATTACAATGGTGCTGCTGCAGCGTATGAGTCGATTGTGGAGCAGGGTTACATAAGCAGCCGCCTGTTCTATAATTTAGGGAATGCGTATTTCAAGTCCAACCGGTTGGGGCGAGCCATACTAAACTACAATAAGGCATTTAAGCTGACACCTTACGATAAGGATATAAACTACAATTTGACGGTGGCTAATAGCTATGTCCAAGACAAGATTGATACTGTGCCCGAAATTTTTCTTACCCGCTGGATGCGTGCATGGCGCTCCTCATTGGGGAGCAATGCGTGGACATGGGTTTCGCTTGGGGCATTGGCATTGATGCTCGGCGGTGTGCTGATGTTCATGCTGTCGGAACGCAGAGGCTGGCGTAAGGCAGGCTTTTTTGCCGGTGTAGTATTCCTTGTTATGTTTGTATGCTCGACAGTTTTCGCCGCGCTTGAAAAGAAGGACATGGTGGATGCGTCGACTGGTATTGTGCTGGCGCAGGCCGTGTCGGTGAAGAGTTCGCCCGACAGCGCAGGTAACGACCTGTTCATCCTCCACGAGGGAACGAAAGTCGATGTACTCTCTACATACGACGGCTGGATGGAGATAATGATTGCCGACGGCAACAAGGGGTGGGTGTCGGGCGACGCTATCGGTTTGATAAAGTATTGATTTGCTAAATGCGGTCCGGACAGCGGACCTCTTGACAGATAAAGGGAATTATGTCCAAACTGCTTGACGATGCCGTAGGCGAACTTTCGCGTCTGCCTGGAATAGGACGGCGTACGGCACTGAGGCTGGCATTGCACATGCTGCGTATGGAACGTGAAGACGTGTCACGCATGACGCAGGTCATAGACAGTTTCAGAAACGGTATAAAGTATTGTTCGTACTGCAACAACCTCTCGGATGAGGATATCTGTCCTATATGTTCCGACCCGTCGCGCGACCGTTCCATGGTGTGTGTTGTGGAGCAGGTCGGGGATGTACTATCCATTGAGAATACACGTCAGTACAATGGGCTGTACCATGTGCTCGGCGGTGTCATATCGCCTATGCAGGGCATTGCCCCATCGGACCTCAAGATTGACCTGTTGCTTGACAATATTGCACGCGGGGAGATTAAGGAGGTCATACTGGCCGTAAGCACTACGGTGGAGGGTGAAACCACGCTATTTTATATTATGCGCCGTCTTGAACAGTTTCCCGAACTGAAAGTGACCACAATAGCCCGTGGCATAGGATTTGGGGACGAGATAGAGTATGCCGATGAACTCACCATCGCGCATGCGATACATAACCGTACTCAAATAAGCCGTCAGTAGCTTTCTCCTGTTTCAGAGTATATGAGTGCACCTTGTGTAGGTGTATGCCTCGCTGAAGCGGTCAGCATGTATGCCGTATCACAACAGCAACATGAATTATACTTGTAAATCACATAGAAGATGCTGACTATTTTAGCTTCGTGATTGTATATGGCTATATGTGGCAGAAAGCTATTATTTTTCGGACTGCTTCTCCTCGTCCGGATACATGAATATCGAGAAGTGTACGCTTCCGTATGTGCGTTCCTGAATGAGGTATGAATGTCCGGTAAACGACTTGTCTTTTGAGTGTTCGAATATCAGCAGGCCGCCCGGACGCAGCAGTTTGCGGTCGAAAACCAGGGTGACAACCTCTTCGGTGCCTCCGAGGGCATACGGTGCGTCGGAGAATATCAGGTCGAACTGTTTGGTGGCGCTCTTCAGATAGAGGAAGGTGTTGGCCCGTACGGCAAACAGATTGCGCATGCCGAACGATGCCGCCGTCTGCTTGATGAAGTTGTGGTGTACTGCATTGACCTCTACGGAGGTGACCGATGCCGCGCCGCGCGATATGAATTCGTAGCTTATTGAACCGGTGCCGGAGAAAAGGTCAAGCACGTTGAGGCCTTCGAAATCGACCATGTTGCCGAGTACATTGAAAAGGTTCTCCTTCGCAAAATCGGTTGTCGGTCTTGCTCTCAGGTTGCGGGGCGGATTGATGACCCTGCCCTTGAATATGCCGCCTACTATTCTCATCGTGTATGTATTGTTTGTCGGATCAGATTGTTTTCACCTTCTTGAAATAGCGTCTTAGAAAACGGGTATGACGCGGTGGTCTGTCGCCATGTATGTACACAGTCATATCGTTACATTTGCATTCTGTCGGACACAGTGCATTCAGAAAATATATTATGTCGGCCGTGGACTTTAATGGATATACCTCCAGCGCAGAAGCCGAACCGTCCGCGGTTGCTGCCATTATGTAGATGTTGTCGTTGGTGGGGTATACGGCGAAATATCCCTTGCCTGACGGGGTAACGGAACCGTGTGCGGCAGCAATGAGTTCATGCATGGGCGAGAGCCATTCCGCGGACGTGCCGAACTTGTGTTCCACCCATTCGTAAATGGCGGTATCGACGGCGAATGCGGCACAAATCATGCTCGATGGAGCCGATATGACGGCAGTTTCGTCGGGAGCGGTGTGGATACTCATCTCTGCAAGCCAATGTTCCGGCAAAGCCATATCTGTCACTTCGGCTGGTATGAAGACACACTGTGCCGTATCGACGAATATGTTGATGCGGTCTAATCCTGAATAGGTTCCATCATCGAAAACCGAACGCAATGCAGAGAGCTTGTCTCCGTGGTCTGCAAATAATACCTCACGGGGCGAGATATTCTCCTCCGTGCAGTAAAAAGAAAGTCCATCCCGCCGTAGCCGGATGGACAATATCTTTTGTGTGGTATGAGTATTATTCCCAGTTACCGGCATCGTTGGTTGCGCTAGTCATTGAACCTACCTTTATACCAGGATAGTCTTTGTAAGTGTTTTCCCTCTCGTCTATGAGGTTGATAAGTTCTTGGGTGCTGAGGTCGCTGAGGAATGCCTTGAACGGAGCGCGGCATTCGAATACCTGTACAGTTACGCCAGATTCAGTATCGAGAGCACCTGCCTCAAGGTAATATTCCTGCTTGTCGGTGAAGGGGATGTAGCGCATCTCCTTCACCATTTCGGGAGTCATTTTCTTTGTACCGAAGATGGTGTCGATTACAGCTACCTTGAATTCCTCTGTTTTTACGAGACCCTGTGCAACAGCCACGGAGTCATCAGCCGAACCGAAGGCCCTTAAGTAAGTGAGCGAGTCGTTGAGTACGAAATTGATGAGCGAATCAAAATCGCTGGTGTATATGTCGTTTTTCTGCTTGTATGCCCTTTCTGCAGTACGGATGTCCTTAATGCGGTCGATTACGACAGCCGACCTTGTTGCTACTTCTTTCTGAAACTGAAGCGGTATGGTAATCTGACGATATACCACAAATGCCAATGCCACCACTACGACAGCAAGAACAATCTGAATAATTTTTTTTATCATCTTTATTAATTTTTAAGTTTGTATCGTGTTAAGTTTCCTCCTCATTGAGGGATGGTTGCATTAGTTATTTTACAATGTTACATGAACATATCGCGTCCCAAATTTACGCGAATTTTGCATTTACGCCAACAGTTGGCCAAAAAAAAATAATAGAAGCGTTGTCCGGCTGGATTGCCGACACTGATACTTCGCGTATATTCATCCTGAACGGTTATGCCGGCACGGGCAAGACATCCATTGTGGCAGCTTTTGTGTCAGCATTGCTGCAAATGAAGATAAAACCCGTAATGCTTGCTCCTACAGGTCGTGCCGCAAAGGTAATGTCGCGCCATACGGGGCTTAGCGCCTCTACGATACACAAAAAGATATACCGTCAGAAAAGCACTTCCGATCCGGAGGCTGATTTCTCGCTTGACTACAACAAGGAAAAGGATGCCTGCTTCATAGTGGATGAGGCATCGATGCTGTCGGCCGCACCCGATGTCGGTTCGCCTTTCGGAAGCGGGTCGTTGCTGGATGACCTGTTCCGTTACGTGCGGCAGGGAACGAGATGCAGGATTATGTTCGTTGGAGACGATGCGCAGCTGCCTCCTGTGGGGCATGACCGCAGTCCTGCACTTGATCCTGACTTTATGTCCGGATACGGACCGGTTGATTACCATACGCTTGACGAGGTGATGCGTCAGGATGCCGATTCAGGTATAATGTTCAACGCCACCATGGTGCGCTGCATGCTTGAGGCTGGCATCGTTGAACCGCCTGTTTTCGAAATGTCCTATCCGGATTTCCAGGCTATAGACGGTGGCGAGTTCTTAGAGAAGGTGGAAGATTGCTATTCGCGTTACGGACGTGAGGAGACAATAGTTATTACCAGGTCCAACCGTCGTGCCAACAAATTCAACGAGGGGATCAGACGTCACGTTCTATATGCCGAGGAGGAGATAGAGTCGGGTGACATGCTGATGGTTGTTAAGAACAACTATTACTACACAGGACTGGAAGAGGAAGCACACATGGATTTCATGGCCAACGGCGATACGGCACGGCTTGTGAAACTGCGGCGGTTCGAGGATTATTACGGCTTCCGTTTTGCTGATGTAAGGCTGTCGTTTCCCGATTATGGCGACTATGAGATAGATTGTCGCATCCTGCTTGATACGTTATCGTCTGAAGCACCGTCGCTGACACGCGAGCAGAGCAGTGCGCTGTTTTACGCCGTCAGCGAGGATTATGCCGATATCAAGAGCAAGGCCAAACGTTACAAGGAAGTTCGTGAAAATCCCCATTTCAATGCGGTTCAAGTCAAGTTTGCCTATGCCGTTACGGCCCATAAGGCGCAGGGTGGCGAATGGAAGGCCGTCTTTGTTGATCGTATGCTGTTCGGAGATGAGGAGATGAGCCGCGACCTGATGCGATGGCTGTACACGGCACTCACACGAGCCAGCGAGCGTGTGTATCTTGTAAATTTTGACGAACGTTTCATAGGACAATAATTAGCCGAGCCGTTTTGCAAAATGAAGATGCAATATTGCAGCAGGTGCGACCGTTATTTATCCAGAAATAGGAATATTTTTGTACCTTTGCAATCCGTCGGTGCGAACAGCTTTGGAGACATGTTTGCGGCGGCGGATACTTTTTCGGGGCTGACCGGTTTTGACAGCAGGCAGAGTCGGAAAGTAAGCATGCCGAGCTTTGTGTGGGGGCTCGTAAATCTCAACGCTCAAAAAACAAATGGCAATAATAGCTATGCACTCGCTGCGTAATCTTACGATGTAACATTACCTTAATTCCTGCGCTCAAGGAAGTGCGGGAACGAGTACCCCGCTGGCGGAACCCGCTTCTTGTTCCGTTGGCATCGGGGTATCGACAATGAGAAGCTGGCTGCAGCGCGTGTCCGGGTTGCTGCGGCGAGATATTACGGACTGGGCCCCGTGCTAGGCTGCCGTATGCCGGGCATGGGGAGGAGGATTAAACGACGGCTAAGCATGTAGAAAGCCTTCGGGTTCCCTGTTTGGACGAGGGTTCGACTCCCTCCAGCTCCACAATTAGGGGTGTAAATCAAGCCAGTACGAGATTTACATCCCTTTTTTAGTATAAACGGAGATGTTATGCGACGGCTTGTGGTTTATTAGGCACGGTGACATGCGGTTGCAGTGGTACAAACATGAACAACGCCGTTCGTTAAGGAACGGCGTTGTTCATGTTGTACAGGAAAGTATTAGACGTGTGTGACTTCGGTGCGGGTCTTCTCTTTCTCCACGGTGCGGCGTGACAACTCGTTGATGAAGTCACTGAGAACATTCATGTAGTTGATGAAGGCTTCGTAACTCGATGGATAGGGGTTTTCACCGCTCTGTCGGCCGTCGTCGGCAAACCATTTGGTAGCCATCCAGTAGAAGTGGTCGGCGGTTTGAAGGAATTCCCATACATGTTCCATATCATGGTCGCCGAGGGAATGTACCTTTTCGCGCTGTGCGTACAGTTTGCCGAATGCTTCGTTCTGAAGTTCATTTCCGAGCCATGCCGAAAGGTCGCGTTCCTCATCGGCCCATGTCACTTCGTTGTTGGCATACAGCACACCGATAGGTTGATGCGCAGCTGCATTATCTGATACTGTGGCAAACCTTATGCGGTCGGAGGCGATGGACTGCATGACAAATGCACGGAAGAAGTCGAAGATGCCGCTGTCGGCCTTTTGCCACAACCCGAAAACACTGTAGTCGGTGCAGATGTTGACAACTTCGCCGCGGTCGCCGTCTATCCAGTCAATGTATTTCTCTGCCGTCAGCGGCCATTCCGACCAACGCCTGTCAGAGAAGCGGAACATTATGTCATCGCTGAGGCGGTAGTTGCGAAGCATTAGTCTGAGCTTTTGGTTCATGGGGTTGGCGTATACATAGTTTGGACTTTTCCAGCCGAGTAGGTGTTTTGCTCCTTCGGCCAGCATGGTATGGTAACCCATGTCGGCAACCGTTTCTCCTATGACATCTGAGTAGAGCAAGGCTGTATTGAAAAAGGCTGTCGGGGTCTGTCCGAACTCTTCCTTTATCATGGCTGCGTGTTTGGCGGCTTCGAGACGGAATTCGTCTTCGTCGGCCAATGCTGCAAGCGAAGCGGAATATGTTCCTGCTACGAATTCCACGCATCCGGTGGCAGCAAGGTCGCGGAAACTTTGCAGCGCATCGGGAGCATAGGAACGCATCTGCTCTACAACCAACCCCGACAGATAGAAACTTACGCGGAGTTTGCCATCGGTGGCGTTTATAAGGTCGAGAAGCATTTTGTTCATCGGCAGGAAGCATTGGGCAGAGGCACGTTGCATAAGGGCGCGGTTGCGTGCGTCATCGAGATAATTGTGGTCTATTCCCATGTTGAAGAAGCGGTATATTTTCAATAGCATGGGTTGGTGTATGCGGAAGCATAATGATAGGGTTTTCATATGTTGTTGCAGTTTTTATCTCTGTTTGTGAATGAATACATACCGTATGATTGTCTTCTAGTGTGTGGCTACCATGTCTTCGTAAACTTTCTTGACCTTTGCCGCAGCAGTATCCCATTTCAGACCAGTCACCTCTTCAAAGCCTTTGTGTGAGAACATGCGGGCGAGTGCAGGGTAGGTGATGAGCGCGTATATCGCATCGGCCATTGCATCGACATCCCAGTAATCTACCTTAAGAGCATATGAGAGGATTTCTGCCACGCCGGATTGTTTGGATATTATGACCGGCACGTTTGATTTCATGGCTTCCAGCGGAGAGATGCCGAAAGGTTCCGATACGGACGGCATGACGTATACGTCACTCATGGCGAACATACGGTTCACTTCCGGCCCTTTGAGAAAACCGGTAAAGTGGAACCTGTCAGAGATGCCGAGCTGTGCCACGCGGCGTACCACATGGTGCATCATGTCGCCGCTGCCGGCCATAACGAAGCGTACATTCGAGACGCGTTTGAGTACTTTGGCGGCTGCCTCTACGAAGTAGTCGGGTCCTTTTTGGTATGTAATGCGGCCGAGGAACGTTACGATTTTGTCATCCAGTCCGCGTTGTATCTTTTCGTCGCTGTTCTCGGCAAAACGTACGGCGTTGTGCACCGTGACCACCTTGTCGGGATTGATGCCGTATTTCGTGATTGCTATGTTGCGTGTTAGGTTGCTGACAGTGATGACTCTGTCGGCGGTTTCCATGCCGGCGCGCTCTATGGCGTAGACAGTCGGGTTGACATTCTCACCGCTTCGGTCGAACTCTGTAGCGTGAACATGCACGACGAGCGGTTTGCCGGAGACTGTCTTGGCGGCTATGCCGGCATAGTATGTAAGCCAATCGTGGGCATGTATGACATCGAATTGACCCTCAAGATCACGTGCGACCTGCGCAGCAACCATGGCATAGCGTCCCACCTCTTCCATGAGGTTGGTGCCGTATGTGCCGGAGAAGTTGTAGCGTTCTCTCCATGCATCGCCGGTGCGTATCTTTTTTTCGCCATCTTTTACGGCTGTTTCGCCAAGTGTGGAGAATTCTTCGGGTGAAGAGTAGGGAACAAGGTTGGAGTTTATTTGTATGAACGAAACTTTCTTCCACAGCTCGTTGGTATATTCTTCGCCGGAGTACAGGGCTTCAACATCGCTCGCATTTACGATGCGGGCGAAACGTTGGTCTTCATCACCGTACGCCTTCGGCACGACGAAGATGACTTCTACTCCGTTGTGCGCCAGCCCGCGCGTGAGTCCGTAACTTGCCGTACCTAGCCCTCCTGCTATGTGGGGCGGGAATTCCCAGCCGAACATCAATACTCTCATAACTATATTGTTTCTTTTATCTTTTCAATACATTGCAAACCGGCAGCATGTAATTCTTTGGCTTATATGCTGTTTGGTGGGCATTCCTTTTTCGTGGATTGGGGTTATTTGTAGTCTGTCGGTTCGGCTTTCCATTTGTCTATCATCTCCTGTATGCGTAGTACGGCACCGACGCTCCATGCCTGTGATATGGCACCGCGTTGTGTGTGGGGTGGGTCACCGTCATATAATTCTGCCACTGAACCGATGCCGTAGCTGCTGAGGTCATCGTTGAACCCATTCAGAAGCTCCTCGGCATTGCGCAGATAATTGCGTCCGCGTAGGTCGAAACGTGCCTTGACATAATGTTCGAGCGGCCATACCCATACGGAGCCTTGGTGGTAGGCTTTGTCGCGCGTTGGCTGGTCACCTTCGTAGCGGCCCTTGTATAGAGGATTTTGCGGTGACAGAGTGCGCAATCCTCGGGAGGTAAGAAGATGACGGCGGATGGTGTCGAGAACGGCTATCTGTTGGCGTTCGTCGAGCATCTTATAGTCGAGCGAGCAGGCAATGACCTGATTGGGCCTTACGAAAGTGTTGCGTATGCCATTTTCGGTCACGTAGTCGGCCAAATATCCCGTTTCCTCGCTCCAGAACAGCGACAGGAAAGATTCGCGTATCTTGTCGGGAAGGGTTTTCCAGTCGTCCGTGAATTTGCGGTCGCCTGCTTCGGCGGCAAGTTTGAGGGTATAGCATATGGCGTTATACCACAATGCATTTATTTCTACCTGATAGCCGTCACGTCCGGTGACGGGTTTGCCGTCAGCCACGGCATCCATCCATGTCATGGCTAGTGACGGGTTCGAAGCCCATACGAGGCCGTTGTCGTGTACGGCGATGACGTTGCCTATTCCGCGTCGGTAGGCATTCAGGATGTCCTTCATGAAGGTGCCGTAGCGTTGCCATACTTCCGTGTCGGAGGTGTGGGCGGCCAGTTGCTGAAGGGTCCAGAAGAACCACAGCGGGGCGTCGACGGAGTTGTATGCGGTGCCCATGTTGGGGAACAGTCCGTCCTGCATTTCGCGTGTCATGGTGTCAAGCACGTCCATGCAGACGTCGGCACGTCCCTGTGTCAGCGTGATGCCGGGCAGGGAAATGAATGTGTCGCGTCCCCAGCGTCCGAACCACGGGTAGCCTGCCACTACGGCGGTGTCGCTGCCGTTCTTGACGATGAACTGACGGGCCGAATGACGCAGACACGACAGGAAGTCCTCCTTTTGTGTGCGGCGTGCCGTTTCGGCTTCGAACATGGCGTTCAGCTCCTCGGGCGAGGCGACCTCTTCGAGCGAGCATGAAAATACCACCGGTTTGTCCTTGGTGATTTCGGTCTCGAAATATCCTGTCGTGAGCAGGTCTTCGAGGTAGTCGTAGCCGCGTTCGCGTTCTTCGGTGTATTCGAAGTTGTAGTACCAGTCCGGAGCCGGTATGAATTCGGCGGTCGGGGCGTCAACCTGCATGTAGAGCCACGGGAAGTTGGCGTAGAGCCTGTTTCGTACGCCGCCTGCTATGTGGTACGAGTGGCCATCGGCCGTGAAGTTGGCCTTGCTGAGCGAATGTTTGTTGCGGAAAGCAAGGAACGGTCTCAGTCGCAGCGTCGTTTGTGAACGTGCCTCTAGGAGCGTGTATCGTATCAGCAGCTGCGGGCGCGAGTGTATCCACAGTATCTCCTTGCGAAGCAACACACCGCCTACGCGGTAGGTGAGCGTCTGTACGGGAGTGTATGTGAAATCTATTAGGTATTTATGCCCTTTGGGTTCGTAAACCTCAGGGAAGCGGTGTATGGCAAGGTTGAATGACTGGTCGTGCTGAAGCACAGTTTCGTCGAGTGAGGAGAGCATGACATAGTCGTTCTGGTCGCCATCGATGACCGGACCGACAAACAGACCGTGGTATTTTCTTGTGTTGCAACATACTATAGTCGTGCTCATATAGCCTCCGGCCCTGTTGGTGGAAAGCATTTCGCGTTGCAGCGAATATTCCAGATTGCCGAGTTGGTTCTTGTCGAATTCGAGGACTGACATAGTTTTATCCTTTTGTATGTTGGGTTACGCCTTTGGCGTGTAGGGCAACCATTCACCGTATGTTGTGTGAATACGGTGAACAGTCACTGTTTATACTTATAAATATATGCAATTCTACACAAATTTGCAAGTTGCGGCACATATTCATGGCTAGGCCCATTTTACGAGCGCAAAGTCCATGCGGTGAGGGAGCAGGTCATTTTTCGGGTATATCCTTATTGCCACGTCGAACGAACCAGGGTATGTAGGAGTGGTATCAACGGCATATCGGACAAGGCTACCTTGTACGTCGGTTATCTCCAGTTGAGTCTTGTCTATAATCTTGACGTCGGACCCGGGTACGAACTGGTCGGCTATTATAAGTTCCACACCGATATCTTCTGGATTGAGACCGCCTACGTCGACAACCGTTTCGATGTGGTATGGCTTGTTGACTATTATAGCTTCGCGGCCCATATCGAACTGGCGTACGCTGATAACCTTGACCTTGTTCCACTCTGCGCTGACGCGTCTTTTCCATGCCGCTATGCGTCGTGCCATGTCATAGTCATCATCGCGCATTTTCTTGCTGCGTTCCCACAACTTGCTGTAGTATCTCTCCTCGTAGTCGGCCAGCATGCGGTTTGTTGTGAAGTTGGAGGCGACATCGGCTACGCAGTTCTTCATGGTCGCTATCCAGCGGTGAGGAATACCGTCTTCCCCTCTGTCGTAGTAGAGCGGTACGATTTCCTCCTCTAGGGTGCGGTATATCATAGAAGCATCAAGTTCGTTTTGGTAATTGGAGTCTTCGTAGAAGCTCTGCATCGGAAGAGCCCAGCCAGCCTCTTTCTTGTAGCCTTCAACCCACCAGCCGTCCAATACGCTGAACTGCATGACACCGTTCATTGCCGCCTTCATGCCACTTGTGCCGGAGGCTTCGAGCGGACGGGTCGGTGTGTTGAGCCACATGTCGACACCCTGTACCATGCGGCGTGCGATGTCCATATCGTAATTGGCCAGAAAGAATATGCGGCCTGCGAATTCAGGCATTGCAGCAACTTCCACGATACGTTTTATAAGATCTTGTCCGGGAATGTCGTTCGGATGTGCCTTGCCTGCGAATACAAACCGTACGGGACGTTCAGGATTATTGACAATCGCCGAAAGACGTTTAAGGTCGGTAAATAACAGATTGGCACGCTTGTAGGTGGCGAAACGGCGTGCAAAACCTATCGTTAGCGCATCATGGCGGAATGCCTCCATGATTTTAACCATGCCCTGCGGTGATGTCATATTGCTCTGTTCCGGAGCCATATAGTATTGGCGGATGTGGCGTAGAAGTTTGTTTTTCTGTTTCTGCTTTTCCATCCAGAACTCATCGTCAGGAATTTCCTTGACCTTCTGCCATGCGTTTATGTCGTAGCGTCCTTTGCTGAAGCTTTCCGGCAAATATTTGGAATACATGCGGCGCATGTTGGAAGAGACCCATGTCGGGAAGTGTACGCCGTTGGTTACATATCCGATGTGCAGCTCGTCGTGGAAATATCCTGGCCATATGTTGCCAAGCAGTTCACGGCTTACCTTGCCGTGAAGCCAGCTTACGCCGTTTATCTCCTGCGACAGGTTGCTGGCCAGTACGCTCATGGAAAATTTTTCCGATGGGTCATTTGGGTTTGTTTTGCCGAGATTTATGAACTGTTCCCATGTTATGCCGAGGCGGGCCGGGTAGTGCGACATGTATTGTCGCAGCATAGCCTCGGGAAAGGCATCGTGACCTGCAGGCACGGGGGTGTGGGTCGTGAACAGGGCCGAGGCTCGTACCACTTCGAGGGCCTCGCTGAATGACAGTTTGCATTCCCTAATGAGGTTGTGAATGCGTTCGAATCCGATGAATGCTGCATGGCCTTCGTTGCAGTGGTATATGTCGGCCTTGATGCCTAGTTTTTCGAGTGCCCGTATGCCTCCGACACCTAGCAGTGCTTCCTGACGGAAACGGTTTTCGAGATCACCGCCATACAGATGGTGGGTTATTGAACGGTCTTCGGCCAGGTTGAGGTCATGATCTGTATCGAGCAGGTAGAGGTCTGTGCGTCCTACCTCGCATTTCCATATTCGGGCAGTTACAGTTCGGCCAGGGAAAAATACTTGTACACAACACCAGTTGCCTGCCTCGTCACGTACGGGAGTTATCGGCAGTTTGTTGAAGTCCTGTGCTTCGTAGCTGGCTTCCTGTGCGCCGGTAGCCGACAGTTTCTGGGTGAAGTAGCCGTAGCGGTACAGCAAGCCTACGGCTACCATCGAGACGTTGGTGTCGCTGGCTTCCTTGAGGTAGTCGCCGGCAAGTATACCTAGACCGCCTGAATAAATTTTCAGGGAACTGTGCAGTCCGTATTCCATGCTGAAGTAGGCTATGCGTGGCTTCTGCTGTTCCGCTTTTTGGGCCATATAGCTTTGGAACAAGGCGTATACGGTATCCATTTTGACCAGGAATGCTTCGTCGTGTTCGAGCTCTTCTAGACGTTTGGCGCTGAGTTGGTCGAGGAATATAATGGGATTGCGGTTGCATTCCTCCCAAAGTTTGGAGTCGATGTATTCGAACATCTCCTTGGCACCTGGAGCCCATGACCACAACAGGTTGCGAGACATGATTTCCAGGGGACGGAGCCTTTCGGGAAGAGATACCTCTACCATAAGGCGTGTCCAGTTTGGGCGGTCCGAAATGAGCTGTTGTTTTACGAAGTTGACCTGCTCGTTATAGGAACCGCCGTCGTATATCGCACGCTTATTGCGTTGTCCCGCAGCGCGCAGTGCAATGTCGTAAGCCTGCCAGTAGTATTCTGAGAGGTTTTTCCACAATGCCGTGTCGGCAATGGCGCGTGCTTCGCGGCGTGCGGCGGCACTGGCTGTAGAGTCCATGGCTGCATAGTCGGCAAGTCTGTCGGCTATTTCGATAGTCACCGTTGCGCCATTGTCATCGGTACGTTCTATTACCGTTACACCCTTGTCGGTAGGCTTGCGTGCCGCAGCCCATAGTCCGAAGCCGGCCAGTGTAGTGGTTATGGTCGGAACCGAGAATGCGGCGCTTTCGAGCGGAGTGTATCCCCACGGCTCGTAGTAGGACGGGAAAACCGTGGCATCCATGCCGGACAGGAGTTCATAGTAGTGTATGTTGAATATGCCGTCGTTTCCATCTAGGTAGGATGGGACAAATATAAGTTTCACGCGGCTTTGTGGAGTGTTAATGGTGCTACCCTTGAGGGCATTGACAATCGGATCCCAGTCGGGCGCGGAAAGATAGTGTGTAGTGTATGCTATCTGTGCCGGGTCGATGGGCAAGGAACTGTCTGCCAAATGTGCGGCAAGGTCCTTGCGGGGACCGTTGTTGCCTGCAGGTACGGTGATATAGGCAAGGATGTCTTTGGCGGGGTTCTTGTCGGCGAGGGTTTTCAATGCATCGATAAACACGTCGATACCTTTGTTGTGAAACTCATACCGGCCACTTGTGCCGACTATGAATGGTTCCTGCTCGAATTTGCAGTTTAGACATGCTTCAGCAATTTTTAGCATCAGAGTGCGTGCTTCGGTTCGCTTTGCGGTTAGTTCCTGTGCCGGCCATACAAAACTGTCTTCAAAGCCGTTCGGCGTGACGATGTCCGGTTTCTTGGAGAGCAGGGATTGGCATTCCTGTGCGGTGATGTCGCTGACTGTACAGAAACAGTCGTGATTGGCGGCCGCTGTTTTTTCGAGTGAATGCTTGGCTACGACATTGAACTGTCGGGCGAGGTCGTTTGCGTTTAGCTCCGGAAGCTGTTTGTACAAAGGAATGCCGTTTCCGGCTATGCTGCGTCCTACGACGGTGGCATGTGTGGTGAACAGCGTGGCAGTGTATGGCGAGCGGTCGTGCAGGTACAGCCCGCCGCTTGCGGTCATCCATTCGTGGAAGTGTGCAGCCGGCTGTTCGTTGGGCGTACAGAACATGCTGCAATAGCTTTCTATCACTTTACCTGCTGCAAATCCGAACAGAACTGGTTCTATGTAGTCCCACTGGCCGCTTATGGAGTCGACATGATATACTTCCCACATTTTTTTGAGAATGTTGTCCTTGTTGTTGATGAAGGAACTGAAGTCGACAAGTATAGTAAGAGGCCGTCCGCTTATTTTCCAGCGGCCTATACGTATTCGAATGCCATTGTTGTAGACCATCTGACGCCAATCGGCAAGAAGGCTGTGGTCTTCCTCAAATTCAGGATTGTCACCTTCGCGATGTATGTCGGGTCCGATGGCTATATATTTATCGCCGAGAGCTTCAACCATGGTTTGTGCTTTAGTCGCTACGACGGTGTGTATTCCTCCTACCTTGTTGCAGACTTCCCAGCTGACCTCGAACAGGCGATCGGGGCGGAGAAGGTGTTCTTTATTGTTATTGCTATCCATATACATAAAATTGTAATTCGTTGTCTGTCCGCCGGCGGCGGTTTGCTAAAACGCTTAAAGATACTGATTATTTTTTGGAAATGGGTTTTGCTTTGCTGTTTTTAATAATAGTATCATATATGTGCAACAATATTGTTTCTGAAATATTGTGGTGCGGATAGTCTTTATTTATGCATCTGTTTTTTTGTGGGATGTGTGGTATAAGTATGTGTTTATTAGTCGGTTAATGTAGAGTGGTTAAAAAAGTATTGAAAAAAGTGTGGGATAAATTTGGAAGATATGATATAGGTTTATTATCTTTGCACCCGCTTTCGGAAATAAACGGGAGTTTTTAAGGAGAGGTTCTTTAGATAAAGGCAAGGCACTGAGCGGGTTCCGAGGCTGAAAGGCTTGGGGATAGCGAGGTAGGGTTTAGCTTTTTTGGGTTTAAAATCCGATGTTTTGCCTTGCAACTTTTTCTTAAAAAAATCTTCGAATTTTTTTGGAGGATGAAGAAAAGTTCTTACCTTT
>CALVCL010000008.1 GCA_944326085.1 uncultured Tidjanibacter sp.
TTGCGGCAATACTCACAAACCTCTGTAAAGGTAATGAATTTTGTCCAAACAAATCCCGATTTCTCCTCCAAAAATTGCATTTTGTCCAAACAAACCGCGCCATCTGAGGCGGTCAAACACTGTTGTCCAAACAAATTAAATCCCCGCTAATCTATCTGATTAACAGGGATTTAACGATTATTTCGCGCTTAAAAACGCATTAATATTCTTCCTCGTTGAAGAAGAAGTCGTCTTTGCTGGGGTAGTCGGGCCATATATCCTCGATGCTTTCGTATATGTCGCCTTCGTCCTCTATTTCGTTAAGGTTCTCTATGACTTCCAATGGAGCGCCTGAACGTACGGCATAGTCTATTAATTCGTCTTTAGTGGCAGGCCACGGAGCATCCTCAAGTTTGGATGCAAGCTCTAATGTCCAATACATAGTAGGTCTGTATTTAAGTTGTCATCTTTAAATTCAGGAATGCGAATATATGGAAAAATTTCTGACATGCAACCATCTTTATATTACATAAACAATAAATTTCCATTCACTCAACATGTACCTTGAACGTAGATTGATGGTAGCTTATTGTTAATCCGAGATTGTTTATTGCTCCCATAGCGTTTCACGTATATTAAGTATACTTGTCAGCCGACGCCCCAAGACATAAAGGTAGTCGGACAATCGGTTCAAGTACATTAATGCGTTTGGTGACAATTCATGTTCGGAGGCAGCCAAATCTGCACGTCGCTCAGCGCGCCGGCATATGGTGCGACATATATGTGCCTGTGACACAATGGTGTGACCTCCAGGTATGGTAAATTTCTCGATAGGATGGAGTAGGGCACTTATTTCGTCAATTCTTGTTTCAAGTGCAGAAATTGCAGGTGCTGTGGTATCCTTGACTTTGTCGTTGCCATCTTTGCCTATTGCCATCAAGGCTTCTACGCTCATTAAAATGCGAAGTATTTCAATGAGATCGGTATCAAATTCGGTTATGCCATGAAGGGTAAGCATGTCGCGCAACATGGCTACATGTGCCGATAATTCGTCTACAGTGCCATATGCCTCAACTCGTAAGTCGTATTTTGGAACTCGTTCGCCGCCAATCAGAGAAGTGTGGCCCTGGTCGCCTCCTTTTGTGTATATCTTCATCTTGTTATAATTTTATGTGCTCTTTATTTAGACGGTCATCATGAAAAAGCAGAATAACACTGCGCAGGTCTATGCTCATGCCGTCATGATTTTTGACCGCTTGCATACATGCCTGGTAATATGACTTGTTGCGGCGCGGCATGACAAAACAAGTAATGTATACATTGTTGTCGTTGATAGCATATTGCATGTTTGTATGAATTACGAGGCATTGTTTGTTGCCGTAATTGGCAGTGGTTATTAAATGACCGTTCAACATGCAGCTATCGCAACCTGTGTCATTGAAAATGGCTTGTATAATACGGGCTCCGTCTCTGTCGCATTTGGCGTTTAGCAGGGCATCATATACCACGCCGCAGGCGGGAAGCGTGTGGCGTTTCATATATATGGTGCGTACTATTCGGTAGGCGAATGGCGAATGCACGCCGTGACCGCGAAAATGTCGTATGCGACATCCTGCGGCTGCCTTGGCAGCTGTACGGAAAAGACGTTCCTTAATCTTCATGTTTTAAATGTCCTGCCAGTCGACCCGTAGAAAAGGCTATCTGCAGGTTGTATCCGCCGGTGTTGGCATCAAGGTCCAGTACTTCTCCTGCGAAATAAAGGCCTTTGATGAGTTTGGATTCGAGTGTGTTGGGATTAACTTCGTGTACGTCGACTCCGCCGGCCGTAACTATGGCTTCTTCAAAAGGCCTGTAGCCGCTTATTGGAATGCGGATATCCTTGAGTGCTTTGATTAGACGTTCTGGAATGTCTTCACCTGCCTGGCGGAGCAGACGTTTCGGATGACTGCCCATTGTTTTGGCAATGATTGGTATCAATTGACGCGGCGCGAGTTTGCGTAACAGATCGGACATTACGTTGTTGCCATTCAGCACTTCCATTTCACGTTGAATGCGGGCCATAAGGGTAGTGTAGTCAAGTGCTGGTTTAAGGTCGATGGATAATTCCACTATGCGGTCTTCTATGAGCGCATCTACGGCTTTGCGACTCATGCGCAGGATTACAGCTCCTTCTACACCTCGTATCGAGAATGACATTTCGCCGAACTCTTCGGCAACAGACTCTCCGTCAACCAGCAATCTTACGGCAACGTTGCGAAGCTGCAGACCGCTTAAAATGTTTTTTTCTTCGAGTTGTGTTTCGAGCGGCACGAGCGACGGACGTATCGGTTCGATGTTGTGGCCTAGCTTATGGGCAAGAGCATAACCGTCGCCTGTTGAGCCGGTGGCAGGATATGATGCTCCGCCGGTGCATATTATTATGGCAGGTGCCTCGACTTTGCGAACGAAACCGCGTTTTGTTCTGTAATTTACACCGCGTATCTTATTGCCGAGCAGCAATATTTCTTCCACCCGAGACTGACACGAGATTTCAACCTCTTCGTCACGGCACCAGTCAACCAGCGCATCGGCTATATCCCAAGCCTTGCTGCTGGCAGGAAAAACTCTGCCGCCGCGTTCTGTGACCAGTTTGACGCCGCGCTTTTCGAAAAAGCGTACGAGAGCCTTATTGCCGAATGAGTTGTAGGCCGGTATGAAAAAGTCGCGGTTGACCTGTACCTTTTCGAGAAATTCTTCGGCAGGTTTTATGTTTGTGAGGTTACACCGGCCTTTGCCGGTTATGCGTATCTTGCGTGCCGGCTTTTCCATTTTTTCGAGCAACAGCACACGGCGTCCTTCGGATGCAGCCGTCCCAGCTGCCATAAGTCCTGCGGCTCCGCCGCCTATGACTATGAGGTCGTATTCCATGCTTGGAGTCTTCAAATTTGGTTCTGCAAAGATAACTTCTTACAAACAAAAGTTAGTCCGTTTTCTGCTAATTATCATACCTGTGGGAAAAATGAATTATCTTTGCAGCCAAACACAGCAAATATATGTTCAGTCGCAGGTTCTTAAGAATAAAAGTTATCAAGGCACTTTATGCCCATTACAAGTCGGGTAGTGAATCGATGCCGGCTTCGGAGAAAAACCTTATTGCCAGTATAGATAAGGCATATGACCTTTATTTTCAGATGTTGCGTCTCGTGGCCGATGTAAAGGCATACGCGGACGAACGTATCGAATTGGGTCTCAAAAAGAAATTGCCTACCTATTCGGACCTGCATCCCAACCGTAATTTTGTCAACAATGCCGTAATTGCTCAGATTGAGGAGAGCGAAGCTCTTAATGTACGCCTTGAAAAACAGGGCTTGGGCTGGGGACGTTATCCAGAACTTGTCAAGCACCTATATACTCTTATGACAGAGAGCGAGTATTATAAAAAATACATGCAGCTCACGGAAAACCGCTATACCACTGACAAATCTTTAGTGGAGGATTTTTATATCGAAACGGTACAGAATAATGACATGTTGTCCGATGCGGTTGAAGAACAGTCGATACTTTGGTGCGACGATATAGATTTTGCTCTGATAATGGTTGTACGTACTCTTGAAAATTGCCGAGAAAAGCAGGATGAACTGCCCCTCAGGCGTGAATACAAGAGCGAGGATGATTTAGCATTCACCAAGGAGCTTTTCCGTAAAACCATTGTCAATTTTACGGAATATCAGGAATATATAGAGAAGTTCACGACCAACTGGGATGTTGAGCGTATAGCGTTTCTCGACAATATAATTATTGCCTGCGCCATGGCCGAAATACTCTGTTTCGATTCGATACCCGTGAAGGTAACTCTTGACGAGTATATCGAAATCGCCAAGTATTACAGCACTCCTGCCAGCAGCCTGTTTATCAATGGTGTGTTGGACAAGATTGTGGAGGCACTTCGCAGCGAGGACCGCATACATAAAACAGGAAGGGGACTGCTCGAATAATGAAACCGTATATTTGGATGTTGCTGTCGTTGACGGCGGTGGGGGTATTTATGTTGTCATGCCGTCAGAAACAGACGGCGGTGCGTTCTTCAGGGGGAATGGTATTCTGCGTAGCGGATACCGTTACTCTCGGAGAGTTGCCTGATACGGTACATCTGGGGCGTATGCGCGAAGGTGAACGTATCGTTAAGGAATTCCGTGTACGCAATTCAGGAAGTGTCCCCATGGTAGTGGGCAAGGTCGATTCGGATTGCGGATGCATATTCTCCGAGTATGACAGGCAGCCTGTGGCTCCTGGAGAAGAAAAGATATTATCCGTGTCGTTCGATTCGGGCGGATACCGTGGTTATATTCTCAAAAAAGTGAACATTGTGACGACGCTTCGTCCGCAGCCACTGACATTTTACATGGATGCATACATTGAGTGATAAATTGTTGTGACTAATTGCATGTTCGCGGAAAAGGGTTATATTTGCAAAACAATAACATTAAAATATATTAAATTACAGTAATGAATTTGAGCATGATTTATTTGCAGCAGGCTGCGGCACAGCAGGGCGGTGGTTTGAGCTTCATCATTATGATGGTCCTCATTTTTGTTGTGATGTATTTCTTTATGATACGTCCTCAGCAAAAACGTCAGAAAGAGTTGAATAATTTCCGTAATTCTCTTGAGGTTGGCCAGAAGGTTATCACCGCAGGCGGTATCTACGGCAAGATAAAGGAAGTTAAGGATACTTATGTACTTATCGAGGTGGATAACAACGTACACATCCGCGTTGACAAAAGCATGATAATGAAGGACCCGACCGACCTTCCGCAGCAGAAATAATAAAATATAATGAAAGAAGGGAAATGGGCCATACCGAACAGTATGGCCCATTTCATTTTGGTTGGTTGATGTGTGTCAGTCGAATGATTGCATGCCGCTGCGTGCAATATGTTTCAGCCGGTCGTATTGGGTAGCAGTCAATTCCATGAAGAAATAGTTGACAGGGTCTACCGGCTCTCCTTTGTAACGTACCTCGTAATGCAGATGAGGCACAAGCGATAGGCCCGAATTGCCGGAGAGGGCTATAATGTCACCGCGGCTGACACGCTGCCCCTGGCGTACGAGAAGTTTCTCTAGGTGATTGTAACGTGTTTCGTATCCGTTGCCATGATTAATTACCACAGTAAACCCTGTGGAGGATGGACGTCGGGCAGCTTCCTTGACCACGCCGTCGGCTGTTGCAAATATACGGGTCCCTTCAGGAACGGTAAAGTCCACCCCGTTATGTTGTGTAAGGCTCTTGTAGAACGGATGCATGCGCATTCCGAATGATGCTGTCAGCAGCGTGAGACCGTCGTTGATGACGGGCTGTATTGACGGTATGTTGTATTTTTTGTCGTTAAGAGTTTGTGTTGCCGCATGTATTCTGGAAAATGTGCTGTCGAGGACATGAAGTTGCTGCTCGAGTGATGCCGTATGCTTTTCGAGACGTTGACCAAGGCGTGTGTTGTCAAGAGCCATGAGGGTGGCGCGTCTTTCGCCTCGCATGGTGGTGTAGTCGTTGTCGTTGGGTTCCGCTTCGAACATGATTTCGAAAACATTGCTGTCGCGCCGTGCAACATTATCTAATACAGCCTCCACTTCATCAATACGGGCTGACAACCGCTCGTATTCGCGTGTCAGTCGTTCTGTGGATTTGCGTAGCGCATATTCCTCAGAAGTGTCGAACAGCATGGCGAATATGACATAATATAATGTGCCGGCACCAAGAAGCACCAATAGGTTGATGCAAAGTTTAGAAAACAAGCGTTGCATCTTCGCTCTCTTGTTGTCAAGCGGCGGAAATATGTCGTTGTCCTTGTTTCGTGCCATGGTTATTCCATTACTTCATAAGTGGTTTCACGTGCCGCCTGTATTATGTGCTCGAAATCTTCAGGACTCATGTCGCGACGGAAATAGTTGACAGGATTGACGGTCCGTCCCCTGTAAATAACCTCGTAGTGCAGATGTGGGCCGGTGGAGCCTCCAGTGTTGCCTACACAGCCTATTTGTTCGCCGCGCAGTACCTGTTGACCTGGTTTGACGTCTATGCGTGACAGGTGGGCATAACGTGTTTTGTAGCCGAACCCGTGGTCGATGAGTATCTGTTGGCCATATCCTCTTCGGCGCAATCCTATGCTTGTGGACTCAACCACACCATTGGCCGTTGCATATACTGGGTCGCCTATGTCAGCAGGCATGTCGAGACCAGCATGCATGATGTAGCGTTTGTATATAGGGTGGAAGCGTCGTCCGTATGAACTGAGATTGTTGCGGAGGTTACGTCGGTCTATTGGCCATATGGCCGGCATTGCAGTGGCCATACGTTCTTTGTCTGATGCCAGCTTCTGAAGTTCATCAAGAGATAGCGATTGCAGGTAGAGGCTGCGTGTGGCCTGGTCGATAGATTTCCATGCCGATATTAGACGTTCGCTGTTGGGAGCATCCTTAAGGTCGTCATATACCGAATCGGGATACGGTGTGTAGATACCATCCACCGTCAGTGTGTCGGCTCCGAACAGAGGACGATAAACATATATGTCACGTTCGTGCATAGCCTCTATACGACGTTCTGCTTCCGATATGCGGTCGTCCAGCACCTCATATTTTTTTAGTATGTCTTCGTTTTCGCGGGCCAGCCGTTTCATTTTCGGAGTATGGAAAACAAACGAAAATATCAGGTTTATGATACACACTACGATGATGACGAAGATACCCTTGCGCATTAACCTATAAATGCGCAGACGAAGCGGTCTCTTTACCGCTTCGAATTTAAGGGTTTCATGATTAAACCTGTATTCCTTGTCTTTCATCCGTGTGATGTGCAGTGTGTACCGCACATGTGGTAAATTAAATCAAACTTAATATACAAAGTTATAAGAATTTGCGTAATTTTACAACCCAAATTGCCTGTCTTTAGGGTGGGTATTGTAAAGCAAAAACATTCAAAAAATAGATAATATTTAGTCGTACAGCTGTTTATGGATGCTAATCAGATAAGGCAGACCTTCCTGGATTTCTTCAAAGGGAAGCAACATACCATAGTACCTTCAGCGCCTATGGTAGTGAAGAACGATCCGACACTCATGTTTACGAATGCCGGTATGAACCAGTTCAAAGATATATTTTTGGGCAATAGTCCTGCCAAATATTCGCGTGCTGCCGATTCGCAGAAGTGCCTGCGTGTGTCGGGTAAGCATAATGACCTCGATGAAGTGGGGCACGATACGTATCACCATACAATGTTCGAGATGCTTGGCAACTGGTCGTTCGGTGATTATTTCAAGAAAGAGGCTATTGAATGGGCTTGGGAACTGCTTACCAAAGTGTACGGTTTGCCGGAAGAACGTTTCTATGCGACCGTGTTCGAAGGCAGCGAAGAAGATGGTGTGCCGTTTGACAGCGAGGCTTACGACTATTGGAAACGCTTCCTTCCCGAAGACCATATTCTGCGCGGCAACAAGAAGGATAACTTTTGGGAAATGGGCGATACCGGTCCCTGCGGCCCGTGCAGTGAAATCCATTTTGATTTGCGTCCGGACGAAGAACGTGCGGCACAGCCCGGTAGGGAACTTGTCAATCGCGACCATCCGCAGGTGATAGAGATATGGAATCTTGTATTCATGCAGTATAACCGTAAGGCAAACGGCTCTCTTGAGGAGCTTCCCAATCATCATGTAGATACAGGTATGGGCTTTGAGCGTCTTTGCATGATAATGCAGGGTAAGCGCAGCAACTACGACACGGATGTTTTTCAGCCGCTCATTGGCAAGATAGGCGAAATGTCAGGCAAACATTACGGTGATGATGCCAAGTGCGATGTGGCGATGCGTGTGGTAGCTGACCACCTGCGTGCAATTGCATTCTCGATAGCTGACGGACAGTTGCCATCAAATGTTAAGGCAGGATATGTAATACGACGTATTCTTCGCCGTGCTGTGCGTTACGGATACACATATCTTGGTTTTAACGAACCGTTCATTTGTCGGCTGGTGGATACTCTGGCAGAACAGATGGGAGTGCAGTATCCTGAACTTGTGGCACAAAAAACACTTATAACAAGTGTTATACAGGAAGAAGAAGCTGCATTTCTGCGCACTCTTTCGACAGGTATAAACCTTCTTGACGGTGTTATGCGCCGCGCTAAGAGTGAGGGACAGAAGGAAATAAGCGGCAAGGATGCTTTTCTGCTTTATGATACATATGGTTTCCCTATAGACCTTACCGAACTCATTTCGCGAGAGAACGGTTTGGGAGTCGATATGGTCGGATTCGAGAAGGAGTTGGCGGTGCAGAAAGAGCGTTCGCGCAATGCAGCAGCTGTAGATACGGATGACTGGGTAATGGTACATGACGAGGAGCAAACTGAATTTGTCGGTTATGACACGCTGACTGTCGACATGCACATCACACGTTACCGCAGGGTTGCCACCAAGGGCCGTACCTTCTATCAGCTCGTGTTTGACCGTACGCCTTTCTATGCCAACATGGGTGGTCAGGTAGGTGACAACGGTTATATTGAGAATGCCAACGAACGCATCGTTATTACCGATACTCAGAGGGAGAACAACCTCATAGTGCATATTGCCGAGAGCCTGCCGGAAAATCCTGCAGCAGATTTTGTGGCTGTCGTTGACAAGGAACGCAGGACTGCATCTGCCAACAACCATACTGCTACACACTTGCTTCACCATGCCCTGAGGACATTGCTCGGAAAGCATGTCGAGCAGAAGGGGTCGCTCGTAAATCCGGATTATCTGCGTTTCGACTTCTCGCATTTCCAGAAGGTTACTGCCGAGCAGCTCCGCGAAGTGGAACGTATGGTGAATGCAACCATAAGGGCCAACTATCCGTTGGTAGAAAACCGCAACTGCCCGATAGAGGAAGCTCGCAAGTCGGGTGCAATGATGTTGTTCGGTGAGAAATACGGCGATGTGGTACGTACTATTCAGTTCGGAGATTCGTTTGAATTGTGTGGTGGTACGCATGCGTCGGCTACAGGTAATATCGGTTACTTCCGCATTGTATCGGAGAGCGCCATATCGGCAGGTGTTCGTCGTATTGAGGCAGTGACTGGCGCCAAGGCCGAAGACCTCGTTTATGTAATGCAGGATACCATGCAGGATTTGCAGCAACTCGTGAACAGTCCGTCAGTAATACAGGCCGTGAAGAAGATGTTCGAAGACAATGCCGAACTCCATCATAAGATGGAAGAGCTTATGAAGGAAAAGCTTTCATCTTTTGTAGATAAACTGCTTGTGGAATTCTCGTACGATGAGAAGGTAACAGTACATACAGCTGAAGTAATGTTGCCTGCCGACCATTTCCGCGACTTGGCATTTATGTTACGAAGCCGTGTGCGTAACATCGCATTGGTGTTGGGTTCGAAAGCCGATGGCAAGGTCAACATGGCCGTGATACTCGGTGATGATGTGGTTGCTGCTGGTGTCAACGCTTCGAACGTAGTGCGCGAGGCGGCCAAGGAAATACAGGGTGGCGGTGGCGGTCAGCCGTTCTTCGCAATGGCCGGCGGCAAGCGTCCCGAAGGTCTTGACGCAGCTATGGAAAAGGCCAAACAGCTGATTTATGAAAAGCTCGGCCATTAACAGGTAGAATTGTTATTCAGGTTAGGTTTATGATAGACAAGAAAGTATTGTTGATGATACTCGACGGATGGGGCAAAGGCGACCATTCGCGAGGTGATGTGGTGTGGAGTGCACATCCGGTGTATCTTAATGCGCTGGAAGAGAAATATCCGCACGCACAATTGCGTACCGACGGCGAGAATGTAGGCTTGCCGGACGGTCAGATGGGTAACTCCGAAGTAGGCCACCTCAATATAGGTGCAGGTCGCGTGGTATATCAGGACCTCATGAAGATAAACCGTGCGATAGCCGACAACTCCATCATGGAGAACAAGGAACTTAAGGCCGCTTTCGAATATGCCGTTGCAAAGGGTGTCAGCGTGCATTTCATGGGTCTTGTTTCGGACGGAGGCGTACACAGCTCACTAGAACATCTCTTCAAACTGTGTGACATGGCAGGTGCATTCGGTGCTGAAAATGCATTCGTACACTGTTTCATGGACGGTCGTGATACTGACCCGCACAGCGGCAAGGGCTTCATAGAACAGTTGCAGCACCATATTTACGGCACATCGGTGAAGATTGCATCGATTGTGGGCCGTTACTATGCAATGGACCGCGACAAACGCTGGGAGCGTGTCAAGGTTGCATACGACATGTTGCTGAACGGCGAGGGAGAAAAGTCCACAGATTTGGTAGCCAGTGTATTGAAGTCGTATGATAATGGTATTACCGACGAATTCATCAAGCCTATAGTTGCAGTCGATGACCATGACAAGCCCATAGGTACTATTAAGGAAAATGATGTCGTTATCTTTTTCAACTTCCGTAATGACCGGGCCAAGGAACTTACGATAGTGTTGACACAGGAAGACATGCCCGACCATGGTATGCACACCATGCCGCTTTACTATTGCACCATGACTCCTTATGACTCAAAGTTCCGTGGTGTGCACATACTCTTCGACAAAGAGAATGTCAAGAATACTATAGGCGAATATGTGGCATCGCTCGGATTGACGCAGCTGCGCATAGCTGAAACCGAGAAATATGCTCATGTGACATTCTTCCTAAATGGCGGCAGGGAAGAGAAATTTAACAACGAAGAACGTATTCTCATACCATCTCCGAAGGTTGATACCTACGACCTCAAGCCTGAAATGAGTGCCTATGAAGTTAAGGATGCTCTTGTCGGTGCATTGTCGTCACGCAGGTTCGATTTTATTGTCCTTAACTTTGCCAACGGCGACATGGTGGGGCATACGGGCGTCTATGATGCTATAGTTAAGGCCGTTAAGGCCGTTGACCAGTGCGCTGGCGAGGTTATCGATACGGCCGTAAAGAACGGATATGAGGTTGTTGTTATTGCCGACCACGGTAATGCCGACAATGCCATCAATCCAGATGGTACACCCAATACGGCGCATTCACTCAATCCGGTGCCCATCATTGTGGTCTCAGACCGTGTAGCATCTGTGAAGAATGGTGTTCTTGCTGATGTTGCGCCTACCGTATTGGCGCTTATGGGAGTACCGCAACCTGCGGAAATGACAGGACATTCGTTGGTAGAATTCAAGTAACTGTTCTGCATTTATCTGTCAGCCCGGAATACGCATTTTCGGGCTGATTGTTTTATGCTGCTATTAGATAAGAAATAAGCGGGAACAGAAATGTTCCCGCTTTTGTATAATTCATTTCGGATATTATTTAGATGTCATTATGTCGAGTATCATTTTGTCGGTTTCAGCCATACCTACGCGACCGATGCTGGTAAGGTTAAGTATGGATTTATCGACATCGTCGTCAATGATACCTTCTGCTCCTGTAACATACTTGTGTTCCATGGCGAGCATTGCAGCGAGTACCGATGTGGAAACACCGCTGGCAACCTTGAGTGAACAACTTGGTTTGGCACCGTCGCATATCATGCCGGCAAGGATTGCAATCATGTTTTTTACTGCATATGTTACTTCATCGTAACCGCCGCCCATTAGGTAGGTGATACCGCAACTTGAACCTGTTGCTGCGACCACGCATCCGCAGAGTGCAGACAAACGGCCGAGGCTCTGTTTGATATATATTACCGTGAGGCTGCTGAGTATCAATGCACGTATACGCTGTTCCTCTGTAGCTCCGGTTTGTTCTGCGTATACAACCACAGGAAGAGTGGAGGAGATGCCCTGGTTGCCGCTGCCTGAGTTGCTCATTACTGGTATCATGGCACCGCTCATGCGGGCGTCACATGCACCGGAAGTGTAGGAAAGAATGCGGGAGAGTATCGTGTCGCCTATGATGTGTTGTTCCATGTTGCCTCTGAGCATACGCCCCAGCGAGTGGCCGTAATCGCCTTTGAATGACATCTCTGCTGCGTTTTTATTCATTTCGGCAGCTTTGGTGATGAATGTCAGTTCTTCGATGGGAGCGGTAGTCGCAAAGTCAAATACCTTGCGCATGCTGAGTACAGGGGCATCACTTCCTCCTGCTACACCCGATGCGGCATTTGCCGACAGGAGCACTTCGCCGTTGCGTTCGATGTGGGTGAAACCTGTGTGGTTTTTTTCGATAATTGCCACTGCTCGGTCATTGCCTGCAGTCGCTTCAACCTCTATATAGAGAATGTCGCAGCTCTCTTTTTTTAGACCTACCGATATGGCATTGCTTTCCATATACTTGCGTCCCTCCTCAACATCGGCAGAAGTGACGTCGCGCAGAACCTCGAGACCATAGGACGATTTGCCGAACAATGCACCAAGCGCAATGGCAATCGGAAGACCAATCATGCCATTGGTGCCGGGAATACCTACACCCATGGCATTCTTCAGCATGTTGGCACTAAGTTGTACGGAAATGTGTTCGGGACGACGTCCGAGTACTTCGGCGGCACGGGCCGTACACAATGCAACTGCGATAGGTTCTGTACAGCCTATCGCCGGAACTATCTCCCTGTTCATCAGGGCTATGATTGAGCTGCGCTCAGCAGGAGAAATATTACAAGCCATATCTCTAAGTTTTTAGTGGAGCAAATATACGTTTTTTGAATGTATTATGCGCGTTTTGCCAGCGACTTTTAACGGCTTTTGTGCATGTGCAATGCCACTGCTTATTATATTTGCAGCACGTAAAATAAATGGTATAATGAGTGTATTGCGTATAGCGGCGGCGCTGGCGGTAATAATGGTGTCATGGCCTGTGACGGCCCAGAAGTTTCTGTGGAATGTTGATTTCGATTTTAGGTTCGACAACAAGGAGTATGCGGGCATGGTAAATGATGCGTCTGTCACCAACTTTGCCGCGAGACTGACGCCTCAGGTCGGTATCGGGTGGGGCCATGGTAATGCCATAATGGCCGGTATAGATGTCATGAATAATTTCGGGGCAGGAACGCGTCTGATGGACGAAATGGTGTTGTATTACCGTTATCGTGACGACAAGTTTGGAGCATTCCTCGGGCGTTTTTCACGACGCAATCTTATCGGCAATTATTCGTATGCTTTTTTCAGCGATTATCTGTCGTGGTATGACAACAATATAGATGGTCTGGCAGGACAGTATGTCGGCCGGTACGGACATGTGGAACTGGTACTCGACTGGAACGGTATGGCGCGTGGCGACATGCGTGAGAAATTTAGCATATTCTCTGCGGGCAATATTGATTGTGGTGCGTTTTATGCAGGCTACAATGCCCGCATGTATCATTTTGCAGGTTCGGAAACGGTGCGCGGTGTAGTGGACAACATATTGTTGTACCCATACGTCGGAATTGATTTTACGCATTATCTCCCGTCTTTTCAGCAGATGTCATTGCGGGCAGGATGGCTTCAGTCATTGCAGAACGACAGAAGGTACATAGGCGAATTCGTATCGCCCGGCGGTGTGCAGTTGGAACTGCGTCTTGAACGTTGGGGCTTCGGCATTTACAATACACTGTATCTCGGTAACAACCTGATGCCTTATTATTCGGGAACCATCGATGGTCAGCCTTCATATAGTTCGGAGCTGTATTTCGGCGAGCCGTTCTATAAAACCGATAAGGGCATATATAACCGTCTGGAGATTTATTACCGGCACAGATTTAAATCTAATATTGCGTTGCAGGTGTCGTCTGTGCATCATTATGACGGTGATGCATGGGGATGGCAGCAGAAGTTCCAAATTGACATTTATCTGTTCGAAGGAATGTTCAAATGAAGAAAATAATAAACAGGCTCGGTATTGCCGAGCCTGTTTATTATAGAATGGAGCTTTAGTCATTGATACTGTTGTCGCGTTTGAATGAGATTATATTTTCAGCAATGGCTGCGACGAGGTTGTTTATCGACTCCTTTGCTGACCATGCATTATGTGGTGACAGCAGCAGTTTGTACGGGTCTTTAACGTGTAACAGTGGGTTTTCGGCCGACATGGGTTCATTGGAGAACACATCAATTACAGCACCGGCTATCGTGTCGTTGTCAAGGGCATCGGCCAGGGCTTTTTCATCAACTATGCCGCCACGGGCTACATTTATCAGTATGGCATCATGCTTCATGCGCTTCAACTGCGCCTTGCCGATGAGACCACGCGTCTTGTCGTTAAGAGGGGAGTGAATGGATACAATGTCTGCCCATGCAAGCAGTTCGTCGAGACTCTTTTCCGGATATTTTTCGGCACGTTTGGCGCCTGATATGGAATGGTATGCCACTTCGCATCCGAATGCTTCGGCCATACCGGCAACCGTATGTCCTATGGCACCGAGACCGATGACCCCCCAACGGCGTCCGTACAGACGGCGGGTGGGACGATCGTAGTTGAACAGTCGGGAGGAGACCGAATAGCGTCCATCTTTTACGAAAGTGTCATAATATGTCACTTCTCGCAGCATGGCTATTGCGCCTCCAAGTGTCGCTTCGGCTACAGAATATGTCGAGTATCCTTTGGCGTTTAGCACGGGAATGCCGCGTGCGGCAGCAGCTGTAGTGTCGATGTTGTCGATGCCTGTAGCCGCCTCGCAGATAAGTTTCAGGCGGGGCAGGGAATTGATGATATTTGCCGTTATTTTTACTTTGTTTACTATTAATACATCTGCTTCGGCAGCACGTTCAAGTACCTGTTCCGGTGTGGTGAAATCATAGCCGGTGTAATTACCGAGAGCCTTGACAGCGCTCAGGTCGGCATCGTTGAGACTGTAGCCGTCCAAAAATACAATGTTAAGCATGATTTATGTCGTTTAGTTAGTTATTGCATTTCTCCTATGAGGTCGCGTACCACAACAGATGCACAGCAGCATCCAAACACCGCCGGCATATATGATATGGTGCCGGTGTTGGATTTTTTGTTCAGCTGTTCGTCTATAATCATCGAGCCTTCGCGTACTTTCTCTGCCGAGAAGACGGCATAAAAGCCTTTGTGAATGCCCATTTTGTGCAGCCTTTTGCGCAGCATGTGGGCCAGCGGGCAGTGGTGGGTACGTGAAATGTCGGCTATTTCGAGTTTTGTCGGGTCGGTCTTACCGCCTGTTCCCATACAGCTGACTATCGGAATGGAGCGGTCAAGGCTTCCCTTTATCAAATGAGCCTTTGGCGACAGAGTGTCGATTGCATCAACTGCATAATCGAAGTGCGCACTGTCGAGCAATTCGAAAGTCGCTTCGTCCTTGATGAAACCTTCCACGATGTGAAGGTCTATGTCGGGATTGATATCACGCAGGCGTTCGGCAAGAACTTCCGTTTTGTGTCGTCCTACTGTGGAATGCAGTGCGATGAGCTGGCGGTTGATGTTGCTTGCGCATACATAGTCGGCATCGGCTATTGTCATGTGTCCTACACCGGAACGGCATATCATCTCGGCCGCATAGGCTCCGACACCACCAAGCCCAACAACTAAAACATGGGCATCTTGCAGTTTGCGCAGTTTCTCTTCGCCGAGCAGCAACTCGGTCCTTTCAAGCCATTCGGTCATAGTGCTTGAAAACAGTTTTGAAGTTATTGTATATCGTTAGTCTTAAGTCATCGGTCTTGGTACTGCGTATCTCTGCCGTACGCGCATAAATGTCGCGTATGTCGCAGTTGTTCGTGTCAGTCTCCAGAAACATGCGGTCGGCAGGCAGTCGGCGTATAACCTCTACGGTTTTGGGAGATGCCAAAGACCGTGGTCCGAAAGCCAGAAAGCATCCGTTGCGTAGAGCTTCTTCGGCCTGCTGTATGCTCCCTATATAACCGTGCAATATTGAGATCGGGATACAGTGAGTACGCAGTGCAGCCATTGTGTCGGAGAAAGACTTTACGCAGTGAATGATGACTGGCAGGCCGCGCAACGATGCTATTTCGAGCTGTGTATAGAACACGTCCTGTTGTATTTTCGCATTATCCTTGTGGGCTGGAGAATAGTCAAGTCCTATTTCCCCTATGGCAAGCGCATTGCACCCGCATACATCCTTGAACAGGTCGTTCGCAGACATCGAAGCATCCCACGGATGTATGCCTGCCGCAAAAGGAAACGGAGGTACCGCTTCGCGGCCGATACGCCATGAGTATATGTTTACAACATCTGGAGCAGTTCCCTGACCCTGGTAATGCGTATGTATGTCTATGTATGACTTCATAGCAGCAAGCAAATTTAATAAAATTAGGCAAGAGACACCTTGTGGTGCACTGTTTGCGCGGATAAACGTGTTATTGCGTTGATGCATCGGATAGTACAATCAGATGTAGTGTGTACGTAATCTGCTAATATACAATACTATGCGCATAACACAGTTGTTCAGACTAAAACAATGAAATTTTGTTGTGAAAAAATTCACATTGGATTTAGCAATACGAGAAAATAAATGTAAATTTGCCGTGGTTTTTTGGGGGTGGAACACTACACTCCAATATGTTTTTGTTGGTTTATAAACATAGGAATACATCGAAACTTATATACCAATCTAATTTTAATATGTCGAAAGTCATAAAACTAAAACGTGGTCTCGACATCAGGCTTGTTGGTGAGGCGGAAAAAACGGTCATGCAGATGCCCGTGGCTTCCAGCTACGCCCTCATTCCGGACAGTTTTCCGGGCATTACACCGAAACTGTTGGTCGCTCAGGGCGACAAGGTCAAGGCAGGTACCCCGCTGTTTTTCGACAAGGCGCGTCCGCAGATTATGTTTACCTCTCCTGTGAGCGGTACTGTTGCGGAGATACGCCGTGGCGAAAAGCGCAGGATACTGTCTGTGGTGATTAACGCCAATGCGGTTGTCGAGTACGAAACATTCCAGGTGTCGGCTCCGGCCAAATCAACCAGGGAGAAGATTACGGAGGTGTTGCTGCAAAGCGGTTTGTGGCCCTTCATTATTCAGAGGCCTTACGGTATTGTAGCCAATCCGACCGATACTCCCAAGGCTATTTTCGTTTCCGGTTTTGATACTGCACCGCTTGCACCGGACATGAACTTTGTCCTTAAGGATGAGTACGACAACCTCGCAACGGGCTTCGAAGTGCTCAGAAAATTGACTGACGGGAAAGTTCACCTCGGTTTGCGCAATGGCGACAACGGTATACTTAACCGTTTGACCAATGTGGAACAGCATCTGTTCGAAGGCCCGCATCCGGCAGGTAATGTTGGTATTCAGATACATCATATAGACCCTATTAACAAGGACGATGTGGTGTGGACGGTGGATATACAAAATGTGGCTGTCATAGGCCGTCTGTTCAATACCGGAAAGGTCGACATGCACAAGACCATTGCCGTTACCGGTTCGGAGGTGGTGGCCCCCAAGTATGTATCCATGATTGCCGGTGCATCGATTGAACAGGTGGTTATCGCCGCAGGAGTAAAACATCAGAACTCGGGCGACAACTTCCGTATAATATTAGGTAATGTATTGACCGGTACCAAGGCAGACAGTGATGGCTATATCGACCTTTACCACAATCAGGTGACGGTTATTCCCGAAGGCAACAAATATGAGCTTCTGGGTTGGCTTGCTCCGCGTCTTAACAAATTCTCGGTGTCGCATAGCTATTTCTCATGGCTTATGCCGAAAAAGAAATACGACCTCGACACAAATCTCAACGGAGGGAAGAGGGCATTGGTAGTGACGGGGCTTTATGACCGCTATTTGCCGATGGACATTTATCCGCTGTATCTCCTTAAGGCTTGCATCGCCGGTGACATTGACAAGATGGAAGACCTCGGTATTTATGAGGTATTGCCTGAAGATTTTGCTTTGTGCGAATTCGTGGACCCCTCCAAAACCGACATGCAGGCAGTTATTGCCGACGGTATCAACCTTATGATTAAAGAATTGAGCTAAGGATATGGAGACACAACTCAGAAAAATTGTTGATAAAATAAAGCCGACGTTCTCCAAAGGCGGACGTCTTGGTTTCCTTCATTCTACGTTTGATGCGTTCGAGACATTCCTGTTTGTACCGAATACGGTGACAAAAAGGGGTAGTCATATACGTGATGCGAACGACCTGAAGCGTACAATGATAATAGTGATAATCGCTCTCCTGCCGGCTCTTCTGTTCGGTATGTACAACGTCGGATACCAGCATTTCGCAGCAGTTGCCGACCCTGCCTCGCAGGCTATGTGGTTTAAGTGCTGGTGGTACGGTTTCGTACGCATGCTTCCTATGATACTTGTTTCCTATGTTGTAGGTTTGGGTATCGAGTTTGCTGTTGCACAGCACAAGGGAGAAGAAGTGAACGAAGGTTTCCTCGTTTCCGGTTTGCTTATCCCGATGATAATGCCTATAGATGTGCCTCTGTGGATACTGGCTCTTGCCACCGCTTTTGCAGTAGTATTCGGCAAGGAAGTATTCGGCGGTACAGGTATGAATGTCTTTAACCCTGCTTTGTTGGCACGTGCATTCGTATTCTTTGCATATACGCCTAAAATTTCCGGTGAACACGTATGGATACGCGGTTTTGAAAAGGGTGGTGCATACGCTGACGGATTTTCGGGTGCGACTCCGCTTGGTTACATCAACGACAGCGTGGCCGCGGGTGCGCAGACTCTCGATTTCGGCGGAACTACTCCCTGTGACTGGTTTTGGGGCTTCATCCCCGGCAGTATAGGTGAAGTTTCCACGTTCTGCATTCTTATAGGAGCTGTGATACTTATCTATACGGGAGTGGCAAGCTGGAGAACAATGCTCAGCGTATTTGCCGGTGGCCTTATAATGGGATGGATTTTCAATCTCGTAGGCGGGAATGCATATATGGAGATGCCTGCTTACTATCACCTGCTCCTCGGCGGCTTCGCATTCGGTGCCGTATTTATGGCAACAGACCCTGTAACTTCGAGCCAGACCAACGCTGGTAAAATAATCACCGGCCTCATCATCGGCATGTTGGCAGTGCTTATCAGGGTGGTAAACCCAGGCTATCCGGAAGGTATGATGCTTGCGATACTTTTTGTGAATGCCCTTGCACCGCTCGTTGACTACTGCGTCGTACAGGTTAATGTCCGCAACAGGAAGAAACGTTTGAAAACAGCAAAATAGTAGCGGCTATGAACAAGAATAACAACGCTTATATTATAATCTACGCTTCGGTGATGATTATCATCGTTGCGGTGCTCCTTTCGGTCGCTTCGATGGCTTTGTCCGGCAGACAGAAAGATAACATCGCTGTGGAAAAACAGGGCGCTATTCTTTCTGCAATAGGTCTTGGCGGCGATGCAGACAAGGTAAAGGATAAAACCAAATACATTCAGGAAGAATACCGCAAGTATATAGTTGAAAGCTATGTCGTAAACGGTGAAGGCAACGTGGTTGAAGGCGTGGATGCATTCGGCCTTCTCGACAACCTCAAGGCTCAGTTCGCAGCTCCTGTTGCCGACATGCAGCTTCCGGTATTTGTTGCCAAGCTCGATGATGGCACTGAACTGAATGTCCTGTCGCTTTATGGTGCAGGTTTGTGGGGACCGGTTTGGGGTTACATTGCTTTGGAAGGCGATTGGAACACCATCTACGGTGCTGTTTACGACCACCAGGGAGAAACTCCTGGTTTGGGTGCAGAAATTTCAACCCCCATATTCGAACATCAGTTCGATGGCAAAACCATTTTTGAGAACGGACAGTTCACCAGCATTGCTGTACTTAAGGGCGCCGGTGCGTCGGCTGGTAACAATCATGCAGTTGATGCCATCTCCGGCGGTACACTTACGAGCCGAGGCGTAGAAGCCATGCTGCATGATTGCCTTTCGACCTATCTGCCGCTTATTGAGAAGAAACGTGCTGCATTGGAAACCGCCAATGTCGCTTCTAACGAATTAACTGTTGAAAATCATGAGTAAGGGAGATAAAGAGCCGATGTTCTCGGCCAAAAACCTCAAACTGTTGTCGGGACCGTTGAGTCTCAACAACCCTGTAATCGTCCAAATACTCGGTATTTGTTCGTCGCTTGCAGTTACGGCAAAACTGAAGCCTGCTTTCGTTATGGCAATATCGGTGACGGTTGTAACGGCGTTTTCTAATCTCGTAATGTCCTTGCTTCGTAAAGGAATTCCGAACCGTATACGTATCATCGTACAGTTGGTAGTCATTGCGGCACTGGTAATTCTTGTTGACCAGGTACTCAAGGCATATGTTTACGATGTCAGCAAGCAGCTTTCGGTGTTCGTTGGCCTGATAATAACAAACTGTATTATTATGGGCCGTGTAGAGGCATTTGCATTGGGCAACAAGCCATGGCCGTCATTTCTGGACGGTATCGGCAACGGTTTGGGTTACGGTATGATGCTTATCATCATAGCATTCGTTCGCGAACTCCTCGGTTCGGGCACGCTATGGGGATACAGGATCATTCCTGAGTCAGCTTATGCCTGCGGTTATATGAACAACAGCCTCATGCTGCTTCCGCCCATGGCTCTTATTATAGTCGGCGTTATCATATGGATACACCGCAGTAAAAACAGGGACTTGATAGAGAAGTAGAAGTATGGAAAACGTATTTAATATTTTTATAAGGTCGATATTTATCGACAACATGGTCTTCGCATACTTCTTCGGCATGTGTTCCTACATTGCCGTAAGTAAAAACGTGAAGACGGCTCTCGGCCTCGGTGCTGCGGTTACATTCGTCATGGTGATGACAGTACCGTTAAATTACATTATAAACAGGTTTATACTTGAACCTGGGGCCTTGCAGTGGATTAGTCCTTCGTTCGCCGATGTGGATTTGAGCTTTCTGTCGTTCATCGTGTTTATTGCGGTGATTGCAGCGTTCACCCAGTTGGTGGAAATGATTGTTGAAAAGTTCAGCCCATCATTGTACAATACGCTTGGTATATTTCTTCCGCTTATCGCCGTGAACTGCGCAATCCTCGGTGGCTCGCTCTTCATGCAGCAGAAGGAGTTCCTTACCGTAGGCGCTGCTACTTCCTATGGCCTAGGTTCCGGTATCGGTTGGTGGCTTGCCATACTTATGATGTCTGCAATACGTGAGAAAATCACCTACTCGAAGGTGCCTGCTCCGCTCAAGGGCCCGGGTATTGCATTTATTATTACCGGCCTGATGGGTATTGCATTCATGTCGTTCCTCGGTATTCAAATAAATTAACGGGAGAAGGTATATGGTAGTTTCTATAATAATAGCAGTAGCAGCGGCTTTGATTATATTGCTGTTGCTCGTAGTAATCCTCTTGGTCGCAAAAGCCAAGCTGACGACTTCAGGAGAGGTTACGATTGATATCAATGACGGGGAACGTGTAATTACTGCACCTGCTGGTGATTCGCTCCTGTCGACGCTGTCGGCACAGCAGATATTTCTGCCGTCGGCTTGTGGCGGTCAGGGTACTTGCGGCATGTGTAAATGTCAGGTTCTTGAAGGTGGCGGTGAAATACTTCCGACTGAAACAAGCCATTTCTCAAGGCGTCAGCAGAAGGAACACTGGAGGCTTGGCTGTCAGGTTAAGGTTAAGGAAAACCTTAAAATTCATGTTAGCGAGGCTGTACTCGGTGTTAAGAAATGGGAATGCGAAGTGGTTTCCAATCACAACGTGGCCACTTTTATCAAGGAATTTGTGGTTAAATTGCCCGAAGGCGAAACCCTTAATTTCCGCAGCGGTGGTTACATTCAGATAGATGTGCCCAAGTATGATGCAATCAAGTATTCCGATTTCGATATCGATCAGGAATACCACGAAGATTGGGACAAGAACAAGATGTGGGGACTCGTTGCGAAGAACCCAGAACCTACATTCCGTGCATACTCCATGGCGAACCACCCAGCAGAAGGTAATATCATTATGCTGAATATCCGTATTGCCACTCCTCCCTGGGACAGGGCTGCTGGTGCGTTCAAGAATGTTAACCCAGGTATTTGCTCGTCCTACATCTACTCGCTGAAACCCGGTGACAAGATTACGATTTCCGGTCCTTACGGTGAGTTCTTCGTGAAGGATACTCCCAACGAAAAGATGTTTATCGGTGGTGGTGCCGGTATGGCTCCTATGCGTTCGCACATCTTCGACCTCTTCAAGACGAAACACACCAAGGTGCCTGTATCGTTCTGGTATGGTGCCCGAAGCAAGCGCGAGATATTCTATGAGGAGCAGTACGAGGAAATCGCACGCGAGAATAGCAATTTCCGTTTCGAAATTGCGCTTTCGGAACCCAAGCCCGAAGACAACTGGACCGGATACACTGGTTTCATACATCAGGTAATATATGACAATTACCTGAAAAACCACGAGGCTCCGGAAGATATCGAATACTATATCTGCGGCCCTGGTCCTATGACCGCCGCAGTGGAGAAGATGCTCGACAGCCTTGGTGTTCCTAAAGAGAACATCATGTACGACAACTTCGGTTAGTAGATGACGCAGTAAAATGCGGAAAGGGGACCATCTCGATGGTCTCCTTTTTGTGCTATGCTTAGTTATTTTCGTTATATTGCGTATAATTAACATTGGCTTTCATGGAATGCAATACCATATTCATGCCCCCTGGTGTGAGTGACGAGTACGTAGACAGTACCGGTTTGGGGTTCGGTTATGTAACTCAAGACGATATTGGCAGTATTGTCAAACCACGTGCGGAAAATGCACATAAAGGAACATACGGGCATGCCCTGCTTGTGTGTGGGTCGTATGGAATGATAGGGGCTGCCGTATTGGCAACAAGCGCAGCCTTGAGGTCAGGATGTGGACTGGTAACGGTGCATATACCTGCAGAGGAACGTTTCCCTGTAGTGGCCAACTGCCCGTCGGCATTGTTTAGCCTGGATACTGCGCCGTATTTTACGACATTACCTTCAAATATGTCCAAGTATACGGTAGTGGGAGTAGGTTGCGGACTTGGACAGCACCCGAAAACAGCGGTAGCTTTGGGAGAACTATTAAAATGGGCCTGTGTGAACGAAAAGTCCGTAGTACTGGATGCTGATGCGCTTAATATATTGGCGGAAAATAGAGAGATGTTTAAACTCGTACCCATGCATTCTATACTGACTCCGCATCTTGGAGAATTGAAACGATTGACAGGGGAGTGGACTGATACCGAAGATATGTATGACATGGCTAACAACCTTGCAAAGCAATTGCACAGTATAGTTATAGTTAAAGGTCCAAATACTGCCATATGTAATGAAGGCAAGGATATCGTCTTCAATTCAACTGGAAATGCGGGTATGGCCAAAGGCGGTAGCGGGGATGTGCTGACAGGATTTATCACGGGACTGTTGGCACGTGGATATGCTCCTGTCGATGCTGCCGTACTGGGAGTTTATATACATGGAATGGCCGGAGACAAGGCTGCAGATTATTTCGGCCAGGAAGGCATGAATAGTGCTGATATTGTCGATTTTCTGGCCGAGACTTTGAAAGAACTGGAATAAGACGTATATTTGCGTTCAATGAAGTTTAACTAAAAAATAAAACAGTGGCAAGTTTAAGACGTATCAAAAAAGATATCGAGTATCTTGTGAATGAGGTTATTTATGACTGCTATATTGCTCTTTACTTCAATCAGGAGAAAAAGGATGAGATATTTGGTGTCGTAGAGGATGCCGTTGCCCTACGCAACGAACTCGTTGAAATGGCCAATCATCCGGCAGAAAAGCACAACAAGTCGCTTGTCAAAAAGCACTACGCATTTGTTCGCAATGAACTTATGGAGCGCATCGACGGTTTGTTCGAAAAGCTCAGCGATGTAGTGAACGGCAAATAATCTCTGTTGCGTAAAAACAAAGGAAGTCCGGCAATGTTGTATGTCATGTCGGATTTCCTTTATTTTATTTGTAATGTGTGAGCCCGTAATCAGCAAGCAATGTTGCTGTAAGGTCGTGTGTAGGATAACGGTGAGCCGTGCGATTGACGCATACGATACTATTTACATACTCCATGACTGACCCTATGTCATGCGACACCATGATGATTGCCATTTGGGTACTCAGTCGCTTTAGAATATCGTAAAGCTCTTTTTCAAATCTGGCATCAACAAAATTTGCAGGTTCGTCCAATATCAATAGTCGCGGATTGGATATTAGTGCCCTGCACAGCAGCGCCTTTTGCATCTCACCACCGGAAACTTCTCCTATCGGCTTATCCGCTATCGTCGTAATGCCGGTGAGTTCCATCAATGCTGCTGCTTTCTCCTTTTCATTGCGTCCGATGCGTAAGTATATTCTGCGTGACAGCAAGCCACTGAATATTACTTCCTGCACAGTAATGGGAAACGACTTGTCGAAATTGTCCTGTTGCGGAAGATAGCCTATCGTGCCGTTGTCCACTCCTATGCCGTCTGCAAATTCTATTATTCCCGTATGGGAAACAGTGCCAATTATGGCTTTGACAAGAGTAGTTTTACCGCCGCCATTTGGTCCTATGATGCCAATGAAATCGTCGGAGTAGATGTCGAACGAAACATTGTTGAGTGCATTCTTTGTGCCATCGTATGATACGGACACATCATGTAGCGACAGGAGTTTCATTGACCTGTTATTATGTCGGTTATGCGAAGTATCTCATCGACTATATTTTCTCCAAGTGGGTCTATCTCAACCGGTTCAGCCTTCATGTCCTTAGCAACAGACATCACAATTTCCTCTGGGAACTGACGCTGGTAAAGCAGTTTGGTGATGTGTAGTTCATTAGCCAAGCGGATGACAGCTTCCATATGGACTGCGGATGGTTCCTTGCCTTCCTTCTCAAGGGAGATTTGCTCCAGTCCGTAATCTGCAGCATAATATGTGAGTGCCGGATGGTATATTATGAAGGCATCAATTCCGGATGACGTTATTTGATTTGTTACCTTGTCCGATACAGCATCCAACTTTGAACACAACTGCATGTAGGCCGAATCGTATTTGACAGAGTCAGGAAAGGCTGCCATGATGGCATCATGAGCATTGGAGGCCATTATCTTCAACTGCTTGGGTGAAGTCCATATATGAGGGTCTATACCGTGAGAGTGTCCGTCACTGTCGTGCACGTGTGAACATGTACCGCTCCTGACCTCTATGCCTTTGCTTAGGTCTATGATTTGCGTAGCGCTGTTGGAAATGCGTTTTACAAGTTTCTGTTCGAAGTCCAATCGCCCGCTTGTAAACAATATCCGCGACTTTTCTATACCGGTCATCTGCGATGCGGCAGGGGAGAATGTCTCCGGACTCGCTCCGTCTGGAACAAGTACCTCGATTTTGAAATCGCCGCAAGTTATCGTTTCGATGATATATTTGATTGGCGAAATGGAGACCGCAAGAGTTTCCTCCTGCACAACATCATTATGAGAGCATCCTGTACTGGCTAAAAGTATCAGACTTGCAAATATGATATATATGTGCTTCATTGCTGTGTTATCAAAAAATCAGCAAAAACATTGCCTGCAGACTTATGTCAATTCATTGCCAAGTCGTTCGGGATCAATACGGCGCTTTGTGCCATATACTTTTCGTTATCGGCATATATGAACAGTACAGCTCCGTCCTTGATGGTGTCTATTATTGCATCGCTCACGTCACGGGGTAGTGCAGGACATCCGAAACTGCGTCCCAAACGTCCCGCAGACTTTATGAACGACCTGTCACAGTAATCGGCTCCATGAATTACTATTGCACGTTCGTATGCTTTGTCGTTGATGCCAGGTTCAAGTCCATTCAAACGCAATGAATACCCGTTCCTGCCTTCGTAGGTATTCAATGTAAGGTAGAACCCTAATGAACTCTTGTGAGAGTCTGGAGTATTTGAAAACGATGTGGCATAGTTGTCGCCGCTTCCGCGCCCGTGAGCGACCAGCGATTTGTACAACACCTTGCCATGCCGCATGTCTATGACATAGAGCCGTTCCTGCGTGGATGGTTTGGTGTAGTCAATCAGTACAAGAATATCTTTGCGGCGCGAGGTGATGCGCTCATAACCGGTTACAGCGGCATCAAAGGCATCATACGGTATCTCATCGTTTATTCCAATCTTTTCGTACAATGCCATATGGGATATGTCCGTTGCAGTTTTGACACTACCTACGGCAGCATAGTCTGCCGGTTCAGTTGCGCACAGGTCTATTGGCAATATGGTTATTGTCATTACAGCAATCAGTGTGATAATGTTGAATTTATGTGTATTCATATATTGCCGCACTTTAGCTTTTAATCCATCTTCAATACCGCAAGGAATGCCGACTGCGGCACTTCCACATTGCCTATCTGTCGCATTCGTTTTTTGCCTCGTTTCTGCTTTTCAAGAAGTTTGCGCTTACGTGAGATATCGCCACCGTAACACTTGGCAGTCACATCCTTGCGCACGGCCTTAATTGTTTCGCGAGCTATGATTTTTGCTCCGATGGCCGCCTGTACGGCAATATCGAACTGCTGGCGGGGGATTAGTTCCTTAAGCTTTTCACACATGCGGCGACCGAAATCATAGGCATGGTCTTGATAGATGAGCGACGAGAGGGCATCCACAGGCTCACCATTTAAGAGTATGTCGAGTTTGGCCAGACGGCTTTCGCGATAGCCTGTTTGGTGATAGTCAAACGATGCATAGCCTCGCGATATGCTCTTGAGTTTGTCGTAGAAGTCGAAAACTATTTCAGACAGCGGCATGTCGAAAGTTACTTCGACACGGTCCTGCGATATGAATACCTGGTTCTTGAGTGTACCGCGTTTGTCGATGCACAATTTTATGACGTTTCCGAGGAAGTCACTCTTGGTGATTATCTGTGCTTCGATATACGGTTCCTCTATTTTGTCCACCATGGTCGGTTCGGGAAGTCCCGACGGGTTGTGGACATATATCACTTCGCCTTTCTTGGTCGTCACCTTATAGGAAACGTTCGGTACGGTAGTGATGACATCCATGTCGAACTCACGGTATAGTCTTTCCTGGATGATTTCCATGTGAAGCAGTCCGAGGAAGCCGCAGCGAAAACCGAAACCGAGTGCCAGCGAACTCTCCGGATCGAAAGTAAGCGAAGCATCATTCAACTGCAATTTTTCGAGAGATGAACGCAGGTCTTCGTATTCATCGGCCTCGACTGGATATACACCTGCAAACACCATCGGTTTTACATCTTCGAAACCGGCAATGGCCGTGTCGCTCGGATTGGCTACATGTGTTATGGTATCGCCAACCTTGACTTCACGTGAATTCTTGATGCCTGATATGATATAGCCTACGTCGCCGGCCTTTATTTCGTCACGCGGCGACAACTTCAGTTTCAGTACCCCGACTTCATCGGCATCGTATTCAAGGCCGGTGTTGATAAATTTTACTGCATCACCTGTGCGGAGCGTACCGTTGAAAATACGAAAATATGCTATGATGCCGCGGAAGGGGTTGAATACGGAGTCGAAAATCAAGGCCTGCAGGGGAGCGTTCTCATCTCCCTTCGGGGCTGGGATACGTGTAACTATGGCCTCGAGGATTTCGTCAACCCCCTGGCCGGTACGGCCCGATGCCGCAATTATGTCGTCATGGCTGCAGCCTATGAGGTCGGCTATTTGGTCCTTTACCTCCTCGACCATGGCAGCTTCCATATCTATCTTGTTTACCACGGGAATGATTTCGAGGTCGTGTCCCAGTGCAAGGTACAGGTTCGAAATGGTCTGCGCCTGTATGCCCTGCGTGGCATCGACTATGAGCAGTGCTCCTTCGCATGATGCAATGGCTCGCGACACCTCATACGAGAAGTCCACGTGCCCAGGAGTGTCGATGAGGTTTAGAATGTACTTTTCGCCGCCGTGCTCATATTCCATCTGTATGGCATGGCTTTTTATGGTTATGCCTTTCTCACGCTCCAGTTCCATGTCGTCCAGAACCTGCGCCTGCAGGTCGCGCTGCGATACGGTGTTGGTAGCTTCGAGCAGACGGTCGGCTATGGTACTTTTGCCGTGGTCTATGTGTGCTATGATACAGAAGTTCCTTATATGCTTCATCGGTATGTATTTGGGATTAAAGCCGCAAGGATGGCCAAGCCAAGCAAATGGCAGTGATAATTCATCCGGAATGTATTAACGGCATGCAAAGTTAATTAATTTTGCAGGATAATAAATACCATTTTGTCATGAATATAGTATCGCGTTACGCGTCCTTGGTCAAATTCTCACATACGATATTCGCAATGCCATTTGCATTGCTTTCATACGTTTATGCCATTGTCAGCACCAATACGCCGTTCGAGTGGCTGTTGTTGGTCAAGATACTGTTGTGTATGGTGTTTGCTCGCAATGCGGCCATGGGGTTCAACCGCTGGTCGGACAGAGATATAGATGCACGGAACCCGCGTACCGCTTCGCGCGACATACCTGCCGGACGCATAACACCGCGCGCGGCAATGACCTTCGTCGTAGTCAACTGCGTACTGTTCGTGGCTGTTGCAGGGTGGATAAATGTGCTTGCCCTAACACTTTCCCCCATAGCCCTTGCGGTGCTGCTCGGCTACAGTCTCACGAAACGTTTTACATCCATGTCGCACATCGTACTGGGGCTAGCGCTTGCCATAGCTCCGGTCGGCGCATATATTGCAGTTACGGGTACGGTAGTATGGTTTCCTGTGATACTTGCCGTTGCAGTACTGACATGGACTGCCGGTTTCGACATTCTCTATTCGCTGCAGGATACCGATTTCGACCGTAGCAACGGATTGCATTCCATTCCGGCCCGTTTCACGGCCGTACAGTCTACCGGTATCAGTATTGCCCTGCATGTTGTTTCAGTGGCTGCGGTGGCTGCTATCGGATGCATTTACGGTCTGGGCATATTCTATTGGATTGGCTTCGGACTGTTCGTCGCGATACTCGTCATGCAGCATATACTCTACAGACCGTCACGCATAGACCGTATCGGAGCCACCTTCGGACTTGTCAACGGACTGGCCAGCGTCAGCTTTGCCGTAATGGCTATAATCGACCTGCTGGTGTGACTGTCGCAGCTCCTGCTGTAAAATAAGCGCCCTGCCGTGGTATCGGTCAGGGCGCTTTGCCTTAGGCGGACAACTGTTAGCTGCGTACGTTGCGCTTTGCCTCCATAAGTATCGAGAAGGCACGGTGAATGTCGTTGTCGCCCACTACAATGGTGAATTCGTTGGCGGTACTGATTACCTCCACGATGTTGATGTTGTCCCATGCGAGCTCCTTGAACAGGTAGTAGTACACGCCCGGGCATGCAGTGTTGTCGGATGGAAGGCGTACAGTGATGAGCGAAAGGTTGGAGTTTGTACTGATAACTGTCTCATTTGCAAAAAGTTCCCTAATAAGCGGCACAATGGAGTCGCTGACCACAAGGGTAGTCTCGTAAATGCCCTGCGAGAATGTACAGAACACATTCTTCAGCGAATGCACCTCATTAAGAAGTCTTGCCTGCAGGGTGTACAGCGTCGATGTGTTCAGAAATGTGAAGTCTGCAAGGTTTGAACGCACCACAATGTCGCCCATGTTTTCAATCACTTGTTTGATTTTCATGGCCGACATCGACTCCAGTCGAGGAACGAGTCTGTTGAGCGCCATTATAACGGCACTGTCATTCACCTGTTTGCCTATTCTTTCCTCGACCTCGGGTTTAATCTGGCGGGCGAGGGCGGAAAGGTTGATGAGGCCGTCTACCAATGCCCCCTCAAGGAAGGGTTTTTTCTTGATAACCTCTTCTACGGCTACGGGAATGGATATCATGACAAATTGTTTTTATCTGCACATTAAATACACGGCATTGTGTTCTTTGGACAATGATTGGCAGCAGTCTTATCCATATGCAAAGATATGAAGTTTTGTACGGCATTTTGCATGACCTGCGGTGAAAACACGTGCAGGTTGCCTATAATTGCAATATTCTTAGTATCTTTAGCTCGTTTTAGACGAAAATGAAATAAACTATGAAAATATCTTACCAATGGCTCATGAATTATCTGAAGTCGGACCTTCAGATAGATGAGCTGGTGACGGTTCTTACCGATATAGGTCTCGAAGTGGACAGCGTAGAAAAAGTGGAAAGCATACGCGGCGGCCTGGCCGGCGTGGTGGTAGGAGAGGTGCTTACATGTGTCGACCATCCCGATTCCGACCACCTGCATGTGACTACCGTATCGGTGGGAGGGGCCGAGCCTCTAAACATAGTCTGCGGTGCCCCGAATGTCGCTGCCGGACAGAAGGTACTGGTGGCTACGATTGGTGCAGTACTGTATCCGACCGGCGAGGAAGAGGGCTTCAAAATAAAGAAAAGCAAGATACGCGGCGTGGAATCATTCGGCATGATATGCGCCGAAGACGAACTTGGCATAGGTACGGCGCACGATGGCATCATGGTGCTCCCGCAGGATGCGACCGTAGGCATGCCGGCTGCCGAATATCTCGAACTGAAGGAGGACTATGTAATAGAAATAGGACTGACACCCAACCGTGCCGATGCCACATCGCACTATGGCGTGGCCCGCGACCTGGCAGTTTACCTCAAGGCCCACGGCCGACAGGTGGAACTGGTGCGCCCTGCAGTGGACGGCTTTGCCGACAGCAGCCTGCCCAAGTATGACATTACGGTAGAGTGCACCGAAGCCGCCCCGCGCTATGCCGGCATACTGATACGTGACATCCGTATAGCTCCGTCGCCCGAATGGCTTCAGAACGACCTGAGGGCCATAGGCATCAACCCGAAAAACAATGTGGTCGATATAACCAACTTTATCCTTCACGAACTCGGGCAGCCGCTGCACTCGTTTGATGCCGACAAGATACGCGGAGGCAAGATAATCGTGCGCACATGCGCAGAGGGTACTCCGTTCAAGACACTCGATGGCGTGGAGAGAAAACTGTCCGACCGCGACCTTATGATATGCGATGCGGAAGGCCCGATGTGTATAGCCGGCGTCATGGGAGGTTCGGAGTCCGGCATATCGGACGACACAAAGAACGTATTCCTTGAAAGCGCATATTTCAATCCAGTGTGGATACGCAAAAGTGCCCGCAGGCATGGCATCAATTCAGATGCATCGTTCCGCTACGAAAGGGGTATAGACCCGAATATCACCATATATGCACTCAAACGTGCCGTATTGCTCATCCAGGAACTGGCCGGCGGTGTCGTAGCATCGGGTATAAACGACATAGTTTCCGACGCACAGGTACTGGCGCCGTTCAGCTTCAATATCAGTTTTGCGCGAATAAACGCGCTGGTAGGGCAGGAGATACCACAGGATGTCGTAAGGCGCATACTGGATGCCCTCGAAGTTATGGTGGAGGCCGAAAATGACGGCGTGCTGTCGGTGGCCGTGCCAGCCTACAGGGTAGACGTACGGCGCGAGGCCGACCTCATAGAGGACATACTCCGCATATACGGCTACAACAACATCAAGACCCCTGATCGTATCACCATGTCGGCATCGCACAGCAACAGGCCCGACAAGGAAGAAATTGCAGAGATAGTTGCACAGTATCTGACCGACAACGGATTTACGGAAATAATGAGCAACTCGCTGACAAAGTCGGCATATTATGAAAACTGTTCAAGCTATCCGGTAGAGAACTGCGTGAGGATACTCAACCCGTTGAGCTCCGATTTGAATGTGATGCGTCAGACGCTGTTGTTCAACATGATGGAGGCCGTAACACTTAACACCAATCACCGCAATCCGAACCTCAAACTGTATGAATTCGGTAATGTCTACAGGTATGACCCGCACCGCGCACAGGAAGGTGGTCTGGCACCATACTCGGAAGATTACAGACTGGCGGTGGCTGTCACGGGACTGGACAGCGTGGCATCGTGGAATGAAAAGGCACTGCAAAGCAACTTCTTCAATCTGCGTGCCGTTGCCGAACGACTGCTGGCCCGCTTCGGTCTGGATGCCTATAAACTGCAGTCGGAACCGGCGGACAGCGACATATATTCCGAAGGGCTGGTATTCAAATTGAACGGACAGCCTCTGTTCACGGTTGGAGCGGTGGCCGGCAAGATAAGGAAGATGTTCGACCTGAAGGCAGACGTCTACTACCTTGAAATGGATTTCACGCTGTTTGTAAAGGGTACACGCAAACATAAGGTAACAGTCACCGAACTGCCAAAATTCCCTGAAGTAAGGCGTGACCTGGCATTGCTGGTTGACAAGAGCGTGACATACGCACAGCTGCGCAACATTGCATTTGCCACAGAACGCAAACTGCTGCGCAACGTGACGTTGTTCGATGTTTACGAAGGGAACAAGCTTCCGGACGGCAAAAAGTCTTACGCCCTCGGTTTCGTGCTTCAGGATACGGAGCGTACGCTTACCGACCAGGTGATAGAGAAGGTAATGGGTAATCTCGTAGCTCAGTTCGGCCGTCAGACAGGAGCTGTGGTTAGGGAGTAACCACACAACGTGGGCGTGCAAGACGCCGCCGGAATGTTGCAATTTATGTAACGTAATGACATGCAATATGTTGAAAAAGACACTCTTGTTGTTTTGTACAGCATTGCTTGCAACGACAACAGTATATGCACAGCGGGACATTAAGGAGGAAGACTGGAGCGGAAATCCGTATGAATATGGGCGCAATACGGAATATATGCTGTCGTTTCATGACATATCGTTAAGCTATGGCTTTCTGACCATGAACGACATAACCGACATCATGAAAGAACTTTTCCAGTATTCGTTGGCTGCTGCTCCCACGAACGGATTTATGCGTACCGGTTCCATGAACCTCGGTTACACATATCGATTAACTCCTTCGATTACCGTAGGCGGCCTGTTCGGATATTCCGGCAATTCAGGAAGCATAGAGGGAACGGCCAGCAAGGTAGTCACAAATTACTACAGCCTGATGCCGCAAATAAAACTGGAATGGTATCGCAAGAAGGCTTGGACATTGTATTCTCGTCTGGCATTGGGAGTTGTAATCGCCAATGCAACACATCAGACCGGTACTGCAATAGACAACAGTATTACTGCAGCGACCTTCACATTTCAGGTATCACCGATAGGTGTCGAACTGGGCCGTACTATAGCCGCTTTTGCCGAAGCTGGTTTCGGTGCAACTGGCGTATTGACAATTGGTGTCAGAGCGCGTTTCTGACGGTCAGACTCATTAACAGACAACAGCCGTGATGTTAAAGCATCACGGCTGTATACATTTATGGAGCAAGAATTCAGAATACTTCGGCGGGGAATGTTTTCATGTACTGCACGCGTTCGAGCAACGGGTCTCCGGGACGTGTGGTACGGTTCATCAGTCCACGGAACTCTTCGATTGTCTGGAACCGGTTGCGTTCCATCCACGCCGAAAGCGACGATGTTATTTCGCCGATAACCTTGGAACCGTTGAGCATGAGCGTGGAACACAACTGTGTAGCCTTTGCGCCTGTCAATATCGACTTCACAACATCGGCGCCGGTGTGCACGCCTGTAGAAACAGATATGTCAAGTCCAGGAATTTCGGAGGACGCAATGGCAATGTATCGCAGCGATTTGTGAAGTTCAGCCTGCGTGCTTAGTTCTCCGGCAGGGATGTATTCCATGCGTTCTATGTCTATGTCTGGCTCAAAGAAACGGTTGTACATCACGGCTCCGCGCGCACCGCGTGTATAAGCCTGCTGCAGCATGTGAAATATGTTGGTGAAACGTACGCTGAACTTGACAGACACAGGGAGATTGACGATACGTGCAACCTTGTCGATAATTGACAGATAGCGGGCCTCTATTTTGTCGGATGCCTCGTTTTTGCTCTCCGGAAGGAAAAAAATGTTAAGCTCCAATGCGTCGGCACCTGCATCGGTTATCCTGCCAGCAAACTCGAGCCATTTGCCTTCGCTCATGCAGTTGATGCTGGCTATGATGGGAATGTCGGTACGGCGCTTGGCTTCCGAAATAAGCGTAGTAAAACTATTCATATAATCCGCTCCGAGATATGCGTGCAGATAATCGTGCGCTTCAGGGTAATAGTCGCTATAACGGCCAACCATTGCAGCCTCACCGGTTATCTGTTCCTCGAATATAGATTTTAGTACCACGGCTCCTATACCATTCCGTGCGAGATCCTCGATATGGTCGGCAGTTGCCGTCAGGGGAGAACTGCCCGCTATCAACGGGTTCTTGAGGCGAAGCCCCATGTAACTTACAGAAAGATCTGTCATAGTACATGTGTTTATTTGTTAGTATAATCACGAGCGCCGAATATCTTGCTGCCGATGCGCACCATTGTAGCACCGCATTCGACTGCTATGCGGTAGTCGTGTGTCATGCCCATTGAGAGAGTGTCAAATTCCGGCCCGAAATACTTGCCGCGCAACTCCGTGAATAGGTTGTGCACGGTGCTGAATTCTTTGTGGATTAATACCTCGTCATCGGTTTGTGTCGCTACCGTCATTAGGCCGCGCATGCGTATGTTTGCATACTGACGCCATGCGCCGCTTTCAAGATATTCTCGCAACTCTTCCGCATCCCAACCGCTTTTGGTCTCTTCTTCGGCAACATGTATTTCAAACAGTATGTCGATAACACGGTTGTTCTTGGCCGCCTCCCTGTCTATGACCGCAAGAAGACGGTCGGAATCGACCGAATGAATGAGTTCCACAAACGGGGCTATGTATTTAACCTTATTGGTTTGCAGATGTCCTATCATGTGCCAGCGTATGTCATGAGGCAGCAAATCGTATTTGTCACGCATTTCCTGAGGCCTGTTTTCTCCGAAGATGCGCTGACCGGCATCATACACCTCACGTATCATGTCGGCAGGATGCGTTTTGGAAACTGCAACCAGAGTGACATTTTCCGGCAATGAGGCCTTGACAGTTTTAAGATTATCTACTGTTGACATGTCTGTTCGATGTTGTTTAAGCAAAAATACCAATATTTTCCGTTATTGTCACAGTGAAAAATGGGTTTTATGCAAAAATGAAACGGGCACGGTTGCCATTTGGTCGCCGTGCCCGTTTCATGTGTACTTTCAGACTATTCGTACTGTCCGGAACGGAGGGTCTGCACTTCACGTGGAGTCAGAAAACGCCATGCTCCGCGCTTGAGTTTCTGCTTTGTAAGACCTGCAAAATACACTCTGTCAAGTTTTATGACCTTGTAACCGAGATGCTCGAGCATACGTCGGACGATACGGTTGCGACCGGAGTGTATTTCTATACCTATCTCTGTCTTTTTTTCATTAAGATAGCTGACTTCATCTGCGTGTATTTCACCGTCTTCCAACTCAAATCCTTCTACAAGTGCATTCATGTCTGCACGTGCCAGCGGCTTGTCGAGTATAAGCTGGTAGATTTTCTTCTTTTCGTATGAAGGATGCATCAACTTCTTGGCCAGGTCGCCGTCATTGGTGATGAGCAGTACACCTAGACTGTTTTTGTCGAGACGCCCAACAGGATAAACCCTTTCACGGCAGGCACCTTTAAGAAGATCCATGACTGTCTTGTCGGCATGCGGATCCTCCACGGAAGTCACATACCCCTTAGGCTTGTTCATAACGATGTAAACCTTACGTTCATTCTTGATTATCTCGCCATTGAAACGTATCTCATCGTTCTGTGATACCTTTGCGCCGAGTTCTGTAACCACCAAGCCGTTTACAGTAACGGCACCGGATTGTATGTAACTGTCGGCTTCGCGACGCGAACATATCCCCGACATGGCTATGTAGCGGTTAAGCCTTATCTTGTCTTCTGTAGTTTCGGCAGGGAATGTAGGATAGCTTTCGTAACCTTCCTCTCGGTTGCGGCGCTCGAAACAGCCTTCGTTTTGGCGGAACTGGAAGCGTTCGTTCCTATCGAACGGCTTGCCGTACCTGTCGTACTGGCGACGTTCGGGCATCTCTGCGTTTTCTTCTGTCCTGCGACCAAACTTGTTGCCGTAAGACGGTTTCTGCTGGCGGTCCTTGCTGTAACCGTTGTCGGCGGCATATCTGTTGCGCGGAGTTCCATAATCATCTCTGCGCTCGGGATTGTTGAGCCTGTTTATGGGACGGTTGTTGTCGTCGAAGTTGGGATTGAACGAATGGCGCTGAGGCTTCTCTCCATTCCTGTTCTCGGTACGTTTGTCGGTACGGTTACCATACTTGCTGTAACCGCCATGCCCGTTGCTGCCGTATTGTTTGTGACGCTGTTCACCGTTGTAGTACGAACGGTCGGATTGTTGTTTGCCCTCGCTGTTGTTGCGATTATTGCGACTGTCGTAACCATGTCTGTCGCTGTTATACGAAGAACGGAATTCCGAGTTCTCCATAGCCTTGGGAACGTCATTGCGTGTCGCATTACGCTTGTCCTTTACAAATGCTTTGTAGGCTGGCTGACGCTCCTGTCTTCCGTCCGACTCTTCCCGAGTGGAACGGTTGTTGTCGTTTTCGAAATTTTTCATCATTTCTATTTATAAACTGTTGTGTCGCAAATGTAACAGATATTTTGCATAGAAAATATACCACAATACGCAATTGTCGCCAAATTACGCTACATCATATTGCCGAATTTACGTTTACCGACATAATAACGCATGACTATGGAGCCGTGGTATACGACTTCGAATATTTGCTTGCAAAGGTCTGGCGATGTATTGGCATGAATCAGATGGCGTTTGACACGCAGGCTGCGCAAAGCCCTGTAAAAATCCATATGTGCCCGCCACACCTGCTTCACAAGAGTCAAACGTCCCTGTAACAGATACACGGCTGCAGACAACCCGTCGAAGCACATACGCAACGGCATGACATACCATAACCGACATGACGGCAGGTTCTTGTACAGCATGTAGAGATTGTTGCGGTAATTGAGGTATGTTTTGCGTGGAGAGTTTGTTGGCAATGTGCCGCCTCCGAGGTGGTATACAACACTGGCCGGCTCTACGGCGATGCTGTACCCGTAGCGTTGCGCCCTCCAGCAGAAGTCAATCTCCTCCATGTGGGCGAAAAAGTCTTCATCAAAACCGCCGGTTCGGAAAAAGGCCTCGCTTCGACAAGCCATGCATGCTCCCGATGCCCAGAAACAGCGTCGGGATATATCGTACTGCCCATTGTCTGTTTCCACGCATTGCAGTATCCTCCCGCGGCAGAAAGGGTAGCCTAAAGCATCGATAAACCCACCGCAGGCACCTGCATATTCGAAATTGTCAGGCGATGTATATGCACGTATTTTAGGCTGTACGGCTGCCAGTGACAGATTGTTGTCTAAAGCAGCAACCAACGGTTCGCACCAGCCTTCGGTGGTGGCTACATCGGAATTAAGCAGGATGAAGTAATCTGCCTCTATACGCGAAAGTGCACGATTGTAACCTCCTGCAAATCCATAATTCGCATCGAGTTCCAGCAATTCGACTGAAGGAAACTCAAGACGGATGACATTGCGTGAATCGTCTGTAGACCCATTGTCAGCGACTACAATCCCTATGTCGGACGGAGTGGTACATATCACCGACGGAAGAAACGTGCGCAGATGGGCGCTGCCGTTCCAGTTGAGTATTACGACTTTTGTTACAGGCATTCGGAAGCGTATTGTTTGGCCAGTTCTTCTTCTGTGGGCTTATGTTTCCAACGTCTGTGTGACCATAGCCACAATTCTGGACGCTGGTGTATCATATCTTCGAGTTTTGCTGCATAGCGTTTGGTAATTTCGTGCGGAGGCAATTGTTCGTCTCCGTCATAAATTTTTTCGAAATATACCTTGTAATGAGCACGTTTGACCTTCTCAATTCGAGTAAAATACACAGGCATGTTGAAACGTGTCGCTATGGTTTCCAGACCATCGAAGAATGCAGTCGGCTGATGGAGAAAGTCATACCAATAGTCGCGGTGAAACCATGGCGGAGCCTGGTCGGCAATAAGTCCGACACACATCCTGACATTGTCGCGGCGGTTACGGATTATGTGACGCAGCGTGACAGCCATAGGTACCGGAGACATGCGCATCCTTGAACGTATGCTGCGGTAAACCATATCCATTACCACATTATGCAGCGGACGGTATATGCCCATTGTTTCGCGTCCAGGTTCATCGTTGGCAGAGTAGGATATGAAATATTCCCACGACCCGTAATGAGATATGGCGGCAATCCAGTCGCGGCCGGCTATTGCCTCGTTGCGGTGACATTCTTCGTCCACGAACACCATGCGTTTGCGCAAACGTTTGGTACTGATGCTTGTAAGATCTATTGTATCTACAAACACTTCAGCAAGATTACGATAAAATTTCCGTTCTATATCTCGCAATTCCGCATCACTTTTCTCTGGAAATGAATTGCGTAGATTTTCCCTTACCACATCAATACGATAATGTACCACACGGTATAGCAGCAAGTAAAGCAATTCTACCAACGGATGGTACAGGAACCACTCGGGTAACAAACCTATTGCCTTTAATGTGTAATAGGTAAGATAATAACTTGTCTTCTGCCAGAAATTTGCCCCTGAAGTTATGTGTTTATTGTCTTTCAATTACTTCTATTTTATCTGTTTTAAGTCGTATGCGCAGCCAGTCGCGTATTTTGCTGTTGTCAATGACAACATCTTTAGACTTGCCCGTTACTGATACGACAATTGTCGTATCGCTCGGCTGTCCGTTAGTTGTGTATGATATATGTTTGGACACGGCAACTGCTCCTACATTGGCATCTATGAGTGGAATTTCGCGAGCCAAATCCGATACGGCGATGGTATCAACAGTTTGTACCGTAGCCAAACGCGTTTCAAGTTTCTCGATTGTCTTGTTTTTCTCGTTTACAATTTCTTCAAAACTTCGTTGAATGGTAGAAAAATCAATGCGATCGTTGTTGTCTGCCTGACGTACAACCAGTTCGGTATTTTCCAAACCATAAAACACCATTTGGGCAGTCGCATTCTCTATCATATTGCGTGATAATGGTTCTCCTACAAGATTGACCTCTATTGATGATTTTTTGCCATCGTAGTGGTAATACTTCTCATAATCAACCACCATTGTTGATTTGAACCTAAAGACATTGTCTATATATTTATCTACATTGGTTTCGAACTGCGTACGTCTGATAATGCCTACTGTCATGACAAGACTCGGAACTATGATAATCAATGCCAAAAGCATCATGTATTGGTTCATGCGTTTGCTTTTGGCCTCGTCGAGCATGGTTTTCTTTTCGTATTTAAGAAAGAGTACCATGATATAAGACGCCAACGCTATAAATACTGCATTTATCATGAACAGATACAGTGCACCGAAAATAAATCTTATTTCCCCGTTGGCAATGCCGAAACCTGCCGTACACAACGGCGGCATGATGGCTGTGGCAATGGCGACACCGGAAATGACCGTGCCAGTACGGTCGCGTCGGGTTTGGGCAAGCATACCTGCAATACCGCCGAAGAATGCGATTAGTACGTCGTATGTTGTAGGACTTGTGCGTGCCAATAACTCGCTTTGAGCATTGCTGTAAGGCGAAATCACAAAAAATATGCTTGATGTAATAATACTTACAGCAAACATCCACATAAAGTTGCGAAGCGATTTCTTAAGCAGCTGGAAATCGTTTATACCCAGTGACATGCCTACGCCGATTATAGGTCCCATAAGCGGCGATATGAGCATTGCGCCGATAATGACAGCTGTAGAGTTGACATTAAGCCCGAGTGATGCTATAAAAGTAGCGCATATAAGCACCCACAGGTTGGTGCCCTTGAATTCTACGGATTTGTAAACAGAGGCTTCTACCTCTTCCTGAGATGCGCTGTCCTCAAGCAGGTCGAAACGTTCCCTTACATTACGGGCAAACCGTCCTATCAAAGTGCGTCGTACCCTTTTTTTATGTTCCTTCTCTTCCTGAGTCATTGTCATTAATTTTTTCAACTGTTGCTTCTTTTTGTGTTTTACCGGCCAACACTATCACGAATTCGCCTTTGGGCTCATGCTCCTTGAAATGTTTCAAGACTTCGGCAATTGTTCCCCGTACCGTTTCTTCGAACTTTTTGGTGAGTTCCCTCGAAACAGACACCTGACGGGTGTCACCAAATGTCTCGATGAATTGTTCGAGTGTTTTCACTATACGGAACGGTGATTCGTAGAATATCATTGTCCGTATCTCCTCTTTCAACTGTTCCAGACGCTTGCTGCGACCCTTTTTCTGTGGCAAAAAACCTTCGAAACAGAACCTGTCAGCAGGTAAGCCACTCTGCACGAGTGCCGGCACAAAAGCCGTTGCACCCGGCAGCACCTCCACACCTATACCGTGTTCTATACATGTACGTACGAGCAGGAAGCCAGGATCGGAAATGGCAGGAGTTCCAGCATCGGATACAAGCGCCACGGTTTCTCCTGCTTCCATGCGTGCGGCGAGCGATTCGACAGAAGCGTGTTCATTGAATTTGTGATGAGCGAACATACGCTTTTCTATGCCCAGATGTTTGAGCAGCACGGATGTTGTACGTGTATCTTCAGCCAATATAAAATCTGCCTCCCTGAGAATACGTATAGCGCGCAAAGTTATATCCTCAAGATTGCCTATAGGAGTGGGAACTACATATAGCCTTGTATTTTCCTCCATGATAACAAGCAATTACATCAGTTTCTTGGCAAGCATGTCCACAAGGCTGACGGCGGCTTTGTTTGAGCCGGTCCAACTGTATGTATCATGAATATACAGCAGGGCATCGTTGATGTCGGTAAATTCGTCAAGTTTGGTTATGGCCGTATCAAAAGCAGCCACATCGCCGTCAAACAATTCTCGCACAAACATGTAACGGTCATTTAGACCTATGGATTGACGAAGCGATACAATGCGCTCCTTTCCGATTTTGGACGCTATGTCAGATGTCGGGATATATAGACTGTCAGCCAGTGTGCGTCCTTGGCTGCATATGGTCTCAGCCAGTGTCTGGCGCTGTGTTTCCGATACGGCCATATCGGGTTGCAAACTATCGCTTATGACAGGTGCCTGCTGCGGATTTTCACCGGTGTCTTCCTTGTCATCGGCATACAGTGCATAAACAGTACGTCGGTGTATTTCGGCCTTGGAGAGTGGCTCTTCCTTGACTGTTTCAATTTCATGGCTGCATATGGCATCGACATCATGTACAACTTCAGCAGTCGGCGTTATTGCATTCACAGCTGGCTGCGGTGCGGACAGAGGAAGTGTATCCTCTACCGGTTCAGCAGCCTTTGTATGACCTATATGCTCGCCGCAAAACTTCACTGTTTCATAAAGTGATTTTATCTTGTCAAGCAGTAAATCGTATTCCAGCAGGCTTATGCCGTTTTTTTCTCTCCATTCATCCAGCAGGCCTGCGATGACGGTAATATCCTCCTTTATTGCTTTATGATCCATATTTGACGTTGGTTGATATTCGTTTGCTTGTTTAAATTTTCAAAGATACGGATGATGTGGCGATATTACAAATGGGTGTATGGAAATTGCATGGATAATAATGTTTATATTTGTAGTCCAAATCAAACACATTAACATAAATATGGCGCTACAATGCGGAATAGTCGGTTTGCCAAACGTAGGGAAATCGACACTTTTCAACTGCCTGTCAAATGCCAAGGCACAGGCCGCCAATTTCCCTTTCTGCACGATTGAACCGAATGTCGGTGTTATAACTGTGCCGGATGAACGTCTCGTTGAACTTGCACGTATCGATAATCCTAAAAAGGTGATACCTACAACAATAGAGATTGTCGACATTGCCGGTCTTGTAAAGGGCGCATCGAAAGGAGAGGGCTTGGGTAACAAATTTTTGGCCAACATCAGAAATACAGATGCGATAATTCATGTGCTGCGTTGCTTCGACAATGCCAATGTGACACATGTTGACGGCTCCGTTGACCCTGTAAGAGACAAGGAAATCATAGACACGGAGCTTATGATAAAAGACCTAGAGACCGTTGACAACCGTCTTGTAAAGGTCCAGAAACAGGCCCAAACAGGCGGCGACAAGAGTGCAAAACGTCAGTACGAAATCTTGCTCCGCTACAAAGAAGCCCTTGAAGGCGGGAAAGCCGCCCGTACGGTACTTCTCGAGAAGGATGACCGAAAATTCATGAGCGATTTCAATCTGCTTACTGACAAGCCTGTACTGTATGTATGCAACGTTGATGAGGCAAGTGCCGTTAACGGGAACAAATATGTCGATTCCGTCCGCGAGGCCATTAAGGAAGAGAATGCCGAACTTCTTATTGTCGCCGCGGCTACGGAAGCCGACATAGCCGAGCTTGAAAGCTATGAGGAACGTCAGGCATTCCTGTCGGACATGGGATTGTCCGAGTCGGGTGTAAGCAGGCTTATCAAGGCGGCATACAGGCTTCTTGACCTGCAGACATACTTTACGACAGGGCCAGACGAAACGAGGGCATGGACATTTGCTCGCGGCACAAAAGCGCCGCAGGCGGCAGGTATAATCCACACCGACTTTGAACGTGGATTTATCCGTGCGGAAGTCATCAAATATGATGATTACGTGGAACTCGGTTCCGAAAAGAACTGCCGGGAGGCCGGTAAAATTGCGATAGAAGGTAAAGAATATGTGGTTCAAGACGGAGATATAATGCATTTTCTCTTCAATGTCTGACCCTTGACAAGTCGTATTTAAAAAGGTTGTATTATGAAACGGATGAATGTAGCCGGCGTAATTGCCGCCGCCGTAGTTATCTGTGCTTTAATTCTCGGCGGTGCCTACAAATACAAGTACAAGGAACAGCACACGATTGTCGTTACCGGATTAGGTGAAACGGAATTCGTTTCGGACCTCATAGTTTGGCGCGGTTGGATTGTGGCCGACAGCAAGTCCATTACCGAAGGCTATGCTATATTGGAAGAGAGCAAAAACAAGGTGGAGGAATTCATCACCGGCAAAGGTGTTGAGGCTGACGATATAGTCTTCATGTTCGTAAACAACTTCAAAAACACGGAAGCTGTTTACCAGGACGGCAACTATGTCGGACAGCGCTTTACTGGTTACACTTTGCGTCAGCAGTTTACGGTGGAAAGTACGAATGTGGAAGCCGTTGAAAACATATCACGTGAAATATCGGCTCTTCTGGCGCAGGGTGTACAGATTGAATCGTCACAGCCTGACTACTATTACACGAAACTGAATGACCTCAAACTTGAATTGATAGAACAGTCGACAGCCGACGCAAAGGCCCGTGCCACCAAAATAGCCAATGAAGCCGGCACAAAACTCAAAAAACTAAAAAGTGCCCGCATGGGAGTATTTCAGATAACAGGCGCCAATACGAACGAAGAGTTTGCGGCTGGCGGCAGTTTCAATACGTCAAGCAAGAACAAAAAGGCGCAGGTTACAATGCGTCTCGAATACAAAATCAAATAATGACATACGGCACAGCCGTATGGATAAACAAAAACATATATGAAAAAGGTCAGGGTTCGTTTTGCTCCTAGCCCTACGGGGCCGCTCCATATGGGAGGTGTAAGGACGGCGCTATACAATTATCTTTTCGCACGTCGTGCAGGAGGTGAATTCATAATTCGTATAGAAGATACTGATTCGCACCGTTATGTGCCGGGAGCAGAGGAATACATATTCAACGCCCTTGAGTGGTGCGGCATAAAGGCAGATGAAGGTGTACGTGAAGGCGGCCCCCACGGTCCGTACAGACAAAGCGAACGCAGGGAGATATATCTCAGGTATGCCTTGCAACTGATAGAGTCGGGAAATGCTTATTATGCATTCGATGCGTCCGAAACGCTCGACCGCCTGCGTGCCGAAGCTGAAGCCAGGGGCGATGCATTCGCCTACAATTATAAGGTGCGTGGCTCGCTCGAAACATCGTTGGCACTGCCGGCCGAAGAGGTGAAAGCGCGTATCGAACGTGGAGATCAATGGGTTATCCGTTTCAAAATGCCAGAGAATGAAAATGTGCATATGCGTGACCTCATTCGTGGCGATGTGACAGTCAATACATCTACACTTGATGACAAGGTGCTGTACAAATCAGCCGACCAACTGCCTACATATCACCTTGCAAATATTGTGGATGACCATTTGATGGAAATATCTCATGTAATACGTGGTGAAGAGTGGCTGCCGTCGCTTCCATTGCATTACTTGCTATACAGGGCGTTCGGCTGGACTGACACACAGCCCGAATTTGCACACCTTCCGTTATTGCTGAAACCTACAGGACAGGGTAAATTGAGCAAGCGCGACGGCGACAAGATGGGCTTCCCCGTATTCCCGCTACAATGGAAGTCGTCCGAAGGAGAGGTATCACACGGTTACCGTGAAGACGGATATTTTCCCGAGGCATTCATCAACATGCTTGCACTTCTCGGTTGGAATCCAGGTACAGAGCAGGAGATATTTTCGATGGATGAACTTATAGCACAGTTCTCACTCGACCGTGTAAGCAAGGCAGGCGCCCGCTTTAATCCCGACAAGGCCCGTTGGTTTAACGCCCAGTATATGCATGTAAGGGACAACAATGAACTTGCTGCGGCTTATCTGCCGTTGCTTAAACAGCACGGTATCGAGATACCATTTGAAAAAGCCGCAAAGATTGCCGGTTATATAAAGGGGAGGGCAACGTTCATCAGTGACTTTTGGGAACTGTCGTCCTTCCTGTTTAATGCTCCTGTAACATTCGATCAGAAGGTTGTCGACAAATATTGGAGGAACGACAATCCCGAACATATTGCCGGATTACGTGACGTGCTGGCCGGTATTGATGATTTCTCAAATGCCAATACCGAATTGATATGCCATGCATGGATAGAGGAACACGGTTATAAAATGGGGCAAATAATGAATGCCTTCCGTTTGGCCATAGTAGGAGAAAGCAAAGGTTTCTCGATGTATGAAATGTGTGAAGTGCTTGGCAAGGAGGAAACGCTCAAGCGCCTTGATTACGCATTGGCCAATATTCCTTGCAAGACAGAATAGCATATTCCAATCTATCGGAAAGAGACCTGACTGCAGGTCTCTTTTTTATTTGTATGCAATCAGAATGCTGCATGCAATCATATGATTAGGGGAACAGATGTCTTGCCTGCAAAAACATAGATAATGCATTAATAAAAAGTGCGTACAAAATTGTACGCACTTTTTAAAGGTGACTGTCAGAATTATTCTTCGTCTTTCTTGTCTTCACTCTTGTCGATGCGGAAATCTGTCATGCCTGCATTAACAAGAATATTGAACCAAGATACAACCTTCTTCATGTCAGAAACATGCACGCGTTCACGGTCATAATCTGGAATTACATCCCCGAATGTCTTTTTGAGAAGTTCAGCATCCGATTTGACATCTATCGTAGGTTTACCTCCGGTATAGGCATAGAACTTTTCGAAAACCTGCCACAGAGGGAGTTCCTCAGTTTCTGTATAAATAGCTATTTCTGCAAGGGCGCTTATTTTAGCTGTCCCCGAAGAATTGGTCCTTTTGCCGTCAACCAATGCTTCTACAATGACTCCATTGGTACTGCGTGCAATATAACGGTAGAGGCCAGGTTGCCCCGAAATCGCAAGAATATCCCTAAATTCCATATTTTAGATTTTTAACGGTCAAATATAGGTATAAAAGCCGAAATTGAAAACTCTGTTACATATTAGTTCTTATGCCTGCTTATTCTTGTCGTCAAATATCTGTTTTGTTGTCAGATTAACTTCCAGCTGGTTGAAAGGTATCGTCAGACCATGTTCGGGAAATATCTTATAAACACGTTCATTCATGTCGAAATATACGTCCCAGTAATCATCAGCGGTAGTCCAGGCCCTCACTGTTATTTGCACGGCACTGTCGGCAAGGTTACCCAATGCAATCAGATATGTCGGCGTTTTCATTACACGGCTGTCTGCCTCAAGCAATTGTGTCAATACCGAACGGGCCTTGTCGTAGCTGTCGCCATATGAGATACAGAATGTCCATTCGATACGACGTGTACCTGATGCGGTAACATTATTGATGATACCGGAAGATATACTGCCGTTTGGGAGAATAATTGTTTTGTTGTCGGGTGTAATTAATACTGTGTTGAAAAGATTGATGGCCTTTACGGTCCCTTCCTCTCCTTGGGTTTCAATATAGTCGCCGGTACGGAACGGTTTTAGAAACAGTATCAACACTCCGCCTGCAAAGTTCTGAAGCGTACCGCTTAGTGCCATACCTACGGCAAAACCAATTGAAGCAAGAAGGGCGAACAACGATGTGGTTTTGATACCGAGTATGCCAATCATTATCAATGCCAAAATGGTCCAAATGGTTATACGGAGCACCTTACGTATAAATGTATTCAAGGACGGGTCGAGCTCACGCTTTTCCAGCATTCTTTTAATAAATCCGTCCATTTTCTTTATCGCCCAGCGAGCTACAAAGTAGATTATGACAACTACAAGCAGCTTTCCCCCGAGTTTAATGGTCTCATGCAGAATATCATCCCAACTCATGCGTAGGATACGATCCATCCAATGTTCCACCTTACCCAATACTTCGCTGTCTTCGGGGATGTTCTCAGGTTTGGTCAATTGCAAAAACAAGTTCATGATTTGAGTTATAAAAAATAAGTTTATTTCTTATAAAGATACTATTTTTACTGCATGGCGTAAATATTTCTTAATAAGAAAAAATCCTTATATTTGCAACCGTCTATGCAAGCTCGGATGGTGGAATAGGTAGACACGCGGGACTTAAAATCCCGTGGACAGCAATGTCCGTGCGGGTTCGATTCCCGCTCCGAGTACATATATTCTCTGTATAGCGGCGAAACAGCGCTCAAACGGCGGTTATCTTTATATTTGCGTGGGAATAGGAAGTATTTTTCCCTAAAAACGTTCCCCTAAACGTTCCCCCGCAATGGCAATAACATTTGTACTAAAAAACAAGACAGCAGATAGAACATACGTTCAAATCGCTGTGCGTTTCCGTGGACTGTTATACAAGAGGTCGACAGGAGAGACAATTCCAGTAAAATATTGGAGCGCAAAAAAACATAGGTGCAGCGTTACGCGTGATTTCATGGAAGGAAATGCCGTAAATGAAACACTCGACAAAATGACCGTGGCAGCTAACGAAACTATACGGTATTTTAAAGGCTACATGAAAGCGCCAACCATTGCGAAGTTTTGGGAAAAATTCGATGAACTGTATTACACTGGCGGCAACCATGCCATACCGAGTGTGACAGCATATATCAAAGAATATATCAATAAGATACGTGATGTTAGAAGCCATAATACAGTAAAAGGATACGTTACGGCATTACATAAGCTGACTGAATATGAAAATGCGGTACGACGTAAACTGCAATTCTCTGATATAGATATGGACTTCTATAACCAGTTCAGAAGTTGGCTGTATAAACAGGGTTTTTCCGCCAACTATTTTGGGTTTATCATCAAGGCTGTAAAGCATATTGTCAATCAGGCCAATTACGAGGGCATTTGTGATACTTTAAAAGGTATCCAGCATCCCGATTTTATAACCATAAACGAGACAGCTGACAGTGTAAGCCTGACAGGGGATGAATTACGTCGTATTTATGAGTTGGAGATAACCCCTGACAATGTCCGCGCCTTTTTTGGGGACGAATTGGATGAACGAGAGGAAACAGCAAGGCGTAAGGCAACGAGCATGAGTGTCGTTCGTGACAGGTTTATCATAGGGGCATTTACAGGGTTGCGAGTGTCGGATTATGGCCGATTATCAGCAGCCAATCTTGCTGGGGATACGATACGTATTAAGACAGCTAAAACAGGAACTAATGTTGTTATCCCTATTCATCCATATATTCGTGCAATATTGTCATCAATTGACCTCAATAAAAGAGTATCGGACCAGAAAATCAATAAGCACATTAAGGAGATTGCCCGGATGGCAGGCATTGATGATGAAGTAACCATTAACCGCAATATTGGCGGTCATAATGTGCAAGAAACACACAAAAAATATGAATTGGTGTGCAGTCACACTGCACGACGTTCGTTTGCTACGAATGCTTATAAAGCCGGTGTTCCGACAATTGCCATCATGAAGATAACAGGACACACCAAGGAAAGCACATTCTTGAAATACATCAAAGTGTCGGCAGAGGAGAATGCCGCAATGCTGGCAGAACATCCGTTTTTCAAAGCATAATAAAACGAGAGTTTGCAGAACAGTTGCGCCAATCAAAAAGGGTAAGATATGGGATTATAAACAATACCAATGAGAGAATAGTAAGTTTGTATTTGTTGTATGTCAAAAACTGATTTACTATTCTCTCATAAGTTAAAGGTCTTGCTATAAATTACAGTTCCGATATTCCAAGAAACTTGCTCATGCGTTCAACACATTTCTTTTTCTGATTGAGGTTAGGATGCACATAAAGATTAAGTGTAGTCGACACATTGGAATGACCGAGTATTACACTTACAGTTTTATAATCGCATTGACTTTCTATGCACCTAGTTGCAAAAGTGTGCCGAAGTCCATGAAATACGATTTGAGGTATGTCAAGACGTTTTAATAATCGGGAAAAATAATCACGATATGAACGAGGCTCTTTGGAATGTTCAGATGAGCCGACGACATACGGAGAAGCAGAAACTTTCTTGACCGTTTTCAAACATTGAAATAAGGGTTTTGAAATTGGTATATCCCGATATGAGTTCCTTGTCTTTGGCGATGAGTGTATCTTCTCTGTGGACTTCAATTCGCAATTATAAACTCTACCTACAGTATGCCTTACTGTGATAATTCGTTGTCTAAAATCCACATCTTGCCATTGTAGTGCACATACTTCTCCTATTCTCATGCCTGTACAGAGGGCTAATAGCACTCCTATATTCTGTGCTGTAGGTTTTTCAATTAGATGCCGCATTAATATGCGTTGATGTTTTATTGTCAAGGTAGGCAATCGGGGCACTTCTGTATTTGTAGGATATTCTATTTCCCAATCTTCAAATGGGAAAATTTTATGTTTTCTCCCGTATTTGGCTATTGATTTTAATACGGCTACCATATCCCTTATGGTTTTGCGTGCAAGTCCGCAAGAAAGTTTATGAATGACAAATTGTTGGACATCATCTTCAGTAATAAATGTCTTTGTGCCAAAATAAGGTAGCAAATGGGTTTGAAGTGTCAGTAAATAAGCACACATGGTAGAGTGCTTTACAATTGGGCGTTTTGTTTCACACCAGCTTTTTGAAATTTCTTGAAATGTTTTCTGCATATACAATTTTGAGAGAATTAATAATGTCATAACTTCCTCAAAATACGTATATTCTGTAATATATCACATTATTTGTTCCCTTTTGAACGGTTATGCGTCTTACACAACATTTCGCAATTCTCAATAGACGTAGCACCGCCTTTACTCCATGCGGTCACATGGTCGGCGTCCATTTCGTTTAGCTTGTAAATTCGTGTCTTGTTGGCATTGTCACCGATGGCACATAGCGGACAGTTGGATATGCCTTTTTCTTTTGCTGCATCGGTCTGGCGAGTATATGCCGCACGTTTCGTTGATTCTTCAAACAGACGGATTTGAAGCAAACTTTTATCTTGTTCGCCTCCTAATATATACTCATAGATATTGCGAGGGCATTTGATGCTCTCATCATCTTTTAGGGCAAGCACACGTTCCGTCACATGATTAATGCTGTAAGGGGTCTTATGGTAAGTTTCGTAAAGCCGCCCCCATTCTAGCCCACACATATCCCGTTCTATCATAGTGAATGTAGTGGAAACCCAATCTATCACGGAACGGAAATAGTTTTCCAGTTCGCTTATGGATGTATCCCGGCGATGCAGACTCATATAGGTATCTATAGTTATTCCCTTGCTAGCACATACCCATTTTAGAGCCTCTGCTAAGTATTCCTGACGTTTGACATCCCCCTTTATGTAATGGCTCCATTTTTGGACTTCTGCATTTTGCGAATTGCTGAACACGCGTTTCGCCGCCGTAACGAACTCGCCCGAATAAATGGCGTTACGCAATTCCTGTTCGTTAAGTGGTATGCCCACAATGTTGATGGTCTTGAACCATTCCTTTATTTCCTTTTCTTCGCCCTCACATTCATAAATAAGCAATGAGGACTGCATTATCTTTTCTTGTAATTCTTTGGGCAAACTCGAAAAATACTGCATATTTCCATCAGCATCCTTTATGGCAAATTTTCCTGTGACGAACCTGCCGAAAGAAGTGATGCGCTGCTGTCCGTCAAGCACCTCATACCGTCCGTCACTTGTACGGTTAAAGTATATCACCCCGATAGGATAGCCTTTCAACAGCGATTCAATGACGGCTACATCGCGTTTTCCGTCATTGTAGATGTAATGCCGCTGATATTCCGGCTGGATGGTAAGTCGCCCATCAAGCCCGAATAGTCCCTTACCTTCCAATTCATTGTATGTAAAACCTTTGCAGATATCTGCAACTGTCCATTCTGTATGTAATGTTGTCTTCATATATTTTTTGTTTTTAAGCAATTTGAAATCTTAGG
>CALVCL010000009.1 GCA_944326085.1 uncultured Tidjanibacter sp.
CGGAATGCATCAGCAGTTCCTCGAACATCGTGAACATCCATACCGTATGCAGGTGGATGATGAAGTCGGACACCGCTGTATTGATTTCGGGATGCTTCTGCTGCATGGCCGCGAACCACGCCTTGACCACCTCTGTAGAGCGGTCGGTATAATTCTCGCGGAAGCGTTCCAGCGAAGAACCTTGCGCACGGAATAACAGGATTCCCATCAGCGCACGGTGCTTGTCAATCAACAAGACATATTCGTCTATGCAGGATTTCAGGTATTTTTCCGACCGCATCATCATAATATCCTCGCCCCGTATGCCGTGGTGTTCTTGCAGCATGGCTTCCAACGCGCATAAGACAGGACGGACTACCTCACGGAACAGTTCGTCTTTGTTTGTGAAGTAGTTATAGATATTTCCGACGCCAACACTTGACAACTCCGCTATTTCGCGCATGGAAGTCTTGGAATAGCCTTCCCTCTCGAATTGTTGTCTGGCAACCGTCAATATCCGACCTCGTATGTCCTCTTTCAGCACTTGCATTTATAGTGAACAATGTCTGTTTTTAATTTTTTGCAAAGGTACAAGGCTTGAAATTGTCGGGCAACACCTAATTATTGGGATTTAATAATACTCGGATAACAAGATATCTATAAGCTATGTAATGGTGCAAATTATTAATATGATTTCGTTTTAGACGGGAACTTTGCGGTATCAAATTACAATGAGTATTGAATGTATAATCTGATAATCAGAAAAATATAGAATGTTATCCGGTTCAAGTGTGGAACTGTATGCTACACTCTTTACTTGAAGGTCGTAGGAAACCTTGGATACAGATGTAACAATAGCAGCCCACGCTATAGCGTGAGAACCACTATGCTATCCTTGTATCCAATTTGAAAATTTCCTACGTTTTCAAGTACAAGATAAGCATAACGCTTCTTCTTTTGCTCGCATATCTTGGAAAGAGTTGCCTCGGTCCAATTATAAAGATATAAATAATACCGTATCGGGAGTCATCAAAATTGCAAGTATATGTGTGCGCATGTCGATTGTATTTTGAGTACTTACAATACACACTTTATCTTTTGTTTTGGCCGTTTAATTTAGAAATGCGCAGATATGTTTTGAAAACAGATGCATTTTAAATAATGGTGGAGGCTGTTTCTGTCGATATTTTTTATAATTTCGCAAATGACCGTTGATAGCCGTAAGACTGGGTACGGGAAACACAGATTACATAACTGCAATAACCGTGTTATTGGAATGAGAATTAACTACTATCTGGCCGTATTGGCCGCGGTTGTCCTGTGTGCTTCATGCGTCAGGGAAGCCGTGAATGAAGAAAGTGTCCGCCCGTCGGGTAATGAGACCTATAGCGATGCTGATGATGTCGTTAAGGGTTGGGTGCGAATTAAACTTGACAAGGATGCAGCACCGCTTAATGTCGGGACGTTTACCCGTGGAGAAGCAGAAACGGGTAATGCAGAACTCGATGCGATTGCCGCTCAGTTCGGCGCTACTGAAGTAAGAAGGGTCTTCAACGAAGGCGGTAAATATGCAGAGCGTCGCCGCAAATTCGGCCTTCATCTGTGGTACGATATCAAGATAGACGAAAATGCGACCGTCACAAGGGCTGTCGAAACAATCAAGGATGTTCCAGGTGTGGCACATGTACAGCCTATCCGTATGGTGAATTTTATAGGCAGTGAACCTATACCTGCGGATGTCATTTATCGCCCTTCTTCCGCATCGATAGCTCCTGCTGCGGAAGAAGCTATGCCGTTCAATGACCCCAGGCTGCCAGAGCAGTGGAACTATCATAATGATGGCACATTGACCAATAACCGTGGTGAAGTCGTAGCCAAGGCAGGGGCGGATATAAACCTGTTTGAGGGCTGGAAGGCTATCGGTACGTATGGCGATCCTGATGTTGTCGTAGCGGTACTAGATATGGGTATTCAGTGGGACCATCCCGATTTGAAGGATAATATGTGGCGTAATGAAGCCGAAATTAACGGTACTGCCGACTTCGATGACGACAACAATGGTTACAAGGATGATTTCTATGGAGCCAATTTCATATCCGACAATCATCCGCATAACAGTGAAACGGTAGGTGCTATTCTCCCTGGAGACCATGGTACTCATGTTGCCGGAACTATTGCTGCTGTAAATAACAACGGCGAGGGCGTGTGTGGTATAGCAGGCGGAAGCGGCGAGGGCGATGGCGTGAAATTGATGACATGCCAAATAATGACTGAGCTAGGCGGTAAGGGTATTGTAATGCTTGATGTATTTGCGTATGCGGCAGATAACGGAGCCAATATTGCCAACTGTAGTTTTACCATCAGTCAGACAGAAATAGATCAGGATACTTCCGATGCATTGGATTACTTTATTGCAATGGCTGGTATGGATGAGACAGGTGAAATCCAGGTAGGCCCGATGGCAGGAGGGTTGATTGTATGTGGTGCAGGTAACAGTGGAACCGATATGGTGTTCTATCCTGCAAAGGATGACCGTACCGTGGCGGTTGGTGCAATAACTGCTACTGGTGCTGTGGGTTGGTATTCGGAATATGGTCCTGAAATAGACATCATGGCTCCTGGTGGCGACAACCGCGGTTCGGATGCTGAATATGTACTCAGTACGATAATTGATGGCTATGGCTATGAAGCCGGCACCTCTATGGCTACTCCTCATGTGTCGGGTGTTGCAGCATTGATACTGTCCAAATATAAGGGTATGGACTTTACTGCTGCAGAACTTCGCAAGAAACTAGAGGCAAGCTGCCGTCCTATGGATGAGGCCGGACTTATTGTCGATGGGGTAAATTATAACGGTATGGTTGGTAATGGTGTGATAGATGTTGCGCTTACTACTCTTGACATTCCGGAAGAAGGGCCACAGACCCCTGACTTCAAGGCTGAGCCGGCTTCTGCCTCGGTGAGGATATATGGACTTGTGCCTGTTGATGGAAATGGAATGGCTGTTGTGAAATACAATTTTGAATGGGCTGAAGTTATTGACGGACAGGCTGGAGAAATGCAGAAAATGGTAATATCAAATACTTTCTCGGCCGGTGACGAGTATGAGTATATATTTGAGGGCAAGAGCGATGCATCATATACTTTCCGCATGAATGCTGTCGACCGTTATGGCAACGAGTCGGATTATATTGAATTCGACTGCGACACGAATCCTTATACGAATCGTGCACCTGTGTTGCTGCGCGAATTCTCTGATGTTTCATTCAATAGGGCTGGCGAAGATAACTACCAGAACATCATATTGGCGGACTATTTTGAGGAGCAGGATGCAGTGTATGGTGACTACATCACCTATAGTGTCAAGAGTACCAATGATAGGATTGCTCGTGGTGAAATTGTAGGTGACAGAGCATTCTCATTGCGTATATTTCCTATAAGTAAAGGAGAGTGCATATTGACGGTTACCGCTACAGATACCAACGGCGCATCGGTTTCTGCCGATGTGAACGTAACAGTTAAGGCTGGGTCTGGTAATGGTCCGTCTGTAGTTGTGCCTTTTGCCAACCTTTCACTCTCTGCAGGTGGAAGCAAAACCTATCAGTTGTCAAGTTATTTCAGGGATCCGACAGTTGGTGACGTGCTTGTCTATGAAGCGTTAAGCTCTGATGAGGATATTGCCACTGTAAATGTGGAAGGTACTGATATGACCGTTACAGGTGTTGCTGAAGGCGTTGCGGTAGTTACAGTGACGGCTATCGATAATAACGGTGAAGGAGAGTCCGTAAGTTCTGAACTGCAAATTACTGTAACTGGCGGTGGTGCAACGACAGGAACCTCCATGTCCGTTACGCCAAATCCTGTAGATGACCAAATGACCATTGCCATAGCAGATGCAGGTGCTGTATCGGCTAATATTGTAGTTTATGATGCGGCTGCACGTAAGGTCATGGAAAAGAATGTCTCCTTGGGAAGCGATGGTTCGGTGGTAGTAAACGGACTTGACGGTATGACTCCTGGTATATATTCCGTGGTTGTAACAGTCGGCGACTCTATGTATAACTCGACATTTGTGAAGCGCTAATGGCGCTTCACAAACTTGTCATGCAGAGCATGATTGTAAATAATTAATTGATTTTGAATATGGTTAAATTAAAGTATCTGGCATTTGCCGCAGCAGTATTGTCGGTCGCCTCGTGTGTGAGGGAACCGGAGATGGGTGTTGTACGGCAAGGAAACGAGGTCGTTTCTGACGGTGCTGATAATACGGATGTCATTGTTCCGGGTTGGGTCAGGGTGAAGCTAGACAGTAATGCAGATGCGTTGAATGTTGGTACCTTCACCCGCGGAACGGTATCGACAGGTAACGCTGCTCTTGACAAGGTAGCTTCGCAGCTCGGCGCTACAGAGGTTAGGCGTGTGTTTAAGGATGGCGGACGTTTTTCGGAACGCCGTCGCAAATTCGGCCTGCACTTGTGGTATGACATCAAGATAGGTAATAATGTGTCGGTGACAAGAGCTTCGAATGATTTGTCTTCCGTAGAGGGCATTGAGCATGTGGAACCAGTGTATAGGATGTATTTTGCTGATTATACTGAAGGTATTCCTGCTGAATACATGTATATTCCCACAACAGACCAGCTCCCAGACAGAACGAATATGGAGGAAGGTGAGCTTCCTTTTAATGATCCTGAACTGTATAAGCAGTGGCATTACAACAATGACGGTGTAACTACTACCGGTGCAAGGCGCGGGGCAGACATCAATTTGTTTGAGGCGTGGGAAAAATTCGGTGCAGGTGATCCGAGTGTGGTTGTTGCTGTAATGGATATGGGTGTTCAGTATGACCATCCGGATATTGCTGCCAATATGTGGATCAACCCCAATCCTGGGTCGAAAGGTGAGGATGACTATTATGACGACATTCATGGGTGGAACTTCCAGTCAAATAGTCCCAATATTAGTGCCGGTGACCATGGTACTCATGTTGCAGGTACTATTGCAGCAGTGAATAATAATAGCATAGGAGTATGTGGTGTCGCAGGAGGTACCGGTAAAGGGGATGGCGCACGAATAATGACTTGTCAGATAGACTCCGGCGTTGATGGTGCTCCGTTTGAGGATGCTTTTGCCTATGCGGCAGACCATGGTGCTGTGATTGCTTCATGTAGCTGGGGTTCATACAGCTATAATGACAGCAAAATGACAGCTTTGGATGCGGCATTGGACTATTTCACTCAAAATGCCGGTTGGGATGATGTGGACAATGACGGCAACAATGATATTCAGACCGGTCCTATGGCAGGTGGTATGTGTTTTTTTGCTACCGGCAACTACAATACCGGCGGAGATCAGTATGTCGGGGTTATAAACTATCCTGCTTATGATGAGCGGGTAATTGCCGTTACCAGCATGGGTCCGGATTATACCAAGGCTACATCGGCACAGTATAGCCCTGAGACGGATATAATTGCTCCTGGTGGTGCTTCACCAGCTCAGACAGATGACCAGGGCGTGTACAGTACTGCAGTTGGCGGATATACTTTTCTATCAGGTACATCCATGGCTACTCCGCATGTTGCAGGGGTTGCAGCTCTTATTGTGTCCAACTATGGAGGTGAAGGGTTTACGGCAGAGGATTGTCGCAAAATGCTTCTTGCCAGCTATCGTGACATAGGCGAGTGGCAGGACCCCGAATGGCGTAATGAGATAGGAGTAGGTCTGCTTGATGCAAGCCTTATTGATGCCTATACAAAGAAACCGGCTAATGGGCCGGAAGTTCCTTCGGACTTGAAGATTACTCCTATACCTGACGGTGTTACAATATCTTGTACTGTACCTGCCGATGGTAACGGTGAATCTGCTGCGTGGATATTGGTTACCTACAATATTGCCGGCGAGTCTGCGGAGAAAACTACGGCACGTGCTGCATTCAACATGCCCGTCGGCAGTGAATATACTACAGAACTTACACTGAATGGAGCAACGCCATATGATTTCTCGATAGTTATAGAGGACCGTTACGGTAATGCCTCTCAGCCTTATGAGGAAACAGTAACGACCATAGAACATACAAACCGTCCGCCGGAAGTGGATATTCCTATCAGCGATATTACCATTCAGAGGGTTGGCGCTGATTATGGCCGTACGGTCGATTTGATTAACAGTTTTGGAGACCCTGATATTGATGGGTTTGGCGATAATCTTACGTTTGCCGCAACTACTGCTTCGTCCGATATTGTCAAGTTGACAGTAGATGGTAGTACATTGCATATAGAGCCTGTTGGTATAGGTGCTGCAGAAGTGACTGTCACGGCTACCGATAGGAAGGAGGCAACAGTAACCGATACATTCAATGTGTTTGTGATTTATACAGATATTCCCGACGTGACTATTGATGGTGTCGGAGTGACAAATGCAAAGACCATTGATATGGCAACGTATTTCTACGTCAAGGAAGGAGAGACATATACTTATACGGTAACAAGTTCCGACAAGTCGGTCGTTGCGGCCAGCGAAAGGTCCAATGTACTGACGCTGACGCCGCTCAAGGCAGGGACTGCAACTGTCAATATACGTTGCAAGCCTGGTATGGGGGCTGGCTTTGACACTCAGTTCAATGTAGAGGTTAAAGAGAGCAGTGAAGGTGGTGATGAACCAAGTGTAGAGGGTGGCGGCGCATTGACAGTTGTTGCAAATCCTGTCGATAACGAACTCGGCATGTCAATGGAAGGCGCAGCCGGTAATTTCACCGTGAAAGTGTATGACTCTGCAGCACGTCAGGTAATGTCATCGAATATTACATTTACCGACGGAGCAGGCAGTATGAATGTTGCCACTCTTACTCCCGGTATATATTCATTGGTGCTTGAATCAAACGGCAATCGTTATAATACAACATTTGTTAAGCGTTAGCGGTTGTTTAAATTTATAATGATTGATGGCATCGGATAAGTTTCCGATGCCATTTTTATAGTAATAATTTTGTGTCCATAACTGGGAATAAAATATGCGAAGTGCATAAAATGGGGCGAGTATATGATGTAAATATCCGGATTTTCATTATTTTTGTTTGTTAAGCTTGTGTATAGCTTAAAACGAAAGGGATGGATTTTTAGACGAATGAGTAGGATGTGTAAACAGTTTTACTTTGGATTGTTTGTCGGTGCATGTCTGTTGTATGGATGCACAAAGGAAAATATTCCTGCAGGTACGGCATACAATGAGAAGCAGACGGCATTTGATACAGGTGTGGTTAGCGGTTGGATAAGGATAAAACTTGCCGATACCGACAGGGATGCTGAAATATTGCGTACAGGTGTATTTACACGCGGGGCTGTTGCTACGGGTAATCCTCAATTGGATGCAGTGGCAGATGCTTTAGGTGTTACTGAGGTAAGGCGTGTGTTTGGCGATGGAGGCCGTTTCGAAGCCCGCCACCGTCGTTATGGATTGCATTTGTGGTATGACCTCAGGTTTGATGACAGTGTACCGGTTTCGAGGGCCGCAGACAATTTTGCAGTTTTGGAAGGTGTCGAATGCGTAGAACCTGTTATGAAGCTGGAGTCGGTCGGAGGGCAGGCATGGCCAGAGGGAGTGGTATATGAGCCAAGCAGGGTACAGGGCGGCGAAGCGCTGCCGTTTGATGACCCTTTTCTTGCTGACCAGTGGCATTACCATAATGACGGTTCATTAGAAGGAACTGTGTCGGGTGCTGATATGAACCTTTTCCCTGCATGGGAATATACCTGTGGCGATCCGTCTGTGGTGGTAGCCGTATTTGACTCGGGCGTGGACTATGCACATGAGGACCTTGCTGCAAATATGTGGGTCAATGAAGAGGAACTTGGAGGTACTCCTGGTGTCGATGATGATGGTAACGGCTATGTTGATGACATATACGGCTACAGTTATGTTAACGAAACTGGTGAGATACTCCCAGAGTATCATGGTACGCACGTTGCCGGTACGGTAGCGGCCGTTAACGGCAATGGTATCGGCGTGTGTGGAGTGGCTGGCGGGTCCGGTAAGGATGATGGTGTGCGAATAATGTCTATTCAGGTGTTGAGTGAGATACATCCTTCGAGTAATGATGCATCGGACGGATATGTTTATGCTGCCGACAATGGAGCGGTAATATCGCAGAACAGCTGGACGTTTACGAGCGGTACAGGTATGCCGCAGTCGTACATTACGGCAATCCAGTACTTTATCGACAATGCCGGTTGGGATGATGTCGATGGTGACGGTGTAAACGATATACAGACAGGGCCTATGGCAGGAGGCATTGTGATTTGTGCGGCAGGAAATTCGGCGGGCAGTGTCGAATATCCGGCTGCCGATGAACGTACAGTGGCTGTTACGGCTATGGGACCGGATTTTAGTGTTGAGCGTTATTCGTGCCGCGGGCCGGAGGCCGATATTATGGCGCCAGGAGGAGCCGAGCGTGACTTTACGGGACGAGGCTTGAGAATTTTAAGTACATTCGACAATGACGGGTACGGGTATCTGTATGGGACGTCTATGGCTTGCCCTCATGTTTCAGGTGTGGCTGCCTTGATAGTTTCACATTATGGTGGACCTGGGTTTACGGCAGAACGGTGCAGGGAAATATTGCTTAATTCATGCCGTCCTGCAGGAGAGATAGTGAGTGAAGAGAATATTGATGTGATAGGTGTTGGCTTGTTGGATGCAGGTGCTGCATTGCAGGGAAAGCCCGAACAGGCGCCGAATGCAGTGGAGATAATTTCTGTTGAGGTACATAGCAACACTATATCAATGGAATGGACTGTGCCTGCGGACGGTAACGGCAATGCAGTATTGGAGTATGAGGTGGCATATAGTTCTGTCGACGGAGAAGATGTCGGTACCGAAACGGTGCCTAACAGATATGGAGTAGGAGCTACAGTGTCGTATTCCTTCCGTGTGGATAAATATAATACCGTTTATAAACTGAACGTTATCTCTAAAGACCGTTTTGGCGGACAGTCTCAGGCCGTGGAAGCTGAAGTGGAGACCGGAACGTTCGAAAACAGTATGCCGCAAAGAGCAAAAAAACTGGAAAATATGGAGCTTGCGGTGGAAGATGGTGCCGTGCGGTTGGAATTGTCGGAATATTTTACCGACCCTGATTTGGATAAGGGAGATGTCCTGTCATATAAGGCGGCAGCAATTAATACTGCAATTGTCAATATATTTGTAGAGAATGCCACATTGGTATTGACGCCGCTGAAGGCGGGGCATACATTGGCTACGGTAACAGCCACCGATCTTGCCGGAGCATCGGTAAGTTCTACGGTTGATATAACGGTAACCGGTGCTGCCGAAACGGCAGGAGGTTTGACATTAGGAGCAAATCCTGTTGACAGTGACCTCGCAGTGCAGGTGGATGGTCTGAATGGCGAGGTGCATGTAAAGTTGTATGATGCGGCCGCCCGTACAATTGTGGATGAAATGATAGACTTTGTCGGCGGTGAAGGATACGTCAATGTCGAAGGTCTGTCTAGCGGTATATATACTGTGGCCGTATATACAGGCCATGAAATGTTGAGCGGTACATTCGTTAAAAAATAATATGGCGTATGTGTCTGTTAGATGTATCTGTAGTATTTGCGTGATGGTAAATTGAAATATGTGTAAAACTTTAATAAATAAATCATACTGATGAAAAAATTACAATATTCATTTATGTTCCTGCTCGCGTTGGGCCTGGCATCCTGCGCGAAGGATGATATGGGGGTGGTCGAACCCGCTAAGCCGGAGGTTCCCTATATGATGCAGGGCGATGTCGTTGATGGCTGGATAAGGATAAAGTTGAGCGAGGATGCAGTTCAACCCCAAACTGGCGCTTTTACAAGAGGTGAGGCAAATACAGGCAATGTAGATCTTGACCGTATAGCTCAAAAGCTTGGAGCAACTGAAGTGCGTCCTGTCTTCAATGTCGGTGGCAAGTATGAGGCTCGTCATCGTAAATATGGCTTGCACTTGTGGTACGATGTAAAGTTCGATGAAACAGTGCCTGTGTCGAGGGCTGCATCGGAATTTGTTGATATGTCCGATATAGAGGTTGTTGAACCCATATACAGGGCTTATAGTACAGATGATCTGGTATCCGTACCTCGTGAGGTTATATATATGCCTTCGAATGTTGTATTGAGCAGTGATGATGCTACTGCTCCATTCAATGACCCTATGCTGGCTCAACAGTGGCATTATCATAATGACGGCTCCATTTCCGGAACTGTTGCCGGTGCAGATATTAATTTGTTTGAGGCCTGGAAAGTGGAAGCAGGAAAACCTGAAGTAATTGTTTCCGTACATGACGAAGGTATTCAGATTGACCATCCTGACCTTGCAGACCATATTTGGGTAAACCAAACTCCAGGTCAAGAGGGCGTGGATGATTATTACAATGATGTAAACGGTTGGTGTTTTGTGTATAATCAGCCAGAAATCACAGTGGATACTCACGGTACTCACGTATCGGGTACTATTGCTGCCGTCAATAACAATGGTATCGGTGTATGCGGTGTTGCCGGCGGAACCGGTGTAGGCGATGGCGCGAGGATAATGAGCTGCCAAATTATCGACGGCGCAAACAATACACTGTTTGCTTCGGACAACAACATTTGCAACTCTTACATATATGCTGCCGATCACGGAGCCGTTATCTCGCAGAACAGCTGGACTATAGGCTCGACAGCCGGTATGCCGCAATCGTATGGCGTAGCATTTGAATATTTCAACGAAAACGCAGGTATGGACGATACCGATGGCGATGGTGAAAATGATAAGCAGACAGGACCTATGGCAGGTGGCCTTATAATGTTTGCAGCGGGCAATGCCGGCGGTCCGACACTGCTCCCTGCAGCAGATGACAGGGTTATCGCAGTGGCTGCCATGGCACCGACTTATCAGTTGGGCACGTATTCGTCACATGGTGAGGATATAGATGTTTTGGCTCCTGGCGGAGGCGGTTCGAACTATTCCAACAGTCTGCAGATACTCAGTACCTATGCCGTTGATTCGTATGCTTCCATATATGGGACCTCTATGGCCTGTCCGCATGTTTCCGGTGTAGCCGCACTTATAGTCTCGCACTTTGGCAAGGAAGGCTTTACTGCAGAAGAATGTAAGAAGCGTTTGCTTGAATCATGTCGTCCTATGGGCGGTTTGATACCTGCTTCCGACCTTGGAAGTGTAGGTTACGGTCTTGTAGATGCAGCAGCTGCGCTTATGGACGATCCCAAGGCCGCTCCTGCCAGTGTTACCGAGATGTCGGCAGAAGCAAACAAAAATATCGTTACCGTTACATGGGTAGTTCCGGCTGATGCCAATGACTGTGCCGTATTTGATTATGTAGTGACATTTACTCCTGAAGATGGCGGTGAACCCATAGTGCAGGAGGTGAGAAATCTTTACGGAGCTGGTGATAAGGTTTCGTATGATATAACGGTAGGTTATAACAAAGTTTATTCTGTAGCCGTAGTGGCTCGAGATCGTTGGGGTAACGTATCGGCTGAAACTGAATTGGCCGGAACGATAGCAACCGAAAACTTCGTCAATTCGGCACCTAGACTTTTGCAGCAGATACCGTCAATGACAATAGAAGAAGCTGGAGAGGCAAATATGCAACAGGTTGACCTGGGAAATTATATTTACGATTCCAATGTGAAAGATGGCGATGTGCTGACCTATACGATAAAAGTAGGTAATGCACAGGTCGCAGTTGTAACAGAAGCAGAAGGTATTCTGTATGTTAATCCAAGGTCAAAAGGCACTACATCAGTAGCGATTGTAGCTACCGATATTGCAGGAGCCTCGGTGGAAACATCGTTTAATGTATCGGTACTTTCAGGTTCTGCTCCGATTCCTGATGCTTCGGGAGTAGTTCTTGACATGAATCCTGTAGAAGATATTCTGGGATTCTCTGTATCCGGTGCCAGTGCAGCTACTGTTGAGATAACTATATTCGATGCAGCTGCCCGTACCGTTGCAAAGGAAAGTGTAGCGCTTGACAACAGTGAAAAGGGCGAAATTACCGTACAAACGTTAGCTCCCGGTCTATACACACTTCGCATTAACTATAACGGGCAGTTGCTGAATACGACATTCGTTAAGAAATAACTTTGATTTCAATTTATGGTAAAGAGAAAATATGCAGCCATTTTGGCTCTTATGGCGTTTGCTGCCGCTGTGTCGTGTACCAGGGAAGAAATCCTTGGTACACAGACAGGACAGAATGAAACATATGTGCCGGATGGTGCCGGAGTTGTAGAAGGCTGGGTAAGGGTAAAACTTACGGATGGCAGCAATCCTCTACCTGTGGGTACTTTTACTAGGGGAAACATTGCCTCCGGTGATGCCGAACTCGATGCAGTTGCATCTATGCTCGGTGCTACGGAGGTGAAACGTGTTTTCAACGATGGCGGCAGGTTTGCAGAGCGTCGTCGCAAATGGGGACTCCATTTGTGGTATGATGTGAAGTTCGATGAGTCTTTGCCTGTATCTCGAGCAGTATCTGAGTTAGGAACTTTGGAAAATGTCGCATATGCACAACCGATACCTCAGATTAAGATATTGGATGCAGAACCAGGTATACCTTCAGAGATGGTATTCGTGCCATCGCAGATGAAGATTACTCGTCCTGAAGAAATGTTTTTTAATGACCCTGAGTTGTCGATGCAGTGGCATTACAACAATACAGGGTCAATGTCTGGGAGTGTAGCCGGTTCCGACATAAATGCTTTTGCTGCATGGGATAAAACTGCAGGCAATCCTGCAGTAATTGTGGCTGTGACTGATGAAGGTATACAGTACGACCATCCTGATCTTGCAGCCAATATTTGGGTGAACGAGGCCGAAAAGAACGGTACTCCAGGTGAAGATGACGACAATAACGGTTATGTCGATGACGTGTATGGGTGGAATACCGTATATAATAAACCGGAAATAATCCCTATGTCTCATGGTACGCATGTTGCAGGTACAGTGGCTGCCGTTAACAATAACGGAGTCGGCGTGTGCGGCGTGGCCGGAGGTACAGGCAAGAATGACGGTGCGAAAATCATGATAGTTCAGATTTATGACGATACCGACCCGTCAATAAAGGAAAATGCTGCAACACGTCCGGATGCGTTCGTATATGCTGCCGATAACGGTGCGGTAATCAGTCAGAACAGTTGGGCATACATGGCAGGTACCGCTTTGGATGGTGCAGTGTCGGATGCAATAGATTACTTTATTGCAAATGCCGGTTGGGATGATAAGGATGGTGACGGAGAAAATGACACTTATGTCGGTCCGATGGATGGCGGAATAATGTGTTTTGCTGCTGGTAATGAGAATTCCGGTGTATTGCAGCCAGCTGCTGATCCGAGAGTCATAGGCGTGGCAGCTGTCGGAGTTGAATATAAAAAAGGCGCGTATTCCAATTACGGAGAAAGCATTGATATCAGCGCTCCAGGCGGTACGTATGCGAGCGGTGGAAACAATAATACGACTCATCAGATTTACAGCACAGACATTAATGGAACTTATTCATACAAGTATGGTACTTCCATGGCAACGCCTCATGTTTCAGGCGTAGCAGCTCTTATAATTTCTTACTATGGAGACTTGGATGGTGGAACTCCCGCATTTACTGAAGAACAATGCAAGGAGATACTTTTAAGAAGCTATCGGTCTATCGGTGCCTACAATAAACAGTATGAAGGTAAGCTTGGCATCGGGTTGTTGGATGCAGGATTGATTTTTGCTGAAAATCCTGAAACAGCACCTGCTGAGGCAACTAACCCTACGGGCAGTGTGTTGGAGAATTTCGTTACTCTTCAGTGGACTGCTCCTGCCGATGGTAATGGAGAAGCAGTAGCTTCGTTCCGAGTACGCTATGTCGGTGAGGGGATAGGCAAACGTGAAGGTCTCGATCCTGTGAAAGGCGAATTCTTGCTCAATAATGAAATGGCCCCAGGTGAAACATTCTCGTACAGATGGACCGGTATTTATAATACTGAATATACTTTCAATGTTTCGGCAATAGACCGTTATGGTAATGAGTCTGCCGGCGAAGTTGGTTTCACATGTCAGACAGGTGACTTTACAAACTCAAAACCGAGCCGAGTAAAGGCATTCGATGATTTGGTAATAGCAGCTGCCGGCGAAGATAATGCAGTTACATTCACATTGACGGAATATTTTTCAGATTCCGATATTGAGAAGGGAGATGCACTTCGATATGAAATTATCAACCAGAACGAGGATATCGTTAAGGTAGAAGTTTCAAAAGATGGCATTATGACTGTTACTCCTCTTGCAAAAGGTTCGCTGCGTATTATGGTTAACTGTTATGACCTTAGTGGAGAGATGGTCCAGAACGGTATGAGTATAACCGTGCAGAATGGTCCGACCCCTTCTGAGCCGGTTGAACCCGGAGCAGCAGAAAGTATACAGCTTAGATTCAATCCTGTTGTCGAAGAACTTGGGATTGTAATAGGAGACAAGAGTATGACTGCCGAGTTGACAGTTTATGATGCTGCTGCTCGTTTGGTAATGCAGCGTAGTGTGGCTTTCACTGACGGTAATGCTACGGTAGATGTAAAGGCACTTGCCCCTGGTATCTACTCTTTGGTAGTGAGCTACGGTGATATACGTCTTAACACTACCTTCGTTAAGAAATAATTCATCAGTATTATTTATATGCCGAGAGGGCGGGAAACATTTGGTTTCCCGCCCTCTGTTTTTATAATCCCGGAGGAAGTTTGTCGGCCATTAGTTCGCGGCAGTTGAATGTTTCGCCGTCCGCAACAAAACTGCCATCACCTATCGCATGTATCATGCGACGGTCATGACAGTCAGGGTTGACTGTTACACGAGTGACTTTCATTATTATGAAACCATACTTTTCGATGCAATCAACTACTTTACACTCAAGGCAGGCAATGCATCCGTCGATTAAGGGGGCATTTACAGTGACGGCAGGCAGTGGAGTGGGGCCGAACATATTGAATTTATCGATATTTGCTCCGCTGACATCACCTATGCGTACTACCGTTTCAAGCATGGTGACTGGAGGAATGCAAACAACGCATTCACGTGTATTCATGATGGCTCGGAAAGAGTAGTTCCATTCTCCTGTGGTTATGACAATGTGTTGCGAAAAGTCTATCGCCATTGTCCATGATATGGTCATTACGTTGTTTCGGTGTCCATCGAATGTACTGACCAAAACTACAGGACCTAGTTCGATGAACGTAATGGCACGTTCTATTGCAACCTCAGTTGTATGTATAAAAATAAATATTATTTGTTTATCTCGAAAGCGATACGTTCTGAACCATCATCCTGATATATTGTGCCGCATTCTGTAAAACCGTTTCTGACAAGTAGGCTACGCATTGGAATGTTGTCTCGATGAGTGTCTGCACGCAGATGCGTGTCTTGGGTCATACACCAAAGGAGACATGCTGTTGCCATGCCTGTACGGCGTTCCGTACAGGCCATACGGTGAATTACATGGTACGATGTATCTGACAGCCACTGGCCGTTGAAGATGTGGAGATAGGTCGGTTCCGGTGACGGGATGAGGGCAAATGTAGCAACTATGACGCCTTTGCGGTTTTCAGCTACATACGACCAGCCGCTTCTGATATCATCTTCTACACGGTCACGTCCCGGATAACCATTGGCCCATTGTGTCGGGTTGCCGTTGCTGTGCATGAAGTCGGCGGCTTCGGACAGTATTGTCATTATGCGGTCAATGTCAGCAACAGTAGCCGGACGTATGATTATATTCTGGTTATTCATCCTGTTTAGCTCCATATGCGAGGTCTCCGGCATCACCGAGGCCGGGAACAATATAGGAGTGTACCGTGAGTTCCTGGTCGACAGCGCCGCACCATATTGTGGTATTCGCTGCAGGAAGATGCTTCTTGACATATTCGAGACCTTCTTCGCTTGCCACACCGGCCGCTATGTGTACGTGGGCAGGAAATCCTTTCTTTTCCAAAAGGGCATTGTAGGCCAATACAAGTGATGTGCCAGTAGCAAGCATCGGGTCAACAAGCAGAAGCGTTTTGTCTGTGATGTCGCCGGAAGATATGTATTCCACACGAACGTTGAATGTACCGTCCTTGCTGTAGCGTCTGTATGCCGATATGAATGAACATGATGCCCTGTCGAAATAGTTGAGGAATCCTTGATGAAACGGTATGCCGGCCCTCAATATGGTGGCTAACACAATTTCATCATCGGGCAGCATAATCTCTGCTTCGCCGAGCGGTGTCTCGACTGTGCGGGAAGAGTAGTGCAGGGTCTTGCTTATCTCATAGGCCATTACTTCTCCAAGGCGTTCGAGGTTTCTACGGAACCTCATACGGTCTTGTTGTATGTCAACGTTGCGAATTTCTGCAAGGAAGGTGTTGAGCAGAGAATTGCTATGGTTGAGTATGTGGACCATCATATTTTTGTGTTTTAAAGGAGCTGTTTTTATAAAGTTAATATAAAAAATTGTTGAATGGGTAGCGACCTGCGTGAATTTCACGTATCATGCCGTAGAGGTCGCTGCGGAATTTGTCTATGTTGATTCTCTCGCGTGCCGATATGAATATGCATGGAGTGTCGCCTTTGGCCATCCAACTCTTTTTTATATCTTCGAGCGACAGGTTTTCGCGAGTCATGGGGGTAAGGTCATCCTCTTCTTTGGGAGTATAGCTGAATGCATCGACCTTGTTGAATACCATGAAGACTGGTTTGTCGCCTGCGCCGATATCACGCAGCGTTTCGCGTACGACAGAAATCTGTTCCTCAAAATTTGGGTGCGATATATCTACAACATGCAGCAACAAGTCGGCCTCGCGTACCTCATCAAGCGTCGATTTAAATGACTCAACAAGCTGGGTAGGCAGTTTGCGGATGAAGCCTACCGTATCTGACAGCAGAAAAGGCAAGTTGTCGAATACGACCTTGCGTACCGTAGTGTCGAGAGTGGCGAACAGTTTGTTTTCGGCAAACACATCACTCTTGCTGATGAGGTTCATTATTGTTGATTTGCCTACGTTGGTGTAGCCTACAAGCGATACGCGCACAAGACTGCCGCGATTGCCACGCTGCACAGCCATTTGGCGATCTATCTTCTTAAGGTCTTCCTTTAGCTTGGCTATGTTGTTGCGTATTACACGGCGGTCGGTCTCTATCTCGCGTTCACCTGCTCCGCCTCGGGTTCCTGTACCTCCACGCTGACGTTCGAGGTGCGTCCACATACCTGTTAATCGTGGCAGCATATATTCGTACTGGGCCAGTTTTACCTGCGTCTTGGCATAGGCCGTTTGGGCGCGTTGTACAAAGATGTCGAGGATAAGTCTTGTGCGGTCTGTGATACGGCGTCCTACAGCTTTCTCTATGTTGTTGGTCTGTGCAGGAGACAACTCATCATCGAATATCACAACGTCTATTTTGTTATTCTCACACCATGCGGCTATTTCTTCCAACTTGCCCGGACCGACATATGTACGGGAGTTGGGAGCCGTCAGTTTCTGCATGAAACGTTTTACTGTGGTTATACCGGCAGTCTCTGCCAAAAACTGTAATTCGTCAAGATACTCCTCGCATTGGCTTTGTTCCTGACGGTCGCGTATAACCGACACGAGGACAGCTCGTTCCTGATTTAGGTCGTTATTCGTTGTTGTATCCATATAATAATCTATTCAAAATAGAGCGGCCGATACTCGTTGTGGTATTGTAAAGTGGCATTCGAGATGCAGATATACAAGTCCACAGCACCGCATTAGGTACGGCGGTACAATTATTCTACCGTTACCGATTTGGCAAGATTGCGTGGCTGGTCTACATCGCGACCTTTGTTCACTGCTATATAGTAGGCAAACAGCTGAAGCGGTATGGATGACAGAAGCGGAGTGAGACATTCGGTCGTTTCGGGAACCCATATGCAGTGGTCTGCCATTTTGGATACCACCGAGTCGCCTGTGGTCACAACAGCTATTACCTTGCCACCTCTGGACTTTATTTCCTGTATGTTGCTTATGGTCTTTTCATATATGCTGACGTTAGTGGCAATCACTATAGTCGGCATCTCATTGTCAATAAGCGCGATCGGGCCATGCTTCATCTCTGCTGCAGGGTAACCTTCTGCATGTATGTAGGAGATTTCCTTGAGTTTGAGGGCTCCTTCCATTGCTGTCGGATAGTTGCAGCCGCGGCCAAGATAGAGGAAATTGTGGGCATAGGTAAATATTGCCGAAACATCCTTTATATGTTCGTGCTGAGCCAATGCCTCTTTTATCTTTTCCGGCATGACTAAAAGTCCCTTGAGAACCTCACGGTATTTGGCATCGTCGATGCGGCCTTTGAGCCTGGCTATCATCATGGCCATCATAACGAGTACAGTAACCTGACCGGTAAATGCTTTAGTGGAAGCCACACCTATCTCAGGACCTACATGTATGTAGGTGCCGGAATGTGTTGCGCGAGCAATTGACGAGCCTACCACATTGCATATCCCGTAGACGAATGCGCCCTTGCTTTTTGCAAGTTCTATGGCAGCCAGGGTATCGGCCGTTTCTCCGGATTGAGATATGGCGATTACGATATCATCATTGTGTATTACAGGATTGCGATAGCGGAATTCGGATGCATATTCGACTTTTACCTCTATACCGCAAAAGTCTTCGAACAGATACTCTCCTATGAGGCCTGCATGCCACGATGTACCACATGCCACGAAAATGATACGTCGGGCATTGAGGAACCTGTCCTTGTTGTCGAGGATACCGGACAGTATTACCTCTGTGCCTTCGAGGTTGATACGACCGCGGATACAATCAGTAATGGTACGTGGCTGTTCGAATATCTCCTTGAGCATGAAATGCGGATAGCCGCCTTTTTCGAGTTCGGAAATATTCATTTCGAGCTTGCGGATATCTATTTTTGACTCGATGTTGTCGAGATTGACTATCTTAAGAGGTTTGTTGCGGTTAATAACTGCAATCTCTCCATCGTTAAGGTAAACGACATTCTGCACGTATTCAACAATAGGAGTGGCATCGGATGCAAGAAAGTATTCACCATCGCCAATACCGATAACCAGAGGACTGCTTTTGCGGGCTGCTATTATCTCATTATTGTTGTCTTTGTCGAGTACGGCTATGGCATACGCACCGATAACCTGATTGAGAGCGGCCTGAACGGCTTCGAAAAGCGTACACTGGTTCTCATTACGGAGATAGTCGATGAATTGTACAAGTACTTCTGTGTCTGTGTCGCTGCGGAATGTGTAGCCTTTGCCCATAAGCATGGTTTTGAGTACTCCGTAGTTTTCAATGATACCGTTGTGTATCAATGCTATCTGCCCGTTCTCTGAGTAGTGGGGATGCGCATTCACATCGCTTGGCTCTCCGTGTGTAGCCCAGCGGGTGTGAGCTATGCCGATCGTACCGGAAACGTCTTTATTGGTTACGAAATGTTCGAGTTCGGCTACTTTGCCTTTAGTTTTATAAACGTTCAGTTTACCTACCGGATTGATAAGCGCTACTCCGGCGCTGTCGTAGCCACGGTATTCGAGTCTGTGAAGACCTTTTATAAGTATCGGGTAAGCATCCTTGTTACCAACGTATCCAACTATTCCACACATAAGGTTCAGGAGTGTATTAAATATATTTTTGTTGTTTCAGATAAAGATTGCTGCCGCTGTAGCTACGGATAATCTTTACGAAACAAAAATACTCATCTTATAATAATAAAATGCATACGCAATGTTGAAAAGTGCAAAACCTTGTATTTAATTCATCGTGCCGTTATTCATGCTGTCCTGTAACGCGGTATGCCTTTTCAACACCCTTTATTTTCATGAGGTTTGCCGCGACCATATCTATTACGGCTATGTTGGGAACCTCAATGTTGATTGTGCCGCCTATGCGTCCGTCACGCATAGGACTCATACTCATGGAACGTATGTTGATTTTCAATTCGCCGGATATGACTTCCGTGATTCTGTTAACTATGCCGGTAGTGTCCTCGGCAACAATACGAAGTGATGCAAGAAAGTTGCCTTGGTTTGTTGAATTGCGCCAGCGTGCTTCCAGTACCCTGTATGGGTACATTTCGCGCATGCGCTTGGCATTGGGACAGTCACTGCGGTGTATGGTAATTCCTGACGATACTGTTGTAAATCCGAAGATGTCATCACCGAAAATAGGATTGCAACATTTTGCCAACTTGTATTCTATGCCGTGTATCGATTCGTCTATTACCAGCGTATCGTTTGATGTCAGCTTGCCGTTGGTGCTTCTGGGAATATCCTGACGCGTTTTGGACTCGAATAGGTCGCCGGCAAGGTATTTGGTGATTATGTCCTTTGTGTCGGCTATGTCGATTTCTCCTGATGCTATTGCTCCGTATAGTTCAGTGCCGGTCTTGTACTTGTAGTATTTGGTGAGCGCTATTACGGCGTCATCTATCGGAATGGCAAGTTTCCAGTTTTTGAGTTTGCGTTCCAATTCTTCTCGACCGAAACGTGATGCGGTTGCTTCCTCTTCGCGCAGAAACGATTTGATTTTGTTGCGGGCCTTTGTTGTCGTGACATATCCCAGCCAGTCTGGTTTTGGCTTCTGTGTCTTTGATGTGAGCACGTTGACAATGTCTCCATTGTGAAGCTTTTCCTTTATTGGAACGTTTCGTCCGCTTATCTTGGCTCCGGTACACGTTGCCCCGACCTGTGAGTGTATCTCGAAAGCGAAATCGAGTACGGTTGCACCCTTAGGAAGTTTCTTGAGGTCTCCGGCAGGTGTGAATACGAATATCTCCTCCGAAGTCGAGTTGGTGTCGATGCGGTTTGTTATCTGCGTACGATTGGTGCTTTCCTCGATTATCTCACGCAGTCTTGCAAGCCATTCCTCGTTGCGACTGCCGCCACCGTGAACTCCCTTATAGCGCCAGTGGGCTGCAATGCCCCGCTCTGCAACTTCGTCCATACGTTCAGAACGTATCTGTATTTCCACCCAATGTCCGTCTTTGGTCACGACGGTGGTATGAAGCGATTCGTAACCGTTGGACTTTGGTATCGAAATCCAATCTCTCATACGTTCCGGATTGGGAGTATAGAAGTCTGTTACGATTGAATATACGTTCCAGCACAGCTGTTTCTCGTTTTCGCGTGGGCAATCGACAATGATGCGTATGGCGAAAATATCGTAAACTTCGTCAAATGACACGCCTGTACGTTTCATTTTACGCCATATTGAATAGACGGATTTGGTACGTCCCTTCATGTGGTACTTGATGCCCAATGCATCAAGCCTTTGGCGTATAGGAGCCACGAATTCTGCGATGAATTTGTCACGCTCGGCCGAGCTCTCTTCCAAACGGCGGTTAATATATGCGTAGTCTTCCGGTTCAAGATATTTAAGCGAAATATCTTCCAGTTCGCTTTTTATGGAGTACAGACCCAATTTGTGGGCAATCTGCGCATAAAGGTTCATGCTTTCCCAGCTCTTTTTGCGTTGTTTTGCCTCAGGAAACATGCCAAGGGAACGCATCACCTCAAGACGGTCGGCCAGCTTTATCAGAATGATACGCGGGTCGGTGGAGTAGGAGACTATTAGGTCTCTGAAATTATCGGCCTGTGATGCAGATATTTTGGTTTGTACTCTTGATATCAGGTTAAGACCGTTAAGTATGGATACAGGTATCTCACCGAATTTTTCTTCGATTTGTTCGGCATTGATAAGTCCAAGGCGTGCAACGTCGTGTAAAAGGGTCGATATTGTAGAGTTGCGGCCAAGACCTATATCTGATATGACGATTCCGGCCGTACGTATCGAGTGATCGAAGATGGGACTGCCGTCATAGCGTTTCATCCCGTCCAGGGAACGGTAGGCAATGTCAAAAGCCTCCATAATGGCAGCACGGCTTTGGTCGTTAAAGTTTTGGTTGAGAAGCTCCATGAAGCCTGCGTATCTGTCGCGGCCAGATGCATTGTCGCTTATGAGTGGCGTTTCGGTGTTGTCCATAATTTAATTCTTATACTGCAAGATACGGAAAATTTGTGGAACGACGAAACCCTCATGGTCCCGTGCATTGTGTAATATAACGTATTGGAGGCGTTTGACAGTATGTATCTATAACAACGATGTGGGGAAAACCAACAGGTCTTCCCCACATAATAATTGCATCGCAGTGCCGTTAAAGTTCGCTTTCCTTGAGACGTTCCGAATTTTCGGCAACTATCAGGTGGTCTATGACATCCTGTATGTCGCCATCCATGAATGCAGACAGGTTGTATATCGTGTAGTTGATACGGTGGTCTGTAACACGTCCCTGCGGATAGTTGTATGTACGTATCTTGGCACTTCTATCGCCTGTGGAAACCATCGTTTTGCGCTTGCTGGCTATTTCATCCAAATACTTCTGGTATTCAAGATTGAATATTCTGGTGCGGAGTTCCTCAAGGGCTTTGTCGAAGTTTTTGAGCTGTGATTTTTGGTCTTGGCATTGTACGACAATACCTGTTGGGATGTGCGTAAGCCTGATGGCTGAATAGGTGGTATTCACTGACTGTCCGCCAGGACCTGATGAACAGAATGTATCCTTGCGGATATCGTTCATGTTGAGTTCTATATCAAATTCTTCGGCTTCAGGAAGTACCGCTACGGATGCCGCCGATGTGTGTACGCGTCCTTGAGTCTCGGTTTGTGGTACGCGTTGTACGCGGTGTACACCCGACTCATATTTGAGTGTGCCGTAAACGTTGTCACCCGTAACTTTCATTACAACCTCCTTGTAACCGCCGGCACTGCCTTCGGAAGCGCTGTTGATTTCGTATTTCCAGCCTTTGCTTTCAATGTATTTGGTGTACATTCTCAACAGGTCGCCAGCGAACAGAGCTGCTTCGTCACCACCCGTACCGCCACGTATCTCGACAATAGCATTTTTTTCGTCCTGCGGATCCTTTGGAATAAGAAGCAGTTTTATTTCTTCTTCAAGTCTTTCTATCTCCGGTTCGAGTGCGGTAACCTCTTCGCGGGCCATTTCGCGCAGGTCTTCGTCTTTCTCATTGGCGAGTATGTCCTTGGCATCGCGCAGATTGTTAACTGCCGTCCTATATTTGTCACTTGCTTCGACGATAGGCTTCAGCTCCTTGTACTCCTTGTTTAGCTGAACGAACTTTTTCATGTCGCCTATCACCTCCGGGTCGGTCATCTGCTGGCCGATTTCTTCAAATTTGAGTTTCAGGCCGTCAAGCCTGTTGAGTATGCTGTTGTCTGCCATATTCGTGAGTTGTGCGGGATATGTGAATTCCGCGTTGCAAATTTAGCTTTTTTTTGTGAGCTCCCAATAAGACAATTGGCAGTGGTTTAAACAAAAAAGGTGTGATATGCATATCACACCTTTTTTGTTTAAACCCAGATGGAATTATTTCTGCGGAGCACCCTTGACGTACTTGTCGAGCCATCCGAAAAATTCGCGGTTCCATACTACAGAATTCTGTGGCTGCATCACTTGATGGTTCTCGTCTTCGAATGCCACAAGACGTGCCGGTATGCCGCGTACCCGTGCAGCCGTGAAGGCTTCGAGACTTTGCGTGTAAGGTATACGGAAGTCTTTCAGGCCTGTGAAGATAAGTATCGGAGTATCCCAATCCTTTACTGCCATGTGTGGAGAGTTTGCATATGAACGCTGGGCGACGGCATTGTTGCTGTCCCAATACGGACCGCCGTATTCATGGTTCATGAAAAACAACTCTTCAGTTGAACCGTACATACTGGTGAAGTCATATATGCCGCAGTGTGCAATAAATGCCTTGAAGCGTTTGTCGTGGTGGCCGGCCAGATAGAATACTGAATAGCCACCGTAGCTTGCACCGACACAGCCGAGACGGTCGCTGTCAATCCATGGCTCGCGTGCAACGTCGTCGATTGCGCTAAGGTAGTCCTGTATGTTCTGACCGCTGTAATCTCCGGAAATCTGGTCGAGCCATTCCTGTCCGAACGACGGAACACCGCGGCGGTTGGGAGCTACAACAACATAGCCTTGTGCTGCCATGAGCTGCATGTTCCAGCGATAGCTCCAGAACTGCGATACGGCACTCTGTGGGCCGCCCTGACAATAAAGCAGAGCAGGATATTTGTTGTTCGGATCGAAGTCTGGCGGAAGGATTACCCATGTCAGCATTTTCTTACCGTCGGTAGTGGCAACCCAGCGCTTTTGAACCTCGCCCATGTGTACGTTGTCGTAGATGTCCTTGTTGACAAATGTTATTTGATTTAGGGCGCCGTTGTCTACACGGTAAAGTTCGCTGCCTTGGAGATAGCTTTCCTTGGCTGCAATACATGTGCCGGCTGCATAGGAGAACTGGGTGATGTCGTGGTCACCACGGGTTATAACTTTAATTTCGGTAGTATCTTCGATGTTGACAGCGCAAATTTGGTATGTCGCTTCCATCGGGGCGATGAACATGATGTTGCTGTTGTCGCTCCACACCACATTGGCCGCATCGTAGTCGAAATCTTCGGTCAGGTCACGGAACGAGCCGTCGGTACTGTCCCAAATGAACAGGCGTGCCTTGTCGGATTCGTTGCCAGGACGGCGCATACTCAAGAATGCAATATATCGGTCATCGGGTGAGAAGACAGGGTACTTGTCGTACCCAGGGAATGAAGGCATAATTCTCAGGCGTGGGTCGTTGGGGGAACCGGCTTTGTTGATGTTGGTTATTTTGCCTGAAGCTACATCGTAAAGGAATATGTCTGAATCAGTGGACTGAGCGTATTCCGTCCCTGTCATCTTCTTGCAGGTATATGCAAGTTGTGTGCCGGCGTTGTTCCAAGATATTTCGCCTAAGTCGAAATAGGGGGACATCGGGGCATCCCATGCTTCGCCGGGCATAATGTCGTGACCAGCCTTAGCCTTCTTGCCGTCGAATGTTCCTATAAATACGTGCTTGTAGTCGCCTCTGTCCCAATAATCCCAGTGGCGTGCCATAAGGTCGTTATAGACCAATCCTTGCGACTTGTCCATGTCGTGATATATATCTTTGGACTGTATGTCTGACACATGGACGCTTTGAATGTAGAAGAAATGCTTTCCGTTGGGAGCTATGCCGAAACCCTCGATGCCGCCTTTGATTTCAGATACCTGACGGAGATTTCTTCCGTCTTTGCCTACTGACCATATCTGTCCGTCACCGCTGCGGTCGCTGAGAAAGTAGATTGTTTTTCCGTCGGTACTCCACTGTGGGGCAGAATCATTACCCGAGTTGTCGGTGAGTGTTATGGGGGTGCCGCCTGTCGAGGATATGGCGTATATGTTGGTTACGCCGCGGTTTTCGGCCATGTTGTACCATGTGACGGTGTACACTACTGTTTCGCCGTCAGGTGATAGTGTCACGTTGCCGATACGGCCCATTTTCCACATGACTTCCGGAGTGAGGATGCCTGCTTTTATTTCGGCCTCCGTCATGCTGTTGTCTATGGCAAGCGGTGCCCTTTCGCCTTTGCGGGCGCCGTCGCCGGAACATGATGCTGTTACAGCTGCTGCCATGATTAACGCCAAAGTTTTGGTTGCTAATTTCATTGTATGATATTTTAGATTGTGTTTGTCAGTCGTTGTATGCTGCAAATACCTCACGGATGGTGCCGAAAGTTCCTGCAGCGAGAAGTTTCCGTTCTGCATGGTTGCACCAACGTATTTCGGTAATGCCTTCTTCCGTTTGGGGGATTGGCTGTTCAAAGCCAGTATATGACATGAGATACCACCATGTACGCTTCATTTCCCAGTGTCCGTGCATCTGATAAAAATGCCATGTGGAGAGCAGAGGGCGTACGATGTGCATACCATGAAGTCCTGTTTCTTCTGTGGCTTCGCGGAGTGCAGTCGCTTCATGCGTCTCATTCTTTTCTACGTGGCCTTTGGGAAGGTCCCACCAGCCTCGGCGAAACATCATCAGTACAGTGCCGTCAGCGCGTTCTATTATTCCTCCGGCTGCCTCAACCGTTTCCATCTTGCTGCAGAAGCGGCGGAATGCTTGCCCAGGGTCATCTGATATGACGTACAACTTATTGCTATTGTCGAATTTTTGAAGCAATTTTGCAGGGCAAAGCGATGTCCCTGCTTCACTGACATACGGTGAGCCGTCTTCAGGAGGTGCGGCCGCGAATATTATCGATTTATTTTCGTACCATGCTGTCGGCATAGTTGTCGTGGTTATGTTACGTGATATTAATCACAATATTGCAAAGTTATGGAAAAATATGAGAGTAAGCAACATCAAATACGTCGTCCGGCAGAACAGGTATATGCAATAATAAGCGATTTCCGCAATTTTACACCTGCCGTGCAGGGTAGGGTTGAAGATTGGCATGCAGAGGAGAGCGAATGTTCGTTCAGGGTGAAAGGAGTATCGGTGCGTCTTCGCATGGTCGATAAAGAGCCTGGAAACTTCGTTAAGATTAGCGGAGACGAACATTCTCCGTTTGACTTTACCATGTGGGTACAACTCAAACAGGTTGCAGATTACGACACGCGCATGCGTATGGTGCTGCACATAAAACTCAATATGGTAATGAAAATGATGGTTGGTTCGAAACTTAAGGATGGTCTGGACCAGATGGCCGAGCAAATGGCACGGGCTTTCAATGGAGAGTTTTGATGTTTTTGAGCGACTTTTGTGATAAATGCCACGCAATGAGTTGCGTGGCATATCTTTTTACGTATCTTTCGGTATTTTAAAAACGTATTTTGCCATGCTTGCATATACATATCTTGAACACGGCAGGTTCGAACTGCTCGATAAGCCGAAACCAGAAATTCAAAATCCGCGTGATGCAATTGTACGTGTGACGCTGGGAAGTATATGTACCAGTGACCTGCATATTAAACACGGCAGTGTGCCGCGTGCCGTGCAGGGAATAACTGTGGGACACGAGATGGTCGGTGTGGTGGAACAGGTCGGTGACGGCGTCCATGGTGTAAAGCCAGGCGACAGGGTAGTGGTGAATGTCGAGACGTTCTGTGGCGAGTGCTTTTTTTGTCGTCGCGGCTATGTGAATAACTGTACCGACCCGCATGGTGGTTGGGCCCTCGGGTGTCGTATAGACGGAGGGCAGGCCGAATATGTGAGGGTGCCGTATGCCGATACCGGATTGACTCCAATTCCCGATGGTGTCAGCGACGAGCAGGCCTTGTTTGTCGGCGACATACTCGCAACCGGTTTCTGGGCTGCACGTATCTCTGAAATCAAGGAGGATGATACGGTATTGATAATAGGGGCTGGACCTACTGGAATATGCACGTTGCTGTGTGTTATGTTGAAGTCGCCGAAACGTATTGTGGTGTGTGAAAAATCACCGGAACGTGCAGATTTCGTGCGTAGTCATTATCCACAAGTGCTTGTCGTGGCTCCGGAACGGTGCAGGGAGTTCGTATGCAGTCACAGCGACCACAGCGGAGCAGATGTTGTTATTGAGGTTGCAGGTTCTGACGATACGTTCCGTCTGGCATGGGAGTGTGCACGTCCGAATGCGTTGGTGACAGTTGTGGCTCTTTATGACAAACCTCAGGTGTTGCCTTTACCTGACATGTACGGTAAAAATCTTACGTTCAAAACAGGCGGTGTGGACGGATGCGACTGTGCCGAAATACTCGGACTTATAGCCGGAGGCAAGTTGGATACAACACCGCTTATTACACATCGTTTTCCGTTGCGTGACATAGATGAGGCGTACCGTATATTTGAAAACCGTCTTGATGGTGTCATTAAAGTGGCTGTTGAGGGGTAGGTGACTGTGCTAATTGCATGAAATGTTTGTCGTGCCGTATGTGATGTAAGGCAAACCGCTTGATGCTGTCAGGTGGCTTGCCTATGTTATCTACAATGCCTTATTATGGCGATTTAGGTATATATGAGGTGCAAACTCTTTCTGCAAGTCCGACAAGTCCGGATATTGAATTTACATGTTTTATGATGGTACAGACTGGTCGGTACATATGGAAACAAAAATGCGGCAAATTTTTGCCGCATTTTTGTTTGTTGAGAGGGAATATTTTATTTGAGGCTTTTGAGGCATTCGGAAACATTCTTTTCAATTCGGCGAAGGATGGTTTTCTCGTCTGATGCATCTGATGCCTGGATAAATTTTTCTCCTGTAATTTTCTCGTAAAGTTCGATATATCTGTTAGTAATGTCGGATACGATTTGAGGTGTCATTTCAGGAACCTGCTGGCCATGCAATCCCTGGAAACCGTTTGCCATCAGCCATTCCCTTACGAATTCCTTTGAAAGTTGTTTCTGATGTTCACCTTTTGCAAGACGTTCTTCATAGCCGTCAGCATAGAAGTATCGCGATGAGTCGGGAGTGTGAATTTCATCCATGAGATATATCGCACCGTCTTTTTTGCCGAACTCGTACTTGGTGTCAACGAGTATGAGACCCATTTTGGCGGCTATTTCGCTGCCACGCTGGAAAAGTGCGCGAGTGTATCGTTCCAGTTTTTCATAGTCTTCGCGGCTTATAAGGCCTGATGCGATTATTTCTTCTTTGGATATGTCTTCGTCGTGGCCTTCGTCGGCTTTGGATGTCGGGGTAATGATTGGCTCAGGGAATTTTTGGTTTTCTACCATTCCATCGGGCATTTCAATGCCGCATATGCTTCTTTTTCCGGCTTTGTATTCCCTCCATGCATGGCCGGAAAGATAGCCTCTTATTACCATTTCAACTTTGAAAGGTTCGCATTTGCGGCCTATTGTAACCATAGGATCCGGAACAGCGAGTTTCCAGTTTGGGAGGATGTCTGATGTTGCATCGAGAAATTTTGCGGCAATCTGGTTCAGAACCTGACCTTTGTAAGGAATGCCTTCCGGCAATACTACATCAAAAGCAGAAATACGGTCAGACACCACCATTACCAGGTATTCGTCATTGATGTTGTAAACATCGCGAACTTTGCCTGTATATTTGCTTTTTTGACCTTCAAAATGGAAGTCTGTGCGTGTGATAGCGTTCATTGTATTTATGGGTTTATTTCTTGCAAAATTAATGTTTTTGCGCGAAGTTGAAATTAATTAGATGTGAGACTATTTTGATTGGGAGAAAATTTATTTCAGGGACGGGTAGCCAATATTTGTAAGGCATCTTTGAAAATAAAAAACTTTATCTCTCAGATGCACATGGCTGTAATTGATACAATTAATTACCAAAGACTGATATTGTCGTGTAAATTAGGTGAGGTGAATTTGCTTTTATTCTGTAATGTAACATGTGTCGGTGCAATAAATAAGATTTGCAAGATCAACAAATTTGTCAACTATCATTTCCTTCTTTTCGTAGTTAGATATGACCCATTCAGGTGAATTGTCATCGTAATTATGAAATCCTTTGTTGCTGTTGAGCACCAAACGTCTGAGTGATCCGAAAATTTTGGGTTGCGAATTATTATTCTCATTTAATCCATATATTCCCCAATAAGGAGATTGATTGTCTTCATAAGAAACCGTACAACGGAAATAGAGATTATGGTATTTAAAATTGAAACCGAATTCAATATTATTTTCCATTGTTAAATGAATTTTATGCAAAAGAATATTAGAGCATTGTGTGTACCATTCTTTTATGTCATTGATATTACTTTGTTCGTAATAATCATCTAACAAATAACTAAGTCGATCTCTGATTTTATCAATGTTGTCAATTTGGTCTTCAATTACTTTAATTTTTTCTGTAAGTGTAAGAGCATTCAATCTTAGTGTTTCAATTAGGGCTTTGTCTATTTTATTGTTCATTTTATTGATATTGTATTTGTTTTCTAAATATGTTATATATAATAGTAATGTGCTTTTAAGAAAAGGTTGTTCGTTAAAATTAACTTGTTCATATACAGACTTGCACCATGTAGTAATATCGTCTTTGTAGTTTTTGATTATAAGTCTATCACATAGCCGTTGGCGTATTATGGTAGGTAGTGATTGTTCTGATGGAGATATGTTAGCATCCCCTCCGAGATACATGACGTAAATTTGATCGTCAGGGTATAATTTCTGTGCTATTTTGAAGTATTTTTCAATTTGGTGTGGCTGTTCAGGAGCATTATTAATTTTATTCTCTATTATTAAAAAGAAGGTGTCACTTTTAATTGTCAGATCTATTCGATGTCTGTCAGGATAAGGAATTTGAATATTTGACGGTGAAAAAGAAACATCAGGGAGAAAATGTTCGACAAATCTTATTCTCATTGTATCATTATGCAGAATTCTATAAAGAATTCTGCTGTGTGCTGTTTCTTTGAGCCTTTCCGAACGTAGAGCATCATCTAGTAAATCAATAATAAACGGAGAATTTGATAATTCGTATTTCATAGATGATGAAATCTCTTGGCAAAAACAAATAGTATCATTGAGACTTCGTTCTATGACGTTTGATATGTGTAAAATTGATAAATCGATATTGTTCATAAATTGCTATGCATAAATAATGTTGTGCGAAATTTATCTAGTTAATAACAAGTTTGTATTTAGTCAATATGTGGAATATCTGCGAATGTGGATATTTTAGTAGTAGAGATAGTTTATTTGTCTATGCATCATCGTATTCTTATTGATTATCAATGGTTTATGTCTTAAAAGGTAGACTGCTTAAAAATTTACTTGTTTTTTTGCGAAAAATCGAAGATTTAACGTTTTTTTTCATCGACTCTCTCCGAACAGAGGGGAAAGAGGCAAAAACAGTCCTTTTAGGCCCCGACTGTCCTCGTCTGCAAAGATAGGTCATGTCGGGGTTTATTTCGCCAAAATGGGCTGTAAAATCGAGGTTGAATTCGCGGATATTTTGGTGAGTGTTCCAGAAATTGTCTTGCGTTAAGTTTGACACAGGATTATGTCAACCTCTGTATTCGGACAACATATTGGGCTCCATCTGGTTTTAATGAAAATTCCATTTCGCAACCTATTTTCCCGGATTCACATAGATTCTTCTTTTACTGTGTTTTACGGGTGTATACATTTGTACCAAACACGCAATGATTATGATGTAATGTAAATAATCTTTCCTAGGCGATGTAGTAAAATGAAGTTTATGAATTTCAAGGTCCAGTTGTATGAAACTCTACTCTCTATTTTAAGATGAACTACATTTATGCATATTTTCAACCGTTTCTGCCAATCATTGGGAGGAAGCGAAATAATGAAGACTTCCGCTATAGGATAGTTGAAACGAATATTCAGCAACATTGCGTAAAAATCGTTTGTACTTTATAACCTATTGAGGTATGTACAAATATTGATACAATGCTGAATAAGGATCAATTAGGTATCATCAAATTATCTCATAGAAAAGCTAGAATAAGAATTGTAGAGATTATGAAAAGCATGTTGTTGAAGTACTATAATTAAGATAAAATAGGAGATCATATATTTTGTAAATTTAAGAGAGAAGATTATTTTTGCAATAAAACAATTAAAATGAGACGTGATAGATTAGATTTATACAGGCAATTAGAAGAACAAAGAGGGTCCAAATTATTGGTTTATGTTACAAGCACAAGACAAGGACTTGAAACTCAAATTGCCAATGATATACTGCCGAAGGTTGCTGAACATCTAGATAAAATAGGAGATACTGAAAAGATTTCTTTGTATCTATATACAAACGGAGGAAATACATTAACTGCATGGAGTTTAGTTAATCTAATCAGAAGTTTTTGTGAAAAATTCGAGGTTATTATTCCATCTAATTGTTTTAGTTCTGGCACTCTTATTTGTTTGGGGGCAAACACATTAGTAATGACCAAACAAGCAACATTAGGTCCCATTGACCCTAGCATTAATGGCCCATTAAATCCAATGATTCCTGGCATCAATGATCCCAATGCCAAAGTGCCGGTTAGCGTCGAATTTGTAAATGCTTATATAGAAATGGCCAAAAGAGACTTTGGTATAACAGACCAAAGAAACATGACCGATATTTTGTTACATTTATCCGAGAAAATACACCCGTTAACATTGGGGCAAGTATATAAATCGAAAAGCCAAATACAAATGTTGGCTCGTAAATTGATGAAATGGCAAGATTTAGGAGAGGAAAAAGAGAATGCCATTATTAAGTTTCTTTGTAGTGAATCAGGTAGCCATGACTATTCTATTAGGAGAAAAGAAGCTTATGAAAGCTTAGGTTTAAATATTGAAAAACCAAATCAAAACTTATATAATATCATAAAGAATATTTATGATGATATTAGCAATGAATTAGAACTTGAAAATCCATATAATCCAGCAATTATATTGAATGGTACAACTAAATATTGCTATTCATTTAGGCGTGGCCTAATTGAATCCATATATAATAATACAGATGTATTCTTGAGTGAAGGTGAGTTGGTAAAACAACCCATTGCACCTCCAGGAATGCCTCCTCAAATAAACCTTAGTGATAATCGAACTTTTGAAGGTTGGAAACATGAAAACTGAAACTAAGTTTAACCCTAAAACTGACTCTGGATCAAGATATACTCCAAAGATTGAGTTATCTACAGGTACATATAGTGTAAGTTATTTTTATCAAAATTCTGCAGTTAAGAATACAACTGCAGAAATTATGAAAAATAAAACAATTGTAATTTCAAATAGTATAAAAATCTGATTTAAATTATATTTAAAAAACGGGAAACTCTGCGGTTGAGAATATCCCGTTTTTATTTTCTTTTTGTGGTATAGAATGTAAATGATTTTATCCGGTGTAAAGATTTAGAGAAAGTCTGATTCCTTTCAGTGCCCAGTCTCTCATACGTTTTGCAGCCAAAAGAAAAATGACCGGAGCCATTTTCTATGGCGCAGCCATCTCTTTTTTCCCTTATTTCGACTTTACTTTAATGAACGTATATATGAATACGGAAATAAAGTAAAGTTCATGTAATCCGCAATTTATCTGACTGTGCCAATCAGAAGAAAACCATATTCGGTCGGATCTCCTCGATCATCTTTTGCGGCACTTCGCAATCCCGGGCGATCTCCGGCCATCCGGATGCCGCCTGGCAAACCTCGTCGATGATTCTTGCGGCATTCTTGATATTGTTCTTGGCCGCGCATTCGAGCAGGTCATCTTTGGTAATACCGCTGAATTTGCCGTTTATCGACATCTGGTGGGCCGAGGTCCACTGGCCGTCGGGATTGTAGGCATAGCCCAT
>CALVCL010000010.1 GCA_944326085.1 uncultured Tidjanibacter sp.
GTCATGGCACGAAGGTCGTGGACGGTACGGCCGGAGCCGTAGAACTGTCGGAATGTCGCCAGCGTGATGCCCCTGTTCGTCGCCCCGCCCCTGTCGAGAGGGTTATTCACAAAGCCACCCTCCCACTGAAGAATGAAGGGGGCAAGAAGTTCTGCGCGTGCCATGTCATTTCACATATTTGGCGTACAGAATATGGGCTATCCAGCCAACGACAAGGCCGCCTGCGGCACATGCCACGGATGTAAGCGACGCCCACACCGGTGTAAACTTGAAGTAAAGCACGCCGAGAATGAAGAGTACGACCACGACGGCCAGAATAATGATTGCTTTTTTAGTCATAATTGTTAATAGTGTTAAGTTATTAATTAAATAGTGATATCCCATGCTCCGACAATGCTCATGGCTTCTGTCTTCTCTATTGCCTCACGCACCTTACGGGAGAATAGACGCCCATCAGTCGTAAGCAGGCCGAATTCACATATGGTCATCCCTACGGCTGTGTCGTAGTCTATCGTGAAGTTGAACCGTACCATGCCGTCCGCCGGATATTCGACATTCTGAATATCGACATTGACAGCATTCGTAATTACAGTGTCTGTTTCGGAAGGTTCCACCGACGATGTGCCGACGGCCACCTGTGTTATGGCGGCACCCTGTACTCCAGCCAAAGCTTCCGCAGCTGCCGTGTAGCCGGAGGCAACGACAAGGTTGTCGCCGACAAATTCGTCAATAACGCTTCCGTCACGGTCTATGACCGATAGATGCAGGGAACCGTGAAGTTTTTTCAGCAGGTCTTTAAACATTGTTCAAACGTATAACCGCATTCATGTCCAGTGATTTGTTCAGGGCGACACCTTCTGCAGCGTTGTAGAACTGCAGTACGAGCGATGTGCCGCTTACAGAAAGCTGCATCGTCACCGCCTGTGTTTCGGAGTATGTGTCCACACCGCGGAAGCCCTGCAGCGGAATGTAAGACGGTATTCTCTGGAGATAGTCCGCCGGAAATCCCTGCAGTGTGATTGTATCTGTCACCGTAGAGGAAGCTCCGGAGATGTTTCCCACCAGAAAAGCCATGTCGCCCATTATGCCGAGCTGTATGTCGCCGCTAAGCATCACCCCCTTGTTGCTTTTGTATCCTGTGGGGCTTACAAACGGCTTCATTGCCGGTGCCGCATCGGCAGTGGAGACAAGTTCGTGCTGTGAGGAGTAGCGGTATATTACGCCCGCCGATGCGGGTTCGATGGTGATGAGATAGTCTCTTGCGATGGTTACGGTCACTCTTGCCCTTGCAAGCGGGATGCTGCCCGTATCGGTGGTTATTGTGCCGGCATTTGTGTTTGCGAAGAATATAATATTCGTTCCCACACTTGGCATCAGGCCGTTGTTCCTCAGGAATGTGACGAACTCCGCCATTGTGCCCGTTCCGAATGCGGCGGTGGTGGGAACCGCCTTTGCACAGTCGGCATCCATTGCCATGGAGTCTATCATGTCCTCGTTGAACTGCCTGTGGTCCTCTGGAGTGATGCCACCGAGGTCATTGTCGTAGAATGTTGTGGATGAAAGCTCCTTAAGCTCATCCTTGGTCTTTATTGCCATATTGCTCTATTTGTAATCGTTGTCATATGCTGCGGAGTAGCTTCTGCTGCGTGCCTTCTGTGTTACGGTAAGCGTGGCGAGTGTCACGCCTCCCGCTTTCAGCGAGATGACCTTTGTACGCTCGCTAAACGTAATGTTTGGGACGGACTCCACGGACACGGTGCTGCTCCCCACCGTGCCTGAATAGGTCACGGTGAGGGTATCCGCAGTTCCGTCTCCCCACATTATCGTCTTTTGTGCCATTACTCAACGGTCCATGAAGTGTTAGACGTAACGGTGACTTCCACAGCGGTGCCGTCTGCTTCCAGTGTTATGGATGCGGGCAATACTTCCAGTGCCGCGTCGCCTGCTGCCTGTGATATTGTCGATGTGGCCGCCTGTCCGCCTGCCGTGGTTACCGTTACCTGACGGCTCTTTGCCTCGACGGTGGTGTTGGCCGGAACGGTTATGGCCAACGAGAATTCAAACTCGGCGGATGCTCCCGGGTCGCCGCTTATCGCCGTACCGTTGGTGGCAGACTTACCGGCTGCCGTGTAGGTGTTGGGCAGTGTTATGGTGATGTTACCCGTGCCGAGGGCGAATGTCAGCTTGCTGGAGTTTGAGTTGCCTTTAACAGTCACGCTGCCGCCGGCTTTCGAGGCTGAGACATTTTCGACCGTTACAAACTCCTCCTTGCCTTTCTGTGTCACGGACTGCACCACGTCATCTGCGCCGTCGGCCTTGTAGGTCAACTCTCCGGTACGCTGCACGCGACCCGTGTGTGCTGTGGCCGACACCTGTACCGTGCCGTTGCCTGTGCCTGATGATGGTTGGGCTGTTACCCATGTCGGTTTTGCCATGTCTTAATTAATTTAGGGTTATTTATTATTTTATTCTATCTTCCATGCCGCATTGGAGACGATGTGCACCTCAACAGCATCATCGCCCGATTCAGACAGGGAGATATCGGATAAGTCTATGTTTATGTAAGGAGCGTGGTTGAACAGGTTGTAGGCATTACTGTATGCCGGGCTGTAAGCGTTGTTGCGGCCAGCCCTCTGACGTATTCTCAACTTTCCCAACAGACGGCCGTCAATGGAATGTACATCGACTGTAAGTTCCCTGTCGTATATTCCCTCGGGCAAATGGTAGGCCATGGAATAGGCCGCGCTATAGGACTTGCCGCGCGTGGTGGGAGTTGCAACATACGGGTCTGAAGTGATGACAATCTCGCTCTTTCCTGCCTCTCCGGTAAACGACAGCGACAGTCGGTCATCCGAACCATCATTCCACACGTATTCGCTTTGGGCAATTGTCCAAGGGACATTTGACAGTACTCTTACTGACGTTGCCGTGCCATAAGGAGTAAGTATGACCGGATTTGGCGCAAGCGAGAGGTACATCACCTCCAGTTCATCATGCGGAGCTGTCTCATCGCGGAACAGGCGGTCCGCAAATACCTGCCAAAAGCCAAGTTCCACAAGGTGTGAACGCTCGTTCTTGTAATACTCCACAAAGCGGCGTAACCGGTGGGCTTCATCGGCTGTGATATGCTTTTCTTCATTGCCTTCGACAAGCACACGGAACCGTGCCCAGTCATTGGCGGATGGCTCTGGAGTGGATGGGATACCCTCTTCCAGCCGGACAACGGGATAGCCAACCGTTCTGCAGGCCTCACGTATGGCCCATGGTGTACCGAGGTATTTATGCAGGGCAATGGAACGTTTGATAATGTCTCGCTGCTGTTGTTCCGTGGAAGCCATGGCGAACCCCTGCAAACCTGCCACATCGAACTGGTCGGCGAGGTACGGCAATGCCGACGGAGCCACGCTGTCGACCATATAGGCCAAGAAAGGTGACAGGTCCCAGTTGTCCCACCGCTCGGCAACCAACTCGGAAAATGCCTGCGCCAGTTCGTTGTCGCTTATCACGCTTGCTATGACATGCCTGTTATCCACGGTTGAAACCTATTACGTTGACCATAATGCCTGTACAATAAGGGAATTGGGTGTCCTCTATCACAATATTGCTAACAGGCGACAATACCTCAACATCGTATACAGCAGACGTACGGCATCGCTGTGCGATATGCGACCGTATAATATCCAACCCAAGCCGTGCCCTTTTCTCGTCGGCAAACTGCTGCAGGGACTCTGTTATCGCCTTGCGTTCCGTATCGGCAGCTGTATCCTCGTATAGCACCACATTTACCACCATGGAATAGTCGATGCGCTGCGGAGCAGCCACAAGCACGGTATCGGTAAGCGGACGAACATTCTCGGCACTGCAAGCGGCATAAATATCATCCAACACCTGTTGTGGTGTTTCGTCCAGTTCGGTAAGAGGTACGATAAGCACCGTGCCGGGGACGGGCGAGGTAACTGACACGTCGGTGATGAGGGCATTTGCACTTTTGGCATAGAACTCATAACTGGCACGCGACCCGGCCGATGAATATTGCGACGGAGCCAGTCGAATACGTTCGCGCAGCTGCTCATCAGTCTCGACATCGGAACCGCCACCGGTGGTGTCAAGATTGGCGACCGTAGAGACGAATGCCAATGGGTCGAGAATGACAGATATCGTACCGGGAAGATATCCGTTGCCGGCTTCACCGGGAGTGTCGGCCTGTGCCTGAACATCCACCGTGAGAGTGTCGGGTTCCACAATGACATCTTCCGTAGTCCGAAATATCGCTACCCCGTCAGAACTTGACACACGAGTACCTTCCGGTATGAGAACCGTCCCATGTCCTTCAACGAGCGTAAAGCGTACCGTGCACCCTGCACTGGAAGCAGGCAGCCTCTCTACTGCCACAAGACCGGCAATGTAGTCAAGCACCGGAGCTGTACTGAATTGGTACAGCATCTGCGCCATGCCGGCGTTGAACCTGTTCAGAATGCGCACTTCGGCGAACACGACAATATTCAACAGGAGTTGTTCGAACTGTGCCGGATGTATTTCGCGCTCCAACAGTTCCTCAAGCCGTGCCTTGCTCTCGGCCATTATGACGTCAGGGTCGCGTTCAATGAATGCGGGTATGTTCGTGTCCATGGTTACAGTGATGTTGTGACGGTAAGGGCATCGCCTGTTCCCGTCAATGTAGCTTCGATTGTTATTGTCATTCTATCAGCGGCCGATATGCCGACCGTGCAGCGTGTCACCTCAATGCGTTTTTCCCAACGTCCGATGGCTGCTGTGGCTTCGTACACCACATTGGGTGCGACGTCCCGTACAGGCTTGTCAAGATATCGGTATACATTGCTGCCGAACGACGGCCGCAGCGGGTCGCTGCCCGGTATGGTGGCCAGAATAAGGTAGATACTTTGTGCTATGTCATCCGCATCCTCAACTTTAGATGCATTGTCGTAAATATCTACCTGCCAGTTACGTGTATTCATAATCAATCAAGGTATTGGCAGAGGTTCAGAGGTCGGTGACCCGACAGCCAGCGTGTTATGCTTGTGCCCAGTAAGCGACACCTTGAGCAGGTCACCTGCCGTCACTTCGGAAGCATCGACAGTACCCGACACAGATGCGTCGCCGGTAATGGCTACTTCGCCCGTTACGGTGAGTTTGCGGCACGATATGGTGATGTCGGCATCTGGAGCATCAACCGTCAGACGATGCGCCTGTGCATCATAGAACACCTTTGTGCCGTCGGCATACTCTATTCCCATGGTGTCAGGACCGGCCCACTCGGGAGGCATATCCTCACTACTCCAAAGCGCCATAACAATGGCACCCTGTTCGCACCTCGCATCCATGAGACAGGCCACCTGTGTATTCACCGCAACAGGTGTCCACTGCTTGACGTCACGTGTCCCAGCCGACGGCAGGGCAAGCCAGTCGGAAACTATCCCGACCTCGTCAAAGGAGACACGGGCATAGCCGAGATTGTCGCCGCTACCCAATTCCGATATTATGCCAAGTCGTAACATACATCTACCCTATTTTGCGAAGCGTGGCCGTTGTGACATAACCGTCCGAGTTGTTTATGGTGTGGGCCGATGACATTACATGCCATTTGCCGGAGAACCTGCCGATGTCGGTCAGCTCTATATTCACGCCTGCCACCAGTTTCACATTTCCAGCTACGGTAATACTGCCCGTAACCTTGTCCTTGTTATTGTTTATCAAGCCGGCTTTGGCCTGCGCCTGTGCCTGCGCTTCCGTTGTCGCCGTAGTTTCGCCCTGCCACATCTCAATCGTGCCTTTCTGCCCATCAACAACGGCCGGAGTATAGGTGAAACTCTTTACGCTGTTCGTCTTCATGTTACGGCTCGATACAGATGCACTGCCGTAAGTCTGACTGGTCTTGTCCATGAAGCGGCCTTTACTCAAATCCGTACGTCGGAATGTCAGCACGGAGGGCTGTGCATCCAATGTCTCACGGTCAATGAATATCAGACGGTTACCACGAATAGAGAAAATGATGTCATATTCGCTGCCCAGCTGGGCAAGGAACGACAGGTCTGTCTGACGCTCCTGTGTCTTGCGGTCTATCTCTATGTTCTGAAGGTCTGTTTCATCTCCAGTCAGTGTAAGACCGTGCTTGGTGGCGAAATACTGCGCTATTTGACGCAGCGACTGTTTCTCGAAAGCCTTGCTTGACCGCGTCCTCAACTCTTTGGTTATGGCAGCCGCAATCCCTTTCACGGTAACACGGTCGGGAGCCAGCTCCAGTTCTATTTCGTCAATCTCGAATACTCCGCACTCAAGTGGCATATCAGGCTGTCCTATGGTGACCGTCAACGTATCTCCCTGTGTCGGATACCATCCGTTCTGCCAATGACCTTCCGTATCATCGAACACAAGGGTGATATCATCGCTTTCGGCTTCCTCCTTGTCGTTATACCCGAACTGCGACAGATATGGGGTGACATCGGCTGTGACGTTGCGTCCGGCTATGGTCACCTGTACAATATTCTTTTTCAACGCTTCCATGGCGGCAGGTCTTCATTCGTGGTTATCTCCGCATCATCCACAATGGGAATGACAAGTACCGTTCCCAGCGGATACACCGGCGTAACAGGTACCGCAGGATTGGCGTCGGCTATTATCGCTATACCTTTGAGGCTGCCATAAAAGCGTACTGCCAATGTGTCGATACGGTCACCTTCAGTGGTTGTGTAATTGAAACTCGACATCAGATACCTCCTTCTTTCGTCGCGACGAAACATACCACCGGAGCGGCATCTGCAGACACCTGTTCAGCGCTGCGCGACAGCTGTTCGACATTCATTTCCAGTACTGTCATATCGGCCGTATAATCCAACCGTGCAAGGTTTTCAGCATATCCGATAGCATCATCGAGAGAGGTCGGCAGACTGGAGGCACGGGTAACCAGTTTATCCGCAGCGGCCAGCTTTGTCTGGACCGTCGCATAAGCCGTTTGGGTGTCATCGGCCAGCTGCCTTATGTCCCTGACGCCGCTCTTGAACCCTGTGGTCTTGCTGCGAATGGATGCAAGAAGCCGCTTTATGCCGGATACGTTTGTGGTGGCACGTCCAAGTTCTTCCGTCATGGATGATGCCTCGGTAGGCACGGCTGTGGCCGGAACCTCAGGCAACGGAGTGTTGCTTGCCAGTGCCAGTCCTGTATTGGGCTGTTCCGAGGTGTCGGTGTTTTCGAGCAGTCCTATCGTCACGGAAGCCATTTTAACCCTGCCGTTGGCATCACAGCGTAGCGTGCCAACTTCCAGCGAGGTGATAACAAAATGGCCCACGATACGACCGTCACCCATGATGTACGGCAGCACCTCAAACTCCTCCATGGAACGACGCAAGGCGTCTATTTCAGCCTGCGGGTCACAGAAGTCATCCGCGAATACGGCCGTCAGCGACAGCTCGGCAAGTTCCGAACCGGTAGGCTGAATGGCCGGCTTGCCGTTGATACGAGCCACCTGCCCGAACTGTACAGCCTCCGAAGAGCTGAGCGAAGCGGGTGCTTTCAGTCCGTCGAATATGTGGTTTCCAAGTTGTGCAAACATCTCTATCTGAATGAAAGGCGTGCCGTATTGGCCGCAGAGCGAGCCACAATGTCAACAATATCGTCAGCGTGGCGACGCAGCATGGCGACAAACTCATCGCGCATCTCGGCCGACACAGGACCGTTGATGGTAACATGCGGGGAATAGTTGACAGACACCCCGCCGACGGAAGACATCACACCAGAGGCAGGGGCGATATCCCCGGTGGCAATGGCTGCCATGCCGGCTGTCGCCTCCTCAACGGCACTTCCTCCGCGGTCAATGCCGACCACTAACCCCTGCGTGATGTTCATGCCATACTCGGTGAAGAGCCTTGACGGAGAGTGTATGCCAAGTATCGACTTAAACCCGTTGGCTATCTTCCTGCCAAGGTTCTTGATACCCTCAACAGCCCAGTCGGCAACAGATACTATACCTTTCCAAAGTGCCGTAATAAGGTTCTTGCCCCATTCGAAAAAGCGCACTCCGAGTTCCGAGAAGAACTCCCCTACACTATCCCACGCTCCGCGTATCCATTCGACGGGTTGGAGATTGCCGAACCATTCCAATATACGGCTCCAGGCTTTGGAAATGCCATTCGATATATTATTCCACAGGTTCGTAAAGAAGGCTACAATCGATGACCAGTTCCTTATGATAAGGCCATGCGGTGTATAGTTGAGAAACAGCCTGGCAATCCATTCCCATGCAGTCTGGAATGCTCCCTTGACCTTATCCCATAGGTTTACAAAAAATTCGGATATGGATTTCCAGTTTCGTATCACGACATAGGCAATGGCTGCGATAGCCACTGCCGCCACCTTTATCCACCCCATGGGAGTAAGCAGCGACATCAACCCTTTGGCGATACTGCCTGCCTTCATTATTCCAATAACCGCCTGAATAGCGCTACCGGCCTTACCTATGACAGACACCAGTTTCCCGATAATGACACTGCCACCGCCTATTACCAACAGCCATTTGGCACTTGCGGCCGCAACACGGCCTAGCGTCGCAGCCAATTCCGGATTTTGGTTAATCCAGTCCAGAACCTTTGTCAGTATCGCATCCATCTTTCCGACGAACTCAGTCATTACAGGCAACAGTTTTGCTCCCAACTGCAGGGTTGTTCCCTGTAATTTTTTGGTCAGGGCTTCGAGGTTGTCACCGGCCGTTTCAGCCGACTTGCCAAGTTCTTCGCCAAGTACGCCGCCGGACTCACGCGCCTGTTTGTACCATGCTGCAAGCCCTTCCTTGCCGTCATTCAGCATCGGTATAAGGTCTGCACCCGACTTGCCGAAAAGAGTATAGGCCATGGCCGTCTTGGTGGCACTGTCTTCAGATTTGCTGAACAGATCGGCGATATCCTCGAATATCTCGTCAGGCTTACGCATATTTCCTGCAGCATCCTTCAGGCTTATGCCAAGATTACGGAACGTCTGCAGATACGTCTCGTTTCCACCGGCGGCTTCCGTAACGACTTTGTTGAGTTTGACAAACGCCGTTTTCAACTTGTCGGCTTCAATACCCGACATCTTGGCTGCATAGGACAACTCCTGTATCTTCTCGAACCCGACACCGGTAATACGGGACATGTCCATCATGCCGCCTGCATAATCGGCCGCAGATTTAGACATGTTGTATATTCCGTTTGCTGCCAGCAGACCGACCTGCGCAGCGCCTTTACCGAACGACCCCAAATTACGTCCTATATTGCCGGCCGTCCGCTCAAAAGACGACAGGCTGGCTGTCGATTTGCCCACAGCCTGACTGATGACCTTACTCATCTTGTCGGTGGCAGACAGCACGAATGCAAGTGTCATTGTGTTCATGGCAACATAGTAATTTGGTTACTTTTCGTATATTTGTATGTTATGGAAGACAAACCCAACAACATAGTATCCGCAATCATAAAGCTGTGCGGTGTCATACTTCAACTTGCTGGCATGATTGCCATAGCATGCTTGTTCTTTTGGATTGTGTCACAACTCATCTAACAGCCATGACAACAGACGGCAACTCTCCGCTCAATCATGAACCGGCAAAAGCAGACAGTGAAATAGGCAAACTGGTAAAGTCCGTAAAGGACAGCATGTCCAATGCATTGGCATTGTTGCTCATGCTTGTCGGGTTGCTGTTCATCGTATTCATAATCGGCAGTATCTGACTACTGCTTTTCTATGCCGGCCAGTACAACCCTTCGAGGTCTTGTGTTCTCCTGCTGGTAATGCTCCAATGCAGCCTTGAGGTAGCTTTCGAAATCTTCCGTCGTCATATCCAGCACGGCGTCTATTCCGCCGCCGACCCAGTGTGCCAAGAATACGACATCCGGGTCAGCGGGGACGGTTAGACGTTTTTTTCGTCGGCCTCCTTGTCAGGATAAAGAAAAGCGGTAATACTTTCCAGCTCCTCTGTGGTGAAACAATCCATAAGGTCGTCGTACACTATCGGTTTGCCGTTGACCAATATTTTGGCGGCAATAACGTACAGACCTTTGTCTTCATCTGTCAGGTCCTTGCGTGAGGCTATGCGACGGGCATCACGGACCGTCATGCCAATTTCATCTATTCGGGTATCGGCGTCAAGCATAAAGGAACGACGCGATGCCAAGTCCGGTTTTCTGTTTAATGCTTCCATGGTTGATTATATTCCGAGATTTTCACGACGTGTGGCCAGCAGGTCCTCGCCTCCGACCTTGTAGATGTTGTTAAGTACATCGACCTCGACGATGGGTTCACCGTCTATCTCCAGTTTGTAGTAATTGACCGCTACGGAACTTTCGAGTTCGGTATCCTCCTTCGATTTGAATGTGCCGGCCGGATGTGTCTTCGAATAGCCTTTTACATACATGACTATCGGCACCTCCTCTACGGTGCCAGTATCATACTGGGCCTTGCTCGACCTTATCATGAGGTCCACGGGCTTCATGAAGTTGGCAAACACCTTCTGTGTCTCGTTGTCAGGATAGGTCCACTTGATGGTAGTCTCCATCTTGTCGAAGCCGTTGAACAGCTCAAGCGACCCGGCCATACCCATGGCCTTGTAGTCGGCCATGACGGCAGTAAGAACCGGAGGGGTAACCTCCGATGCCAGACCGTGAGTACTGGTATTGTTCACGAAAATGTTCGCGTCGTAAACTTTGGTGACGTTCATGGTTTATTCGATTGTCGTTAATTGTGTGAGGTCTATCTTATGCTCGAAGGTCATGCACTGCATGGGTATGGCAGGCGTGAACTCACAACTGAAAGTTACGTGACCCTGTGCCAGCTCTTCCGCAGGATTGTTCTCCGGCTTGAAGAAACATTGTCCGTACACTATTTTTCCTTCCGCAACCAGACGGTTGTAGTACTGGTTTACGGTATTGCGTACGATATCGATGTCGGCCTGCTTGACATGTTTCACGTCTATGAACTGGACGCATGCCATATCGAGCGAGCGTTTCATTATCATGCGCGAACGGCGCACGCACTCGAATGCATCAGGTGTTGTGGTACCCGGGAATGCCGTCGTGTAGTTGCCCCACTCGACAATACCGTTGCCGAACATGTTGACCATGGTGGTAACACCTACGGCATTGAGACGGTTGGCGTCGCAGTTGCGGTCGTTCAAGGAGAATGTCACGGCAACATCACCGCCCTCAATGCCTGTATAGCGATGATTGGAAGACGAGACATGCCATCCCTCGGTAAGGTCTATCTTGGCACGCAGACCGGCCGCGTAAGCCGATAATGGTACCGTGATATACTGGTCGACGGGTTCCTCCGCATCGGGAAGGTATTCGGGATTGGCCACCAATGCATGCGGGAAAAGAAGTTTGCCGCCTGCCCCCAGCGCAGCCAGCTCACCATCCGTACCGCGAGCCTCTATGACCTGCGTCACACCCAAGCCGTCTTCCGTATCGTAATAGGCCATAGCCTCGGTACTTTCGGTGATGGTTATGAGTGCCTGACGTACGGCAGCCAATGCCGAATAATGAGGCGCAATGTATATCATTGGGCCGTAGCCGTAACGCGACTGCGCCGTCTCAAACAATTTGAGTCCGGTACGTTCCCCTGTCTCCGATACGGTACCGACGATATCCTCCGGCGTGACCTCTTCGGCATCACCCTTCACCTTGACGACAAACACGAGCGCACTGCCGTTCGTGCTGTCCTGCTGACGTATAGCGCGGAGAGCTTCGGGGATTGTTCCCTTGGTGCCAAATACGGCGTCATCCTGCTCGCCGGTGCAAAGCGTCAGCACATTGGCCTCGCCTCCATCTGCGGTACCCACCAAGCCTATCACGGCTGTGACAATGTCATTGACGGCTACAGTGTCGGTCGGCAGGTTTATGTGTTCTATACCATGCAGAAAATCCATAATGAATGTGTGTTAATCTGTTTGTGTTTCACTATCCGTATCGGCAATCTCGCGCAACTGACGGCGCGCCAACATGGCCCTTACGGCAATATCCGTTTCGGGCAATTCGGCAACATCGCCCCTTTTCAGCGAATATTCTCTGCGCTCTTTCCCGCTGCCGATACTGAACACGAGATAAGGATTGGTTACTTGATAGCGTTTCATTTCGTTGTTATTTGATGTGTTATCTGACGTATCAGAGGGGCCTCGTCCTGTTGGTTGTCATCGGCTTCCACATGATATGCCGTAAAAGAGAATGTCAGTGCGTATTGCCATGAATTGTGCAACCCGTCCACATAGTCGAGAGAATTGAAATACACCGGACTTTTCGCTCCTTCCAGCCGATAGCCAAGCAGCTTGCGGATAATACGGCTGCAGATGTCCAGAATGCCATTGGCTCCCCGCCGTGATTTGGCTCGTACGAACACCTCGCACTGTATCGTCTGGAGTTGTGCCACCACATTTAGCTCCTCGCGCTCGCCGAACTGTCCTCCGTTGACAAGCACAAAAACCTGCGGCGTCTGTGTTGGTCGCGGCATTTCAAGTGCTGCTATTTGCGGCAAGGGACGCACATCGACGCCCTCCATTTGCAAACGCTCGACCAGTTCATCCTCAAAGCGTTCGTACATTGTCGGCTTAAAGTCAGTTGTCGGAGTCTGTTCCATCATCGTGTGGTTCGAGGTGTGCGACGAATACATTGCCGTCGAATTTCCTGTCCACGGACGTTATGAGATAGCAGCGGCCACGCACGGTCAGGTATTCGCTCTTCTCGCTGTCGACAGCCAGTTTCAAGCCGACAAAGTCATCTTTGTAATACTCTGCCGTCGCTGTACTGGGCTGATACTCGTAACCCTCGGCATTGCCTATGGTGACAGCTTCCGTAGGGTCTTTGAAAAGCACACGTCCGCTTACGGGACCATATTGTGAGGAGTGCCAAATGGCGGGTTCGCCCATAAGGTTGGAAACAGACGTTACCGCCATTTTGGCCATCCTGTCAAATTTCGGTTCCATTCTTTATGCTCCCGGGACCGTTACCGTCCTTATGGCTGCACCGTTGATTTTGACAAGTACGGTGGCAGCTTCAGCATCGGCAGCCTCCCATGCGAAGCCTGCAAACTTGTTACCCTCTTCGGTTGCAACGATACCGGTTCCGCCGGCATCGACATATACCGGTGCGCCCTGTGTGATGGCGCCTGTACCTTTCGGCAGTTCGTAAACGCCTGTAACATGCATGGCTATCGTTTCACCGACCGCTCCGTCAGTGACGGCCACGGCTGCTACATCACCCACCATGCGTATCTCGCCACCTTTGATGGCAGTGTCTGTCACGGTGTAGTTGATTGTGTTGCCGTCCTGTATGAAATTTTTCATAGTTGTAAATATTTGATTTGCGTTAATATGCGGGGCTTTTTACCGCCCCGCATGTTGGCTTGGTTACTTGCCTGTGGACTTCACGATGCCGCGCCAGTCTATGGCTGCAGCGCCGAAGTCACCCCTTACGGCGTAATCCATGGAGTCGGTTCTGAACTCTTCGCTGCTCTCAACACGGAGACCCTCGCTGCCATTCAGATATGCATAGTACAGGGCATCGACGGCATACGGGTCGGAAGCCAAATACCACTCATCCGGAGCGCTGCTCAAACGCGGTTCGACAATAATGTCGAATGCACCGGCGAAGATGTTGACATCTTCAATCTTTGTCGGCGTGGTCTGTGTTACCAGCTTCTTGGCCATCAGCTCATTTTCAGGAGCGACGATAAGGAAGCGCGGCTGGGCGCGTATAATCTCGCCGTTAATGTCACGCTGTGTCATGAGGGCCGTTTTAGCTGCTGCGAGCGACGTTTCGCTGAGGGCACCCGACACAAGGTTCTTGTGGTCGGAATGGAAGAGCGTTTTGCCGTCGGACATCTTCACATTATCGGTGAGCAGCTTCCATACGATATTGCCGCGCAATGTAGACCAATGACGCACGAAAGCCTGCGGAATGGTTTCGAAAACACCGAGGTCGTCATTGATGAATGCCTGTCGGGTATAGCGTATGCCTTCTCCGAATGTTGCCACCTGTATGGTTTCGGCACTCATCTCGAGCTTCGTGTACTGCAGCTCGCCACCCTCCTTGATTTCCTTCATGCCATTGGCTACACCGGCACGATACAGACCTTTTGCACGGAAGTCGGCAACGGTGGTCTGACGCGCTATCTTGTCCCAATATTCGGGCGCATACTCATACTGTGCCTGAAGCATGCGGTCAATGATACCGCTGAAAAGCTCGGGGAAGTCGCTCGTGCTGTGACTGCGCTTGAAGAATGCGGCGGCAATCTCCGACTTGGACATCTGGGAAGTCTTGATGCCTCGTTCGGCAAGCATAACCTTGCCTATTTCCGTCATGGTCATGTTACGGTACTCACGTGCACCGGAGTCCAGTTTGAACTGCTTGGGAGCAATACGGTTCAAAAGCGCATTGGTTATAGCCATACGCTTCTTCGTGTCTCCGTCAAGACCTACCTCGATGCCATGTGTAGCGTGTACGTTCTTGCTGTTTCGTGCCATATGTTCGATGATTGCCTGTCGGCACTGTTCAACCGACAGCTTTTTGTTCTGGTGCAGTGTTATTGCGAACGTGTCCGACAATCCGGCTGCACGTGTGGATTGCAAAATGGACTGCAAACGTTCGTCGTTATCTGCGACAGTCGAAGGTCCTGTCGGAATAGTCCTTCCCAATACCTGTGCTGCCGCTTCATTGGCAGCTTCAGTATCGGCATTACGTGATGCCGCATCAGGGTCATCGGCATCCTCCGTACGGTTGGCATCGTCTTCCGAGGTGTCGTCGGCACGGTCAGCATCATCACCGGCCGTATCGGCATTATCATCGGAAATAAGCGACAGGGTTATGATGTCGCCCTCCTGTCCGTCCGACAAAGCAACACCCTTTATACCGTCTGCAATGATGATATCACCCGCCTTGACGGGTTCCCCTTCAACAGTGTACTGCGTGGTCTTGCCTGCTTGTGTTGTTCTTTTACTCATGCTGTTGTGATTTGAAGTTGAATGTATTATCGTGACAGGGTGCTGGGGCAAACCTGTGCGTATCTCACTGTTTATGTCGGCCTGTACAGGTGCGAACGACAGCTCCGTGGGCATCCAGTCGACAGCCCTATAGATTGGACGCTCATCCTTGCTGCGTTCCTCTCGCTCGTATTTGTATACCTCATATCCGCCGGATATGTCTTTTACAATACCGTCGGCAATGTCCTGCAGCAGTCCGGCCATTTCCTTGCGTTGTGATAGCCTTACACGGGCACACAACTGACGCTTGTCATTAAGCCATACCTTAACCGTACGGCCAACCTGATGAAACACCGAATCACTGCGGTGACAATCCAACACCGGCAGACCGCGATTGGCTCGGTCCATGCGTATGGCTGACGGTTCGCATACCAGCAACTCGTCGTAGTCTTCCACCCATCCGAAGCGTGTGACAAGTTGCTCGGTGAGGAACACCACATCAAACTCTCTGGTCTGCTGGTCCAACGTCGACGGCTGTATCAGCGCCCTGCTCTGCAAGGCCCCCATCATGCGGTCTCCGGTTATCTGTTTTTTACTCATTGCTCAGCATTTTTTTAGCAACCTCCTCATCGAGATTAAACCACCCAACCAACATGTTAATCTTCTGCTGGTCTGTCAGAATATCATTGGTGACTATAGTCACCATCGACGTAGTCCCACCAACGCCGAACTTTTCTGCTGGAGACATGTCGTTGTGACTGTTACTCGATACTTTATTGTCCGCCATATTTTCATCCTCTTTCTTTTCTTGAACCTTATTGCTTGGTTTGTCGTTGGCTGGTTCCGTCTTATCTGTTTGCGGTGTATTCGAGTTAACAGAAGAAACTATGCTGTCAACCATGATACCTTCGCTTTTCAGACGTTCGATGTCCTGACGGTATTCATGAAAAAACTCTTCGGGTTCTCGGCCCGTTTCACGAAGCGTCTCACTTATTGTGGCCAATCCTGCCTTTATGCGGCGCACCTGCGCATCGGTCTCCTTTACCGGGTCCAGCTGCTGGATGCGCGGAGCCGTCCAGTCTGTCGAAACATAGTTGTCGAGCAGACCGACAACCATACACGCATCATTGAACCATTGCCATACAGGGGTGCAAATCTGCGGCACCATCATGTTGTACTGCCAGCTGCGGAAATTCGCGGTCACATCTATTTTCGCCATACGACCCGATGTGAAGTTAACCTTCGAGTAATCCATGGTAAGCATTTCATACGTAATGCCGTATGCAGCAGCAATACCCTGTAATATTCCTGTGGAGTAAGGCGAATAATCCGAGACGGAAGGCGGGTCGGCAAACACGATAGACTCATCCCTGCCGAGGTGTTCTATGACACCCGGCTGCAAACGTTCTATTCCATGACGTGCATCATCCGAGGCATCATCCTCCGACCCTGTGACAAATGCAGAGAAACAGGCTGCAACCTTCTGTTTCATGAGTTGGGCGTCTTCGTAATCCGAGAAGTCACTCATCTTCATGAACCCTGCAACGCCGAAAGGCAAGCCTCGCACCTGCCCGGGACGCAATATCTCGTAAGCATGCAGCACATCCTCCTTGGGGTAGAAACGGCTCTCTATAGCCGTCGAAAAAATGTATGTGTCACCGGGATGATAATCGAACAACCAATAACCGATAAGCCTGCCGGCATTGTCGAACTGTATGCCGAGACGTGCATAGCCGTATTCGTTATAACCATTGCGGGTGTGGTCCAGTTGGTCCCCCTCAATAACCTGCAGCTTTATCGGAAGCGGATTATAACGGTCCGGCACTACCCAATGGCGCAAAATGAGAACATCGCCCCCTTCCACTATCGAACGCATGGCCAGCTCCTGCAAACCATAGAACGTCTGTTTGCCGTACCAGTCGCAAGCCGTAGTGCATGCCCAGCTTTCCCAAATGCTTTTAACCTTCGACATCATATCGCGGTTGTCGACATATGGTGCCGGTTGGATGCCCTCGCCAATAGCGTTTTTCGTGATAGCTTCCACTGCCCTGCGCGCCCATCCGTTATTGCGAACCAAATGACGCGACCTGTCACGCAAAGTGACAAGTGCTCCGGCCACTTCGGTATTTACACCGGTTGAACGGACATAGCGAAACGCTTTGCTGCGACGTCCCTTGTCGGCTGCCTCGTAAGCACGTTTACCACGACCTCTGCGGCCGCTACGTGAAATTTCCAAGGATATCTTCATCATTTCGAGAAATAACCGCGTTCAACTTCAGCCAAGCGCCTGCGTCGCGGCTGCCGTTCCGGGAACAGCTCGCTTTCCATGATTTTGGCAATATCCTTCATTTCGGACAGCGACCTGTAGCTGACCGTTTTGTCGCCATAGGTCACAGTGGTAACACCACTCGCTATGGCATCTTTCAAAGTTTGATACTGTTCAATAGTGAAGCGCATTGGCATTAATTTTCCGCCAATGTACAATAGACTACCCGACACATACAAGCAGGATTAAAAAGTTTGGCAAGAACTTGCCAAACTTTGATAAAATTTGGCAAAATCTCGCCAAATTTTCAATTCCAGAAATCATCAAAGCTGTCGTAATCCTGACGAGCAGCACGACGTCGCGGTTCTTTTTTCGTGGCCCCTCCGAGCTTCACAAGACGAGCCGGCGACAGGCGGTCAAGTCCCAAGACAGCTGCCGCAGCACGGGCATAAATACGGCAGTCCAATGGCTCATTTCGCTCATAACGCTTCACCCACTGTAGTCGAGGAAAGCCCCGCACAATTTTGACTACCTGCTCTTCGGCAGTCAAACCGCGGAAATAATGCTCATCATATTCCGGAAAATGACAATAGTTGGGCGGCGGCACATCGTTGCTGTCCTTTTCGAGACGCAAGCAGCTGTAAAGTTCACACTTAAGGAATGATACTCCTATGTTGTACAGGCGCAATGACCCTATGCGCTTGCCGGAACGTGTTACATCGACAGATTTTGGTGGAGCAAACGATACTCCCAAGTGGTCCTGTCCCTTTATCGGGATAACCTTGTCAGGCGGAAAACGACGACAGAAATCATATACATGTGTCGTATTATATCCCGTATCGACTGCCATAAGACGTATCGGAAACTCCATGCCGTCACTACGTGCCCAACGCTCGCCGACTACATCGGCCAAATCATCCCATACTTTGGTAGCAGCCGTATCACCTTCCAAAACACGATAGTCTATCGAATAGCTGCGCTTGTCGGCACACCACCCTACAATTTCCAACTCCAGACGGTCACGCTGAACGTCCACACCAGCCGTAAGAAAACACACATCATCAGGCACCGTATTGGCACGATAATGTTCTCGCCTGTTGTAGAGGTTGCGGAACGGCGGTGCCTCGCCACGCTCCACCCATGTCTGCCCAAGTGTGGTATTGACAAAAACCTTGAGTTTGCTTTGATTGTCCTTGGCGGCAAGGAAATCACGGACAATCTGTTCCCAGCTATGCCAGCCGTATGGAGAATAAAGACTGTTAAGATGAAATCCTATAACATCGGAACTAACCTTGTCAGGACAGCTGGGCACCCATTCACCGGCCGCCAGCATATCAACCTTGTAACGCTCCGAGATAAGTTCACCGCAATGTTCGCACTGGTAGCGCACGCTCTCCGGATGCCCCTCTTCCCACTTGAGGTTGGAGAATACAAGCTGCTGCATGCCGCCGCAGAAAGGACACGGAACGTGGTAATAATTCTGGTCCGTCTCCAAAAATTCACGATCTATGGCCGACATGCCGTCAATGGTCGGCGTACTCAACATGAATATCTTATGGTTCGGGAACGTTCTGGTACGGGCAATGGCCAAATCGATAGGTGAACCTTCACCGTCAAGGTCCTGCGGATAGGCATCCACCTCATCGAGTACGAGATAACGTATAGGCACCGAACGTAAACCGGCTGCACTGTTGGCACCGGTCAAGATGAGTACACCTCCAGTGAAGCTCTTTTGGTTTATCGTATTGCTGCTGTCGCGGCTTTTCGAGGGAGATACACGACGTTTCAATTCAGGACAGTTCTCAATCAACGGGTCGATACGTCCTTTGGAAAGACGCTTGACCATGTCATCAGTCGGTTGCACCATCATGATAGGCCCTGGAGCGATATGCATGCAATACCCCACAAAGTTACTGCCAGCCTCGGTACCGCCAATCTGGGCTGCCTTTACAAATACGACCTTACGATGGCTGTCATGCACACTCAAGCAATCCATAATGGCCCGCAGGTAAGGTGTACGGCTGGTACGATAACGACCGGGTTCAGCAGAACTTATCGGAGCAAGAAACCTGTACCGGTCCGACCACTGCGATACCGTGATACGTTCCAATGGCTTTAGACCGCGAAAAAAACTGGCTATCTGCGAATATTGCTCCATAATGATCCATTGGTTCCAGATATGGTAAAATCATAAAAAAGGGAGGAACATATCCTCCCAAGCATTTCATTTATTTTTACACAAATTATTTTAATTCTACTGTTCCTTTTGCGCTTCTTCCGCAAACTTAACAAAATTTACAGTGGGAAGTATTATTGGATTCAATCCTGATTGTAGAGTTAAATTTGAAATATAGGAACGCACATATGGATAAGCTATTGCCGGCGCATTAATTTTTACAAAACTTGATTGTTGGAATGCTTCATCAATCTCCTGATCAACATGAAAAAGGAATAGCATTTCCAGATCAATCCTAAATGCAGTTTCCTTTATGTGTATAAGAAAACCTATGCCAAATTCCCCCTCACTATTATCAGGGAAAGAGTACCCAACAGCAAGATTAAAAGATTGTTTTTTTGATGATTTATCATTTGTTTTCAATGACAAATTCTTTACGCTCCATGCCTTAAGTTGAATATTCATATATTTTATGCTGCTAATGGAATTGAAACACAATCATCATTAATGTTCTCCTGAATATTTGACGTATTCGAAAGCATTTGTGTTTGTACTTCTCCAAAGTTGTTTTCAATATTCAGATAGTCATAAGACATGCCCTCATTAATCCCTTTGTACTTCCTCAAGCACATGCTACTATCCCAGATCGAAGCATAAGTGTTAGCTATTACTGGATAATATTCTGTTTTATGAATAACCGTAGCATATTTATCATCATCGATATCTTTAAGATGATATTTAGTTGTAAGGATAGCATACAACTCATCTGCAGATATTTTTTCAAAATATCTATCTATCCTGTTTTTAAGTTCTGTTGTCAACTTCATCACTCAACCCTCCCTTTTGTTGTAACTTCAACATTTTGAATGTGTTTCTGAGAATATACGGAACAAATTGTAGTATTAGCTATCCGGCGTGACAAATCAAATTGACGGTCTTCTTTTCTCAATTTTATATAAAAATTCCCCTTTACTACTTCTACATCTATTAGTTTTGTATCTCGTGCGTAGTTAATCAGATATCCATCTATATAATGCAGTTTTTTATTCCTTGTTTTTAGCTTGGCCGTACAACTTTCTTGAATATAATTCAACACGTCGATTCCATCCGCCTCAGTTAAATCTAAATATTTATCTTCCTCTACCGTAATTATCCCATGCAAGACAGCATATTCTTGATAATCATTAGCCTTCTTTTTCTTATTCCATGCACTAACAATGGCCCATTGAGTTGCTTGATTTTCTGGAGTTTTACTAAGACCTTCTACAAAAAAATAAACTCCATCTCCGAGCCATTCTCTGTTTCCTGACGATGGTTTAAAACCGTCATTCAATATACTGTCCACACATTCCAAATTTGTTCCATGAAACCCATCAAGTGTGACATTCATGTCTTCAGTTGCTAATTTTCCACAAAAATAAGCATCATTTAAAATTAATCAATAAAATTAAGAAGCAATTCTAGCTATTTCCTATTTTAATTACTATTTCATAATGCATAGAAAACATATACATCAATTCTCAAGACGCTACCACAATATAAGATAATTGATTAAAAAATTAAATCAAACTTAATACACCTAGATTCAATTCGTCTATTTAATAAATGCCCAATAATTTTAGCAACAGAATTGTAAAAATATTCTTTTGCCACAATTGCTATCATTTAATAAAATCTTACAAAATGTCATTATCCATACTGTTCATGCAAATAACTAGACATATTCTCTTCCATGAGACAGTAGCCGTTATTGTTGTGCATTATATTATTTTCTCCTCCCTGGTAAAGCCTATCAGAATTGCTGTTACCCTTTGTTTATTTAACTTGACACAAAGATTTCCCGACATACTAACTTGCAATTTTAGCCCACCTCATAATTCAATATTATAACACACAACTAATGATCCGTTGAAAATCTTTCATCTTTCTCCAAGGCTGCTACAGCAAAATGCATATCACTCAATTTTTTTATTGTCCTGATAATTGAAAATCTGCCAACTTCTGCAATTCTGCGGCAATGGCATCATATATCGTGTTATACACTGTTGTTCGATTGTCGGCTGCCATAACGATATCGGTAATACGGTCAGGTATCGCAAGAAGTGCATCCCGAAGCTCCTTGCCTGCAGCAAACAGTTGTTCGTCAACCTGAACACGCTCGACCAAAGCTCCCTCTTTCTCTTGAAGCTCCAGTTCGGCATATTTGGCCTTGGCTACCTTTTCGCGTAATTGCGCTTCCTCATATGTCATGGAAGCATCTGTTGCGCTATTCTCTTCGCAAGCAGGTGTATCCTCAACAACCGATGCGTCGAAGGTTTTAATATACTCGCCCAAAGCCGTGCGTATCTTGCGCTGGTTGGGGTGCCCAGAATTCAAAGAGTGATACCAGCTCACCGCTGCCTGCTTCGGTTCCAGATAATAGGGTGCCGTTGCGGAGGTGCCGACGACATCCGCAATATTGGATGGAATATATCCACGCTTGATGGCCGACATGACAGTCTTCGTACTGACCCCGACCAGTTGCTCAAAATCGGAAATTTTAACCCATCCTTTGGGAACCCTTTTCTTCATCTCAACAGCTTGCTACTTGCTATATTGAAAATGCATGCCGAAAGCACTCTTTGTTGCTCTCGGCAGCCAGTGTATTACATTCATATAATCAAATACTTACATCATACAAAGCAATGCGTTTGCGGCATCAAAAAATGCCTTCAGCTTGCTATATTGAAATTGCATAAAAATTGCCGCAAAAATTAACTTTATATAAAAGCACATTAAGTATTACAATACAAATAGTTACAAAAAACAAACACGGCGTAAAAAGTGGGCAAAAAACAGCTTGCTACTTGCTATGACATTTTTTCACACTAACTAGCGAAATAATGCGCTGCCGTCCACCCCCTCCGCAGGAAGCCGGACAGGACCCGCGGCGAAGGCGGGCAGCTTCATCACTTGCCTCGTCCTTGTATTGTACCTCAACAAATCACTGCATTTTGTATGTTCATAATAACATTCAGTCATCCTCAACCGCCGATCTTTTTTACCCGACTGATCAGAATACCCTGCACGCGGGCCGCGGCCTCCCGTTCAATGAACGCAGCCACGTCCGCGCGCACTTCAGGCGATATGGCCATCCTCAACGGCGAAGTCGTCACACGTTCGGTAATACGGACCTTACCGCTGGCTGTACGCTCACGCCCGTACTGGAAACCGGAACGCACGTACCGTCCACGTGAGAACACCCCTGTATGACCGCTGGGCATGGTGGCAATGAAGGCATTTCGCACCATCACCGTCTTTCCTTTGTGAATGGCCACCGCAACCGATCCGCCCTTCTGTCTCGGCCGAAACGCAACGATGGGCAACCGGCTCTCATTAATCCGAATGCCACCATACAACCGGTAGATACTGGCCTTGGGCGATACGACCGCCTGACGGGACAGATACTTCTGCGTGATATTGTACTCGGCCTTGATTGCCTTGTTGATGCGCGGAATTGCCCGCGCCAGCGTACTGTTCACACCCTGTGCGGTTCCGCGCAGGATTTCCTCAGGGGACAGATACCGACGGAAATCTCGCTGTATTTGCTCAATCTCGCCACGTTTTTCAGTGGTTATGGTCAGTTGCATAAGATTTATTTTTCACATTATTCTTCATCCAAATCTTCACGCGCTGAAAGTTGCGTAATTCTCGGACTGCGCCGTATGAATCTCAACGTCGCAATATCTGTTGGAAAACTTGACGGGGACATTGTAGTTGATACAGCAATCCCACAGATTGAAATTGAATCCCGCCGGAGAGGTATGCACAACCTTACTGCTGTCATACCTTATTTCTCGCATATAAGCGCCCCATTCGTCGAAAGAAAATGTCCTCCTAATGCAACGGCAGGTGTGATGTATATCGGTCATAGTGGTAATCATGGATAATCAGAGGAATAAATACTTTATCTGTTTTACAATTTACCAATTGGCATAAACCCCTTGCATCCCTATAGTAACAATGCTGTGGCATGATAAATATTATTCCCAGGGCGGACTATATAATTAGCATCATCGTCAGGTTCGGTTCTCCTCGTCACCGTCTTCCAGCCATCGATCACCGCCTGAGTGAGACCGTAGCGGTCGTTAAACATTATCTTTTGCATAATTTATAACTTTCAAAACAGATTTAACTGAACAGTGCTATTATCCAGTCCTCTAATGGTCTTTTCATAGCGTTGGCATCGATCTCGATATGGGCACTGTCCTGCTCGAGACTGTTCAAATCTGCCGTGCCATTCATCCCACCCGTTGACGTGCTCGTCATTCCACATCAATACGACCAAATTCATACAGAAAAATCCGCTATTCTTATCAGGTTTGTCGTCAATTAACTCAACAAGCCCATTACTGACAGGTCTCATTTTAACTCACGCCCTTTGGATATCACCTTGTTAACGAAATATATTTGCCCCTTGCCGGTTACTTTGGTTGTGGTAGTTACCAGCACGGAGCCGTCAGGCTTGGTGATACTTGTCTTCTTGATTTCGAACAGTCCCATATCCATGGCTCGCTGGGTCGGCTGATTGTAATACTCCCCTTTTGTTCCGAGATATCCATGTTCCCTCAACCATGCAAACAGTCTGTTCTGACCAATATTAACACCGTTTTGTTGAAGTATTTTTGCAAGTTCAGCAACCAGACATGAACGGTCAGAGGAAGCCACTGCATCGGCGAACAATGCCTTCGGCCTCATTGTCTCTATCTGCATGCGTTGCGCCTCAACACGCTCGGCTTGCTCGGCAGCCAACCTCAATGCTTCGGATAAACTTTTTGGCACACGGAAGCCGCCTGCCTGCTGCTCGCGCTCCAGCTCTTCCCAGCGGATGACCAATTTTGCCCGAGCCTCGTCATTGAACTTCGTGGCCACGTATAGACACTCGGTTTTTGTCAACGCATACATGGGGCGCATTTCCCCTTTGGCGTCCTTGTATTCAACGAGGGAAAAATTTCCCCCGTTAACCTTCACCCATGCCGGTTCCATAGCTCGAATAGCTTTCAGCACATCATTGTGGGGCTTGCCTGTTATCTCCGCTATCTGCAGGGAGGTCATTGTTTCCATCCCCGAGGAAGTGATTATCTGCATATCATTCATGGTTATGGTCATTTAATTTCGTATCGTTGATAATAAGCCTTTCAAGGGCGCCCAAACCGGCCATTACTGTGACCTTGTCCTCTGAACACCATCCGCCAACGGATGCGTACGCGTGCAACAAGCGACATGCATACAACAACTCTTCCCGTGTCATATCTGCGCTCGTCTAGGTTTAACAAACGGATATGGCCAATCCATACAATCGAGGATTGCGTCCACTACATTTCCTCCAATGCGTGACAGTCTCAACCTCTTTCTGCGATTGGCCACTGCGCAACGTGTTCTTCCCAACATGCAGGCCAGTTCTTGGTCTGTCATGGTGCTGGTAAACTTCACCAAATAATCGTCTTCTTCCTGTGTCCAGTTCATGGTTATTCGATATTTTGTGTTTCGTATTCTTTCAGTTTCGCATCCAGTCGCAGGAACAGCAGTATCGACCGTGGCGGACGACGTTTGAAATCTTCGAACCATCGGCGAGACACTCCAGCTTCACGGCAAAGGCGTGATATGGACAATCCGCTGGCATTGGCTCGCTGAATGATTGTTTGCGCCAAATCCTTCTTTTTTGCAACCATGGCAGGAGTAATTATTTGCCGTCCGACAATTGCCGTACAACCCTCAACAGACTGTCGCGATGTGAATTGTTAACAGTCTTGTCGGCGAACCTCAACGCGGCTGCTGCCAGTAACTCTTCAGCTTCGCGGTCCAATACTCCGACAGAAGGAGGCACGTTGTCAAGGCAAATGGCAATGTGCCTCAACCGTACCGACGCATGTACATCGGCAGTACTCTCTGCCATGTCTATTACAGCTCCCTGCAATAACACCGCAACGCAGTCGTCAAGTGCCATATCTATTGCTTCAATCATCATATCGACAAGTCTTTATGTGTTATCACCTCACGTAAATAAGTATCTCGTATCGTAGGCCCTGCCTCTATTGTTCCATCCTCAACCATGGTCATCAATGCTTCATAAAACACGTCTCGGCCATACATCTCCGACATTCTGTCGAGAATGCCGTCGCCAATAACCAATGCATGGTCCGGAACCTGACGGGCTGCACGGCGAGATGCCTGTATTTCTCGCACAGCCGCCAATATGGCGACCTGCACATCAGCCCTCATCATGACAGTCTCGATTTCCCACCAGCGACGCCACCAAAGCATCACATTCCTCGGGCGTCCGTGGCAGTTCTATGCGTGTTGTTCTGCCAAGGTCGGCAAACAGTTTCTTGAGCATCTTAATGCGCAGCTGTCCCTGCTGTGTGGCCCAGCCTTTAGTGTCGATGGCCACATCATAGTCGGGCAGGTAAAAATCGACTGTGTAGGTGATGGCACGCACCATATGGCCGTTGTACCGAAAAGGCTCCTGAACGGTGTACTTTCGCTGAAACATGAAGCCTATGCCGTGCATCTTCAGCAAATCGTACATGTACTTCTCAAGGCGGCTGTCAAAGACAATCCCGTCTTCGGCCGTTTTAGTGGCATTTCTGACCTTCTTGTTGCCTGACTGTGCTACGTTGCCACCCGACGGTCGTTCACCCCTTAAAACCGCCCTAAACTCCGCGACGGTCATTATGTCTCGCCTGTCCTGTGCCATGCCAATATGAATTTTGATTGTTTTGCCATTTATTTGCCTTTTCTCACCTCAACCACGATAAGTGTGCATCCCCGCCGTTACATTTAAAATTTGACGCCTTTCCGTACCAAATACAGTAATCTTTCATAGTGTCGTCAACTTCCATCTTGCCGTCTTCGCCAAAGGTTCTGCCCGTGACGCTTTGTTCCGGTTATTGTGAAGTCGTCAAACCTCAACCCTCGTGTCACTGCCGTACAAACCTCGTCGTATGTGTAAAGTTTGGTTTGGTCCTCACGACGTCGGGTCAGCAATGTGTCTCTTTCAGCAAAGGCATTGAATGATGCATATGCGCTCATGTTGCCGGTGGCCCCTTTGTTGTCCATGTCGGAAATTATCCGCATGATATCCTCTTCGCTGTACTTGCCCAGTAACACCATCGCCTGCTCCTCCGTGAAAGGCTTCGGCATGGCTGCTACATCAGGGAAATTCGCAGCCACCCATTCAAGCATCCTCCTCGCGCGTGCGCGCGTTTTGTCTGTTACTAGATTATTATTACTTACTACTGTGTGTGTATTGTTATTATATTGTTGTTTGTGTACCGTTTTTGCATTTTCTGTTGTACTATTCAGTTGTTTTTTTGTTGTACCACTGCTCGCGGTGACGTTGCTGTTTATGTCTGACAAACAGTTAATTGTGTCGTTCTTTTGTTGTACTATCGGCACTGTTCTTTGTTGTACCGTTTTTTCGCTTTCTGTTGTACCACCGCCGCAATATCCAAGCGAATAGCCTTCACTAAAACCTTCCTGTCGCTTGTCTGCTGTACTGCCATATTGGTATTTTTCGTAATTAACCACTGTAATACAGCCTATTACATTACTTTTCTGTTGTACTATCTGCCCGTCATCCTCTAGTTTTTTCAAGAAACGGCGTACCTTTCCGCGCGACCACTGCCAACGCGCCGCCAGTGTATCTTCTGAAATTCCAATCTGCCCGCGCTCCACCGATACTACTTGATGACGTACAGTTATCGAATCTCTCTTATGGTTAGCCAGCAGGAGCAAGTCTATCCACGCCCCCATCCGCGTAAAGGGTTCCGCGAAATAGTCCGGATGTTCCATAATCTGCCTATGTATGCATACCCAACCTTCCATACATCACGCACACGGATTGCCTCAACCGACAACCAAAATCGACAATCTCCGCCTTCCTAACCGGCATTCATAGTTCCCGCGCCGGCATCGCACCGAATAACGGCCAAGCCGTTCGCGGGAAAACATTTAACTTTGAAGTGCGAATAAAAAATTAAATGTTATGAATTATTGATAACCCTTAAGACAATACGACCAACGCAATCCGCGTCAGCAGTTCAAACGCCATCATACTATGCTCTTTGTTCTTCGGCCGTCACGCCGTTACGTTCACACCACCTCACCGCTGCACTGACACACGCGAACACGTGGCGGGAACCCTCGCCGGTGGTTAGCACCAGCTGTCCTTTTCTGTTAAATTGATAAAGCGCTTTCATTATCGCATCCTCCTCAACTTTTAAAATTCAACATTGAGGGACCCGGGGAGTCGAACCCCACACAGATGTACCGTAAGTCCCTTACATGCCGCACACCTCACGGTTGACGGCATTACTAAAATCCTCAACCTTTAAAGAAAATCCACAATCAAAAGCATAACTATTCAGAGGTTCTTCTATATTTCATCCCGGTGGTTACCTCACGTGACAATTTTCGAAGAGCATTTTTACCACCGCGTATTGTTAAAATGTCACATAAACTGACTTGCCTATCGACCTTGCCAACCCGAGGCTCGCATACCATGCGTTTGATTATACCCTGCTTGACATATCCTTCAAGCGTGGTCACTTTAATCCCTAGAATACGGGCCGCTTCAGCAAACGAGACGGGTGTGTTACTGAACTGTGAGGCATCAACCATATGTTCATGTCGTTCCTTCAGTGCCCTGTTCTCGGTCTCCAGTCGTTCGATATAATCGTAAACAGCATCGGCCGTTATATCTATCTTGTCATTCATAACATTACACACTATTTGTTACATAAGACCTACTCTACCCTTGTCACCACCAACACTCTACGGTCATCCTGAGTAACACACTGACGTGTTTTATATTTCCTATTCAGGTTACGGGCAATATTGTAAACCGACGATTTCAGACCTGTATACCTATACTCACTCAAATCCAGTGCGCACGACTCAGCCACATCCAATGCCTGTATCCTCGAATAAGCACTAACACCATTATCTTGTTGAATAGTCATACAATTATTATATTTGCCTACTGACTTACTTTTGCAAAAGCAAAGATAAAGATTTGCTTTAATGTATGCAAGCATTTTCAAAGCAAAAATAAATGCAATTTTAACGCACAACTTGTATATGGGTGTAAAAGAACGACTTATAGAATATCTCAACAAAAAAGGCATTAATAAAAGCGAATTCGGGCGGGCTATAGGAGTGTCTAATGCCTATGTTACATCCATTCGCAAGTCTATTGATCCTGACAAGGTCAAAGCGATTGCCTTGAAATACCCTGATTTAAATATTAAATGGCTACTGTATGGCGAAGGGAAAATGTTGAACGAAAGTACCACCTCAACTACTTTCAACGAGGATAAGGTTACAACCGTTCCACTGCTTCCGATATCGGCTCAAGGCGGCACGTTGAATGATTTCGTCATGGCCGTTAAGGAAATAGATTGTGAAAAAATCATATCACCGATAGGTCATGCCGATTTTGCCATAACCGTATCTGGCGACAGCATGGCTCCGGAATATCCGTCAGGGTCACAGGTACTGATAAAGAAAATTAACGAGCGTGCCTTCATAGACTGGGGCCGCACCTATGTTTTGGATACATGCAATGGTACAGTTATCAAGAAACTGATGCCGTCCGACAGTGGTGACAGCAACATTGTCAAATGCGTATCCATCAATCCAGCCTACCCTCCTTTTGAGGTCAACCTTCACGATGTTTACGGCATCTATCGCGTCATGCTCTGCATGTCCATCAAATAGCACAATTATAACCCCAATAAATAACTGATATATGGCTAAAAAAACTACAACAATTACAGTACAAGGAATAGATATATCCATCACAAAAAATAATGAAGAGGATTATATAAGCCTTACCGATATGGTAAAGGCGAAAGATGGGGATTTTTTCATAAGTGACTGGCTTAGGAACAGAAATACACTTGAATATATTGGAGCATGGGAATGTATAAATAATCCCAACTTTAATTATGGCGAATTCGCCATAATTAAAGAAAAGGCAGGTCTTAATAGTTTCAAGATAAGCGTTAAAGAATGGAGCCAAAGAACTAAAGCCATTGGTATAATAGCAAAAACAGGGCGCTATGGTGGCACCTATGCTCATAAAGACATAGCATTTAACTTTGGAATGTGGATTAGCCCTGTGTTCCAATTGTATATAGTAAAGGAGTATCAGAGACTAAAAGAAATCGAAAGCAACCAATACAATATTGAGTGGAATGTAAAGAGAATATTATCAAAGGCGAATTATCATATTCATACTGATGCCATAAATAAGTACATCATACCTAAAATGAGCATATCCCAAAAAAAAGAATGGATATATGCAGATGAAGCCGATATGCTCAACATTATAATGTTCGGATGTACGGCCAAACAATGGAGAGACGCAAATCCCCAAAGAGTATTAAATGGGGAGAATATACGAGATATGGCAAGCATCAACGAATTGGCCATATTATCCAATTTAGAAACTCTTAATTCATCGCTTATTAAGCGGGGGATAGAACGTAGGCAGCGAGCTCATATCCTATTAGAAATGGCAAAAGAACAAAAGCAGATATTAGATAGATATGATTTTGTTAAATCCGCAAAAAAACTCACAGATTCAACATTGGTTGAGGCAAAGCAGAATACATTATCATCATTTGATAGCAGTTTGAAGAAAACTCTTGACTACGATCCGAGCAAAGACAATAAGCAGTAATAACAATGGCTGGCTAATAGTGCGTTCGTGGCAACATAATGCACTATTTGGAAAATCACATAAGACACAATGTTTGCATATCTGGGATACTAATACCAAATATCTGGCAAAGCACAGAGTTCCAATGTACATACAGAGCCTCAACCAGCCAATGCAGCCCTGACGGCACAGAAAGTGCAGGAGCCAACACAAGTGATAGCTTCAGAACCCAAAATAGTAAAGTCGGGGGAATTAGCCAATGGAATTACCTACACGCTCTACAGCAATGCACATGTGAAATTTTCCGATGGCAAGGAGGGTGACTTCTTGACCGTATCAACCGACGGATTCAATCAATTCCATTCCACAAGGAAGCCCCAAACCACACGACCATGATTACCTTCAGAATTACTCACCTGATTGAAAAACCTCTTACTGTCTTGTATCTGATTGTAGATATTCTTAATATTGATGTCAGAGGCTTGATAATACCCAACAAGATTAGTTGATGGCTTGGTTAACAATGAAAAGAAGATACGATGGCAAATAGTAATTTGAAAGAAGCGAAGGCGGCTAAAAACGATGAATTCTATACTCAATTCCACGACATTGAGGTGGAAATGAATGCATACCTTGAATATGACCCAAACGTGTTCAGGGGAAAGACTATTCTATTACCCTGCGATGACCCCGAATGGAGCAACTTTACGCGGTACTTCGCAGCCAAGTTCGATGAACTCGGATTGAAAAAGTTGATTTCTACAAGTTATGCGCCGGACAGCAAAAAATATAAGGCACAATACCAACCATCTTTGTTCGAACAAGATGCTCCACAATTCGACCCGAAGAAAACATCCGTCAAAGGCAAGATATTTATCTTGGAAAAAGATAAAAGCGGAGATGGGCGCATCAACCTTGACGACCTGGAATGGGAATACTTGGATGGCGATGGCGACTTCCGCAGCAAAGAAGTTACAAAGCTGCGAGATGAAGCGGATTTTATCATTACCAATCCGCCTTTCTCGCTGTTCCGGGAGTTCTTGGCGTGGATTATGGAAGCAAACAAGCGGTTTGCCGTGATAGGAAATATGAATGCCATTACTTACAAAGAAGTTTTCCCTTTGATTAAGTCCAATCGTATTTGGCTTGGTGCTACAGGTAACGGGAACGATATGGTATTCGGTGTGCCCGAGGGGGCTGTTGTTGATGAAAAGGACAGACAAAAGGCGGCACGTTTAGGGTATGTAGGTAATTACACGCGGTTGGGAAATTCCTGTTGGTACACGAGCATAGAACACGGACGACGACATGAGCCACTGCCGTTGATGACTATGGCAGATAATCTGCGTTATTCACGTCATAAAGAGATAAGGGGTAAAACAGCCTATGACCATTATGATAATTACGATGCCATAGAAGTTCCTTTTACAGATGCTATTCCCTCAGATTATGATGGCGTTATGGGGGTTCCTATTTCCTTTTTGGATAAGTATTGTCCGGAGCAATTTGAAATCTTAGG
>CALVCL010000011.1 GCA_944326085.1 uncultured Tidjanibacter sp.
AAAGGTAAGAACTTTTCTTCATCCTCCAAAAAAATTCGAAGATTTTTTTAAGAAAAAGTTGCAAGGCAAAACATCGGGCCTAAACCTCAAAAAGCTAAACCCTACCTCGCTATCCCCAAGCCTTTCAGCCTCGAAACTCGCTCAGCACCTTGCCTTTACCTAAAGAACCTCTCCTTAAAAACTCCCGTTTGTTTCCGAAAGCGGGTGCAAAGATAATAAACCTATATCTTATCCTCCAAATTTATCCCGCACTTTTTTCAATACTTTTTTAACCACTCTACAATAACCGACTAATAAACACATACTTATACCCCACATCCCTCAAAAAAACAAATGCCTAAATAAAGGTTGCAAGAAAAACAGAGCCATTTCACGTCAAGTCAGTCACTTTCACGCATGAAAGCCTTAAATGCGAAGCAATCCCATTGTTTGTGCCGCAACGGATGTCGGACGAGGTATGATGCAGGAAAAGCGAACGGTGCGGCATCCCGTTATCCGGACACCGCACCGTCTGTAGATGCTGATACGGCATGAAGCCGTATGAGAATTATTTCCTGTAAATCTTGGTATAACCGTATATTGCCTCGTCGCCGAGTTCTTCCTCGATACGGAGCAACTGGTTGTACTTGGCCATACGGTCGGAACGCGACATGGAACCGGTCTTAATCTGACCCGAGTTGGTTGCAACTGCTATATCGGCAATGGTCGCATCCTCGGTTTCGCCGGAGCGATGCGAGGTCACGCTGGTATAGCCGGCACGGTGGGCCATCTCGATAGCGTCCATGGTTTCGGTAAGGGTACCAATCTGGTTAACCTTGATAAGTATCGAATTGGCACAACCCATTTCGATACCCTTCCTGAGGAATTCCACATTGGTCACGAAGAGGTCGTCACCAACGAGCTGGCAACGTTTGCCGAGCCTTTCGGTGAGTTTCTGCCATCCTTCCCAGTCATTTTCGCTCATACCGTCCTCGATGGAGTCAATCGGATATTTGGCAACGAGGCTTTCGAGATATGCAACCTGTTCTTCGGAGGTACGCTTGGCGCCCTTCTCGCCTTCGAACTTGGTGTAGTCATAGATGCCGTCAGCATAGAACTCGCTCGAGGCGCAGTCCATAGCTATGGATACATCACCGCCGTCTTCCTTGCGGCCGGGCTTGTAGCCTGCCCTCTTGATTGCTTCGATAATCGACTCGATAGCATCTTCAGTACCGTTGAGAGCAGGAGCAAAACCTCCCTCGTCACCGACAGCGGTGCTGAGTCCGCGTTCATGGAGCACCTTCTTGAGGTTGTGGAACACTTCGGAACCCATTCTGAGACCTTCACGGAACGAAGGAGCACCTACCGGACGTATCATGAATTCCTGGAATGCGATAGGCGCATCGGAGTGCGAACCGCCGTTGATGATGTTCATCATCGGCACGGGAAGTGTCTTTGCATTCACACCGCCGATGTAACGATAGAGCGGCATGCCGAGAAGGTCGGCTGCAGCGCGGGCGCAGGCAAGCGACACACCGAGAATGGCATTTGCACCGAGTTTGCTCTTGGTGGGGGTGCCGTCGAGCACAAGCATCGTCTTGTCGATGCCTACCTGGTCGGTCACCTCCATGCCTATGATTTCAGGAGCGATTACTTCATTCACATTGTCGACTGCCTTGAGTACGCCCTTGCCCATGTAGCGGTTTTTGTCGCCGTCACGGAGTTCGAGTGCTTCGTTTTCGCCGGTGGATGCACCGCTCGGCACTGCTGCACGTCCGAATGCACCGCTGGCAGTCGTTACTTCAACCTCTATTGTGGGGTTACCGCGCGAGTCGATAATCTCCCTTGCATGTACACTTACAATTTGTGACATCTCTTTCATCTTTTAAATTGTTATATAACCTGTGGAAACTTTTACCTAACCTTCTGGTCGGCACGGCCAATAGCCGGTTCCGACAGCGCAAAAATACTACATTGACATATTTTAAGCAATTGCAGCGACAATTTTCATTCCATGCGGCACATGTGCATTCGGAAAGACACGGCCGACGCACCATCATCTCCAAAAAACGACGGCACAAAAAAGGCGGGGCGTCCGAAGAACGCCCCACCCTGCTATCAAATACTGGCTAATAATATGTTGTTCCCATTACAGTTGAACGCTGCGCCGACGAGACCGCGACGCAGACAGATGGTACTCCGACCGATTATTCAGCCTTGGTCTCCGTGCTCTCTGCCGCCGGAGCTGCCTCTGCCGCCGGAGCGGTCTTCTTTGCACCACGGCTGCGACGAGTACGTGCCTTGGCTTCAACGGTAGCACCAGCCTTGTAGGTCTCGTTGAAGTCAACGAGCTCGATGATGCACATTTCCGATGCATCGCCGGGACGGAAACCGGTATGCAGTATGCGGGTATAGCCGCCCGGACGGTCTCCCACGCGGGGAGCAACTTCACGGAACAGTTCACTTACCGCATTCTTGTCCTTCAGATAGCTGAACACCACGCGGCGCGAGTGGGTAGTATCCTCTTTCGACTTTGTAATCAGAGGTTCTACGAATTTCCTCAGCGATTTAGCCTTAGCAACGGTCGTCTCTATCCTCTTGTGAAGGATCAGGGAGCTTGCCATGTTAGACATCAACGCTTTGCGGTGACCTGCCTGACGACCAAGATGGTTTACTTTCTTATTGTGTCTCATAATTAAGTTCTGTTAATAATTTTCGTCCGCCCGACGATGCGGGCAACAAAAACGGTGACGGGCTTCTCGGCCTTAGTCCTTATCGAGTTTATACGGAGTTACATCCATTCCGAAGTGGAGGTTCAGACTGTTGAGCAGGTCGTCGAGCTCCGTAAGCGACTTCTTGCCAAAGTTGCGGAACTTGAGCAGGTCGCTGCGGTTGTAACGTACCAGGTCTCCAATCGTATCGACTTCGGCAGCCTTAAGGCAGTTGAGCGCACGAACCGAAAGGTCCTGGTCGGACAGTTTGGTTTTGAGCAGTTGCCTCATGTGAAGTACGTCCTCGTCGAACTCCTCGGACATGCTGTTCTCTTCGATGTTGAGCGCAATCTTTTCGTCCGAGAAGAGCATGAAGTGCTGTATCAATATCTTTGCAGCCTCCTTCAACGCCTCCTTGGGATGAATGGAACCGTCCGTCTTAATCTCAAGGTTGAGCTTTTCGTAGTCGGTCCTCTGCTCCACACGGTAATTCTCCACAGAATACTTTACATTCTTGATAGGAGTGTGTATGGAGTCGATGGCCAACACGCCGAACTCTGCATCCGGCTGACGGTTCTCTTCTGCCGGCACATATCCACGACCCTTGTTGATGGTAAGTTCCATCTGCAGTTTGGTGTCGGGAGTGAGGTGGCAGATGACCAGGTCGGGATTGAGCACCTTGAAGTTCGTCATGAAGTTCGAAATATTCCCTGCTGTCAGCTCGCTCTGTCCCGCGACATTTATGGTCACGGTTTCCGTGTCCACATTCTCCACAGTCCTGATAAACCGCACCTGCTTGAGATTGAGTATGATGTCAATCATACCCTCCATGACGCCGGGAATGGCGGCAAATTCATGATCGACACCGGTTACCTTCACGCTCGTTATCGCATAACCCTCCAGCGAGGAGAGCAGGATACGGCGGAGGGCATTGCCGATGGTCATACCGAACCCCGGCTCCAAGGGACGGAACTCGAACTTTCCGAACTCGGAGGAGGACTCAAGCATAATGACCTTCTCAGGCTTCTGGAATGCTAATATTGCCATAATTTTCGCTCCTTATTAATTGTTTTCTTCGTGTCACATCTTCGCGGGAAGGGACCCAAGCTGCCGGCCGGACTATGCCGCACCGGCAACCCTTGTCCTTATCTCCTTTCTCCTGCCGCAATCCGACGGCACAATACATGAACATCCGTCGAATGCCACGCCTCCTGCCATTGCCTTGCGGCCGGATACCGCGATAGTCAGGGACTATTTCGAGTAAAGCTCGACGATGAGCTGTTCCTTGATGTTCTCGGGAATGTCCTCCCTCTCCGGCTTCTGAAGGAAGCGGCCGCTCATTGTAGCGCCGTCCCATTCCAGCCACGGGTAACGGTTGCGTTTGCCTGCAAGCGACTCGGTAATAACCTCGAGGCTCTTGGATTTCTCCCTTACGCCGACTACATCGCCAATCTTAAGGCTGTAGGACGGAATGTTCACTACATTGCCGTTGACGGTGATGTGACGGTGCGAAACGAGCTGACGGGCTGCGGCACGCGTCGGAGCTATGCCCAGACGGTAAACCACATTGTCGAGACGGGATTCGAGCAACTTGAGAAGGTTCTCGCCGGTGATACCGCCCATACGGGCAGCCTCTTCGAAGGTTTTGTGGAACTGTTTCTCAAGCACACCGTAAGTATATTTAGCTTTCTGCTTTTCGCTGAGCTGGGTACCGTATTCCGACACCTTTTTGCGCTTGCGGTTGATGCCGTGCTGTCCGGGAGGATAGTTCTTCTTCTCGAGCGATTTGTCGATACCGTAGATAGCCTCTCCAAACTTACGTGCAATCTTGGTTTTTGGTCCTATATATCTTGCCATTGTCTTTTAATTTTTGTTTTTAAGCATATCCGCGTTCGGGAGGACAGTCAGAACTGCCGCATCCTTCGCGCCAATTACCTAATATCCTGTTACGCCTGGACGGAATTATACCCTGCGGCGCTTGGGCGGACGGCAGCCGTTGTGGGGCAGCGGAGTAACATCGATAATCTCCATTACCTCGATACCGGCTCCGTGAATGGTACGGATAGCCGACTCGCGGCCCGAACCCGGACCCTTGACATAAACCTTTACCTTGCGCAGACCGGCATCGTATGCAGCCTTGGCGCAATCGGCTGCGGCAGTCTGAGCTGCATACGGGGTATTCTTCTTCGAGCCCCTGAAGCCCATCTTACCTGCCGAGCTCCAACTAATAACCTCTCCGACGCCATTGGTCAGGGTTACGATAACATTGTTGAAGGTAGAATGGACGAAAGCCATGCCCACGGGTTCAACTTTGACAACCCTTTTCTTGGTTGTTCCTGTCTTCTTTGCCATATTAACTCTTCGAAATTATTACTTGGTTGCTTTTTTCTTGTTAGCCACGGTCTTTTTCTTTCCCTTGCGGGTGCGGGCATTGTTCTTGGTGCTCTGTCCGCGTACCGGAAGGCCGAGACGGTGACGGATGCCTCGGTAACAACCGATATCCATGAGGCGCTTGATATTGAGCTGAACCTGCGAACGGCACTCGCCCTCTACCTTGATACCGCTTTCTGCGATAGCGTTACGAATGGCTGCAACCTGGTCGTCGTTCCAGTCCTGAACCTTCATGTTCGGGTCAACGCCGGCCATCTCGAGAATTCGGAGCGAAGTGCTGCGGCCTATGCCGTAGATATAAGTAAGGCCTATTTCGCCGCGTTTGTTTTTGGGTAAATCTACACCTACTATACGTGCCATAAATTCTTTCCTTTAATTTTAATTAGCCTTGGCGCATTTTGTACTTCGGGGTCTTCTTGCAAATCACGTAAAGTTTACCCTTACGCCTTACGATTTTGCAGTCCTCGCTTCTTTTCTTAATTGATGCTTTTACTTTCATCTTTCAAACATCTTTCTAATTATAAACTTGTCGGAACAGGCTTTTGATGAAACGTCCGGATCGCAACGCGCGAACTCCCGCTGACCATAATTCCCACCGCATCTCCTTCCTGGCGGCGGCAGACACCGGGCTTCCGTCCGCTGCGGTCCCCGTGGTTACTCTCGGGCCCGTATCCTTACTTGTAGCGGAATGATATGCGCCCCTTCGTAAGGTCGTAGGGCGACATTTCCACTTTCACTTTGTCTCCGGGAAGTATCTTGATGTAGTGCATCCTCATCTTTCCCGAAATGTGGGCGGTGATGATGTGGCCGTTGTCGAGTTCGACCCTGAACATCGCGTTCGACAACGCTTCGATTATCGTTCCGTCCTTTTCAATAGCAGCTTGTTTTGCCATACAAGAGTTTTAAAATTTCAATCCATTCGCGGCGTCTGCCGGATTAACAATTGGTCGCCTGTCACGCAAGCGCCGTTACTTCTGAAATTGTTTTTTCGATAATTCCGAAATCGGTCAGCACATCCGCTCCGCCTTTACGTATAGCCACTGCAAACTCGAAGTGGGCCGAAGGTTTGCGGTCGGCGGTACGTACCGTCCAGCCGTCCTCTTCGAATACGACATGCTTGCGGCCAAGATTAATCATGGGCTCAATGCATATCACCATGCCCTCCTTGAGCAGCGGGCCCCGTCCGCGGGCGCCATAGTTCGGAACTTCGGGGTCTTCATGCATGTCCCTGCCCAAACCGTGTCCAACCAATTCGCGCACTACTGAGAAACCGTTTGCCTCGGCGTGTTGCTGCACGGCTGCGGAAATATCTCCGACGCGGTTCCCCGCCTTTGCCTGTGCGACACCTTTATAAAGAGCTTCCTTGGTCACCTGCAGGAGTTTCTCTACCTGAGGGTCTATCCTGCCAACCGCGAATGTGTATGCGGAATCGCCATAGAACCCCTTCATAACAGTGCCACAGTCCACCGATACAATATCGCCTTCCTTGAGTGCGTAGTCCGACGGAATACCGTGTACGACCTGCTCGTTGACCGAGATGCACAAAGTATTCGGGAAACCGCCGTACCCGAGGAAGCCAGGAACTGCTCCGTGCGAACGGATAAACTTCTCGGCTATGGCATCGAGCTCGAGGGTGGTGATACCCGGCCTGATGTGCCGGCCCACCTCGGCGAGAGTTGCGCTAACCAGAAGGTTATTCTCACGCAGCAGTCCAATTTCTTCCTCTGTCTTTATCGTTATCATCGTCTTTAAAACTCATTAAAGCAGTCTTGCATTATATCCCGTTACGACCCTTGATACGGCCGGTCTTCATCAGACCGTCGTAGTGACGGAGCAACAGGTAACTTTCAATCTGCTTGAGAGTATCGAGAACTACTCCTACAAGGATGAGCAGCGACGTTCCGCCGAAGAAGAGCGAGAACTGCTGGCTTACGCCCAACTTGGCGGCAAAAGCGGGCAGAATTGCCACGATTGCCAGGAAAATTGAGCCAGGAAGGGTAATCCTCGTCATGATGGTGTCGAGGTAGCGGGAGGTATCCTTGCCGGGTTTCACGCCGGGAATGAAGCCGCCGTTACGCTTGAGTTCATCGGCCATCATGTTGGGGTTTACGATAATTGCCGTATAGAAATACGTGAACAGTATCACCAGTAGGGCGAATATCAGGTTATACCAGAACCCTGTGTAGTTGGCAAGTGCAGCGCCGACCTTGCCGCCGAAGAGCATCGGGATGAACATTATCGCCTGGGCGAAAATGATAGGCATCACGTTTGCAGCATTCAGCTTGAGAGGTATGTACTGACGCACTCCGCCGTACTGTTTGTTTCCGACGATACGTTTCGCATACTGTACCGGTACCCTCCTGACAGCCTGCAGTACTGCAATGGTTGCCATGAACACAAGGTACAGGAGCACTATCTCGACTACGAACATCACCATACCGCCTGCAGCCGCTGCCCAACGGGTGTTGAACTCCGCGAGGAGGGCCTGGGGAAGACGGGCTACGATACCCACCATGATGATGAGGGAGATACCGTTGCCGAGACCCTTGTCGGTGATTTTTTCGCCGAGCCACATTACGAACATGGTGCCGGCAGTGAGTACCACAATGGTGCTGAGCTTGAACAGGAAGTTGTCAGGACCGAGCACGAAAGCCTCGCCCGGAAGCTTGTGGTAAAGGTTGGCAATATAGGCCGAACCCTGAAGAAGCAATACTATGATGGTAAGATACCTTGTCCACTGGTTCATCTTGCGGCGACCGCTCTCTCCCTCGCGCTGCATGCGCTGGAAGTAGGGAATGACCATGCCGACCAGCTGCATGATAATCGAAGCGGAGATATAAGGCATGACACCAAGGGCGAATATCGACGCATTGGCGAATGCACCGCCGGAGAATATGTCCAGAAGACCGAGCAATCCCGTGCCTGACACCTGCTCGGCAAGCGATGACAGCGCATTGGGATTGATGCCGGGAATCACCACAAAACTACCGAACCTATATATAAGCAGAAGGCCGAGGGTATAAAGTATCCTCTTCTTCAGCTCTTCTATCTTAAATATATTTTGGAATGTCTGGATAAGCTTTTTCACGGTTGCCGGGGTATTAGAGTTTTACAACAGTACCTTCCTTAGCCTCGATAGCCGCTACTGCGCTCTTGCTGAAAGCATGTGCGGTAACCTTCACAGCCTTGCTCAAAGTGCCGTTGCCGAGTATCTTAACGCGGTCGTTCTTGGATACGTATCCATGCTCTATGAGCGTCTCCACATTGATTTCGTCGAGGTTGCCCTTAACGGCCAGTGTGTCGATAATGTTAAGGTTGATAGGCTTGTACTCCACCCTCTTCAGGTTTGTGAAACCGTACTTCGGCAGGCGCCTCTGCAACGGCATCTGACCGCCCTCGAAACCGAGCTTGCGGGAATAGCCTGAACGGGACTGGGCACCCTTGTGACCACGTGTGGACGTACCTCCGCGGCCTGAACCCTGTCCGCGGCCAATCCTCCTGTCATGGTGTGTCGAGCCTGCTGCGGGTTTAAGATTATTCAAATTCATCGCTATGCTTATTTTTTAGTTACAAACTTTTGTTTGCCGCCGACATGGACCGTTAGGCCCCATGCCTGCATACCCTTCATGCGGTGCCACACCGCCGTGGGGCATACTATTCTGCGGCCTCTACCTTGACAAGGTGCTTAACCCTTTCGAGCATGCCCAGAATTATCGCGGAGTTTTCGTGCTCCACGGTCTGGTTTATCTTGTGAAGGCCGAGCGCGTCGAGATTGCTCTTCTGACGCTTGGTAGCGCCTATGCGGCTGCGTACCTGGGTTATTTTCAATTTTGCCATAGTGCACATTCCCCGAATTAACCGTTAAACACTTTGCTGAGCGAAATGCCGCGGGCCTGAGCCACGGTATGCGCATCGCGGAGTTCGGTCAGCGCGCCTATGGTAGCCTTGACGAGGTTGTGGGGGTTGGAGGAACCCTTGCTCTTTGCAAGAATGTTCTTGATACCCACGCTCTCGAACACGGCACGCATCGCACCGCCGGCAATCACACCTGTACCGGGAGCGGCCGGACGAACCACAACCTGCGAACCGCCGTAGCGGAACTCCTGGTAGTGAGGTATAGTTCCGTTGATAACGGGTATCTTAACGAGGTTTTTCTTTGCATCTTCAACGCCCTTGGCGATAGCGGCGGTAACTTCGCTTGCCTTACCCAGGCCGTAACCTACGATACCGTTCTCGTTGCCTACCACAACTATCGCAGCAAAGCTGAATGTACGACCTCCCTTTGTCACCTTCGTAACACGCTGTATGCTTACGAGCCTGTCTTTGAGTTCGAGGTCGCTTGTCCTTACTTTCTTTATGTTGGTATTTGCCATAATCGCTTAAAATTTAAGGCCGCCTTCCCTCGCAGCATCGGCCAACTGTTTAACACGACCGTGGTAGAGATAGCCGTTACGGTCGAAAGATACCATCGTAATTCCCTTGGCTGCGGCACGTTCTGCGGCGAGCTTGCCAACGATGGCAGCTTCCTGGCACTTGTTAACGCCCTTAACCTGTTCTGCAACTTCCTTGTCGAGCGAAGAAGCCGATGCAAGCGTCACACCGCGCAGGTCGTCTATGAACTGTACGTAAATCTGCTTGTTGCTCCTGAACACCGTCATGCGAGGCCTCTCTGCGGTACCGCTGACTTTCTTGCGGACACGCATCTTAATCCTGTTGCGTCTTTCTATCTTATTCATTGACATAATCTCACAGTTTTACTATTTAGCACTTGCGCTCTTGCCTGCCTTGCGACGGAGCTGTTCGTTCACGAAGCGAATACCTTTACCCTTGTAAGGTTCGGGCTTGCGGAGCGAACGTATCTTCGCTGCAACCTGACCGATAAGCTGCTTGTCGCAGCTCTTGAGGATAAGGATAGGAGCATTCTTCTTCTCCTGGATAACCTCGGCCTTGACCTCAGGCGGAAGCATTAAGAAAATATCGTGCGAGAAACCGAGCGAGAACTCTATTATCTGGCCCTTGACTTCAGCCTTGTAGCCGACACCGATGAGTTCCTGCCTGATTTCGTATCCTTTCGACACGCCTTCTACCATGTTGTGGATGAGGGCACGATAAAGCCCGTGCAGGGAGCGGTGGCGGGGCTGGTCCGTAGGACGTGTTACTGTCAATACGTTCCCCTCTACGGTGACCTTGATATCCGGGTCTACTTTCTGGCTCAACTCACCCAGAGGTCCTTTCACGCTAACCACGTTCTTGTCGGAGACCGTCACGGTTACTCCTGCGGGCAGGTTTACAGGTAATTTTCCAATTCTTGACATTGTTCTTTTTTTTATTTGCTTGTTAAGCGGAAGCGTCCGAAAACAACCTTCACGGCTGCGGATGCGGGAACATGGTCCCGTTCCGGCCCGAAAATTGTTTCCCGGCCCTCCCGTTTAGTAGATATAACACAATACTTCACCGCCTACGTTCTCCTCGCGGGCACGCTTGTCGGTCATGACACCCTTGGGGGTGGAAACGACAGCTATACCGAGACCGTTGAGCACCTTCGGCATCTCCTTGGCGCCTGCATAGCGGCGCAGGCCGGGACGGCTCACACGCTCAAGGCCCTTGATGGCATTGGTCTTGGTCTGGGGATTGTACTTGAGGGCTATCTTAATGGTAGCGTGCCCCTTCTCGTCTTCCCCGAACTTGTACGCAAGGATATAACCCTGGTCGTACAGAATTTTGGTGATCTCCTGCTTAATTTTTGAACCGGGAGCTTCAACCACCTTGTGGTTGGCTTTCACCGCGTTTCTAATTCTTGTCAGAAAATCCGCGATTGGATCTGTCATAATGATTTAGAAGTTAAAAATTAATATTGCTACAGGGCCATATACCGTCACTGCCGAAACAGCACAAGCGGAGCATTCCGCCCGCTGCACTGCAGATAGACATATGTCACCTATGTATTTCTCTCTTTATGTGGACTTTACGCCGTCACGTGACTGTTGTCCAGCCGCAAAACAGGCGTTTACCCGCAAAAAGAACGCACAAAAGTACACTTTTATCGGTATAATCCACACATTTGGGGCGTAAAAAAAGCGTAACCCGCTTATTTTACACCCGATTTTATGTTCCGGAGCCTGAAACGTCGTCCGGCTGCGCCACTGCGTCACCGCAAGGCGACAGGCCGGAAAACGTTTTGCCTTTCTACCAGGAAGCCTTCTTTACTCCGGGGATGAGCCCTTTGGAGGCCATTTCGCGGAACTGGATACGGCTGATGCCGAACTGACGCATGTATCCTTTCGGACGGCCGGTAATCATGCAACGGTTGTGCAGACGGATAGGATTGGAGTTGCGCGGAAGCTTGCTCAATCCTTCCAAATCACCGGCAGCCTTCAGGGCAGCGCGTTTCTCAGCGTACCTGTTCACGAGTTTCTGGCGTTTCACCTCGCGGGCCTTCATCGATTCTTTTGCCATATCGAATGTCTTTGTTTAATGTCTCCCCCAGCCGGCTGCATCCCGGCAGGGGAGTTACATATTCATTAGTTCTTTTTTGCGTTTTTGAACGGCAGACCGAATTCACGCAGCAGGGCATAGCCTTCTTCGTCGCTCCTTGCAGAGGTAACGAAGGTTATCTCCATACCGAAAATCTTGGTTATCTTGTCGATATCGATTTCCGGGAAGATAATCTGCTCTGTCACGCCAAGGGTGTAGTTGCCCTTGCCGTCGAACTTCTCGTCGATACCCTTGAAGTCGCGGATACGGGGAAGGGCTACGGCGATAAGCCTTTCGAGGAATTCATACATCTTGTCGGAACGGAGCGTAACCATAACGCCGATGGGCATGCCCTTACGGAGTTTGAAGTTCGAGATATCCTTCCTCGACCTTGTGGTCACGGCCTTCTGACCGGTGATTGTGGAGAGTTCCTCGGCAGCAACCTCGATGAGCTTCTTGTCGGCTACAGCCTGACCCATTCCCTGGTTAATCACAATCTTCTGAAGCTTCGGTACCTGCATGATGCTCTTGTAGCCGAACTCCTTCATCAGGGCAGGAACTATCTGCTCCCTGTACTTGGTCTTGAGTGTAGGTATGTAAGTTGCCATTATTTAATCTCCTCCCCTGATTTTTTAGCGTAACGAACCAGTTTACCTTTATCACCTGCGCGACGTCCTACTCGGGTAGGAGCCCCACTCTTGGGGTCGGCCAGCATCAGGTTGGATATGTGGATAGGAGCTTCCTGCTCTATAATTCCACCGTTGGGATGTGCCGAACTGGGTTTGGTGTGCTTCTTGATAATGTTGAAACCTTCGACGATAGCCCTCTGGTTCTTCACATCAACTTCCAGCACGCGGCCCGTTTTTTCCTTGCTCTTGCTTTCGCCGGCAATGACATATACGGTATCCCCTTTCTTGATATGCAATTTTGCTGACATTTTTCTCTGTGTTTCTTGTTCGCGCCGCCGTCCGTCTCCCTTCCGGGATGCACGGCTGCGGCGCATCACTTAATAAAAACCGTTTCTACAATACTTCGGGTGCGAGGGATATAATCTTCATGTACTGGTCACGGAGCTCACGTGCTACCGGACCGAAGATACGGGTACCCCTCATTTCGCCCTGGTTGTTCAGAAGTACCACGGCATTGTCGTCGAAACGAATGTAAGAGCCGTTCGAGCGCCTGATTTCCTTTTTGGTCCTTACGACTACCGCCTTGGAAACCGTACCCTTCTTGATGTCGCCTGAGGGAGTGGCGCTTTTTACGCTAACCACTATCTTATCGCCTATCGTGGCGTAGCGCTTGCGCGTTCCGCCAAGCACACGGATACAAAGAACTTCCTTTGCACCGCTGTTGTCGGCTACTGTAAGTCTGCTTTCCTGCTGTATCATGACTATTTAGCTCTTTCAATTATTTCTACCAATCTCCAACGTTTCGTCTTGCTCAGCGGACGGGTTTCCATGATACGTACGGTATCGCCCTCGTTGCATGTATTGGTATCGTCCTGAGCAACCAGCTTGGTCGTCTTGTTAACGAACTTGCCGTAGATAGGGTGTTTTACCTTTCTCTTAACTGCCACCACAATGGATTTGTCCATCTTGTTGCTGACAACCACCCCGATTCTTTCTTTCCTGAGATTTCTTTCCATAGCAGCGGTAATTATTTGTTCATCTTTTCGTGCAGAACCGTCATCATGCGGGCGATGTCGCGACGTGCATGCTTGATGCTCTGCGGGTTCTCTATCTGGGAGACTGCGTGGTTCACCTTAACCTTATTCAGATTAACCTTTTCAGCCTCTATGCGCTCCTGCAGGTCTGCAACGGAGAGCTCTCTTATCTCTTTTGCCTTCATGGTCTATTCTGTTATAAAGTTTGGTTTTCCGTATAATCCCTTCTTACAATGAACTTTGTTGCTATGGGAAGCTTCTGGGCGCCGAGACGGAGAGCCTCCTGTGCCACTTCCAAGGGCACCCCTTCCGCTTCGATAAGGATGCGGCCCGGTGTTACGGGAGCCACAAATCCCTCGGGAGAACCTTTACCTTTACCCATTCGCACTTCGGCAGGCTTCTTGGTGATAGGCTTGTCCGGGAAAATCCTTATCCATATCTGACCTTCACGCTTCATGTAACGCACGATAGCCTGACGGGCTGCCTCTATCTGACGACCTGTAATCCAGGTGGAATCGAGCGCCTTAATTCCGAAAGAGCCGAACGCAAGCTGGTTGCCCCTCTGGGCCAGACCTTTCATGCGTCCCTTCTGCATCCTTCTGTATTTGGTCTTTTTTGGCTGTAACATTATTATTCCTGTTTTTAATTGTTGCTGTTAATCGGGAACGAAGGTCGCCGCGCCGCCTTGCCGGCCGGCGCGACCGACGTTCCTGTGCCTACCTGGATTGGCGGTCGCCTCCCCTTCTTTTCCTGCTGTTGTCGCGCTTGCCACGGGGACCGCGGTCTTCCCTGCGGGCTCCTTCGCCGTTACCGGAGAACGAACTTGCGCCGGCTATTTCGAACAGGTCGCGTTTGCCGTAAACCTCGCCGGTGCAGATCCAAACCTTAACGCCGAGGATACCCACCTTGGTGATGGCTTCTGCAAGAGCGTAGTCAACGTCTGCACGGAATGTGTGCAACGGCACACGGCCTTCCTTGTAAGTTTCGCTGCGGGCCATTTCTGCACCGCCTACACGGCCGGATATCTGTATCTTGATACCCTCGGCGCCCATACGCATCGTCGAAGCTACCGCTGTCTTGATTGCACGGCGGTACGATACGCGGCCTTCGAGCTGGCGGGCGATGTTGTTGGCAACAATCACTGCATCAACTTCCGGACGCTTTACTTCGAAGATGTTTATCTGCACCTCCTTGCCGGTGAGTTTCTTGAGCTCTTCCTTGAGTTTGTCCACTTCCTGGCCGCCCTTGCCGATGATGATACCGGGGCGTGCGGTGGAGATGGTTACGGTTACGAGCTTCAGTGTCCTTTCGATGATAATCTTCGAGATACTAGCTTTGGCCAGACGGGCGTTCAAGTACTCGCGGATTTTCGTATCCTCTACCAGCTTGGACGAAAAGTCCTTGCCGCCGAACCAGTTGGACTCCCAGCCGCGGATTACGCCGAGGCGGTTGGATATCGGATTTACTTTCTGTCCCATCTTAGTTTGCTTTTTCTTCGGTTATCTTTTTGTCTACAATGATAGTCACGTGGTTGGAACGCTTGCGGATGCGGTGTGCGCGACCCTGGGGAGCGGGCTGTATCCTCTTCAGGATGCGTGCGCTGTCCACCATGATTTCCTTCACGTAGAGGGTGTTGTCCTCAAGCTTCTCGCCTTCGTTCTTGGCTTCCCAGTTGGCTATTGCCGAACGGAGCAGTTTTTCCAACCTGTTGGATGCTTCCTTCTTGGAGTAGCGCAGAAGTGCCAGCGCCCTGTTAACTTCCACACCGCGGATTGTATCGGCTACGATACGCATCTTGCGCGGGGAGGTGGGGCAGTCACGCAGCGAGGCAATGGCTATCTGCTTCTTCTCGGCCTTTATCCTTTCGGCCATTTCGTGTTTTCTCGATCCCATTTCCTACTTATTTTTTCTTGTTACCGGCGTGACCGCGGAAGCTGCGCGTCGGCGCGAACTCACCGAGTTTGTGGCCTACCATGTTTTCAGTTACATATACGGGGATGAATTTGTTCCCGTTGTGGACAGCGATGGTCTGCCCCACGAAATCGGGGGAAATCATGCTGGCCCTCGACCACGTCTTGATGACGTTTTTCTTGCCGCTCTCGTTCTGCGCTATGACACGCTTTTCGAGTTTCGGTTCGATATATGGTCCTTTTTTTAATGAACGACTCATTATGCTACTATTTTTAAATTTTCCTTTTTACCGATGCAAGGTCGCCTAAGCTGCCTTACTTCTTCCTTGAAATGATAAACTTCGAGGTAGTCTTCTTCGGGTTGCGGGTCTTGTAGCCTTTGGCGAGCAAGCCTTTACGCGAACGCGGGTGTCCGCCCGAAGCACGACCTTCACCACCACCCATGGGGTGGTCAACCGGGTTCATTACGACACCGCGGTTATGGGGCCTGCGGCCCAGCCAGCGGCGGCGGCCTGCCTTACCGTGCTGTTCGAGGCTGTGGTCGGGGTTCGACACTACGCCTACTGTTGCGCGGCAGGTAGTGAGGACCATACGGGTTTCTCCCGAAGGAAGTTTGATAATAGCATATTTGCCTTCACGAGCAAGGAGCTGCGCGTAGGCACCGGCGCTGCGGGCCATTGCTGCGCCCTGGCCGGGGTAGAGTTCGATAGCGTGGATTACGGTACCCAGCGGTATCTCGGAGAGAAGCAGGGTGTTGCCTACCTCAGGAGCGACACCGGCGCCGCTGAGAATGGTCTGGCCTACCTGCAGACCGTTCGGAGCGAGGATGTAGCTCTTTTCGCCGTCGGCATATACCACGAGAGCAATGCGTGCCGAACGGTTCGGGTCGTACTCGATGGACTTCACTGTAGCGGGGATGCCGTCTTTGGCCCTCTTGAAGTCTATGATACGGTACATCTGCTTGTGACCGCCGCCGCGATAGCGCATGGTCATCTTACCGTTGCTGTTACGACCGCCGGTGCTCTTCTTGGGTTCGAGCAGCGATTTTTCGGGAGCGCTCTTGGTGATTTCCTCGAACGTCCCTACTATTTTATGCCTTGTACCCGGTGTAACGGGTTTGAACTTTCTTACTGCCATCTCTCTTAGATATTACTGTAAAAATCAATGGTGTCTCCCTCCTTCAGGGTCACGATAGCCTTCTTGAAGTGGTTGTTGCGACCTTCCAGGAGACCGCTCTTGGTGTAGCGGCTTTTCTCCTTGCCCATGTAGTTGATGGTGTTCACGTCTGTAACGACCACACCGTACATGTCTTCAACGGCTTCGCGGATTTGCAACTTGTTAGCCCTGCGGTCAACTATGAAGGCGTAGCGGTTGAGCTTTTCGCCCTGCGCGGTCATCTTTTCGGTGAGAACCGGCTTGATAATAATCTCCATTTCCATAATTCCTACTAAGCTAACATTTCGTTAATCATGTTGACAGCACCTTCCGCTATCACCAGGCTCGACGCGTTCATCACGTCGTAGGTGGTGAGGTTTGCGGCGGGGATAACCTTTACGTTCTGAAGGTTGCGTGCCGACAGGCTGATGTTCAGGTTGGACTCGGGGAGTACAACGAGTATCTTCTTGTCTGCAACCTTGAGGCCGTTCATGATGGCAATCATGCTCTTGGTGCGCGGAGCTTCGATAGCGAAGTCTTCCACAACCTTGATGGCCTCGTCCTTCATCTTATAAGAGAGTGCGCTGCGACGGGCGAGCCTCTTAAGCTTTTTGTTGAGCTTGAAGCTGTAGTCGCGGGGTACAGGACCGAATACACGGCCGCCACCGGGGAAGAGCGGCGACAGGATGCTGCCTGCACGTGCGCCGCCAGTACCTTTCTGGCGTTTCAGCTTGCGAGTCGAACCGGCTACTTCGTTGCGCTGTTTCGACTTATGTGTACCCTGGCGTGCGTTAGCGAGATATTGCTTAACGTCCAGGTATATAGCGTGATCATTGGGTTCCACGCCGAAGACCGCATCATTCAGAACCACCTTCTTGCCGGTCTCCTCTCCTGAGGTCTTATAAACAGTTAATTCCATCTCTTACTTCTCGATTAATAAATAAGAACCCTTTGCCCCCGGTATCGAACCTTTCACGAGGAGAAGGTTATTTTCGGGAATTACCTTGAGAACCTTCAGGTTAAGAACCTTAACCTGCGTACCGCCTGCCTGGCCAGGGAGCCTCTTGCCCTTGAATACCCTCGAAGGATACGAAGATGCACCGAGAGAACCCGGCTTACGCTGACGGTTGTGCTGACCGTGTGTCTGTCCGCCTACACCTGCGAAACCGTGACGTTTCACAACGCCCTGATAACCCTTGCCCTTGGAGATACCGGTCACGTCTACCCATTCGCCGTCGGCAATGGTATCGACCGTGATGGTGTCGCCGAGGTTTACTTCGTGGAAATCCCTGAACTCCGCCACCTTGCGTTTGGGAGTCGTACCTGCTTTCGCGAAGTGTCCTGACAGACTTTTGCTGGTGTGTTTTTCGCTCTTTTCGTCATAGGCAATCTGTACCGCTTCGTAGCCATCCTTCTCCACGGTCTTGATTTGCGTAACTACACAGGGACCAGCTTCGATAACAGTGCATGGTATGTTCTTACCCTCGGCACTGAAAACGGAAGTCATTCCGATTTTTTTTCCAATTAGTCCTGACATTTTAGTCGTCTGATTACTTGTTACTTGGTGTTGTTTATATTCTGTTTGAGCATAAACTCTTGTCAAAGCCGTCCTCTACACCGGACGGAGGTGAAGCCTGCAGCGGCACTGATGCCCGTCCGGAACGGCTGTCGCATGCAGGACAGCGACATTCCGGACGGGGACCATGCTGCCGATAGGCTCAGACCCTAATCTCAACCTCTACACCCGACGGAAGTTCAAGCTTCATCAGGGCATCGATGGTCTTGGGAGTGGAGCTGTAAATGTCCAGTATCCTCTTGAATGTGGAGAGCTGGAACTGCTCGCGCGCCTTCTTGTTGACAAAGGTCGAACGGTTAACCGTAAAGATTTGCTTCTGGGTAGGAAGCGGTATCGGACCGCTTACCACGGCGCCGGTGCTCTTCACGGTCCTTACTATCTTTTCCGCCGACTTGTCGACCAGATTGTGATCGTAAGATTTAAGTTTTATTCTAATCTTCTGGCTCATATTGTTAGGAACCTATTTTTAATTTTTAATATTCAAGTTGTCTGTTGGCGCGTTATTCCACGTCTTTCCTGCGTCCGGCGTTCTTTTCGATGATTTCCTTCGCTATGTTGGCGGGAACTTCCTCGAAATTGGAGAACTCCATGGAGGATGTTGCACGACCGGAGGAGAGTGTCCTGAGCACGGTCACGTAACCGAACATTTCGGAAAGAGGCACCTTGGCCTTGATGGCGCGGGCATTGCCTTTCTGCTCCATGCCGGAAACCTGGCCGCGGCGCTTGTTAAGGTCGCCTATGATATCGCCCATGTATTCTTCGGGAGTTACCACCTCAACCGACATTATAGGCTCCTTGATAACGGGGCGGGCCTTCACGCCTGCCACGCGGAATGCATTGCGGGCAGCGATTTCGAACGACAGCGAGTCGGAGTCGACCGGGTGGAACGAACCGTCGCGGAGGATAACCTTCATGCTGTCGACGCCGAAGCCTGCGAGAGGACCGTTTGCCATTGCGGAAGCAAAGCCCTTCTGCACGGCGGGAATGAACTCCTTGGGAATGTTACCACCCTTAACCTCGTCGATGAACTGCAGACCGGTAACGCCTTCGTCAGCCGGGCCGAGCTGGAATACGATATCAGCGAACTTACCACGACCACCAGACTGCTTCTTGAACACTTCGCGGTGTTCAACCGGAGCGGTGAGGGCTTCCTTGTAGTTAACCTGGGGCTGGCCCTGGTTGATTTCCACGCCGAACTCACGTTTCAGACGGTCTACGATAATGTCGAGGTGAAGCTCACCCATACCGCGGATGATTGTCTGACCGCTCTCTTCGTCTGTCTCGACGGTGAAGGTCGGGTCCTCTTCAGCGAGCTTGCCGAGGGCAACGCCGAGCTTGTCGAGGTCCTTCTGGGTTTTGGGTTCTACGGCCAGACCTATCACCGGTTCGGGGAAGGTCATGGACTCGAGAACTATCTGGTCCTTTTCGTCGCAGAGGGTATCGCCCGTACGGACATCCTTGAAACCTACCACCGCACAGATGTCTCCGGCGCCTACGGTTTCGAGGGGGTTCTGCTTGTTGGCATGCATCTGGTAGATACGGCTGATACGTTCCTTCTTGCCCGAACGCGAGTTGAATACGTAGCTGCCGGCATCGAGCTTACCCGAGTAAACGCGCACGAATGCCAGACGGCCCACATACGGGTCGGTAGCGATCTTGAATGCGAGGGCGCAGAACGGCTCCGATTCCGACGGATGGCGAACCACTTCCTCGCCGTTTACGGGGTTGGTACCCTTGATAGCCTCGATGTCGAGGGGCGACGGAAGGAATGCGATGACGGAGTCGAGCAGGAGCTGCACGCCCTTGTTCTTGAACGAGGAACCGCAGAGCATCGGCACGATAGCCATCTCTATGGTAGCCTTGCGGATAGCCTTCTTGAGTTCCTCGGGAGTAATCGACTCGGGGTCCTCGAAGAATTTCTCCATCAGGGCGTCGTCTACGGTTGCAGCCTCTTCGATAAGTTTTGCGCGGTATTCCTCTACCTCGGCCTTCATCGAAGCGGGCACCTCCTCGTATGTATAGTTGACGAGTTCGTTCTTCTTGGAATCGTCGTATATGAGGGCCCTATTATATATAAGGTCTACAACGCCGACGAACTTGTCTTCGGAGCCTATCGGAAGTGCGATGGGCACTGCGTTGGCACCGAGACGTTCCTTGACCTGTGCGCAGACTGCGAGGAAGTCGGCACCGGTACGGTCCATTTTGTTGACATAACCGATACGCGGCACGTTGTACTTGTCGGCCTGACGCCATACGGTTTCGGACTGGGGTTCTACACCGCCGACGGCGCAGAACGTAGCCACGGCGCCGTCGAGCACACGGAGCGAACGTTCAACCTCCACGGTGAAGTCCACGTGTCCGGGAGTGTCGATGAGGTTGATCTGATAAGTCTTGTCCTCATAGTGCCAGAATGCCGTGGTAGCAGCCGAGGTGATGGTGATACCCCTCTCCTGCTCCTGAACCATCCAGTCCATCGTAGCGGCACCTTCGTGCACCTCACCGATTTTGTGGGTCTTGCCCGTGTAGAAGAGAATACGCTCCGAGGTCGTGGTCTTACCGGCATCGATGTGGGCCATGATACCGATATTGCGTGTAAATTTAAGATCTCTTGCCATATACGTGTCTCCCTTCTACTAGAATCTGAAATGAGCGAATGCCTTGTTGGCTTCAGCCATACGGTGCATTTCCTCTTTACGTTTAAAGGCAGCGCCTTCCTGATTGTAGGCTGCCATGATTTCGGCCGACAGCTTCTCGGCCATAGACCTTCCGGCGCGTTTACGAGAATAAAGGACAAGATTCTTCATCGAAAGGGATATCTTGCGCTCGGGTCTTACCTCGGTAGGAACCTGGAAGGTGGCGCCACCGATACGGCGGGACTTTACCTCGACCTGCGGGGTGATATTTTCCAATGCCTGCTTCCAAATCTCCAGAGGAGCCTTGTCCGCGTCCTTCATCTTCTCGCCGACGATATCCAACGCATCGTAGAATATCGTGTAAGCAATACTCTTCTTACCATCCAGCATAAGGTTGTTCACAAACCTTGTCACAAGCACGTCATTGAACTTGGGGTCCGGAAGTAGAATTCGCTTTTTAGGCTTAGCTTTTCTCATTTTTATAAAGTGTCTTTAGCGGTACCGGATTTTACTCTGGCTCGGCGCCGGGTACCGGAGGCGTCGGCCGCATTGTCTTAATCGAAAAGGTTGCGCATTATTTCTTCTTTGCCGGAGCTGCTCCCGGTTTCGGCCTCTTGGCACCGTATTTGGAACGACGCTGACGACGTCCGTCAACACCTGCGGAGTCGAGCGCACCGCGCACGAGGTGATAACGAACACCGGGGAGGTCCTTCACACGGCCGCCGCGCACGAGCACTATGGAGTGTTCCTGCAGGTTGTGTCCTTCGCCCGGTATGTAGGCATTGACCTCCTTCTGGTTGGTCAGCTTCACCCTGGCAACCTTACGCATAGCCGAGTTAGGCTTCTTGGGCGTGGTGGTGTACACACGCACGCACACGCCGCGCCTCTGCGGACATGCATCGAGTGCAGGAGCCTTGCTCTTGTCCTCCATGCAAACTCGTCCTTTTCGAACTAACTGTTGAATAGTTGGCATTTTTTAACTTTTGTCCTTTAAATGAGTAACTTAACTACTGTTTTTCTCGTAATCCCGCAATAAAACGGGATGCAAATATACGCATAAATTTCGAATTCGTACACATCGCCCCTACTTTTTTCACCTCTTTCGTTCGGATTTTCAGCATTTTTCGCAGCGTCCGGCCACACACCTCATTGCCAAAAACTATACATTTTACAAAACCATAGACACCAGCTATCACAATAATGCACCCCACCGCCTAATGCCGCACGCTGCAATCAGTTGCATGCACATCCCCTTCCATCCACAGACCCGACCTGCCGCACAATCCATATCCTCCGAAAACCGAAAAGCCAGCCTTCCCGCAAAAAAAGCCTCCTTCACGAAGGCCCAAAATAGAATATGCTGCAAATTTCATGCATTTACCATGCAAATGCCGGATAAAAAAAGCCTGCACGCACAAAAGTGCGTGCAGGCCAACAGCCGAAAGCGCCGTGCGGCCGTACAGCGGGACGGAGCCGGCCCCCGCATCGGAACGCCCCCGCCCTACCATTGCCAAATGCTGTACTGTACGCCGATGCCGATGTAAGGCTCAAGGCGGCCGGTGCGGGGCGCAAGGCCATAACCGATCTGGATGCCGACACCCCAGCGGCGCGGTTTCGG
>CALVCL010000012.1 GCA_944326085.1 uncultured Tidjanibacter sp.
ATACTTGGCAAGGTACTCGCTCTGGACTATGACACGGGAGAGGAAGAAAGGATATCCCATGTGCTGTCCATGGACAGAGCGGCAAGGGAATATTTCTTCTCATGGTGGAACAGGAGAGTGGAACGCATCAACCGAATAGAGGATGATGCTGAGGTGGAGAGCCGTGAGATGAAGCACCCGGCGCATGTGGCGAGGCTTGCCCTGACAATGCAGGCCATGCGATACGCTTCCGGAGAAGACCATCTGCAGTCCGTGAATCTGGCTTCCGTAAAAGCCGCTGTCCGGCTGAACGGCTACTTCGAGGACTCGTACCGCCGCATCCGTTCCTTCGTGGCAAACGATTCCTGCGAGGAACCGCCCAAGGTGCTGCTCTCGCTGCTGCCTGACATCTTCGACACGAGGACGGCCATCGCCATAGGCAGGGAACAGCAGGATGTCAGCGAGCGCACGGTGATGAACTACCTCAAGGAACTGTGCAGGAGCGGGCTGCTGCGTAAGGCCAAGGCCGGGCATTACGAGAAAGTCATATATGATAAATCTGGAAAATCTAATGAAAGCAACAATGAACCGCCAGTCCAAAACTGTAACGGATGACCCCTTGTTGCAGCCTGCAGTCTTTGCAGTTTTGCAGTCTCGGAGTACCGGAAAGGTAAAATTCCTGCAAGACTGCAAGAACTGCAGACTGCAAATGGCGGTTTTCATTTGCAGGAATCCACAAAAAAAGAACATCATGAACGGATACAGATTCCACCTACAGAAATACCGTCCGGGCAGCAAGACCGCCTGCCCGGAGTGCGGCAGGAAATCCTGCTTTACCCGTTATATCGACGAGGCGGGAGAGATTTCCTTCCCTGACAACGTGGGCATCTGTGACCATATCAACAGTTGCGGCTACCACTATACCCCGAAGGAATATTTCCGGGACAATCCGACTGTCAAAGAGAGGTTGGGTAAGCAGGAGAGGAACTTCCGCACACCGATGGCTGCAAGACCGATAGCGAAACCAGTACCGGAACAGGAGCCATCAATTTCTTTTCTTCCCTCTGATTGGGTGGAGCAGTCCATGCGCAGGTACGACATCAACCCCTTGTACCGGTACTTCACCAAGGTGGCCGGCAAGGAGGATACGGACAAGCTGTTCCGCCTCTACAGGGTCGGCACCTCAAGGATGTGGGACGGTGCGACCGTATTCTGGCAGATAGATGTCAAGGGCAATGTGCGGGCAGGCAAGATTATGGGCTACGATGCGGCAACCGGCCACCGCATCAAGGGACCTTTTAACCAAGTCAATTGGGTACACTCGGTGAGAAAGGTGCCGGATTTCAGGATGAAGCAGTGCCTGTTCGGTGAGCACCTGCTGTCGGACACTTCCGCCGCCATATCCTCCAAGCCTGTAGCCATTGTCGAGAGCGAGAAGACGGCACTTATAGCCGCACATTTCATTCCCGACTTTATCTGGCTTGCCACCGGAGGGATGCACGGGTGTTTCAACAGCGAGGCCATGCAGGTATTGCGCGGTCGGGAGGTGATTCTCTTCCCCGACCTTAAGGTGACGGACGAATGGAGGCAGCGACTACCTATGCTGGAGGCCGTCTGCAGGCGTGCCACCTGCTCCGACCTGCTGGAGAAGATGGCGACCGACGAGCAGCGCAGTCAGGGACTGGACATCGCTGACTTTCTGCTGATGGAGGACACGCCGCAGATGATTCTTGCGAGGATGATAGAACGCAACCCCGTGTTGCAGACATTCATCGAAACCTTCGGGCTTGAACTGGTGGATGCGGGGAGGGCGGAATGATGTAAAAGCAGCGGACAGCTCGCTGTCCCATGGAAAAGGGGTTGTAAAATCCCGTAGCCTATTAGGGCATTTTCACCGCCTCCGCTCCGCTTCCGGCAGTCAAAAAGCCCATAGCCCGAGTGAATACCTCAGGCTCCAAATATATGCCTCCGGCAATAAAACGGGATTTTACAACAGAAATGACAACCATAAGACGAACAGATATGAGCAATGCACAATACGCGGTCTGCCACCTGCAGCGTGGCAGCGGTAATGACAGTGGAATGTCATGCCATATAGAAAGGAAGGATGCCAAGGGAAAGAAATATGTTCCGGCAAATGCTGATGCAGACAGGACGCATCTAAACAGGGAACTGGTCAGATTCCCAGAAGGGGTATCCTGCCGCACCGAGGCGATACAGCACCGTATCGACACGGCCGGGCTGCGCCGCAAGGTCGGCAGGAACCAGACAAAAGCCATCCGTATCATCCTGACCGGGACACATGAACAGATGATGAAGATTGCCAATGGCGGCAGGCTGGACAACTGGATTGATGCCAACCTCAAATGGCTAAGGGATACATTCGGTGAAGACAACCTTGTATCGTGCGTATTGCACATGGACGAGAAAACGCCGCACCTGCACGCCACTGTCGTTCCCATTGTAACCGGGGAGCGTATCCGCAGGAAGCGGGAGGGCGAGAAGAAGTACGAGACGAAATCCGGTCCCCGTTTGTCAGCGGATGATGTGATGCGGCGCACCAAGCTTCATGAATACCAGAACAGTTACGCAGCGGCCATGAAACCGTTCGGGTTACAGCGTGGGATTGTCGGCTCCACCGCCAAACATCAGGCAAATTCGGATTATTACAGGCAGCAGGTCATCCGTTATGAGGAGGACATAGCCAAGTTGCAGGCAGATGTGGAGAAGGCGCAGGAGGGCAGGAACACCATCCTCTCGTGGTTCGGCAAGGGAGACCTTGCCAAAGCGAAAAAGGAACTATCGGACAAGGATGAGAAGATTGCCGAACTCAATAAACAGATTAAGGCTCTTCAGGCAGAAAAGGCACGGTTGCAGGAGCAACATAAATCAGGAATCGAAAAGCTGCGGAACGGCTACCAGAAAGAGATAGACGCAGCCATCCGCAGGGCGGAAACCGCCGAGCGGCAGTCAGAAGAGAAAGATGCCGTCATAGACAGGCAGCGGAAACAGATAGGCCTGCTCGACCGTAAGGCAAACCCTCAGCGTTACAGCCTCTCATCCGGTGCCGAGCTTGTCCGAATCAACGTGTCCAACTACCGGAATCCGTCGCTCCATATCTGGACACGGGTCGGAGAGGAACTTTTTGAGGACACCAAGTTCCAGATAGACTATGATGTGGCCCAAAGGCATTTCAACGGCTTGATCACAGATGAGGAGTTTGTCAATGCCGTCTTCGAGCCGCAGGAACAGGTAAGCGGGAAGCAGGCCGAGCTGTTGGGAGCAGCTTTTACTCTTGCCGCTGGTGGTCCGGCAGAGGTTCACGTTGGTACTGGTTCTGGCAGCTCATCGTCTGACCTTCCGTGGAGTGAACAGAAAAAAGGGAATAGAAGATAAAAACTAATTCAAAGTATGTTACGGAAAAACTTTAGCATACATATAATTAATCATCACTTACTATACATACGCCCCATTATGGGAATGTGCCGTTTGAAGTACCAGATTCTTGGGAATGGTGTAAACTTGGAACTGTAAATGAAATTGCACGAGGAGGGTCTCCACGACCTATTAAAGACTATTTAACTAATGATGCTAGCGGTATTAATTGGATTAAAATAGGTGATACTACAAAAGACGGCAAATATATAGATTCAGTAAAAGAGAGAATCCGGCCAGAAGGCGTAAAAAAATCACGGATGGTTCATAAAGGAGATTTTCTACTTACAAACTCCATGAGCTTTGGACGACCATATATATTAAATGTAGATGGTTGTATTCATGACGGTTGGTTGGTAATTTCTCCAATTGGAGAAGCATATATGTCAGACTTCTTGTACTATCTACTTTCATCTTCATTCGCTTTCGAGCAATTTACGAATGTTGCAAGCGGAGGTGTCGTAACAAATCTAAATTCAGATAAAGTTGCAGATACAAAATTTCCACTTCCTCCTCTTGCTGAACAAAAACGTATAGTTGTAGAAATCGAGCGTTGGTTCGCATTAATAGACCAGATAGAGCAAAGTCAATCAGACTTGCAAGATACAATTAGGCAGACTAAAAGCAAAATTCTTGACTTTGCCATTCACGGCAAGCTCGTGCCGCAAGATCCGAATGACGAGCCTGCTATTGAACTGTTGAAACGTATAAATCCCAACTTCACTCCTTGTGATAACGGGCATTATCCGCAGTTACCTGACGGGTGGGTAGTAGTTCCAATGCAAATGCTGTGTTCTTTGACGGATGGAGAGAAACTTGACGGTAAAGAAATGCCAAACCTTGACGTAAAATATCTAAGAGGAGAACGTGACTTTAAGACACAGACAAATGGGCGATATGTAGCAGCCAATAGCCTATTGATTTTGGTTGATGGAGAAAACTCTGGTGAAGTGTTCAGAACGCCGATTGAAGGTTATCAAGGCAGCACATTCAAGCAACTACATATCAATGAAAATATGCTTGCAGAGTATATCTTACACGTTATAAACCTGCATCGTAAAGCATTGCGTGAAAACAAAGTAGGTTCGGCAATACCTCATCTGGATAAGAAGCTATTTAAGGCAATAGAAGTACCCGTACCACCTTATGATGAACAAGTAAGAATTGTTACTGTGATAAATTCAATGCATAGTAAATTGGATGCAATAATGGAGAATTTATAAACTCTCCATTATTGCATCAAGTTTTTCAAACATTGCGTTTGTTGCATTGATTATACGCTTTTGTTCTTTTCTTGGCGGTATCGGCATGCAAAGTTTAGAGTATTCTGAAATCCAATAACGCTTATGAGTGTCACCAATGAGCCGTGTTATGTTCATAAACATAGCAACATATTCAATTTCTATATCAGCTGCTACTTTTAAGATTTTCATAGCAGATGATTTCACCTTGAATGGAAAATCAACGAGTTTAGAATCTGTGGTGAAGTCATCAAAAATGATACAGGGCGTATTCTGATAAATGCCTTCTGTTTCGTTAGTATATCCTATTACAAAAGACTTCCCTGCCGTTAAAACAGGGGTTAAATATCTGTCGTCATAATCAGTTGAATTGACTATATAGGCTTGTGGTTGTTCGTATTCAACTATGTCCTCTAATCGACATTTGCACCACCCGTCAGGTAACTGCGGATAATGCCCGTTAGGTTGCGCTTTATATTGTTATCGTATTCATCAAAAATTAATGTATATGATAACAAAATTCAAAGACTATCTTGCCAAAACGAATTTGGCAAAGAACACCGTAGCATCGTATGTGTGGACGGTGAACTACTTTCTCAGTCACTATGGAGAAGTGAACAAGAAAAACCTGTTGGCCTATAAGGGCTATCTGGTGGAAAACTTCAAACCGCAGACCGTCAATCTCCGTTTGCAAGGCATCAACAAGTATCTGGAGTTTACCAAGCACGACAGGTTGAAAGTGAAGTTTGTCAAAGTGCAGCAAAAGAACTTCTTAGAGAATGTCATCAGCGATGCCGACTATAAGTTTCTGAAAGCGCAGTTGAAGGCTGACGGTTACGATGATTGGTATTTCGTGGTATGGTTTATGGCGGCGACAGGTGCACGGGTAAGTGAGTTGTTGCACATAAAGGTTGAACACGTGAAAGTGGGTTATCTCGACCTTTACAGCAAAGGCGGGAAAATACGCCGTCTTTATATCCCCAAGAATTTGCGGAATGAAGCCAAGCAATGGTTGAATGGGAAAGGCATAACAAGCGGTTATCTCTTTCTCAATCGTTTCGGGCAGCGCATTACGACACGCGGTATTGCCCAACAACTAAAGCATTTTGCCGATAAATATGGACTGAACCGTGATGTTGTTTATCCTCATTCTTTTCGTCACCGTTTCGCCAAGAATTTCCTTGAACGTTTCAACGACCTTGCCTTGTTAGCTGACCTTATGGGGCATGAAAGCATAGAAACCACTCGCATCTATCTGCGCCGTACCGCCAACGAACAGCAGAAGATTGTTGACAAAGTGGTAAATTGGTGATAATGTAGCCTTAGAAACGTGTTTTATCACGCTTCTAAGGCATTTTGAATGTTGTCAAAAACGGAAAACAGTTCTTCAATTTTTAGCACTATTCTATCTTGTTCTTTTCGTGGCGGTAATGGCATTCCTATTTTATGCAATTCATTAGACGACAAGCCTAACAATCCGATACCTTTACCTCCTATTCGATTATGTTCTTTCAAGAATCGTAAAACATAATAATAAAATAAGACATTTAAGTCTCCTTTAGGGCGCAATCTATGAATGTGATTCTGAATGCAGATATTATAATCAAAATTCCATATTGCAGAACGGCCAATATCTCCGCCTTCACATACAAGTAAGTCACCCTTTTGGACAGTACATTTTTCTAATTCATTATCCCTAAAAGGCATTTGTTTAACAAGAGACAAGTCAAACTGATTCCAATACACATTGGATGTTGTAAGATAGTTTCTCAATACACCTTCTTTGTTTGATGAGTTAAGAGCCTTTCCCGTATTATGATAGAATATATCTCCTAAAATTACATCAATCCAACCAACGGGATAATGCCCGTTATCACAAGTAATTTCGGCCTTAGGATTGATGCGTTTTAGCAGTTCCGATGCTGGCTCGTCATTCGGGTCTTGCGGAACGAGTTTGCCGTGAATGGCGAGGTCAAGGATTTTGTTCTTGGCTTTTTTGATAACTTTCTGTAAATCCAATTTGCCTTGCTCAATTTGGTCAATTAAAGCAAACCAATTCTCTATCTCTGATACTATTCGGTGCTGTTCTGAAAGAGGGGGAAGAGGGAAAAACATTCGTTCCAAATTATATTTAGGTAATCCCTCACGACCACTACCTGTTATCTTCATTGATTTAGAGAATATAGAGGATAGAACAAACGCATGGAAATATTCAGATACAACAAATATTGGACGCATAATGCAAACATGTTGACTTACATTTCCCCGTTGAAAGTTTTCAGGAACAATTGCACAACGTCCCAAAGACCCACCTGTTATGTTTAAGAGTAAATCATTAGGCAAAACTTCAGTACCAATCATAGTTTGATGTACCTCTTCTGATATAAATTTGATATCTTCGTAAACTAATCCACCGTTATAAATATTTTGAGACCGGAAAAATGGAATGCCCTTAGAGGAATAGTTACTGCCTCGCGGGGTACTTCCAGAACCTATTTTTGAACAAATATGTTCTATATCCGTCCACACCCAATTATCAGGCACTTCAAACGGCACATTCCCATAATGGGGCGTATCAGAAGTCTTTGCAGACTTTCTACTTCTCTTTATCTTTCCCTCTTTTATCAACTGCTCTTTTTCTACCTTGATGCGTTCAAGCAGGACAGATGCAGGTTCATCATTCGGGTCTTGTGGTACAAGTTTGCCATGAATGGCAAGATCTAATATCTTTTGACGTAATTTCTTAGTATCCATAGCAATCAGTCTTTATTCAGAAACAGGTTGCAAAATTCGTTCAGCTTCTCCTGCATACGTTCTTGTGGAATAAGGATACGCTTGTATTCAGCTATCATTGTCGGGCTCATGCTCCGGCTCATGGCATATTCTACCACTACCCTATCTGCTTCAGGACAGAGAATTATACCTATGGACGGATTCTCGTTGGAACGTTTTACATCCCGGTCAAGTGCTTCCAAATAAAATTCCAACTGACCGAGATCACGAGGATGAAACTTCGTCTTTTTCAGTTCTACAGCGACCAATGCCTGCAATCCACGATGAAAGAACAGCAAATCGGCTTTAAATGTAGACGCCCCGATATTGAGACGATATTCCTGATCCATGAATATAAAATCTTTGCCCAATTCAAGGATAAACTGCTTCATGTGCTCCAGCAAACCATTTCTCAACCGTGATTCACTATGCTTCTTTGGTAAATCAAGAAAATCAATAAACAAAGTATCTTTAAACATGACCGGAGCAGCAGGGTATGCTTTAAGCAACCCTTTTGACATATTGTCCTTATTACCTAATAAAGCCGTATATGTCTGATTTGAGATACAACGCTGAAGTTCCCGTTTTACCAGATGTTCTTTATTGGCATAAAGAATATAGAACATCCGTTCTTCGTTACTTTTACAACGGCATAAGATTTCAATATGGTTGGTCAATGTTGTCAATTCCAGTATCTTCGGCATTTGTCCAATTTCTGGCTGGACGATTTGTGCAGTTTTTGGATGTACTATTATTGCGTGTTCTGAAGATGGCTCTGAATGTGATGTCTCTATTTGTCCAATTCTTGGCTGGACAAATTCAGAGTTCAGGTATTTCTCAACTGTAGTAGCAAATGCCGCAGAAGAATATTCGTCATAAAATAGCACCATGTTATAAATGCTGCTTCGCCCAAATCCTTTGATGTCCGGTCGTTGTGAACGAATATATTCAGACAACTGTGTTACGACCTTGCTTCCCCATTCTTCGCTTTTCAATTTGGCTGAAACATAACCTCCCACATGCCATGCTGTTTGAAGCAACTCTTCATTAACAGCTTTGGAAGCACGACTCTTATGTTGGAGAATGATGTCTATGACTTCTCCGAACTGTTGTTCGACTGATATGGCTATCTTATTGTTTTCCATACACTCAATCCTCATTTATATTTGCCAGTAACTTTTCAAGTTCGGCTACAGCGGTACTTATTCTTTGGCTTTTCTCTTTTATATCGGCCATTAGTTCGGAAAGCAAACGATCATCAGCGTCCCCACCTTGTTTTATCCATGTGATGTCAAGGCTTGTTTTGTCACGGGCAAGAATTTCCTCTACCGGATATTTCCGCCATCGTCCTTGCGGATTATTTTCTGCATCGAAGGTTTCTACCCGGTTATTATAGCAAGAGACAAAATCATCCAGATGATGGCGTTCGAGTTTGTTGGTGGCAAGAGTATGCTTGACATCTGTACGATAATCATAGAACCAAATCTCTTTTGTCGGCTGTCCTTTCGTAAAGAACAAGACATTGGCTTTTACGCCTTGGGCATAAAATATACCTGTAGGCAAGCGGAGAATGGTGTGCAGATTAAAATCCGTCAACAACTTCTTTCGTATTGTTTCACCGGCACCTCCTTCAAAAAGAACATTGTCCGGCAATACTACAGCTGCACGGCCTCCGGTTTTAAGCATCAGCATCATGTGCTGTAGGAAGTTCAGCTGATTATTCTTTGTCTCTACATAGAAATCCGGACGGTTGATATCGACAGAACCAGCCGGGCGTGTTCCGAATGGAGGATTTGCAAGTATCACATCTACAAGCGTTGACGGCTCTTTCTCCAGCGAATCTTCACAGACAATCGGACTTCGGTCTGTGCCTACGCCATGCAGATATAGATTCATTGAGGCAAGTGTTACCACCAATGGAGTGTTATCCACACCATGTAAGGCATTGTTACGCAGGAAATCCCGTTTTTCCTTACTTGCTGACTGGCCTTTCATGTAATCGTAAGCCGTCAACAGAAAACCGCCTGTTCCGCATGCCGGGTCGCAAACCGTTTCTCCTATTTGAGGAGCGATACAATCCACCATTGCTTTGATAAGTGGACGGGGAGTAAAGTATTGCCCCGCACCGCTTTTCTTGTCTTGTCCGTTCTTTTCGAGGATGCTTTCGTAGATAGCACCTTTCACATCACCGTCCATGATGAGCCATTGTTCCTCATCAATCATGGAAATGACCTTTTTCAGATAAACGGGCTTGTCAATCTTGTTTTGCGCCTTTGTATAGATAGTACCAATCAGATTGTCCTGTTCGCTAAGCAGTTTAAGCGTTTCTTCATACTGTCTGACTAAATCTAAGCCGTCAAGAGAAATCAGATCTGCCCACTGATAACCATCTGGGATAGCGGATTCTTCTCCAAACATTTCTACATTCTCGGCATCCATCTTCAAAAACAGGAGATAGGTGAGTTGAGTTATATAATCGGTAAACCCAATCCCTTGCCCAGCAAGAGTGGTAGCCAGATTCCATACCTTTTTGGTGAGTGATTGCTCTGTTGTGTTATTTGTTGCCATTATTTATTATGCTGCTTTTCTTAAAACTACAAATGTATAAAGAGAACGGAGTGCATCGTCTGCTTTCTGCATATTACCAAACGCCCGTATCATTTGTGCCGCATGGGTTGCATCGTCTTCACGAATATCCCTCACAGTACAAGCACCGTTGGAGGCGATGTAGTCCACTATGCGACTTATCACTTCGCGCTGTTTATCTGTTATTTCTCGCTGGTTTTGTCCTAGCCATAGATTGAAGTACTGTTTGGAGGTAGTGACTACACTATCCAACCGTTCGATTTGCCGGAAAGCATAGCGCACAAGCTGAATGATATTTGTAAGTGCATCGCTTTCTTCTTTGGTGGTAGAGCGTCGCACACTGTTTGGATTCAGGATGGCATACGAGTTCCAAAGTTGCTTGGATGTGAAATGATTGTTTGCCATTTTGAGCTTGTTCTCCAAATCTTTTAACATTGAATAAGTAATCGGCTCTCCTTCATTATTGTAAATGATTCGCAATGCTTCAATTTCGTCAGTGTGTTCTCTGCAAAACTCTTCGAAGGCCTCGGTCGTGTTTTGTGCTTCCTCAATAGAAAACCCTTTAGAGATAAGTGTATCTTCTCCCGGCATCAGCGTATTGACAAATCCTGCGGCAAGAATAAGCAAGTATCGTCTTGCATCTGCATGATTGGCAAGTGGGGAAACCAATCCTTTCCGCTCGTTATTTGGCTCGTTTATGCTGACAAACGGTGGGAGTGTGCTATTGTCAAGTGCATCATAAATTCTGGAAGCAAGTCCCTTCATGTCATCATGAGCCAAGCGGGCGAACTCATTTCTCTGCGAATTGTCTGCCTTGTTATATATTCGAGAAAGCGTTGCTGCAAGACGTTGCAAATATTCATCGGGGAGATAGCCATGACTGATCCGCTCCAATAACTCTTTAAGAGTAATTGTTCTTGTTGTCGGCTCATCTGCTGTCGTCGGTATTATCTTTTCGTGTTCAGTTACACCTACGGCATCAACCAAGTAGAAGCAATCTTTACTGAATGCATTCGGGGTGACATTGCGCAGTTGCTCGTCTCCAATGGTGCGCACGCCGCGACCTTTCATCTGTATATACAGGGGCAACGATTCCACATCGCGCATAAACATCACAACCTCCAACGGTTTTATATCCGTTCCGGTTGCAACCAATGTGCAGGTAACTGCAATACGGAAATCCTTGTCGTTGCGGAACTGGCGTATCAGTTCGTTGCTGTCGCCTGCAGAATATGTGATTTTTTGCACAAAGCGGTTATCGGTACGGCCGAATACCTCTTTCGCAATCTGTACGATATTGGTAGCGTGAGTTTCGTTGAGGGCAAATATCAATGTCTTCGGCAAATAGTCAAAGTTGGCTTCCCTTTGAGGGTCATTGAATAGTTCGGTATAGACTACATCGCGATAAGTGGATAAGACAAGTTTAATCTGTGCCGGATTGATGACACTTCGATTCAGTTCCTTACTGGTATAAGTTTTAGTCTCCTTGTTGAAGATGGTTTTTATATCTCCTGTATAGCGTGTTTCTTCTTTTACCTTTTCACCCTCCAATATGGCACCGCCATTCTCCGTTACCTGTGTTTTGATTCTATATACACGGCAATCCACATTCACGCCGTCAACAATACTTTTTTCCAGAGTATAATTGACTATACGGTTGTTGTTGAAGAACGCCATAGTCTCCGGTACAGGTGTGGCTGTCAATCCAACGAGTCTTGCCGTATCAAAATACTCCAATACTTTCCGCCAGTTTCCATAAATGGATCGATGACATTCGTCTATGATAATCAAATCAAAATAATCATGCGGCAGGTTTGGATTAGGCGGCAAAATGATTTCTTCGGCTGGTTCATTACCTTCATCTTCGTCATCATCGTCGATAACATCTCCTTTTAAAAAGGAAAAGAGGCGCTGAATAGTCGAAATAATCACATTGCTGTCTGACGGAATGGATGAAGAACGAAGCCTGTTTACCGTAAATATGGTATTGAAGGCTTCTCCGTTTTCTGTCAATCGGAAAGTTCCGAATTCGCCCTCGGCTTGTTTGCCAAGATTATTTCTATCCACCAGAAACAGTATCCTTCTCATAGGAGTATAGGACAGCAACCGATATGCAGCAAGACAAGCTGTATATGTTTTGCCTGCCCCAGTTGCCAAAACCATCAAGGCACGGTTTTGCCCGGTACGAAAACTTTTTTCCAACTCGGTTACGGCTTCATACTGGCAATCTCGCAATCCTTTTTTTTGTAAAGTAGGAAGTCCTGCAAAATAATCACCTATCCCTAACTGCTTGACCAACTCATAGGGAGTTGGGATAGCCATTATCTGTTTGAAACTTTGCTCCTGCTTGCGGAAGTCACAGAAATACAGATTCTTCCCATTGGAAGTAAAAATAAAAGGCAATGGGTTCTGATATGTCTGATATATATGAGGAACTCTTTTGGCATATAATGCCGCCTGCTCACATACCTTATCGGAAAGCGCATCCACATTTTCCCTTTTGGCCTCAAGAACACCAACAGCCTTACCATTAATGAAAAGGAAATAATCCGCTTCAAGATTACCCTTCAGCAATCCTTCCCTTATGGCAACAGCTGTACAGGTTGGTTCATAATCTTCCCTATTGATTACTTTCCAACCCGCCTCGGCGAACCACAGATCTATCTTTTGCCTAGCTTTTTCTTCTGGTGTCATAGCTGTTCCTATATTTCTGCATTATCAGAAGTTATACGCTAAAAAAGATAACACATGTCCACAGGACATCATTCCCGTTCATCCTTGTCTGTTATCAGATCTTTTAAGTCTACCTGAAGAATCTCTGCAATTTGCTGCAGTGTCTCCAAGTTAGGCTGGATTCTGTTGCAAGCATAGGCATTGACCATACTGAAGCTCTTATCCAGTTTTTTAGCCAACCACGTTTGGGAAATACCTTTGTCCGACAAGACCGCCTTTATCCTATTTAGTTTCATTCTTAGATGCGATTTTATTGTGCAAATATAGCGAATTATATTCAACAAATCGATTTATTTTCGTATATTTGTACCATTCAAAGAATCTCTTTCTAAAAAAGATTGGATAATTCACATTCACCTCAGATATGAGCAAAGTATTAAAACCCAATGACGCCATTAAGGCTGTTTATGAAGATAAATTCCAATTATTTTTGCAGAATATTGGAGTTTATGAAAACGTTGTGTCCGGAACCGAGAAATGCAAATTTTGCAGTCAACCAATCACCATAGATAACATCGCATCCGTTTTTCCAGAAAGCGGAACCATCAAATTTGTCTGTGATAATTCTGAGTGTATTTGTAAAATGAATAACTATTTTAACGAGAAATAATGATAAACATTAATATCAATATTCCTATCAGCATCTTATGTTTCACTGCAGGCGGTGGAACCGTTTGGTATATCCTTACTCATCCTGAGGTTTTAGATAAGTGGGCATCCATTTTTTATAGGTTGTTCAAGGCTATATATAAAGGAGCCGACAAGCAATATGTAAAGTATAATATCCAATCTACCATCAACGGTTTCATAGCCAAAATCAATGCCGACGTTCCTAATCTTGATGCGCAAAGGGTTAATATTGATTGGATTGACGAAGAAATTACGCCAGAAGCTTTTTTAAAATCCGGAACTCTCGTTCTTCGGATGCACAAAAGCACTAACCAGAATAGGAATATCGTTAATGCTACGTATACATTCGTTTCTCGCGAGGTATTAAAGAAGGTCAAAACATATTTAGCGCCCTACCAAAAAGAAGCGATTGATTTATTTGTGTCATATAAGGCTTTAGAAAAAGCAGGACACGATATTATGGATGCTTTTGTTCAAACCTATCTCCGTGACGGACTTGAGATGGGTTCAATTGACAAATTGTATGCGAAATTTGAAAAAATTGATACAAGTGGGCTATTTTTCCCGGTGTTTATTACTGAGATGACCTTTCTCGGCGAGAAGATATTTGGTAAAGGCGTTAATCGTAATAAGATCTATAATGAGGTTGATGCCCTTATTTCGTTCCTCTTAACTCTTGCAAACCGTAAAACAGGAGAATACTCCAATTTGGAGCATAGCGGAGAGTATTCGAAATTTGCAATCAGAATTGTTGGCAAACAGCATAAAATCGAAGAGGAAGGCAAGCAAATCTATATCAATAACATTCGGAAAATTTCACAGCCTATCGAGACTTTATACCTCATAGGAAACTCATACAACTATAAATTCATAAATGAGGTCTCATCTGACTTGATTGAAGATGATTTTTGGGAAATATTTCACAAAGCTACTACTAACGCCAAATTACGGACAAGTGAGGGTACAGAATTTTCTGTCAAGACTTACATAACTACATTAAGAAAAAAAAACGTGACGATTGTCACAAGAAGATAGTTGAAAATAAATTCTTGAAAACATTATCCATTACTCCTTTTTTCAGGAAGGTGGTAATGTGGTAAAATACCAAAGTGGCTCAGCTGAAAATTTCCGTGGCACGATAAGCCACCCTTAACCGAAGATGGTACAAAGCCGATATAGTGACTATCCCAGAAAAAGGCCTAATATCCATTCAAAAGCATGTTATGCAACATGAATGAGTAAATAGCAATGAAAGAATTTTGTCAGATGGAATTAAAAGCATTCCTTTACATCAAAGATAGTTGTGGAGGCTTATAGGTACATCTTATATGCCCTCCACCCTTGACTATGAAAAACCAAGCCATAACTAAAAAAGCCTTGATTATGGTTTTGTACGGGATCATATTAAGGGACGCCTTAATTCCCATTTTTCTCTTGTTTATATGCCATGTTTTCCTATTCGTTTTGTAAACCGGAATGACAAAGAAATCAATGTATTCCTTTTTTTTAGTTTACTGTACAAGCCAAATTTGGGATATTATTCCTTGCTTGATAAGCATATGATGTGATTTTACATGTATATTTGCCTCATGGAATGGAATCGAATCAATCAAACACCAATACAGACTTCATCATCAGTTTCTTCCTTCCGAATGGAATGATAGACTGGTTTGAAATAGTAAAAATGGCAGAAGAGCCGAATACTGGCAAAAGCCGGGCGGACATACTTTATGACAGTATCCTCAACATTTACCTAGACAACGCGACAACTGGGAGAGCGATCTTTTGGGACTGAAGCCCAACGGTTTTACGGAGGCTACAATCATTAAGGATTATCCGATACGTAATCGCAAAGTCCTGCTCCATGTCAGACGCCGGTGCAATTGGAATGCGGACGGCAGAAACGTTATCCTCAATCAATACCCCCTCACAAATGAGGTACGAAAGTGTCCGTGGAATTCGTTTTTTAAAGACGGCCCTAGACAACCTGCCGTTAACAGCGACGGCTTTAGGGAGATTCTTGGCGTACATTCCGAACTTCGTTTATTAAAGAACTAGAAATTCAAAGAAATCCATTGCTATATCTTCTCCAAAGCTCTATCATGTAGAACGCAACGTATTTGTTAATATCTTGATTGAACTCCAAACAAGCGGCATCGAAGTGGCAATTCTTACATCAATAGAAAGTGACCAGACTGAATTTTTGAAAAGCAAAGGATTATTCGTAAAGGCAATATCAAAATTGTCACTGTGTTCATGTGTTATTGACAAGGCCATTACTTGGTACGGAAGCATAAATATCCTTGGTTATGCAGCAGAAGAAGATAATATTATCAAAATTGAGGACTTCAAACTTGCAAATGAGCTATTGAATGTCATCTACGATAGCAAAAGATGATTTAGACGCAATCCCATATATTGGCACTATAGTAAAGAATATTAAGGGAACTATATGGTATCAAATATTGTATAAATCTTACCACTAAACTTGATTATCAGGCATATATACGAGGTCTGTCGGTTCAAGCGTGGAGCCGATTTCGTCTATCTGTCAGGAGGCTGTGGTAAAACCTTGAAGAAAATAAACGACACTCAATACCCCACACTCGAATAGATATGAGGTATCGAGAGAGCACAGATACTCCCCTGCCACATAACCTAAACAAGAATGAGTGTTATCCGTCGTCCTTTCTTCATTGAAACTACCACATTTCCTGACAAGGACAGTGAAAACACTTTCAGCAATATGTCCGTTGATTACTCAACTGTGACAAATATAGAAAATATTTACGACATGACGGACAACACTCAGGGAGTATTGAACGTCAAATTTCGAAATAATCTTCGAACAGACAACACATATTTATCACAGAAATAAATAAGACCGCTACAAATTTCAACGAAGCGCAAATCTATCTAGACAGAAAAATACCAACAAAAAAATCGGCCACATTACTGCGGCCGACCTCTCTTGGTGGGAGCACAGGGATTCGAACCCCGGACCCTCTGCTTGTAAGGCAGATGCTCTGAACCAGCTGAGCTATACTCCCTTGTTCTTGTTTTCTACAACCGTCGTTTGTTTCCCGATTGCGAGTGCAAAGATACAGCATTTCCCTTTCATTCCAAACTTTTCGAAGACTTTTTACATCTTTTTTGCAAGTTTTTTTCAGTACCTCAAACTACAATCTAATTATCAGTAACTTATCAACAGAAAGAAATTGCAATTATTTTTTTGACTTTAGAAGTTTTACCTCTTTACAGACTCTTGCATCATTTCAACTCAGCAAGCAAACGCTACATTTTCATCACATTCCCATACAAAGCACGGTAGAAAACCCCTAGTGGCAACATTTTTTTTGCTCTATCCGCAAAGAAAAGTTCACCAAACTGCTCTCGGACAGGCACAGGAAACAATTGATTGACGACACTTTTTGCCAATAAAGCCGACAAACCCATCGAATAAAGGTTCAGAACAAGAAAACCTCCGCTCTCTGCCAGCAATGCGGCACAGCATTCAAGCATTTCGCCGATATTCTGTTCAAGCACCCATTTTTCACCTTCGGGCCCACGCCCATAAGCAGGCGGGTCAAGTATTATACCGTCATATTTACGGCCGCGCCTGACTTCTCTGCGCACAAACTTCAAGGCATCCTCAACAATCCAACGTATTCCGTCCAGGCCGCTTGCCTCCATATTCTCGCGCGCCCATGACACAACCTGACGCACGGCATCGACATGTGTAACATCCGCCCCTGCACTGTGTGCCGCAAGCGATGCTCCTCCCGTATAGGCGAACAGGTTGAGGACACGCGGCTCCTTGCCGAGCGACACTTTCATATCCTGTACGGTATCATAAATGAAGTTCCAGTTCTCAGCCTGTTCCGGAAACAATCCTACATGCTTGAACGATGTCAACCCCATACGCATGCGCAATTTCATACCGCGGTAACAGTATTCTGTAAACCAGCGTTCCGGCATACCCTTGCGCAGGAGCCAGCGGCCGCGTTCCTCGCTGCCTGCATCGCGTCTGAAAACAGCATCGGCCATTCGCTCCCATTCAGCATCCGGCAACGATTTACGCCATATCGCCTGCGGCTCCGGACGTACTGTTACCCAACGTCCGAAACGTTCCATTTTTTCAAACCCGCCGCAATCAATCAGTTCGTAATCATCCCATGCAGGGGTAAGTATTTCCGGTCCTTTCATATATGATATTGTATTATGCTTTTTCAATCACGCCCTTCGAAAATCACACGCATTTCACACTTACCGCAATCGAATTCAAGACGGTATCGAAACGGCCCATGCTTCAACCACAACGGTGTACTGCCGCCTTTTGCTCCCTTGCAGCAAAGCCCGTTCTCACGCCTTACACAGAAAGGAGTCGTCATGACCGCTACTCCGCAAAGGTCTCCACGCATATCATAACCATCATATACAGTCTTGCAGCCAGCCCGCATGTAAAACTTCCTGGCCAACGAATTGGTAACATTCTCCGACGCTTCAGCAACAGCTCCGTAAGGATACTTTGCAGTTTCATTCACGACAGCAAAATGCCGCACAGGCGTTCTGTTCTGTCGTTTTTGCAGCAATTTGTCAAGTCCCTTCCTGCGCAGTGCGTTGAGTTCCGATATACGTACAAAAGGCACATGCGACGCATCGCCGTCAAAACACACCTCCACGACATCAAACATCGTGTCACCCGAACGTTGCAACTGCGACGAAATAGTATCCAGCGCCTTGACCGTATCCCGAGCCTCACCGTTGCCACATTCGGCAGACACTGTAACAGCGACACCATCCGCATCGGTGAAAGTCACCTCTAACGACCCTGCATTATATTTCACTGTCGCCACGACATCCACTGCGCGTCTCGTCCTGCATCCATCCAGCAACGTACTAAAACGATGGTCGTAGTTGCGATATACTTCCATACCCACCGATAATTTTATATTGCGGTTCGTATATATGCGTGCGCCATCTATCTTATTAACATTTGTACCTGACAGTTCTCCTCCATACATGAAGCACAAACCGTCACCGGCAGCCAATTGTATATGTCCGTCCGTCTCGAACCAGCCGTCACCGGAACGCACCACACGCCCCACCATACTGCCCGTCGCCTTTGGAGTGTCGGGCGTAGAAACGCCTGCACGTCGGCCGCCGAAATAATATTCCGTCCAACCTCTCGAAAACGTCTTTGAGATATCCGGTTCAAAACCTATATCGCTGTGACCCGACGACGCTCTGACAAGATGCGGTCGCAAAGCCAATGCCCTGTCAATCCTGCGACGGTACCATGCCACCGTATTTTTAACATACGCCGCATCCTTAAGACGTCCCTCAATCTTGAATGAACTAACTCCTGCATCCAACAAATCGCCTATATGCCCCGAAAGGTCAAGGTCCTTGACGGACAGCAAATGTTTGCCTCGGCGCAAAACATGCCCATCGGCATCCAACAAGTCGTAAGTCAGACGACAGGCCTGCGAGCAATCGCCCCTGTTGCCGCTTCGCGACGACATAGTACGGCTCATATAACATCTGCCACTGCGACATACGCATATTGCTCCATGCACGAAACACTCCAGTTCCACATCAGTGACCGCTCTTATGGCTTTTATTTCATCGAGCGATATGCTGCGTTCCAATATAACACGCGAAAAACCGCGGTTCGCCAAAAAAGCCGCCTTTTCAGGAGTTGCATTAAATGTTTGCGTCGAAGCATGCAGTTCCACACCACTCAACCCCATTTCAACATAGGCCATATCCTGTACAATCAATGCATCCGCCCCTGCATCTATTACACTCTGTGCAATCCGACGCGCATTTTCCAACTCATTTTCAAACACAACCGTGTTTAGCGTCACATAAACACGTACCCCAAAACGACGTGCATATTCCACGACAGCAGCAATATCATCGACACTGTTACCTGCCGCCTGCCGCGCCCCGAAACGGGGACCGCCCATATATATGGCATCCGCTCCGCAATCTATGGCTGCAAAGGCTACCTCCCTGTCACGGGCAGGGGCCAACAACTCTACCCTGTTATGTTCCGGCATAGTTAAATACTACATTTACGGATACAAAGATATGCAACATAACGAACCAAAGAAAACGACAAGCAGCCCCAACATAGCTATAAAAATACAGGGTCCGCATTGTAATGCGGACCCTGATAAATCATTTTCCAAATCCAGACCTTATGCAGCCGGTTTGTTGAGAATATCTATTTGAGCTTTTGCATTTGCCACATTCGGGCCAGCTACAACCTTGTTGTAGTTTGCAATTGCAGCATCTTTGTTTTCGGTATTCTGATAAGCGGCACCGAGCATATAATAGATATTGGACTTCTCTACATCATTTGTCTGCATTTCGGCTGCAGTTTCCCCCCATTCGATGACATTCTGCCAATTCTGACTGTTGGTGGCAGCCTGTATCTTAAGAAGATATGCATTCGCATTTACCGGATCAACAGAAAGAATATCGTCTGCACAAGCGTAAACCTCATCTGCATTGCCTGCTTCGGCAGCGCTGATGGCACGAATGGTCTCATAGTAGATAATTTTCTCCCTTGCTGCGGCGGCAGGCTCCTGATAACGGCTGTGGCGCTGTTCGAGAGCAACGACATCGTGATATATCTTCATACCGTTATCGTAGTCCCCCGAAGCGGCATAGCTCTCCGCAAGGTAAAGCGCCAAAGTCGTATCGGTAGGATTGGCCTCATAACCTTTTGAGAAAATTTCGATAGCCTTATCCCACTGCTTTGCGTTGAATGCATCGCCACCAAGGTGGGTATAAATCTGCGACATCAGCTTGCGCGAATTACCGAGCACCTTAACGTCCTGGAACAACTGTGCATACTGCAGTGCAGAGTCGAGTTCCACAAGAGCCTCCTCGAATTTCTGCTCCCTGCACAAATCCAATCCATACTGGAAATAACAGGTAGGCAGAAGTTTTTGCGCAGCCTGAACAGTAGCAGAAGCATCTGCACCGGCATTAAGTCCCATTTCAACAGTCTCGTTAAGTGCGGCTATTGCTGCGGGAAAATCTTTTGCCTGTATCAATGCAGCAGCTTCGTTATACCTGGTGTTAACATCGTTGACTGTCTGAGCCGACAGCCCTGTCACAGCCATCATGGCAACGGCCGCCAGCAAGAACTTGATTTTCTTCATTTTCAGTTAATTTTATCGGTTTTATTTAGTTTGTTCTGAAATATCCACTTCTAGGCAAATTAACCACACCACAAAAATATCAATTTACAAGTTTACTTCAAATTCAACCCCCGTAGTTTTTTAAAAAAACCTGTCATCAGTTCCGCGCACTCCTGTTCAAGAATTCCGGAAGTAACCGTTGTTTTCGGATGAAGTACTCTGGCGCCAATTGTTGTATATCCACGTTTAGGGTCTGACACACCATATACAATTCTTCCTATTTGTGCCCATGCCAATGCTCCGGCACACATAACGCACGGCTCCACAGTTACATACAACGTACACTCATTCAAATATTTACCTCCAGCAGCCTGCATTGCCGCCGTAATAGCCTGCATCTCTGCATGAGCTGTAGCATCAACAAGCGTTTCAACAAGATTGTGTCCGCGTCCGACTATTCTGCCTTTTGCCACAACCACCGCGCCTATAGGAACTTCATGTTCTTCTAACGCAGCTTGTGCCTCAGAAATTGCGGCACGCATAAAAAATTCATCTTCCTGTCGTCCCTTCTCCATGAAAATTCGTACTTTTGAACCCCCGCAAATGTAGTATAAACAACGGTGCATAGCAACATACACCGCCAGCAAATCCACTTTTACGGTTTATATTGCATTGCAGGGCCACTAAATCCATATAAATTATGTACAGAACTCATACATGCGGAGAGCTCCGCATCGACAATACCGGCATGGAGATAACCCTTGCCGGATGGGTACAGAAAGTACGCAACCTCGGTGCGATGACCTTCATCGACCTGCGTGACAGGTATGGCATAACACAGCTCGTGGTTGACGAGAATACACCGGACACTGTCCGTCCGACAGCTGCCGAACTCGGACGCGAATATGTAATTCAGGCAACCGGTACGGTTCGCGAACGTTCAGCCAAAAACCCGAAGATGGCTACCGGCGACATCGAAATCGCAGTAACGGCACTAAATATTCTAAACCGTTCCGAAGTTCCTCCCTTTACCATCGAGGAGCACAGCGACGGAGGTGACGACCTGCGAATGAAATACCGCTATCTCGACCTTCGTCGTCCACCGCTGCAGCGTAACATCATGCTGCGCCACCGCATGGCACAAAGCGCACGCCGTTTCCTCGACAACGAAGGTTTCCTCGAAATAGAAACCCCATTTCTAATACGTTCCACCCCTGAAGGCGCCCGCGACTTCGTAGTTCCATCCCGCATGAACCCTGGCGAATTCTACGCCCTGCCGCAGTCGCCGCAGACGTTCAAGCAGCTGCTCATGGTATCTGGTTACGACCGCTACTTCCAGATTGTCCGTTGCTTCCGTGACGAAGATCTCCGCGCCGACCGTCAGCCGGAATTCACCCAAATCGACTGTGAAATGTCGTTCGTAGAACAAGAGGATGTACTCGAAATATTCGAACGCTTTGCCAAATACCTGTTCCGCGAAACACTCGGCATAGAATTCGATTATACATTCCCGCGCATGCCGTGGAGCGAAGCCATGGCCCGCTACGGTTCTGACAAGCCCGACACACGTTTCGGTATGGAAATAAACGAACTTACCGACAAGGCACACGGCAAAGGTTTCGTGGTATTCGACTCGGCCGAATATATCGGCGGCATTGTAGCCGAAGGCTGTGCAGGCTATACCCGCAAGCAGCTCGACGAACTGACCGAATTCGTTAAACGCCCCCAGATAGGAGCCAAAGGTCTCGTATGGATACGTATTGCTGAAGACGGTTCCGTAAAATCGAGCATCGACAAATTCTTTACTGCCGACGAACTGCTCGACTGGTCAAAGGATTGCGGTGCCAAGGCAGGTGACCTCATGCTTATACTCGCAGGCGACCGCATGAAAACGCTTGCCGCACTCAATGCGTTGCGTCTCGAAATGGGCGATAGGCTTGGTCTCCGCGACCCGAACAAATTTGCACCGATGTGGGTTGTGGATTTCCCGCTACTGGAATGGGACGATGAAACACAGCGTTTCTACGCCATGCACCACCCATTCACTTCACCGAAGCCCGAAGACATACCGCTCTTCGACACCGATCCAGGCAAGATACGTGCCAACGCGTACGACTTCGTTGTCAACGGTACTGAAGTCGGCGGCGGTTCCATACGTATATTCGATAGTGCTCTCCAGAGCCGTCTGTTCGAGACCCTGGGTTTTACCCATGAGGCAGCCGAAAAACAGTTCGGCTTCCTTATGAATGCGTTCAAATACGGTGCACCGCCTCACGGCGGTATCGCATTCGGTTTCGACCGTTTCTGCTCGCTCTTCGGCGGAGCCGATTCAATCAGGGACTTTATCGCGTTCCCGAAAAACAATGCAGGCCGCGATATGATGATTGATGCCCCTGCAGAGCTTGCCGACGCACAACTTGACGAGCTTGCACTCAAGGTGGAGAAAAAAGCATAACATCCCGTTTTCACAAAAATATAAGCCGACCATAACTGGTCGGCTTATATTTTTGATAACGCTATGCATCAAACATAAAATCACAATACACTATCTCGCCCACGCTCGCAGCTATGGGCCAAAGATAGAAACAATTCACACCAGAAGTTGTACATAAGCGGACAGATTGGTGCACAGTATATCTTTTAGCCGAAGATATTACAAGTAAATATCAATTACATTAATACTTATCCTTCATATACAAAAAAGCAGACCCGAATGGTCTGCATCACAACTAAAACCAAACTCGCACAAAATTATTGCAACCTTTTAAGACGATACAGCAACGACTGTATGGCCTCCTGATAATCGTCAAGAATAGCCAGTGCAAAACTTTCACAAAACAATTCGCGCTTGCTGTTCACATATTTGAAGAATTTCTCGCAATGAGTTTCGATAATGCGCGGTGCCGTTGCCTGCGGAACGACAATCTCTATATCTCCCCGCATTGCATACGTGGTCTCCACAAGCCTGTCAGTTGCTTCACTGAGCTTCTCAAGAGCTTGATCTATTGCCACATGCTGTGCATAGCTGCACGGACCGCTCACCTTCCAGTGATGGAGTTTAAGACTGGTGTTGAATGCTACAAGTTCTCCGAAGAAAACACCGTATTCCATGTTTTCATCCAGTTCCTTCTGTTCCTTTGGTTTTGATACTGTTACCATAATGTTTCTTTTTAACAGCCGCGTTCATCCCGACGGGTACCCGCCCTCAGCGGCTTGATACTAATTTTTGATTTCGCAGGCAAAAGTAGCAACAAGCCACGACATTGCAGTTAATGAAACATTACAGTTCGATTACACATACATCAATCTAAGGATAAGTTACTTCAATACGTATTCTCCTGTCTCCGGTAGGTTCCCAACGCGGTCCCTCGATAAGAAGGCGTATCAAATCGGCATTTACTTCGGTAGAAAAACCGGACACTACCTGTATAGCCGAAGGGACTCCGACATCATTGACTCGAAACTCGACAATAACCACACCCTCAGCCGGCGAACCATCCGCCAACATGGTAACCTTACGGTTTTGCCTGAAATATTCTTCGAATTCCAGATTTCTGACAAAACGATTATTTCCTGTCGCGCTCATTGGAACGGCGACAGTCACAATCTCGTCAGACTGCACCTTTTCAACAGCCGCTGAATCGTACAACTCCACTGTCACTGCGTTCTCACTATTTGCAGTCCGTACAGACATCTTATTTTCCGCAACAACTGCCTTGGCGGCCTGCATGCGCAGAGGCGTGTTCGCAGCAACCATTACAGGAACATCCTGTTCCTGCATTTTAAAAGCCGGAATAACAAACAACCATACGACAGTTCCAAGCGTCACCGCTGCTACGCTGCTCCATACCGCAATTCGACGTCTATGCAACGCAGGCAATGTCCTTTTACCGTGTTCCGACACATGCTCTATACGCTGCCGCAGATCGGCCAACTTGTCTGAATGATTACCATATACTCCATCGAATCCATCCAAAGCCTCGGCTAGGAATGGATCCGACATCGCATCACGCTCCAGCCGGTTAGCCTCACGTCCTCGTCTGCTGCCAAATATGTAATCAGTCAGTTTCATTATTACCCCTTTCAAGACATATCTTCAAATTACGCTTGCCATTCTGCAATAAACTTTTCACGCTCTTAAGCGGATAAAGCGTTTCGGCCGCTATATCGGCATACGACTTATCATCGTAAAAAAATTTAATTATACACTCGCGCTGCTTATCAGGAAGTTTATCCATACATTCCGCCAGCCGTGCTCTGTCATCTGCTTCTACATCGCCATCAAGCATCTTGACAACATCAAGACATTCCACAATCGGAGCAGCAATGTCTTCCGGAAGTTCTGTATGGCGACGACGCAACTTCTGAAGACAGTGATTTTTGGTCAACACATACAACCACGGGCGGAACTCACGTATCTCGTACCTTCCTGCTTTTGTTGTCAACTCCTCGAAAATATCCATAACAGCATCTCCCGCATCGTCTGTATTGCGCAAATAGCGCAGGCATACGCCGTAAACCATAGGGATATACCGCCCAAACAATTCTCCGATGTAACGATTCGTCTTGTCTTGTGCATACAATGCGAGCAATTTTTCGTCGCTCGCAGCATTATTGGCCTTGTCAATATCCGGCATATCTGAATACAAAATTCAGAGTTTTTAACTCTTTATATACAAAAGTATATGTTTTACTGACAGTATACAATACCAATCGACACAACGCCGTAATTATTAACAGCTGTTTCAGAAAAAAGTAGTATCTTTACAAAGATTTTTGCAACACGTCCGCGCCAATATGCACCAACAATGTGTAATAAGCGACAAGTACCCATAAACCAAATTGTTATCCAACTACTAAACCTATAGGCAATAATATTTCGAACAGTTGATGACATTATACCGTGCACAGATGAACGAATACCACATACCGGTACTGGCCGAAGAATCCCTGGAACTGTTGGATATCAAACCCGACGGTATCTATGCCGACCTGACATTCGGTGGCGGGGGGCACTCATCGCTCATACTGTCACGCTTGGGTAAAAGCGGACATCTTTTCTCTTTCGACCAGGATGCCGATGCCAAAGCCAATGCAGCCACAATTCACGACTCACGTTTTACATTTATTGAGAGCAACTTCCGATTCATGCGCGGACAACTGCGCCTCCACGGAGTGGAACATGTAGACGGAGTCTTCGCCGACCTTGGGGTCTCCTCTCACCATTTCGACACTCCTGAACGCGGCTTTTCGTTCCGCTACGATGCACCGCTCGACATGCGTATGAACAGACGTGGCGGCATATCCGCTGCCGACGTGGTAAATACATATGACACTACAAGACTGACTGACGTTTTCGGTCGCTGGGGAGAACTCCAGACCCCGTACAAAATAGCCAACTGCATAGAACGTGCCCGCATGGTTGCACCGATAGCCACAGTCGAAAATCTTATAGAAGCGGTCGTGCCATGTACACCGGCCAAAGACCGCTCTGGATTTCTCTCCAAACTGTTTCAAGCCATCCGCATCGAGGTAAACGGCGAAATGCGCGCCCTGGAAATGGCTTTGGAACAGAGTCTGCGTGTACTGCGTCCTGGAGGAAGACTTGTTGTCATATCATACCATTCGCTTGAAGACCGCCTTGTAAAAAACTTTATGCGCAGCGGGAACTTCGAAGGCAAGACGACAAAAGATTTTTACGGCAACGTCTCCTCGCCGTTTGAAATCATCACCCGCAAGGCCGTCACACCATCAGAACATGAAATTGCAGACAACCCACGGTCGCGCAGTGCCAAATTGAGGGCGGCCATAAAATCCGATACAGACATAAATTGACGTGCCAAAGCCATGATGACAGGACAAAACTACAATAACAGCGACGTAGACGAAAAACCTCTGGGAGAAGTCGGCATACGTCAGAAAGAGCCGCGCGGCAAGGCAGCACGTGCAGCAAGGGATGTCATTACCGGAGACTTCATGGGTAGCAGCAGATTCCGCCGCTGGTATCCGTTTGCCCTGTATTGTACGCTGCTTGTATTTCTTTACATAGGCCACACATTCAATTTCCAGAGGTTGCAGCGCCTTGAGATACAGCAAAGAATGCACACCAACGAAGAACGTTCACGTTCGATGGTATTCTCATCGATAAGGATGAACGCCTCTCGTCACAGCCACATAATAGACGAACTCGAGCGACGCGGACTGTCACTCGAGGAATCGACAGTACCTCCGAAAGAAGTGCGCTGACCAAAACGTAACGGCTCGATTGCCAGGATAACAGACAATCATGGAAGGCAGAAGTAAAAACAACAGGACCAACCCGCACCAACAAAGCATAAAAAAGAGCATCATGGCGCGAGTGAGGGTGCTTTATATCATCTTCGCCGTAATAGGTATATCCATATTCTCCATGATAATCATAACGCAATACGGACCAAACGGCACTCCGCTTCGAAACCGTTCCGACCAAAAGTGCTACAAGATGATAGAAGTTCCCGCCTCGCGGGGCAATATATACTCACACGACGGGCGCATACTAGCCACCGACTCGCCGTCATACAACATAACGCTCGACTTTACGGTTCTGGATAACATGAGCAGCGACGAGTTCAACCGCCTCGCTGCAGAACTTGCCGACAGTCTGAGCCGAACCATACCTGAATATTCGAAAGACTACTTCACGCGACGTCTGCGCGAAATACGCGCCAAAGCATTGCGCGGCGGACGCGGAAGCCAAAGCCAAAAACTAATACCTGGCAAGGTAAACCAGATACAGCTCGACAAAATGAGGACATTCCCAATCTTCAATAAGGGACGACTCGGAGGGGGCTTCATCTATACACAGGATGCAGAACGCTATAAACCGTACGGCACGCTCGCAGCTCGCACGCTCGGCCAACCGGGTGAATTCGGGCTCGAGGCATCATTCAACAAAGTATTGTCAGGAAGCGACGGCCGTAACATGTGCGTGCGTCTAGTACGTGACGTATGGGTGCCGGTGGTATCAAAAGACAACATAGACGTAGTTAACGGATACGACATACGCACCACCATCGATGTCGACATGCAAGATATAGCCGAAAGCGAACTCCGCCGTCAGATACTCGACAAAAATGCTACATGTGGGACAGCTGTAATCATGGATGTCAAGACAGGCGAAATACGAGCCATATCAAACCTCACACGCTACGGCAACATCGTACGCGACGATGTAAACCATGCAATAACGATGCGATGCGAACCTGGCTCAACTTTCAAGCTGGTATCGCTCATGGCACTTATCGAAGAAGCCGGCTATTCGCTCGACCATCCTGTCGACTGCACGGAGAAAGGACGTTATTACTATGAAGTCGGTCGACGAAAATACCTCATCGTCGATTCACATGCCGCTGGGCAGACCGACATGCTCGGTGCCATGGAGCAATCTTCCAATATCGGTTTCGTGAAGCTGATAGACGGCGAATACCATGACCAACCTGAACGCTTTATAGACTTCATCAACTCATTGGGGATAGACCGTCCTATCAACATGCAGCTATACGGAGGTCTCAGACCTATAATAAAGGATCCCAGGCGCAAGAAGGAAACTGCATGGGACGCTATTTCACTTATGAAAATGTCATACGGCTATGCTGTCGAACTGACGCCGATGCACACACTTATGCTTTACAATGCAATTGCCAATGACGGCCACATGGTAGCTCCGCGCCTTGTCACGGCAATAGAAGAAAACGGCGTCGTCAAAGAAAAGTTCGGTATCGAAACAGTCAACAGAAAGATATGTAGCAACCATACATTGAAACTTGTGCGTCAGGCACTGGAAGGTGTTGTTGAGGAAGGGACAGGTTCACTCATGAAAAACCCCAACTACAAGGTAGCCGGCAAAACAGGTACTGCACAGATAGCAATGAAAAACAAGGGCTATGTAGACGAACGCGGAGGACGCGACTATCTGGCCACGTTCGTAGGATACTTCCCTGCCGATAATCCACGATACAGTTGCATTGTGGCCATAAAGACCTACAACGGTCCAGGTGCACGCAACCAATATTACGGTGCTTCACTGGCCGGTCCTGTATTCAAGGCCATAGCCGACAGGATATATTCCCTCGACGCCGAGTGGCATGCAGATATATCAAACGAAGACCTGTCGCATGTCGCACAGGTTAAAGGCGGCGATATAGATGAAATACGCACAGCATCAAGCCGTCTTTCGATACGCACGCTCAACGAAACGCGTGGCGAAACATGGGGCACCACAAAACTCGACTCAGCACGTGTAGAGATATTGCCGCTCGAACCAGAGGAAGGCATCATGCCTTCGGTGCGTGGCATGGCTCTCAAGGATGCACTTTATCTCCTTGAAAGCAAAGGGCTCAAAGTACACGTACAGGGTAAGGGACGAGTAGTGTCGCAATCGATACGCGCCGGAGCGCGAATAAGAGAAGGCAATTATGTATCAATAACGCTGCGTCCATAACATAACATAATATCAAGTTTGGTTTAAACGCTCGCGACCGAAAGCCGACAATGCCGGCCGCATAAATTGTATAGAGCAAATGAAACTCACGGAACTTATTTCTGGAATAGAAACGATAACCACAGCAGGCCGCGCGGATGCGGATATATTATCATTGGGATTCGACTCGCGCAATGTCTGCGAAGGTCAACTGTTCTTTGCCGTGCGTGGCAGCGCCACTGACGGCCACAACTACATAGACGCCGCCATAGACAAAGGCGCTTCAGCCATAATATGCGAGCATCTGCCCACACACGTTAACGCAAACACTGCCTATATTATAGTACGCGACAGCTCGGCCGCAATGGGATACATAGCTTCGGCATTCTACGGACACCCCAGCCGCAAACTGCGGCTTACCGGGGTAACGGGCACCAACGGCAAGACAACCACAGCTACATTGCTGTACGACATGTTCCGCAGGCTTGGTTACAAGACTGGCCTAATCTCCACTGTTGCTTATAAAATCGATACCGAAGAACGCCCTTCTACCCATACTACACCTGATGCCATACGCCTCAATGCCATGCTGTCAGAGATGGTGGAACGCGGCTGCGACTATTGCTTTATGGAAGTAAGTTCGCACAGCATTGTGCAGGAACGTATCGCAGGATTGACATTCGCAGGCGGCATATTTACCAACATCACACACGACCATCTCGACTATCACAAAACATTTGCCGAATACATACGTGCCAAAAAGATGTTTTTCGACAAACTGCCGCGCGAAGCATTCGCACTCGTTAACTCCGATGACCGCAACGGCATGGTCATGGTTCAGAACACCGCAGCCCAAATACATACATACGCGCTGCGCGGATTTTCCGATTTTCCATGTCACATAATAGAAAATACGACCGAAGGTATGTCCCTCGAGATAGACGGCAGACAGGTATGGACACACTTTCTCGGACGTTTCAATGCCTACAACCTAGCCGCAGTATACGGTACGGCACGGCTGCTCGGTGCCGATAGCGAAGAAATACTCAAGGTACTCAGCACACTGACACCAGTCAACGGTCGTTTCGATACTCTCCATTCCCCATCAGGCATCACCGCCATTGTAGATTATGCACACACACCTGACGCTCTGAGCAACGTTGTCGACACTATCAATGAACTGCGCGAAGGTGCCGGACGCCTTATCATTGTTGTTGGATGCGGTGGTGACCGCGACAGGACAAAACGCCCCGTTATGGCACGGATAGCCACAGAGAATGCCGACCTCGCGATATTTACATCAGACAATCCACGCCACGAAAATCCCAACGTCATTATAGACGAAATGACGGCTGGCTTGCCCGAAAGTTCCGGATGGCTTACCATCCCCGACCGTCGTCAGGCAATCAAGGCAGCCGCAAGTGCTGCCCGCAATGGCGATTACATACTTATTGCCGGCAAGGGTCACGAAACATATCAAATAATAGGTGATGTCAAGAGTCATTTCGATGACAAGGAAGAGGTGTGCCGCGCACTCGGTATCGACAGCGAAAACAAATAAACTGCACACCGCATATCACCAGATTGCTTAAAGGATTATTTTTACAATCCGAAAAACATAGATGCAAAACATCATCAATCATGCTCTACTCTCTGCTCGAATACATAGAGAAATACTTTGACCTGCCTGGCGCCGGTCTGTTCCAATATTTGTCTTTCCGTTCGGCATGTGCGATAGTGGTCGCACTGCTTGCAGGTACCGTCTTCGGCAAAAAAATCATTGAACGCCTGCGCCGTCACCAGATAGGAGAGGAAATACGCAACCTCGGCCTCGAAGGGCAAATGGAGAAGCGTGGTACACCGACAATGGGAGGTATCATCATTCTCGGGGCATTGCTAATTCCTGTGCTACTGTTCTGTGACTTGAGTAACATTTATGTACAATTGATGATTATATCATCCATATGGCTCGGTCTGCTCGGTTTTGCTGATGATTACATCAAGGTATTCAGGAAACACAAGGAAGGTCTCAAGGGTAAATTTAAAATCATCGGACAAGTAGGTCTCGGCATTATCATAGGTACGGCAATGTGCTTCAGTCATGATATTGTTATAGTCGAGAAATCTCAACAGGCATCGGCAATAGAGATTGCGGCTATACAAGCCGATACAGACAACATAAGTACAGATCAATACAAAGCTGCAGAGAGAGATACCGTCGGAATGGAATACCAGAAAACCACCAAGACTACCATACCGTTCGTCAAGAACAACGAATTCGACTATCACTGGCTTATACCTACAGACAAGCCATACGGTGATGTACTGACATGGATTCTCTATATCCTCGTGGCTATATTCATCATAACAGCCGTATCCAACGGTGCCAACCTTACGGACGGACTCGACGGTCTGGCTGCTGGAGTATCGGCCATAATAGTCGTGGTACTTGGTGTATTCTCATATTTATCAGGCAACATCATCTACTCCGACTATCTCAACATAATGTACATACCAGGGACAGGCGAACTGACCGTCTTCGCTGCTGCACTCGTTGGAGCACTTATCGGTTTCCTGTGGTACAACTGCTACCCTGCACAGGTTTTCATGGGAGATACCGGAAGCCTTGCTCTTGGAGGCATAATTGCAGTATTTGCGCTGCTGGTACGCAAAGAGTTGCTGCTGCCGCTGCTATGCGGTGTATTCCTTGTCGAAGCAGTATCGACAATGATACAGGTAGGCTACTTCAAATACACTAAAATGCGCTATGGTGATGGACGTCGCTACTTCCTCATGGCCCCACTCCATCACCACTATCAGAAGAAGGGTATTCCCGAAACCAAAATAGTGGTCCGCATGTGGATCGTGCAGATACTGCTTGCGGCATTGACACTAGTCACACTCAAGATACGATAGAAGACGATAAGATACATACTATATTTATGGAACGCATAGTCATACTCGGTGGCGGCGAGAGCGGTTACGGCTCGGCAGTGCTTGCCAAAGTGAAATGTTTCGATGTATTTCTGACCGACAATGGGCAAATAAAGCCTGAGTACTCATCGGTACTCGAGCGCTACAACATAGAATACGAGCAGGGTGGTCACACAGAAGAACGAATACTTTCGGCAGACTTGGCCGTCAAAAGTCCAGGCATCCCAGAAAAAGCTCCGATAGTGCGCAAACTGCATGAACGCGGCATTCCGGTAATATCCGAAATAGAATTCGCAGGACGCTACACCAAAGGCCGCACAATATGTATCACAGGGTCCAACGGCAAAACCACAACCACAACGCTCGTGGGTGAGATACTCAGAGCGGCAGGCTACAATATGGCCATAGGCGGCAACATCGGAGAAAGTTTTGCCTATACTGTTGCTACCGACGACAAGGATTGGTATGTGCTCGAATTGAGCAGTTTCCAACTCGACGGCATCATCGCATTCCGTCCCGATATAGCCGTACTCACGAACATAACACCCGACCATCTCGACCGATACGGATACGTATTCCAGAACTATATCAACAGCAAGATGCGTATCATGATGAATCAGCGTCCTGGTGACTGTTTCATCTACGGTGCAGACAGTCCTGTACTGGAACGCGAAGTGCCGGCTCACCACCTCGTCATGGATACATTGCCTTTCTCGGCAAAATCCAATGCCGCATGGGGTATAGCCGTAAACGGAGGAGCATGCCTTGCTCCCGACAATTCGTTTGTCGCTTCTGCAGACGGACATTCAGTGACAATAGACATCTCGCGCATGAAAATAAAAGGCATACACAATGTATGCAATGCCGAAGCAGCAGCACTTGCGGCACTTGCGGCAGGTGTAGCACCAGAGACAATAGCCGAAACGATATACGCATTCGAAGGTGTCGAACACCGCATGGAGGCTGCCGGTACGGTCAACGGTGTGGAATACATTAACGATTCCAAGGGCACCAACGTGGATTCCACATGGTACGCCCTAAACAGCATGACACGTCCGACCATATGGATCGCCGGAGGCACCGATAAAGGCAACAATTACGACGACCTGCGCGAGCTGGCTGTAAAGCATGTCAAGGCACTTGTTTGCATGGGTGTTGACAACTCCAAACTCGTAAATTACTTCACAGGACTTGTACCAGCCGTCTATGACACCCATTCGCTGGAAGAGACAATGCGTATATGTGCTGAGATAGCCGAACAGGGAGATACGGTATTGCTTTCCCCTGCATGCGCAAGTTTCGACCTGTTCAACAACTACGAAGACCGCGGGCATCAGTTCAAGGCAGCTGTGGCCCGCATGAAAGAGAAGACAGCCAAATAAATAAATGACTGACAGGAACTATAACAATATTCCGGATGACGAAAGCCGCGACCGACAGGGACGCGACGCTCTCGATGCTGCCGCACGCAACAGACAACGACGTTCGTGGACGGAAAAGGGAGTCGATGCGGCACGTACCGCCGAAGCCGAAGCCAAACGCCTTTCCGAAAAAGGCATCGAAATAGGCAAAACCGTCCGCAAGAAAAGCCGGCGGTGGATTGATGCAATCTTCGGAGGCGACAAGGTGCTGTGGACGGTCATTATCATCCTGCTCATCTTCTCGATGCTGTTAACCTTCTCCGCCACAGTCTACAAGCCCGGCGGCACCCCTACTTCAAAACTTATTACGCAGATGGGGTTCATCGTAGCCGGTATTGCAGCATTACTGGTGGTGCATGTAGTCAAATATCAGTTTTACGGGCGCATAGCCAATGCCGTATTTTTCGTGGGGTTAATCCTCACGGTACTCGCCATGCTCATAGGTCCCGAAGAGGCAGGCGCTCGACGCGACCTCGACATCCCGATAGTGCATATCCGCTTCCAGCCGTTCGAGGTGTTGAAGATAGGCGTCATCATGGTATTGGCCAAACAGTTGGCTAGACGCCAGAAAAACATAGAACATACCCCCATACTGCCCAGCTTCAACCCGCTCTCATGGGCGAAGGACGCACAAGGCAACATGGATATCCTCGTTCACGAAACAATACCCGTCTTGGGGCCTATTGTCATAACATGTATCTTCACCTTCCTGTCAGTGGGTAACTCAACGACACTCATCATCGCAGGAACATGTTTCGTGATGCTGTTCATCGGACGAGTGCGTATGGCCGACCTCGCCAAAATGATTGGACTTGTAGCCGTAGCAGGCGTCGTGCTGTTCGCGGCAGGATTGGGACGAAGCGATACGGGACGAAGCCGAATGGCCAGCTTCAAACCCGACATGCTTGCCAAACACGTACGCATGACATCAGACAGCATTGAGGTATACTCCTATCCTGAACAAATACTAGAAAACGGCAAAATAATCCCTGCCGAAAGCGACCAGTCCATAAACGCCAAGATGTCGATAGCATCCGGCGGTTTTTTCGGGAAAGGTCCTGGAATGAGTACACACCGTTCCAATCTTGCCGAAGCAGAAAGGGACTTTGCCTATGCGTTTATCATAGAAGAATATGGAGCCGTAGGTGGACTTGTAATACTTCTGCTGTATCTGTGGCTGTTTTTCCGCACGATACAGATATTCAAAAAGTGCGGCACAGCATTTCCCAGCCTGCTGGTGTTGGGTCTCGGACTCATGATAGTATTGCAGGCCATGATACACATGTTGGTATCGGTATCGCTGTTCCCAGTCACGGGTCAGCAGCTGCCGCTGATAAGCAAGGGCGGTACTTCGCTCATGTTTACCCTCATGGCTCTCGGCATGATACTCGGCGTAAGCCGTCAGACTGCCGAACGGACACTCGACAATCCCAAAGGTGAATCACTACTTGAAAAAGGTGGACAGCAAAATAATACCAAACGATAACGGGTCACAAACCCACCCTCAAAAACAACACGGCAATGAAAAACGGCAAACTAAGGATAATACTCAGCGGAGGCGGCACGGGCGGCCATATTTATCCGTCCGTAGCTGTGGCCGAAGCCCTGCGTTCGAAACTCGGCGATGATGTCGAACTTCTGTTCGTAGGCGCGCTCGGCAAAATGGAGATGGAAAAGATACCGGCATTGGGTTACAACATCGTTGGCCTGCCCGTTGCCGGACTTCAACGCAGGCTCGATGCCCGCAACCTTGCCCTGCCGTTCAAGGTACTTCGCAGCATCCGCGAAGCACGACGCACAGTGCGTAACTTCGGTCCCGATGCAGTAGCAGGTTTTGGCGGATATGCCAGTGCTCCGGTACTGTGGGCGGCACAGCGTATGGGCATACCAACCCTCATTCAGGAACAGAACTCATACGCAGGTGTCACCAACAAGATACTGTCAAAACACGCCGACCGCATTTGCACGGCATACGACGGCATGGAGCGTTTCTTCCCTGCCGACAGGATAATATTCACGGGCAACCCGCTGAGGGGCAACTTTGCCGAAGCGGCTCCACGTGCTGAAGCAGCGGCACATTTCGGACTGTCGCCCGAAAAGCCCACCATACTCATCGTAGGAGGAAGCCTCGGCACACGCACCCTCAACGAAGCAATGAAACGGCACATCGACACTCTGCGTTCGCGTGACGACGTACAGGTCATCTGGCAAAACGGCAAATACTACGACCGTGAAATGGCTGAATTCATGCAGGGACACCTCTGCTCAAACATCTGGCGCGGAGCCTTCATCGACCGTATGGATTACGCCTATGCAGCAGCCGATGTGGTAATATCGCGTTCTGGTGCATGCAGCGTATCCGAACTAGCCTTGGCAGGCAAAGCTGTCATATTCGTACCATCGCCCAACGTTGCCGAAGACCACCAGACCAAAAATGCCCGTGCTCTCGTCGACCGCAATGCAGCATTGCTAATTCCGGATGTGGAAGCGATAGAGAAGGCAATACCGGCCGCTCTCGGCCTCCTGTCTGACACCAGCAGGCGTGCAGACCTCGAACACAACATACGCCTCATGGCTACTCCCGATGCGGCAAGCCGTGTGGCAGACGAAATCATAAAACTCGCCAAAAGAAAATGACATCGCCGAACAACATATATTTTCTCGGTATAGGCGGCATAGGCATGAGTGCAATAGCCCGCTACTACCTGCTCGAAGGAGCATCGGTAGGCGGCTACGACCGCACCGAAACGCCTCTGACATATCAGCTCTCGACAGAAGGCGCCGACATACACTACGAAGATGACCCGTCGCTCATTGCGGAACATTTCCGCAATCCGGATACGACACTGGTCGTTTACACACCAGCCATACCTCACGACCATACCGAACTGGCATGGTTCCGTGCAAATGGCTTCCGCGTACTGAAACGTTCCGAGATACTCGGTGTATTGGCGCGCGACAAATATGTCATGGCAGTAGCCGGTACTCACGGCAAAACCACAACCACCACACTCACAGCATGGCTCAACCATGTTGCCGGTGACGGTGGCAGCGCATTCCTCGGCGGCATATCCAAAAACTTCGGCAGCAACTTCATACACGGTGCAGGCAACAGACTGGCTGTCGAAGCCGATGAATTCGACCGTTCATTCCTCCAGTTGTGGCCAAACGCAGCAGTTATCACTTCAGCCGATGCCGACCATCTCGACATTTACGGCACACATGAAGAGCTGCGACGCACATTTGCACAGTTTGCCGGCCAGATAAAACCGTGTGGTACACTTATTATCAAGAAAGGAGTAGAACTGCCTATAGATAATGGCCGTATCAAAAGTTACACATACGCACTCGATGACAAGTCGGCCGACTTCCATGCCGAAAAAATCACAGTACAGGCCGACGGCACATATATGTTCGAAATCGTTTGTCCGGAACGTACCATTCGCGGATGTCATCTCGGCATTCCCGGCAAGGTAAACGTAGAAAATGCCGTAGCGGCAACCGCACTTGTATGGACAGCAGGCTTCGACGAAGAGAAACTACGCGAAGGGCTCGATTCGTTCGCAGGTGTAAAACGACGTTTCGACTTCCACATAAACACTCCGGAACTCATCTATATGGATGATTATGCTCATCATCCCGAAGAGTTGCGAGCTACACTTATGTCGGTGCGCGCCATGTTTCCGCACAGGAAGATAACCGCCGTATTCCAGCCACACCTTTACACCCGTACAAGAGATTTCTACCGTGGCTTTGCAGAGGTGCTGTCACTGGCCGACGAAGTCATACTAATCCCAATCTATCCCGCACGCGAAGAACCGATAGAAGGTGTATCCTCGGAGATGATAGCGGAACTGCTCACAGTTCCGCACCGTATCGTACCGCTCGAGAACCTTCCTCGCGAGATAGAACATGCAGCTCTCGACATACTGATAACGTTCGGTGCAGGCAACATCGACAACTACACCAACGAGATAGCACAACGCCTCCGCGAACGTCTGAAAGGCAAATAAATTCAGACAACGCACGGCGCAGAAACGCCTGCAGCAATTTGCCAACTGAAATGACTGCCAGTTGACCTCGTATCTCGGATTTTTATAGTAATTTTATGGCTTGAAAAGACGGCTATACGCATCCCCGCTGCCTATGGCAACGGGGATGCTTTACAGCACCCTACGCCACAACCATGAAACGCAGTCTGAAAATAGCTTTGTCAGCCATCGTATGGATAGCCATAGTGGCATACCTGATATGGTCCGGCAACCTCGGTGAACGAAAACGTGCCGAGGTGTACGTGCATGGTGTGGAAATCAAAATAAAAGACAGCAGCGAAATTTCAATTATCCGTACCTCCGATGTGGAACAGTGGATAAAATCGGCAGGACTTTACCCACTCGACAAGCATATAGACTCCGTTCCGCTTGTCAAAATATCGGATGTCGTGTCCTCACACAACTTTGTAAAAAAGGTCCGCACATCGGTTGCCATCAACGGAACAGTATATATAACCGTAAGTCAGCGCAAACCGATAATGCGCGTCATCACCGACAACGGGTACGACTTTTACTATACCGAAGACGGATATATCGTACCTGTCGGCCATCACTCTGCTTACTATGTACCAGTAATTACCGGACATTTTCCCATACCGTTCCCGACTTCGTTCAGCGGTCCGCTGAACGGCAGCAAGAACGACAAAGAAAAAAACTATGACACAAATTACATATTTATATACAAACTCATTAATTTTGTAAAATACATAGAGGATAATGAGTTTTGGAATGCACAGATTGTGCAAATCAATGTACTTCCGCATTCCGCAGGGCAATCCGAACCTGAAATAGAACTCATACCGCGTGTGGGTAATCATGTAATACTGCTCGGCAGTCTCGACGGTTATGAACAGAGACTAGACAAGCTCATGACATTCTACCGCAAGGTTGCCCCTGCCGAAGGTTGGGACCGCTGGAGCTACATTAACCTCAAGTACGACGGCCAGGTGGTATGCCGCAAGAGATAACAGCGTACCGTCCGGTAGTTGGCATACGTGATCCGGAACTTGCCGGACATGATTTTTGACGACGATAAATTACCCTACAAGTGGATAAGAGGAATTACATAGTAGTCATAGACCTCGGTTCAGGCAATGTAACTGCAGCTGCGGGCAGCAAGGCCCCTGACGGGAAACTCAATGTCATAGACCTTGTATCGGAACCAATGCTCGGCATGTCATCAGGCGAGGTAATCAACATCGAACAGGTGACCACAGCTGTACGAACAGCCGTAGACAAATTGGAGGAACACCTCGGCATCAAAATCACCGAAGCCTATGCCGGCATATCGGGCCACGATATTCAGTGTGCAGACAGTTCGTACTATGTCTATGTGAGCGGCGAGGACCACGAAATATGCGAAGAAGATGTAACTAAACTGCACGAAAGTATGGCTAACCTGCAACCACCGGAAGGTATCTGCATATTGGGACGTACACCGCAGAAGTATGTCATCGACTCGCGTGAGGAGACCATGCAGCCCGTGGGCCGTTTCGGACAGCAACTTGAAGCTACATTCAATTTCGTGCTTGCCAACCGCAGCAGTCTCGAAAGACTAGGTAAGGCTTTTTCACGCCTCGGCATAGAGCGCCGCCGCATTTTCACCAATGCGCAGGCGAGCGCTGAAGCTGTACTGACCGACGATGAAAAAGAACTTGGTGCTGCCGTAGTCGACATAGGTGCAGGTTGTACTGACATATGCATCTGGCAGGACAACATCATGCGCTACATAGGCACGCTTCCAATAGGTTCCGATGCCATAAACCGTGACATACGCTCCATTGCCATTCCGGAAAGGTTTATCGAAAAGCTGAAAACCACATACGGCTATGCAATGGCATCGGCCCTGCCCGAAGACCGCAAGATGCAAAGTATCAAAATAAAGGGTCGTACCCAGCGCGAAACAAAAGAAATATCCATATTTAACCTTACGCAAATTATTGAAGCGCGTATGCTCGACATTGTCGAGAACGTAATCGATGAAATCAAGGAATCTGGCTATGGCGACAAACTCGGTTCAGGAATAGTGCTTACAGGCGGCGGTGCTCACCTGAAAGGTATAGACTCACTGTTTCGCGAACGCACCAAATACGATGTACGTATCGGTGGTCCATGTAGGGACTGGCTAAACGAGGCATCGCAGAACATGGCAGATAATCTGCAGGCATCATCGGCTGTCGGTCTTTTACTGCTGGGTATCGAGGAGAGTAATATAGAAGCAACTGACAGTCCGATAGCAAAACCGGAGCAACGGAACGAAAAGACCACACAAACAAAAGACAAATACAACGAAATACCTGCTGCGCACGACAATCACGGCACACAGCATACCAAGCCCGATAAGCCTCAGTGGCACAATCGCTACGATGATGAAGATACTGACATCAACTCACCTGGTAATATGCCAGAAACGGAAACTCCGGCAAACAATGAGCCAGAACAAAACTCCGGCAAAAAGCGCGGCAGCTGGTGGGGCAAGTTAATCGACAACGTAAAAACCACGCTCAAGGACTCTTTTGATGTCGTTGACGACGACAAAATATAACCGGCAATGGTAGAAGACGATGTACTCGTAGGCATTAATCTGCCGAAAAAGACACCTGCCATAATTATGGTACTTGGTGTCGGCGGCGCAGGCGGCAATGCCGTAAACCACATGTACGACCTCGGTATTACCGATGTTACATTCATGGTATGCAATACTGACCGACAGGCCCTCAAAGCCAGTCCGGTTCCAATACAGATAATGCTCGGAGAAGGTCTTGGCGCAGGCAACGACCCCAACAAGGGACGTCAGGCCGCCATAGAAAGTCTCGACGACATAGTACTACGCTTCGAACAGGAAGACACGAGAATGGTATTCATCACTGCCGGCATGGGCGGTGGTACCGGTACCGGTGCTGCTCCCGTCATAGCCAAGGCTGCACGCGACAAAGGTATCCTTACAATAGGTATTGTCACCCTGCCATTTACTAACGAGGGCCCCAAACGTGTCAACCAGGCTGCGCGCGGCTTGGAGGAATTAAAAAAGAATGTTGACTCGCTTGTAGTCATTCACAATAACAACATATCAAAGATATACGGCAACCTTCCACTGAAAGAGGCTTTCGGCAAAGCTGACGATATTCTTGCCACGGCAGCTAAAGGGATTGCCGAACTTATTACACGCGAAAGCTTCATCAATGTGGACCTTGCCGATGTACGTACCGTCCTTACCAACAGCGGCATGGCTCTTATGGGCTCAGGACGTGCCAGTGGTCCCGACAAAGTACTCGCAGCTACCGAGGCGGCTCTCGCCTCCCCGCTCCTCAATCATCAGGAAATAAAAGGAGCACGTAACATACTTGTCAATCTGTCATACGGTAAAAACCAAATCAGTTTCGACGAAGGCAACATCATGCTGGATACCATACAAGCGAAAGCCAGCCGCGGAATTAACACGCCACACGCAGCCGATATCATATGGGGGGCAGGCCTGAACCCTGCTCTAGACGATGATGAAGTAGAAGTAACGATAGTCGCCACAGGTTTCGAAAGTATTAACCCTCTTGCTCCGCAACAGGGACAAACATCACAAGAACCTCACCACGGTCAGAACAGCATATTCAGCACAGTGGCAAGTCGTAAGCAGCCATCCTCTTCGGGAATTATCCATATCCGCAAGACCGACCGCCTAGGCAATGTCGAACAATTCCTTGCAACACCGGCATACGTTCGTCGAAACATAAGACTCGCCAACGTAACCGCACTGTCGAGCAACAAAACCTCGAAAGTGTCAATAAAGGACGAAGAATCTGAACAAACCCCACATGAGCAGAATGATACCGACTTGTTCGGCAAACACTGATGCCACACGAACGATTCGACGCTACACCATTTAATGCAACGTTCGAGCAAAATTAACAGGCAAAGATTGTGACACACTTTGGCAGCATACTAATCTACAACGGGTTCGAACTTAACAATCTGTTGAGTATTATTATATTAATATTGCTCATATGCATATCGGCACTGGCTTCAGGGTCGGAAACATCGCTGTTTTCACTTTCACCTGCTGACATACGCACAGTCCAATCACGCGGCACAAAAAGCGACAAAGCCATACTGTCGCTCCTGTCATCAGACGATTACATGCTGGCAACAATACTAATACTTAACAATCTTGTCAATATCATTATTGTCATACTGTCGAACAACATAATAGATGCACTCGTAACGTTTACATCCGATGGATGGAACTTCGCGTTCAAGACAGTAATAGTTACCTTCATATTGTTGCTTTTTGGAGAAATAATTCCGAAAGTAACGGCGTCGCATTTCCCACTTCAGTTTGCCAGTGCAATAGCTGTACCGTTACTCGGACTCGTGCCGATATTCAAGCCTCTGTCGTGTATACTCGTAAAGATGGGTGAAAGGTTTAACCGCAGAGCAACAAAACACCATGCGTCCAACAATATTTCAATGGACGAACTTTCCGATGCATTGGAAATAACTCAGGATCAAAGTCAGGAAGAGAAAAAAATGCTTTCCGGAATTGTCGATTTCGTCAACACATCAGTTGAAGACATAATGTGTTCTAGACTCGACATTACGGCCATAAACGTGGAATCAGGTTTCGATAAGGTCCGCCGCACTATTGTAGAATCCGGTTTCTCACGAATACCTGTCTACAGTGACAGTATCGACCACATCACAGGTATACTGTATGTGAAGGACATGCTCAAATACATCGACAAGGACAACAGTTTCAAATGGCAGGAACACCTGCGAAGTGCCTACTACATACCGGAACACAAGAAAATCAATGACCTTTTGGCCGAATTCCAAAGCAACAAGGTACATATGGCCATTGTCGTCGATGAATATGGTTCGACACTCGGTCTTCTATCACTGGAGGATATAATAGAAGAAATTGTAGGTGAAATAACCGACGAGAGTGACAAAGAGGAAAACTATTATCGAAAGCTAGATGAAAATACCTACATTTTCGATGGTAAAACCCACTTGTACGACTTCCTCGATATTCTCGAACTTGAAAGTAATATGTTCGATGATGTCAAAGGCCAGGCCGAAACCATTGCCGGTCTGATGCTGGAGATACACCGCGATTTCCTAAGGGAAGGTGATGTCATTGCATCGCACGGCATAACATTCACTGTCGAGGCTGTCGACAAACACCGCATCGAGAAAGTCAAGGTAATACTCCCGTCCAGAAATCACGACGAATACAAATCACCCAACTAAATTCGTTGGCGGCATATAGATGCTTCACTATCAATGCTCACTAGATATGCAACATGGCATAGCACATACATCACATATCATGCGAGACAATACAACACGCACGGAATGGCATCACCGTACACTTGGCAGCACACACATAATCATAACACCACTTGATGACATTTCAGCCGCCAACGACAATTTTCTGACGGCTGACGATATGGCTGTAATATCTGAACTAGGATGCGACAAACGTAAACGAGAACAGGCTACATGGCGCAATGCCTTACGCAAACTGCTTGCGACATTTGGCAATGATTGGGAACATTCTCCAATTGCATACCTGCCCGTCGGTGCACCGTACCTGACAGAATGTCCTCTGCACATAGGAGTATCACACACATCAGCACATGCGGCAATAATCGTATCCGAGCGACCTTGCGCAATAGATATCGAACAACTCGGTCGTTGCTTTTCACGCATAGCGTCCCGTTATCTTTCCTCCGACGAATACAAAAAGTACGGTGACACACTTTTGCCTGAAACATGGTGTGCCAAGGAAACACTCTACAAGGTATCAGGACGCAACGGTCTCAAACTAACTTCAGACCTGCAAATAATAGCTTCCGACAACGGGACTCTCACAGGTGCCATACACCAACCTGACGGCACATGGAACAAATATCTGCTCCACACCTTCCGTCATGCCGACACGGTATGCGTATGGACTGATAGTATGATCTCCAAAGGAATATAGTTGCACCTCGAACGCATGACTATTGCCGAATTTTTAATACCTTTACGAATATTAAAAACCATAACCATGACCGAAGCCAAAAATCCCATATTCATAGCCGGTCCTTGCGTCATCGAGAACATGGAACTGCTCGATACGGTGGCTGCGGAACTTGTTCGCATAAATACCGAATTGGGAGTTGAAATAATCTTCAAGGCATCTTTCGACAAAGCCAACCGCACATCTCTATCTTCATTCCGCGGACCAGGAATAGAGAAAGGGCTGGAAATGCTCTCTGAAATAAAATCGCGTTACGGGCTGCGCATTCTGACTGATATACATGAAGCCTGGCAGGCATCCCCTGTAGGGGAAGTCGTTGATGTGATACAAATACCGGCATTTCTATGCAGACAAACCGACCTGCTTGTCGCAGCCGCACGTACAGGACGTACGGTAAACATAAAGAAGGCACAGTTTCTGTCAGGCAAAGATATGTTCTATCCAGTGCAGAAAGTACGTGAGAGCGGTTGTGACGATGTATGGCTCACCGAACGCGGCAACATGTTCGGCTACAACAACCTGATAGTCGATTTTCGCAATATCCCTGACATGTTCGAATTCACTTCGCGTGTCATCATGGATTGCACACATTCAGTACAGCGTCCTGGAGCAGGCAAGGGCATAACGGGCGGCAACCGTGAATTTGTTCACCCGATGGCTCTTGCAGCCAAGGCATTCGGCGCGAACGGATACTTTTTTGAAGTACATCCTGATGCCGACCATGCATTAAGCGATGCCGCAAATTCGCTGTACCTCTCCGACCTTACAAAAGTAATACAGTCGCTCCTATGAACAGCAGCATAATAGAAAGCGCCCTGCGTACATTCAGGGAAGAGTCCGAAGCAGTAGCTTCGCTTGCAGAACAGTTGACAGAAGATTTTGAAAAATCGGTACGCGCTATACTCGCTACACACGGGAAAGTCATAGTTACCGGAATGGGTAAATCAGGTCTCATAGGTCGTAAAATAGCAGCGACCCTCGCAAGTACAGGTACACCATCGTTCTTTCTGCATCCGGGTGAAGCATACCATGGCGACCTAGGAATGATAGAGACTGCCGACATTGTACTTGCGCTGTCAAATTCCGGACAGACCGATGAGGTATTGCGCCTCATACCATACCTTCAAACAAACGGCAATACGGTCATCGCCATGACTGGTAACGCCAACTCTACACTAGCTAAAAATTCTACATACCATCTTGATGTATCGGTAAAAAATGAGGTATGTCCGCTCAACCTTGCACCGACATGCTCTACTACAGCACAACTTGCAATGGGCGACGCACTTGCAATGGCACTAATGCACGAACGCGACTTCCGTGCCGAAGACTTTGCACGTTTCCACCCGGGCGGCTCACTCGGAAAGCGCCTTCTCACAAAAGTTGGCGATGTAATGCGAAAGGAACATCTTCCTACCGCCACGCCATCGACCAAACTCGGCGAGGTAATAATTACCATCAGCGATGCCCGTATGGGTGTTGCCGTAATAATGGATAACGGACGTATCGCAGGTATCGTAACAGACGGTGACGTCAGACGGGCGATGATGAAATACGGAGCACGTTTCTTCGACATTACGGCAGGCGACATCATGACGCGCACTCCAAAAGTGATACGTGCCACCGACCGCCTTACCGATGCCGAACAACTTATGCAGGACAACAAGATACACTCTCTTATCGTCACCAACGAGAATGGCGACCTTGCTGGCATAGTCGAATTATACGACCTGATGCGCAGTGGCAGGTAGCACTACTACTGCCGTAACACATATATACCTGTACAGACACAACACATTATGCGCCATTGGCCGATAAGCCAATGGCGCATCCGACAAACAACAGCCATGAATGTAAGAATAGCCTCTGACTGGAAGGAAATTTTGCAACCTGAATTCGATAAACCGTACTTTGATAATCTCATAAAGTTCGTCAAGGAGGAATATGCCGCACGCCGCATATACCCGCGCGGCAGCAACATATTCCGGGCATTTGACAAATGCCCTCTCGACAGGCTGAAAGTAGTAATCATAGGGCAAGACCCGTATCACGGCGAGGGACAGGCCAATGGATTATGTTTCTCGGTCAATGACGGCATACCGTTTCCACCATCACTGCGCAACATATTCACCGAGATAAACCACGACACCGGAGCACCGATACCTTCCAGCGGCAATCTCGACCGTTGGGCCGAACAGGGCGTACTCCTTCTGAACGCAGTCCTCACCGTACGCGAACATGAAGCCGCCTCACATGCAGGACACGGCTGGGAAACATTTACCGATGCCGTGGTACGTGCCATTGCCGACAATAAGGACGGACTGGTATATATGCTTTGGGGACGTTACGCCCAAAATAAAGGCGCCATTGTCGACCCTTCACGCAACCTTATCCTTAAAAGTGCCCACCCCTCCCCTCTATCTGCATACAACGGATTTTTCGGGTGCCGTCACTTTTCACAAGCCAATGACTACCTCGTGGCACATGGCAAAACACCCATACAGTGGTAACAATACAGCCGGACTTTTAGGTCCGGCTGTATTGTTACTCCCACAGTCACTCCTGCATATACAGATTCAATGTTTCCTCAACACGATACACACCGTAATCTCCTTTTGCTACAAATTAACACACCTCATGTAGCGGAGTCAATATGCCTTCACAGGAAAACTTTTCGCCACTTCAATCTGCATGGCCACTGCACCTGGCATACTTAAATATCATAGCACCTCGTTTCAATACCAGACTGTCCTGTGTCAGGCTAACTATCGACATAGTATCCGTAAACGCCAAAGTCTGACCGTTTCCAATACTGTGTCCCGACAACATCAAAGCGTCTCCATCCCGTTCCCAACTCTCATACTGCAGGGTGGCCATATTAACCGACGAGGCCGCACCGCCCTGTTCCAGTGTAAAGCCCTGAACCATACTTTCATTACCCGGCACAGGTTCAATCCATGTACCTTCCAGTTTTACGTCATTACATGCACTCAGTATCAAAGCCGATATACAGAGTGCAACATAAGCATACCACCTGTTCATAAACATGTTCATTTAATCCGTTTGCCGTCTAAAAACACAGGTCGTCCCTGCCGGAACGACCTGTAAACTTATAAATCTGCGTAAAACGCTACAACAAATTAAAGCGCACCAATTTCGTGGAGCACATTGTTGGTCTTGCGCACAGCCTCTGCGCTCTTTTCGAATGCAGCCTTTTCAGCCTCGTTAAGTTCAATCTCAACAATCCTCTCAACGCCGTTGCGGCCTATAATTGCAGGAGCTCCGATATAAATATCCTTCTGGCCATATTCGCCGTTGAGGCATACGCACGAAGGTATCATTTTCTTCTCATCGTTTATGATGCTTTCTACGATGCGTGCTGCAGCAGCCCCAGGAGCATACCAAGCCGAAGTACCGAGCATTTTAGTAAGAGTAGCACCGCCTACCATGGTAGCAGCCGAGATTTCGTTAAGTTTTTCCTGGCTTAGGAACTGCGATACGGGTACACCCTTGTAGGAAGCCTTGTCGATAAGCGGTATCATGGTAGTATCACCGTGACCGCCGATAACCATACCCTCTACATCATTGGGAGTAGCATTCAGAGCTTTTGCGAGGTAACCGCGGAAACGCGAGCTGTCAAGAGCACCGCCCATACCGAATACCCTGTTTGCGGGCAGACCGCTCACCTTGTGTGCGAGGTAAGTCATGGTATCCATCGGATTGCTGATGATAAGCAGGATTGCGTTCGGCGAGTATTTAAGGATGTTGCTAACTACACCCTTAACGATACCAGCGTTTACACCGATAAGTTCCTCACGGGTCATACCGGGCTTACGCGGCATACCGGAAGTGATTACAACCACGTCCGAGTTTGCAGTTTTCTCATAGTCGTTGGTCACACCTACGAGATTGGTATCGAATTCCATCAGCGTAGCTGTCTGATACATATCGAGAACCTTGCCTTCTGCAAGACCTTCCTTGATGTCGAGCAATACGACTTCACCTGCTATCTCACGGATAGCCAGAGCATTTACACACGTAGCGCCTACGTTACCGGCACCTACGACCGTTACTTTTGACATAATACTTGTTGTTTTATGTTTAACCTTTTAAACCTCGGCGTCCGTTTCTTGCGAAACGTGCGCCTGCCGGAAATCCGGCCTGATATAACCTGAACTGAAAAAAGGGAAGCCTTTCGGCTTCCCGCTGTAATTTAGCCTATGAGCTTTGCGTAGTCCTCAGCGGAGAGCAGAGTATCGAGCTCTGCGGCATCGGCTATGGTCATCTTGATAATCCAGCCTTCACCGTACGGGTCCTTGTTAACAAGAGCGGGGTCGTTCTCGAGAGCCTCGTTGAATTCGAGGATTTCGCCACCTACGGGGAGGAATGCATCCGATACGGTCTTAACAGCCTCTATCGAACCGAATACCTCATTCTGCGAAAGATTTTCGCCCACAGTAGGAACATCCACGAATACGATATCGCCAAGCTGGCTCTGTGCAAAATCGGTAATGCCGACATATGCTTCGTTGCCTTCAACCCTTACCCATTCGTGATCATTGGAATACTTGAGATTAGCAGGTATATTCATCGCTGAAAAATTTGATGGTTAATATTCTTCTTTTATTTGCAACGCCGTCCGAACACCAACGGCACATTACCGTTCTAAACGGAACGACATGTCAAAGATAACCTTTATTTTCAAGAGCGCAAAGCTTCGTGTGAATTATATAACAGGAAAATCACGACGACTTTCCTTTTCTCTCACAACGGTTATTTTTCTCTATATCATTGCCTCCGGCAACCACTGCGGCCACCCTGTCGGCCACATCCTGCGGTTTTATGGCAAGCATACATCTGTAATCGCCGAATATGCACGGCTTGTCACCGAACACCGAACACGGCCTGCATGCCATGTCGGACTGCACGGCATTTGCAGGGTCCTGGCCGTAACCGTAAAATCCGGCGTATGGATGAGTTGCCCCCCACACCGACACCACCGGCACACCAAGCAGTGACGATATGTGCATCGTTGCGGAATCCATCGATACCATGACATCGAGATTGGACATGAGGTCCATCTCCTCCGACATCGACATTTTGCCAATAGCCGACACCACTCTGTCATGCAGTCTCTCCATGCCTTCGGCAAAACTTTTCTCGTAATCGCCACCACCAAAAACAAATACACGTTCGTACCGGCTGGCCAAAATTCCTATCAATTCATCGGTTTGTGGTATGGGATATATCTTACCCTTATGTTTGGCAAACGGGGCTATACCGACCCATACGCCATTCTTCTCGCCTGCCGCCTTGCTTATGGTTTCTGGCACCGGAAACTCTTTACGAAGGGCTTTTGCCGGCAGTTCAAAATGAAGTCCGAGACCTTCAAACGTCTGCCGGTAACGTTCCGTCATTGCCGGTAGCTGTACGAGTTTTTTGTCGGTACGGCGCGTCATCTCCTTCTTTTCAGCACGTCCCTTGTCTATCACGGAAAAATGCACGCCGCATGGTAGAAGCAACATCCTGAGTACCTTTGTACGTAGTACGTCATGCAAATCAGCGACTGCATCTATGCCACGCGCACGTAACTCTCCCGCCAAACGCACCAGACCGCCAAATCCCTTGTGGCGTCCGGTCGGGTCGAAGTCCACGAAATCAATGCCGGGCACACCCCTGAAAAATGCATGAAACCCCCTGCGTGTGAGCACACTTATTTTCAGCTCCGGATAAGCATTGCGGAGCGCTGCAATCACCGGCACCGCCATAGCCACATCTCCCATAGCTGAAAGACGTATGACCAGAAGATGCCCTATCTCCTTTTTCTTTACCACTATACCACGTATTTTCATTTGTTCCCAATTTCCGTCAGAACCTCACATCAATATGCAAAGCCGCCCGCCTATGCATCATATCAACGCATGCGGCGGGCAACAAAGTATGCAAACGACTACTTTTTACCGTAAAGAACTGGATTGAGCGACGGGTCGTTGTACATCTTCATCTGCTTATACACCTTCATGTACTTGCGTCCCGCTTCTATGTCCTCCAACAGTTCTTCGATGGCCGTCGAAAGGTCAGCCTTCTGTGTCAGCAGTACGGCGAGTTTCTTGCCGCATGCAGCACGGTGAGCCTCGTCGGTATCCTGACGCCTAACTTCCTGTTCCATATGATATATCTTGAGGGCGAGGATTGAAAGCCTGTCAATAGCCCATGCCGGGGTTTCGGTATTGATACGGGCATCGGGAGCCATCTTCACATCCTTGTACTTCTCGAGCATCCAGCTATCGATATATTCCACCATATCGGTACGCTCCTGGTTTGATGCATCAATACGTCTCTTTATTTTCAGAGCCTCTACAGGGTCGATATTAGGGTCTCTGATTATATCCTCAAGATGCCATTGTACGGTATCTATCCAGTTCTTGTGATAAAGCAGATGCTCTATACTGCCCGGAGTATATGGATTGGCTATCGGATGGTCCACGTTATCATAATTGTGATAGTCTTCTATTGAACGCTCAAATATTTTGTTCGCTTGTTCGGTAAACATAACTTAGTAAATTTTTCATTATATCAGCACACTCGTACTGATGGCGAAATGCAAAGCTACTGTTTTTTCGCTGATTTCCAAATTTAACGCATGAACATGTTTTCACACATATTCACAACATATTCGCCAAATCTCCGTATATTTGTAAGTTGTTTGTACTTTCACCAAAAAACTGACATTCATCATGAAAAGACTGTTGTCAATTGTCATGCTTACAGTCTGCATATTCAACACTGCAGACTTATTGGCCCAAAGACAAATGACAAAAGAGGAATACATTGCCACATTCGCTCCTTTGGCTATTCAGCAACAAAAGGAATACGGTATACCGGCAAGCATCAAGATCGCTCAGGGTATTGTTGAGTCGCGTTATGGGAACAGTGACCTTTCGCGCCGCTCCAACAATCACTTCGGCATAAAATGCAAAAGCAATTGGATTGGCGATACCGTACGCTACGACGACGATGCCGCGCAGGAATGTTTTCGCCGTTACGGTTCTGTTCTCGACTCCTATCGAGACCATTCCGAATTTCTCAAGAACAGTCCCCGTTACGAACGCCTGTTCCAGCTAGATCAACACGATTACAAAGGCTGGGCATACGGTCTGAAGGAGTGCGGCTATGCAACATCGCCAACATATGCCAACTCATTGATACAATGCATTGAGGACTACGAACTGTATCTACTCGACTATGGTGAGTACCCGTCATATCTGGCAGGCGTGGAACCACTGTCAATCGTCCCATCTATGGAAGATATGGTGGATGCCTACTACCCAACACGACCTGTAGACATAGACAACTACCAGGTAGCGGTAAATTATGTCGACGGACACGGCATTTTCGAATGCGACGGCACACGCTACATAATAGCCCAAAACGACGACACATATGCCAAACTGTCCGAAACATTAGGTATATCCGAACGCCGTCTAAAAAGGTTCAATAAACGCAATCTTCCTGACGGTAAGGTTACGGAAGGAGTTATCGTGTATATCGACCGACCCCAAAAAGGATAAAATAAACCAAAACATATATTTATTCAGTATGGATGCCGACGGAGCATGTAAACAGGAAATTATCGAAAAAGTTACGCACAAAGCGTCAATCAAACAAAGAGTAGAAGACAATACGTTCGTTGTATTCAACGAACTTAAAGAGACGCTTCTTGAGATGTCAGCAGAACTCGATGACGAACTCGACGAAAAAATAGACCGGCGAATTCGCATCGAATACCGCGACCGAAGCAAATTCGAGGCTCAGATACAGGTTGCTGACGACATACTCATATTCGCCATGCAGACCGATGTTTTCCGCTTTCCGCAGGGACACGGCGTATGGGACAATAACTATCTGTCGCAAAATCCCGACAACGCATATTGCGGCATAATAAACATCTACAACTTCCTGTCTGACTCCTTCAGATACAACAAGGCAGAAGACGAAGGCTATCTTATCGGGCGAATATTTGTCAATCACCAGATGCAGTATTTCTTCGAAGGCAAAGGAAATTGCTCGCAAAGACGCGACAGGTTTGGCACACGCCAGATTGACAAGCAGGCGATAAGAGAGATGCTCGAAGCAGCTATATTATTCGCACTCGATTTTGACTTATACGTCCCGCCATACGACTTCTTCAAGAGGGCTACAGTAGAGCAGTTCAACTCACGCAACGAACTGTCCAAGCTTACGACAGGCAAGCGACTCGGTTACGACTTCGACTGCAAAGAAAAATAAGGACAAATATCTCTATTACTGAAACGGACGCTTGCAAAAGTGTCCGTTTTTTGCACATACTTTTCCGTCTTGTACAAAAAAGGCAGGCTGCAATGCAGCCTGCCTGACAATACCGCAACACGGCATCATTATACCCTGTTAGCCGTGAACTTATTTAGTAGCCATGTACTTGATAAGTTCAACAACCTTATTGGAGTAACCCCATTCGTTGTCATACCAGCTTACAAGCTTCATAAAATTACCGTTGAGCGCTATACCAGCTTCTGCGTCGAAAATGGAAGTTCGTGAATCGCCGAGGAAATCAGACGAAACAACTGCATCTTCAGTATAGCCGAGGATACCCTTGAGTTCATTTTCGGACGCACGTTTGATTTCAGCCTTAACCTCTTCATAGGTAGCGGACTTTTCAAGACGTACGGTAAGGTCAACAACGGATACGTCGAGTGTCGGCACACGGAACGACATGCCGGTCAGTTTGCCATTAAGCGACGGAATAACCTTACCTACTGCCTTTGCAGCACCAGTGGACGACGGGATGATGTTGCCAGCAGCAGCACGGCCTCCCCTCCAGTCCTTCATCGAAGGACCGTCAACGGTCTTCTGGGTAGCAGTTGTAGCGTGGACGGTGGTCATAAGACCTTCAACGATACCGAACTTGTCGTGAACCACCTTTGCAAGAGGGGCAAGACAGTTGGTGGTGCAAGATGCGTTCGAAACGATAGTCTGACCTGCATAAGTTTCGTTGTTTACACCCATTACGAACATGGGGGTGTCATCCTTCGAAGGAGCCGACATCACTACACGCTTTGCACCGGCCTTGAGGTGTGCGCCAGCGAGTTCCTTGGTAAGGAAAAGACCTGTGGATTCAACTACATATTCAGCACCTATTTCATCCCATTTGAGGTTTGCCGGATCTTTTTCAGCTGTTACACGTATTTTCTTTCCGTTAACCACAAGGTTGCCGTCCTGAACGTCAACTGTGCCGTCGAAATGACCGTGTACGCTATCGTAACGGAGCATATAAGCCATGTAATCGACCGAGATAAGGTCATTGATACCTACTACCTCTACTCCACCCTGTTTGAGTGCTGCACGGAAAACAAGACGGCCGATACGACCGAAACCGTTGATACCGATTTTAATCTGTGACATGATACTTTATTGGTTATATGGTTATTTAAATAAGTTTTAGGTTCACACCATATTATACATTACAAATGTATAAATCTTTTACCAGCCAATCAACGACTTTTGACACGAAAGCCGAAATTTACCGCATATTGTTCCAATTTCCGGAGATATGTCCGTTGTCCGATGCCGCTTTTACCGTCTTGGCCATGCTGGACGCGAATACGAAATCATTCAAAGCTTCGTTGTCGGCCGTAAACAGGTTTGCCGACGAGCCTTCCCACTCCTTGCATCCATTATTGATAAAAACGATTTTCTCGCCTATTTCCATGACAGAATTCATATCGTGCGTATTGACAATGGTCGTTATGCCGTATTCCTTGGTAATATCGTATATCAGACGGTCTATCACATTGGAGGTAACAGGGTCAAGGCCTGAGTTCGGTTCGTCACAAAAAAGGTAACGCGGGTTCATGACGATTGCGCGTGCTATGGCGACACGTTTCGTCATGCCGCCGCTCAACTCAGCCGGATAAAGTTTACCTGCACCATCGAGATTTACCCTCCGCAAACAGAATTCAACTCTTTCACGCTTCTCGGCCATGCTTTGCTCAGTGAACATGTCCAACGGGAAACGCACATTATCCTCCACTGTAAGGGAGTCCAACAACGCTCCTCCCTGAAATATCATGCCGACATCGCGCCTTATGGCCTTGCGTTGCTTGAAATCGAGAGAAGTAAACAGAGTGTCTCCATAATATATTTCACCACCATCGACATTGAAAAGACCGGCAATACATTTTATAAGCACTGTCTTACCCGACCCGCTGCGACCTATTATCATGTTTATTTCGCCTGGCAGAAATTCGGCCGATATGTCCTTCAACACCTGCTTGCCGTCAAATGACTTGCATATATGTTCGCAACGTATCACAAATAGGATATTTGGGTAATTACAAGGTCCATCATAAGTATCACCACGGAACTTACCACCACAGCTTTTGTACTGGCACGCCCCACTTCGAGAGAGTTTCCACGGGCATAATAGCCGTAAAATCCGGATATGGAAGTTATGATGAACGCGTAAACAATCATTTTAATCAAGGCATATACCACAGAAAATATTTTGAAATCCATCTGCAGGCCTTCAATATAAGTATCTATAATAACTATTCCCGTCACAAGCGTTATGACATATCCGCCAATAAGACCAACGATTATACTGAGCACGGCCAACAGCGGAAAGAAAATCATAGTGGCAATTATCTTGGGCAGAATAAGATAACTTGCGGAATTGACACCCATTATTTCGAGTGCATCTATTTGCTCCGTTATGCGCATCGTTCCTATTTCCGATGCAATGCTCGACCCCACACGCCCCGCCAATATCAATGCCACTACCGTAGAACTGAATTCCAGTATCATCACCTCGCGCGTGGCATATCCCATAAGTTCCCTGGGAATGAACGGCGACTCGAAATTAATACACATCTGCAGCATGAGCACCGCCCCCATGAACACTGACACAAGTGATACGATGCCTATTGAATTAAGACCGAGCGACTCCATCTCGTCCAGCACTCTGCGGCGGTAAACACTCACATGTTCAGGACGGGAAAACACTTTGCCCATCAGCACGACATACTTCCCTATGACATTAAAAATGCCCATATGCTATCTGCTTTGACTGTCGTTTATATCCTCATACTCAACATAATCTCCGACACTGCTGCTAACTTTTTTCTCTTCGGCAGCCTGTGTACGCTGTATGGTAACCTCTCCATCTCTTTTCTCTTGCCTTGCATGTCCGCTGCCCCACGAATATCCGCGGAATGTTTCCCCGTTCTCCTCCATCTGACGGCGCAGACGGTTCATCTTGTAACGGAATGCCAACACTCCAACTATACCGAGTATGACGATACCAAGTATAATGTAAAAGACCAAACTCAATACATCACCGACGGAAATCAATCCGAACAGCATCAATACGAGCAGGATTATCAATATGTATGTACCTATTCCACTTCTCATAAGACATTCTAGACAATGACTGCCAGGCATTATGCCTATGGCAGAATATACAAAGATAACTCTTTTTCTGCTGAATTATTATAACGCCTGTTCATTTAACTTTTCAACCACATATTTCATAATAGTTTTATGTATTTGACAACAATTTTGTATCTTGCCAATATGATATGCCATTAAGGCATGAATACAAACAACAATTTAAGAATATGGAAAAGTACATTTGCGACGTATGCGGTTACGTATACGACCCTGCCGTAGGCGATCCTGACGGCGGCATAGCTCCCGGCACCGCTTTTGAAGACATACCCGACGATTGGACATGTCCGCTGTGCGGCGTGACAAAAGAGCACTTCTCGCTTGCCAAATAATTACGGAGCGCACAAAATTACGGCCGACACTTTCTCCAAGTGTCGGCCGTTTTTCATATTATGTCCCGCGAACTATTCCTCGGAAGTAAATATAGCCTTACCCAACTGGTCGATGCGTCCGACCTTCACAACACGTATACCTTTCGGAAGTGACGTCTGTTCCTTGTAATATGCCGAAACTACTATACGGTTGAAACCAAGTCTTGCAGCTTCAAGAATACGCTGATATGTACGCGGAGCTGGGCGCACCTCGCCCGACAGACCAATTTCGCCTGCACAGCATACACCTTCGGCAAGCGGACGGTCGAAGTATGACGACAGCACGGCTGCAGCCACGGCAAGGTCCAATCCTGTATCTGCCACCTTGAAACCGCCGGCAAAATTGAGGAACACATCTTTCTGATACATCTTCATACCGACACGTTTTTCGAGTACGGCAAGAAGCATATTAAGTCTTCTGACATCGAACCCAGTCGCAGAGCGCTGCGGAGTACCGTATGCGGCGCCGCTGACCAGCGCCTGTACCTCGATAAGATACGGACGTATGCCATCTGCTGCCGCCCCAACGGCTATACCGCTCAAAGGTTCATCATAATGTGACAGCAGTATTTCCGACGGATTGGCTACCTCGGCAAGACCGTCACCGCGCATTTCGAAAACGCCAATTTCGTACGTCGCGCCGAAACGGTTCTTTATGCCTCGCAGAATGCGGTACACGTTATTGCCGTCACCTTCAAACTGAAGCACCACATCGACAATATGCTCCAACACCTTCGGACCTGCTATAGTACCGTCCTTGGTAATATGACCTATCAGGAGTATTGATGTTCCTGTCGTCTTGGCATACTTCAGCAACATGGCTGCACACTCCCTTATCTGCGATACGCTGCCCGGAGACGACTCCAGCACCTGACTGTATATGGTCTGTATCGAGTCGATTACCATGAGGTCTGGTTTAACGGCCTCGGCCTGACGTATGATATCCTCAAGAAGCGTCTCGGCATAAACCAGACACTCGCCGTTGCCACCCTCCAGACGAGTAGCCCTCATTTTTATCTGCTGCGGAGATTCCTCGCCCGACACATACAGCGTACGCAATCCGTTGCTGCGCATGGCCAGTTGTAGAGCCATTGTCGATTTGCCTATACCCGGTTCTCCGCCAAGCAGCACCAAAGACCTCTGCACCATTCCACCGCCTAGCACACGGTTCACCTCTGTGCTTCCAAGGTCTAATCTGCGATGCACAGCCTCCTCTATTTCACCGACAGGCATCGGACGAGATGCCGTCTGACGCTCATAGGTCAACTGACCACGGTCATCTCCGTGCCCCACAACCTCTTCCGTGAACGTATTCCACTCCCCGCACGAAGGACACTTGCCGAGCCATTTCGGTGCCTCATAACCGCACGCCGTACAGAAATACGCTTTTTTAACTTTTGCCATGGTTTTTGTCACAGATGGTCTATCTTATTATGAACCTGCTTATATCATTGCTTGTTGCATAAAGTAACAAAGCAAACAGTATTGCCATCCCTGCCATTTGCGCATAAGTCATGAATTTGTCGCCAGGTTTACGTCCTGTAACAATCTCCACCAAAAGGAACAACACATGACCTCCATCAAGCGCAGGTATCGGAAGTATATTCATTACGGCCAGTATTACGGACAACAATGCCGTTATCTCCCAAAATACAGGCCAGCTCCACATCGACGGGAATATATTGCCTATCGACAGCGGGCCGCCTATCGACTTGTAGGCTTCCGTCTGAGGTTTGAATACAAGCTTCAACTGTTTACAATAACTGCCTATCTCTTCACAGAGTCTGTGACCACCGGCCGGTATGGCCTGCCACAACGAATAGCTGCGCGTATGTATCGGAGTAATGGCAAGCATGTCTACACCCGCTCCTATTTTACCATCGGGCGACACGGCAACCGTAAAGTTGCGCCTGACATCAACTCCGGCGCTATCGCGTACAACCTCTATATCCGCATTACTACCTCTCAATTCAGGCAGCACCTGTATGTATTCGTCAAAATATTCCAGACTGCAGCCATTGACCCCCACAAGACGGTCTCCAGTCTCGATGCCTGCCAAAGCGGCAGCACCATTCTCAACAACCTGCCCGACAAGAAATGGATATCTGGGAGTGATGAATTCCATGTCCTGCGACAGTTCCATGACAGACATATCAGGCGTACGGAATGTTACCGTATCACCGTCACGCAGCACCTTGGCCTCATAGTTCTGCTCCAGCAGCAATGCTATACGCAGTTCCATGAAATCTTCATATTCCACACCGTTTACTGATATGATACGGTCACCGTCACGAAAACCCATCTGTTCTGCATTTTCGCTGAACACATAACCGTACTGCATATCCTGCGTAGACCAATAGCTGTCACCCCACTTCCAGCTCATGCCTACGTAAATGAGAAACGCGAAAAGTACATTCATCAATACTCCGCCCACCATTATGAGCAAACGTTGCCATGCAGGCTTGCTTCGAAACTCGTCTGGTTTCGGTTCACTTTTCATCTGTTCGGTATCCATGCTCTCGTCTATCATTCCGGCAAGTTTCACATATCCGCCAAAAGGTATCCAGCCTATGCCGTAACGTGTTCCGCCACGGGTTACAGAGCACCATGGACGTCCAAAAAACAACTGGAACTGTTCGACCCTCACGCCAAATATACGTGCGAACATAAAATGTCCGAACTCATGAATTATCACAAGCAATGAAAAGCTCAGTACAAACTGAAGTATCTTTATCAATATCTCCATAAACATCATTCCGTATCTTTCCTGCACCGGGTGCAGGATAAACAAAACGCCGACAGCGGCACTTTATTACATGGCACCGTCAACTATAAGGACACTACATGACGGTAAACCTCCATCATGCGGCCATAAAACTTCTCGTAACCAAAATTATCTACGAATGTCTGTCTGGCGGCCTTCCCTAACCTTTCGCGCAATGCCGCATCACCAGCAAGTCTATCAAAAGCCATCGCCAAGGCTTCGGCATCACCAGCCGGAACAAGCAATCCGTTCTGGCCGTCACAGATATATTCGGCCTGCGCACCGTTACCGGAAGCCACCACAGGTTTGCCTGCCTTCATATACTCTACCGCCGAGAAACAAAAGGCCTCTCTTGCTATGGATGGCACTACTCCCACATCTACTGACGCGACAAAACTCTCTACATCATCGACATATCCACAGAATGTCACGCGGTCTGATACTCCGTGCTCGCATGCAAGCTGTTTCAGCGATTCCACATATTCAATATCGCCGCTTCCGGCCACCAATACAGCTATATTTGACTGTGTCATTCCCACAGCTTTGACAAGCACATCGACACCCTTCTCCGGCACCACACGTCCTGTAAAACCAACCAGAAACACATCCTTGCCGATATCATACCGACTGCGTACATCAACAGACTCCTGCCTGCCATCCGCCTTGATGCCATTATATATTACAGTAGCTCTGTTTTCCAAACTATGCACACCGGAAAGAAACTCTCCGCGCGCCAACTCTGAGACGAACACCATGGCGTCCAAATTACGGTAAAGCCATCTGTACAATGCCGTTTTCTTACCACGTCTGACCAAATGGCGCGTCACAACCACCTTCACTGCACCACACAGTTTGGCTGCATATACGGCCGTAAAGGCATCCTTGAAATTATGCACATGGATTATGTCGGCTTTTGCGCTGCGCACCAGATGCGCAAGTTTCCATGCCGACACCAAATCGGGCACTCCACCCAACGGCATCTCCTCGTACTGAAACCCTGCACCGACACATTTATCCCGTATTATATCCGAATGACGCGACACCACAGTCACCATGTGTCCGTCGCGCGCCAACGCTACCGACAAGTCAAAAGCATACTTTTCGCCTCCGCCCCATCCTGACGACGCGAAAACCTGCATTACACTGAGTTTCCTGTCTGCCTCCGCTCCCGTCATCATATCCATTCTGTTGTCATGCGACGCACTTCACTATCGAGATACACATAATCATCCACCTGCGGGTCGACGAGATGGTTAGCCTGTTCCAAGGCTCGCTCTATCAATCGGACAATATCAATATACCGTATCTTGCCTTGCAGAAAAGCTGACACAGCTACCTCATTTGCTGCATTCATCACACATGGTGCACTGCCTCCGCGCCTAAGACATTCGTAGGCAATGCCAAGTGCAGGAAATTTCTCACCGTCCACCTCCTCGAAAGTCAAAGTTCCTGTCTTAGCGAAATCCAGCCTGCTGCCGCCATAATCAGGTCTGTCCGGAAAAGTAAGCGCATACTGTATCGGCAGGCGCATATCAGGAGTTCCGAGCTGAGCTTTCACGGCACCGTCCTCATACTCCACCATGGAATGTACCACAGACTGGGGATGTACCAACACGTCTATGCGCCCGGCAGGAAAACCGAACAGCCAATGCGCCTCTATAACCTCAAAGCCCTTATTGACCATTGTCGCAGAGTCAACCGTGATTTTTGCCCCCATTCTCCAATTAGGATGTTTCAATGCCTGCTCGACCGTCACCTCGCAAAGTTTTTCTCGCGGTGTGCGCAGAAACGGGCCACCAGACGCAGTAAGTATCAGTCTGCGAGCAGGAGACACCTCTCCGACCATTGACTGGAATATGGCCGAATGTTCCGAATCCACAGGGAGTATCGAGGCTCCGTTCTCCTCTGCTGCACTGATTATCTGCCGTCCGGCTATGACAAGACTTTCCTTGTTTGCCAAAGCGAGTTTCTTGCCACCCTGTACGGCTGCAAGTGACGGTTTCATGCCGGCATAACCGACCAATGCATTCACCACTACATCGACATTGCCACCACGCACAACCTGTTCTATGGCATCCGCACCGGCATACACCTTGACAGGCCGTGACGACAATGCCTCACGCAACTCACGGTAATGATTTTCTTCTGCTATCACAACTGCATCTGGCTCGAACTCAATCGCCTGCTCAACCAACCTTTTCCAATTTCTGCCGGCTGTAAGTACAGCCACCTCGAACCTGTCGCTGCGGGTCCTCACCACATCAAGTGCCTGCTCACCTATCGACCCTGTAGAGCCGAGCAATGCTATTTTCTGCTTCATCACCGCCTTTCTATCGGAATATGACATATTGCTGCGGGTCAACTGGCATTCCGTTGTTCCACAACTCAAAGATAAATTCACTCTGCAAAACAGCCACGCTGTCTGCACGCTCCATATACGCAATTGCCTCACCGGCAGTCACTCTTTCACCCACCTTCTTAAGCAATTGAGTATTATGCTTGTAGAACGATATATAACCGTTATTGTGCTGTATTTCTATCGTATTGCCATCCTCTGGTGTCCACTGGCTCATCACCACCGTACCAGCCTGCGTGGCCACAACCTGTTGCGAACGGTCTGGCACAATACCCATACCAGGCATGCCAGCCAACGGTTCGAAACGTTGCACAACCACTCCCTCTATCGGAGCTACAAACTCCGTACGTGTCACGGCACTGCCGGCCGGAAGAGATGCAGAGGGCACCAATGCAAAACGGCCGGTTCCCTCAATCTGCGCTCTCAACAGGCTGTCTGCCCTCGACGGTACCACAACCTCTCGATCGCGCACCAATGAATCGCCACGCACGGCAGCATCATGCAATACAGGCACGCCACACTCCATAATAAGGGCAACATTGTTACAATATTCCTGCATGATGCGCATTCTGTACTCCAGCGAGTCAATACGCATGATGTTTTCCGTCAACATCTCGCGAGCCTTGCGTCCCGGATATCCGGGCAGCGCGTCGAGCACCGGAGTGTAAACAACCCCTGTCACCACGATTGCAAACATCACAATCAATACGCCAAGCACAGCCAACGTGATACGCATAGGGCTAATATAAATATACCACACCTCCCTGTCGTTATTACCGCGCTCACGTATGCTGACACGCTGTTTTCTGGTAAAGTGGCTCAACAGATACCATACACCGGTACGTATCTTCCCTCCGCTGTTATGTTCCTTATCACCCATTTACAGTCATTTAATCCAGACAAAGTTAGTAAAATAAAAGAGAGTCCGGCGATTTGTCAGGAATAATACCAACGCACAAAACAATAAAAAGGCGGTGCCGAAATTCGGCACCGCCTTTACCTGCGACCGCTGCGTCGTTTTTATTTCTCCTCTTCGTGGAGTTCGTCCGATACAAGTATACGCCCGCAATATTCGCAAACAATAATCTTTTTATTCTGCCTTATCTCGAATTGACGCTGCGGAGGTATACGGTTAAAACAACCACCGCACGCATCTCTCTTGACAGTAACGACAGCCAAACCGTTGCGTACATTGGAACGAATACGGGCATAAGCAGCAAGAAGTCTCTCATCTATCTTGGCCATTGCCTTCTCCTCCTCGCCCTTGAGACGCGCCATTTCATCGGCTGTCTCCATGTCTATGCTATTAAGTTCTGTACGCTTTGCCTCAAGGTCTATTTTACGCTCCTCAAGCACAGCTGCAGTATCCTCCACCTGTTTCTTCTTGCTCTTAATTTCGGCCGTATACTCCTTAATATGCTTGTCGTTAAGTTGTATCTGAAGTTCCTGATACTCTATCTCCTTGGAAATGGCATCGAACTCACGGTTATTGCGGACATTCTTCTGTTGCTCGTTGTATTTGGATATCTGTATTTTTGCCTGTTCTGTATCTTCCTTGGCCTGCTTCACCTGAAGGTTCAACTCATCAATGCTGGCCTTGATATTGTCGATACGGGTCTGAAGGCCGGTCACTTCGTCCTCAAGGTCCTGAACCTCGGCAGGCAGCACACCTTTGATTTTATTGATTTCATCAATCTGGGAGTCGATTTTCTGAAGGTCGTAAAGCGCCATTATCTTCTCCTGCATGGAATAATCGACAGCATCTGCCGTCCTTCTGCTTGTTGCCATATCTTGTAGTTATTTATGCTTATATCAAATAGTTAACCGGATTAACCGATTGCAAACTTTTATAGAGTGCAAAATTAGCTATTTTTTTTCTAATAATTTCACATATAAGTCCTATAGCGCAATATTCACTCTCGAAATGTCCTATATCCGCAATTACGAGGTCTCTGTCAGCATCAAGAAAATTGTTGTATCTGAAATCTGATGACACATATACATCGGCACCCGCACGCCGGGCATCCTCCATCATGGATGCCCCTGCACCCGTACACAATGCCACACGACTTGTGACATTGCGCACCACATTGCTGTAACGCACACAGCCAACACCAAGCCTCTCCTTCACCATATACAGAAAGTCCATTGTGGGCACTGGCTCTTGCAGATTGCCTATGACTCCAAAACCAGCACCAGGCATGGCGTGATTACCGCCGTCAAGCAACTCCATGTCACAAAGTTCCAGCAAACGCCCCAACTCGAAGCTCATGCCTCCAGGCGCGCTGTCCAGATTGGTATGGCTGGCATAAATAGCTATATCATGACGCAACGCAGTCGCCACGGCACGTTCTATATATGTTGCCCCCACGATATGTCGCAGCGGATGAAACATCAACGGATGATGCGATATTATCAATCCAGCCCCCAACGCGACCGCCTCATCGAGAACGGCCTCCGTAACATCTACACATACAAGGGCACTGTTTATCTCTGCATCCGGATTGCCGACCAGCAGTCCTGCATTGTCATAACTTTCCTGCAGAAAAAGCGGAGCCGCCTCCTCGAGCGGAGCCACTATATCACTGACTTTCATAATTGACAGTTGTTATTTATCCGCACGTTACCATCAGAACAATGTCTGCTCGATAACCTGCGCTTTCTGGTTCTGCTCATCTGGTTCTTCATCCTGTCCAAGGCTGGCATGCACGTTTTCAAAAGCAGCCATGGCAGATGCAAAGCCGTCATCCACAGGCACCGCATCTCCTTGTACGAATTCCAACGGTACTGCTACATCAAACAGTACCTGTTCCTCGAACGGCGGTTTCTGTACGGCTGTGGCTTCCTGCTCTTCTAAAATCCGCGGGGCATCTTCAACAACCACCTTGGGTTCCGCATTCTCTTCAGCAGAAGCTGCAAATACTTCGGCATCATCATATTCCATATCCTCATCTACCACCTGCCCATCATACGCAAGGTCCTGCTTTATCTGAAGCAGCATGGCACGTATATTCATCAATTTCTCTGTGATTTCGGCATCACGGTCAATTTCCTTGCGATAGTCCTTGATATACTTGCGTGCAACCTCAATTTTCATCTTGCGTTCCTTGACAAGATGATATATGATACGCAGATTGTCTACATCTTTGGGTGTAAACAGTCTGTTGCCTTTTTTGTTGCGATGAGGCTTCAATATATCGAATTCCTGTTCCCAATAACGCAGCAACGAAGGGTTGACATCGAACATTTCGGCCACCTCACCCATTGAATAGTATATCTTGCCTTTCTTATGCTCTATCTCCTGCATCTGTCAATAATGATTGAAAACGTTGCAATTTACTAAAAAAACACATTACGGCACAACCTTTATTCAGGCACATACATCCGCATGCAATTATAAAAATACAGGAGCACATTGCACTATCTGACATATTAAGATTACATTTGTCAATGAAAACCATTTCAGGCATGACACGGGAAATAAAAGGAGAAATCATACACGGCAATCAGATAGGACGTACGCTTGGCTTTCCGACAGCCAACATACGAATATCCTACGACAACGATGCCGCCAACGGTGTTTATGCTGCCCTAGTCCGAATAGGTGATACCTTTTATCGTGCCATGCTCAACATAGGCACACGTCCCACCATAGGCCACGGAACGGAACGGTTCGCCGAAGCTCACCTGTTCGGTTTTTCCGGCGACATTTACGGCCAAACCGTCACGGTATCACTACTATCCTACATCCGTCCCGAGCGACGTTTCCCTGATATAGAGAGTCTCAGAAACCAACTCGAAATCGACCGCAAGGCCATACTCGCATATTTCGCCACCAATAACGGCATCCCTACCGTATAGCCCTGAAACTGTCGATTTTCCCTACCGCCTTTTAAGAATAATCGCTACTTTTGTATGGCATGCAATAAGGCTTTCAAAAGATCATAATCAACAAAATTCATATACCATGTTTCTTGACAAATCAATACCCTACAAGGTAGCCGACATGTCGCTTGCCGACTGGGGCCGCAAAGAGATAGAGATAGCCGAGAAAGAGATGCCGGGGCTTATGGCCGTAAGGCGCAAATACGCTCCTTCCAAGCCATTGGCTGGTGCCCGCATTACAGGTTCACTCCACATGACCATACAAACGGCCGTACTTATAGAGACTCTCGTCGAACTCGGTGCCGACGTACGCTGGTGCAGTTGCAACATATTCTCTACGCAAGACCATGCCGCAGCGGCCATAGCATCGCGCGGAGTGCCGGTATTTGCATGGAAAGGGGAAACACTTGAAGACTACTGGTGGTGTACCGCCATGGCCCTCACTTTCCCATCCGGTAAAGGGCCGAACCTGATAGTCGATGACGGCGGCGATGCAACACTGTTAATACACAAGGGTTTCGCAACTGAAGACACACCGTCACTGCTCGATGCAAAACCGTCCTCTCACGAGGAAGCTGCCATAATAGCCACACTGCGCAAATGTCTTACCGAAGACTACGGCAAATGGCATCGTCTCGCACAGGAGTGGAAAGGCGTATCGGAAGAGACCACAACGGGCGTACACCGTCTGTATCAGATGCAGGAGCGTGGTGAACTCATGGTACCAGCCATAAACGTCAATGACTCGGTAACCAAAAGCAAGTTCGACAATCTTTACGGATGCCGCGAATCTTTGGCCGACGGCATAAAACGCGCCACTGATGTAATGATAGCAGGCAAGGTAGTTGTAATATGCGGCTACGGAGATGTGGGCAAAGGTTGTGCAGCCAGCATGCGTTCATACGGAGCAAGGGTCATCATCACCGAAATAGACCCTATATGTGCACTTCAAGCCGTAATGGAAGGCTACGAGGTAAAGACTGTGGAGGAGGCTCTTGCAGAAGGCAACATCTTTGTCACATGCACCGGCAACCGTGACATCATCACCCTCGAGCACATGTACGGCATGCGTGACCAGACTATAGTATGCAACATAGGACATTTCGATAACGAAATCCAAATGTCGCGCCTCGACAGTGACAGCGCCGTGTCAAGAACGGAGATAAAACCGCAAGTGGACAAGTATACATTCCCTGACGGACACAGCATATTCGTACTGGCTGAAGGAAGGCTCGTCAACCTCGGATGCGCCACAGGCCACCCCTCATTTGTCATGAGCAACTCCTTCACCAATCAAGTATTGGCACAAATGGAATTGTGGGCTACACGCGAAAACCCCGTATACGGCGTACGATGCCTGCCCAAGCATCTCGACGAAGAGGTCGCACGTCTGCACCTCGACCAGCTCGGCGTACACCTTACACGTCTGACTCCCGAACAGGCCGCATACATAGGTGTAAGTCCGGACGGCCCGTTCAAATCTGAAATATACAGATACTAAATATCACCAATACAATAAAGGCGCATGGACAGAGTTCATGCGCCTTTATTGTACTTAGACTATTGTCATGCAACCTGACGGCGACGTGTCATGGTATAGGCCTTGTTCGGAAACAGGAACAGCACCAATGTCGCTCCGACGGCCAGCAGAAATATCACACTCACAGCAACCGTCATATTGACGATAAAAAGGTTAATATACTTTTCCGACATTGCATAGTCATTGAGGCTTTGCATCAGTTTTACTAATGCAAAAACACTTCTATAAGCATACATGCCAGGTATCATCGGCAGCAATGCGGGTATATACAGCACCGTAAGCGGACATCGGGACATGCGTCCAAAAAGCAATGCGAGAAAACCTATACACAATGAGGCGCAAAATGACGACGTGGCAATATCCAGTCCGGCATGGGCCATAAGCGTATACCTCAATGCATGCCCCACAGCACCCAGCAATCCGATGTATTTGAATGCCCTACGCGGAGGATAGGAAAACGAGCCGAAGCCTATTGCTGCCACGGCAGCCAAAAGCCCATCGACAATTATATCCGTTATCATAACAAATTCTTAACAAACAACAACAATGGGACAGAAAGACCTACTGCAACACATATAATTAGCAGCATGGCATTTATCAGACGCGACACGCCTGTTAACGTATGTCCGTCGATGATATCTATGATACCGTTAATCAACGGCACTCCCGGAATGAGAAACAGCACGCTCGTACCTATGGCTGTATTTGGCGTCCAGCCAGGAATAAGCGACAATGATGCAAACATCGACGCCACGAAAGCAGACACTATGAATACTATGAAATGGTTGACTTTACGTTTTTGCATCTCTTGACGGACGAACACTCCAAGCCATGTAGCCAGCACAACTATGACAACCGCCCCCCATGCCCCATTGAATAGTCGGCAAAATGCACCGTTTGCCAATCCAACGAGTAAAAGTATCATGTAGCGAGACATTTTCGGTCTTGACACAATCTCCCTGTAACGCTCCTTGATTTCCCGTAAAGGCATGCGGTTATCGTATACATCCCAACTGAGTTCACTCAGATCGGCATTGTACTCAAATGAAATTGGTAATGCAGGAATCGATAATACCTCGGTATGCGACGTGCCTTCATGGGCATCGAATACTGTAATGACAATTGTTTTGGACAGTGTCGTCATCTGAATTCCTACACCCAAAGCATCACATATTCTCGTGGAATTACGCAACACCCTCGATGTATGCACTCCGGATCCTAACAGACATGTTGCATACTCGGAAATAAATTCGGCCGTTTCCTTCAATTCTTCTGTAGTCATATGATATGGCTGCCGCCGACGTAATGCGGCTACAGCGTGCAAAAGTAGCGTCTTCTAGTAAATCGCGCAAAATACCAAATCACAAAAACACATGCAAAACCAAAACATAATGCCTGCTTACACATAAAAAAGCGGAGACATCCAGAACCGGTTGTCTCCGCCCCAAAATTGTATCTTGCCTGCTACATGTATATAACGAGCAATCGTGCCAATCCTATTCTGTATTCGAGGTCAGTCTGCATACGAGTCTCGAGCGTACTGAAGAAAGTATCCAATTCCGAATAGTAATCCACAATGTTTATCTGTCCGGCTTCAAGCAGGCGGCCAAGCATGTCGGTATACGATGCAGCATCTGGCATGGTGCTGAACGACCCGAGCATACGGCCAATATAATCGGTACGCATATACAATTCGGTCACGGTATTGCGCTGTTCAGCCAGAGCCGCCTCGGCGCTTGTCCTGGCCGCATACTCCATAGCTTTTGCCCGCTTAACATTATGTCTGTTTGAGAATATCGGAATACTCAACCCTGCAGTGAGACCATTCTTGTTGCGGCCATCGCCATACTCATACTTATACCCAATCTCAACCTTGGGCCATGACTGACGGCGGCTTACCTTCACGTCGTTATCGGCACTCTGATGTTCGAGACGCAGTACGGTAAGGTCAGGAGCATACTCCTCCCAATCGGCCAACAATCTATCCAGAGGCATCGGCACATCGGCCGGTGGCATCATGTACGTACACTCCGGTTCCGTGCCACCGTTAAGGTCCGCCAGACGCGACTTAAGTTCTATGATACGCAAGTCTACAGCCGACAATTGCTCCCTTAACAGCAGATATTCAAATTCCGTACGGTTCTTATCAACCAGTGTTGCATCTCCCGTATCATAACGTGTAGCGAACAGCTCAGCCATATGCTCTGCTGCTGCCAGACGCGGTTTATTCAATGCCGAAAGTTCATGAAGCACGCACAATTCGAGATACACCTCCTTGGCCTCAAGAAGTATCTGCTGACGCAAAGCAAGATATTCGGTTTCGTACTGCTTCGCACGAGTCTCGGCCATACGGCTGCGTGCGGCATACAGCCACGGCATGTCGAATGCCTGCGACACTTCGAGTTCGCCCTCGGCACCTATCTCACCTGCACTTTCACCGACCGTACTGTACGATGCCGACAGCGGTTCAAGCGAATTGCCCATACGTGCCTCATATGTACGTCCCTCTACGGCATAGGCTTCGGCGCGGAGCGACAGGTTGTTCTGTTCCACGCTTTCGAGCACACGTTCCAACTCGCTCTGCGCACAAAGCGGCAGTGAAACGACAACCGCCGCCAACAGTGATATTATCTTCTTATTCATCGCAGTTTCATTTATCGGTTAACATTTTCTCCTCTGCACGCGCAGCAGCTGCAGTACGGCGTGCTTCCATCCTGCCGCTGACAAAGATGTACATTATCGGCATCACGAAACCGTTGAGCAGCGTGGAACTTACCAGACCGCCGAGTATTACCTGAGCCATGGGACTCTGTATCTCATTACCCGACACATCTCCGTTAACTGCAAGAGGTATCAGTGCAAGCGCCGTCGTGAGCGATGTCATAAGTATAGGCGTCAGACGGTCGAGCGAACCGCGGACTACCGCCTCTCCCATAGAATACCCCTCACCGCGCAGATGGTTGTAATGCGAAACGAGCAATATACCGTTACGCACCGATATGCCGAACAGCGATATGAAACCAATGATAGCCGGAATGCTCACCACACCCGAAGTTATCCATATGCTTACCACGCCGCCAATAAGTGCAAACGGGAGGTTCACCATAATCATGGCCGATATCGGCACGCTCTTGAATTCCTGGAACAACAGCATGAATACTACCAACAGGGCTATGACCGACGCCAGCAGGAGCGTTCGTGATGCAGACTGCTGACTTTCGAACTGGCCGCCATACTCCACATAATAACCCTCAGGCAGTTCTATCTCACTGTCCACCACCTCTCGTATAGCTTCCACAGCACCGCCAAGGTCGCCACCTACGACATTGGCCGACACAACGATTTTACGTTTAACATTCTCGCGGCTCACGGTATTCGGTCCTGACGATGACTCTATATCGGCAATATAGCTTAAAGGAACCTTTACACCGTTGCCGTCCACAAGAATATCGCCAACACGCTCTATCGTTCCGCGGCTGTCGTCGGCCACCTTAACCGTTATGTCGAACGTATTGTTACCTTCATACACCTGCGACACCACCTGACCGGACAATGCCGTTGCCACGAAACGGTTGAATTCCGGCATCGTCACACCATATGCTGCCAGCATTTCACGACGCGGCGTTATCTTGAGCTGCGGACGTTCCACCTGCTGTTCAACGCTTATGTCGGCAATACCTTCCACAGAGCCTATCTCATGGCCTATGCGTGTGGCAACATCGTACATTTTATTTAGGTCCTCGCCGAAAAGCTTTATGGCGATGTTGGCCTTGGTGCCAGACAGCATCGCATCTATTCGGTGCGATATGGGCTGTCCGACCTCAATGGTCAACCCTTTAAGCCCACCCAGACGCTGCCGCACATCGGCAAGGAACTCGTCACGGCTGCGCTTGTCAAGTTCGAACGGAGCCTCTATTTCAGATGCATTTACCCCAAGGGCATGTTCGTCAAGTTCGGCACGTCCGGTCTTGCGGGCCACGGTCTGTATTTCCGGCACTTCGAGCAGTATCTCCTCCACCATTCGTCCCATACGGTCTGACTCTTCGAGCGAGACCCCTGGCATCGTGGCTACATTGATAGTGAGCGAACCCTCGTTAAACGGCGGCAGGAAGCTGCTGCCGAACGTGCAGAATACCGCAATGGCACCTACGAACAATGCGCCAACCGTGCCGAATACCATGCGTCTGTGTCCCAGCACCCATCGCAGGGCCTTTTCGTACACACGCTTGATGAAACGCGTCACGGCAGGCTCGGAAGTGTGACGGCGCAAAGCCCTGTCGGATGTAAGCATATAGCTCGACATCACGGGTGTCAGCGTCACGGCGACAAGCAGCGATGCGAGCAGCGACACGATAAATGCCACGCCCAGCGGCTTGAGCATCCTGCCCTCCATGCCGCCGAGGAAAAACAACGGCACGAATGCCACGATAGTGATAAACGTTGCATTCACTATCGACACACGTATTTCACGCGATGCATCGTAAACCACCTTTAGGGTATTCTCACGCTGTTCCTTTGGACGGGCAAAATTCTCGCGCAGACGTTTGTATACGTTCTCCACATCGATGATTGCGTCATCCACAAGCGAGCCTATGGCAATTGCCATACCGCCAAGGCTCATTGTGTTTATAGTATGCCCCGTAAGACGCAGGAATATGACGGCAATCAACAATGACAGCGGCATGGCCGTGAGCGATATAAGCGTCACACGACCGTTCATCAGGAAAACGAACAGTACAAGGACAACGAAAAATGCGCCCTCGATTATCGAATCCCGTATGTTGTTTATGGAACTGTCTATGAAACGCGACTGGCGGAATATATCGGTCGACACCTCCACATCGGCCGGTAGCGAACTGCGCAGTTCTTCAATAGTTGCATCGAGCGTCTCAGTCAAGTCAATGGTGCTGGTATACGGCTGTTTCGTCACTGTCACCAGCACGGCAGGCCGTCCCTCCACCGAAGCGAGGCCGAGCTGCGGCGCCTTAGGGCCTGTCTTCACCTCGGCTATATCGCCGAACACTACAGGCTGACCGCCGTCCGACATGCGCACGAGACTTGCGGCAATCTGTTCCACATCGGTCGTGGAAGCCATGCCACGCACAATATACTCATTGCCGTACTCATATATGATACCGCCCGAGGCGTTCTGGTTCATCTCCTCGGCCGCATCGAGAACTTCTCCGAGAGTAATGCCGTAGGCATTCATCTTTTCTGGCGACAGCAGTATCTGATACTCCTTTATGTCGCCGCCTATCACGGCAACCTGCGACACGCCAGCTACCGACAACAGTCGCGGACGCACGGTCCAGTCGGCCAGTGTACGCAACTCTTCAAGCGATGTTTCGCCGTCGGCTGTCAATCCGACTATCATCATCTCGCCGAGTATCGACGACTGCGGACCCAATGTTGGCTGCCCTGCCGTAGGCGGCAGCTGTTCGGCAACCGATGCCAATCTTTCTGAAACAATCTGACGGGCTATATATATGTCCGTATCCCAGTCGAATTCAACCCACACCACGGAAAAGCCCGTAGTTGACTGCGAACGCACGCGGCGCACATCCGTGGCACCGTTAAGCGATGTTTCTATCGGGAATGTAACGAGCCTCTCCACCTCCTCGGCAGCCATGCCCTGAGCCTCGGTCATGACCACCACGGTGGGAGCATTCAGGTCGGGGAATACATCCACCTCCATACGTGTGGCCGCCCAGAGACCTGCAATGGCTATGAGAACCGCAGCGACAACCACTACCAAACGGTTGTCAAGCGAAAACTTGATTATCCTGTTCAACATGGCCGTACGGTATTAATGGGAATGTCCGTGGGGAATTGCACCCGATGCCGAAGCCATCTTCACATTTACGGCGCCTTTTGTGACGATACGTTCACCACCGTTAAGACCACGCAGTATCTCTACACGCTCACCGTCGTCCACGCCGCGCCATACCTGTATACGGCGGTAACAGTCGGCATCGAGCTGTTCATAAACATAGAACAGTCCCTGCTGTTCGGTAAGCGCCGACAGCGGCACTGTCACCACGTCGCTGCGCTGCCGGCCGAGCAGCACCACATCGGCATAGGCACCGTCAGGGAAACGTCCGTCGGCATCGAACTCGAACACGACGGGGATAAGCGACGAACCCTCATCGACCATACGCCCCGATGTGTACACGCTGCCGTTCATATCGCTCACGGTGAGATAGCCATCCGACATCGGCAGGCGGAAACGGGCATCATCGAAAGTGTCTATCCTGTCGAAATAGCGCTGCGACACCATTGCCTTGAGCTGCATGCGTCCCGTGTTGGCTATTGTTGCCAGCGGCTGTCCCATATCAACATAGTCTCCGGGAGCAACCGACATCTGAAGGACATAACCGCTTACCGGCGACTGCACAAGAGTACCCTTCTCGCCCGACACCTTCAACGGTTCGTATTCGGCCTTCGTACGAAGATATTCAGCCTCGGCAGCCAGATAATCGCGCTGCGTCACGAGTTTATCTCCGTAGAGTTCTTTTATGCGCTGGAAATCGGCCTCGGCCTGATGGTATGCGATACGTGCCTTCTGCACCGCATCGCCCGATGCCAGATTGTTTGAAGAAATCCAGAACAGTCCCTGGCCTTCACTCACCGATGAGTTTGCCATGACATGACCGTCGACAAATGTCGCCACGCCACCTATCGGCGCCGACACCACCGACACCTGGCACTGCGAGGCATATATGCTACCGCTGCAGCGCAGCGTTTCGCGGAACGGACCGCGAACAACCTCCTGCACTTCGAATTCGGTGCGTGCCGCCTGTGCAGCAGGGAATACTATCTCGTCCGGATCAGCCTCCTCTTCTGCCTCCGTGTGGACATGGACATGACCGTGTTCGTCATGCGTATGCCCCGCCGCAGCATGCGCCTCATGTTCGTGCGCGTCATGCATATCTCCGGTGCAAGGTTCGCCATCGGCATGTTCGTGTACATCGTGTATATCATGTGCCACTGCCGTTTCGGCCGCAGCATTGTCTTTCTGACGGGATGCATCACCTGCGCATCCCTGCAATACGGCAAACGCAAGCGCTGCCGCAAAAACCAATATTTTCATCTGATTTAAAAGCTTTATGTGTTACGGGGACCGACGTCCCTCCAATCCGAGAATGCCGTCACTTACGGCGCAATATCAACACATAAAGTCGGGGGCACGGCATGGCAGTGCAGCCGTAAAGTAATCCCTTATACGGGAAGCCGTATCGTTGCAGCGTACCTCCCAGCAGGGCACGGCACGGGAAGCAAGATGCTCCATTGCCGCAAAGGCTGCATCGCGGGCACAGGCCGCGCATCCGCAATCGTGGTCGTGGCCCACAGTCCACTCTGCGGCCACATCCTCGCGCTCCTGCGGCTGCACGACGGTTATGCCATGCAGATGGCACACGACATAAGGCTGACTGCTGTGGCTGTCGGCATCGGTACATACGTCGCCGCATGCACCTGTATCGTACATATGGAAATAGTTGAGGCACACGGCCGCCGCATCGCCGTGATGATGGTGCGGCATAAGGGCCACCGCCTGCATCAGCACGCACAGCAACAGCACTGTCCTGACCCAAAAGCTATTTGTCTTCGCACCAGTCATGCCCCAAAGATAGGTATTTCCTTAAAAATACAAAAATGCCGGCTAATCGGCCGGACAGCATATAGTGCAAAAAACAAGGGAAACCCCAAAAGGTTTCCCTTGTAATGCAATGAGCAAAACGGTTATTCTGCAACAGGAGTGAAATCTATTACAGTCCAGGCATCAGCAACATAGTCACCGCCTTCATCTGCGACTATCAACAGTTTGTATGCGGTACCTGGGGTCAATTCCGTAAAGTCATATGTCCCGCTATATACACCATCAACCCAAGGTGCATTCCAATCATTCAACAATTCATTTGCCACGGTTTCAGGATCGCCAAATCCGTCTGCAGGATATGCACCGAAAGTCCAGACAGTATAATTCTGCGGAAAGCTCGGCTCATATTCATAGTATACGGTAGCCGAGTCGGAAGTCGATGCAGTCAAAACTGCTATCTCACCCTCGGGAACTTCGGGAGTTGCAACCTCGACTGCCTCCGTGGTGGTTGCCTCCAAGTGGACAAGCTCGCCGGTACCGTCGGATGCTATAACCCAAATATCATATTTGGTTTCAGGTGTCAACGGCAGTGAACCATTATTCTTCTCGCCCGTAAACACATGGGTACCCTCTCCTATGGTAGAATATGTCCAACCGTTAATCAACTCGTCTTTTGCTTTAGCTTCATCGAACGTGCCAGCTGCGCAAATCATAACGTAGTATTCGCCTTCTGCAAGGATAATCTCAACAGACTTGTCGGTCACTTCGCCGAGCGTTGCAAGAGGAGCTTCCGCTTCTTCAGCAACAGTGCTTTCGCTCATCTTGACAAGGTCGCTGTACTTGCCGTCAACGTCGAGAGCCACGAACCATACATCGTAAGCGGTCTCGGGAGTGAGGTCGCGGAAAGTCACGGTACCTACAAGGTCAATCTCCTCGTAGAGGGTATCGTCGGCAAATGCCGTGAGGATAGTTTCCTCGGTGTACTCATCCTTATCGGAGAAGATGTAGTATGCAGTTACGGTGGTGGTGGGGAAATCTACCATTGTAACATTGAATTCGAGCGAGGTGGCAGTAGCTGCAGCAAGTTCTACATCAATGCCGCCTTTACCGTCGAGCACAATGGCTTCGCCTTCGCCGCCCTCTTCCTCAAGGGTGATGAAAGTCTTGCTTGCAAAATCACCGGCAACACCATCCTTGGAAGCATAAGCCCAGAAAGTGTATTCGGTGTTGGCAGTAAGTTCGGTAAGTTCTACCGAAGTTGCGGTAGCTTCCACATCGCTGAGGTATTCGGTAGGTTCACCTGCGCCGGCAACGACTGCATAGAAGAAAGCATCGGCATCGGTAATCGTAACCTCTACCGTAGCGCTGGTGATGCCGGCGGTAATTTCACCTATCTCAACCTTGGCCTGTGCTGCAGGCAGCGGTTCGTCTGCCTTCAAAGTGGTGAAGGTCTCGGTTACACGTGCACTCTTCACATCATCGGCATTGGTAGCCTCGGCAACGATAACATACTCTGTTTCGGCAGCGAGCTCGTCGATAGAAACGGGATAGCTGCCTTCAGCCTCCTCGAGAGCCACTTCCTGGAGTTCCACGCCCTCGACATTGGCTGCCTCAACACAAGCGTAAGCCAAAGACTTGGCATTTTCGTAATTGATGGTGAACGACACGCTCATAGCGGTAGGCTCGTCCAACTCGATTGTCACCTTGGCATCGGGAGCCGGAGTCGTTTCTTCACCTTTCTGACACGAAACGGCGGCGAATGCTGCAGACAACAACACTACACCAGCCATTACATTCCTAAAAAATGTTTTCATAAGCATAATTATTGTTAGTTAAGTTAATAAGCGACTTACACAGTACGCATTTCCACGTTAATGTTATACAAATATATAAAAAATAAATTAAATGTGCATAATCAGCATATTTTTGTATCCTCCCTGCCAACCGGCAGACAGCCGCGCCCGCAGCAAGCCATGCATGCGCGGCATTCGGCAATGTGCACAAACAACAGGTCGGGCTGCGGGGATATTTCCCGCAGCCCGACTGCCTATAGATATGGACGCTGCCCCTATCGGTTGGTCCAACCGGCCATCCAGTCGTTGTCGGTGCTGATTGCACCCTTGTAGTCAGCCTGCATGAAGAAGCTGTCGGAAGGAGTGGCACCACCCTCGAGAGTTCCGTAGAACTTGTCGGTGAGGCCGTTTACATAATCCGTGCTGTTGCCTGCGGCTGCCACGAAATCATCATTGGTATATATGCTCTCTTCCGAGACAAGCTCGCTGCTCATGGCAATATTCTCGAGTTTGGAGGTACCGTCAGCAAGTGCGTTTTCGGTTTCCTCGGTCTCAACGGTGATACATTTGGTTTTGCCGGTAACAATCGCATTGTAAATCTCGGCCTGGGTACCTGCCCTGAGACGGATGCCCTGCGAGTCGGAACCGCTGCCCACGAGGGTAAGGTTGGCAAGTATCGGGTGAGCTACAGGCTCCGCGGCAAAGTCATTGCCGTTGTTGTCGCACTCCATGAGACAGTCGCATGCAGCCCCCAGAGTCGCTTCAGAATCCTGGTAAGCCACGAGGAACTGACCGCGGCCGTTCCATCCTTCGGTCCAGTCGAACGAGTCATCGGTGCAGTTGGTAACGAGCATATACCTCACGTTAACCGAACCGCCGAAGAATTCGAAACCGTCATCCGAACCGTTGTCGGCCTGCAGGTATTCAACGGTAGTACCATTACCCACGCCATAGAACGACACACCGTTGGCCTCATGTTCGGGATCGAGAGCGAAACCTGTGTTCTCGAGGCGAATGTAACGCAGTATGCCGGAGTTGTCGGCATCGTTATCGCCACCGTAAGGAGCATTGCCAATTTCGGATACGGTACCGGCACCGGCATTGGTGTGGGCATAGCCGCAAATGTGCAGACCGCCCCATGCACCCGACGCATCAAGCTGGCTGGTCATCACTATAGGATTTTGGGCAGTACCCTGTGCATCGATTTTGGCACCCTGCTCGATGAGGATATAGTCGGGAGTTTCATCGTCAACGGCCACAATCTTCACACCTTCCTCTATCTTGAGGGTTGCACCGGCCTTTACATGAAGACCGCCGCTGAGGGTGTATTCAGAATCTGCTTTCAGCAACGAGCTCTCGGTGATGTTGCCGGAAAGTTCGGTATTGGGAGCAATCTCAACATATTCGGGTGCGGTACCCTCCGGCAGGGTGGAAAAGTCGCTGCTCACAACAGCACTCGTCTGGTCGGCATTCTCAGCATAAGCATAGAATTTATAATCGGTATCTGCTGTCAACCCTGTGAGAGATACGGAAGTGGCCGAAGCCTCGACATCGTTCCTGTAGTCTTCGGTCGCAGGAGCACCTGCGGAAGCCTCGACAACTGCATAGTAGAATTCGGTTGCGTTGCTGATGGTCACAGCCACGTTGGCAGTAGTCACATCGGCAGTGATTTTACCTATTGCCACGGTAGGTTCTTCGCCCGCTTCAGTTCCATTGTCACAGGAAGAGAGGAGAGCAGCGCCGGCAAACAGCGCGGCAGCAAATAATTTCCAATACTTTTTCATACTCTTACTTAATAATTAAGGTTTATATTTTCATCAATCGTCAGAAATTCAGGCTGTATCCTATTTCGAAACCGATACCGGTCCTGTAGCGTTCCACTTCCACCGATGTTCCCTTTTGCGGAACCTCCTGCATGAACACCATAGGCTGATTGAGCATGTCCGTCAACTTGAACTTAAGTGTCGAGTTGCGGCTGAACTTGCAGCTGGCTACAAAATTGAGCGTGTGCACCGGCTTCTGTATCACATCGCCGAGACCCGATATGCCTACCGCATGTATGCGCGGGCCCTGAAGGTTGTAAAGAAGCGCTATGTTCAGCTGTCTGTCACCTCCCAGAGAAGGAGAATAGGTAATGTCGGCATTCAGAAGATAAGGCGATGCACCCTGCAATGCCCTTTCCTTGTTCGTATATGCACCGTCGGAAGGCAGTTTAACATCGGTGTACATGTATGAACCGTTGACAGCCACCCTAAGGTTGTCTGTTATGGCCTTGCGAAGCTCGATTTCCAGACCAGCCGCCATACCGTGGTTGGCATTGCGGAACGTATGCACCGTACCGCCGCCAGAAAGCATCTGCACACGTTCAATAGGCTTGTCGAGATATTTGTAATATGCCGTTACCGACACCATGTCTCCGCGGTCGTTAAGGAACTCGTAACGAAGGTCGACATTGTAGTTGTATCCGTTCTGCAGATTCTCATTACCTCGCAGCTGCACCGACCCGTACGACTCCTGATAAAGGAACGGGGCCATTTCGATGAACGACGGACGCGTCACGGTTCTCGAACCGGCCAGTCGCAGCTGGTGATGACTATCGGGACCGAAAGCGTATCGGATGTTGAGCGCGGGGAAAAGGTCGTTCTTGTTAAGGTCGCGACGCTCGGCAATACTCTGGTCGTTCACATAATTCACCCACTGGCGCGACACCTCGTAGCGCAGGCCGGCGTTCACCAACCAGGCCTCTCCGAAATTCAGGTCAATGGCTGCATATCCGGCCAATATTCTGTTGCCTGCATCGTAACTGTCCCTCGGTTGACGCTGACGGTTAATCACGATACTGCCGTCGGCTACATTGCCGTAGTTAAGGTAACCGTCCGTATTGTAGATATCGTCCACATCGGGTGAAATTCCCGAAAGATTGTAGTAGAAGCGCGTACCGGTATAGTCACGTTCCTTATCCTTGTAAGCCACACCGAAGGTCAGTTCGTGACCGGCAAAGGTGTATTCTGCCGAGGCATGACCGTTCCACTCGTTCTCATCGAGCGTACCAAAGTATCGCATGGTCTCCTGCTGGTTGAGCTTGAAAAGGCCGAGCGAACCGTCATTCTCCTTTATGAACATCACCTGCCTGCGGTCAGGCTCATCAGCCGACGAGGAAGTATAGGAGCCGCTCCAATGCAGCTTCCATGCATCGCCGAATTCGTGCACACCGTTGAGCTGGTTGGTCATAAGCTTGTAAACATGCACCACATCGTTGCTACCAACAAGATTGTGGCCCTCCTGGTCAAAACCCTCCTTACGGGTATAGGTATCCTCCGCATTGCGGGCATAGAAGAACGTATAGTTTATGAGGTCCGACTCGCGCAGTGTCAATCCCACGCTTGCCAAGGCAGCCATCTTCAGCTCTGTAGCATAACTGTCATAGCCGTATTCGTCCGTCACGGTACCTGTAGCCTCAAGCAGTCTCGTTTCGCCATCGTTTATCGTCTGCTGGTCGGTGCTCATACCTCCCGACAAAAGAACGCTCAACTTCTGACTTCCAACTCTGAAATCATGTCCCCATGCCACATTGCCGCCGAATGACGGAAGCGCCCTGCTGCGCGACACAGAGAAACCTGTATCGAATATATCTTTGCTCTTTACGTAATTCCTGAAATCGGGCAGACTGCTCGACATTGCGACAGGATCGACCTTCGACTGTCCGAAAAGCGACACATTGTCCATACGATAGAACTCTCTGCCGACGGTATTGAACTGACCGCCCACATTAACGTCAAATGAGAAGAAGTTACCGCCGCCGTTGTCCTTAGTCCCGATATCGATATGGGCACCGGAATAGTCTGCAAACGAGCCGACCTCGTACACCTTGCTGACCGTGATGTTCTTCACGGTCGAACTCGGAAATATGTCGAGCGGAATAAGTTTGTTGTCGGGATTGGGCGAAGCTATCGGCTGTCCGTTCAGCGTTGTTATGCTGTAACGGTCACCAAGGCCTCGTACCACAAGCTGTCCGGCCGACGCTATCGATATACCTGTAAGTTTCTTCACGCTCTCCTGCGCATTGGACAGGCCCTTAAGCGACATCTCCCTGGCGCCGATATTCTCTATCGCCACATTAGCCGAAATTCGCTCCAACTGCAGAGTGCGCTCCGCTTCCATGCTTTTACGCGCCGTTATCGTCACCGCATCAACCATCTGCGTGTCAGGTTCAAGTTCCACCACAATACCGCTTCCGACACCGCCCGGAACCATAATCTCAACCTCGCGTGTCACATACGACATGTAAGACACAACAAGCACATAAGAGCCTTCCTTGAGTTCCAACTCGAAACTGCCATCTATATCCGATGTCGTTCCATATGTGGAACCGTCAACTATCACCGTAGCCCCGATAAGAGGCTCGTTCGTCTCGCTGTCAATCACAACCCCCTTAAACGATGCCGCCATTGCAGCAAACGATACAAGGCTAAAAAGCGAAACCAGAATAACTTTTCGTAAAAACATTGTCTTTTTCATCTCGCCGCAAAAGTAGAAGCAGAGGATTAAGACATCATTTCGGCATTGCAACAATTTGGTTACAACAATTTTCAACCATATTACATTCACAACGGCATAAAAACAATCATGGCGACACTTTGGTTTGGGTGTCGCCATGATGACATATAATACAAATTAAAATCAAGCCGTCAGATGTGCATTTATATCTCTTACCAACGGGGCATACTTAACTGCTGACACAACTTCGACCCCTGACCTACGCAGAATATTTCCTCCATCGCACTGCACGAAACAATCCGGTTCGGCACATGCATATACAACACGCGACACTCCGCAACGAAGCAAAAGTTCCGTGCAGCTCACAGGTTTGGAACTGCGCTTAGAACACGGTTCCATGGAAGTATACACCGTTGCGCCGCGCAACTCTGCACCATCATCCAAAGCCTTGGCCAAAGCCTCCTCCTCGGCATGGTTTGCCGGCCCTGTTTCATGGGTGTACCCCTCATATTCACGGTCGCCTGCCGCCACTACACAACCCACACGATATGCCGTTGCGCAAGGCGGACTCTGCCGGCTCACATCTATGGCACGCCCCAAACGCCGCATATCTATTGCAGTAAGCCCGCCTTCAGACGGAACATGCACCGCATATTCACAAACCGTCATATTGCCGACCTGACGGCAACAACGATCAAAGCAACGCCATTCAAACGGCAACTCACCGTAATACGGCAACCGCGGAGCTGCATCATCACCGACAGTTATCGGTGCCACAGCCAAACGCATGTCATCCACAGCGTCCTCATCAAAAAACATCTTCATTATCTTGGCACCGCCCTCAACCAGCACTGTTTCGACACCCTCATCTTCCAGTACATCAATTATACTGCAAGCCGTTATGTGCGACAGGCGTATCACTTGAGCGACACGCCTCAAGGCATCATCCACAACGGCCTGCTCCGAAGTTATGACAATCTTGCGCACGCCTTCGCCCTCAGTAAAAAAGCGCAGCCCTGCATCAAGTCTTCCGCTCCCGCTTACCACCACTTTTACAATATCCGGCGACATGCCGCAAAGTTTACGATGGCATCTCAATTCTTCGTCGCGTATCATAAGCGCAGGATTATCGCGGCGCACCGTCTCGGCGCCAACCAATATGGCATCGCATGACGCCCTTATGGCATGTACCTCTGCCCAATCCTCCGCACAAGACAATACCAAACGCTGCGGAGTACAATCATCCATATATCCGTCACTCGACACCGCTGCCGATGCAATCACCCTCATCTCTTTCCAATATTATTAATGTAACCTCCGGACGCACACCTATGCGCACCGGAAACATGGCATATCCTATTCCGTCGTTTACATACAGCAAATGCCGCCCGTCACGATAGGCTCCACTCCACTCTTCATACAACCATGCTGCCGGTGACCAGCGCCAGTCACCCAGCACCAACTTCATCTGCAGACTGTGCACATGACCCGATACGGTAAGGTCTCCCCTGCCGGCATCCTTTATCGCCGTCCACATCTGCGGTGCATGCGATACTGTTATATTGAACATCCCTTCAGGAACACAGTCATACGCCAGTCCCACGGCAACTCCGGCCGATGCCTTCTCATGACTGCGATGTATCAGTTCCTGCGGAAAGTCCACTCCTGTCACCGCAATGGTATCATCCCCACGTACAACAAACTCCGAACCGTTTTTAAGCACGTGCCAGCCGATAATACGCTGTGCAGCCTCGATACAATGTATGTTCTCTGCAGGCGACACATCCAAAGTATCGCGCATGTATATGCCGAGGTCATGATTGCCCAACACCGACCACACACCGTCTGCGGCACGTATGCCTGACAATATTTCCAATACACGCGCATCGAGTTCGCTGTAATCGTGGTTCACAATGTCACCGCAATTTATGACCATATCGGCATCAAGCGCATTTACCGTATCAACCAGCCTATACAGCAATCTGTCGCGTCCGAGCAACAATCCTGTATGTATATCCGAAAACAACACTATACGATAGCCGTCAAAGTTTTCCGGAACACGTTCCGAATTAAACACAATACGTTCCGTACGTATATTGTCGCGCCAAAACGTCATACCGCAAACAATCACAATTGTTAACAGCACGACAAGCAAATAAGCCACAACACGCATCGCCTTTACACATCCCACCATGCGTCCTATCCAACCTGCCAGTACAAATATCATCTTGGCACAACCGTTAAGCATGAACGCCAAAAACACGCAACCAACACCACGTATCGCAACATTGTTATCGGCGCCACCGGCAAGCATAACCACTATACATCCAGCAAACGCAAGCCACACCAATATGCCAGATACACGACAAACCACGCGTGCCCTCCTGCATCCGCACTTCCGCCCTACTCGTCGCCACATCACATACTCACACCAGAGGGCAACGACGGCAAACACTATGAAACAAGCCAGCATCATATCACATACACCTTTAACGACATATCATGCAAATATATCTTTTTTGAATTTTCTCTACAACCCACACGCGACCACTGCAACATACAGGAAGCTCCGTTTTATAATATAAAGTATGGATTAGGAATTTTTCTCGAAAAACAATATCTTTGTTTGATTTTTCAATACTGTCTGACATGGAGAAAAATCCTGTAATTGAGCTCAAGGACGTGGCCGTATTCCACTCTGCCAAACCCGGTTCGCGCAACCCGCGCAAACGGGGTGAAATGGTTGTGTCTGGTGTCAACCTGACTGTTTACGAAGGTGAAATGGTTTACTTCATAGGTAAGGTCGGAAGTGGCAAAAGTTCGCTCATCAAAACCCTTTATGCCGAAGTTCCGCTCATCGAAGGCGAAGGCCGCATCGTAGGGTTCGACCTGCGCAACATGAAACGCCGCGATATCTCACGCCTGCGTCGCAGCATAGGCATCGTATTTCAGGACTATCAACTCCTTTCGGACAGGGATGTGTTCGACAACCTTCACTACGTTATGAAAGCTACCGGCTGGAACGACGAAAACGAAATGCGCCGTCGCATCGAAGAGGTACTGACAGTGGTTGGTCTCGAAAACAAGGCTTTCAAAATGCCGTTCGAACTTTCAGGCGGACAACAGCAAAGACTTGCAGTGGCACGCGCGCTCGTAAACAAGCCCAAGGTGATACTTGCCGACGAACCGACCGGCAACCTTGACCCGTGGGCCGCGGAAGACATCATGGAAGTATTCCGTCGCATAGTTGGAGGAGGATGCTCAGTAGTTATGTCGACACACAACATCGCCAACATAGAACAGTTCCCGTCGCGCACCATAAGGTTCAACAAGGGACGCACGGAAGAAATAGACATAAGCTCCATACTCGGAGCCTAACGTCAAGAAACAAAACACAGGAGGAAGACATATGAGCGAAATGGAAAACGGCAAAGCTTCACAGCACCACGACGACTACTCGGCATCGAGCATTCAAGTACTCGAAGGTCTGGAGGCAGTGCGCAAACGCCCTGCCATGTATATCGGCGATATCGGTGTCAGAGGCCTTCACCACCTCGTTTACGAGATTGTCGACAACTCAATCGACGAAGCACTGGCCGGATACTGCAACAACATACAAGTCTCGATAAACGAAAACGGATCCATAACCGTAATCGACAACGGCCGAGGCATCCCTGTCGATTTTCACGAGAAGGAAGGCAAATCAGCTCTCGAAGTAGTCTTGACAGTACTCCATGCCGGAGGTAAATTCTCGAAGGACAGCTACAAAGTGTCGGGCGGTCTGCACGGCGTCGGCATGTCGTGCGTGAACGCGCTTTCCACAGCATTCGAAGTTGAGGTACGTCGTGACGGCAAGATTTACCACCAGACATACAGCATAGGCGCTCCAACGTCGGAAATAACCGTAATCGGCACCTGCGAAGACACCGGAACGAAAATCACATTCCTCCCCGACCCGACAATATTCACAACGACAGAATACAGCTACGATGTACTGTCGGCAAGGCTTCGCGAACTTGCCTACCTCAACAAGGGCATAAAGCTCAGCATTACCGACCGCCGTGAGAAGAATGACAAAGACGAATTCCGCAGCGAGACATTCTACTCCGTAGAAGGTCTGAAGGAGTTCGTAAAATACCTCGATGCCAACCGAGGCACTCCCCTCACCGAGGACATTATATATATCGACACCGAAAAGGATGGTATACCCGTAGAGGTAGCGATGCAGTACAACGACAGCTTCTCGGAGAACGTACATTCATACGTAAACAACATCAATACCATAGAAGGCGGTACTCACCTTACAGGTTTCCGCCGTGCGCTGACACGTACGCTAAAGAAATATGCCGAAGATTCAGGCATGCTTGCCAAGCTTAAATTCGACATCAACGGCGATGACTTTCGCGAAGGTCTCACGGCTGTAGTATCAGTAAAGGTATCCGAACCACAGTTCGAGGGTCAGACCAAGACAAAGCTCGGCAACAACGAAGTTGCCGGTGCCGTTGATCAGGCCATATCGCAGGCACTCAACAACTACCTCGAAGAGAACCCGAAGGATGCTCGCGCCATTGTAAATAAGGTCATTCTTGCGGCCACGGCACGTGATGCTGCACGCCACGCCCGCGAACTTGTACAGCGCAAGACGGTCCTTTCCGGTTCGGGACTTCCCGGCAAACTGGCCGACTGTTCGTCACGCGACCGCGAAAAGACCGAGATATTCTTCGTAGAGGGTGACTCTGCAGGCGGCACGGCAAAGCAGGGCCGCGACCGTATGTTCCAAGCTATAATGCCGCTGAGAGGTAAAATTCTCAACATCGAGAAGGCACAGGAACACAAGATGTGGGATAATGAGGAAATAAAGAACATGTTTACCGCACTTGGCGTTTCGATAGGAACCGAAGAGGACAGTAAGGCACTCAACATAGAAAAGCTCCGCTACAACAAGATAATAATCATGACCGATGCCGATGTGGACGGTAGTCACATCGCGACTCTTATGCTCACATTCTTCTTCCGCAAGATGAAGGAACTGATCGAACTAGGCCACATATATCTTGCCACCCCACCTCTCTACCAGGTACGCAAGGGCACGCAAAAACGCTACTGCTGGACCGAAGAAGAACGCGAAGCCGCAATATCGGAATTCGGCACAAAGGGTGTCCACACACAACGATACAAAGGTCTCGGCGAGATGAACGAGGAACAGCTGTGGGAAACCACCATGAACCCCGAAACCCGTATTCTCAAGCAGGTAACGATAGAGAATGCCGCAGAAGCCGACCGTATATTCTCAATGCTTATGGGCGATGACGTTCCGCCGCGCCGCGAATTCATCGAGAACAATGCCCGCTATGCAAATATAGACGCATAAAGCATTTCACGCCATCTGCACGAGAGGCTTCAATCGGGGCCTCTCGTTTGCTTTACAGTCTGACTTATTGTTTGGCAGACATGCAACAATCCGGCCAATTATAACTACCTTTGCCGCACGGAGAGCCTGCCGCGACGTCCCGCCGCTGCTCCGCAAGGAGGAGAGGAAAGTCCGGGCAACACAGAGCGCCGCACTACCTAACGGGTAGATGTTCGTGAGGGCATAGCACGGTAACAGAAAACAACCGCCTTCGCTATTGAAGGCAAGGGTGAAAAGGCGGGGTAAGAGCCCACCGCCCGACGTGGCAACACGCGGGGCCGTACCGCTTGCGGGTTGCAAGGCCATGTATACCGGCATCCAAGGGTTGCTCGCCCGCTGCCGGGGGGTAGGCCGCTTTAGCTTTCGGGAGACCGGAAGAATAGATAAATGACGGGAACGCGATGTGGTGCGAGCCGCACCGCGCACAGAACCCGGCTTACAGACGCATGCAGGTCTCTCCTTTTTTATTCACGCCACACTGCCGACAATTCCGGCACGGCACAACCGCTACACATTTGAAAACTACCGTTAAAATATCCGATTTTGACTATTCGCTGCCCGACGAACGCATAGCACGATTTCCCGTAGCCGAACGTGACGCATCGCGGCTGCTCGTTTATAAAAAAGGAGAAATATCGGAAACAGTCTTTCGTAACCTTCCCAAGATACTTCCAGCAGACACCACTCTCGTATTCAACAACACGAAGGTGATACGTGCCCGCATAGTGATGCACAAACCCAGCGGAGCGCGCATAGAAATCTTCTGCCTCGAACCATACGAACCGGCCGATTACGAACGGGCATTTGCCGCACGCGGTGAGTGTCGCTGGCAATGCATTGTCGGCAACCTCAAGAAATGGAAAGAAGGTCCGCTGGAGATAGAGTTCGCATACGGTATTGACAAATGCCACATGACAGCCATGCGCGAAGGCACGACAGGCAACTCTCACATCATACATTTCACATGGGACGCAGAGCTGACATTCGGACAGCTTCTCGAACATCTGGGCCGCATCCCTATTCCTCCGTACCTTGGCCGCGACAGCGAGGAAATAGACAACACACGCTACCAGACGGTATATTCCCATTTTGAAGGTTCTGTTGCCGCACCAACGGCAGGATTGCATTTCACACCTGCACTCATAGAGGAGCTTCACATCAAAGGCATTCCCACCGAAGAGGTTACACTGCACGTAGGTGCCGGCACATTTATGCCAGTCAAGACAGACAACCCGACACAGCATGCCATGCATACGGAACATTTCGAGGTTAAAGCCGAAACACTGCGCCACCTTGCCGATGCTGCATCCAAAGGACGCATAGTGGCAGTAGGCACCACCTCCGTCCGCACGCTTGAGTCGCTGCCTGTACTCGGTTACCGCACGCTCCGCGATGGTTCCCCGCTCGAGGAAGAACACATAGGTCAGTGGGAAGCCTACGATATTCCGGACAAATACAGCGGTGCCGACCTGTTGAACGCACTGGCTGATTATATGACGGCACACGACATGGACAAAATCAAAACTGCAACACAGATAATGATAATGCCAGGGTTTCGTTACAGACTGGTACAGGGTATGGTCACCAATTTCCACCAGCCCAAAAGTACGTTGCTGCTTCTCGTGTCGGCCTTCATCGGCGATGATTGGCACCGTGTTTATGACTACGCGCTGTCGAACGGCTTTCGTTTTTTGAGTTACGGCGACAGTTCGCTGCTTTTAAGGTAACCACACACTTACAAATCTGCTCTGCATGAACGTCCGGCACGGCATACGCGATACAAGGCTTTGGCTTCCGACCACCGCCAAAGAGGTGGAAGCGCTCGGTTGGGATTACATAGACGTAATCATATTCTCAGGCGACGCCTACATAGACCATCCCTCGTTCGGAGTTGCAGTCATAGGCCGCCTGCTTCAGGCCGAAGGCTACCGCGTAGCCATCGTTCCACAGCCCAACTGGCGCGATGACCTGCGCGATTTCCGGAAACTCGGCAAGCCGCGGCTTTTTTTCGGCGTATCGGCCGGCAGCATGGACTCAATGGTAAACCACTACACTGCCAATCTGCGTCTGCGCAGTGACGATGCCTACACTCCTGGCGGCAAGGCAGGCTTCAGACCTGATCGGGCCGTAACAACATATACCAAAATACTGAAATCGCTGTATCCTAATACTCCTGTAGTCATCGGCGGCATAGAGGCTTCGCTTCGAAGGCTGACCCATTACGACTATTGGAGCAATTCGCTGCGTCCGTCGGAACTTATCGAAAGCGGTGCAGACCTACTGATGTACGGCATGGGGGACAAATCCATAATTGATGTTGCCAAAACACTGCGCAACGGCTTCAATGCCAAGCTGCTGCGTAAACTTCCTCAGGTTGCATTCATCGCAGACGAAAAATACGTGTCGCGCCTCGACCCTCAGCATACGATAATGCTCCACTCATACGAAGAGTGTCTTGCCGACAAAAAGGCTTTTTCGGAAAACTTCGTACACATCGAGACCGAAAGCAACCGACTGTCGCAGGAAGCCGTACTCGTCGAACCCACAGGCAAAACCTATGTGGTTGTCAATCCACCGTATCCGGCCCTTACCGAAGCCGAAATAGACCACAGTTTCGACCTCCCATATACTCGAATGCCACACCCACGCTATGAAGGTAAAGGCGACATTCCGGCCTACGAGATGATAAAATTCTCTATCAACCTGCACCGCGGATGTTTCGGAGGATGTAGTTTCTGCACAATATCGGCACATCAGGGCAAATTCATATCGTCGCGCAGCGAACGTTCCATACTTGCCGAAGTGGAAAAGGTAACAAAAATGGAAGGCTTCCGCGGTTATCTGTCCGACATAGGTGGCCCTTCAGCCAACATGTACGGCATGGGTGGACGCGATAAAACACTGTGTGCACGATGCACACGTCCTTCATGCCTTCATCCTAAGCCGTGCCAGAACCTCGACAACAGCCACGACAGACTTTTGACACTGTACCGACGCATATCTGGTGTAGCAGGCATAAAGAAAGCTTTCATCGGAAGCGGCATACGCTACGATCTTTTCGATCGCAATGACGGAGGCGCATATCTGCGAGAAGTAGTTGTCAACCATACATCTGGCAGGCTCAAGGTTGCACCAGAACATACTGAGGACAACGTCTTGAAGCTGATGCGCAAACCATCATTCACGCTGTTCCGCGAACTCAACACGCAGTTCAACGAGATATGCCGCCGCGAAGGGCTGCGCTACCAACTGATACCTTATTTCATATCTAGCCATCCGGGCTGTACAGAGGCTGACATGAAACATTTGTCGGAAATAACCCGTTCACTAAATTTCCGTCTTGAACAGGTACAAGACCTCACTCCAACTCCTATGACTTTAAGTTCGGTGATGTTCTACACTGAAACCGACCCTTACACGGGCAAGCCTTTGTATGTAGCCAAATCGCAGGATGATAAACGCAGGCAGAAAAGCTACTTCTTCCGCAATGCCGACGGCAGTCTGCGCAATGACCAGCTTCACCACGGCGGCGCCAAACGTTCAGGCAAACCGGCTCATACAGCGCCACACAATACTCCGGAAAGCCGTCCCGACAAAATGCAGTTCCGTTCCAAAGGCAACAATTCCGGACGTCAATCCAACGAACGTCGTAAAACGAAATGATAAGCGTCCGATGACAGATCCGTCATGAACTACAATGGTTCATCGAATGACAATTGCCCGCACGACATCCATACCGAGGCGCTTGTTGAGTTCGTGCATCACGTCGGCACGACGCATGAAAAGTTCCTGACGCAGCACAGACGATGTCAATGCGACATAAAGAGTGCCGTTGCGAAGCTCGACAGACGAAGTCAGCGACATCACGGCAGGTCCCATCATAGCCTGCCACACATCCGGCACACGGGCTTCGGTCAACCTTCGCATACGTGCCGGATTTTCCGATACAAACCCAGACCAAAGTTCGCCAATACTCATCGGTTTGCTTCTTCTCATATCTACAGAGCTTCACTATCTTACACCTCAACGACATCGCCGTCCGCCACATCGAACAACTTGTAAGCGATACCAACCTCATCGAGTATGGAAGTCAAACGCTGCCTGTTGCAGTCCGAAATTACTATCTGCCCGAAACGCTCCCCGTCCACCAATCTTATCAACGCCTCCAGACGTCCGGCATCGAGTTTGTCGAACAGATCGTCAAGCAACAGTATCGGACGTTCGCCTATCTCTTGAGATATTATTGTATGCTGCGCAAGTTTCAGAGCTATAAGAAAAGATTTCTGCTGCCCCTGCGAGCCGTACTTGCGCAACGGATAACCGCCTATCTTCATGACCATGTCATCACGGTGTACACCACTCGTGGTAAACTGATTTGCCACATCCTTCGCACGTGATGCCGTCAACAGTGAAACAAAATCAGTATCATTAAGTTCCGAACGGTACGACAATTCCACATGTTCGCGGTCACCCGAAATCTCGCGGTAATAATCCGCCACAATGGGACGCAACTTTTCTATCATGGCATCACGCATGGCATGTATGCGGCTGCCATGTGCATCCAGCTGCATATCGAAGACCTCCAAAAGACTATCCTGCACGGATCCCTGCGGCTGCTTCAACAACTTGTTGCGCTCCGACAACGCATGATTGTAACGTATCAGTGCATTAAGATACTCCCTGTCGTCTTGAGATATGAACGAATTAAGCCAACGGCGTCTCTCATCGGCTGCGTCGCTTATCAGAAACGTATCGGCGGGAGAAACTATCACGGCAGGTATCAGCCCTATGTGTTCGGAGAGCTTTTCATACTCCTTGCCGTTACGCTTCAGCGTTTTGCCTCCGCTGCGTTTGAAAGAGCATGTCACAACTTCATGACGGTCATCATCGGAAAGATAGTCACCGCTAAGCATGAAAAAATCGCTCCCGTGACGCACGCACTGTCCATCGGTCATGGCCAGCGAGCTCTTGCACATCGAAAGATACCACACTGCATCAATGATATTTGTTTTGCCAGCTCCGTTGTGCCCTGTAAAGCAACTGACGCCGCAGTCGAAAGCTATATCGGCCTGCGCTATATTCTTGAAATTAAGCAGCGACAATTTACGTATATGCATATGTCTCGATGAAGCGATGATTAAACTTCACTTCAAAGGTACGAATTCCGTCCGGATTTAGGAAACAGCCATTCCCGTCACCGCATACGGCAAAATGTGGCCACATCGGAAAATTATTGCCCGCGGCGGCTGTATTTACATAAAAAGGTGTATTTTTGTGGATTGAAAAAATGTAACTACACGGAAGTGTTCGTGACACAGTCCCATAAAGGTAGGTGTCCGCGGTATAAAACAATTTAAATTTTATGGCCACAACTAACACAAACCACAAGAACGGAGAATACGTTGACCCCGAACAGAAAATCGAGACAGCCCTCAGCAAAACCGAACTGTTTTTCCAGAAAAACACCAAACAGCTGCTCATAGCACTGCTCGTAGTCGTAGTCATAGTAGGCGGCTATTTTGCTTATGAATACATGGTCGTAAGAACTCGCGCAGTTAAAGCGGCCGACATGATGTTCGTTGCCGAACAGCTATTTGCCGAAGACAACTACTCCGCAGCCCTCGAAGGCGACGGCAGCAATGCCGGCTTCCTTGACGTTGTAGAGCAATACGGTTCTTCCCGCCCCGGCCGTCTGGCTGCCCACTACGCAGGCATTTGCTACATGCAGCTCGGCGACATGGATGCAGCTCTCGAATATCTGAACAAATACAAACCTGTCAAGGGTGCTCCCGGCATACTTGTCAATGCTCAGAACTACGGACTCAAGGGCGACATATACGTGGAGAAAGGCGACTACACCAAGGCTGAAGAGATGTACAACAAGGCCGTAAACGCTGGAGACAACATACTGACCACTCCGTACTACCTCCGCAAGCTAGCTTTCGTGTACGCCGAACAGGGCAAGACCGACCGTGCCATCGAAGCCTGCAAGCGTATCAAGAACGACTATGCCTCCAGCCTTGAAGCAAGAGACATCGACAAACTGATAGGCGAATTCGGGCAGCGCTAAACAAGCATTGTCGTCCGACACGCAATAATACGACAGGCTGCCCTTTATATCGTGCAGCCTGTTCTTTTAGAAAACAGTCACTTTTTGGACGCAAACCGATAAGTTTACAACAATATGGCTACAAAAAACCTTTCCGTATTCGAGGCCCCTGCACTTTCGGCTGCCGACCTCAAGTTCGGCATTGTCGTATCGGAATGGAATCCTGAAATCACCAATGCTCTCCGCGACGGTGCCGTGAGAACATTACGCAAATACGGATGCAATGAAGAGAACATCATCGTACGCTATGTACCTGGCACATTCGAACTTCCCATGGGAGCACGCTTTTTTGCAGAACATACCGATGTAGACGGAGTAATAGCGCTCGGATGTGTCGTTAAAGGCGAAACCCCACACTTCGACTACGTATGTATGGGTGCTACACAGGGCATTACCAACGTAATGCTCGAATGGGACATGCCGGTAGCATTCGGCGTACTGACCACACTCGACCAGCAGCAGGCTCTTGACCGGGCCGGAGGAAGACTCGGCAACAAAGGCGATGAAGCAGCCGTGGCTGCTATCAAGATGGTTCGTCTCCAGCGCGAGTTCGAACTATCCGCAACATCGAGTCTTGACCCGATGAACGTGAACTAACCGCACATACATATATAAATGGAGAAAGGTTATCTGCATCTGCAGATAACCTTTATTGTTAAACTGAAACAGGAGGGAATCGTGAAGATTCCCTCCTGCCCTTTGGGGATAACACCCAAAATACTAACCCAAACTTAAATAAATGAAGAAACCTTATCGGATTGTCTTCCCAAGAGAAACGTAAAGTATACACAATTATTATATCCGACAACAAGAATACAAATACAATAAACCAATAATACACATTAATTACATGGCATTATCATCACGTTAAGGCATCAATTGCATACCAATGAACCAATACATACACGCCGAAACTGATGACATATCCACATATTATCTTGCAATTCCTTACGTTATAGTCTATATTTACTCCTGCAAAACCACAATGCTATGAGAAACTATTTCAGTTGCAACATCAAGGGCGGCAAGCTATTCATGCCATTCATCGTATTTTGGCTTCTATTGGCAGGTTTGATACTTGCCAACTCGATATGGTTTGCCTCGACATCTGAGATGATGCCGACAGTATTCAATTGGGAATATATAGGCAATTGCGCCTTCAATATTCTGGCATTGCTGCTTGCATTGTCCGCAATGTCATTATGGCTTTACCACTGCACCCGCGAGACCATAGGAAGTACTGCTCTCGAAGGCGACAGCTTCGACCCCAGTTACGACTCGCGCGAATACACAATGATGTGTCTCAAAAACATACTGCTCAGCACTGTAACCCTCGGTATTTACACTCCATGGTTCATCAAAAAACTCACGGCATACTTTGCCGAAAATACAGCTTACAACACAAATTTCTTTGAGTTTCACGGCAAAGGCAGCACAATATTCACATACATGGTTCTGTTCGTTGCAGTACCTGCATTTCTTTACACATCATTCATAAGCCCAATAGCCGCCATGTCAGCTAATTTTGTAATGGATCAGACAGGTTTTACAATAATATTGGCCTCTATCCTGCTGACACTTCTGACATGCTTTTATGAAGCACTATACATAAGATGGTACATAAACATGACATACGGACGCAAGCGCATCATGACATACATACATTGCGGCAAAGCCGGCTGGTTCATATTCGGACAGGTATTGCTGTCAGGCATCACACTCTGCCTATACCTGCCGATGGCAACAATCCGCATCTGGCGCTACTACGCGACACGCACCGTCATAGGCGAAGACAACATTGAAAAGATACTCGGCTTTTCAATGACACCGAAACGTGACTACTTTTTCATACTCGGACAAATGCTTCTCACCGCAATCACATTAGGCATCTATTTCCCGTGGGGATATGCACGCACAATGTCGCGTCTCATAAGACAAACATATGTCGAGACATTGGAAACCACCTCAAGTGAACCCATGCCGGCAACATACAACTGACAGACAATCCGACCCTAATTTAACAAAACCACACTCCCCTGTTGCGAGCGATGTTATTTATCGGTCTTACAACATAAAAACAGTATGTTATATGCTCCAACATGATTGCGTAATGAGGGAAATTCTTCATACCTTTGCTGGGTTGAATATACAGAAAACAGCAAACTACCATGTCATATAACGAACTTAGCGAACAGGAACAACTGCGCCGCAACTCTCTGGCAGCATTACGCGAACTCGGCATAGAGCCATATCCTGCTGCGGAATATCCCGTAAGTGCCACTGCTGCACAGATAGCGGCAGAGTTCTCTCCTGAAAAAGGCAATTTCCAGGATATAAAAATTGCAGGACGCATAATGTCGCGCCGCATAATGGGCAGCGCATCGTTCTTCGAACTTCAGGACCACACAGGCCGCATACAGGTATATATCCGCAGGGATGACATATGCCCCGAGAACGACCCTACCCTTTACAACACGGTATTTAAGAAACTCCTCGACATCGGCGATTTCATCGGTGTAAGCGGGTTCGCATTTATTACCAAAACTGGAGAACTTTCAGTACACTGCCGAGAGTTCACCGTACTGGGCAAATCCATACGTCCGCTCCCTGTTGTAAAGGAAAAAGACGGCAAGGTATATGACGCCTTCACCGACCCCGACACCCGCTACCGTCAGCGCTATGTCGACCTCGTAGTAAACCCGCAGGTACGCGACGTGTTCGTGAAGAGGGCAAAGATAATCTCGACAATGCGTCAGTTTTTCAACGAACATGGTTATCTCGAAGTCGAAACTCCAATCCTGCAACCGATACCAGGCGGTGCGGCGGCTCGGCCGTTCATCACCCACCACAATACACTCGACACGGACCTCTACCTGCGTATTGCCAATGAGCTTTATTTGAAAAGGCTCATCGTAGGAGGCTACAACGGGGTCTATGAATTCGCCAAGGATTTCCGCAACGAAGGCATGGACCGTACCCACAACCCCGAGTTTACCGTAATGGAAATATATGTTCCATACAAGGATTATCTGTGGATGATGAATTTTACGGAAGAAATGCTAGAACGCATCACTATGGCCGTAAACGGCACCACAGAACTAGAATTGTGGGGTAACAAAATCAGCTTCAAGCGTCCATTCCGCCGCATCACCATGACAGATGCCATACGCGAAAAAACCGGCTTTGACATTACCGGCAAGAGCGAAGAGGAACTGCGCGAAGCATGCCGCGACCTCAAGGTGGAAATAGACGACACCATGGGCAAAGGCAAACTCATCGATGCCATATTCAGCGAATACTGCGAAGGCGACCTCATACAGCCGACCTTTGTCATGGACTACCCGATTGACATGTCACCGCTCGTAAAACGTCACCGCAACAACCCGGAACTTACGGAACGTTTCGAGCTTTTCGTAGCCGGCAAAGAACTTTGCAACGCTTATTCGGAGCTTAATGACCCGATAGACCAGTTGGAACGTTTCCAGGAACAGCTCCGCCTCAGCGAAAAGGGTGACGACGAGGCAATGTTCATCGATATGGACTTTGTTCGCGCCCTCGAATACGGCATGCCTCCGACGTCCGGTATGGGTATGGGTATCGACCGTCTCACGATGTTCATGACCAACCAGCAGTCCATACAGGATGTGCTCTTCTTTCCGCAGATGAAACCGGAAAAGGGCGCAGTAAAGGACTCCGTAGAAAAATACGAAGAGAAAGGTATCCCTGCAGAATGGGTGCCCGTACTCCACAAGATGGGCTTCACCACTGTTGAATCGCTTCGCAAACTGTCGGCGGGCAAACTGTTCAACGACTTGTGCGGCTTCAACAAGAAGAACAAACTCGGCCTCAAGAACCCGACGGCCGACGAGGTGAAGAAGTGGGTTGAAGAATAACGAACCACAAACCAACTAACCATAAAACAATACCGACTAACATGAGAAGGAAAATCGTTGCGGGTAACTGGAAGATGAACACCATGCCCGCAGAAGGAGTGGAACTCGCCAAGGCTGTGGCAGCCAAGCGTCACGAAGCAGGCAGCAACGTGGAACTCATCGTATGTCCTCCGTTCACACACCTCAGCGAGGTTGTCAAGGTTACAAGGGGTACCGGTGTAGCCGTAGGCGCACAGAACTGCGCAGCAGAGGAGAAAGGCGCGTATACCGGTGAAGTATCGGCTGCAATGCTTGCCTCCCTTGGTGTTGAGTATGTAATACTCGGTCACTCTGAAAGGCGTGAATATTACGGCGAAACGAGCGAAACCCTCAACCGCAAGATGGCCATGGCATATGCCAACAAGCTCGTTCCGATATACTGTGTAGGCGAGAAACTCGCAGAACGCGAGGCCGGTAAACATTTCGATGTAGTCGGTGCACAGCTCCGCGAAGTTGTCTTCAATCTCACTACCGAACAGTTTGCACATCTTATCGTCGCTTACGAACCCGTTTGGGCAATCGGTACCGGCAAGACAGCCACTTCGGAACAGGCAGAAGAGATACACGCATTCATCCGCAAGATTCTTGCAGAGAAGTTCGGTGAGGCAGCAGAAAACACCCCGATACTTTACGGCGGCTCATGCAAGCCATCCAACGCACCGGAGCTGTTTGCAAAGTCCGATGTCGACGGCGGTCTGATAGGAGGCGCGGCACTCGATGCCGATTCATTCCTCGGAATCGCCAAGGCATTCTAACAAACAATAAAGAAGCATCGCTGCTGAGCGACGCTTCTTTTGTATGGTAAGATTTTACAGCATTCCAGATCCAACCGGCAGTTAGCAAGCCTATACCTTGGAATTATCCCATATATAGTGAAATTCTGCGGTTTGTAATACAACACCGTTACCTCTAAAACAAAATAAGGTTGCCTTGAAAGGCAACCTTATTTACAATTCACACTAATTAGAATCTCTCCTCTACCTTCTTCCAATCGATGACATTCCATGTAGCCTGTATGGAAGCAGCCCTTCTGTTGCGGTAGTCAATGTAATATGCGTGTTCCCAAACATCCATTACCATAAGGGGCGTAAGTCCGTTGCGAAGCGGATTACCGGCATTAGACTCATTAACTATGTCAAGATTGCCAGCCGCATCCTTTACGAGCCATGTCCAACCCGAACCGAACAGGCCTGTAGCCTTCTTCTCAAACTCGGCCTTGAAGGCATCGAAAGAACCATACTTTGTCTCCAATGCTACAAGCAGTTTCCCCGACGGAATAACCTGCGGCTGCGAAGAAAACGTGCAGAAATAGAATGTGTGATTCCAAGTCTGTGCTGCGTTGTTAAAGATGGGACCATCAGCCTTCTTTATCATCTCCTCCAGCGAAGCATTCTCATACTCAGTACCAACAATCAACTTGTTAAGATTGTCTACATATGTTTGGAGATGTTTCCCGTAGTGATATTCAATTGTTTCCCTACTGATATGAGGCGCCAACGCATCCTGAGCGTACGGCAGTTCCGGCATTTTGTGCATCATGATGTTTTCCTGTTAAAATTAATAACCGTGTTTTCTCAAAAGCCTTCAGCGGCTTCCGGCAAGTATGACAGTACAAAATACATACCATCCATACTCCAACATCAAAGTTATGAATTATAAACGAGAAACCTTACTTTCATACAGCAGATTGTCTATCAACAATATCTATAAGTCAATATCATAAAACTATGATACCTTGCATTGTCCTGACACGCAACACATAAAACTGTCACGCAAACAACATCATGAGTATAGAGATAGCAAAACCGCCGGCAAAACCCAACCCTTCTTCTGAAGGTGTGTTTTTGCGAAGACACAGACGCGCCGACCCCAACATTCCGGCACAAAGCACTGCAACACAAAATACCCACACCATATTCGGATATCCGGCATACAGAAGTATGAGAGTCATACCTACTACAGCTCCAGCCGCGGTGAGGTGTATGCTGATACGCCACAGAATGCTGCCCAGTAGACAAAACAGTGCACATGCCATGGATGCAAACATCATGCGCCTAAGCAGGAACAGCATCGGAAATGATGAAATCATCCATCCGCACAATCCGTAACACAACGCTACGACAAACATCGGCAGCATAGTATCCTTTCTTGATGACAAAGAATAATCACGTATAACACGGAAAAGATGCATCAACATAATCGCCAGCGCAGGCACCAACAGCATATCAGTAAACATAACTGCCAAAATGTAGTTTCTCACCTGCGACGAAACATACACCGGCAACAGTCCTGTTCCAAACAACAGCGACATGAACCACACAGGCATTAGAAACGGATGTAACACATACGACACCACACTGCTGATGCGGGACAATACTCTATCGTACTTTACGGGTCTATATTCCAACATGTCACCGATTCTATCTACAATTCCTTACGAAGTCTGGCCACGGGAATATTCAGCATTTCACGATATTTGCCTACAGTGCGGCGCGCTATATGATACCCCATGTTGTTTAGCATCTCCATAAGAGCCTCATCCGTAAGCGGGTTACGCTTATCCTCATGTGCCACACAATCGGTCAGTATTTTCTTAATCTCATATGAAGATACCTCCTCGCCTCTGTCTGTCTGCATGGCTTCCGAGAAAAGTTGCTTCAAAGGTATCACTCCGAACGACGTCTGTACGAACTTGCTGCTCACAACACGAGATATGGTTGACACGTCAAGTCCTGTTCTGCCGGCAATATCCTTAAGTATCATAGGACGTAGCTTGCTTGCATCTCCGCTGATAAAATAGTCATGCTGATAGTCGACTATTGCCTGCATGGTACGCAACAGTGTATCCTGACGCTGCTTGATGGCAGATATGAACCATTTTGCCGAATCAATCTTGCTTTTCACGAACTGGAAAGCCTCTTTGTCCTCCTGTGTTGGTATTGCCGACCCGCTAGTCATACGTTTAATCACATCGGCATAACGCCGGTTTATCTTCAACTCCGGCACGTTGGCAGAGTTCAGTCTCAACGACAGTTCACCATCATTCTCATCAAGTATAAAGTCCGGTACGATATACGGCAATGCTATATTGCCACCTTCGGTGTATAGATTGCCTGGCTTGGGCGAAAGCCTCTGTATCTCATCCACGACATCGCGAAACTGCTCTTCCCCGATACCGAGACGCGCCATAATCTTCTCGAAATGCTTCTTGGTAAACTCTTCAAAATAATTCTGCAATATCTTCAATGCAAGTTTCTGAACATCCGATTGCGGGGCCTTGCGTTCCAACTGCAATATGAGACACTCGCGCAAATCCCTTGCCCCAACTCCGGGCGGCTCCAGTGATTGCACAATTTTCAATCCCTTCTCTAGTTCCGGGATTGCTATCTCCTGTCCGTAATTAAATGCTATGTCATCGGCAATAGACTGCAGGTCAAGCCTCATATATCCGTCCTCATCTATATTGCCTATGATATATAGCGCTATTCCGGCAAGGTCGGACGGCATATCCCTATACGAGAGTTGTTCAGTCAGATAATCATGCATGCTGTGCCCTTCAAACAACACTGTCTGACGTTCTTTATCATCGCGGGAATGATTATTTACATACGATTTGTAAGCAGGTGTTTCTGCCTCACGCATGTATTCATCCATTGATACCTCCTTTGGCATTCCTTCATCTTCATTGGCTTCTTCCTGCGATTGCTCCTCTTCAAGCACAGGATTCTCTTCTATCTCCTGCTTCACTCTCTGCTCCAACTGCATGGTCGGCAGTTCGAGCAACTTTATCATCTGTATTTGTTGAGGCGACAGCTTCTGAAGCTGTTTCAGTACCTGTTTCTGGTTTATAGCGGTCATAAACTGACTTTCATGTCGTTAAAACAACACACCGATGCAAGTGTGCAAATGCATTCAAACGACACAGCGGCAGGCGTCCGCCGCAACGTACGGTTAAAATCGCACGTATCGGCCGATGCTGCCGCCATGTGTCGCTATCTGTATGGTTTAGAATTCCGCGTTCTTCGGTGTACGCGGGAAAGGTATCACATCTCGAATATTGGCCATACCGGTGACAAACAGCAACAACCTTTCGAAACCGAGTCCAAAACCGCTGTGCGGTGCCGAGCCAAAACGACGGGTATCCATGTACCACCACAACGTATCCATACTCATGCCAAGCTCCTTGATACGCTTGTCCAATTTGTTGTAATCGGCTTCCCTTTCCGAACCGCCGATAATCTCGCCGATTTTCGGGAAGAGCACGTCCATTGCACGTACGGTTTTGCCGTCGTCGTTTTGCTTCATGTAAAAAGCCTTTATTTCCTTCGGATAGTTGATAAGTATCACGGGCTTCCTGAAGTGTTTTTCTACAAGGTAACGCTCATGCTCGCTCTGCAAGTCGCATCCCCAGTCCACAGGAAATTCGAACTTCTCGCCGCTTGCCTTAAGTATTTCGATACCTTCTGTGTAATCGAGTCTTACAAACCGTTCTGCAACTACTGAACGCAGCCTTTCGATAAGACCGTCGTCATACATCTTGTTAAGGAATTCAAGATCTTCCATGCAGTTGTCAAGAGCATACTGTATGAGATACTTGAGGAATTCCTCTGCAAGTTCCATATTATCTTCCAACTCATAAAAAGCCATTTCGGGTTCTATCATCCAAAACTCGGCCAGGTGGCGCGGCGTATTGGAGTTCTCTGCACGGAATGTGGGACCGAACGTATATATCTGCGATAAAGCCGTAGCACCAAGTTCACCTTCGAGCTGACCAGACACAGTCAAGTTTGTGGAGCGGCCAAAGAAATCCTGCGAATAGTCAATGCGTCCATCATCGGTACGTGGCAGGTTCTTCATGTCGAGCGTTGTCACCTGAAACATTGCACCGGCCCCCTCGGCATCCGATGCTGTTATAATAGGCGTATGCAGATAATAGAAACCCTTGTCGTTGAAAAATTTGTGAATGGCAAATGCCATTGCGTGACGTATACGCAACACTGCACCGAACGTATTGGTACGCGGGCGCAAATGTGCTATTTCACGCAGAAATTCGAGCGTATGACCCTTTTTCTGAAGCGGATATGTTTCAGGGTCGGCCTCTCCATATATTTCCAGGTCCTTTGCCTGTACCTCTACCCTCTGACCAGAGCCCATGGACTCTACCAGACGGCCGCTTGCACAAATACATGCACCGGTTGTAATTCTCTTGAGAAGGTCGCTGTCGAAAGATGCCACATCGACGACTACCTGTATATTGTTTATTGTAGAGCCGTCGTTGAGTGCAATGAACGCCACGTTCTTGTTTCCTCTCTTGGTACGTACCCAACCTTTTACCACTACATCAGTGTCTGCCTGACCGGAGCGGAGCAAATCCGCAATCATAGTCCTTTTAACTTTCGACATCACGTTAACTATTTTATTTGTCGTACATTTATCAAATTACGCAAATATCGGGATTTTTTCTCATTATTGCACCACCATATAACACAAAAGCAACGCGAACTAACAAAAACAGATCTCCTGTCACAGCCATGTGTGCTGTCTGTTGACAACATTTACGCACAAATTAGGTATTTTTGTAGAAATTGTAAATAACCGTCAAGACAGGACGGACATGAATTACCACAAACATGGAACAATACAGAAAACTATCGGCCGAAGAACGCTGTGAAATGCAGTCACACGGTTGCACCGCCGAGAATTGGGACAGCATAGAAATATGCGGCAACCTTTCGTCCGCCACTATATACAACTGCGGCTTCCGTGGAACGGTACGTATAGAAAGCCCTGTTGTGCTACGTAATGTCGGAACGCTCGCAAACTGCGAGATACACTCCGGAGCATGCATAGAAAACACTTCCGTAATCGAGACTACTGAATGCAGCAGTTTCGGGAACGGCATATTTTCCGCTGTGGTAAACGAGGGAGGCGGCCGCGAAGTGCCGCTTTTCACAGGTCTGACATCACAACTGGCTTATATAATAGCCATGTATCGTCACAGGCCAGAAACCATTGAGCGTCTTCAGCACATGGCCGAACGTGAATATACACTGCCGTCCGTATCACCGCTATGCAGCATAGGCTACGGGGCGCGCATAACCGCATGCGGAATAATCCGCAACGTATGCATTGGGCATGATGCCGTCATCGAAGGTGCATCATTCCTTAACAACGGCACAGTATGTTCCGAAAAGGGACAACGTACATACATTGGCCCAGGTGTAAAGATGCGTGAATTCATCGTATGCGGCAACAGTATTATAGACAACGGCACCGTCGCTGAGCGCTGTTTCTTCGGCAATGCCACCCATGTATCGGCACTGTCTGCCGTAGACACGCTGTTTTTTGCCGGAAGCCACTGCGAGAACGGAGAGATGTGCAGCGTACTTGCCGGACCATACACAATATCGCATCATAAATCCACTCTGCTCATAGCCGGCATGTTCTCATTCTTCAATGCCGGCAGCGGCACAAACCAGAGCAACCACCTGCTCAAATCGGGCCCCGTACACCAGGGCATACACCTGCGTGGCTGTAAATACGGCAGTGATGCCTATATGATGCTGCCAGCGCTGGACGGCCCGTTCACCACCGTAATCGGCCGCCACAAGTCTCACCCAGACACGGAATACTTCCCGTTCTCGCTGGTCATCGAGCAGGACGGCCACACATGGCTGATGCCTGCAAGCAACCTTGCCGCATCAGGACAGGCGCGCGATTTCACCAAGTGGCCGAAGCGCGACAAGCGTGACACTTTCTCTCGTGACATCATCAACTTCGAGGAATGTAATCCATATCTTGCCGAACGCATCGCAACCGCAATCAACATTTCCGAAGAACTCATGTCAAAAGATGCCGGCGACGTATGCACCTACCGCAAACTGCGTATCCGCACCTCAATGCTGCGCCGAGGATTAAGGCTTTACCGCCTTGCCTTGGCCAAATACATGGGAGCTATGCTGGCATGCGGTGCCGAACCGGACATGCTGGGTGCAGGACGTTGGAGCGATGTCGGCGGCATGTATATTCCTGTTTCTGTCATGAACGACATACTCGATGGAATAGACAACGGCTCGATAGCAACGATAAATGCCGTGTGCGATGCTCTGTCGAAAGCACACGCAGCCTATCCGCGCTACGCAGCCGGATGGGCCTATGCCCGTTTGGAAAAGGAACTCGGCCATACACCATCCGACGATGACATAGCAGCCGCGATAGCAGCCGGCCGCGAAGCGGCGGACAAACTGGCGACACTCGCTGCAGATGACATCCGTTCCGAGCAGGACGCATCGATGGCCGTAGGCTACGGCATAGATGCCGAAGATGACGTCACACGTATGGCCGACTTCAAAACAGTAAGACACATACAGTAATTTTCAGCGCACGGGTTCTACCCTACGCGCCAGACCATAACAATGAAAAGACGCCTATTGTCCACCGTTGTGACCCTGCTTACAGCAGTCTCAATATCCGCCCAGACAACTGTGACGGACCATCATGCCATACCGCAAACGACGTATGAAAACTGCAATGCCCCGCGCAGCGAATTCATGAGCTACACCATCAGGGCTACAGCCACAGAACACAACCGCACCAACGAATGGAACTATGTGGAAATAACCGAATACTCATGTACCGAGCTTCCAAACGGCACAACATCATACACTGCAACTGTCGATTTTCCAGAGTTCTGGGGTGAGCGCACCATTATAGTACACACTGAAGGCGGACGCAACAGCCACCGTCTTTATGTCGATGACCAATATGTCGGTTCCGCACGCGACAGTGGCGTTCCTTCCGAATTCGAACTTCCCGCAGGTCTGCGCGGACGCACCCATACGCTCCGACTGGAGGTTCCGACAGACACCCGCGAACCAGAAGCAGGCAAAACCGCCGACACTCCGGACATAACATCATGGTTCCTTTACTCACAGCCAGAGACGAGAATATGGGACTATAATATTTCAGCCGACATAACCGGCAACGATGGTACAGGGCTGCTGACTGCCGATGTAATTGTGGAAAACAATTCAATATCAACCGAAAGTTTCGCAGTATGCTTCGATGTATTCTCGCCTGCCGGCAACGTCGAGGAATACGGCATGAAGGAAGTAACGCTCCCGAGCGGCGGACGAGATACGGTACGCATAAAAGCAACAATATATGGTGCTGGCAAACGCATGTGGAGTGCGGAGAAACCAAACGTATATACTCTCACGCTATTCATACGCCAGGGGAAACGCATTATGGAATACGTTCCCGTAAACGTTGGTTTCGGAAGCATATCATATTCTGACGGTATCATTTCACGCAATGGACACCAAATAAAACTGAAAGCCATACGCTATGACGCCACAACCGCCAAGACGCTTTGCAGCGACATAGTCAATCTCAAGAAGCAAGGATACAACACCTTGTGGGTACACGCGCCGCAGCCATATTGGTTCTACGACGAATGCGACCGTCGCGGCATATATGTCATCGACCAGGCCAATATCAATTCGCCGCATGCTGCAGATAATATGCGCATCGGCGGCACCTTAAGCAACGACCCCGCATGGTTGCCCGAATACATGCACCGTACACAGGCCATGTTCTACCGCACGCACAATCATCCGTGCATCATAGGCTGGTCGCTTGGCGAGCCGAGCGGCAACGGTTTCAACCTGTACCGCACTTATTTGTGGCTGCACAACACAGACCCGTCGCGTCCAGTCATATACAGCGGAGCGGCAGGCAACTGGAACAGCGACATCGACCCGACAACCATATTGTAACGGAATACCTCAAAGCAATGACCATAGACCTCATACTGATAGGTAAAACCGATACCGATGAAATAGCCGCCCTCGTATCGGACTATTCCAAGCGCATCAACCGATACGCCAAGTTTTCGGTAGTAATGTTGCCTGATGTACGCGGCGGCAGGAAGATGCCGTCCGATGTACAAAAGCAAGCCGAAGGCGAGATGATTTTACGTCAACTCACCCCCGGCGACCATGTGGTACTTCTCGATGAACGAGGCACCGAAATGCGTTCCGTTGAGTTTGCATCATGGCTTGACAAGCGTATGTCGACAGGATGCAAACGATTGTGTTTCATTGTAGGCGGGCCATACGGTTTTTCCAAAGAAGTATATGACCGTGCCGATGTCATGGTGTCGCTGTCACGCATGACATTCTCTCATCAGATTATCCGTGCCATATTCGCAGAACAACTCTACCGAGCCTTCTCAATAATACACAATACCCCTTACCATCACGAATAACAGTTTTTTGGGGGAGATAGGGAGATTATGCCGATACCACGTTACCGTCTTTAAGATGACGCGCCCATGCACCCTTTGCACGAAGAGCCTGTTCGATAATATCGCGCACACATCCTTTGCCACCGCCGAACTCAGACACATAGCGTGCAGCCTCTATAACTTCGCTCGCAGCATCGGCAGGACATACAGGAATGCCTACGGCTCGCATGCATTCAAGGTCAGGAATGTCATCGCCCATAAACACCACATTTTCGCGGTTAAAACCGTGGCGTTTGATAATATCCTCAAGCACGGCAATCTTGTCGAGCACATGTATATGTAGCTCTGTGACACCGAGATAAGTGAAACGCTTGGCCATAATTTCGCCGCGGCCTCCGGTTATTATAAAAATCTTGTACCCCTGCTTTACCGCATAGCTAACTGCATATCCGTCCTTGGCATTGTAGCTCCTGAGGAAATCTCCGTCGGCCAGCGGAATTATGCTCCCGTCCGTAAACACACCGTCAACATCGAATACAAACGCCTCCGCACGGGCTATATCTTCTTTGAAGTTTCCCATATACTATCATTAAGTAGTTTATATATTTCAAAATATCGAGTATCACTTTCACCGTGCAGCAAATTGAGATGTCGCTGCACGGTCGCTCCATCATGTCGTGACGCCGGTCCTGTCTGACCTGCTTCCGGGCCACACTGACTCAACGCCTTGTCAACCGTCTCACGAATCAGCGGTTTCAGTACTTCAAACCCGACACCGCTTTTGGACAGCAATCTTTCGGCCAACACATACAGATGATTTGTAAAATTGCATGCAAAGACAGCCGCCACATGCAACCGGCAACGCCTGACACTGTCCGCTTCATACACATCATCTGACAATGCTGCAGCAAAATTTCTGACGGCACGTTCCGCCTGCGGATTGGAATATTCTATAAATACAGGCGTCTTGCGGAAATCCACCGTGCGACCGACCGTAAATGTTTGCAGCGGATAAAACACCCCTCTGTTCTCCGAAGCACATGCGAGAGACTCAATATCCGTACCGCCCGAAGTATGCACCACTGTGCTGCCACGCGGCACACAAAGCCGTGATGCTATCTCAGATACCGCACCGTCGCTTACAGCAACAACATAGATTTCGGCATCAGCGACATCCTCCGGATGCTGCACATACTCCGCACCGCACCTTTCGGCCAACAATTTCCCGCGGTCACGGTTGCGTGCACATATCTGCACAAGGTGCAACTGCGGACATTCGCTTATCGCAACGGCAAGAGACTCTGCCACCTTACCACTACCGACCAAAACTGTATTCATCTCCAAGAAAATCGGTCAACAACATGTTGGCATCAGATGATGCCATACGTTCTTCCATTCCGTCCAGCACATTCGAGACACAATTCATGTATCCTGGTTCTTCGGGTACTTTCACATCCGTCCCCACATTTTCGACAAGATACAACACATCGCACAACTTCATGCCATGTACATCCTGTGCCGGAATGTACATATTTGTTTTTTGGCTTTTCCCTGATGCTACTGCCACTATGACCTTGGCCTCAACCAACGCATAATTTACATCACGCACCAGCCTGACAGGCAGTTTCAGTTCCTTTGCTATCGTCTCTGACGACACTCCTCCTTCACGGTCTATGAAACTGCGTATAACAACCAGCAACGATGCCAACATTACCTTGCGCCGACCGGCATAGCTTACATTTGCAGCATTCTGCTCCTGCACAAAACTATCCACATTCTGATATGCAAACGAAAGTTCTGCTCCGAACAGTACTATCTGCCAACTGACCTGCACCCAAAACAGGAATAACGGAATTGCGGCAAAACTGCCGTAAATTATATTATATGACGATACTCCGTTCTGCAGTGCCACATAGAAATACTGGAACCCGAAAAAAACCACCGATGCAACAAGCCCTGCCTTGAACGCACAAGACAGTTTCACCTTTGTGTTGGGTATCATCTTATATGCTCCCGAAAACAGTATCCACACCAACAAGAATGAGCCAATGATATACAGGACATTGTACGGTATCGATGCATAGTTGCCAATCAGCGAACGCACATACGAAAATATTATGGTCAGCATTACTATAAGAAGCGGCATCAAGAATATTACGGCCGTGTAAGTACTTGCACGTCGGGTAATGCTTCTCGATGACTGTACTTCCCATATGGCATTGAACGCACCCTCAACGTTGCCAAATACGCTGACGGCCGCCCAGACGAGGACTGCCAATCCAGTTACGGCAACTATTCCTCCGCTTGTACGTTCCAGCACACTGTTTATGAAATCGAATGCTGTTCCTATCATATATTCGCTGCCGACAAATCGCTCAAACAGGTAGTTTTCCAATGTCTTCTCCAGTCCGAATCCCTTGATTACCCCGAATGCAAGAGCCAGCATCGGCACAAGAGACATTATAGTATAAAATGCAAGTGACGAAGAACGCAGAAATGTATTATGGTTCTGCACACCACGGCCTGTGTACAATATGAGTCTGAGCTGACGTACCAACCACCACCCCTTGCGGGACGAGAAATCGGTCTCGCGCTTAACCCATACATCATGGCCTATAAAGACTTTTGCCCTGTCAAGAAACTTTTTCATATACCGCTACAACACTCTCACATTATACTTCTCCACGCTACCGGCACAGTTGCCGCTCCGTAAGGCATTACGAGACAATATTTATCCTGTCGCATTGCCTATCAATGCAAAACAAAATACTGCCATTAATACAAATTTACCTCTTTTAATCCTATCGCCCAAAGGAGCCCGTTTATTCTTGCAAATGCAAGTTTGCTGTTTCCACCCTCCTTTATACCAAGACGTCGCGATATATCCTGTGCCGATATCGGGAAAGCATGGACATATATGTCTGCTGAACGTACACCGGCGCTACGCAGTTTTTTCTTCAATGCTACAGCATCGAAACGCTCCATATATTCAATCTCGAAAATACGGCCGATAGCACCTTCTGACGGCATTTCATTAAGAAAAACGTATCCGTCAACAGCAGTTGCATAACTTCTATGCAGTTTCAATGCCGCATATACAGCCACCAACCGCGATTTTCGCAATACAACATCAGGAATGAGCATATAGGCATAACAAGGTTCAAAGCCGGCAGTCATAACTACATCCGCAGGAGGGTAAGGTACTGCAAACATTCCTCTCCCTTCTGCATGGGCACACAATACACGCTTTTTCACATCACGTCCGGTAACAACCGTCACCTCCTTGCACTCTCCTCTTTGCGAATATACCTCAACTTCACACCCTCCGTTAAATATGCGAAAAGCCTCCACTACATCAAACATGGGTGACAATTTAACGGCGACACATCCCGTCATCATTTCAAGTTGCGGCGTCAGTGCTATCATGTCTGGACTGCAATCCTCCAGCCTAACCATTTTGCGTCCCTGTGCCGAACGGCGATCCGGGTCGGCATACACCATATCGGCCCTACGTCCAGATGCCACAAACTCAGCCACAAACCGTTCAGACGGCATATTGACCACAGTAATGTTTTCCGCTCCCAAACGTGCAAAGTTGATACGCGCTACAGCAGCCAGAACCGGGTCACTCTCCACTGTCATTACTTCACTGAACCGACGTGACAGATAGAACGTATCCACTCCGAGACCGCATGTAAGGTCTACGCACAACTCTCCGTTCCATTCATGCCTTCCAGCCGCAGTCTCACTGCTCGACTGTTCAAACGACAGCGGCGGCAGTATGGCTCGCACCTCGTAATACGAAGGAAGCTTATGGCGCGCCCTCTGCAGATATTTCACCTGTGTGGCGACAAGTGCTGCATGTGGCACATGTTTGTCAAGAGCCACAGCATTGGGATCGCGCTCCACATTGGCATCGATTAGCGCCCTGACCTCGGGGGTATCGAGCAACATTACATCATCTAAAGTCATGACAATATTTTTTTGTGGCACACCTTTCGGTACTTCTGCTTCGCAATACAACATAGACACACAGCCACATCGCATAGAGCAGCAACACATGCCACATCTCCATACGTGCCGGCACAGATGCCCACCATTTGTCGGCACTGACCGCTATAAGTGAATTCTGCAGCCATGCCGACATATCTATCACTTTAGAAAATATCCCTATAAGGAACGGTATCGGCATCAGTATCCACAACAGCGACAATAGCACAGTGACATTTGCAACAAGTATAAGCAGCGGATTGATAATCACTCCAACAATCGGTATGCGCCCGAAATAGTACGACACAAGCGGGGTTGTTGCCAGCGATGCTGCCAGTCCGACCATAAAAAGTGCCCAAATGGCATTAGTAAATTTGAAACGGCCCTTCACCATTCCATACAACGGTTTATATAACATCAATATGCCGGCAACTGCCGCAAATGAAAGCTGGAAACTGATATCGAAAAGATAATTAGGATTTATAAGCAGCATCACCGCAGCAGCGGCAAAGAATATGTTAGTACCGTTACCTGTACGCGATACGGCAAATGCAAGCTGTGCACCGGTAAACATCATGGCAGCACGCACAACTGACGGCGACATTCCAGACAACATTGCATAAAACCATATTGCCACAACAGCAGCACAATTCTTCAAGATATGACCACGTCTAAAGACCGGCAGCGGCCACAACAGAATATTTACCAGCATGGCCACCATACCCACATGCAATCCTGATACGGCGAGCAAATGGGCTGCACCTGTGGTATTATAATCATCACGCAGCGTATCCGGGAAACTGCCGCGAGTGCCAATACTCATGGCAGCTGCCGTAGCATAGGACTCTTCCGAAAGTCCGAGTCCTGCAAGACGGCGTGCAGCCTCCGCCTGCCAATGCGCTGCGACAATCTTCAAAGTAACCTTCCGCTCAGGCAGAACCACAATGTCCTGCGTGTCATTTACCCACACCGAACGGCTGTAGCCCCTACGCTGCATAAGACGTACATATCCGGCATAGTCCTCACTACCGAGAGCCGATGCATAACCAGTAGCTATTAAGCGCTGTCCGGCCGTCACATGAAACGAGGTATCAAACCGCACCACCACCTTCTCTCCGGAACGACGCCAACCATCTTCTTCTGCAACCAGACGGAATTCATTCACATGCGCTGTAGCACGGCTCCACCGACCCGACACTTCAGGCATATCTGTTATTCCGAGTGTCATTACCACCTTTTCGCCGCACGGCAGCACACCTCGGGTACGTGTAGCGGCAGTCATTGACGCAGCGGCAAAGAACAACATTCCATAAACAAGCAACGACGCCACCGCAGTATATTTTTGACAACACAGTGCCGCCACGACAGCCATTGCGACTGCTACTGCTGCCATAGGCCACAATGCGGCATGGCAAACGTCCGACACGACAATACCAGCTATCACAGCAGGCAACACCTTCATGAAAGGGACAGATCGCATATGTGCCGAACGATACAAAATACAACTACATGATTTTAAACAGGCATCTCTGTCATTTGCCCCATGAGGCACGGTCAAGACTTCGATAAGTTATTGCCTCGGCCACATGCGAAGGTGCTATGTCATTCTTACCCTCCAAATCTGCTATGGTACGGGCCACCTTGATTATGCGATCGTAAGCCCTGGCCGACAAATCCAGACGCTCCATGGCGCGCTTGAGCATAGCTCCGCTTTCTGCTCCGAGACGACAGAACTCACGCAGCATAGCTGAATTCATCATAGCATTCGTATGAACTCCGGTGATACCTGAGAAACGTGCAGCCTGCCGCTCCCGTGCTGCAACCACCCTGCGTCTTATGACATCACTACCCTCCGACGATACATTATAGCCAATATCATCCAACGACACCGGCGACACTTCCACATGCAGGTCTATACGGTCAAATAACGGACCAGAGATACGGTTCATATAACGTGCTACAGAAGCCGGACTGCATACACACTCCTTCGTTGGATGGTTATAATATCCGCACGGGCACGGATTCATGGCCGCAACGAGCATGAAATTGGCTGGATACTCTATGGAATATTTGGCACGCGATACGACAACACGCTTGTCTTCAAGCGGCTGCCGCAACACCTCCAGCAAATTGCGACCGAACTCCGGAAGTTCGTCAAGAAACAGTATGCCGTTATGGGCCAACGATATTTCGCCAGGTTGAGGATTTGTTCCGCCGCCTATAAGCGCCACCTGCGACGCAAGATGATGCGGAGAACGGAACGGACGTTTCCAAATCAGTCCTCCAGTACAATCCGCTTTGCCTGCAACTGAATGTATCTTTGTCGTTTCAAGAGCCTCATCCAATGTCATTGGTGGCATTATGGAAGGCATGCGACGCGCCAACATGGTTTTACCGGACCCTGGTGCGCCTATCATGATTACATTGTGACCGCCTGCAGCAGCAACTTCCAATGCTCTTTTCACGTGCGACTGTCCTTTAACATCGGCAAAATCTTCGCCATAAGGCGAGTTCCCATCCATCTCATCCGACAAGGCTGCATGACACGGCTCTATATTACGTTCTCCGTTAAGGAATGCAACCACATCACGCAATGACCCGACCGGCAGCACATCAAGTCCTTCTACAACGGCCGCCTCCTGCGCATTCTCATGCGGCAGTATAAGCCCGCTGAAACCTGCTGCGCGGGCATTCAAGGCAATAGGCAGAGCGCCGCGTATCGGTTTCACAGTACCGTCAAGCGACAGTTCTCCCATTATCATGTAAGTTCCAATCCTATCGGTGGCGACCTGCTCGGTTGCTGCGAGTATGGCTATGGCTATCGTAAGATCAAGTGCCGAACCTTCCTTGCGCACATCTGCCGGAGCAAGATTGACAACAACTTTTTTGCCTGGCATTTTCAGACCGCTATTCTCGAATGCCGACCGCACACGCTCCTGGCTTTCACGCACAGCATTATCCGGAAGTCCTACAAGAAACATCCCGAGTCCCGGCGAAACATTGACCTCAACCTCTATGGTCATTGCCTCTATGCCAACCAACGTACCTGCATAACACTTAACAAACATATACCTTAAAAAGAGCGGCCCGCACCAATAGTGCGGACCCTGAAATGACACATCTCTAAAAGCTATACAGCCCCGTACTGCCGAAATCAAAACGGACTTTCCTCATCGAACGTTTTCATCGGCCGCCCGAACGAGCCTCCACCCGTATCGAACCCTGTATCGAATTCCGCTGCACCGACGCCGGAAAACGAATTGTAGTCATCCCCTTCGTTCATACTGCTGTCAATAATCGTTCCCGCATCATCATCGTAATCGAGAAAGCGAGCCTGCTCCTTACGGAAGCGCAGTTTTACAGTATCGGTCGCACCGTTACGGTGCTTGGCGAGTATTATCTCCGCCATACCTGCCGTAGGATTGCCGTCCTCATCTTGCGTAAATCCAAAATACTCCGGACGGTGTATAAATGCCACGATATCGGCATCCTGTTCTATGGCTCCCGATTCTCGAAGGTCTGACAGTTGCGGTCGCTTAAGTCCCGAGCGCGACTCTATAGAACGGTTAAGCTGCGAAAGGGCTATAATAGGAATATTCAACTCTTTGGCAATGGATTTCAAACCTCGCGAAATGGAGGCCACCTCCTGTTCGCGATTGCCGCGACTGTCTGACGTACCGGTCATCAACTGAAGATAGTCAATGATTATAATCTGTATATCATGCTGGGCCTTAAGCCTTCGGGCTTTGGAACGAAGCTCGGCTATCGAAAGTGCCGGCGTATCGTCTATATAAAGCGGAGCAGTAGGCAATATACGTGTGGTTTGCTCAAGATGGCGCCACTGTTCCTGCGACAAACGTCCACTGCGCACATCGGATGACGAAAGCCCCGATTCGGCCACGATAAGCCTCATCATCAACTGTACGGCACTCATTTCAAGCGAAAAGAATGCTACCGCCTTATCATGGTCTATTGCCATATTGCGGGCCATGGATAACACAAATGCCGTTTTACCCATGGAAGGACGTGCTGCAATGATAATAAGGTCTGAAGGCTGCCAGCCAAGCGTAAGCTGGTCGAGATGTGTAAACCCTGTTGGCACACCATTCATTGTCCCTCCCTGCGCATGAGCCTCTTCGATGGTCTTCATCGCCTTGTCAAACACAAAACCCGCACTCTGTATATCTCGTTTTATGTGTCCTTCCGATACCTTGAATATTTCACCCTCTGCATAATCGATGAGATCCGTCACATCCGTACTCTCATCGTATGATCTGCGCTGTATCTCGGTAGAGGCACGTATCAGCTCCCTCTGTACATACTTTTGAGCTATGATAGTAGCGTGGAATTCTATATTCATGGCCGAAGCCACCTTCTGCGTAAGCTGGGCAAGAAACGGTGCACCTCCCACCTCCTTGAGTTTCTTATGCTTCTTCAGCTTTTCAGTAACAGTCAGCAAGTCTATCGGTTTGTTTTCGGCACACAATTCCTCCATTGCACGAAAAATTGTCTTGTGCGTGTCGAGATAGAATGCATCCGCCGTAAGGAACTCCTGTACAGTGGTTATGCTGTCACCCTCAAGCATCAACGCACCAAGCACGGCCTCTTCGAGCTCGACAGCCTGCGGCGGAAGCATTCCGGCATTTTCCGACAGGTTTTCATAAGCCTGTCTGTTATTCTGACTCGGTGTATATGACTTGGCCATCTATCTTTAATTTTGGTGTGTAAAGGTAACAAAAAAGGCGCAGGCATAAGCCACACACCTTCCATAAAGTTTCAAACCCGTCAACCGCATGTCAGTGGCAATGACTTCCACAGTCGCCGCAAACGCATCCATTGCCGTCGGGATATTCGAACTCAAGCGTAGAATGAGTAATTCCCATATCCTCCAGAAGATGTTTCACGGATGATTTTACAGCCCCTTCAAATTCGGCACTTCCAATCACAACGTGTGCTGTCAGTGCATTCTCTGTAGTGCTTATAGCCCATATATGTATATGGTGAATATCAGACACTCTCGGTTCAGCATCCATCACTCTGCGACGAACATCATCTGGCGATACCATGCCGACAGGTACGCCATCGAGCGACAGGCGCAAACTGTCTGAAAGAAGACGCACAGTAGAGATGAGTATCACAACGGCAATGACTATACCTATAATCGGGTCGATGAAGTACCAACCTGTAAATCCGATTATAATACCAGACACCACGACGCCAAACGATACAAGTGCATCTGCTGCCATATGCATAAACGCCCCCTTTACATTAAGGTCCTTCTTGCGGTCCTTAACGAACAACCATGCCGTAAAGGCATTTACTACAATACCTACACCTGCCACCCATGCAATTGCACCACCCTCGACGGGATGCGGGTTACGCAGTTTTTCAACGCTTTCCCAAAGTATCACGCCTACCGCCACAAGGAGTATGCAGGCATTCAGCAGTGATACGAGTACGGTACTTTTCTTGTAACCGTAAGTATATTTCTGACTAGGCTTAACCTGTGCCAATTTGAATGCCAACAATGCAAGAACAAGGCTGACAACATCGCTCAGGTTGTGTCCCGCATCCGAAATAAGCGACACTGAACTGAGCGCAATGCCCGCTACCAGTTCTATCACGACATATACTATATTCAGCACTATGCCGACAATGAACGCCTTGTTCAAATGGTCCAGTCCGGACGCATGATTGTGGACGTGCAGATGTCCTCCGTGTTTATGGCCATGGGTATCTTCTCCCGCATGGTGTCCATATTCATCTATGCTGCTCATAAACTTTTTAATCAAAGCTACCACAATTTACCCACCATTTCAATACCTATAATACGGTATTCGCATGTTTCTTCCTACATTCAAATCAAGTGTAGCATGCGTAGCTGAATCGGCCGTTACAACCACAACAAGACGTTTTGTTTGTGGTTAGAACTCAACCGTAGGCACAGCCTCGTCACCATCGGTCGCTTCGAAATAAGGATACTGCCCGAACCCGAACATTCCGGCTATCAAATTTGTCGGGAAACGACGTACCTTGGTATTGTAAGCTCTTGCCGCATTGTTGAAGTTACGACGTTCGGTCGCAATCCTATTTTCTGTACCCTCCAACTGTGCCTGAAGTTCGGAAAAATTCTGGTTTGCCTTCAGATCAGGATAGTTCTCCTGTATGAAAAGCAAACGTCCGAGTGCATTGGTAAGTTCTCCCTGCGCCTGCTGGAACTGCTGCATGCTCTCGGCGGTCAGGTTTTCGGCATCTATGGTAGTCTGTGTTGCACGCGCCCTTGCTGCTACAACATCTTCAAGCGTCGTGGATTCGTGCGACGCATATCCCTTCACGGTATTTACAAGATTTGGTATAAGGTCGCTTCTGCGCTGGTATTGGTTCTCTACCTGCGACCATGCAGTCTTTACACCTTCTTCCTGCTTCACAAGCGAGTTATAACCGCTCACACCCCATATGGCAACAATGGCCACAATGGCTATAATCACGATCCATCCTTTTTTCATAATTTCAGATACAATTTATTGTTTGTTTTTCAATTTACACATTGTTCATTAAAATCTCCCGCTGGCTCCGCCTCCGCCGAAACTTCCTCCGCCGAAACCGCCGCCTCCACTGAAGCCACCTCCGCCGCTACCGAACATTCCGCCGCCCATACCTCCGATAATCATTCCTCCGCCGGAATGTCCGCCGTTACGCGAACGGGAATTACGCTTACGAACTACATGCCTGCAACGGCTGCACACATAAGTCGTCTCTGTCATTACCGTATCGCTATCCTTATATAGTTGTATCGTATCTCCTTTCTGCAACGTACGGTGATGACATTTCGGGCACAGTCTGTCCAAACCTAACGCCACGACTATTAGTTTCCACAATATATATCCTCCTACCAGCAAAAACGGCAGCAGAAATATAAACGGTATTCTATTTCCTGTCTCGCCATATCTATCAGCACCGATATAATCGGCCGGACGCCCCTGCAACACATCACATATCGCCGTCATACCAGCCAGCATACCACCATTCCAATCACCGTTCCGAAAATATGGCAGCATGAGATTGTTGATTATCCTTTTAAGAAGTGCATCCGGAAGATCTCCCTCCAAACCGTAACCTGTTTGTATCTCTATGGCTCCCTGGTCTATAACAAGCAGTACCCCCAAGCCATCGTCGGTATCTCCGCGTCCCACTCCCCACGACATGACAAGACGCTGCAGAAAATCGAACGGCTCGTCATTGCCTATCGAATTTACGGCAACCACAGCAACCTGTGCACGGCCGCTTTCCTTCAAGGCATACAGCATCGTATCCATACGATAAACAGTCTCGCGCGACAACAATCCGTCGGGATTGCTAACAAAACGTCGGCTATCGGTCTTCTGTACATTAGGAATGTCTTCCACACGATATGTACGCGGAACTGCGGCCGACAAAATGCCGACAACCGACAAAGCCAATACCAATGCGAGAAATATTTTTTTCATAACCAACAGTCAATGAGTACAAAAATATATTTTTTACCTTAAAAATAGCATCAACACCAAATAATACGGCAAATCCGACAGTAACATACGCATCATTCCACATTACAGCAATACAGCGCATAACGCTCAATGACCTTATCAACAAATGCAAGCGTCTCATCCGCGCCCCTGAACCTGCGGAACTTTATGACATCGGAAGTAAAATTATTGTCGCCCAACAGTTCAAGACAGTGCGACACATCATCCCATGCATCCGGATTTTCCCCTTCGGCCGCCGCCAGCCTGCGAGCAGAACGTATCGTACCTATTCCGCAGTTGTAAGCGGCCAGCACTATGCTGAACCTGTCAACAGGCAATACATTGTCACCGAATCCTATAGACTCATCCATTTCCTTCAGTAGCTTTGCAGCCACAGTGATATTCACCTTAGGGTCGGACAATTGAGAATTTTTTACACCAAAATGACGTGCTGTTATAGGCATTATCTGCATTATTCCATGCGCACCAGCACCGGAACGCACATTCTGACGAAAGCCAGACTCATTGTAGGCAATAGCCGAAAGCAAACGCCAATCAATACCTTCCTCTTCACCCACCTGACGCATAACATCATCCCATATGGATATGCCGCCCACTATACCGTTATTACGCTTCAGTTGTTTAGCGGCAGCAATTGCTTCACGTACACTGTACTCATCGCATACATATTTGTAATCGTCAGTTTGGACATAACCGTCCATCCATTTTTTAAAATCACTATACAACTGGTTATCTGATGAATTGAAAACAATATCGACTACAACTTTCTCCCTGAATTCATATATAAGTCTGACGTCCTTCATCAGTTTCATTACAAACTGAGCTTCATTTGCCTCACAAACCAGGAAATCAAACTGTCCGTCGGTCAGCCCGTCCACAAGTTCATAACAATCTTTCGGAGAAAAGAAAAGTTCCGCACGGCGCAGCGTATCCAGAAGCATATCATATCCCCGGGTAGACCTGAAGCCCCACGGCATCATCACGGTCCCATTGCCGACTGTGGCCGACAAAGATCCTTCTACCGGAGGCGCCATGCCGAGCAATACGTAGTGTGTAGTACTCAATGTCATGGAAGTGACATCTTTTGCGTGTCCACACCCTATCATCAAGCCGACATCGAACCTGCCAGCACCGACATTCCGGACAACATCGGGCGAGACTACATCAGTTGACAGACTCAACCGATAACCCATGCTGTCGGAATACGCTTTAAGCAAACCGTAAGAATATCCGTAACGTTCACCGCCAACAACTACATAACCTGGCACATCGGATGCCACGCATACGTTCAACAGGCTGTCCACACGAACATTATGACGACTGCACGATACGTACTCATTGCGGTCACATCCTAGGAACGACAAAACGAGGAATAAGACTATGATTATATTTCTGTAAAACATCCGTTATCTCTGTTATGCAGGAAAGGTAGACATAACCGTAAGACCAGTTACGTTAATCGTAGAAACCCCACGACACTCCAATCTTGAATACACGACGGTTGAGCGGATAGTGCAGCACCTGGAAATATTCTCTCGTATCGAAAACATCCTGATTCAAATGAGCTACCTTCAGGAATATACGCATACGCTTCCATTTGGCCACTACATAAAAGTCAAGCATCGGATAACCTCCCACTTCAACTTCCCGCTGATTATAAAACTGGCCGGTAGCCGGATTGTATCCAAATGCATAATATTTAGTGTTATACCTGCCATCGATACCTATCTTGAAACGCAGAACATCGCGTACGGCATCGAACTCAAAAAAATACGACAGATACGCACTGACCAATGGCACAGGAGCAACTTCCTGATTTGAACTCCACTGGACTAGGACACGATGGTTTAGATGCAGACCTCCAATCTTAAAGTCCTTACGTGCATATATGCCTGTCACACTGACTATGTCAGACGCTTGGTGCGGCATGGCATCGGCACCGTAATACACGGCATTACCGAGCACATTTTGGTAAAAAGCAGCCTCTGCATTTACCGTAGGAGCAGCAAGCTTAATCTCCAGACGCGACTCGTTTTCTTTTCTGAAAGAATTCTCCCAAATGAAGTGATTTGAATAGAACGACTGACTCCAATACGCCGGCTCATGCAATGAATAGCTGAACCGCCCCGACAATGACACAGGATGCTCGCCGAAATATATGCTCAACGTGGCCTGTGCTTCGGCATCCAAATCGTTTTGTCTGTATCCAAGCGGCACATACCGCAACTGCCCCTTCCAGTCGAAATACTTTCTGAACTTACCGTCCACCGCTCCGTACACATAAAAACTTTCACGTGCCACAGGCTTGCGCCTTCCGGTCAGATAATCATTTTCACGAAACTGATAATAGCGGTGTATGTCAAGTCCTATACCGGCATCGACAGTACCGACAATCGCATCCCTATCCCACGGCTGCAACTGTACGAACAGTTTATTCGACAGTTTCGACTCCATTGTAGAATCTCGCGATGCCGTATTGTTGATATACCAGTTTTCATAATAAGGGCGCGTAGGCATCGGTGCCGTTTCCGAACCTCCCGTAGGGTCTACGGAATACATACCGTCATACGTATCCGTATAAAGTCTTGTCCACTTATCATACTGGAACGAATATCCCACATAAACTGCAGGCACTCCAGCCATCGAAAAATCGTCATCAGTCAACCGACGCAGCGGTATACCATAGCTGTGCCACGTATAGAACGTATTGTTCTTCATTATGTTCTGGGCATCAGACAGCATGAACGGTATATCGAACGGCTGTTCCACATCCTGGCCCGTCACATACCAGTCGTCTATCACGCCGCCGTTTTCCTGCATCCTTATCGTGTTGAATATATACCCTGCATAGGCGGTATAGCGCTTGCCGTTATGTGACACTCCTATAGAAAAATCCGTATCCCTCGTCGACTGATGTTCATAGATGCCTTTAGTTCCCATAGTATGGAATGTCACATTAAAGCCTGTCGAAGGAGTTATGTTCTGGGCATGGACTATGGATATGTTCTCCTCGGCATACTGTCTCTGTCCTGCTGTAATGTAGCCAAGCTGCGTAAACGGAGTCTTTACGTTATAAAAAGGTGCATTCTCAGGAGTATATAGATAAGAATACATCGGCTGCGCCATCTGAAAATCGCGAAATTGCGGGCGGGCATAATACCCCAACGGAATCGACGGTGCACCAAGGTTACCTACATATGCATCTCCTACGCCATCCTTAAGGAACGGATAATCTATCTGATAGTCGTAAAGAGTGGAATCTATCTGCGCCATCTCTATACGGTTCATTGACATGTTTATGTTCCACACGAAATTTTTGCGTGCCCTTATGGAGTCATTAAAAAAATACGACTCCAAAGGCTTGCGTTCCTTCTTCGTGGTATCCATATTCGCCGAGTCGACTTGATTGTCCGTGGACTGAAACGGATTTGCCCCCATCGCGTTAAGAGCGTTCATCCCCCTTGTCATATTGGGATCCAGTGTAGGATACTGCCCGTACGCCCTGCCGACAAACGGTGCAAAGGACAGGATGAGCAGTACCAATACTGCAAACCTATATTTCATACCGGCAAATCCAGCCATTCGTCACATCAAATTTAAAGGTGCAAAGATAACATTTTTCCTGCCCTCTCCTAACGTCTTGCTGCCAGCCACATCACCAGTGATGAAAGGACATACAACACTACTGCAAGTCCAACTCCAGGAATACCCGCCACAACAATAATAACAAATGCCATCAACAGAAACACGTAACGCACGGCATTGCGGCTAAACCCGACTCCATCGAATTTCAGAGAAAACATCTTTACGGAAGAGACCATAAGCAGTGCAAGGACCACTCCGACGGCCAATACCACCCACTGCATATATGCCGACACAGGCATGCCAATATATGATGACGCATACCATCCTGCAGCACCTACAAACAATGCACACGCAGGTACAGGAAGCCCGCGAAAATCAGATGCATGGTTATCTTCTGCATTAAATCTTGCAAGCCTCAATGCACCACAAACAGCAATAATCAGCAATATTGCGCTCCACCATCCGTGACCGCCTACAATATAATAGACTTTCATGGAGATAATCGTCGGCAGAAGCACAAAACTCACCATATCTGACAGGGAATCAAGCTGCGCACCTATCTCGGAATACTGTCCTGTCAGCCTTGCCACAAATCCGTCAAGAAAATCGAATACTGCCGCCGCCATCATCAACACGAATGCCACACGCAGCGCCTCATGCGACTGCAGCGACACCATTCCTATTATTGCCACACTACCGCATAGAAGATTTGCGAGAGTCACTATATTCGGTAAGGTAATAAGTCTTGATTTCATAATAATAAGTTACATGTCGTGACCACAAAGGTAATAAAAACTGTTGCACGCATTCCGTGAGTTTACCTTTATTTGCAAGCAACCATATAAACGAACGGTTATCAAACCGCGTTATTTTATGTTGCATGCAAATATCCGGCATCAATTTATTATTTTTACAACATTGTATGACATACAAACGCACGGAACAAATTGACATGACACGCGACATACTGCTTAAAGGCGGCCACGTAGCCGACGGAGGAACCGGTTTGCTTTACAAATCCGACGTACTTGTCAGCGACGGCAAAATATCACGCATTGCCGAAGACATTACCGATCCAAATGCCGAAACGATAGACTGTCTCGGGAAAATCATAACAGCGGGATTCATAGATGCACACGTACACATAGAATCAAGCATGGTGCTTCCTGAAGCCTTCGGCGAGGCGGTATTGCCGCATGGCACAACTTCAGTAATAGCCGACCCGCATGAAGTGGTCAATGTTGCCGGAGCGTCAGGTCTGCATGAATTTCTAGATGAGGCCGCCAAAGCGCCAATAGACATTTTCACAGTAGTTCCGTCGAGTGTACCGGCAACGCCGCTGGACACCAACGGGGCAGGCAAGTTCCTTGCATCAGACATGGCTGAATTTGTATCACGCCCCGACATCGTAGGACTCGGAGAAGTCATGTGCGTTTATGACGTTGTCGAAGGCAACCATGAAATACTGGACAAGATAGCACTTTTCCACAACAAGACAATTGACGGTCACTCTACCGGCATTCCCGAGGATATACTTGACAAATACATAGCAGCAGGAATACAGAATGACCACGAGAGCAACGATACCGCCTCCATGCTGGCACGTTACAGCCGCGGCATGAACATATACATTCGCGAAGGCAGCGCAGCCCGCAATGCCAATGACCTGCTGTCGTGCGTCAGAGACGAACGCCTCGATGTTTCACGTTTTGCCTTCTGCACGGACGACAAGCATCTGGCCACAATAGCTGCCGAAGGCCACATATCCTACATCGTCCGAATGGCCCGCTCCATGGGCTTCAGTTGGGGAGCTGTAGCACGAATGGCATCATATAACCCGTGCCGCTTCTACCGCCTCGACAACAGAGGCAATATACGCGAAGGTTATATCGCCGACATAGTGGTTACTGACGATACGTGCGACAACATATCTCTCGTCATCAAAAACGGACGTAAAGTCGCCGCAGACGGTAAACTAATCCATGACATACGCCGCACATCGAACAAAACATTTGCCAATACCGTACATTTCCGCCACCTAACACCGGACGATTTCGACATACCGCAAAGCCTTTGCAACATAGCGATAGGACTTGTCGACGGACAGTTGCTGACTCGCAGGATATATCCTTCACAGGAAGAATGCAATGGTCTTTCGCTGCTTGCCACAATAGAACGCTACGGAAAGAACGGCAACATGGCTGTATGCCTCATGAATGGGTACGGCATCCATAACGGAGCCGTTGCCACCAGCGTTTCGCACGACTCGCACAATGTAATATGCGCCGGCGACAATCCTGCCGACATGGCCGTTGCCTGCAACAGGCTGAAAGAACTGGGCGGCGGTTATGTCATAGCCTCGGAAGGCAAAGTCATCGGCGAATGCGCCCTGCCTGCCTACGGTCTAATGTCAGACCGTGATGCCGACACGGTATCCGCAACCATACACGAACTAGAAACCAAGGCCCACGCCCTCGGTGTAAACCCAGGCATAGACCCGTTCACCACACTGTCATTCGTAGCCCTGCCCGTAATACCGTCACTGCGTCTGCTCGACACGGGACTTTACGATGTAGATGAAGGCAAATTCATATCATAGTGCCATGACAACCAAAACATTCATCATTGCCTGCACATGTGCCGTAATTGCTACGGGCTGTATAGGCAAGCGCAGCAACTCTGCCGACAGTTCGACACAGAATGCCGCGACAACCACCGAAATGCAAAAAGAGATGACAAACGAAGAACTGATGGCCAAAGCCATCTCCCTTTCCGAAGATAACGTATCAAACGGCGGCGGACCTTTCGGTGCCGTCATAGCCCGCGATGGCAAAATAATAGCCACCGGTGTCAACCGTGTCACAGCACAGAACGACCCCACGGCCCATGCAGAAGTCAGCGCCATACGTGCCGCTGCCAACGCTCTAGGCACATTCGACTTGAGCGGATGCGAAATATACACTTCATGCGAACCATGCCCCATGTGTCTGGGCGCAATATACTGGGCACGCCTCGACAAGGTTTACTTCGCCAATACCAAAGACGATGCCAAGGCTATCGGTTTCGATGATTCGTTCATTTATGACGAACTTGCCCTGCCGCGCTCGGAACGCAGCCTACATTCGGAGGAAATGATGCGCGACGAGGCTCTCAATGCCTTCCGCATGTGGAAACAGAAAAGCGACAAGACGGAATACTGACACTGCATGCAAACGCCAACATCCATGCCAGTCACCGAGACACACCCGTTAAAACCATTTCTGCCGCAAGGGGCACGACTGCTTATGCTCGGCAGTTTTCCTCCGCAGCGCACACGCTGGTCAATGGAGTTTTACTATCCCAATTTTCAAAACGACATGTGGCGCATCATGGGAATTGTATTCTTCGGCGACCGCGACAAATTTGTCATACCCGGCGAAAAACGCTTTAATCGCAATGTCATTGAGGAGTTCTGCAGCAACCGCGGCATAGCACTGTCCGATACCGCAGCCGAAGTAGTACGAACCCACAACAACGCTGCCGACAAATATCTCGACATTGTCACACCGTTCGACATAGCCGGACACCTCTCCGCCATTCCCGAATGTATCGCGGTAGCGGCAACCGGCGAAAAGGCGGCCGACACTTTTGCGGCCGCAGCAGGATGTTCGGCCCCCGCGACAGGCCAATGCGAACCGTTCGTATTCGACGGACGTAAAATGCTATTTTACCGAATGCCGTCAACATCACGCGCATACCCGCTGCCGCTGCATGAAAAAGCTGCTGCCTACGAAAACATGTTCCGTACCATCGGACTGCTGTAACAGCAACAACCAATACAGTACCATGAATATTCCATTTTCACGATAAAACATTGCAGACATATAATTATTTTTTATACATTTGCGACACACTATAGATTTTAATATGACAATAGTTCAATTGGAATATCTGCTCGCAGTAGTCAATTTCGGCAGTTTTTCTCTTGCTGCCGAACGCTGTTTCATCACGCAGCCGTCGCTGAGCATGCAGATAAAGAACCTCGAGGAAGAACTCGGTGTCATGCTTCTCGACCGTTCCAAAAAGCCCGTGATGCTCACACAGGCCGGAATGGTCGTGGCCGAAAGGGCCCGCGAAACGGTACGCATGTTCAATTCGGTTTATGAAGATGTATCGGTTCTGAAAGGTACAATAGCCGGAGTACTGCGCCTCGGAGTAATCCCGACAATAGCCCCTTACCTGCTGCCGCGCATGGTACAGGATTTTGCACACAGATGCCCCGACGTCCACCTCGAAATCAAGGAGATGATTACGCCACAGATAGTTCGCAGCATGGAACACGATGAAATCGATGCGGCCATACTTGCCGGAGGCACGTGTCCCGAGGGAATTACCGAGGATTGCCTGTTCGACGACAAGTTCTACGCGTATGTATCCCCGCAGCACAAGATGTACGACCGCACAAACGTAAGACTGGAAGACCTCGAACTGAAAGACATGCTCCTCCTGTCAGAAGGCCACTGCTTCAGAGACCAAATACTTGACCTGTGCCCGTCGAGAAGCAACAACCACGCATCGTACTATTTCGAGAGCGGATCGCTCGAAACTCTCATGCGCATAGTGGACAGTTCGGAATTCATGACAATAATTCCAGAAATGGCTGTCCCATACGTGCCGGCAGAACACCGCAGCCAGATAAAACCGTTGGCCAAAGGCGCCGTATCACGCAAAATTGCGGTAGCAGTGCGCCGTACATACGTAAAGGAAACCATCATCAAGGCAATGAAAGAATCCATAGTGGCAGTCTCGCACACTCTGACAGTATAAGAAGGTAGCACCATATCGAAACACGATGACGGTTATGTAGCAAAAAAAACTTATTTTTGCACGATTTATAGAAATCTAAACACCTAACGAGTATGGACAAATTGCTGGATACAATCATATCTGCAATAGAAGACAAAAAAGGTAAAAACATACTTTGCATAGACCTCAAGGAAGTGGAAGGATCCATTACCGATGCATTTGTGGTTTGCAATGCCGAATCTACCACTCAGGTTGCGGCTATTGCCGATGGTATAGAGGAAAAGGTACTCGAAACACTTGGCGAAAAACCACGCAGAATAGAAGGAATGCAGAATGCCATATGGGTAGTGGTAGACTATATGGATGTCATGGTACACATCTTCCAGACACAGGCCCGTGAATTCTACCGTCTTGATGAATTATGGGCCGATGCACCATCTACAAAATATGGTGAATGGGAAAACGAAATAAAAAGGTAAACGACACGTTAGTGTTACATCGCCATTATTTTCAGCGATGACAACCTTCTTTCTTAATCATCAGAACAGAACTTAAATATGGCTTTAAACAACCAAACCAATAGGAACGGAAACGGCAAACGTCCACCATTCATGTCAATGGGATACGGGTCGTGGATATACGGTATTCTGTTCCTGCTTATCATAGGCTGGGCATGGTTCGGCAACAGTGAGGCTCCGGTCAAGACAAACTGGAACGCTGTGGAGGAGATGATAATTGCCGGCGATGTGGAAAGCATCGAAGTGGTAAACAAGGAACAGGCCAATGTCCGTTTAAAAACATCTGCCGTTGAAAAATACGCTTCTCAACCTGAATACCGCAGTATGCCGAGAAGGGGAATACAATTCGTATTCAATATCGGCGATGTGGCTACATTCCGTCAGGATCTCGACAAAGCTGAAGCACAGTCGGGGCAAACAGTATTGTTGACGTACGAAACAAAACGAAACGTATGGGTAGATCTGTTAGGCTTCCTGCCCTTCATCCTGTTGATGATATTCTTCATAGTCATGATGCGCAACGCTTCCAAGGGCGCCGGCAGTCAGGGCGGAGTATTTAATGTAGGGAAAGCCAAAGTACAGGTCGTCGACCAGAACACCAAGGACAGAGTTACATTCAAGGATGTCGCCGGCCTCGAAGAGGCTAAGGTGGAGATAATGGAGATTGTGGATTTCCTCCGCAATCCGCAGAAATACAGGGAACTTGGTGGCAAAATACCAAAGGGAGCATTGCTCGTTGGCCCTCCGGGAACAGGTAAGACACTGCTGGCAAAGGCTGTAGCTGGTGAAGCCAATGTACCGTTTTTCACCATGAGCGGCTCCGACTTTGTAGAAATGTTTGTCGGTGTAGGTGCATCCCGAGTAAGAGACCTCTTCCGTCAGGCAAAGGAAAAAGCCCCCTGCATCGTATTCATCGATGAAATCGATGCTGTCGGTCGTGCCCGCAGCAAAAATGCAGGTTTCTCCAGCAACGATGAACGCGAAAATACCCTCAATCAGCTTCTCACCGAGATGGACGGCTTCGGAACCAACTCCGGAGTAATCATTCTCGCCGCTACAAACCGTGCCGATATTTTAGACAAGGCATTAATGCGCGCAGGACGTTTCGACCGTCAGATTGAGGTCGGATTACCAGACATTAAGGAAAGAGGTGAAATCTTCAATGTCCATCTTCGCAACATAAAACTCGATCCGAACCTCGACCGCGATTTCCTCGCCAAACAGACCCCTGGCTTCTCCGGCGCCGACATAGCCAATGTTTGCAACGAGGCGGCCCTAATCGCTGCAAGACACAACAAAAAGTTCGTCGAACGCGAGGATTTTCTCAGTGCCATCGACCGAATTGTAGGAGGTTTGGAGAGAAAAAACATGATTATAACACCTGAGGAAAAACGCCTCATTGCCTACCATGAAGCAGGTCACGCCACAGTAAGCTGGCTGCTCGAACACTCCAACCCGCTCATCAAGGTTACAATAATTCCGCGCGGACGCGCACTCGGTGCAGCATGGTATCTTCCCGAAGAACGCCAAGTAACGACACGCGAACAACTTATGGATGAATTGGCTTCAACATTGGGCGGACGCGCCGCAGAAATGCTCGTGTTCGACACGCAAGGTTCAGGTGCCCTCAACGACCTAGAAGTAGCAACAAAACGTGCCTACTCTATGGTTGCATATCTCGGAATGAGCTCAAAGATAGGCAACATGAGTTACTACGACTCGTCAGGTCAGTCCGAAATGTCGTTAGGCAAGCCTTACAGCGAGGAAACTGCCGAACTTATTGACGAGGAAGTGAAACACCTACTCGAAAATGCATTCAACATCGCAACAAAGGTGCTTACCGAGCATCGCGACGGTTTCACAATGTTGGCGGAAATGTTGCTTGAAAAAGAGGTGGTATTCTCCGAAGACCTGGAACACATATTCGGCAAACGCATAAAAGACATCAAAAAAGAACAGGCCGAAGCTGCAAAAACTGACGCAGAATCTCCACAGAATGCCGAATCCACACAAGACAAATCCCCAACAGCAGACAACACATCTGAAAACAATGCAATGACTGAAACTGCACAGGCATAATCACAAATTGTTAAAGGCTCGCTGAAGTGAGCCTTTAACAATAAAGCCAGTCTGTTAGACTGGCTTTATTGCATTACAGATATTCCAAAAGTTTTTCAAGGGTCATGCCGCGCGATCCTTTAAGCATAAGCAAACATCCCGAAATAGGGTTATCCTGCAGTTTTTCAACAAGCACTGCCGTATTCGGATACGTCACCACTTCCTTGCCGGACAAATCTACATCAGTCACGGCATCACAGAATTCATGTCCGACCAAAATCACCTTACCTATATCAGTACCTGCCAACAACTTAAGCACTCCTGCATGCTCGGCACGGCTCCACTTTCCAAGTTCCAGCATATCACCCAGTACAACAACCTTACGGTATCCTGCAGCGTTAGCATCCGCCGGAGACAACGATGCGAACCAATCCAATGCCGCACGCATACTCGACGGATTGGCATTATAACAATCTGCCACCACCACATTGCGTTCAGTGCGTACCACACGCGAACGATTGGTAGATGGCACATACCCACTTATGGCATCATGCATAGCAACATTGGTAACACCGAAGCGACGCCCCACAGCAACGGCAGCAGCAACATTGACCCTATTGTATTCGCCAGGAAGATTGCTTTCGAAACCGTCGGCATCAGCCGCCGAATAATTTATTACCTGCAAACCTTCACGCTCGGCAGCCATACCTGCCAATATAGAATCATCCTGTCTTACAAAGGCCTGGCCTCCGGTTGCTACCAAATAATCATAAAGCTCGCCTTTGGCAGCTCTAACTCCTGCTTCACCTCCGAAGCCTTCGAGATGTGCCCTGCCTACATTGGTAATCAATCCATAGTTGGGACGTGCAATACCGCACAATGCCGCAATCTCGCCGCGGGAACTCGCACCCATCTCAACTATGCCGAATTCAGTGTCAGGCTTCATTGCGAGCAACGTCAACGGCACCCCTATATGATTGTTTAAGTTTCCACGGGTAGCACTCACCCTAAACCTCGCCGACATGACAGCACATGTCAACTCCTTGGTAGTAGTCTTGCCATTGGTACCTGTTATAGCCAGAATCGGAATTCCCAACCTCAACCTGTGTACTGTAGCCAGTTCCTGAAGAGCTGTCAATGTATCATCAACAATAAAATAACCGGACTTCAACGCCTCTCCGCGTGTCGCATCGTCAAGCCCCTGTATCACATCCGGATTATCCACCACAGCCAACGACGCTCCACTACGCAACGCATCGGCAGCAAAACGGTTTCCATCGAATGTTTCTCCACGCATAGCAAAGAAAATACTGCCCTGCGGGATATTTCTGCTGTCAGTCGTCACCGATCGCAGCATGGCATATATGTCGTACAGTTTAAGGATATGCTCCCCGACTTCCATATTAACTAAATAAACTTATCTCCCTTGGTAAACTTCACTGTGTCAATAAACTTCTTTATATTCTGCTCATTTTCCTTGGGACACACGAGCAATACATCATCAGTATCAACGACTATAAAATCATTTAACCCCTCTATTACGGCCAATTTGCCCTCCGGAACACGGACAAGACATCTCTCCGACTCAAAGAATATTGTATTGACCGCGGCATTACCATGGTCATCCTTCTTGGAATACTCATACATGGAGCCCCATGTACCTATATCACTCCAGCCAAAATCACCGCACCTTACATATACATTGTCGGCTTTTTCCATAATGCCATAGTCTATTGAAATTGCACGGCATTCAGGATATATGTGCTCTATGTTCTCCTGCTCACGGGTAGTTCCGTATTCATTCTCTATCGAAGCAAACAGCTGATATGTATCAGGCAGAAACTCGGCAATGGCATCGAGTATAGCCTTGGCTTTCCATACAAAAATACCGGAATTCCAGAAAAACTCTCCGGATTCAAGGAAAGCTTTGGCCAACTCCAGGTTAGGTTTTTCGGTAAATGTCTTCACCTTGTGTATCCCTGTACCTTCAGCATGTTTGCCAATCTGTATGTAACCGTACCCTGTAGCAGGACGGGTAGGTTTCACGCCTATCGTAACAAGCGCATCATTCGATGCAGCAAAACCAATAGTTTCATCTACCACATCATGGAAAGCCTGCTCATCAAGTATCAAGTGGTCCGAAGGAGTAACTATCATGGTAGCATCCGGCGCAGTAGCCTTAAGTCTGAACGCCGCATAAGCAATACACGGTGCAGTGTTGCGACCAAGCGGCTCGGCCAATATCTGTGTTGCCTTGATTTCCGGAATTTGTTCCAGCACCAAATTCTTATAGACGCTGTTTGTTACGACCAAAAAGTTTTCAACCGGGATAAACGGAGCAAATCTATCGAACGTACTTCTTATGAAAGTCTTGCCCGTATCGAGTATGTCAAGGAATTGTTTAGGCCTACGGCTCCTGCTTATGGGCCAGAACCTTGTACCTGCCCCACCGGCCATTATCACGCAATAAACATTGTCTTTCATGATAGGTGTAGTTTATCAAGTTTGTAACACGCCGCCATGCACGACAGCATCACGAAAACAAAATTATTAAAAATTACCTCACTTTCAAACACTGCATATTACATTGAACCTACTTTACTACGACTGCTGAAGCCTTAGACAATATTCCGCACAAGTTCCAAAACAGTTCTGCCGTTCTCTCCAAACAAACACATCTCACATGCAACAAAAACAACAGCTATGACATCTATATATAAATACATGTTTTACGTACTTCCGACCTTTTCGGCCGGAAACAATTCAAAAACTCGAGAATGGAGGCAGAAGATATTGGAAATGCATTCGGGGAAGCTATCGGATATCATCGAGCGGCAAGGCAATAAAAGATACAAAAGTGCCCTGCAAGTACTGTTTGTGTTGTAACAATAATAAAATATTCATATCTTTGTACACATCATGTGCCGTTACAGAAGGCACCGGAAGATAAAAGAAATGGCTAACATACAAGTACAAGGAACTTTGCGGCCTGTATACACCACGCTCCGACTTATGGTTGGAGTGTGTATTTGCTATATTTCAAAGCATTGAAAACAAATCCATAGACACCAATTAAGACACAAATTACTACATCATTAACAACACATTTAAAATCAATTCGTATGAGAAAAATCGTACTATCAGTCTTTACGATGTTGGTGATGTGTTTCCAACTGGCAGCACAGAACCAGCAAGTAACTGGTAACGTTACCGACGCTGCGACAGGCGAACCCATCATGGGTGCGACAGTCATAGTGAAAGGTACGCAGAACGCAACCGTTACGGGTATGGACGGCGAATACGCCATCGATGTTCCCGTTAACTCTACATTGGTATTCGAATTTCTCGGATACGCTACTCAGGAAGTCGCTGTAAACGCAGGTCAGGCCGTAATCAACGTGCAAATGACGGTTGAAAACGAAGAAATCGAACAGGTAGTCGTAATCGGTTACGGTTCTGCTCGTTCGGTAGGTTCTGTTACCGGTGCGGTATCTGTGGTAGACGCGAACATCCTCAACGACAAACCAGTGATGAACGTTGCCGATGCAATGTCTGGTCAGGTGTCAGGTATGTCGGTCATGACTTCATCCGGTGAACCGTCGCAGTCATCAAGCATACGTATTCACGGTGCCGGTTCTTTGACAGCAGGTACATCGCCTCTCTACATCATCGACGGTATGCCTTCGTCCATAGACCAGTTCACCGCCCTCAACTCGAACGATATTGAGAACATCGTTACCCTCAAGGACGCATCCGCAACCTCTATCTACGGTTCGCGTGCCGCCAACGGTGTAATCTACGTCACCACCAAGAAGGGTAGCCGCGGCAAACAGCAGGCTTCATTCCGCTTCAGCGGCAGCTACGGTGTATCCACGCCCGTGAACAACAACTTCGACCTCATGGACGGTTACGACCTTTTGGCATGGCAGACATATTTCGGTGAAATATCGCAGAGCACTGCAGACAACTACCGCGCCCTTTTGGACAGGTTCGGTGCAACAGACTGGTTCAGGTACATTTACCGTACAGCACCTACCTACAGTGCCGAATTTTCTGTTAATGGTGGTAGCGAAAAAGTAGGTTACTACGTATCCGGTAGCTATATGAACCAGGAAGGTATGGCTCCTAACTCCGGTATGGAACGATACACTTTCCGTACCAACCTCTCCGCAGAGGCTACCTCTTGGCTGAGGATCAACATGAACCTTGCGGCATCCGTCAACGCCACACAAACGACCCAGAGTTCTTCCAGCAACGGTGTCCTCAACCTCACATCCGTTACCAACTTCCCGATATACATGCCTACATACATGACAAGGCAGTATATCAACGATGAGGGCAATGTCGAAAACTACCTCCTTTTCCCGAACCAGCTGATTGACCCGTACTATGTGATGGAAAAGGCTCCGGCCACTTACCACAACCACCTTCTCAACGGCAACATATCACTGGTAATTACGCCTATAGAAGGTCTTACCATCACCAGCATGAACGGTATAGACGGTGCGTACTCTACTTTTGATGCAACGAACCTTCCATCGCACCTTTACACAGGTGGCATCGGTGCACGTTCGAGGGCTTTCAATCAACAATATACTCTCACAACCTCGAACACCGTCGAGTACAAATTCAAGCCGATTAAGGAGATGCACAACATCACCCTGCTCGTTGGTCAGGAAGGTATCGACTACTACAGCGACTTGTTCCAGGCCATAACTCAGGGTCAGGTCGATGACCGTCTCTATCTCCTCTCGCAGGGTACACAAACCGACATGACCATGGTTACCGAAGGTAACGGCAGTTACAACATGCTCTCGTTCTTCGGTCGTGTGAACTACGAATACGGCAGGAAATACGCTTTCGATGTCACTATCCGTAACGACGCATCGTCGAAGTTCGGTAGGGACAACCGCGATGCATTCTTCTATGCAGTCGGCGGTATGTGGAATCTTAAGGAAGAAAACTTCCTCTTCAACAACCGAGTACTGACAGACCTCAGACTCCGTGTTACTTACGGTACACAGGGTAACTCCGATATAGGTAACTACGCTTCCCTCGCGCTGATATCCGGCGGTTACAACTACGGCGATGTTCCCGGCTTCGCATATTCAAGCATCGGTAACCCGAATCTCGGTTGGGAACGTCAGGGCCTCTTCAACGCCAGCCTCGAAATAGGTTTGTTCAACTGGCTGTCGGTAAGCGCTACATACTACCACCGTACATCGTCTTCGATGCTTTACAACGTACCTTATCCCCCGTCGTGCGGTTTCACTGCCAGGACTGAAAACGCCCTTGCAATGGTTAACCAGGGTGTTGACCTCGACATCACGGCAACCTTGTTCCACAACAGGGATTGGGATATCACGTTCAACACCGTATTCGGATATAACGACAACAAAATTACGAAACTCTACAGTGGCATCGACAATCTGTCGGATCCCAATACTCTGTCATACTATGAAATAGGCAAGTCAGCCTGGGGCTTCTACATGCCTGTTTTCATGGGCGTTGACCCGCGCGACGGTAAACCTATGTACGACGACGGCAACGGTAACCCCGTAAAGGATACCAACCTCGCAGCATACATGCCGATTGACAAATCCTACATCGCTCCCTACCAGGGTGGTTTCAGCCTCAGCGCAAGTTGGAAAGGCCTCTCGCTCAACGTCAACTTCGCATACCAGCTCGACAAGTGGTTGTTCAACAACAACCGTTACTTCCTGGAGAACGGTCCTCTGAACTCAAGGTATGCACGTACGGAGAACATGAAGAGCATTTGGCGTCAGCCCGGTGACGTAACTTCCATACCTGCATACAATGAAAACGTCATTGCAAGCAGCGCTTACCTGGAAGATGCTTCATTCCTGCGTCTGAAGAACCTCTCTCTCACTTACCAGCTCCCGCAGGAAGTCCTCAGGAAGACCGGTTTCATCAAGGGTGTAAAGATTTCCGCAATTACGCGTAACCTCTGGACACTCTCCAAGTACACCGGTTTCGACCCTGAATACGATGGCAAGATTGAGTCCGCAATGTACCCGAACAGCCGTCAGTACTCGTTAAGCCTGGAAATAACCTTCTAATAAGAATAACCGAATACTAGAAATATGAAAAACATCATTAAAGTTACCTTGTTACTGCTTCTGGCCGGAGGGGTGGCAAGTTGTAATCTCGACAAATACCCGATGGGTAGTGCCATTGATGAGGAACAGGCATTTACCACCGTTGATGATGCGAAACATTTCCGCGATGGTATATACTATCTGGCACGTCAGTGTTTCTCCGCATACACTGTAGTTCCTGTAAATATCCAGGGAGAGGGCATCAATGCCACTACAGATTATGGTAACAACTACGGTTTCCAGTACACATGGACATTCCTTGACAACGATGCCGTAGTTGAGCAGCTGTGGACATACTGCTATGCTGCCATTTACCAGATAAACTACTTCATCGAAAAAGGTTCTGCAATACGTGCCGGATACGATGACATAGATGAAACGGATACCGAAGCTGTAAATGAGCGCAACGAACTCGACCGTTACCTTGGTGAAGCTTATCTGTTCCGTGCAATGCTGTATCACCAGCTCGCAACGTTCTATTGCGATGACTATGATCCCGCTACTGCAAACGAAGAGCACAACGGTCTTATACTCTCCGTTAAGGCTGACGTAAATGCAAGGTTGGAAAGGTCGAGCCTTTTTGACACCTACGATCGTATCAACACAGACCTCGCAGAAGGCCGCAGGCTGCTCACTGCTGCCGGTGTTACCGAGCAGGAATATTATCTCTCGCCCGAGATTGCCGATTATCTCGAAGCAAAGGTTCTTCTCCACACAGACAAGTGGACTGAAGCCGCTGCCGCTGCTGCTGCAATCGCAGACCAGCATCCGCTCATAACTTCCTCCACTGACTTCATAAATATGTGGAAGAACAACTCTGGCAGTGAGATTCTTTTCCAGTTCTTTGCAAGCACTCAGGAAGGTCGTTCCGACTATGGTACTGTATTCCTCAACGACCCGTATCAGCAGGGATTAGTTATCGTTCCCTTCTACATACCGACAAGGTATATGGTTAACCAGTACTCCAACACCGACATCCGCAAGAAGGCCTATGTTGACCAGAGGACTGCCAACATCGGTACAGGTTCCTACTCCATCAATGCCGTAACCAAGTATCCCGGTAACCCGAACCTCAATTCTACGGATGCCGTAAACGACCTCATGCAAAACGTTCTCGTATACAGGAGCGCAGATTTCCACCTTATGGCAGCCGAGGCCTATGCACGTATCAACGACCTCGCCAATGCTAACAAGTATCTTAAGAATGTGGTAACTGCCCGCGATGCAGAGGTTGAGTGGGAAGACTACACAAGCATCGATGCCGTATTCAGCGCAATAAAGAATGAGCGTCTGAAAGAAATGTTCATGGAAGGCAACCGCATCGCCGACCTCAAAAGATGGGGTGATGGTATGGACCGCAGGGGGCAGGAACCACAGAATGAAAGCATAGTAATTGCCAATGGTCTTGACCTCTATGTTCCTGCTGATGACTATCGTTTCACATGGCCGATACCGCAGTCTGAAAAGAATGCAAACCCTGCCATAAAGAATCAAACCAACTGGTAATAACAGGTAAATTAAGACAAAGCAATGAAATTTATAAAGATAGCATTATTGAGCATCATTGGTGCCGGCATGTTGAGTGCATGTAACAAGACCGATGGTCCTATTGACCCCGGCACTGCCGTTGTAAACTTCAGCGAAGAGTCTCTCGCTCTTGAAGTTGACGAGAACGAGGGTTTGTTCAGCATACCGCTCGACCTTCAGGGCGAACCCGGCGGTTGGCCTGTTACGGTTAACATATCGGCTGCAGTAAGGATAAACGGCGTAGAGGATCCGAATCTGGATATCAACAATATCCTCCTCATCACCTCTACTTCCATAAAGATTACCGATGCTAACAACTCTTTCGTTCAGTGCACTCCGAACTGGAATCCGGATGATAACCAGGACTATGAGGTAGTGCTCACAATCGAAAGCGCAAACGGTGCTACAATCGGTACCAACAACACATGCACTGTAACCGTAAAGAACGTACTTGCTGTGAAATACGGCATGTACAACTTCTCGGCAAGGAACGGTAACGGTAATCCTGCACAGTGGACCTGCATTCTCTCCGAAGGCAGCAGCGGCAACTATATTCTGCAGAACATACTGGGCGATGCCGACGGTCCCCGTCTGGTCGGTACATTCGACCCTGAAACCATGAAACTTACCTTCGATGGTACCGTAAACGGTTTCGGCAACATGCTTGGTGGTATAGGCTGGGGCATGAAGGGTGAATACCAGTTGCTCTTCCAGTTCGGTTCTGGAGAAAAAGCCCTCGTATTCGATGTAAACGAAAACTACGAGATGTCTTCCACCACCAACTCCTTCCAGCTTTGGACTCTGGCACTCCAGGCCGATGGTGAAAACTACGGATACCATGAAATGGTAGGTTCATTCACAGGTGGCGGCGTTCTCGAATATGCCGGCGAGATGTCTTCTGAAGATGAATGGCCTTTCTAAAAAGAAACGGACAATCTCATATTAGCAATTAGCAAAGAGGAGGGAAACAACATTTCCCTCCTCTTTATTTTACATGCTACTCTAACATAAATGCCACGCAATATTTGATGTATTGCGTGGCATTTATTATCGGAAAATATCTCTACCTGACTGCTTCAAGTATCTTACGCGCAACCGTACCGGTCACATTGGCCCCTTCACCAAACGCAACTCCGCGCTCATTGAAGCGGCGTTCTATCTCCAGTATGGTATCCTCACCGATACCTACCTCATGCAGACGTGTCTGCAAGCCAAGCGAGCGGAAGAACTTCTCGGTGGCGTCTATGGTACGGTCTATGCGTTCATCCTCCGTACCTCCGGTGATACCCCAGACACGTTCGCCATACTGAAGTATCTTGCCTTTCTTCTGTTCGCGCAGCACTTTCAGCAAACCTGGGAAAACAATAGCCAGCGTATGTCCATGAGTCAGTCCATGTATGGCAGTCAGTTCATGTCCTATCTGATGTGTAGCCCAGTCCTCTGTAACGCCCATTGCGATGAAACCGTTCAAGCCCATGGTCGCACACATCATATAATTTGCCATACTGTCGTAATCATTCTCCGACTCCAATACTTTGGGAGCTATTTCGACCAAAGTCTGAAGAATGCCTTCGCTCCAGCGATCCATAAGCGGAGACTGGCCCGCAACAGTCATGTACTGTTCCATTACATGGATAAATGTGTCGGCCATACCGGCTGCCCTCTGGTAAACAGGCAATGTGAATGTCGTCTGCGGATCGAGTATTGAAAAACGCGGATAATCGACCTTCATACCGAACTTTTCCTTTGTTTCAATACTCGAAATAACAGCATTGCGGTTCATTTCGGATGCCGTAGCCGGAAGCGTCATGACATCACCGAACGGAAGTATTTCGCCAATACGACTGTTGTCGAGTACCAAGTCCCATGCATCTCCATCATAACGGACTGCAGCAGCAATAAGTTTTGTACCGTCAAGCACAGAACCACCACCTACAGACAACAGGAAATCTACGCCTTCCCTGCGGCATATTTCAATAGCCTTGCGCAATGTCTCGACCTTGGGATTAGGCTCTATACCCCAAAACTCTATATAATCCCTGCCACGCAATGCTTCGACCACCTGGTCGTACACTCCGTTCTTCTTTACACTGCCGCCACCGAATGTGACCATAATTTTTCTGCCTTCCGGTATCTCTTTCGAAAGGCGCGCAATCATACCCTTACCGAAAATCAGTTTGGTAGGATTTCTAAAAATGAAGTTTTCCATATAATGCTATTCCTTTACATATACCTTTTCTATCTCACAAATATAGAAATAATGGAAATCCTTTTCAGGATACCACTCAGCTATCATATTCTTGTCGATGAATTCCGCCGGACCGAATTTATCCCGGTACATCTTACGACATTCCAATACTACCTCCGCATCATCGATATACGGTGTACCAGACATTGTTTTTCCCTGCTTCAGACCGACATTCGCAATTTTGTCCTCCATACGGCCGCTGTGCGACCCGCAATACAACAACGCTTCGTGGTACTTCTCTCCCATAAACGAAAGCGACAACCTTTCCGACGCATCGACCACCTCCTTGGTGTATCTCTGAGGACGTATGTACACTGTTGCGGCAGGTTTTCCCCATATAACACCTACCCCGCCCCAGCTTGCCGTCATCGTATTGCACTTTCCATCGTGGCATGCAGTAATCAGCATCCACTGCTTATTCAACATTTCAATAATGTTTCCATCCAGCTGTCCAACCGGAATTTCCCTGTAACCTTTCATAACAAACTCCTTTTACCAAAACATGCGGATATGGCCCAAGAGCCATATGCATGCCATTACAGTACTGTATATCAAATATATGCAAAACAAAGAACAGCTATTCGAATAGCCTTTTGCATATAGTAAAGATACGTTATTTCAAAAGGAACACGACATAATGCGTAATTTTTTCTTAAAAAAATTTGCGGGTATATCTTTTTTACCTATCTTTGCACCGCAAAAGTTCGGTAAGGCTTTGCACGATGGCCCATTCGTCTATCGGCTAGGACGCAAGATTTTCATTCTTGAAAGAGGAGTTCGATTCTCCTATGGGCTACTAAGTTAAAAACAGAAATACAAAATGGCAAACCATAAATCTGCACAAAAAAGGATACGTCAGACTGAAGCACACAGGCTTCAGAACAAATATTATCACAAAACGGCTCGCAACGCTGTGAAAGCGCTGCGCAACACCACTGATAAGGCTGCTGCTGAAGCACTCTTTCCCAAAGTGGCTGCGATGCTCGACAAACTTGCCAAGAAGAATATTATCCATTCCAACAAGGCAGGCAATCTTAAAAGCAGCATTCAGAAGCATGTAAATGCTCTGTAACAGGAGAACCACAGCAAGAAATAATATAAAGAGAGGTATGCTAAAAGCATACCTCTCTCATTTTTATCATCTCGAAGCAACAGCGGTTTCATACAGGTAAATGCGAACAAAGTACCTGTAAATACATACCTTTGCAACATATGAACAACTCTCCGATAGGTGTATTTGACTCCGGTATGGGAGGACTTTCCGTGTGGCGTGAAATACGGAAGGCTCTGCCACATGAAACCATAATATACTATGGCGACGGTGCCAACTGCCCCTATGGGGAGAAACCCGCCTCAGAAGTCTTGGGATACATAGACAGCGCTGTACGCGAACTGCTGTCACACAAAACCAAACTCATCGTATTGGCATGCAATACGGCCACATTGATTGCTGTAAAATATTTACGACAGATATACGATATACCCTTTGTAGGAATGGAGCCGGCTATAAAGCCGGCCACTGCCGCCACACACACAGGAAAGATAGGAGTACTTGCTACACGTACCTCGCTCGGAAGCGACTGGTTCGGAGAATTGAGCGGCAAATATGCCAAAGGTGTAAAAATAATTCCTGCCGTAGGCGAAGGTTTTGTAGAAGCTGTTGAAAACGGAACAGAACAATCGGAGAGCACACGCCTCCTCGTAGAAAATGCCGTACACCCGCTCATCGAAGCCGGTGTCGACTGCCTTGTACTGGGCTGCACACACTATCCTTTCCTTGCATCACAAATTGCCGAGGCAGCCGGAAGCAACATCCGGATAATTGACCCGTCACCAGCCATAGCAAGACGCGTAGCATCGCTGTTAGACCAATACGACATCAAGGCCGACCAAAGTCACACTCCGGAATATCTCTTCTTGTCGGCTGCTGGAGCAGACTACTCCGCACGACTTAGGAAGCGGGCCATGTCACTCTAACCTCCATACAAATATCTTCGACAGTCCGCGCAAAAATATATTTTGCGCGGTGGCATGATGCACAAATACAAATCTCCTTTTTTCGTACCTTTGCTGAACATGGCACATCAGCCTCACACACTCATGAAACTGAAAAAGGACAAAAATAAAGGACAAAAACAGGAAGTCCCCAAAAAACGTATTGTAAGAAAGATAGGTGAAACGGAACGTTGGATATACGGCCTGTTACTGTTATTCGTGTCACTGTCGCTACTCGTATCAGTAGTCAGCTATTTCTTCACATGGGGTGACGACCAGGCAATACTGCGCGAAGGTGTGGAATGGAGCACAGATACAGAAGCATCAAACCATGAGGGAAAATTAGGTGCAATAATCGGGTCAAAACTCGTAGGCGACTGGTTCGGCGTATTCGCACTCGGCATTCCAATCATACTGCTGATACTCTCTCTGCGCATAATGCGCGTGAGGCCGTTGTTTCTCAACCGTTCAGTGCGCATCACCGCAATCGCCATGATACTTGGCTCTCTGTCGCTCGGCTTCCTTTTCGGAACACGCTGGGGCATATTCGGCACCGGCTTGGGAGGACAGGCAGGCATTGCCGCGGCCGAATGGCTGAGAACATCGATAGGTACGGTAGGTTTGGGCATGATGATAATAATGTGCTGGATACTGCTTGCTGTATATATCAACCGCAGCACCATAAAAGTTGTAAATCGAGTAAGTTCGACGGTAGCCAAAGGCACTGCCGACCTTATAGGACGTCTACCCTCCATCCCGCACAAGGCAAAAGACAGCAACGAAGAACATCGCACCTCTTTCGAAGAACAACTTCAGGAAGACATGGAGGCGGTCAATTACTACTACCAACCGGAATCACAATCCGACAACACGGCAACATGCACAAACAACGCCATGGAAGAGGAAATCGAGGAACCATCGGTCCACGCCTCAAAAAGCACCTCTGACGATGATGACGAATTGTCCATTGTCATGCCAGAGGAACCCGAAAGTCCGTTTGTCGAAGACAATATACAGCCTGCAAAAAGCGATACATCGATCGGTGATGATGAGTTTATACTTACAGACGGACCGGATTTGCCAGCCAATGAAAAAACATACGACCGTGACTTACAAACGGTAGATGACGACGATAACGACTTTGAGGTAATTGACGAAAATGGCAACCGTATCAAGGCATCATCACTGCATGACGAGCCCAAACAAAATATCAAGGAAGAACCGCAGGACAATGCTCTCGAACCAGTTACTCTCGGGGCCGGAGGCGTAGTAGTTACCGACCACGAAGGCATGGAAATAGTCAAGACCGACTACCATGACACCGAAGCCGAGGAAGAACCCGATGACTTCCGCGACCCGACCCGTACACTCCCCTTCTACCAGCGCCCCTCATGGCTGCTGCTGAAGGACCACAGCATAGGTATCCGTATCTCCGAAGACGAAATAAAGGCTAACAAAAACGTTATTCGCGAGAAGCTGGAAGACTTCGGCATAAAAATCACCGACAAAATAAAGGCCACAATCGGACCAACCGTCACACTGTACGAAATAGAACCTGCACAGGGAGTGAAGGTATCGCGTATCCGTAACCTCGAAGAAGACATTGCATTGGCGCTGAAGGTACAAAGCATACGTATTGTCACCCTCGGACAGGGGCGCGGTACGGTAGGCATAGAAGTTCCCAACAGCACACGCGAAATAGTTTCCATGCTGTCGGTCATCAAGTCCGTGAAGTTTCAGGAATGTCAGTATCGCCTGCCCATAGTACTCGGCAAGACCATCTACAACGAAATATACATAGGTGACCTTACAAAGATGCCGCACCTACTCGTTGCCGGTGCTACAGGACAGGGTAAATCTGTAGGTTTGAACGCCATAATCACCTCACTGCTTTACAAAAAGCATCCGGCAGAACTCAAATTCGTGCTTATCGACCCAAAACAGGTTGAGTTGTCGGCATACGCAAAACTAGACAAGCATTTCCTCGCCAAGATGGAGGGAGAAGAGAGCGCCATAATCACCGATACGAACAAGGCTGTCAATACGCTCAACTCGCTAGTAACGGTCATGGAAGAACGCTACACGCTTCTCAACAAGGCCGGCGAACGCAATATAGCCGATTACAACGCCCAGATACAGGCAGGCAAACTGAAAAAACGCGACGGGCACTGCTTCATGCCATACATAGTAGTGGTTATAGACGAGTTCGCCGACATGATAATGACTGCCGGACGCGAAATAGAGATACCTATCACCCGTCTGGCTGCCAAAGCCCGCGCCGTAGGCATACACCTTATCGTCGCCACCCAGAGGCCTGACGTAAAGGTCATCACGGGTCTTATCAAATCCAACATTCCTGCCCGTATCGCCTTCAAGGTGGTTTCGATGGTAGACTCACGCACCATCATAGACCAGCCTGGGGCCAACAACCTCATCGGCATGGGCGACATGCTGCTCTACCTCAACGGCGAACTGACCCGAATGCAGTGCGCATTCCTCGACACGCCAGAAATAGAAAACCTCACCGCGTTCATCAGTCAGCAGGATGGTTACGACGGACCATTCCCGCTGCCGTTCTTCGAACTGAAAAGCCCAGGCAGCGGTTCCGGAAGCGGGGAAGACACCTCCAATTCGGACAACATGTTGATACAGGTGGCCCACTTCATCGTACAGAACCGCCAAGGCTCCACATCGGCCATACAGCGCAACTTCCGCCTCGGTTACAACCGCGCAGGCCGAATAATGGACAAACTCGAAAAGATGGGTATCGTCGGACGACAGGACGGCAGCAAGCCACGTGAAGTCATCGTCACCGACCCGCGTCAGCTCGAGGACATCCTGCTGTCGTACGACGACGATGAACTCGACGTATAGACAATAATAGCTCCCTTCACGCGTTATGGGAACAAGATATTTAAAGGCACAGAGATGAAAAAAGCGATATTGTTTCTGGCGGCTGCTCTGGCAGTTAGCGTATCGGCATTCGCCGACGAAACGAGTGAAAGCATACTTCGACACATGGCCGGAACATTTGCAGGCTACGATTGCTACGAAGTAAAGTTCACAGTCAGCACCGAAGGCATGGCTAATATGAACGGCAGCTATACCGTATGCGGCAATAAATACAATATCAAGATACAGCGTCAGGAGCAGTTCAGCGACGGCACAGCCCGCTACGAAATATACCCCAACGAACGCGAAATAGTGATAGATGTCGCAGACAACAGTTCACACAGCATTCTCAGCAACCCGACACGTGCCTTCGATTTTGCGCCTGAGGAATTCGACAGTTCCTACAAAGGACAAACCGATTTCAGGCGGAAAGCTGTCGAGACGGTATTTCTCGTCCCGAAGAACGATGCACACGGCAACGGCACCATAATGCTTTACATAGATGCCGAGAGCGGCATGCCGGCAGCCATGGATTATAACTATCAGGGTGAGAAAATAACAATCACAATTAACCGTATTACCCAACTTGAAAGTGCCGACCCCAGTCTGTTCATGTTCGACCCGGCGAAGTATCAGAACTACGAAGTCATCGACTTCAGATAACATAACATCAACATGCATCCCTAAAGGCTTCGAAATGCGTTTACTGAAACATTTTTCGAAGCCTTATTCACATCCAGTCAAAATATTCCAATCACACCACAGCCCACATAAACAAAACGGCAGCAACAAACGCGACACCTCAGCGCCACATGCAGGACAACGAATCAACAAAGAACCAGACGTATTAGGCGCATTTGATGGGGACACAACTGAGATCGGCGTCGCGTCCTCCGTATCTTGAACTGCCTGATAAAACTTCTCTCCCGCACCATCAAGCACACCCGCAGATTGATTAACAAACACTTTTTACATTGCTCCACTACCTCCATTCGGTCTTTACTCAAGCCATAAAAGGTAGCCCCCAACAACAAGAGAACGATAATCCCATAAATACCCATAAATCCACCACAAGAATCCACAAAAGTTTCCATAACACAAGATTTAAGTTTTAATACACAACTGTTAATTTTCCATCCGTAAATACCAAAAATGTATATTTCGGCGTCACGCCCATTGTATCAGCCAAGCCGGCAAACAGCGCCAACAGCATAGCTTCTTCACCAGACAGTTGCGACATGACTGCAGCCAATTGCAGATCCTGCTTGTCTTTATTAAAAAGCCATGTTTCAACGAGAAGACCATCCTCTAGCCCCTTTCCTACATCGTAAACAGTAAGATCTATCACCTCCAGACACATTTCTCGGGTCATTCCAAGTTCGAGTGTACCATCAGCCAACAAAACGCCATAGTACGCTCCATACTTTTGGATCAATGTTTGTTTGCGCAATTCTTCCTCTTGGCTTTCTTTGTTCAACCCACTTGATTGAACACTATCAGGTTTCTGCTCTTCTCCGACAACAGAATGATCGACCTTTGTCAAGTCGATATTGCCTACTTGCCATGCGGTATGCTCCGATGCTAATACATCAAAACCACCAACACCAACCAATAAAAGGCTCCATAAGCCCAACAATTTGTTTCTAGTAATCATAATTCAATCGTTTTCTTGCATTTTATTTTGCAGCCGAGCTTCACGCTTAGCCTGACGCTTCGCTTGTCGCTCTGCTTTACGACGCGCCTTGTTTGTCACAGTGTCCGTTTCGGGCTCAGCGTCCCCAATATCATCCTCCTTTTCTGCAGAGGCCGTCACTGAACGCTGAAGAGTTATTGGGGCTGGAATTGTACCGGGAGCTGCAGAAGAAACTACCGCAGGACGCACCTCAGAAGACTTAATAGGCATAACAGATTCTCCCGTCCCAGTAACTCCATCTTGCAAAATTGCCCGTGCCGGCTTAGGTTTAGACTCAGGCTCATACTCCACTTTTGTCCGTACATGAGGAGCAACTGCTGAGGATTGCTCAACTTTCTGCTCTGTTGTTTCCGAGTCCTTTTTCTCTTCTCTGCCAAGCCATATATTCACCACCAGCGCAATAGTTAATGCCAACACAACCATCAAAACACCGCCACAGCCTAGTGGTTTCTCTTCCGCAACTTCTATGATTTCCACCAAATATCTTCGCCCCATACGACAAGACTGTAGATTGTAGATTGTAAATTAAAGTTTTACCCACACCTGATTGTAGGTCAAATTGCCTTTGATATTTCGGCTACGAACTCTTTTTTTCTTTCCATCAACACAAACCTTGGCGATCAAACCCCGCTTTTCTAGCGCATTCATACAGTGAGCGATAGCACTATGAAAAGCACGAAAGGCTCCATCAGCATCTTTATACCGCACAAACAAATCGGCATAAACAGACTCATTGAAATTTAGAAATGCAGTAATGAAATCATGGGTGTCAAATTCGCTGTCTTTGCTAATCGGCAAATTAGACAGGACCTCTTTTACACTTTGATCCAAAGCAGACCTCAAAGTATTCATAGCAACAAAAATTGCTGCCTCCCAGCTCCGACTTGGCCATTGTGAAATAAAAAAGAAAGTGTGGAGCTGTTCGTTTATCTAACAAGAGGCTCTGGAATGCCCGACAGAAATAAACTAACACAATACCCCACACCTGTTCAGTATGAGGTAACAGCTACTAATGAGCTACAAATTAGCACACATACTAAAACAGATGAATGAGTGTTGTCGTTATCCTTCTGTCGTGAAATTTTCCAGATTTCTTGTCAAGGATAAAAGCGAAACACTTTCATCGTATTATACATCGCCAACGCGATGATACAAACATACGGAAATATTTCACAAATGACAACACATTATTGTAGGGTATTGTCAAACAAAGTTCGCAGAACATCCATCTACATCAATATCCGTTCCATTTTAATTTTATTCTAAACTTAGCATCAACACAAACCCCACAAAGCCGCTCTACGGTTTGGTAAAAAGCCAAAATAAGCGTATCTTTACACGATTGTTATAAGACCGGTTTTATATGTCAGAAGAAACAAAAACGGCTCCGGCCGAACCAAAAATAATAAGGATAAACATAGAGGAAGAGATGAAATCCGCATACATCGACTACGCGATGTCGGTTATTGTCTCACGTGCGTTGCCCGACGTGCGCGACGGTCTTAAACCCGTACAGCGCCGTATCCTGTTCGACATGAGCAACGAGTTAAACCTCTATTCCGACAAGCCTCATCGTAAAAGCGCCCGTATAGTCGGCGACGTGCTCGGTAAGTTCCACCCGCACGGCGACAGTTCCGTATATTATGCCATGGTGCGTATGGCGCAACCATGGAACATGCGCTATCCGCTTGTTGACGGCCAGGGTAACTTCGGTTCGATGGACGGTGACAGCCCTGCAGCAATGCGTTATACGGAGGCACGCATGCGCAAGATTGCCGACGAAGTAATGGCCGACATAGGTAAAAATACAGTGGAATTCGTCAACAACTTTGACGATACCATGCAGGAACCGGCCGTGCTTCCGACACGAATACCGCTTTTGCTCGTAAACGGTTCTGCAGGTATTGCCGTAGGTATGGCTACCAACATGGCACCTCACAACCTCGGTGAAGTGTGCGACGCAATAGCAGCATACATCGACAATCCCGACATCGAAATATCCGAACTGATTAGGTACGTCAAGGCACCCGATTTCCCGACAGGAGGTATCATATACGGTTACGAAGGTGTACGCGAGGCCCTCGAAACAGGCCGCGGCCGCATCACAATGCGTGCACGCACCGAAATAGAGCATACCACAAGCGGCAGGGAATGCATCGTAGTGACCGAGATTCCCTACATGGTGAACAAGGCCGAGATGATACGCCAGATTGCCGATATGATTAACGAAAAGAAAATCGAAGGCATCTCGTACATAAACGACGAAAGCGACCGCCGCGGTACACGCATCGTCATTATTCTCAAGAATGACGCAGTGGCAAGTGTGGTTCTCAACACGCTGTACAAACACACACAGCTCCAGACAAGCTTTGCCGTCAACAACATTGCACTCGTAAACGGACGCCCCGTACTGCTTAATCTAAAAGACCTCGTACGCTTGTTCGTAGAGCACAGACACGACATCGTAGAGCGCCGTACACGTTACGACCTTGACCAGGCAGAAAAGCGTGCCCACATCCTCAAAGGTCTGCTCATAGCACTCGATCACATTGACGACATAATCAATATTATTCGCAATTCGCAGACCCCCGATATTGCCAAGGCTTCTTTGATGGAGAAATACGGCCTTACCGAGGTACAGGCACAGGCCATAATAGATATGAGGTTACGAGCCCTTACAGGTCTGGAACGCAACAAGATAGAAGACGAATACGCACAGTTGCTCGAACGTATCGACTACTATAAGCGCGTACTGGCCAGCCGTGAGATGAGACTCGGGATTGTCAAGGACGAGACCCTTGAGATAAAGGAGAAATACGGAGATGAACGCCGTACGGAAGTGGTGATGAGTGCAGAAGAGTTCAACCCCGAAGACTTCTATGCCGACGATGATATGGTAATCACCATATCGCACAGAGGCTACATCAAGCGCACCCCTCTTGCCGAATACCGTACCCAGCACAGGGGCGGTGTAGGCATCAAGGCCAGCGCGACACGCGATGAAGACTTCATAGAGCACATATATGTTGCCTCCATGCATGACACTATGATGTTCTTCACCGAAAAAGGCCGCTGCTACTGGCTTAAGGTTTACAATATTCCGGAAGGAACACGCACATCCAAAGGGCGTGCCGTACAGAATGTCATACAGATTGAACCGGACGACAAGATACGCGCATACCTCAATGTAAGAGGTCTCGGGGACAAGGATTATGTGGAGAGCCATTACATCGTAATGTGTACCCGCGATGGCATCATCAAAAAGACAACTCTCGAGGCTTATTCGCGTCCACGTCAAAACGGCGTCAACGCTATAACAATCAAGGAAGGCGACCAGTTGATAGACGCCGCCCTCACAAGCGGTTCGGCAGAAATAGTGATAGCCGCACGCGAAGGCAAGGCAATACGCTTTCCTGAAAGTACTGTACGTCCAATAGGCCGTACAGGTGCAGGTGTACGCGCAATAACAGTAGAAGGTAACGACCGCGTGGTTGGCATGATTTGCATGGAACCCGACAGCAGCAACGACATTCTCGTACTAAGCGAGAACGGTTACGGCAAACGTACAGGTCTTGACGAATACCGTATAACCAACAGAGGCGGCAAGGGTGTAAAAACCATGCAGGTAACCGAAAAGACGGGTAAGGTAGTCTCCATCCAGTCGGTATCCGATGAATACGACCTGATGATAATCACCCGTAACGGCACAGCCATACGTACCTCTGCATCAGACATACGTCTTGCCGGCAGGGCTACACAGGGAGTCAAGATAATCAACCTCCGCAACGGTGACGCGATAGCATCTGTAATGGCAGTACCCAAAAGCGATGAAGCCGAAAACGAGCAGTCTGTAGAAAGTGTAGATGCCGAAGCCACCGCCGGAGAAATCAGCAACGAGGCATAGAAACTAGGTAAATTAAATATCAAACATTAATAATACCATTCACCAGTTATGAAAAAATTGCTCACACTGGCAGCCGCCACACTGTTCCTGGCTGCTCCGTCGCTCCTTGCGCAGCAAGTGAGTGTCAACGAAAAGGGTCTGCTCAAGAAGATAGAGCGTTCCGATGCAGACATTGTCAATCCAAAAAAGGAAGGCAAGGCCAGTACATGGATTTCACGTGGTCAGACATTCTATGAAGCCGCTACGGAAACCACCAAGGATCTTTACGACGGCATCGACATCAATACCGTAGTAATGATGCTCGGTCAGCCCACAGCACAGGAGCCCGTCACCATGAACGGTCAGCCCTATCTCAAATGCTCGTTCCCATATGTTGATATATTTCTTGATGTTAACAACACGCCAGTTTCGTGGATAGTAACCAAGGAGATATATCCCGATGCGCTTGCAAAGGCAACTGAAGCATACGAAAAGGCTTACGAACTCGATGGCAACAACGAACGTACAGCCGAAAAGGTTGGCGAAGGCCTGAAAAAGATTTATGATGCATACTCCAAGACAGGGGCTCTCTATTTTCCGCTTGGCATGTTTGCAGAAGCTGGCCAAATGTTCGCAGAAGCATACACTGTATCACAGCTGCCCGCTATCACCGTCTCCGAGGATGACCTTTACTCGTTGCTTCACGATGCCGGTCTCGCATTTATGTTCGCCAAGGATTATACACAGAGCATCAAATATCTGACAGCTGCAGAGACTATAAGCTCCTCTAACGAAAGCATCAACGACCCTGAAATCTACTACCTCATATATCACGCATACAGAGGCAACGCCACCAACGACCCTAATGCCATAAAGACTGCAAAGGCATATCTCGAAAAAGGTATGCAGAAGTATCCGTCCGACTCTAAAATAATAGAGAGTCTTTCGGAAGCATACATCTTCCTCGGTGAAGATCCCGCCACTATTCTCAACATTGTACAGGACGCCGTTAATAAGGACCCGAATAATGCAGATATGTGGAGTGCTCTCGGTGTACTCTATGTAAGCAGCGAAGAGTATGACAAGGCTATCGAGGCATTCACCAAGATGTCAGAACTCATGCCCGACAGTTATATAGCAAACAATAACCTTGGTATCGTATATATCAAAAAGGCAGAGCAAATACTTGACGATGTCAATGCACGCGCCGCTTCGTTTGCTAGCCAGGAAGAATATGATACAGAAATGCTCAAGGCATTCAACGTTTATGCAGAAGCCGTGCCGTTCCTCGAAAAGGCTCACGAACTCGACCCGAACAATGTCGGTACAGTTGAACTCCTCAAGAACGTAACTTTCCGTATTCGCGAACTAGACGGCATGATGGCAAAATACGAACAGTACAACGCATTGTTCAAACAAATGACGGGTGCAATGTAATCTTGCACATACACTCTTATAAGGGAAGGCATGGGATTGCTCCCATGCCTTTTCAGTTTTACGACACTAACTCTCCTGACGATGTATTGGTAAAGATATATTTTCCTTATCTTTGTAAAGATTACTCAATCTGCTAAGTGATTGATGCCGCATACCTCGCAGGTTCGCAACAGCGCAGTACAGTCACCGACAAAAAACTAAAAAAGATGAACTTGCTGTCAGTCCCGACAATAGATTTCGCGCTGCCGCTGGCGGACCCTGTGCTAAAGTTTCTCATTATCCTTGCGATAATACTTGCATCATCACTACTACTCAACAAACTGAAAATTCCACATCTGCTGGGGTTAATTGTTGCCGGTGCCATAATAGGGCCATACGGTTTCAATCTCATTATGCGTGATAGCAGCATCATAATGTCCGGCACAGCCGGCCTGCTGTACATCATGTTCCTTGCCGGTCTGGAGATAGATATGGGCGACTTTCGCCGCAACAGTCTGCGAAGTCTCACATTTGGTCTGTACACATTCATCATACCGATGCTGTTGGGTACGGCTGTCAGTCTGTGGGTCTTTAAATTCAACATACTGTCGTCTGTACTGCTCGCCAGTATGTTCGCATCGCATACACTTATAGCCTATCCCATAATCAGCAGGCTGGGCATAACACGCGACAAATCGGTAAGCATTACCGTCGGTGGTACGATGATTACCGATACGCTGTCACTGCTAGTACTAACCATAATAGTCGGTATGGCGACCGGCAATGTAAACGACTCGTTCTGGATGCGTCTCAGTATATCGGTCGTACTATTTGCAGCTGTAGTGCTGTTTATATTCCCAATCATAGCACGCTACTTCTTCAAACGTGTCAATGACAGTATTGCACAATACATTTTTGTGCTGGCCATGGTGTTTCTTGGCGCATTCCTTGCACAGTTGGCTGGTATGGAATCCATCATAGGCGCCTTCCTGACCGGTCTGGCACTTAACCGTTTCATTCCTCTCAGCTCTCCGCTGATGAACCGTGTAGAATTCGTCGGCAACGCCATTTTCATTCCATTCTTTCTCATTAGTGTCGGCATGCTCGTTGATTACCGCGCCTTTACAAGTTGGGAAACCGTAAAGGTAGGTTTGGTTATGATAATAGTTGCTACGCTTGCCAAATATCTAGCCGCGTGGCTAACACAAAAGACATTCAGACTCTCCACTGACCAAAGACGTGTAATATTCGGCCTAAGCAATGCGCAGGCTGCAGCCACACTGGCCGCAGTAATCGTAGGCTACAATATTATCACAGGCACTGATGCCGACGGAGAGCCAATACGCCTGCTCAATGAAAGTGTACTCAACGGCACAATAATGATGATACTTGTTACATGCGTCATGGCATCATTTTCAGCCCAAAAGGGTGCACACAACATAGCCGCACAGGTAGGAAGCAATGCTCCCCGCGCCAATGCAAAAAACAACAGGCAGGAACATATTCTGCTGCCAGTAAGCAACGAGGAAACCGTTGAAGAACTGGTGAATTTCTGCCTTGCACTCAAGGGCCCCAAAACCAATACCGGATTGTATGCCCTTAAGGTTATCGAAAACCACAATGCCGACGAAAAGACGCTTCGCAAGTCGCAGAAGGTTCTGGAAACAGCCGTAAAGACAGGTGCAGCGGCCAATACTTTAGTAAAGGATGTACTTCGCTACGACCTCAACATATCAAATGCCATAACCAGCGTGGCCAACGAACGCGGCATAACAGATATAGTAGTAGGAATAAAGAAAGGCATAGTCTCCGACTCACTGGGACGCATACTTGAGAACGTTCTCATAGAAAGCAGTGTCAACGCATTCGTTTACAGTTCTGTACAACCCATCTCAACAATCAAACGTCATGTTGTAGTCATTCCCGAACTAATCGAAAGGGAGGCTGGTTTTATTCAGGTAGTAAACAGATTATGGAACGTTATCAGCAACACCGGAACACGAATGAGATTTTTCGGCTCAACGGAGGCCATAGCTATACTGCAGAACTTCTTCAAGGATAAAAACTGCGAGGTAACATATGTCGAATTCGACAAATGGGACGATTGGCGCTTTCTGCTGCGCGAGGTACGGCCGGACGATATGATATGGACCCTTCTCAGTCGCAAGGGAGGTTTTTCGTACGTATCTGTAATGTCGCGCGTACCGCGTTTCCTGAGCCGTTACCTGTCTGCACACAGCTTCGTCCTTGCATACCCGAAACAGGCCACCGTCAACGAAGGAACCATGTATCTCACCTAACTATTTAATCCATTCCCCTACTTCGAGGTTCCGCATATCATGTCCGTCAACTTCCAGTCTGACGGCAGTACGAACTTTATGGAAACCGTACTTGCCGGCTGCTCCGGGATTGATATGCAGTGCACCGTGCTTCCTGTCGTACATCACCTTCAATATATGCGAATGCCCTGTCACCACGAGATTGGGATGAAACTTATCAATCAAAGACAGGAACCGTGGCTCATATCGCCCGGGATAACCACCTATATGAGTCATCAGCACCAACACATCCTCACAACGAAAGCAATCCACCGACGGCCACACTCTGTGCATGGCACCGTCATCGATATTGCCATACACGGCCCTCAACGGCTTAAAAGCCGCAATACGGTCAGACAATTCAATTGAGCCGATATCTCCAGCATGCCATATCTCATCGACATCAGCCAGAAACTCTTCCAGCGGTGCGTCAAACACACCATGCGTATCAGAAATTATCCCTATTCTTTTCATACCTGCAAAAGTAACTTTCCTTTACGAATATCACTACACTGTCGTATAACCAGAAAAATTACGTATATGTACGACATAATCCTAAACACATTCCTATGAAAAAGCTAACATACATACTTATGACCGTATGCTCGGCACTGTTTGCAACGAGTTGTGAACGTATGATTGATTACAGTACAACACTGAAGCATATATTTCAAGCTATCGCGACACAAACCAGATTGTATCATCCCGTGCGTTTCAGCAAGACGATGTAATCACATTGAAGTTTTCCGGCGATAATTATTCATTCACTTCATCAGTCGAAGACCGTGAACTGAGCATAAAATACTGCAACACAGACTTCGATAGAAGTATCCCTTGCAGTTTCATATATCCTATCATAGTGCAGCATACTGCAGTTTGACATCACACGCAAGCAGAAATTCAATAGCATCCATGCCTGACAAGCACTTGCCGACAAGGTCATGTAAATTTGGACTACTCCGACACCGCATATCAACAGCGGCTATACGAGAATACATATGGAATCCTTCCGACACATACAAGAAATATCCGCACACACAAGGCCTAAAGCTAAACTATAATACATTACTACCGTTAATTTTCTTTCGAGTAGGCGATGCACTACAAAAACAGAGGAGGTATTTCATACCTCCTCTGTTTTTCTTAGTGCTGCCTCACAATTCACGCCAGGTCCCCACCACCTTCGCGCAATATTTCAGGTTCTCCGGAAATGAGATCCACCAATGTGGTCGGTACAACACTGCCGTACCCACCGTCAATTACAGCATCAACCTGTCTTGCATAGCGTTCATGAATGAGTTCCGGGTCGGTAGTATATTCAGTCACTTCGTCAGGGTCCTTAACCGATGCCGTAACCATCGGCACGCCGAGTCCTTCCACTATGGCAACGGGAATATTGTTGGCCGGATAGCGTACGGCAACTGTCTTGCGACGCCCGAGAGCCTTTACCGGCACACGGCTGGAAGCCTGCAGTATAAACGTGAAAGGGCCGGGGAGGTTACGCTTCATAATACGAAACTGTCCGTTATCTACCCTCGCATATTCCGATATGCAGCTCAGACCGTCACACACAATTGTCAACTCATCGTCACGCTTACCTCGTATGGTTTTGATGCGTTCAATAGCCTTGAGACTTGATAGGGCGCAACCAAAGGCATATACACCATCGGTAGGGTATATCACAACACCGTCATTGCGCAGTATTTCTACGATGCGGTCTATCTCCTTCGGATTGGGATTTTCAGGGTATATTTTGACAAGCATAGCACATTGATTTTGAGAGCACACATCGACTGCAGCACATTCCACCGTCAGATTCTACCCGACTAAAGGGTACAAAAAAAGGGTAAGCTACTTATATCGCACCGCTACAACCGCCTACCCTTGCTCGCTTCCACGCCTGGGGGCTTCAGCAGGAGCTGGTCGTATAAGACTTACCCTGCACAAAGATAAGTAATTTTTTAATAATTTTGCAAATAACAGTACCAACTTGCAAAAACGATGACGCCGACCTTTCGAAAACACAAACGCAAATATCTGATATTGATCGCAACCGCAATCGCGCTATCGACAATCGGAGGTATTACGGCATATAGCATCGTATATGGCAGCATCACAGACAGAAACTCCGTTGTCTATATTCCGGCAGGCACCTCTCTCGATGCTCTAATGGATACACTCTCGTCACACAACAGCATTTCGCATATCAGACGCTTCCGTAGCACGGCATCGGCCATGGGATTAGACAAAGCCATACGTCCAGGTCGTTATGAACTGCACAAAGGCATGAGCGCAAAACAGATAGTAGCCATGCTGCGCATAGGCAACCAAACTCCGACCAACGTAACTTTCAACAATATCCGCACTCTGCCACGATTGGCCGCCATACTCGGCAAACAACTCATGGCCGATTCAATGGAATTTGCCAAGGTACTTCTTTCCGACTCCGTGGCCATAAAATACGGTTTCAAGCCGGAAGAGTTCATCGGTATGTTCATCCCCAACACTTACGAATTCTACTGGACCGTCACACCTGCCGATTTCGTTGCACGCATGCACAAGGAGTACAACCGTTTCTGGAACGAAAACCGCCTGTCGAAGCTAGCACGTACCGGTCTGACACAGAAGGAAGTTTCCATTCTTGCCTCGATAATCGATGAGGAAACAAATCATACGGGCGAAATGCCCGTTATCGCCGGAGTATATATCAACCGTCTCCGCCGCAACATGCCACTGCAGGCCGATCCTACAGTAAAATTCGCGGTGGGAGACTTTTCGTTAAAACGTATTCTTTACAAGCACCTTCATGTCAATTCACCCTACAACACATACCGCAACACAGGTCTGCCGCCAGGCCCCATACGAATGCCTTCGATAGCGGCAATAAATGCGGTGCTCAACTACTCCGACAACAACTATCTGTATTTCTGCGCAAGCCCCGACCTCTCTGGATTCCACATATTCGCAAGCACATATGGCGAGCATCTCCGCAATGCCCGACGTTATGCAGAAGCATTAGACAAACTCGGGATAAAATAACATTAATGGGCGGAACTGAAGGTTCTGCCCATTAATGTTAGCAGCCGCCTCATCACTTCACTCTACTTCAAACCGGCAGGAATACGGCACACCGGTATCGGTTCCATCTTATGGCGGTTGGCGCGGTTGCGACGTACGAAAATATCATACACATCACGTTCACGTCCCGACAGCAACAACGGGTCTCCACCACGTTCAAAATAAGCCATTGCCTGTTCAAGCTCGGCGTATTTGGCCCCTATCTGCTGTTCGTCCGTACGGTCATCGCCGAAAAGCCCGTCAGTAGGAGCAGCATCGAGTATTGACTGCGGCACCTCTAACCAACGCCCCAACTCATAAACTTCCGTTTTAGTCAGGTCTGCTATCGGGCTCATATCAACTCCCCCGTCACCGTATTTGGTAAAAAATCCGACTCCGAAATCCTCTATCTTGTTGCCGGTACCGGCCACCAGCATGTTGTTCATGCCGGCATAATAGTATAACGCTGTCATGCGGAGGCGCGACCTTGCATTGGCGCCCGCAAGTTCCGGCACACCTTTCGCCACATCATTCGGGCATGACGGTGTCAACGCTGCAACAAATGTATCATATACTCCGGTAAGGTCTGCATCGGCAACCTGCACATTGGGATAACGCGTACACAATGCAGCCGCATGTTCAGCCGCACGGTTCACCTGCGACTTGGCCTGATGTATCGGCAATGTCACGCACAACGTTCTGTGTCCCGACAGCGCAGCAAGCGATGAAACGACAGCCGAATCAATTCCGCCCGATATGCCGACAACAAAACCTCTTGCTCCTGTACCACGTAAATAATCCGACATCCATTCTGCAATATGGCGTGCAACATTCTCTGCATTCATATCTTATATCTTATTTGTTACAAACGTCCATTTTACCAGTTAAAACAGCAGCCTAATACCTCCTATAACATTGGCTCCGAGATCGGGATAACCAAGGTAACGGTATATGCGCTGATTGAGCAAATTATCTCCCTTGAGGAATATACTGAACCTGTGTCCTGTCTTATACTCCAGCGATGCCTTAAGATTGACAGTTCCTGGCAGGCCTACATAATTGTCATAACATGCTGCAAAATGACGTCTGCCGAAAACTTCGGTTCCGACACTGGCCACGAACCTGTCTCGATAGTTGTAACTCAACGTGCCGTAAACCGTAAAATCCGGTATTCCCATACCGACACGTCCATGGCCGTTGCTCCACATATTTCCTGCCGTATCGTAAGAATTATACTTCGCACCGAAATGTATTCCCAGTCCGAAAGGCAATCTTACTTCGACACCGGCACCGGCGTAGAACCAATTCACAGGAGAGAGCGACACACTGAACAGGCCGCCAAAACCCATGGCTGCATCACCGCTGGTAAAATATGGCAGCGCACCGACCAAATAACCGACATATGCGTCATATGCCACCACACTACCTGCATCACCGCGTATGCCACCGCGAATGTCGGCAACTTTCGGACGGGCCGTATATCCATACATATACGGATTAAGTTCCGCAAGCGAAAGATAATCGCCGCTCGCCACATCACCGTCAAAGGATATGTAAGGCACCAATGCATCAAATACCGCATAAGAAGCCTCTATTTCCGGCAGGATGTAAAACTGGCCGTCGGAATATTTTCCAGATGTACATCTATATCTGTATCTATCATAATACGCGAATATACCTGCCTTTATGTTGAATCTGCCAATTTCAAATCTGTATTCCGGCTCGAATGCTATGCCCCAGTCATACAATCCAGAACTCCACCATCCGTCAAAATCAATACCGACAAGCATCACACCCTTGCCCCACTTCCAACCGAAATCGGCAAATACATCTGACAAAGGATTACCGAACGAAGTATCGCCTTGAAGATTTCCCCAAAAACGGCCCTTCATGCCGACACGGTAATTGAAACGCGAAAAGTCTGTAAACGTATCGCCAAACACCAATGAGGTTGTCACCTGATTGTAGAATACAGTGGCAGAGAGGCCGGTATTAATAATATCCTCGCCAAGCAGCATATAATAGTTCAGGCCGTAATTAAAATCGAAATCAAGTGACCTGCGGTCAAAATCATGACCCACATGTACACCTATGGTGTTCTCAGTCCAATAGCCTCGTTCTTTCTGCTGAAAGATGTTTTCAAAACGTGTCCATTGGCCATAATGGTCGGCATAAAATCCCATACGGGTATCACGTCCGACAGGCAACCCAAGTCTGAAATCCAGTGTACTCTGTGCCGGATAGCCTCCGCCCACCATAAGATAGGCCGGTTTCTCACGCTTGTATTCAGCAGTACTGATACCTACTGCCCCGATTGGTTTCGTACCGAACACAGAATGCCACGGCATAGGGGTTATGGAGTACTTTATATCTGGTTTCAATGTGACAGTGTCCGTCATTTGAGGTTTCAAATCAATTTTACGTGCACCTTCCAATTCAGGCACATACTGTCTTGTCACTTCTATACGCTGCGATATGGGTTCGTCCGTCTGTGCCTGTAACATGCCGACGACAGTCAAAGCCAATGCAACCAAAATAATCCGTTTCATCGCTAAACGAAATTTATCGTTCGGTAAATCATCTATATTTCCTCGTCAGTAGGATAACTACAATTCGGCAATACGCGCTTTAGCCTCATCCACCACACCATCGGTTGTATTCGGATAACCATCCACTACACTCTGGTAAGTAGCACGAGCCTGGAATGCATCCCCCTTTCCGGCATATACATCTCCCAATACTATGAACGCCTTGCCAAGCCAGTATGAGTGCGGCGTATTGCGGTCGGCAAATGCATATACCAACTCCTCCACGCGAGCGTTGTCACCGGCAGCGTATGCAGCAGCAATAACACGATACGCACTCTCCGCTCCTTCAGAAGAAGAAACATCTCCGCTCAACTGTACATAAATAGCAACCGCCTCATCATTACGTTCCGCTTGGCGCAATGCCGTAGCCTTTGCATACTTTGCATGACGTTCGAGTCGGTCATCCGAAGTGTGCGACAACACTGTATCGGCTGCCGCAATCACCCCTTCACCATAGCCCTGTGCCACCACAGCATCAAGATATCCGCTCAATGCCTCATCAAACTTTGCTGTACCTGCAACGAGTCTACTCAAACGGAGATATGCATCCGCTGCCTCATTATACAGTTTAAGTTCCATAGCAAGCGACGACAGTTTATCGAGACCGCGTACAGTAAAATCATTGTTTGCAAGTTTCACAAGGCGTCTGTAATATTCGACTGCCTTTTCGCTATTTCCTGCCGCAACTGCATTCTCACCGGCGAAATAAAGCGCATCGGGCACATACGAACCTTTTGGGTAACCTGCCAGATAATTATCCAACGCAGCGGCGGCACCACCCGTTTCGCCCGACAGGTACACCCTCTGTGCTGCCACATATGCAAGCGAATCGCGCTGTACCTCGCCAAGGTCTGTTTCCACGCCTATGCTTTCAGCATACTTGAAATACGCATTAACATCGTTTGTCTCAACATATATGGTACGTATACCCGTCATTGCACTGCGGGCGGCATCAGAGTTGCGCTCATTTTCCATAACTCTCTTGTAGTATCCGAGTGCGGCATTGTTGTCGCCTAGGTTCTGACATGCAAGGCCCAATTCATTCAAAGCAGCCATATAGCGCGGTGATGTCGGATAGGTTGCCACAAAACGCTCCAGCACTCCTTTTGCCTCGGAATAGCGCTGACGCCCCATATAGGCACGGCCTAGTTCATACATGGCACTTGCGACGTACGGTCCCTCGCCCTTGCGTACTATATCGTTAAGACTCTCTATCTTGCGTTCCGGACGCTGTACCATACCAAGCATCATGGCACGCTGGAATGCCGAGTAGTAACGTTCGTCGGTTCCCATAGATGCCGCCTTGTCGTAAAACTCTATGGCACGCCAGAAAGCCCTCTGACTGTACTCTATGTCACCGCGACGGTTGTAGGCATCAGCAGCATAGCTGTCCTTCAACGGATAGTCCATAAGGAAATCGTCAAACCACTTCTTGGCATTATCCCAGTCATGCTTGTTAAAATATGTATATCCTAAATTGTATCGTGCAGCCCTGTTCTCGCGCTCGCGACGCGGTGACAGACGAACATATACGGTAAACTTCTGGGCTGCACCGTCCATATCGCCCTGTTTGTACAACAGTTCGCCCTGCCAGTAACTTGCCAGTGCCGTATATTTGGCATTAAACCTGTTGGCCAGCGACTGGTCTAGCAAGCGCGACGCATCATCCCATTTGCCCTCATTATAATACTCCAATGCTCGGAAATAGGTTATTTTCTGCAACGCCGCCCTCATGTTGTTGTCGGGATCGGGCACCTGCATGAGTGCCTGATATGCGGCATCGTAGTTTCGCGAATTGTAATATGCAGCAGCAAGATATTCCTTCACAACCGGTACACGCGATGAGTGGGGATATAATGCAAGATAACGGTTCAACACATTTATGGCTTCGTTGAAGTAACCGCCACCCAACTCATACTGCAACTTGCCGTAGTTGAACAACGCATCCTCGCTTATGGTATCGTCGTAACCTTCTGCCGCAGCCATGGCAAACGACTGCAAGGCCTGCTGTTTCTTTCCCATGCGCAGATAGCAGTCGGCCAAATGGTAGCTGGCATTCTGCGTAAGTTTGTCATCTGGACCCGATGCCAGCGAAAGATATTGTTCGGCCTCCTCATACTCGCCGGTCATGTAGTCCGAGAAGCCTATCATGTAATTCTCCTCACGCCCCATGTGCCCGCCGAGTTCCGCATAACGCTTCAGGTACTGTACCGTCTCACGCCATCCGCCCGTAAGGAACCAGCTCTCACCGGCAATACGGTTGAGTTCTATAAGTCGCTCGCCGGTAGCCATACGCAACACAGCCCCGCAATTCTCTCGAACATAATAATAGTTTTGGTCATTGAACTCTATCTGTATGATATAGAACGGAACGATATCCCTGTATGCGGGATGGTCGGCAATAACTGTAAAATATCGTTTTGCCGCAGCATAATCGCCCCGCCTGTATTCAGCATAGCCTAGCACATATTGCGCATGCGGATAGTAATCGCTTTTAAAATCTATCCTGGCCATAGCCTCGACAGCTTCATCGAACATGTCCAACTTGAAGCATGAGTATCCGTACTTGAAATCGTATTCGTCATCACATTCCGACGGCAGTGTTCTTGCCTTAATAGCAGCATACTGTTTCATCGCGGCGGCATAATCCTCTCTTGCAAAAAAGATGCACCCCAGTTCAAACCTCACCTCAGCAACACCGGGGCCTTCCGGCCATTTGGCAATATAATTGCGCAGCAACTCTTCGGCAGCGCCACGTTCCCCCTTCGCGGCACTCACAGCCCCGAAGTAGAACACTCTTTCGAAAAGGGCGTCGTCGGCGCATGAGGCAACACTGCACCAAGCCTGCCGGAATTCATCATATGCTTCCGAATAACGCTCCATACGATACAATCCCTCTCCGTGCAGGAAGTGTTTTTCGAAACCATCCTGCTGTGCCGCAGCCGCCAAAGGCATCATCACAACGGCACACAGCGCCATTATCGTTTTACGTACCATAAATGTACCTTGTTTGTCCATATTCGCTATAACAAATCATCCATACTGCGCCACGGTCTTTTATCCGCCACGACCCCGTCCATAATCTCTACAACACCGGCATCAGCCCTAAGTATTAATGCCATAAGCCTGCGATCCATGCCATAAACAGGAAATACACGTCCATTAAGTTCCATATCCGGTACCGATACACCTTCGCCATCAGTACCGGCCACCAACATGATACGCTCCCCGCTGTCAGCGGCATGTTCGGCAAACTCCGTAATATTCTGCAGGGCATGTTCCGAGAGTCTATCCGCATCACGCATTAGCAGCATATATGTCCTGCCATCGGCAAAGAGCAATTCATCGGCACAGTTCAGTCCATCGCGCCAAAGTGCAAAATCATACTTGGCGGCATCTTCAGGCAGATAATCGTAAATACTGCGCGTATCGACATAACGCCACCGTGACGTATCATACCATGTTGTATCCGACAGGCTGAATTCCCTAATGTCGCCTGTCTGCATATCCTCATACACCAGTACCACGGAACGATGCATGCACGCCGTACACATTATTTCCGTACGCAGGTTTGTACCTTTACGGTACGGGAAACCGTCTATCGGCGGCAGACAAAACCATGACCATAGATTGATACTCAAAGCCACAACTGCAAACACAGCGGTCCATATACAGCCCGTCACCACGCATGCGGCATCCTGTTTTCCACGCCAATACCGCCATACCAATATCGACAAAGGCAGCAGTACGACATTTTTAGCAAACGTTGCCCAGTTGCTTATTTCGAGTGCTGCACCGAAACATCCGCAATCGTCTATCGGATTCCAGATTGCTATTACAAGTGCCAGAAGCGTAAAAAAGGACATGAGCGCCATTGTCACCACACCGGCAACCCTCATACATACCTTGAACAGCAGCATAAGTCCGAGGACAAGTTCAAGTACGCACTGTCCGATTGCTATTGCTCCCGACAGAGACTGTAACGCCTCCATACCGAAAGCCTCAAGATATTCGTCGACCTTTATGGCCGTACCCCAAGGGTCTATACTCTTGACAATGCCGGAAAATACGAATACTGCACCAAGTACAATTCTGCAAGCAGCAGTTGCAAATCCATATTTCTTTCCAGTCACCATAGCAATCCTACAATATGCCGTTCGCCTGTGTCAGAATCCTTGAAAACACCTCCTGCGGCGCACACATTCCGTCATCTGCATCACGACAATCCACAATTGTCACATCTCCAACAGCCGCCATACGCATGTACATCTCGCGCACACTGTGCTGAAAAGCCAAAGACGATTCATGTATGTCCTCTCCTCCATTCAGATAATCCCGATCGTTGCCGCATCGGTGTGTCCGCAGACTGCGCTCTGTAAATTCAAACGGCACATCGAGAAACAGCGACACATCCGGACGCGGTATCTCGTTATGAACGTATTCGAGGTTCATTATCCATTCGCGCAGACGTTCGCGTTCGTCCTCAACCCCGAGCTTCGCACACTGGTATGCCACATTAGACCCTACATACCTGTCAAGCAACACATATTTGCCGTGAGACAACCACCCGCGTATGGTCTTTGCGGCATCAGCCCTGTCACCGGCAAAAAGCAACGCCACTATATATGGGTCAACTGCATCTATACCGCCCAACTCGCCACGCAAAAAACGAGCGATAAGTTCACCATACACGGGTGTATCGAAACGCGGAAAATGCAGATACTCGCATTCCCGTCCTTGTGCCTCCACATGGCGGCGCACCAAATCGAGCTGTGTTGACTTTCCGGCCCCGTCGAGCCCCTCAAGAACTATAAGTGGCATTAGAAAATATCATTTGCGACACAAGTCAAATTCATGCATCGCACAGTTATACTCCATCATCGCAACATCCTTGCAGCACGTTCAATGCCATCGGCAAGTGCATCAATTTCTTCAGGCGTATTATAGAACGCCAGCGAAGCACGAGCCATGCCCTGTACACCGTAATGAGCCATTACAGGATCAGCACAATGCGCTCCTGTACGTATGGCTATCCCGAGTTTGTCGAGTATCATTCCTACGTCGAGCGGATGTATCCCCTCCACGTTGAATGACACTATACCGCACTTCCCCTGAGTCGTGCCGTATATCGTCAAGCCCTTTATCGCGCCGAGGCGTTCCATAGCCTGCTTGAGCAACCCATTTTCATAGGCCGCAATGGCATCCAAACCGATACCCTTCAGGTATTCCATGGCTTCACCGAGACATATTGCACCTATATAGTTTGCCGTACCCGCTTCGAACTTAAGGGGCAGATCACCGAATGTAGTCCCGGCAAAGCTGACTTTATGCACCATGTCGCCACCACCAAGGAACGGCGGCATGGCTTCCAATAACTCCCTGCGACCATACAGCACGCCTATGCCATTCGGGGCATAAAGTTTATGGCCTGAAAAGACATAGAAATCGCATCCAAGCTTCGACACATCTACACCGCCGTGGACAACACCTTGACATCCATCGACAAGCACCACTGCTCCGGCCTCATGCGCCGCCTTTATAATGCCATCAAGATGCGGCATAGTACCCAACACATTGGAAGCCTGTGTAACAGCCACCAGTTTTGTACGGCTGTCCAGCAACTCCGGCAGACGCTCTTCCATCAGCCTGCCTTTATCATCGAAAGGCAGCACCCTGATTTCGACTCCTTTGCGGCCGCAAACAATCTGCCACGGTACGATATTGGAATGGTGCTCCATCTCCGAAACTACAATATTGTCACCCGGACGGAACGCCAATTCCCCGTAGCTGTACGCCACGGTATTGACTGCCGACGTCGCACCGGCCGTGAAGATTATCTCCTCACGCGAGGAAGCGCCAATGAAGGCACGTACTCTTTCACGAGCCTGTTCGTACATTTCCGTGGACTGTTCGGCAAGGAAATGCACGCCGCGGTGCACATTGCCGTTAAACTCCTCGTAAAGCCTGCGCTCACAATCTATCACGCGCCGCGGTTTCTGACCCGTAGCCGCATTGTCGAGATACACCAACGGCTTGCCGTAAACCTTACGCGACAATATGGGAAAATCTTCTCTTATTTTACCGACGTCGAACATATTCTTATCTTTTTTTAAAGGCCGCCGCACAATGCCGCTACCTCACACTTCATACGCGCCGTCTATTCGACAAAACGCTGCATGGCATCTATCTTTTTTTCGGCTGCTTCAAGCACCCTTTGGGCCAATCCGCCTTCAAAGCGCATTATGATGTCGTTCACAAAGCCTGCAAGCTGCAAACCGCGTGCCTCGGCCTCGCTAAGCCCTCTCTGCCGCATATAATACACGGCATCGTCATTCATCTGCCCTACAGTAGCACCGTGACTGCACTTTACATCATCGGCATATATCTCCAGTTGCGGCGATGTGAGAATACGCGCCTTACCGCCCATAATGAGGTTACGGCTCTGCTGATACGCCTCCGTATGCTGCGCATCGCGCGCCACATACAACATACCGTCGAAAGCGCCGAAACCATCTCCCGCGGCTACGCCCTTCATGGTAACATCGCTGTGACAATCAGGCACTCTATGTTCGACCCTCACGGCAACACTTTTCCGTTCGCCGTCACCTGCCATGAAAAGCCCCGAATGCACCGTCTTACTCATGGCTCCTTCCAATGCCGTCGCATAGGAAAGCTTCGCCGTACCGTCACCAAGTTCCACTGTCACCGTATCCATGAATGCCTCGCCGTCAATACGCGCCCTGCACGATACTGCAACACTCTCGCCGGCAGCCGAAGCGAAAACCTCGCGAACACGGAGCGATGCCCCATGGCATACACTCACGAACCTGCCGCACGTCGCATTGCCATCAAACAGAAATACCAGTTCTGCATCGGAACCATCTCCGGCCGATATTGCGACATCACATCCGCCGTCACCTTCGACTGTTATGCAAACAGTACCTTCAGCACGGTATCCGGCCGGAATATCTATCAACACGCCTTCGGCATCGGCACATAAGCCGCCAAATGCTTCAACCAACACCGCACCGCTGCGAATGGCTTCGCCCAGCGATAACACACGTATCCCCGACGGCATAATGCCGAAGGGTGACCGGCACTCGCCGCCACATATGCGGACCACTGTGCCGAACATATCATTCAATAAAGACGCACGTTCCATACGCCCCTATTTATATTGGTTTATAAGCCAGTCATAACCTTCCTTTTCGAGTTTGAGAGCAAGGCTCTTGTCTCCGGAAAGAATTATCTGTCCCTTGTACAGGACATGAACGAAATCTGGCACGATATAATCCAGCAGCCTCTGATAGTGTGTAATCACCACCGTAGCATTGTCCGGAGTACGCAATTTGTTCACGCCCGTTGCCACGATACGCAGTGCATCGATATCCAGGCCACTGTCTGTTTCATCAAGTATCGACAATTCGGGCTGCAGCATGGCCATCTGGAATATTTCGTTTTTCTTCTTCTCACCACCCGAGAAGCCTTCGTTCACGGCACGTCCGGTCAGTTTACTGTCAAGCTCCACCACCTTGCCTTTCTCACGCATCATCTTAAGAAACTCGCCCGATGAAAGCTGCGGCAGTCCGAGATACTCACGACGGCGGGCAACAGCCAATTTCATGAAATTGGCCATACTTACGCCAGGTATCTCAACCGGATACTGGAAGCTAAGGAATACACCCGCGCGGGCGCGTTCCTCAACATTCATTGCCAACAGGTCAACACCGTTATATGTTACCTCTCCACCCGTAACCTCGAAGCGCGGGTCACCGGCAATCACCGATGCGAACGTACTCTTGCCAGATCCATTGGGACCCATTATGGCATGCACCTCACCGGCATTGACCGTAAAGTCTATACCGCGCAATATCTCCTTTCCGTCTATAGAGGCGTGAAGGCCTTTTACTGTAAGTATATTTTTCATTTTCTTCTTGATTATTCGTTACGTTAACCTACGCTACCCTCGAGGCTGATCGACAACAGTTTCTGTGCCTCAACGGCAAACTCCATGGGTAGTTTGTTCAACACCTCACGCGCATAGCCGTTCACAATCAAACCTACGGCCTCTTCGGTATCGAGACCGCGCTGGTTGCAATAAAGCAACTGTGCATCGCTTATCTTCGACGTCGTGGCTTCATGTTCCACCACCCCGCTGTTGTTCCTTATATCTATTACAGGGAATGTGTGCGCTCCGCACCTGTCGCCTATCAGCAACGAGTCGCACTGCGAGAAGTTACGTGCATTCTCGGCTTTCGGATTCACCTGAACCAGACCGCGGTAACTGTTCTGACTCTGTCCTGCAGATATACCCTTCGACACTATACGGCTTCGTGTATTGCGTCCAAGATGTATCATTTTTGTACCCGTATCGGCTTGCTGGTAGTTGTTGGTTAGCGCCACGGAATAGAATTCGGCCGTACTGTTGTCACCGGCCAATATGCAGCTCGGATATTTCCACGTTATGGCCGAGCCGGTTTCAACCTGCGTCCACGACAGACGGGCATTTTCGCCGCGGCATATTCCTCGTTTGGTAACAAAATTATAGATACCTCCCTTGCCTTCCTTGTCACCAGGATACCAATTCTGAACTGTGGAATACTTCACTTCCGCATCCTTCATAACCACTATCTCTACCACGGCAGCATGAAGCTGGTTTTCGTCACGCTGCGGAGCGGTACAGCCTTCCAGATAACTTACATACGCCCCCTCGTCGGCAACGATAAGCGTACGTTCAAACTGACCGGTACCGGCTGCATTGATACGGAAATATGTACTCAGCTCCATTGGGCAACGAACCCCCTTGGGAATATAACAGAACGAGCCATCGGAAAAAACGGCAGCATTGAGAGCAGCATAGAAATTATCAGAATACGGCACCACGCTGCCGAGGTACTTGCGCACCAAATCAGGCCAGTCGCGTATTGCCTCACTCATCGAGCAGAATATTATACCCTTTTCGGCAAGCGTCTCCTTAAATGTCGTCTTTACCGACACGGAGTCCATAACAGCATCGACCGCAACACCACCGAGAACAAGCTGCTCCTCAAGCGGTATTCCGAGTTTGTCGAATGTTTTTTTCAACTCCGGGTCTATGTCATCCACCGTACCGTCTTTCTTACCTGTATTGGTTCTCGGAGCAGCATAGTAACTTATATCCTGGAAATCTATTTCCGGAATGTCTAGATGCGCCCATGTGGGCAGTTGCATTTTCTGCCACTGGCGGAATGCCGCCAGACGATATTCCGTCATCCATTCGGGTTCGTTCTTCTTATGCGATATAAGCCTCACGATATTCTCGTTCAACCCCTTGGGTATGACATCGGTATCTATGTCGGACGTAAAGCCGTACTTGTATTCCTGACCGGCAATGTCCTTTATAATTTTATTATTGTCTTCCATCAGTGTACGACTGAATATACTTAATCAAACTACAAAATTAGCCATCTCTTTCAAGAGCACAAAATTTATACATCAAATATGCAACTGGTGGTGGCTACACAGCCATTGGATAAAAAACGAGACACACAGTAATACTATTGCCTGCTCCGTTAATCACAAAAGCACTATGCATACAAAAACATTACAAAACCTTTAAATTTCAGTCTCTTTTTTCACGGGCATTCAAAATTATCGCTTAAATTTGTCCCAAATTTTTTATCAGAAAGCTGATATATGGGTACTCTTTACACCGTTATCATCGCCATATTAATGGCCCTTGCAATCCTCGGACTGGTCGTAGGTGTCTCAAACGACGCAGTCAATTTCCTAAACTCCGCAATAGGCTCAAAGGCCGCATCGCGAAAGGTAATCTTCACCGTCGCCTCTGTGGGTATCCTCCTTGGCACCCTCACCTCAAGCGGCATGATGGAAGTAGCCCGAAGCGGCGTATTCTATCCGGAGATGTTCACATTCCGCGATATCATGATGCTGTTCCTGGGCGTAATGTTCGCCAACGTGATATTGCTTGACCTGTTCAACACTTTCGGACTGCCGACATCCACTACAGTATCGCTCGTGTTCGGCCTGCTCGGTGCAGCAATAGCCGTGGCTTCTCTTGAAATCAAGGCCAATCCCGAATATACTGCAGCCGACATGTCGCGCTTTATTAATTCGGGGAAGGCACTCGTCATAATATCTGGTATCCTCGCCTCGGTAGCCATAGCGTTCGTTGTGGGTGCTATTGTCATGTTTATCAGCCGACTGATTTTCACATTCCGATACAACAAGATGCTGTCACGCTTCGGTGCCGTATGGTGTGGCATTGCGTTTACGGCAATCGCATACTTTGCCCTTTTCAAGGGCTTGCAGGACTCCGGCATTTTCAATCCGGAATTCTTTCAGTTGCTGCAAGACAACATGTTGCTTGTACTGTTGGGATTTTGGGTTGTCAGCTCACTGATAATGTTCCTACTCCAACTGGCAAAGGTCAACATACTTAAAACAACCATTCTTGCAGGTACATTCTCCCTTGCTCTCGCATTTGCAGGCAACGACCTCGTAAACTTCATCGGTGTACCGTTTGCCGGTCTCGATGCCTACAAGATCGCGGCCGCAGCAGGAGGCAACGAAACAATGCTCATGGGCGAACTCAACAAGCCAGTAGTAGCCAACCACCTGCTTCTGCTTATTGCAGGTATCATAATGGTCGTAACCTTGTGGTCTTCGAAGAAAGCACAGAGCGTAAGTGAAACGGAAATTAACCTCGCAAAACAGGACGAAGGCACGGAACGTTTCGGTTCTTCGATTTTCTCAAGGTCGATAGTACGTGTGGCAGTAACCTGCAACAGATGGTATGAGGACCACGCCCCCGAATCATTCCAAAGAGCCATCAACAAACGCTTTATTCCGCTTCGGCCCAACGAGAAAGCAGGCAGTGCACACTTCGACCTTATTAGGGCAACAGTAAACCTCACCGTAGCATCCATCCTCATCGCTTCAGCAACGTCGCTACAACTTCCGCTCTCCACTACATACGTGACATTCATGGTCGGCATGGGTAGTTCACTCGCTGACAAGGCATGGGGGCGCGAAAGTGCCGTTTACCGTATCACCGGCGTGATAACAGTAATTGCCGGATGGTTCGTTACGGCGCTCATCGCATTCATCATAGCACTGATAGTAACGTACGCTCTCCTTTGGGGGGGCACATGGGCGGTAATCATAATCTCGCTACTCTGTGTCGGCATGTTCATCCAAAGTTCCATAACTCACAAGCGTCGCGTAGAGAAAGAGCATAAAACCGAAGAACTGGTCAACGCATCCGGCAACAGCTCACAAGAAATGATGAAAAGTCTCATCAAAGAAATCAGCGATGTAATGACTAAAACTACACAGATATACAGCAAGACAATACAGGCCACTCTTGAAGAAGACCGCAAGACGCTGCGTGAAATGGTGCGCGAATCGAACGACTTGTTCTACAACGCCCGCGAACGCAAATATGCAATGCTTCCAACACTTCAGAAATTGCAGGACAACTATATAGAAGCAGGATACTTCTATGTCCAAGTTGTCGACTACATCAGCGAAATGTCGAAGGCGCTTATCCACATCACACGCCCATGTTTCGACCACATCGACAACAATCATAAGGGAATGAGCGAGGAACAGGTACAGGACCTCTTGAAAATCAACACCAAAGTATCGGAGATATATGCTTCCATTAATGATATGCTGACCAACAACGACTATACCAATACCAATATCGTACTGGAAATGCGCGACGAATTGTTCATAATGATAGACGATGCTGTCAAAAGCCAGCTCCGCCGCATACAGAACAAGGCTACCAGCACCAAAGCCAGCATGCTGTATCTGACAATACTTAATGAAACAAAGACCATGGTTCTTCAGTCACGCAACCTCCTTAAATCACAAAGATCGTTTGTGGAGAACCAAGATCCTATTGCAGAACGTAAACACATAATATAGTGTTAAGTTTCTCCCCCGATCAAGTCTGTATAATTAACAGGCCAGACATGATAGCCGGTTACGCAGCACTGCGTAACCGGCTTCAATTTTAACATCATCCTCATGCGTCATGGATTATCTTCATAATGGAATTACATACAACCGGCTAACTTTGTTAACGATAAACCATTGAAAACTTTTCCAGAATCCAACTTCTCGATAGTTTCACACAAACCTGCAAGTTCATTATTCACTTAGCTTTTATTCTGCAAGACGACCGATTCATTACGTCAACTGATTTAATGACAGTTTCGATGTAGACACGAACGTACCTCTACTACATTTATCACCAACACTAGAAAGGACAGCCGATATACAAACCCAATACTCTACAATACAACACAATTAAGCCCGCCTACATCCTGTGTATAACGGGCCAATATCTTCAAAACAAATCCAAGCTAATCAGGCTTCTCCACCTTGAATTCATATATCAACGGAGTATACGGTTTTATCTCCGCAATCGGTATACAACCTGACGATGATGACGGCATATAGAACGTGTTCAGTCCGAAGTAATAGTCAGAATCGTCTACCGTATAATCGTCATATTGATATGTAAGGTCAAATGTAAATGTGGCTGTACTGCTCCACAGATTCTCGTTCATGTCCGGATGCATATATTGGCGGTAATAAGCATACTCCGACGGTACAGCCACTCGCCCTATATCACCATAGCATAATTCGGGCAAAATCTCATAAAACACTTTGGCAGGCATTTGGTTCGCATTTGTCGGTGTAGTTTCCATTCGCGTAACGCTTATGGCAGAAGTAACATCCGTCGAACGTACATTACCGAAATTGTTGTACAGCACCGAGTCTACATTAGAGTTTATCAGTTTGCCATCCAGAAACCTGACCTTATAATATATACTGGCACTTTCGTTCATTTTCACTGTGTCGTTGTCATCAATTCGATTGAATATCTCCAGATACATGCCATACCTTACTGAATCATCCAAACGCTTGCCCCAGCCTTCTGGCTTCGGTGCTGTAACAAGGTCAACAATGGCATCACGACCTTCCTGCTGCGGGTTTTCAACTATATTGTGAATACACACACTGTCGAATATGATAGGCGCATCCGCATCAAGGGCATGTTGCCCTTCATAACCAGAACCGGTATCTATACCATATGATGCAAAGGCAAGACGAGACGGAATATAGAAACGCCACATCTCACCAGGTATAATATTGGTAAATGCCCTATAAAGACCGGCCGGAATATCACTTTTCCCCTCCTCGCTTGCAATATAAAGCCTGTCAGGCACGTAATGCGTATATTCCGTATATGAACCGAGCAAACGTGTTGTTTGCTCATTACGTGTATAAATTATATCACCGCTAAGGTCACGGATAACATAATCTACATCTATCCATCGGCCACGCACATCTACCTTACCAGTTCCTCCTTCCGACTCGAGAACCTCATAATATATACCAGTATCGCCCAGCAATTGAGCATCAGGCGCATTGCTGCTTATCCATGCAGCAAGTGCCTCGTCCTCTATTTCATTATAATCCTTATCAGGGACACTCTCGGCACACGACACTGTAAACAATACCGCAATAGCCACAGCCGCATATCTAACAGCAATTTTCATAAACAACTATCTATTGCTACTTACTTAATCACTTTATCAACCTTCACTCTCCATGCCAATGGAGTATTTGCCGGCACCTGCTGTACAATCTTATCGCCATATCCGTTGGCTGATGTCATCACGACAACCACTGAATCGCCTGGAGCACTGCCCACCAAAGCAGTCTCCACTCCCTCCATCAGTACCCCCTGACCGAGAACCATTTTAAGAGGTCCAACCTCCCAATTCACTCCGTTAGGAATCCGAGCTTCCCTATTCGTATAGATAAGGCCACTTGTACTGGTACTTGAAAAGCCCGATGTAAACTGGTAAAGCTCGTATGTCACATATAGACTATCACCACGTTCAGCCAATGGCGAACCCTGTCCGTCAACAGGATGCATGGTATCGCTGAACACGCCAGACATTATCTCGGTATAATTGTTGTTGTCATCATTATACTTGTCCACCCACGTTTGGATGGTAGTCATCTCGCGCTCCAATATCTCGGCCTTATTGCCGCATGATGACACAGCGACAGCCAAAGCAGTACAGAACAAATATATAGACAATCTCTTTGACAGCATATTATTGCCATTCACATGTATGATCGTTCCAATTCGTACAAAAATAACAAAAAATTGCAACTGCACAAAAACGTCAACCACACATAGATACAACTATATGTTATAACGGCACACGCACATTTAAATTGCATGTATGCGGCACGAATATAAAAAGACATGTAACAGAAAAAAGTCGCTATATTTGTCACTACACACAACATGGCCAGCCTAGAAATGTTCATCATATCTGAAAATGGCCCAACACGATACATAGATATGAAAAGAATACTTGTTACCGGAGGTGCCGGTTTCATAGGTTCACACCTTTGCGAGCGGCTCGTAGGCGAAGGACACGATGTAATTTGCCTTGACAATTATTTCACCGGCACCAAGCGCAACGTTTCCCATCTTATGGGTTGCGGCAATTTCGAACTTGTCCGCCATGATGTAACGACCCCATATTACGCCGAAGTTGACGAGATATACAACCTTGCCTGCCCTGCATCACCGCTACATTACCAATACAATCCGATAAAGACAACAAAGACATCGGTCATGGGAGCCATCAACATGCTCGGACTGGCGAAACGTGTTAAGGCTCGCATATTACAGGCTTCCACATCTGAAGTTTACGGTGACCCCGAAGTACATCCTCAAACCGAAAGCTATTGGGGCAGTGTCAATCCGATAGGGCCGCGGTCATGCTACGATGAGGGTAAAAGATGCGCAGAAACACTGTTTATGGACTATAACCGTCAGAATGGGGTACATGTCAAAATAGTAAGGATATTCAACACATACGGTCCTCGCATGGCTCCCAACGATGGACGCGTAATATCTAATTTCATAATACAGGCACTGCGCGGTGACGACATAACCATATACGGAGATGGAAGCCAGACCCGCAGTTTCCAATATGTCAGCGACCTGGTGGAGGGCATGGTGCGAATGATGTCCACGCCTGAACATGTAACAGGTCCTGTCAACATAGGAAATCCAACGGAGTTTTCGATGCTGCAGCTTGCCAATCTCGTAAAGGAAATGACTGACTCCGCATCCAGAATAGTTTTCCGTCCGCTACCGGCTGATGACCCGCGCCAACGACGGCCCGACATAAGTCTAGCCAACAAATTGCTCAACGGCTGGAAACCTGAAATACAGCTTGAGGAAGGGCTTCGCAAAACAATAGAGTATTTCAAAAGCATAAACGAATAGCAACGGACAACATACAAACCAGTTTTGATATGTTCAGTTTTTTCGAAAAAAAGAATTACATAGCCGATATTCTAGACGGAATGTATGACATACATTGCCATCTGTTGCCTGGTGTCGACGATGGCAGTCCAAATGCAGAACACAGTGCAGTTCTACTGAAACGCTTGGAAGACTTGGGCATACGCGGCATATACTTTACGCCACACATTATCAACGGCACCTACCGCAGTCTCGGTGAGGCAGAACTGCGCACCGAATTTGCTGCATTCAGATATGATGGCAACATAGACATACGGCTTGCGGCCGAATATTTTATCGACGACCGTTTTCAGGAGCACATGGCAGGCTCACCACTGGCCATGGGAGGCAACAATATTTTGGCCGAATTTTCAATGTCGGGTTACAGTCTTCACGCTTTCGACATACTGTTCGAGACAACGATTTCGGGCTTGGAGATAATCATCGCACACCCCGAACGATACTACTTCGTACAGGAGCGCGGACGCGACAAAGTAATCAAGCTCATCCGCCAGCACCAACTGCAGCTAAACCTGCTATCACTTACTGGGTTCCACGGCAGCGCAGCCAAGAAGTGTGCAGAACGCCTGCTGGAAGAGGGCCGATATTCATTCGTCGGCACCGACACCCACTCCAACACATATATCGATGCCATGCAGAAATCTACAGTCTCCAAAAAGATATTCGACAAGGTCAATGCCCTGAAAGAGAACAACAGGTCGCTTTTCAATTGACCTACACCGACAAAAAAATCCCGTCAGCGTAATGCTGACGGGATTTTTATTTTGAAATATTCTGATGCTATTTCTTGAATGCGAAGAATACCGCCATCACTATGCAGACAAATGCTGCAATATGGTTCCAACGGAACGTTTCCGTACGGAATACAAGCAGCGTAAACAGTGTAAACACAAGCAGCGATATCACCTCCTGAATAATTTTCAACTGTATCAGAGAGAAGGGGCCTCCGTCACCGACAAATCCTATCCTGTTTGCAGGCACCTGGAAACAGTACTCGAAGAATGCTATACCCCAGCTGGCCACTATCACCAGCATAAGAGGCAGCGGTTTGCCGCTGGGCAGCGACGAGAATTTCAAATGCCCGTACCATGCAAGCGTCATAAATGCATTGGAGCACACGAGCAACAGTATCGTATAAAGCGCTTTCATAACTACTATTTTTTATGGCTGCAAAGATACCCATTCACTGCGCATATGTGCCAAGCGCAGCCATTTATTTTTCAACTGCCGCTTCCAAAACGCACAAAAAAACGGGGAATGAAGAACCAAGTCTCACTCCCCCTCTGTCTTAAGGTCTCAAAATTAACCGAGATATGATTTAAGGAACTTGTTACGCGAGCTGTGACGCAGACGGCGTATGGCCTTTTCCTTTATCTGACGCACACGTTCCCTTGTCAGACCGAACTTCTCACCTATCTCCTCGAGAGTCATTTCGGGACAACCGATACCGAAGAAATAACGGATGATATCCCTCTCGCGGTCAGTAAGTGTGGCAAGTGCGCGTTCCACCTCTGTAGAGAGCGACTCGTTTATCAGTCCCCTATCTGCATTAGGCGAATCGGTATTCACCAGCACATCGAGCAGGTTGTTGTCCTCTCCGTCCGAAAAAGGCGCATCAACCGAGACGTGACGGCCCGAAACACGAAGCGTATCGGAAACCTTCTCCTTTGGCAGGTCAAGCACATCGGCCAACTCTTCAGGTGACGGAGTACGTTCGTTTTCCTGCTCGAAACGGGCAAATGCCTTATTGATTTTATTCAGCGACCCCACCTGGTTGAGCGGAAGACGCACGATACGCGACTGTTCGGCAAGAGCCTGAAGAATAGACTGACGTATCCACCACACTGCATATGAGATAAACTTGAAACCACGCGTTTCATCGAATTTCTCAGCAGCCTTAATCAATCCGAGATTACCCTCGTTGATAAGGTCTGGAAGGCTCAAGCCCTGGTTCTGGTACTGTTTTGCCACCGACACCACGAAACGAAGGTTGGCCTTTGTAAGCTTTTCGAGTGCCTCCTGGTCTCCCTTCTTGATACGCTGTGCAAGCTCTACCTCTTCCTCTACAGTGATGAGGTCTTCCTTGCCTATCTCCTGAAGATACTTATCCAATGAAGCACTTTCGCGGTTGGTGATGGATTTTGTAATCTTTAATTGCCTCATAATATATTTCCGAATATTTTGTATCAGCCTCACTTCCGGCACTCTTCCTTTACGGACAAACAGCCCCGGTTTCCGGATATCTACCGAAAACCGGGGACCGTTGTCATACCGGAAAACAGCACCTATCTCACGAACGAGTAATTTACCAATCGTCCATCGGGGTAAATGCCCTCTATATATCTCACAGGAGACTCAATCCTGTTCATATCTTTCAAGGAATGTATCTGTACACCGTTAATTTCGGTTATTACAAATCCTCTCCTTACATTGGCCCTGGCCAGTATTCCTCCGTCGTGCACTTCTGCCACACGGACACCTCCGTCAATACGGAGTTCCCTTCTGGTCCTGTCGCCTATCTCCGCAAAACTACCGCCGAGGGCTTCAACCACATCGATATAGTCTCGCGGCAACAACTCTGCTTTACCTGCCTTATTACGCAGAACGACCTCAAATTGTTTCGCTTTACCGTCTCTTTTTACAGAAATAATCACTTTGTCGTTCGGGCGGTAGCGCGACATCATCTCCGTCAGGTTGGCGTTCTTGCCAAGTTCCACTCCGTCAACTGCCGTAATTATATCGCCTTTGCGTATACCTGCCTCCCTGGCTGCTCCGTCGGGCTGAACCTCGGCGACATAAACGCCGCCTGTCTCGTCAATGTCGTATTCTTCTCCGAAATTCTCAACGAAACTGTCATCTATGTCACGGTATGCGATACCGAGCAATGCCCTCTGTACTATACCGTACTCCTTGAGGTCCATAACCACCTTTTTGACTATGGCGCTCGGAATGGCGAACGAATATCCCATATAGGTACCCGTCTGACTCTTTATCAAAGTATTGATACCGACAAGTTCGCCACGAGTATTTACAAGTGCACCACCGCTGTTACCAGGATTTACGGCCGCATCCGTCTGAATAAACGACTCCACACGATATTGGTTGGGAATAGCTCCAAGGACACGTGCCTTCGCACTGACGATACCGGCCGTAATTGTAGACTGGAGGTCAAAAGGACTGCCTATTGCCAATACCCATTCACCGAGTCTCAATGCATCGGAGTCTCCGAATGCAAGTGCGGGAAGGTCACTGCCGTCAATCTTGATAAGAGCTACTTCAGTCGTAGGGTCAGTACCCACCACCTCGGCAGAGAACATTCGACCGTCATAAAGTTTCACATTAAGCTGCTTTGCATTTTCAACGACATGGTGATTGGTAACGATGTAACCGTCAGGCGATATTATGACACCCGAACCGCCGGCGCGCACCTCATGCGGCACTACTCCCCCACGGGAATATCCCTGCGGAATACCGAAAAATTCGAGGAACGGATCCACGCTGCGGACATGAACCGTCTGTGTCACCTCTATGTTCACGACAGTCTGAACGGCAGTTTCGGCTGCATATGTAAGGTCTGGATAATTTTCTGTGCTGTACGACACAAAACGCGGCTTAACCTTTTCTACAGAAGCATCCTGCTGTATAGAGGAGTTACTGATTTTCACCTGTTCTACTTGCGGTTTCGCATTATCGGCCAGTGAAGTCTCCGTTTTGACACCGGCAACGGCCAACCAACCTATAACGCCACCCACAATACCGGCAGCTACAAGTCCTGCAGCAAAATACCATTTGTTTTTCATAATGACACTATATTTTCAGTAAAATACTATTTCACATGCATTCCGTCTGCTGCGGCAATGCTCAAAATTCAACAAATAGTAAAGTCACTTCATAGGCCATTTGTTTACTGTCCGTATATACGCTATCCAGAAGACGTTCCCTACAGCTACGAACAAAAACCAAACGGAACCACATACGTCATTATTGCATTTCCGCGTTTTTTTGCCGCAAGCCCGACGAACACAATATCTACATGTAATTTTGACTACCTTTGCATAATTACGAACATGACACAACAAAGCAACATACCATTGGCCGAGAGGCTTCGTCCACAGTCACTCGACGACTACATAGGACAGGAACACCTCGTTGGTCCCGACGGCGTATTCCGCCGTTTCATAGAAACAGGCAATGTTCCGTCATTCATTCTTTGGGGGCCTCCCGGGGTCGGCAAGACAACCCTTGCAAGGCTTGTTGCCAGTGCCCTAGGCCGCCGCATGTTCACATTGTCGGCCATTAACTCCGGTGTAAAGGATGTCCGCGACATCATAGACCAGGCACGCAAACAGAAATTTTTCAATACTCCAGCACCATTTCTGTTCATAGATGAAATACACCGTTTCAACAAGGCTCAGCAGGACTCTCTGCTCGGAGCTGTCGAACAGGGAGACATAACACTTATAGGTGCCACTACTGAAAATCCCTCCTTTGAGGTAATCTCACCGCTGCTGTCGCGCTGTCAGGTGTACGTACTCAAGGCCATGGACGACACCCAGTTGCGCGAGTTGCTTGATAGGGCACTGAATTCCGACAGTATACTCAAGGAACGCCATGTAGAAGTACACGAGACAACAGCGCTGTTCGGATTTGCAGGCGGTGATGCCCGCAAACTGCTCAACATTCTCGACATAATAGCTGCAGCCACACAGGGTGACATCACGATAGACGACCGCACGGTCACCGATGCCTTGCAGCAGAACATAGCCACATACGACAAGAACGGCGAGATGCATTACGACATCATTTCTGCCTTTATCAAAAGCGTACGCGGCAGCGATCCCAATGCAGCAATATACTATCTTGCCCGCATGCTCAATGCCGGCGAAGACCCGAAGTTCATAGCCCGCCGTCTGGTAATACTGGCCTCGGAGGACATCGGACTGGCCAATCCCAACGGTCTGCTGCTGGCCAATGCCTGTTTCGACACCGTGCACAAGATAGGTATGCCAGAGGCCCGAATACCGCTTGCCGAGGCAACCATATACCTTGCCACAAGTCCAAAAAGCAATTCGGCCTACATGGCCATAAACAATGCCATGCAGTTCGCCATGCACGACACCAACAACCGACCTGTGCCTCTACACATACGCAATGCTCCCACAAAACTCATGAAGGAATTAAACTATGGCAAAGATTACAAATATGCCCATGACTTCGCAGGCAACTTTGTAGAACAGGAATTCATGCCTGCCGGACTGGAAGGCTCCCGTTTCTATGAACCGGGCGACAACCCCAAGGAAGCCGAACTCGCACGTCGCATAGCACAACTTTGGAAGGGCAAATACTGATATTGTCCGTACAGACTAAAACATGTATATTTGTGTGTTATACCAAATCTAAACTATACGCAAACATGGAAATCACAAAAAAGATATTCTGGTCCGAGGCCATGAAGGACGGTTCAATAATAGGTCTTGTCACCGCAGCATTCCAACTGACACGCACCGTAATCGAACAGGTCGCATGGCTCAATATAGTATCGCTTGTAGTTTTCGTATTCCTCATCTACGGCTTCACCCGCAAGATTGCCGGTATGGCCGATACCATCGAAGGATTTCCTTACGGCAGGTGCATGGGGTTCGTTTTTGCCATGATGCTATTTACAGGTATCATAATGGGATTTGCCACATTCCTAATCAACAACTTCATCATCAAGGACACAGTCATCGAAATGGTTGACCTGCAAATGAACGCCATGCGCGGACTGCTTACCACCGAGCAGTTCAACTATACGTATGACGCCACCTACTCGGCCGTATTCAATCCATTGGTGCTTATCATCATAGGAGTAATAGGATACTGCATACAGGGCGGCATAGCAGGACTGTTTACCAGCACACTTGCACAGCGCAAGGCCGACCCGTTCGCGTCAAAGGACATCACCGAGAACGAAACGAAAGAAAATGAATAACACAACACCCGACATATCGGTCGTAGTACCGCTGTTCAACGAAAGCGAATCACTACCTGAACTCGAGGCATGGATAAGAAAGGTACTGCAGAATGGCGGCTTATCGTATGAAATCATCTTCATAGATGACGGCAGCAATGACGGCTCATGGGATGTAGTGCGCAAACTCGCTTCGGAGAATCCGGATGTACGCGGCATAAGTTTCCGCCGTAACTACGGTAAAAGCGCAGCTCTCTACTGTGGTTTTGATGCAGCGCGCGGCAATGTGGTTATCACCATGGATGCCGACCTACAGGATTCGCCCGATGAAATTCCTGAACTTTACCGCATGATAACCGAGGATGGTTATGACCTTGTATCGGGTTGGAAAAAGCAGCGCCACGACCCGATAGGTAAACGCTGGCCAAGCAAACTGTTCAATGCCACTGCCCGTGCCATGTCCGGTATACACCTGCACGACTTCAACTGCGGTCTGAAAGCCTATCGCAACAAAGTAGTAAAAAGCATAGAAGTGTATGGCGAAATGCACCGTTACATACCCATACTCGCTCAAAATGCCGGTTTCACACGAATAGGTGAAAAGGTAGTACACCACCGGGCCCGCAAATACGGACACAGCAAATTCGGCTGGGAAAGGGCAATCAAGGGTTATCTCGACCTTATTTCGGTAATGTTCATGTCGCATTTCGGCCGCAGTCCGATGTATTTCTTCGGCGGTTTGGGAACCATCATGTTTCTGTTCGGCTTCATTGCCGTGATAGTCATCATAGCACAGAAACTTTACAGACAGTCGCACGACATGATTTTCCGTCCCGTAACCGACCAGCCACTCTTCTTCCTGTGTCTGCTGGCCGTCGTACTCGGCGTACTGCTCTTCCTTGCAGGATTCCTCGGCGAACTCATCAACCGTAACTCGACAGACCGCAACCGCTATCTTATAGACGAACGGCTGTAAAAATACACTTCATAAACGCAATCAAAACACAGACTAAAATGATACAACGAATCCAATCACTCTACATGTTGATTGCCACCATTCTGATGGCACTCGTAGTTTTCCTCCCTCTCGGCAGTTTTCTCGGAAACACCGAAGAAGTGAAATTGACCGCATTCGGTTTTATAAATACGGCTACACAGGAAAACATACTCATCCCATACGGTCTTACTATAACGGCAATTGCATCAACTCTTCTCTCGTTTGTCAACATTTTCCTGTTCAAGAAACGCATGTTACAGTTTCGCCTGTGCATCGTGGAGATGATAATGACGGCAGGGACAATTCTGTTCGAGATATATTATTTCTGGGGTGCAATTCGCGCCATCAACAGTTTCATATCAAATGCCAGCGCATGGACCGTATCTCTTACAGCTATACTTCCGCTCATAGCGCTCATATTTACATATCTTGCGCTTCGCGGAGTAAAGAAAGATATACTTCTAATCAAATCGCTCGACAGAATACGCTAACCGCGACACGCTACAACAAAAGGCAGGAATAATTACTCCAGCCTTTTTATTTTGCTGCACAAAAACAGAGGTGCAACCCTAGGGTTGCACCTCTTACATTATCAATCCAGCGCCTATTTGGAATAATCCATTTTTGCAAGACGCACATAGTTGTCATACCTCCATTTGGCATTGTCCTGTGCAGCCTGGAAAAGTTCCTGTGCCTCGGTCGGGAATGCCTTGACAAGCGAAGTGTAACGCACCTGACTGTTGAGGAATGCCTGGAACCTGCTCCAGTCAGGTTCCTTGGAGTCGAGCCTGAACGGATTCTCACCCTTAGCTTCGAGCTCAGGATTATACCTCCAAAGATGCCAGTAGCCGCATGCAACAGCATCCTTGCCTACAGTCTGCGTACGAGCCATACCACCCTTTATACCGTGGTTGATACACGGAGCATATGCGATAATGAGCGACGGGCCATGGTAAGCTTCAGCCTCACGGATTACCTGTAGAAGTTGGTTCTGGCTTGCACCTATTGCAACCTGTGCCACATATACATAACCATAGGTCATTGCTATTGCGCCAAGGTCTTTCTTGCGTACACGCTTGCCTGCCGATGCGAACTTTGCCACAGCTCCGACAGGAGTAGCCTTCGATGACTGACCACCGGTATTGGAGTAAACCTCGGTATCGATAACGAGTATGTTCACATCCTCGCCAGATGCAAGTACATGATCGAGACCGCCGAAGCCTATATCGTAACCCCAACCGTCGCCGCCGATTATCCACTGCGACTTCTTGGCAAGACTATCCTTCATTTCGAGCAGTTCACGGCACGTATCACAGCCGCAAGCCTCAAGCATCGGTATGAGACGACCGCAAACCTCCTTGTTGGCAACGGTGCTGTGACGGGTTTCAATCCACTCGTTCATTACCTTCTTGAGGTCGTCGGAGCAGCATGAGCAGTTTTCGATAGCGTAATGCATCTTCTCCTCAATCCTGTCGCGGAGCTTCTCTACTGCGATGTGCATACCGAGACCGAATTCGGCATTGTCCTCAAAGAGGGAGTTTGCCCATGCAGGACCTTCGCCCTTGCTGTTTGTGCAATACGGGGTCGAAGGAGCCGAACCGCTATATATCGAAGTACAGCCCGTAGCGTTGGCAACCATCATGCTATCACCGAAGAGCTGGGTGATGGTCTTGATATAAGGAGTTTCGCCGCAACCTGCACATGCGCCTGAGAACTCGAACAGAGGCTGTGCAAACTGGCTTCCCTTGACGGTTTTGAACTTGTCCATCAAGTTCTCCTTGTAGCCCACCTTGCCGCTGAGATAATTCCAGTTTTCTGCTTCGCCGAGCTGCTTGTCGAGGCTCTCCATCTTGAGTGCCTTGGCGGGAGCAGGACATACATCAACGCAGTTGCCGCAACCTGTACAGTCGAGCGGCGATACCTGTATGCGGAACTTGTATCCCTTAAGATTACCCTGTGCATCCTTGAGTGTCATTCCTGCAGGAGCAGCCGCAGCCTCTTCCTCGGTAAGGAGGAACGGACGAATAGCAGCGTGAGGACATACATATGCACACTGGTTGCACTGAATACAGCTGTCGGAATTCCATGCGGGAACGTGTACAGCAATACCGCGCTTTTCGTAAGCTGCCGTACCGTTGTCCCAAGTACCGTCCTCACGTCCAATGAACGTACTTACCGGCAGGTAATCGCCTTTGAGTCCATTAATTGGTTCAACTATCTTACGGACAAACTCCGGTGCTGTCGAAGCATCGGTCTCGGGCTTCGAAGTACAGAGCGAAGCCCATGCTGCAGGTACCTCAACCTGCTGAACCATTTCACCGCCCTTATCAACGGCAGCATAGTTCATATTGACAATATCTTCGCCTTTCTTGCCGTAGCTTTTGTATATAAACTTTTTCATCTCCTTGACAGCCACCTCGTAAGGTATAATGTTGGCAATCTTGAAGAATGCAGCCTGCATTATGGTATTCGTACGGTTTCCGAGACCTATCTCTTCGGCAATTCTTGTGGCATTGATAATATAAAACTTTATATCGTTCTTGGCAAGGTATGCCTTCATGTGGTCAGGCAGAGTCTTTTTTATGCCATCTGCATCCTGCAAACAGTTCAACAGGAATGAACCACCCTTCTTCAATCCCTTGAGTACATCGTACTTGTCAACATACGACGGAACATGGCATGCCACAAAATCAGGAGTGGTTACCAGATACGGCGAAGTGATGGGACTGTCACCGAAACGGAGGTGAGAGGAAGTATAACCACCGGACTTTTTGGAATCGTAGCTGAAATATGCCTGACAATACTTGTTTGTCGTTTCACCGATAATCTTAATGGAATTCTTGTTGGCACCAACTGTACCGTCTGCGCCCAAGCCGAAGAACAGTGCTTCGAATGTGCCTGGCTTGGCCAGCGAAATCTCTTCACCGACAGGTAGCGAGGTGAAAGTAACGTCATCAACTATACCGACAGTGAAGTGGTTTTTCGACTCTGCAGCACGCAGATTATCAAATACTGCAAGCATTTGTGCAGGAGTGGTATCCTTAGATGACAGGCCGTAGCGTCCACCTATGATTACAGGAGCACAGGGCCTGCCGTAATATACATCCTTCACGTCGAGATAAAGCGGTTCGCCAGCGGCACCGGGTTCTTTCGTACGGTCGAGTACGCATATCTTCTTCACGCTTGAAGGAATTACGTCAAGCATGTACTTGGCCGAGAACGGACGGTAAAGGTGTACGGTAACAACGCCGACCTTTTCGCCCTGCGACATGAGGTAATCAACGGTTTCCTTGAGAGTTTCAGTCACGGAACCCATTGCGATTACTATCCTCTCAGCATCTGCCGCACCATAGTATGTGAACGGCTTGTATTCGCGGCCTGTGATGGCGTTTATCTGCTTCATGGCATCGTTTACCATGTCGGGCACCGCATCATAGAAGCGGTTTGCAGCCTCACGTGCCTGGAAATATATATCGGGGTTCTGTGCCGTACCGCGGGTAACCGGATGTTCCGGACGGAGCGCACGGGCACGGAATTCAGCCAAGGCATCCTTGTCGAGCAATGCGGCAATATCTTCCTGCTCCATCAGTTCCACCTTCTGTATCTCATGCGAGGTACGGAAGCCGTCGAAGAAGTGGAGGAACGGAACACGCGACTTGATGGCAACGAGGTGTGCCACACCGGCGAGGTCCATAACCTCCTGCACGCTGCTGGTGGAGAGCATTGCGAAACCTGTCTGGCGGGTAGCCATAACGTCCTGATGGTCGCCGAAAATCGAAAGTGCATGGGCAGCCAGCGCACGTGCCGAGACATGCATTACGCCTGGAAGAAGTTCACCGGATATCTTGTACATATTCGGTATCATGAGCAACAGCCCCTGCGAAGCCGTAAATGTAGTACTGAGAGCACCTGCCTGCAACGAACCGTGCAAAGCACCAGCAGCACCTGCCTCAGATTGCATCTCAACCACTCTGACAGTTTCGCCAAATATATTTTTGCGGCCTCCTGCGGCCCATTCGTCCACATACTCGGCCATCGTCGAGGATGGCGTAATAGGATATATGGCGGCTACCTCACTGAACATGTATGCTATGTGTGCTGCAGCGTAGTTGCCGTCACAGGTGATAAATTTCTTTTCTTTCATATCGACCTTGAATTTAATGTTTCAGGTTTTAGGATTTCAATGTCCGCCACGGGACAAACGGTACTACCGCACCGCCACAAAGATATAGCAAAAAAACGGGATTTTTTATAATCTCATTACCTATATCGCACTAACAGAAACATATCTACACAGCACAGTTACCTGCCGTGATAGAATATTATACCGAAATAGAGTCGTACGCCCTGCGGGAAATCGGGTCTGGCCATACTGACATTCATCAGCCAGTCGGCTTTAAATGTCAGTCTCAACTTCTGACTTACCTCCAATTCCATTCCAATAAACGGTGTCACTGCCATAAAACCGTACTTTCGGTACGACACGGTCGGTTCCGTTACGAAATCGTCCTGTACCGGCGACAGGAGCGTAACATTTGTTGCCGCACCGCCTCCTACCGTCACCCCGACAAATGGATGTATGTTACCCGCATGCCACTGCCAGTCTAGCAGCAAGCCACCCCAGCCTATACCGAAACGGCTCGCATTGTCTCCGTACACGAGATACGTTGCATAACCTTCAGTACCTACACGCAGGTGTTCACCGAAGTACACCTTTGCACATCCGCCTATACCATACGGTACTCCGTTCATTTTCTGGGCCGGTAGCGGTATACCCGACGGAGAATACAGTGCCGTAGTTCCGCCACCCACATAACCTATGTGCAGCATCATGCCGCCCGAAAAGCCATTGAATGTCCATTTACCGTCCGGCTCGTCACCGGCACGGACAACGGCAGGCATACACATGACCGCCAACATGACCGCAACTATTTTGCAAAACATTCTTTTCATCACAACCGACATTTTACCGTTTCATGCACCTAAAAGTCCAGCGGTTATATGCCAACGCATCAACAGCAGATAGCCTCCCCTTGAAGGGTGTCCGCCGCAACAGTATCCCACGGCCAGTACAGAAGCGCCGCCCCATTTAATAACTTCCGCCGCAAGACGCTGCAAATAACGGCCTTTCGACATCGACAGTGTGCGACGTCGTTCGCTGCGTCCCAAATTACGGCACAAACGCGTAAAATAATCGCGCGTAAGCCTGTCGCGTCCGACAAGGTGATATATCACCGCATCAGGTAGATATACAATACGCTCGCCGCCGTCATGAAGCCGCTTGTAAAACTCCTTTTCCTCTCCGGCCAGCAGCACTCCTCCGGTACGTCCGAGCGATGTGTCATACCCGCCGTAACGTTCCACCACGCTGCGACGGTAACCGTGGTTGCCGCCGCCAAAAAACGTTCCATACGGAAAATCACACACAACGCCTCCGAGGTCAAGAGTTCCTGCTATCGCGCGTTCAGTATATTTCGACATCCACCGCGGCATCCCGTCTTCGAAGGCGGGCATGATGCGACCTCCTGCCGCAGCTACATCGGCATGTTCCGAAAACAGTCTATAATACTCTTCCAAAAAGCCAGGCGCGACAATCTCATCATCGTCTATCACAACAATATAGCGACCGCAGCTCTCCTCAATACCCCTATTACGCGCAGCCGATACACCCTGTATGGTCTCATGCACCATACGCGCATCTATTTCCGGATGCTCGCCAGCCCACAATGCAAATCTTGATGCAGTATCATCGGTGCTGTTGTTATCCACAACAACCAACTCCCATATATCATGCCGTAAAGTTTGGTAGATAAGCGAATTGAGCGTTGTCCACAATTTACTACCACGGTTGTAGGTCGTTATGATAAGAGATAAATCCTTGCCAGCCATAACATATCGTTAGTTTGCAAATTTACGAAAATAATCGGCCTCGCCAACGCCATGCCTATAGACAAAGAAAGCCGGTGCAAACACTGTAGAAGCCTCCTCACCGGCAACACATACAAAAGCACAAAACCTGTCAGAATACCTCCTCTGTTCCAAGTATCTGTGTCATACAATGAGCGGCACCGTAACCTCGTGTAAGGTTTGGGAGCGGTATCCATGTCACATTCACATCATTATCCGCAAACGCTTTCTGCAACTCTTCCGACTGACCTGCCACAGCCATTATCCTGCGCGGACCTATTGTGAGAAAGTTATTGGCGTAATTGAGTTCATCAGGGCGCGATATAGGTATAACCTTAACCTTGAGTGTATTTTCAAGATAATCCACAAAGCTTGCCCCCTCAACGGTACGCACATAGTTCTTTCCGTCAAGACGTTCATAAACATCCACAGTCAAATACTGCGAAGAATCGGCACCCGCCTTGTAACGGTTGGCCGACAGGGTCACAAGGTCACGGTCTATACAGTTAAAGTATGTATCAAGGTGCATCTGCTCCTGTTCGAGCCATCTGTCACGCACAACCATGAGTTTGTCTGTTCCAAGCCAATCGTTCTCCATTAACTGGTCAATAGCTTTCTGCGTGGTACGCAGGCCGCATCCGATGAATGCACTGCTTCCGAAAGGCAGAAAGTCGCCGCCCTCGAGATATGCGCCATCTCCGCTGATACGTCCTATCGGCGCCATACCTATTTTCCTCAAACAGAAATCAGCGACACTGCTCTCGACCTCACGTTGTTGGGAATGCATACGAGCAATAACCATACCCTTGAAGGTGGCAATCATCTGGTCGCGCATGTAAAAAAGGTTCATCATCGGACGTTCCCTGTACGATGCAGCAAATCCTGTATTACCGGCAGTCCTTGTAAGCACTATCTCAGGCTGTAGCAAGATTATTCTGACAAGATCCTTAGGATTGAGCTTACAGAGCGTTTCCGTCTTGTAACGTATCTGTTCCTCAAGCTGTTCGGCGGGCAACGCATCGGTAGTATACACAAGATACTGTCCGGCAAACTCGCGCAATGCATCGAGCTTAGGTCCTTCAATGGGATTCCCGTCCTCATCTATCGTCCCCTCAAGCAGTATATCCCTTACTGTCAACACTTCTGCCCCGGCCTTTGTCAGTTCGTGACGATAGTTACAATGCTCTTTCGATGCCAAGTCTATGTTGAAATAATCGGAGAAAAGAGCTGCATCGGGATGTATCACCCCAAGAAACAACTCTTCTGTAGGTTCGTGCATCAGAATTTTCATAATGCTATATTCTTTTGGCGGAACGCCCGCGCAGAATAGCATCAGGCGCATCCTACTATTTATATCCTTTCCGAAACGGTTGCACTAATGCAACCGCATTAAAAACATGTAAAGTTAAATATTTTCCATCTCTTATCCAAATCGGGCCATTCCACGAGGTATTATACAACGTCTGTAGTATACTCCATAAGTTCTTTGCGAAGCTCATTTTCCCTGCCTTGCAGAATGCTGTCCACCAGGGCATGAAACTTTGGAGAATGGTCCTTGTAACGAGTATGACACAACTCATGAATGATAACATATTCAATCAGTCTTCGCGGCAAACGGATAAGATAAACACTCAAAGAAATGTCATTACGCGACGAACAACTGCCCCATCGGCTGCGAGAGGCTCTTACCGTTACGCTGCCGTACCGAAAGCCGTAACGTGTCGCCAATTCCTCAACCATGACAGGAAGTATTTCTCTGGCCTCACCCTTCATGGCACGCAAAACACCTGCACGCACAGCATTTTGCACCTTGGTTGATGACGGCTCCAAAGACGCAGGACACACGACTATAATTTCGGAAGCTGTAACACGGCACGACACATCCGTTGCATTTGCTGACCTATCGATACGCAGCGTATGATGCAATGTAGCATACGGCGGCAGCAACAGTTTCACTGGATGCGTACGTGCAACCTTTTCGAGCGTTGCCATAATCCAGGTCTCCTTCGCAGCGAGGAAATCAAGTCCCTCACGCCACTGACACACAGACGGCAATGTGACACGCACCTGCGCAGGCGGACGCACCGAAACCGAAAGCCTCTTTGCTCTACCCGTACGGAACAGTGTCACCTCGCCGAACAACGGATGTTTCACCTTCTTCTTCATCTGTTGCACATAAAAAAACCCGCATTCGAAGTGCGGGCTCAAAATCAATGTATTCTCTGCCTGACTGCTTCGAACAATATCACAGCTGCCGCGGCAGACACATTAAGCGACTCAATGGAACCAATAAGCGGTATGGCAAGCTGAACGTCACACAGTTTTAATACCTCCTTGGATATACCCCTATCCTCACTGCCCATTACAATTACCGTCGGCTTCGTAAAATCGGCATCATAAATGAGCGTACGCGATTTCTCCGTTGCAGCCACAATCTGCATTCCTGTTTCGGAGAGATACTTGAGCGTATTGCGGATACTGCCGGCACGGTGTACCGGTATCTTGTTCAAGGCCCCTGCCGAGGCCTTCACCGCATCTGCGTTCACTGGCGCAGCATTTTTCATGGGCACTATCAATCCATGCGCTCCGGCACACTCGGCACTCCGCGCTATACCTCCGAAGTTACGCACGTCGGTTACACCGTCGAATACCACTATAAGCGGCGTCTCGTCATCGGGCACCCTGTCGAGAATATCCTGCAGCATCACATAGCCAATGGCAGCTATCTGTGCTACCACACCCTGATGATTCCCGCGCGTCATACGATTGAGCTTCTCCACCGGAACCTCCTGCCAACGCACCCTGTGACGCCAGCACAAGTCCTTGAACTCGGTCATCAGCTGCCCATCGGCATCCTTCTTGATATAAAGTTTCTCTATCTGCCGTCCCGACTCTATGGCCTCAGCCACCGGTCGTATGCCGAAAATAATGTTGTCCATGATATTTCACTGTTCGGGTTAACATAAGCCCGCATTACAAATTATCCATGACTCCGTCAAAGTATCTCCTTAAGCTGGTCTTCAAGCAATTCGAGTTCGTACCCCAACTTCTCCCATTCATGCACCTCGGCAGCCAGCGATTTCTTAAGATTGTCATATTCGCTGAACACATTGGTATCAGATAGGTCTATCCCGTAGGCCTGCGGGTCGGCAAGACGCTTATTCCACTCAGCTACCTCAGTCTCCATGTTTTCAATCTTCTTCTCGACAGCAGCAATAACATTCTGCGTCTTGCGAATATTACGCTCCAATTCCTTTTTCTGCTGGTAATCAATTTTACGCTTCTCGGCTGCAGCTGAAACTTTCTGCACCGCCGACAGCGGTTCACGGGCTTCTATCTCGCGCATTGACTCAACACGCCTCTTTTCAAGAAAATACCATATGTCTCCCAGATACTCCCTGACGCCTCCGTCGCGGAATTCATAAATCTTGTTCACCAGCCCGTCAAGAAATTCTCGGTCATGCGATACTACCACAAGCGTACCGTCGTATTTCAGCAATGCGTTTTTAAGTATATCCTTCGACCGCATATCCATATGGTTAGTAGGCTCGTCAAGTACCAGCAGATTGTGCGGTTCGAGCATCATGCGGGCCATTGCCAGACGGCTGCGTTCACCTCCCGACAGCACCTTGACCTTCTTGTCTATATCCTCGCCACGGAACAAGAAGGCTCCAAGAATGTCACGCAGACGTGTACGAATATCGCCCACAGCCACACGGTCGAGCGTATCATATACTGTAAACTCACCATTCATCAGGTCGTCCTGGTTCTGAGCATAATATCCTATATTGACATTCACCCCTACCTTTATACTGCCCTCGGTAGGCTGCAACTGTCCGATAAGCATTCGCGCGAATGTGGTCTTACCCTCACCGTTACGACCCACCAAAGCTATACGGTCTCCCTTCTCTATCGTAAATTCCGCGCCGCTAAACACGTGCTTCTCGCCAAAGCTCATTCCTGCGCCCTTGACCTCAGCAACTACCTGTCCCGAACGTGGTGCAGGTGGGAACTTTATGCTGAGTGCCGCCAAATCCTCCTCATCAACCTCTATGCGGTCGAGTTTTTCGAGCTGTTTGATACGCGACTGCACCTGATTGCTCTTGGTCGGTTTATATCTGAACTTTTCAATAAATTCTTCCGTTTTCTCTATAAGCCTCTGCTGATTTTCGTATGCAGCCATCTGCTGTTCGCGGCGTTCGCGGCGAAGTTCGACATACTTGCTGTACGGAACCCTGTAATCGTACAGCTTGCCGAGCATTATCTCAACCGTACGGTTGGTAACATTGTCAAGAAATGCACGGTCATGTGAGATGAGCACCACAGCACCATTGTAATCTTTCAGATAACCTTCAAGCCACTGTATACTCTCTATGTCAAGATGGTTTGTAGGTTCATCAAGAAGAAACACCGAAGGACGACGCAACAACAGTTTTGCCAACTCTATACGCATCCTCCAGCCACCGCTGAACTCGCTCGTAGCACGATTGAAATCACTGCGCTTAAAACCGAGGCCAAGAAGCGTTTTCTCAATGTCGGCCTCACGATTATCGCCTCCGAGTATATGGTAATGGTCAGTGGCATCATTCAAGCGATGCAACAGACGTTCGTACTCCGCACTCTCATAGTCAGTACGCACAGCTATCTCCTCCGTAAGTACCGCTATCTCCTTTTCCAGTGCAATAACCTCTATAAACGCCTTGGCCGTCTCCTCAACGAGGCTCGTAGTATCAGCTACCTTCATCTGCTGCGGCAGATATCCTATCGTAACATCACCGCTTTTGGTTACTGTACCGCTCGTGGCAGGCTGCAACCCAGCAATAACCTTCAGAAGCGTACTCTTGCCCGCACCGTTCTTGCCGACAAGGCCTATACGGTCCTTAGGATTGACGAGCAGCGATATCTCCTTGAACAAATCCCAACCGCCGAAACTGACGGTAAGGTTATCTACCGAAATCATCTCTTATAAACCAATCTTTTCCAAAACGGCGCTCTTCCAGCTGGAAGAGCGCCTGTAACAAAACCGCGGGCAACATTGCCCGCCTCTACACACGGCCTAACGTGTAGGCTGTGCGGAAAGTATCTTTTCTATCTCTGCCTTCGGGTCAGCTGCACGGAACACAGCACTTCCGGCCACAAGGGCATCGCAACCGGCCGCATACAGGTCACCCGCATTGGCTGCCGACACCCCTCCGTCTATTTCGATTGTGACAGGCAGGTTACGTTCATCAATCATGCGTCGCAACTGACGGACCTTGTCCCAGCTACCCTCTATGAAACTTTGTCCTCCGAAACCTGGCTCGACACTCATAATAAGTACGAGGTCAAGTTCAGGAAGCAGGTCGGCAAGCACATCAACCGGAGTCGCCGGTTTGATTGAGATACCAGCCTTTACGCCACACTCCTTAATCATGCGTATGACATTGCCCGGACTATCAGTGGCCTCATAATGGAAAGTCACCAAATCGGCACCTGCTTCGGCAAAACGCTTGACATACTTTTCCGGATTAACTATCATGAGGTGTACATCGAGAAACTTCGCGCTTGCCTGACGTATCGGGTTCATCACTGGAAAGCCAAACGATATATTGGGTACGAATACGCCGTCCATCACATCGATATGTATCCACTGTGCGGCACTCTCATCTATCATCCTCGTGTCGCGGTCGAGGTGGCCGAAGTCGGCTGAAAGCATTGAAGGGGATATGATACGTTCCATATTTTCAAAACCTTTGCGCAAAGGTAAGGTAATTTCCTTAAAAACCGGTATCTTTGACTAATCACTTCCCAAATAAACAATCATGGAGATATTTGCAGTTGTAGCAGCCATCCTGCTTGCCGCTTGTTGCGGTGTATTGTCCATTGCACTGTCGCAGTCACGCCGACACATTGCCGAACGTACCGCCGAACTGGAAGCCGAGCATACACGACTTGCCGAAGAGAACGCACGCACTGTCACACTCACTGAACAACTTCGCAGCAAAGAGTTGGAGTTGATATCGGCCCGAAAGGATGCCGAAGCACTGCGGGGCAAACTCGAGGAAGAAAGCGAAAAACTCAAGGAGAAAAACGAAATGCTGATGCTGCAATTCGAAAAAACGGCCAACGACATTTTTGAACGCAAAACACGTCAGCTACGCGATACCAACAAGGAGTCGCTCGACATAATTCTGAAACCGCTAAAAGACAACATCTCCGATTTCAAAAACCGTGTAGAAGAGATATACTCCAAGGAAACAGAAGGCCGCGGCGCACTAAAGTCGGAGCTGAACCGCCTAATGGAACTTAACCGCCGCATTACGGAAGAAACCAACAATCTAACTTCCGCATTACGTGGCAACAGCAAGGTACAGGGAGACTGGGGAGAAATGGTTCTCGACACCATACTCGAAAGCTCCAACCTTCAAAAGGGCATACATTACACCACTCAATCAAACATCAAGGATGCCGAAGGCAACAATCTCCGCCCCGATGTCATAGTCAATCTGCCAGACGGGAAAAAGATAGTCATTGACTCGAAAGTATCCCTCACAGCTTATGTCAACTATTGCTCTGCCGAAGATGAAGAATCGCGCCGCCGCACCATGAACGACCATCTGCGCTCGATACGTTCCCACGTCAACGAACTAGGGCGCAAAAACTATCAAGACAACATTCTCGGGTCTCCAGATTTTGTCATAATGTTCATACCGACCGAGCCGGCCTTTCTTGCCGCCGTACAGTACGACGCCGAACTGTGGAACGAAGCATATCACAAGAAAGTTATCATAAGCTCCCCCACCAATCTGTTCGGCATGCTTAAGATAGTAGCCGACTTATGGAAACGCGATGACCTCGGACGCAATGCCAACCGCATAGCCAAGGAAGGTGCCATGATGTATGAGAAGTTCGTTACATTCATCAACACACTGGAAGCTTTAGGCAAGAATTTGGATACCATGCAGGGAAACTACGACAAAGCTATGAAACAACTCCGGGACGGCAAGGGCAATCTTGTAAGCCGTGCCGAGAAGTTGAAAGCTCTGAATGTGAAAGTTTCAAAATCGCTACCGCAATCAATAGTGGAAGACAGCGACGAATCCGAAGAATAATTACATCATAACAAAAAGAAAATAACGTCCGCAACCAGTTATTGCGGACGTTATTTATCTTTGCATCTATTTATATTCTACCCTATTCTTCTTCAGGTCTCTGCTCCTGCTGTTGAGCCGACAGACGCATTATTTCTGCCTTAAGTTCTGTAGAAGAGAGTCCCACATTTATCCTGCCATTATGGGCCACCGAGATATTTCCTGTCTCTTCCGAAACTACAACCACTATAGCATCCGTTGCCTCGCTCGCTCCGAGCGCCGCGCGATGTCTCATGCCAAACGACAGAGGCACCTCAGAACGTGTAGATGGCAATACACATTTCGCAGCTACAATACGCTTACCGGACATTACAACGGCACCATCATGAAGTGGTGAATTCTTAAAAAACAAGTTTTTTATCAATGGCGTCGAAACCACGGCATCAATGGTCACACCCGTATCAATTATCTCCTGAAGCGAACTTTCCGTTCTTATAAGTATCAATGCTCCGGTTTTAGATGCCGACATATCACTGCAAGCAGCTACAAGCGGATTAAGATAATCCAAATCAGCTGCTTTGGTATTGTTCTTGAAAAATATACGTCCTATAAATGACTTTTGCTTATCACGCGACTGATTTCCAAGGACCTGTAGAAAACGTCGTATTTCAGGCTGGAAGATGACAACCAATGCAATAAGACCGACACTTGTCAAACTTCCTATAATCCATGTCAGCAACTCCATATTAAGAGCCCTGACCACTACATATACGATAAAAAGCAAAAATATACCGGACAAAATACTCATTGCATGCGTTCCGCGCAGAACCTTATACAGGTAATACAGCAACATCGCAACCAGTACAATGTCGAGAATGTCTACGAACGTAATCCGGATAAATCCCATAATTCTCAATTACATGTTTACTGCAAAATTATATAAAAAAAAGTAACCTAGCCACAACCTGCAGCAAATAGTTTCTCCATCAGGTTTATATATAAAAAATGTGCACTTCGGACAATAGTTCGAAGTGCACATAACAGCTAATCAACATCTTTTACTTGGAACTTCTTACAGTTCCAATATTTCCTCTATGCTTGCGCGACATGAGGTCATATGATACCGGAGTAGCTATGAAGATTGATGACAAAGTACCAATAATGATACCAAACATAAGAGCGAATACGAAGCCACGTATCACCTCACCGCCGAAGAGGAATATGGCGAGGAGCACAACAACAGTAGTAGCCGACGTATTGATTGTACGGGCCAAGGTGCTGTTGATAGCATTATTGATATTCTCAAACATGTTACGCTTCGGATATAATGTCTGATACTCACGGATACGGTCGAAAACGACAACCTTGTCATTTATAGAGTAACCTATAATAGTCAATATAGCCGCAATGAACGCCTGGTTGACTTCAAGGCTGAACGGTAACACTCCGTACAGGAGCGAGAAGACACCAATTGTCAGGAATGCGTCGTGCGCAAGTGCAATCACGCTACCTGCGCCCCACTGCCACTTGCGGAAGCGAAGAATTATGTAAAGACCGATAGCTATAAGTCCGAAGAATACAGCTATGAACGAGTTGCGTGTGATATCACTTGCAACGCTCGGCCCCACCATGTCGGCCGATATGATACCATAAGGATTTATAGCTGTCGAATGGAATTCTTCCAAGGAAAGAGGGGTAGCGAACAGTGGAGCCAACGCCTCATACATCAGTTTCTCGACAGTTGCATTAGCATCCTGACTGTCATCATCATACATATACTGAGTGGTGATACGTTTCTGCATCTGGTCTACAGCGCCAAACTGCTTAACCTCGAAACTCTTGTATGCCGCATCTCCTTCAACACCATCTGCAAAGAATGTTCGCTCGAGAGCGTCACGTACATCATTGTCGGATATTTCCTGGTCAAAGCGTATCACAAAGGTACGGCCACCGGAGAATTCGACACCGTAGTTAAGGCCACGGGTCAGTAACGAAACTACCGACACAAGAACAAGTACGAGTGAAACCGTGTAAGCCCACTTGCGTATACCGAGGAAGTTCACATGGGTATTTGCAAGGAAGTTCTCCGACCACTTGTTCGAGAAGCGAATATTCTTGCCACGGTTGAGCATGCCGGAGAATATGAGCCTTGTAATGAACAGCGAAGTAAAGAGCGAGGTGCAGATACCGATTATAAGGGTAGTGGCAAAGCCCTGTACGGGGCCGTTACCGAACACGAAAAGTACGATACCTGTTATAATCGTGGTAACGTTCGAGTCGATAATTGCCGACATTGCGTTTTTGTAACCTTCTGCAACAGCGAGACTGAGCCCCTTGCCTTCACGAAGTTCCTCTTTCACTCGCTCATAGATAAGCACATTGGCATCCACCGCCATACCCATCGTAAGCACGATACCGGCAATACCCGGAAGAGTAAGTACAGCACCTACCGCAACGAGGATACCGAAGAGGAAGAATAGGTTTACAATCAACGCGATGCTGGCTACAGTACCTGCCTTGTTGTAGAATATCATCATGTAAACCATCACAAGGCAGAATGCAATCACAAATGAAAGCATGCTGGAGTTGATGGATTCCTGACCAAGCGACGGGCCTACGACAGCCTCCTGTGTAATACGGGCAGGCGCAGGCAGCTTACCGGACTTGAGAACATTGGCAAGGTCCTTTGCTTCCTCGATAGTGAAATTACCGGTAATGGAGGACTGACCGTTTGGTATTTCAGAATTAACCCTCGGCGCAGAATATACATAGCCGTCGAGCACGATTGCAATGCACTGACCGATATTGTCGGCTGTCATACGGGCCCATGTCTTGGCTCCAGTCGGAGTCATCGTCATGGAAACCTCTGCAGTTGCTCCCTGCTGGGCAAAGTCGCCCCTTGCATCGGCAACTGCAGAACCATCGAGCGGAGCCTTGCCGTCACGGGTATTAGCCTTTATGGCATAGAGAGCGTAAGTTGTTTCAGCCGGATCAATAGCCTTGACACCCCACATAAGTCTAACATCACGGGGGAGCAACATACGTACCTGCGGAGTGTTAAGCATGGAGTTAACAGCGGCAGTATCATACGACTTTGCATAACCTATCTCGGCTCCCTGCATCAGTTGCCCCATTTCGTTGATTGCAGGGGTCAGTTTTGCAAAGAGCGGGAATTCATTCATTAGATCCTCATCAGAGGAAATCTGCGAGGCGGCATCTGAATTTTCAGCCAACTGTGATAGCAAATCCTGTTCTCCGTCAACCTCGGAACCATTCGCAACATCGACATCTTCGACATTTTGTGCTGTAGCAAGCTCATTTGCCTGTTCGGCATTCAACATCTCGCTTATCACCGCATTGGCCTGTTCCAGCATAGGATATATCTCGCTATTGCTGTATGTAAGCCAGAACTCCAGCGAAGCGGTACCCTGAAGAAGTTTGCGGACACGTTCGGGCTCCTTAACACCAGGAAGTTCCACAAGAATACGGCCCGATGCTCCTATTTTCTGAATATTTGGCTGTGTAACACCGAAACGGTCGATACGGCTGCGAAGCACATTGAACGAATTGTCAATTGCACTTTCAGATTCTTCACGGAGAACGCGGATTACCTCCTCATTAGAACTTGTCGGGGTAATTTTCTCGCGCAGTTCCTGCGTATTGAATATTGTTGCCAGCGGAGCGTTGCCCGAAAGTTCGGCATACGACTCTGCAAAAAGAGTGATGAAATCGGCCGAACTGTTCTTCTGCTTGTCATGAGCTACGGCAAGTGCCTGATTGAATATCGGGTCCTGGCTGTTGTTCGACAATGCCCTTACCACATCCTCCACGGATATTTCGAGCATCACGTTCATACCGCCCTTCAGGTCGAGACCGAGGTTTATTTCCCTCTCCTTAACCTCCTTGTAGGTAAATCCCAGGTATATCTTCTGGGACTTGATAGAGTCGAGATAGGACTGCTCCTTCCCCTGCTGCATTTCCTCGGGATAGTTCTCCGCATAACGTACGGCCTTCTTCTCAATATTTCGTGCCACAAAAGTGAACGAAAGCTGGAAGGCACATACGATAGCAAGAATTATCGCCAATGCTTTGATAGCGCCTCTGTTTTGCATGTTGTAAAAGTTATTTTATTTTTTCGGTTAATTGCAAATGCTCTTCCGCATCAGACATGCGTCCTGTGCGGACATTAAAACCCAATAGTGCGCAAAAATAGATATTTTTCTGCAAAATACAACATACCGAAGCACAGTATTAACAGGCATAACTATATAAAAATAAAGGTAGCATTTCATACAACAGAAAAGCGGGACCTACCTTTCCATAGGTATATCCCGCTTCATTCTATCATCCGCCGTCTTTGATGACGCGAGCCGTACCAGCGTATGGCTGAACTATTTTTCCTGCATCTCGGCAATGATACGCTTTGCACAGTCAAGGATGGCAGTATCGTCCAATGTCACCACACCACCATCGGGGCCTGGTTCGAAATGTACACCAGCAGTATTGCCGGCATCGAAATGCTGTCCTCCGAAATAATTTCTTACCACCTCTTCATCTATACCCAGTTCGTCAGCGATACGCTTGGTGCTGCCGCTCGGAAGCTCGTCCTTGATACGACGCAGTTCATTAAAAGTTATAATCATAGCTTTATATTGTTATGTGTGACTTATCTAACGATTTAAAGATAAGCATAAATTCCGGACTAAAAAAATCGGAGGCATCTTTTTTAGCACTTTAATACGCCCTGCTTACACAAACAGACCACCGCAGCACATGTCAACAAAGACCGACGTCATGCCGACATCTGTCAGTCATGACGCTTTTTCATGGCAATATGTCCGATCCTGCCATGATTTTTGTCAGTTACAGGGTATTCCATGTAAATTGGCATAATGATTGATTGTATCACGATGCAATCGCACAAGCGAATTAAAGAATAAGAAACTAAAATATAATACTACTATGGGAAAGATTATCGGAATTGACTTGGGTACTACCAACTCCTGCGTTGCAGTAATGGAAGGCAACGAACCGGTTGTAATACCCAACAGCGAAGGACACCGTACGACTCCTTCGATAGTTGCGTTCACCGACAATGGCGAACGCAAGGTAGGTGACCCTGCCAAAAGACAGGCCATCACCAACCCGAAGAACACCATTTTTTCTATAAAGAGATTCATGGGTGAAAACTGCAACCAGGTAAAGAACGACATCGAAAGGGTGCCTTACACGGTTGTGTGCGAAAACAATATGCCGCGTGTAGAGGTTAACGGACGTAAATACACTCCGCAGGAAATTTCGGCCATCATTCTTCAAAAAATGAAGAAAACGGCAGAAGACTACCTCGGCACAACCGTTGACGAAGCCGTCATCACCGTACCGGCTTATTTCTCCGACTCGCAGCGTCAGGCAACAAAGGAAGCCGGAGAAATTGCAGGTTTGAAAGTTCGCCGTATCATAAACGAACCTACCGCTGCAGCATTGGCATACGGTCTTGACAAGGCCAACAAGGATATGAAAATCGCCGTATACGACCTTGGCGGCGGTACGTTCGATATATCCATCCTCGAACTCGGCGACGGCGTGTTCGAAGTAAAATCCACCAACGGTGATACCCACCTCGGCGGTGATGACTTCGACCATGTAATCATCGATTGGCTGGCAGAAGAATTCATGAAACAGCACAACATCGACCTCCGTAAGGATCCGATGGCGATGCAACGTCTGAAAGAAGCTGCAGAAAAAGCCAAAATCGAACTTTCGAGCTCGACACAGACCGAAATCAACCTGCCGTACATCATGCCGGTAGACGGAATACCCCAGCACTTGGTAACCACTCTGACCCGCGCAAAATTTGAGCAATTGAGCGACCGTCTGATACAAGCTACCATCGAACCGTGCCGCAAGGCCCTGCACGATGCAGGTCTTCAGCCGAAGGATATCGACGAGGTAATACTCGTGGGTGGTTCGACACGTATCCCTGCCATTCAGAAAATCGTACAGGACTTCTTCGGCAAGGCTCCGTCGAAGAATGTAAACCCTGACGAGGTTGTTGCTATAGGTGCATCCATACAGGGTGGCGTGTTAACCGGTGAGGTTAAGGACGTGCTCCTTCTTGACGTTACTCCGCTGTCACTCGGTATTGAGACCCTCGGCGGTGTATTTACCAAGCTTATCGATGCCAACACCACCATACCTACACGCAAGAGCGAAGTGTTCTCGACCGCGGCTGACAACCAGCCTTCAGTTGAGATACATATCCTTCAGGGAGAACGCCCCATGGCTCGTGACAACAAGACCATCGGCCGCTTCCACCTTGACGGCATACCTGCTGCACCGCGTGGAGTACCCCAGATTGAGGTAACGTTCGATATCGATGCCAACGGTATCCTCAATGTATCCGCCAAGGATAAAGGTACAGGCAAAGAGCAGAACATCCGTATCGAAGCATCATCAGGCCTTACTGAACAGGAGATACAGAGGATGCGTGACGAGGCCAAGGCCAACGAGGCCAAGGACCGTGAAGAACGCGAAAGGGTTGACAAGGTCAATGCTGCCGACACTCTCATTTTCTCGACAGAAAAGCAGCTCAAAGAGTACGGCGACAAGATACCTGCCGACAAGAAGTCCGCTATTGAAAGTGCACTTGCAGAACTGAAGAGTGCCCACAGTGCAGGCAACATTGCCGACATTGATACTGCCACCAAGAAATTGAACGACGCATGGCAGGCTGCATCGCAGGACATGTACTCTGCACAGCAGCAATCCGCAGGCCAGCAGCAGACTGGTAATGCAAACAACAGCGGCAACGCGAACAACAATTCGCAGAATAACGGCGATGTAACCGATGTAGAGTTCGAGGAGGTTAAATAATCATCTTACACGGTACAGACCGCAGAATTCAGATTAGACGAAAAGAGGCGACGGAAAAATCCGTCGCCTCTTTTTATTTTATAGCCACAGCGGAACATACACTTTGGTTAGTTGCACCTCACACTACAGCCAACAAAAACTCCCCGACTGCAAACGTCACAGGAAATTCATCCGCACAAATGTACGGTTATAAATTCTCAAGGCAATATTCAATCATCTTCTGATGCACATTGTGCCTTCCGATAGGCATCATTGCATGATTGTCATCCGTATATATCATCATATCGAACTGCTTGCCCGCACGCACAAGTTCATGTGCCATACGGTATGTATTCTGCGGATGTACATTGTCGTCTGCTGTACCGTGTATGAGCAGCAACTTACCCTTCAATTGAGCGGCATAATGTATTGGAGATGGGATATCGTAACCATCGGGATTCTCCTGCGGCAGACCGTTGACACGTTCGGTATATACCGAGTCATAGTAACGCCACGATGTCACTGGAGCCACCGATATTGCCATGCTGAACACATCTGCACCACGCAGTATACAGTTGAGCGACATGAAACCGCCATAACTCCAGCCGTATATACCTATCCTGTCGGCATCCACATAAGGCAGTTCGGTAATATATCGTGCCAATGCTATATGGTCTTCAGCCTCGAGCAGTCCCATTTGCCCATACGTCACCTTCTTAAACCACTCTCCTCGACCACCGGTACCGCGCGGATCCATACATACGACAATGTAGCCCTGACCGACCAATGCTTCCTCCCAGCCTACGGTCCAACGGTCGAGAACCTGCTGCGATGCAGGACCGCTGTACTGCGTAAAGAGCACAGGATATTTCTTCTGCGGGTCGAAATCTGTCGGCTTCAACATATAGGCGTTAAGTTCCACAACCTTTCCGTCACATTCTATCGGGAACGTAAAGAACTCCTTGACAGGCACATCCACTTCAGCAGCATACTCCTTAAGAGCGGCATTGTCCTCCAAAGTACGTATAAGACGGCCGCGTCCGTCGTGCAACGTAACGGTGTTGGGGGTAGTGGAATTGGAGAAATAACTGATATAATACTTGAACCCGTTGCTTGGTACAATGGAATAAATCCCGTCGTCTTCAGTCATACGTCGTTTACCTTTGCCGTTCAAACCTACGGAGTAAAGATTGTTGCGCAAGGGTGATGTCTCATTGGAAATGAAATACACCTTGTCGTCGGTAACGCACACAATGCTGCGCACCTCCCACTCGCCTTCCGTAATGGGATACAGATACCCATTCTCAATGCTGTACATGTAAAGATGAGCAAATCCGGTACGCGTTTCATTCTTAACTATAAAACGGTCACCGTCAGGCATGAACTCAATAGTATGCATGCCGAGATTGTCTATATATTTGTCCGAACGCTCCTCATATATCAACCTGCGAGTGCCATGACAGTCATCCGCAAACACCTCCAAATGGTTCTGGTGACGGTTGATACGGAAGAAATAAAGCTCCTCGTCTGGAGTCCAGCCGAAAAACGGGACATACACATCCGCATCGTCACCCGTATCTATTTTCTCCGTTTCTCCGTTAGCAAGATCATATACATGCAATGTGACCGTAGAATTAGTTTCACCTGCTGCCGGATACTTATAAGTGTACTTATACGGATACAACGGTGCATCGCTACCGTCGGCACCAACACCGTAGAAATCGAGTGTATATTCTTTAACCTCACTCTCATCAAAACGAAGGAACGCAAGCCTGTCACCATCCGGAGCCCAACGTATCGCATCCGCCATACTCCATTCCTCCTCATATACCCAGTCGGGCAAACCGTTGATTATATGGTTCGGTTTGCCGTCATCGGTAACACACACTTCATCGCCGGTCTCCAAATCCTTGATATAAATATTGTTGTGCAACACAAATGCCACTTTACCGCCATCCGGTGAAAATACCGCATATCGCAGGCTGTCGCTGCTGTTTACAGGAACAGTTTCCCTAGTAGCCATGTCATACACGACATAATACGAATGCGATGAGTGGCGGTACAATGGCCTGCTGTCAAGTTTGAACAATATTTTATTCTCTTTGGGGCTCAGACTGTAGTCTACAATACGTCTGCCGTCCACACCAAGGTCCTCAGGCGAAGCAAGAGTTGCTACCTCATTGCCTGTAGCATAGGAATATTTCTTCACGCTTCCATGGTCGAGTATTGTGTAATATTTGCCATCGGCCATGGAACGAAGTCCATATACACTGCGCTGAACAAATCGACCTGCAGCAATATCAGAATATGTAAAACCAGGTTCGGCTGCACTAACAGTCAATGCTCCCACAACAACACAAACGAACGATATCAATCTATTCATCGGAAATGTAATAAGTATGTGTTACCAAAGTCTATTTGCAAGCCTTGAGGCTCATGTCAAGACTACGTATTTGATGTGTAAGCGCACCAACCGACACGAAATCGACACCGCATTCAGCATAGTCGCGCAGCGTATCAAGAGTAATACCGCCAGACGACTCTATTTCGCAGCGACCTGCTATCTTCTTCACCGCTTCGACGGTCATCTCTACAGAGAAATTGTCGAGCATGATACGGTCAGCACCTCCTGCAGCAAACACCTCGTCTATATCCTCCAGCGAACGCACCTCAATTTCTATCGGGAGCGACTTGCCTTTTTCTGCAAGATAGCGACGCGTTGCGCCCAATGCCTCGGTAATACCACCAGCAAAGTCTATGTGGTTATCCTTCAGCAGTACCATATCGAAAAGGCCTATACGGTGGTTTTCACCTCCACCGAGCTTCACTGCCATTTTTTCTAGCACCCTCATTCCTGGAGTAGTCTTGCGCGTGTCAAGAACATGGCATGGCGTACCCTCAAGCCTGCGGACATATTCAGCAGTTTGAGTAGCGACCCCACTCATTCGCTGCATGATGTTAAGCACTATACGTTCAGCCTGAAGCATCGACAATATACGTCCCTCAACATAGAATGCCACATCACCGGGTTCCACACATGTACCGTCCTCTATACGCTGATCGAAACGCATGTCATCGTCCAAACGGTGTAGCACCATAGATGCAACCTCAATACCTGCTATAATACCCTTTTCCTTGACCAACAGTTTCATTCTGCCACGGGCATCAGTCGGGATAGTAGCAAGCGACGTATGGTCGCCATCACCTATGTCCTCTCTTATGGCAAGTTCTATAAGCTCCTCCACAAACGGAATATATTCTTCTTTCATACGGTCCTGTTTTTCCAATAACAATACATTTTGCAAAGATATAATTTTTTCATAGATGGGGAGAACAACCGTATAAAACCACATGCAAATGAAAGCAACAATAAAATGTATGTGTGTGGCTGGATTCTGATAGGTTAGTACCCTTTCTCGACAAGGAAGAATACTGTAATCATATACAACATGGCATTCCCTTTCACAACAACAGTACATTGAGCCAACAGTAAAAAATTTTGCATCTGCCGACACAGATACCGCATATAAAAAATTGAGCTAACAGCTACGCCTCACAACTGCTAATCCACATCACATACAAAACGTATGCTAACAATACTCCGCCATAATATGACGCAGAGTTGTCACCAAACCGTTGATATCCTCATCAGTAGTATCCCATGACGTCACAAAACGCACCTCGTTCACAGCCTCATTCCATACATAAAACATGTAATGTTCCCGCAACTTCTCTATTGCTCCTGTCGGCATGGTAAGGAATATCTGGTTTGTATCGACACGTTGCGTCAGTCTGATACCTGCTATTTCCGACAGCATGTCCGCCAGGCGGCGTGCCTGTATATTGGCATGCGTAGCATTTTCGAGCCACAACCCGCTGAGATAAGGCACAAACTGCGCTGATAGGAAACGCATCTTGGATGCCAGCTGAGCAGACTGCTTACGGTAATACTTGATGTCGGCAGCAATAGCCGCATCGAATGCTACCACTGCCTCCCCTATCATCATGCCGTTCTTAGTTCCGCCCAGACTCAATATGTCAACCCCTGCATCTACCGTCATTTCTCGCAGTGAACATCCGAGTGCAGCACAGGCATTGGCAAGACGCGCACCGTCCATGTGTAGTTTCATGCCATGTGCATGTATAAGTTTGGCAATTGCCCTGACTTCATCGATTGTATACATTGTTCCAAGCTCCGTAGCCTGCGAAAGATACACGGCACCTGGCTGTGCATGATGACAGTCCCCGAAATGAAGCAAATGTGAACGCAGCAATTCAGGAGTCAACTTACCATCCGGCGCTTCTATCGCTATTAATTGACATCCCGTCATACGTGCCGGTGCATTGCACTCATCCACATAAATGTGCGCCGTAGTGGCACACAGTATACTGTTGAATGACCTCGTAACGGCCTGCAATGCCACGCTGTTGGCACCAGTACCGTTAAACAGAAAGAAAGGTTCGGCTCCACTCCCGAAAACACGTTTTACACTTTCCGTAGCACACTCTGTCCACATATCCGCACCATAACCGAAGGCATGGTCGGTATTTGCCTCCTCTATGGCAGCCATCACTGCAGGATGCACACCAGAATTATTGTCGCTTGCAAAACTTCTCATACAATGATTTACTATTGTTACGGCCGTTACGGAATGCACCCGTAACGGCCGTATGTTATACTTGTAAAGGTCAGTTTCAGAAACCTACCCCGTTTATGTAACCGTACACGTTGCTTACAAGGCCTACGGCAATGATACCAACTGTGCAAAGCACAAGGCTTACGCTATTGTAGCCGTCAGTACGAAGCCTTACGCCAATACCGGCTTCAGGCGAATCTATGAACATTGCCTTCACGATACGCAGGTAATAGTACAGCGATATGACCGTATTGACCAGCGCAATGAATACCAGCAGATAATCTCCTTCGGCTGCAGCCGATGCAAAAATGAAGAATTTGCTGAAGAACCCACCGAGAGGCGGAATACCTGCAAGCGAAAACACCGCCAACATCATAACCAGTGCAAGGCGTGGATTGGTTTTGTAAAGCCCGTTGTAGGCAGCGATGTCTGTACGTTCCGTCTTGTTCTCTACAGAAGCAATCACTCCGAATGCCGCCATGTTGGAGAACATATAGACGAGCAGATAATATATCACTGCCGTAAGTCCCGTTTCGGTACCGTGCAGAACGCCGAGCATTATGTAACCAGCCTGCGATATGGACGAATACGCAAAGAAACGTTTGATATCCTGCTGACGTATGGCAAATATGTTACCTATGATTATTGTCAGTACCGTCAATGCCCACAGCATGTAATACCACACCTGTCCTATGGCTCCGAACACATGATGCAGGGTCAACAGCAGTGCAAAGCATCCCGCAGCCTTCGACACCACCGAAAGATAGGCAGTGGTGGCTGTCGGTGCACCTTCATACACGTCAGGTGCCCACATGTGGAACGGCACGAGCGATATTTTGAAGGCAAGTCCTGCGAAGAAGAATATAAATCCGAGCACTGTCATGTAGTCGAACCTTACCAGCGGTGCCATATCGGTGAAATACATCGTACCCATTGCACCGTAAAGGTACGACAGTCCGAACATCATCACACCAGACGACAGCGTTGACATTAGGATATACTTGGCACCTGCCTCGGCCGACTTTTCCCTGTACTTGTTGTATGCCGCAAGACATGCAGCCGGCAGCGAAGCCATCTCTATGCCGATGTACAGCAACATGAAATTGGCAGCCGACACCATAAGATACATACCCAACAGTGTAGCCAGCGTTATCACGTAATACTCGCCTTCCCTTATTGCCGTACCCTCCTGACGGAGCCACTCACCGGCCTGCATGAATACCAGCAGCACGCCGAGGTTGAGCAGGTTCTTCATCAACACCGTAAGCTGGCTGTTAACGTACATTCCGCCGAACGCCTCGCCTTCAGGCATCGGGCAGATGAAACCGGCAAGGGTATGGATTGCAAACAGCGTTATGGCAAGCGGACGAAACCATCGCATGGCACGGGTTTCGCCACCGAAAATATCGTATATGAGCAACACGGCGAACACGGCCACCAGGCCGAGTTCCTGGCGCATCATCAGAAAATTACTCAAGTCCATAAATCAAAACAGGTTTAAGTGTTCCACTATCGGCGCAAGACTGTCGTATATGATACCCTGTACGCCCGAAGGCCATACGCCTATCGCAACGATGCAGACAATCAATGCCACGGCCGAGAAACGTTCATACCAATGTGCATCGTCAAGTTTAAGGTGTTCGGGGTTCTGCACCGGGCCGTAAAGTACCTTGCCTACGGTACGCAGAATATATACTGCCGTCACCACTATCGATGTGGTAGCCAGAATTGTCAGCACGCGGCGAAACATGTCGGCATGTTCGAACGAACCGATGAATATTGTCATTTCAGCCACGAAACCGCTGAAGCCCGGCAGTCCTAGTGATGCGAAACCGGCTATCACATAACCGACCGATGCAAATGGCATTATACGCATCAACCCGCCCATTTCGCGAATATCACGCGTATGGGTACGTCCGTAAATCATACCTATCAACGAGAAGAAGAGTGCCGTCATAAGACCATGCGAAAGCATCTGAAGCACTGCACCGGTCATTGCTGTTTGGTTGAGCATCAGTATGGCAAACAGCACCATACCGCAGTGGCTCACTGACGAGTAGGCATTCATGTATTTCAGGTCAGTCTGAACTACTGCGCCGTACGCACCGTAAACAACACCGATACCTGTCAGAATGAGGAATATCCACGACAACTCCTGCGCTGCCTGAGGCATGAGGAATATTGCCACACGAAAACATCCGTAACCGCCCAGTTTCATAAGCACTCCGGCGTGGAGCATCGATACCGACGTAGGCGCGGCAGCATGACCGTCGGGCGACCATGTATGAAATGGGAACAACGCTCCCAACACACCAAAACCGATGAATGTCAAACAGAATATCCAATACTGATGGTTCACAGGAATACCTGTCTGCACAATTTCCATGATGTTCATCGAAGAGGCTCCAGAAGTGAAGTATATGCCGAGAATACCGGTCAACAGGAATGCCGAACCGCCCATCAGCATAAGCGTCAGCTTCGTTGCCGCATATATCTTCTTACCAGTTCCCCATACGCCAATAAGCAGGAACATTGGGATAAGTGCAATCTCGTAGAACATGAACATTGCGAACAGGTCGAGCGATATGAAGTAGCCGAACACGCCTATCGACAGCAGGCTGTACCATGCGAAGAAGTCGCGTTCCATGTTCCATGCCGAGAATACTCCGGCAAAGGCCACTACGGCCGAAAGAAGTATCATTACAACCGATATGCCGTCAACTCCCACAGTATAGTGTATATTGAACGGAGCGTACCATACCGTGTCGGAGCATAGAAGCATAGGAGCATCCGATACCGCACGCTCCTGCAGAAACATCACTGCCATGGCCACTGCGCACAACAGTTGCAACCCGAACCCTGCAGTCACAACCGTACGCACGAACTTCTGCCCCTTGCTGACAAAAAGCGCCAACATGGTAAGCAGCGGAATAATTACTAATACGGATAATATATTCATAACCCCATCAGAATATAAATACACACACTGCGATTATTATCACACCCCATACAAATACGGCCGCATAGGTCTGTATGCGACCTGACTGTATGCCTTTTATGGCGCCGGAAAGTTTCTCCGTGCCGGTACCGAGGCCGCTTATTGCACCGTCTATCACATGCCTGTCGAACCAGGCTATCGGTGTGCTTATGCAGCGGAAAATGATTTTTTTGGTAACGAACAACCATGCCTGGTCGATATAGAACCTGTGCGCGGCAGCATTCCAAAAGCCTGCCCACCTGGAAGCTATACGTTCCGGCAAATCGCTCTCGCGCCTGTACAGACGAGTTGCCATTATAATGCCTATCAGACTGACAAGTATACCGCCGGCAGCTATCCACCAGTTAATTCCGAGGTCATACGGCACGCTGTCGCTGCTTATGAAATGCGAAAATGGTATCCAACCCGTGAGGCACGACAGCAGCGCAAGGAATACAAGCGGTATGAACATCACGGACGGAGCTTCGTGCGGATGCTTCTCGTACTGTCGTTCCGCGCCCCAGAATATGCGGTAGTAAAGTCTAAACATGTAGAATGCCGTTATTCCTGCTACCAGCAACAACACCACGAAGACGACCTTGTCGTGCGAGAATGCAGCCGACAGTATCTCATCCTTGCTGAAGAATCCGGAGAACGGCGGAATACCCGCAATAGACAGACAAGCTATTAGGAATGTCCAATGCGTAACAGGCATATACTTGCGGAGACCTCCCATCGCCTCCATTTCGTTACTGTGCACGGCATGTATCACGGAGCCGGCACCGAGGAACAGGAGCGCCTTGAAGAATGCGTGAGTGAAAAGGTGGAACATCGACGCGGTGTAACCTTCACCTGCATGTCCACCCATTCCAGAAACGCCTAGCGCCACCATCATGTATGCAATCTGCGATATTGTGGAGAATGCCAGCACCCTCTTGATATCGGTCTGCCTGATGGCGATTATCGCTGCGAAGAGAGCCGTAAATGCGCCCACGTATGTTATGAGCGTCAGCACGTCTGGTGCAGCAAACAGATAAAGCGGGAACATGCGTGCCACGAGATAGACACCGGCCACGACCATTGTTGCGGCATGGATAAGTGCCGACACGGGCGTTGGGCCTTCCATGGCATCAGGCAGCCAGATATGCAACGGAAACATTGCCGATTTTCCGGCCGCACCCATGAAAAGCAGCGTCATGGCCCACGTTGCAGTTGATAGTCCGAGGAACGAACCTCCGGCCATTGATGTCACGGCAAGTGACGCATTATCAGCTGTAAGCAGTCCGAAATCGAAAGTCCCTGTGCAGAACGAAATAATGAGGATGCCTATCAGGAAACCGAGATCGGCAAATCTCGTCACGATAAACGCTTTCTTGGAAGCTGCTATTGCAGCAGGCTTCGTATAGTAGAAACCGATTAGAAGATATGAGGAAGCCCCCACAAGTTCCCAGAATATGTACATCTGGAATATGTTGGTTGCCACCACAAGTCCGAGCATCGAAAAGCTGAACAGCGACAGAAACGCATAGTAACGCTGAAAACCGCGTTCGCCTTTCATGTAACCGAAACTGTAAATGTGCACCATGAGCGATACTGTTGTTATGACCACGAGCATCATCACCGATATCGGGTCAAGCAGTACTCCCATGTCTATATGCAGTTTGTCACTGAAACGCAGCCATTCCACGGACCATGCCGTGATGCTGCTGTAGATCCCCTCCTGCAGTCCTTCAGCAAAGAAGTAACGGAAGGCCGTGATGTACGACAGCACCGCCGATACACTCAATCCGAGCGTACCGAATATGCCGGCCGCACGCGGCGACAACTTCGTGCTCCCCAGTCCTATGACGAGGAACATGAGCATCGGGACAAGAATGATATATACCGAAAATCCCATAAGGCTAATATTTCAGTTTGTCTATGTGACGAATGTCTATGTTGCTGGCCAGGCGATAGACGTTTATCATTATGGCAATGGCCACCGCTGTCTCTGCAGCCGATATGGCTATACCGAATAGGCTGAAGAAAACCCCTTCCATATGTTCCGGATAGAGATAGCGGTTGAACACGCTGAAGTTTATCTCCACCGAGTTAAGTATCAACTCTATGGAAATCAATACTGCGAGCAGGTTCTTGCGGGCTATGAAACCGTAAATGCCCACAAAAAACATTATAGAGCTCACGACAAGATAATGCTCCATTGAAATCATATTCACCTCCATTTTTGCCGTTAACGCTTGCGTGCAATCAATATGCCTCCGACGGCACATATGAGCAGCAATATGCTCAATGCCTCGAAAGAAAGCAGATATTCGTACTTGCCGGTTCCCATAAGGGTTTCTCCGACAACCTTCATATTCGTTTCATGGTCACCTAACACGGTAGGATTGTTACCGTAAAGAAACTGATGCTTGACGGTCGCCCATGATGTGATGCCCAATCCAGCCAACGCGGTCAACACCCCCGATACAACCCTGCGTTTATCATGAGGTTCGGTACGATCGCCCTTGGCACTCGTAAGCAGAATAGCGAATATGAACAGTATCAGAATGCCGCCCGCATATACAGATAACTGTACCACTGCAAGAAAATGGTAATTGAGCAGCAGATACAGGCCCGCCGTGCACAACAGCACGACAAGCAGGTAAACCGCAGCACGGAATATTCTTCGCGAGGTGACAGCCATAATGGAACATGCCACAATGGCCACGGCGAGGATATAAAAAATAACGATTTGTGCTATTCCTTCCATGACTCAGACTGTTTTTGTTGCAACGTTTTCGACAGGCTTTCCAACGTCCTGCTTGGCCGTCTGTGTATTTGGCGCAGGTTTAGGTGCCAGCGATGACCCAGGTCTGTTGAGCTGAAGCAAAAGTCTGTCTTTCGTAAATACCGAATGTTCGAACTCATTGGAGAAACGTATCGCACCGGTCGGACATGCAGACGTACACAGTCCGCAAAATATACAGCTACCGAGATTGTAGAGATGCTTGTCGAGCACCTTTTTCGGCTTGCCGGTCACAGTGTCGGTCTCCATTTTCGACACAACGGTTATGGTCCCGTTCGGACAACTGTTCATACACATGCCGCAGGCTATGCACTTGTGATGGTTGTCGGCATCGTGCGGCATGGTCAGCAGAGCGCGGAAACGTTCACCGTACTCCCTCGTGCCACGGTTCTCGGGATACTGCAGCGTAACCTTTGGACGGCAGAAGTTGAGCATCGTCACATACATGCCCTGGCAAAGATGCCACAACCCGACGAATATGTTCTTTATATAATTCAACACTTTCATACCCTTACAATATCACTACGACAGACATCAATATGAGGTTGATGAGACATATCGGCATCAGTATCTTCCATTCGAGTCCAAGCAGCTGGTCGATACGCAGACGCGGGAACGACCACCTCACCCACATCGCCATGAACATGCAGAAGCATGTCTTGACAAAGAACCACAGGAACGACGGTATGTAGTCCATAACATGGTTGAAGCCGTCCCATCCGGGGATGTGCAGCGGCTGCCATCCGCCGAGGAACATTGTCGATGCCACGGCAGCGATGATGAACAGGTTGAGGTACTCGGCCAGATAGAAAAAGCCGAACTGTATGCCTGAATACTCGGTGTGGTAACCGGCAGTAAGTTCCGACTCGGCCTCGGCCATATCGAACGGGCCTCGGTTCGTCTCGGCATGACCGGCAATAAGATATGTCACGAATGCGATGAATGCCGGAACATGTCCCTTGAATATGAACCATCCGTCGGCCTGCTGGGCGACTATTTCGGAGAGTTGCATCGTACCGGAGTACACCACTATCACCATGAGCGACAGACCTGCCGATATTTCATAGCTTATCAGCTGTGCACCGCTACGCATCGCACCAATCATGGAATACTTGCTGTTGCTCGACCAACCGGCCAACAGTATGCCGACTACTCCAAGCGACGATATGGCCAGTATGTAAAACACACCGACATTAAAATCAATCGCCTGCAGTCCCTTGGCAAACGGGATTGCGCCAAATGTACACACAGAGCCGATAATTACAAAGAACGATGCCAAACGGAACAGCATCTTGTCCGACTTGTTGATTTGTATCAGCTCCTTGAGCAAAATCTTTATCATGTCGGCTACCGACTGGAATATCCCCCACTTGCCTACACGGTTAGGTCCGAGACGACACTGAAAGAATGCACATATTTTGCGTTCGGCATAAATGAGGAACAACGCCAGCAGCGCATATCCCACAAGTATGGCGATGCCTATGAGCACGAATTCCACCAGCAGCGCACCGTCGGCGCTCATGCACGAGCGCAACGAGGTGTCAATCCATTCTGTTAGTTTTTCGAAACTCCACATAACAAATCATCTTTTACATCCGCTACCTGTCGATACACGGTATCACGTAATCAAACGAACCGCCGAGCATTATCAGGTCAGCTACCTTCCCTCCCGGAGCCACATCCTTGAGTGCCTCAACGAGCACCATGGAAGGCGAACGGAACTTGACACGGTACGGGGTCTTGTCGCCGCGGCTGGTGATGTGTACGCCGAACTGTCCACGGGCATTCTCCACTCGCTGGAAAAAATCGCCCTCCGGCAGTTTGATGACGCCCTTCACCTTTTCGGCATACGGACCTTCAGGTATGTTGTCTATCAACTGTTCTATGATACGGAGCGACTGCTCTATCTCGTCAAGACGAATTATATAACGGTCGAACGTCATGCCGTCCTGACGCAGTACTTCGTCAAAATCTACCTTGCCGTATGCGGCATACGGCTCTGCCTTTCGCAGGTCATTCTTCCAACCGGAGGCACGGCCCGAAGGACCTGTAATGCCAAGTGCGATAGCCTGCTCCAGCGACAGATGTCCCACACCTTTCATACGCCCCGTTGCAATCGGATTGGCAGAGAACAGCAAGTGATGTTCATGCAGCATTTTACGCATGTATGGTATGAACTCCTTGACGCGCCTGCGGAAATTGGGATGCAGGTCGCTTGCCACACCGCCTATCACATCATAGGCTGCCATAAGACGTCCGCCTGCCGTCTCTTCAAATATATCCATTATCTTCTCGCGGTCGCGCAGTCCGTACATGAATGCCGTAATGGCACCCATATCATTGCATATCGACCCCCAGCCTATAAGGTGAGACGCAATCCTCGTGAGCTCATCGAATATAGTTCTTATCACTACTGCCCGTTCAGGAACATCCATCTGCAGTGCCTTTTCGCAGCAAAGGCAAAAGGCGTGACGGTTCATAATTCCAGACAAATAGTCGAGCCTGTCGGTAAGATGCAGTATCTGGGGATATGTATATCCCTCGCACATCTTCTCTATGCCGCGGTGTATGTATCCGAAGTGTGGGTCGACGGAACGAACAATCTCACCGTCTAGTGCCACCCTCAAGTGAAGCACTCCGTGGGTTGCAGGGTGCTGCGGGCCTATATTGACTACATAGTCATCATCACCATACATCGGCCGGTATGTCACGGTTTCCTTGCCATCGGCATCAATACCATATACCGGTATTGTATCCATATCGGCAATAGGCTCGTTTTCCAACGGCAATGGATTAATGTTCGGATCTGCATCGTAATCCTTGCGCAGCGGATAGCCTTTCCAGCTTTCACGCAGGAAAAGACGACGCATATCATTGTTGCCGATAAAGCGTATTCCGAAATAGTCATGTACCTCGCGCTCATAAATCTGCGCCACACGCCATACACCCGACACGGTCGGTATCAACGGATGCTCCCTGTCAGGAACAGAAGTCTTGAGCGCAATCAAATCGGACGTATCGGCGCCGCGTGCCACATAATCGATAACACCCAGACTGTCGCCGTAATCCATTCCTACCATATCGACAAGAAAATCATAACCGCATTCCTTAAGGAACGCAGCAACCTCTGTCAGTTTGTCGGGCGCTACTGTAACTGTCAGGCGGCCGTCGTTCTCGACGATATTGTTCTCGTTTATCCACCCGAATCTATTTGTCAGTTTTTGCTTCATATTGCGCCTCGTTTTCAACTGGTGTTACACTCTCTTTCACTTCAGGCTGCTGCGGCAGTTTGAAGAAATTCTGTACCTTAATCTTGCGCTCGAGCTGCATCATACCGTACAGAATGGCATCCGGACGCGGAGGACATCCGGGCACATACACATCGACCGGAATTATTTGGTCGACACCCTGCGCCACATGGTATGAATTCTTGAACGGGCCGCCAGATATGGCACAACTGCCCACGGCCACAACATACTTAGGTTCCGCCATCTGGTCATAAAGACGCTTCAACACAGGAGCCATTTTGTGTACAATTGTACCGAAAACAAAAATCACATCGGCCTGACGGGGGCTGTTTCGATACACCTCCCAGCCGAAACGAGCGAAGTCGTAATGTGCGCCGCCCACACACATGAACTCTATGCCACAGCAACTCGTGGCAAATGTCAACGGCCACACAGAATTGGAACGTCCCCAGTTTATGATGTCACTCAACTTGCCGAGAGCCACCGGAACACCGCCTTGCCGAAGTTCCTCCACATATTTTTCAAGGTATTCGTTGTCCTTGAAATCCTCATACCGCATATTCTTGATATGCGTCTTCTTGTTCTTGCCTATTTCCATTTCAAAGCTCCTTTCTTCCAGGCATAAGCCAATCCGAGTGCGAGTATTATGAAAAAGAACAGGACGCTTGCAAGTCCGCCCGGCCCGAGTTCCCGCATCACAACGGCCCACGGGAACAACAGCACAGTCTCCACATCAAAAACAAGGTAGAGTATTGCAAACAGATAATACCCCACACGAAACTGCATCCATGATGTGCCGCGTGTAGGTATACCGCACTCGTACACCTCTCCTTTCAGAGGGTTCGTTGAACGCGGAGCGAGCCATAAGGCTATCAACAATGCCGCCCCTACAAGCACCATGGCTGTGATGAGTACGACCAAAAAAACTGCTGAATTGCTCATCTCACATCTCCTTTATATAACATCCGAAAATTAAACATACACAGGAGCCGAAGCCCGCATGTGCAAAAACAGAACTGCCATGCCCATTCGCACACTGCAGTTTTGCGCCGCCAAGACGCAACACTTATCAAAGATTGAGACGCCGAAGACTGACAGGCGTACCGCTGCCAGGCAAGATACTTTCCTTCAGCGCTATATAAGAATGAAAACCGCTCGTTTCGACCATATCGACAACGGGCGGGAAATGGAAAAACTTATGTAAACACTTAATGCTCAAAGATGAGAAAGTACATCCATGACTATGTTGCGTTCCGCTACAACCATCTGCCAATGCTCCGCAGCCGGTTGCCACCAAACACAGTTCTTTGGACGAAATGCTCCTGCACGCATCACCGTAATGCACTACCGATGCACACAACACAGCATTGAACAATACTGCCGAGAACAATATTATGAATATTTTCAAATTCATACCCGGAGTTATTTCCCGATGCAAAAATACGATAAAAATCGAGAAGCATCCATTCCCATCAAAATAAATTAAACCGCAGATATTTTTTGAAACACATGCCTTATGGGTTCTCCAACGTCACATTGTCAGACGGTATTCCTGCCTGTTGTACATATCGGCTACCCTACGACGCCCCTTGTTGGCTGAGTTCATTTCTGCAGAATCTTTCCGTATATGCAGTTCCACATCCACACTACCTTTATCCAACTCGCCGATAACCCCGAGCGGCACTCTCATCTCTCCTCCTCCATCGAGACGGAACGGCTCCGATAATACGGCTGTTTTCTTGCGGCCCGAACGTACCACTATCCTATATGTCCCCTCTGTGGCTGTAAGGAGCCTGTTGTTGCAAAGGGCCAAATACCATTCTTCGTCCTCGCACACCAGCGACACATCCATCTTGCCGTCTGGACGCTCCATTACCTTGGAACCAAACAGTTGCGACACATCGAGGTCGTTGTTCCACTGTCCGTCGGCATCATAATAAAAGACCGGACGTCCGCGGCCTATATGTTTCAGGTCCAGATATCCCTCATACATGCAATATCCGTTGTCGGCATGACAGGCAGGTGCCGATATGACGACACACGGATGAATATGCGAATGATAATACATCCTACGTATCCTATCCCTGAAAGCATCCCGCCAAAGTGGGTCGTTGCCAGGATTGCGTGTACCTGCATATGTCTCTGCGGTAAAGTTTATATCGGCAACATCCATAACATACATACCGATACTGTCACACAACGAATAGAAAAAATCCGGCTGTGATGTTCCATCGACAACTATACAATTATACCCCTGTGATTTGAGTTGCGTCAATTTGGCCTGTGTCAACGAACGCAACGGATTGGCAGCATAGCATGCCGTACGCAATGGCACCGCTACTCCGTCGATAGTAAGCGTACTGTCCCTGCATCCTGCCTCACGGAACCCTATACGAAACGACATGTATTCCTGCGGTCGCTTCTCGTTGAATGTCGCCACCAACAGGGTATACAGTTCCGGCGTTTCATGGTTCCAGTTTCGCACAGACGGCACAGATACCGAAAAATGCAACGTATCACAGCTTTGCATGCTGCTGACAAACGTTTTGCTGCCCGAAGACACGATACTACCGGCTGGCGACATAAGTTCATACCTCACATCATATTCCTTGGGATTGAGCAATACGCTCTGCATTACGACCTCAAGGTCAATATGTCCACACTCCTGCACTTTATCCTCCGATGTCCACACCAACACGTTCTGCACCCTTACGGCCGGTTGGGAAACAACCCATGCCCGTCCCATATGCGCCTGCGAACGGTCACGGTCGGCCTCTATGGCATCGGCAGCCACACTGTCGAATACGATGACCGATACAGTATTGTAATCAAGATGAACGTTATCTGTAATATCGAATTCTGTACGTCCCATGCCCGCCTGGCTGTATCCCACGGCTTCGCTATTGACCACCACACAGAATGACGATGAAACATCATCAACGCGGAACAGCACCGAACGGTTATTCCATCCGTACCTCACCTTGAATCGTGCGGTAAAACACGTACCGCCGTCAACTTCCGTACGCTCCCATTCCGTAAGCGGTATCACATAATCCGATACCGCAGCCGCAGCCAACGCCTCTTCGCGCGTAGGATAAGGCATTATATTGCCGCGCGGCTGCAACCGTGCACCAGCACTTACGATATCCGGTCTCGATGCAAGGTCTCGGTACACAACGGCACAACTGTCGGCCTGCCCGTACGCAAAGCCGAAGCCCGCAAATGACATTACGGCAACTGCCGTCAATAACCTATATACAAAAATACGTCCCATAATCTGTCTCGCCACAGTTATTCTACGCCTGCACTGCCGCACCTAATTTGGTGCGATTTGCTTACCTTTGCATGCAACCGTCTGGATCTGGCGGGGATAAAATTACGTTTTTTCCCAATATCAATGGACAAGTACCCCACACTTAATTTACCGCCCGTACACCTTCGCGCGATCCGACGCCGCGGCAGCACCTACATATGGGACGGTTTGCGCGGCAGCTGGCTGCTTCTCACTCCCGAGGAATGGGTACGACGTCACGTCATCGGCTGGCTTACCGGCCACCTCCGTCTGTTACCGACAAGTATCGTACAGGAATATCCGCTTGCAATCGGCGGCACCACACAACGTGCCGACATCGTAGTATTACGTCCCGACATGAACGCTACATTGCTGGTAGAGTGCAAGGCTGCCGACGTAACCATAAACGCCGACGTACTCAATCAGGCTGTACGCTACAATTCTATCGTCAGGGCACCTTTCATCATGCTCACCAACGGCATGCGCCACTATTTCTACTCCACCGAAGACTGCGTGACATATACGCCGCTCGACACTCTGCCCGATATTGCCTCCCTGGTATAACAAAAGCCGCCGCGGACCGATGTCCGCGGCGGCCTAATGAATAAGAATACTTATTACAAATACTCTATATTAAATTCGTTCCCTGATACGCTTCCGCCTACCACAAAATCCCTACCATCCACTTCATACGTGTATAACGATTCACACATGAACGTCCCATCGGAATCATACGTCCTGATGGATGACATCAGATGAGCCGAACGTTCGCCGCACAACCCCATAATGACAAAAGGACATTCGCCGAACACTGAACCCAAGACTTCGTCATCAGCCAAAAGATAATTAATGTCCACACTCATTTTAGGGTCATTGAGCAGCTCACCAGCCGTTATCTCTGAATACAAGTCAACCGGCGAAAGACCTTCACCTCTTAAAGTATAAGAAACTTTGCTTATATTTTTACCACCCCACTGGAAATCATACACACTTTCATTCCCGTTATCGTCAGTCACCGTAATTTTGACAAGACGCCCGTTGGCATATTCCATTTCTCCTTTGGCAAACGATGAGTCATAAATATCTCCCGACCCGTCGGAGTCGATATACAAAATGGAAGAACCCTCATACGATGCAACCATGCCATCGCTATTGAGTGTTGCGACATACTCCACTACATTCCTGCCGCCAATAACAGTTCCCTCTGTACCGGGATACGAAGGCGTACTGCCTTCCCATTCGGTTTCAAACGACAATGTTATGGTTCCGTCTCCGTATGTCAGGTCATAATCTATATACTCATCATATTCATCATTTATGACCACCATCCTTTTAATTCCCTCATTACCGTAATCAAAACCGACTTTTGTGCCATTATAGTCAATCCAACTTACCATACGAAACGGCGACGCCTCCCCCGGAGTATTTACATCGTCACCGCTGTCACCATCTTCGGAAAACTGCCTGATTTTGATTGCAACCCTATCATCGCCACACACAATCGACACGGAACCTTCGCGCGCTGAAGCAGTATCGTTAGCCCTCACCTCAATTTCAAGGCTGAACTCGCCGGCTTCGCCCGACGACGGCGACACCAACGACATCCATCCTGCACCCTCAGTAACAGAAGCGCTCCACTGCATTTCGGATTCGAAATCAACATTAACGATATCGCCTGCCGCGCCCACCTCCTGATCGAGCTGCGCCTTGTCCTTAATTGTAATGGAGCCGAAAATTATTTCCCCTCCTCCATTATCGCAAGCCGTAAATCCAAGGATTGCAGCTGCAACCATTAACAATAATTTCTTCATAACAACTTACGGGCCTGTACGGAAAACCCATTGATGTATTTTAAAACATTTACGACATGCCGTTCCGTACCATACGGCACATGTATTTACAAATGCAAATATATGGAAACAATAATATATATAAAACATAAAAATGAACATTTATTCCAAATCACTCAATTACAAATCATAAATAATAGGTATTTCAAACCACAAGCCCATGTTTTTATTTTGCGATATGCAAAACCAATACATTATTACATATGAAAAGGACAGGAATATTTTACGGCTCATCGACAGGCACAACCGAAAACGTGGCAAAACAGATAGCCTCGCATCTCGGCATAGATGCATGCGACATTCACGATGTTGGCAGCAGTACGGTCGAAATGATTGACAGCTATGAGGTACTCATTTTAGGCACTTCGACATGGGGTTACGGAGAACTGCAGGATGACTGGGGGCACGGCATAGACACATTTAAAAAAGCCAATCTGACAGGCAAAACAATCGCGCTGTTCGGATGCGGCGATTCGGAAGCATATCCCGACACTTTCTGCGACGGCATGGGAGTCCTTTACGAGGCCCTCAAGGACAGCAATTGCAAGTTTATCGGTTTCGTATCCGACAGCGACTACACCTACGCCTCATCAGTATCCGTAATCGACGGCAATTTTGTAGGACTTGCCATAGACGATGTCAACGAAGCCGACAAAACCGATGCCCGCATAGAAGCTTGGGTTGCTCAAATTAAAGGCAGCATGGCCTGACCCCACGCGATTACACTGAGGTACTTAATTCTGCGTCCATACCGCCGGAGACACGACTCTTGCAGTCCGAAAAAGAACCTCCGTCAGATGCTTCCCGCCGGTATAGACGCCATTACAAATCCGCCCCCGGACACTGATGTTGTCCGGGGATTTTTCATGTCATAACCTTATCAAAACATTTTCAGCAGCGTTTCATTAATTGCAAGTATTTTGCACGTTCCGAAAAAAGTAGTATATTTGCGGGCTTTATTGCACATAGAGCATAATAAACAATAAGACAACAGAATGAAAGCTTGCGAAATTACCGGAAAAACCGCCGTTACCGGAAACAACGTTTCCCACTCGGTAAGGCGTACGAAACGCAGATTCAATCCCAATTTGAAGACCAAGCGTTTCTGGAAGGAAGACGAAGGCCGCTGGATTACCCTGAAAGTATCTGCTGCCGGAATTAAGACTATCAACAAAAAGGGTCTCCAGGCCGCCCTCAAGGAGGCTAAAGCGCCCAAAAACCTCTATTAAACCACTATTGAACAATGGCAAAGAAAGGAAAAGGCAACCGTGTACAGGTAATCCTTGAATGCACGGAACAGAAAGAGAGCGGCGTACCCGGAATGTCGAGGTACATCACTACAAAGAACAAAAAGAATTCGCCCGACAGGCTCGAGCGCAGGAAATACAATCCCTATTTGAAGAGGGTTACCATTCACCGTGAAATAAAATAAGGATAACATACCATGGCAAAGAAAGTAGTCGCAACACTTAAAACCGGTACCGGCAAGAGTTTTACCAAGGTAATCAAAATGGTAAAGTCGGACAAGACCGGTGCATATGTCTTCAAGACTGATATTGTCCCGAACGAACAGGTAAAAGACTTCTTCGCGAAGAAATAATTATTATTCCAGGAAGTTTGTATCGTACAATAGCACGGTACAAAAAGCGCGGTACGCTGACACGTACCGCGCTTTTTGTTTACACATCCGCGCAATTGATTGCTCCGTTTTTACACACATGGTCGCAGCCAACCGCACTGTCACCACCTCAGGGAGGAATGACCGGCCATACATTTGTCATCCACGGCAGCGGAACGCAACTTTTCAAAATGACACAGCACTGCCTGCATATCGGCCGGAGAATGATAACGCGACCAAATGTCGCCCAAAAATACTGCCCCGCCAAAACCCATGCTGCGTACATTCGGCAAGTTCTCTGTCGACACGCCACCCAGGGCAAACACCCTACTGTCTATAATCCCTCTGTCTGCGGCTTCACACAACTGCTCACACGAAAACCCTGAACGATAACCGCTCTTCGATATGCTGTCGAATATAGGACTTAAAAACAGATAATCGGCATGCTCCTTCCACGCAACAACTTCATCGAGCGAATGACACGAACGGCTGACCGTCCCCAAAAAACCTTCTGGCACTGACGGATTGCGTCCATTGAGATGCACTCCTCCAAGGGAATAACGTTGCTGCAGTTCGAAATGGTCATGCAGAGTTACACGCTGACGGAACCTGTCATGTATCTGTTCTACGAGTACAGCCAACTCATCCTCAGTCGAACACGGTTTCCGGACATGAAGCCGATGCAAGCCATTGCCAAGCAAGGCGTTCAACACTTCGGCCTCCCCTGGCAAAAATTCAGGTGCCGTTATAACAATAAGTTTCATGACTATTTAAAGTTCGGGAAATGCCACAGCGGCCCATTGCCGCAGCCTATATGCATATCACTGGCTGCCGCTATGGCGCAGTCCATATATCTTTTGGCTTCGCCCACCGCATCGGAGAGCGACAATCCGCGCCCCAGCAACGCCGCTATTGCCGAAGAAAGTGTACATCCAGTACCATGCAGGTTACCGGTCTCTATACGCGGACTTGAGTAGCGGTACAGTATACCATCATCCGCAAGCACATCAACCATCTCGCCGCCATCGAGGTGACCGCCTTTCACCAAAAAGGCACATCCGTATTTTTCATTCAAGGCACGTGCAGCATTCTCCATGTCGGCTGTCGTCGAAACACGATGCTCCGACAGGAGCGACACCTCACCAAGATTGGGAGTCACCAACCGGCACAACGGGAACAATTCGCGACACATGACAGACAGAACCTCATCACCTGCAAGACTGCGCCCGCTCGTCGATACCATAACAGGGTCGAGCACCACATTGCGACACTCTCCGCGACGCAACACTTCCGACACAGCCGCTATAATCCCTGCCGTTCCGGTCATTCCTATTTTCACAGCCTGCGGCTTTAAGTCCGTCACCACGGCTGCTACCTGTGCAGCGACAAGTTCCGGAGAAAGATATTCCACGTCCGATACACCGCATGTATTCTGCACGGTGACAGCCGTTATGGCTGCGGCCGCATAACACCCCATAGCCGACACTGCCTTGATATCGGCCTGTATGCCCGCTCCGCCAGACGGGTCGGAACCGGCTATGGAAAGTATCACAGGAGGACTACTCATCGGTCTATCACATTATTATTCCTCACGAAAGTACTCATAAAGCCTCAACCATGCAACCCTGCAAGGCAACACATCAAAAAAACTGTCAATGGCTTTTTTATCCGGAATATTATCCGTTTATTTGTGATTGGAAAAAAGGGGTGCCCCCGACAGGGGCGGCTGAGATTATACCCAATGAACCTGATACGGTTAATACCGTCGGAGGGAATTTTTCTGAGTATATCATTTTGTTCGTCCCGTACAGCGTTACGGCCTCCTTAATTTCCGCAAACACCATGGAGGGAAAAATGTTCGACGTTCAGTTCATAACCCACTTCACAGATACGATAACCTATCTCGACTCGGTGCGCATAGCGCTTGAAGGAGGATGCCGCTGGATACAGCTTCGCATGAAAGGCTGCAGCGACGCCGAAGTCGAACCGATTGCCGTCAAGGCTCTCGACATGTGCCGCACCCAAGGTGCAGTATTCATCATAGACGACCGTGTGGAACTTGTCCGCAGACTCGGAGCGGACGGTGTACATCTCGGCAAACTCGACATGCCGGTAGCCGATGCCCGCCGCTATCTCGGCAAGGGGTTCCGTATCGGCGGTACGGCAAACACATTTGAGGATATAGTGCACCACTACGAAGGCGGCGCCAACTACATAGGCTGCGGGCCGTTCCGATTTACCACCACCAAGGAGAAACTCGCTCCCGTACTCGGACTCGAAGGTTACGCCCGTCTGCTCGGCAGCATGCGCGAGGCAAGTATCAATCTGCCGGTAATAGGAATAGGAGGTGTGACAGCAGAAGACATTCCCGACCTGAAAGCCTCAGGCCTGAGCGGCATAGCCCTAAGCGGCAGTATTCTGCGCGCGCAAGACCCTGTGGCAGAGATGAAACGCGTAATGCAACTCACGAAATAACACGAAAACATATACTTATGGAAGAGAAAATTAAAATTGCCTATCCCGACTCGGAAAAGGTTTACATGAAGGGCGAACTTTATCCCGACATGCGCGTCGGCATGCGCCGCGTGAAACTCACCCCCACCGTAGTCGTTGAAAACGGCGAAAAGGTAATGACCGAGAATGCTCCGGTCTACATCTACGATACCAGCGGTGCATACAGCGACCCTGATGCCAAAATAGACCTGCGCAAGGGGCTGCCCCGCCTGCGTGAAGAATGGATACGTTCGCGCGATGTGGAACGTCTGCCCGAAATCAGCTCCGAGTATGGCAAGGCACGCCTTGCCGACCGCAGCCTCGATCACCTGCGCTTCGAGCACATACAGCTTCCATACCGCGCAAAAAAAGGCTGTCAGATAACACAGATGTACTATGCCAAGCAGGGCATCATCACCCCCGAAATGGAATATGTGGCCATCCGCGAGAACATGAACTGCCGCGAACTGGGCATAGAGTCGTACATCACTCCTGAATTTGTCCGTCAGGAGATAGCCGCCGGCCGCGCAGCGCTTCCCGCCAACATCAACCATCCGGAGGCCGAACCGATGATTATCGGCTCCAAGTTCCTCGTTAAAATCAATACCAACATAGGCAACTCCGCAACCACCTCGACAATAGAGGAAGAGGTAGAAAAGGCCATTTGGAGCTGCAAATGGGGCGGTGATACACTCATGGACCTCTCCACGGGCGACAACATCCACGAAACACGCGAATGGATTATCCGCAACTGCCCCGTACCGGTGGGCACCGTGCCCATGTATCAGGCAATGGAAAAGGTCAAGGGACGTGCCGAGGACCTAACATGGGAACTGTTCCGCGACACGCTCATCGAACAATGCGAACAGGGTGTAGACTACTTCACAATCCACTGCGGCATCCGCCTCAAGAACATACACTATGCCAACGACCGTCTGTGCGGCATGGTAAGCCGCGGCGGCAGCATCATCTCGCAGTGGTGCAAGGCCCACCAGAAAGAGAGCTTCCTATACGAACACTTCGATGACATCTGCGACATCTGCGCACAGTACGATGTTGCACTGTCGCTCGGCGACGGTCTTCGCCCTGGCGCCATATATGATGCCAATGACCGTGCACAGTTTGCCGAACTCGATACCATGGGCGAACTCGTACAGCGTGCATGGGCCAAGAACGTACAGGCATTCATCGAAGGCCCGGGCCACGTGCCGATGCACAAGATACGCGAAAACATGGACCGTCAAATAGAAAAGTGCCACGGCGCCCCATTCTATACCCTCGGCCCGCTTGTTACCGACATCGCCCCAGGCTACGACCATATCACCAGCGCCATAGGTGCAGCGCAGATAGGCTGGTACGGAACCGCCATGCTCTGCTACGTAACCCCGAAGGAACATCTCGCCCTTCCCAACAAGGAGGATGTACGCGTCGGTGTGGTTACCTACAAGATAGCTGCCCATGCCGCCGACCTCGCCAAGGGTCATCCCGGAGCCGACATACGCGACAATGCCTTGAGCAAGGCCCGTTACGAATTCCGCTGGAAAGACCAGTTCAACCTGAGCCTCGACCCGGAACGTGCGCTTCAGTACTACCGCGAAGCCAACCACCTCAACGGCAAGTACTGCACGATGTGCGGCCCGCACTTTTGCGCAATGCGCATAAGTCAGAACCTACGCGACTGCAACTATACGGAACACAGCGGTGAAGACGGCATAGCCAAGGAAGAATAACAGAAATCAAACATTCAAATATTACAAACATGATAGAAACAAAAGTATCGCAGGGTATCGTAAGTACCTATTTCGAGAAGCTGCAGAAGAACCTCGAACTCGATGTTGCCATTGTCGGCGGCGGTCCGTCGGGTATTGTTGCAGCCTACTACATGGCCAAGGCCGGTCTGAAGGTGGCACAGTTCGACCGCAAGCTCGCCCCAGGCGGCGGCATGTGGGGAGGAGCCATGATGTTCAACCAAATCGTCATTCAGGAAGAGGCCATGGACATCGTACGCGACTTCGAAATAAACTATGCCCCGTTCGACAAGGGGCTCTATGTCATGGACTCCGTTGAAAGCACCTCGTCGCTTCTCTACCACGCAGTGCATGCAGGCGCCACCATTTTCAACTGCTACTCCGTTGAGGATGTCGTCTACAAGGACAATAAGGTTAGTGGCGTCGTAGTCAACTGGACTCCCGTACTTCGCGAAGGTCTGCATGTCGACCCGCTCAACATCATGGCCAAAGTCGTAATCGACGGCACCGGCCACGACAGCGAAATCGCAGCTACCGTAGCACGCAAGAACGGCGCACGTCTTGAGACCGAAACAGGCGGCGTAATAGGCGAACGCTCACTCGATGTAACAGCCGGCGAGGAAGAAGTGGTACGCGGCACCAAAGAGATATACCCCGGTCTTTATGTCTGCGGCATGGCGGCATCGGCCGTATCCGGCACTCCCCGCATGGGTCCGATATTCGGAGGCATGCTGATGTCAGGCAAGAAAGTGGCCGACGAAATCATCGCCCGTCTCAAGAAATAACATACGACAACAGGCGTAATGCCTGTTATCCTAACAACAAAGGCCGTGCAATTGCACGGCCTTTGTTGTTAGGATAACAATGTTTATTTAAATACATAAGTATATGTAAGAGTGTCATCGGACGGAAGAGCATATGCCCTAATATCAAAAGGAGAATTCCTGTCACCATTCTTATATTCCAACATCTCTTCATTAACCTTAATCCTCATGGCATAAGCCAAAGTAAAAGGTATTGTGGATTCGGCAACATAACCATCAACCAGTCCAAGCGACTCGTATTGTGTCGTCAAAATCAAAGAATTTCCCGGCTCAATAATATAATATTCATCAGATATATCACCATTAAAAGCTGACACTGAATTATATATACTCATTGAAATGGGCGTTTCCGTTGCATTTACATAAACAAAATCTACCGGAACTTCAGGAAAGTCATCTACGATACAACTAACAAACGACAGCAGAACAGCTGCAACCACAGAAACAAATTTTATATATAATCTTGTTTTCATAATACATTACTTTTATTTATTTAAATACATAAGTATATGTAAGAGTGCCATCAGATGAAAGAGCATATGCATTAATATCATACGGAGAATTTATATCCCCATGTTCGTATTCGGCAACGACATTACCATCTTCCAAAATCCGAATATATACAGAACTAAAAAAAGGTATCTCACTGCCATTTACTTCCACGTCATCAGTTACAGTTAAAATCAAAGAACTTCCAGGGTCAATCATGTACACTGCATCAGCCTCATAATCATTAAAAGCCTCTACAGAATCATATATAAGTATTGCCACCAATGATTCCGAATCTGTTGCATTGACATAAACGAAATCTACGGGAACCGGAGGAAATTTATCTCCAACGCAACTGCTAAAAAAAGCCATAACTACAACACATGCAGTCAACAGTCTCGTTAACAATTTTGTTTTCATAAGACATTACTTTAGAGTTAAATAAAATTATCGATTAAACCAATCCCTTTCGGGTGGATATGGCGCACGCTCATAATCGGCTACAGGAATGACTGCCTGACTCGGCTCCGTGTGACCGGGACGCAAATATGTTATTCGAACACCCATATATAGGTATCGTCATCTACTTTAACATATGAACGTCTGTCAAACAATCCTGTAAAATTACCATCGTTTTGATATTCTGTCATAGTCCCATTTGCATAGACTCTCAGATAAGCTGCCGAACTGAAAGGCTCTCTCAAATAAACCTGAAAAGCATTAAAGTAACTAATAATCGTTATACTTTTGCCTCGCTCTATGCTGTAAGTATGAAACGGAACAGTAGCACCATCATAGTCATACTCCTCGATAACAACAGTTGATGTTGTATTGTTTACATAAATATATTCATATTCCTGCCTGGGGCCTCCGTCAGTACTACAACCGCCCAGCAACATCAGAACCGCAATCAACACAAAGGCAAATTTTATATATAATCTTGTTTTCATACGAAGTTATTCTATAGGTTAGATAAGGTTACAGGCTAAAAGCAGTCTACAATATGAAAAATGTTTAATCCAAACACTTCCAGATTATAAGTTTCGCAAGCACATACACAAAAATACAACAATTCCATTGATATGCAACATTTGGCCATACATATTATAATTACTCCAAAACAGCCATATCTCATCTCCTCGCAGAAATTCTTCCAAATATCACAAAATCGCACCCTTTCAATACCAATACACTAACAAACAACACCTTACCAATGCGTAACATTTTCGTAACATTATTGTAAGCATAGCTTAAAACGCCCGACATAGCTTTGCGGCATCAAACAAATAAAACACAAAATAAAGATGTTGAGAAAATTCGCCGCCGTAACATTTTTGTTCATCCTCGCAGCCGTATATACGACAGCTTCGGCCATGACCGACGGCGATGGCAAGAAAAGCCGTTTCAAAATATCGGGATACCTCCAGGGACAATACCAATGGGGGGAACAGGATGCCGAACTCAAAGTCGGCACCGACAACGAAAACACCGACCGACCTTTCAACCGTTTCGGACTGCGCCGCGGACACCTAAAATTCGCCTACCAGCACCCCGTAGCATCGGCCGTCGTACAGATAGACGCAAGTACCGAAAAAGGTCTGATTCTCAAAGACGCATATTTCACCCTGCGAGAACCGTGGCTGCGCACTTTCGCCTTCCAGACAGGTGTCTTCAACCGTCCGTTCGGCCTTGAAATAGAATTATCGTCATCGCAGCGCGAAAGCCCCGAACGTTCATACATATTCCCAATGCTCTTCCCCGATGAACGCGATTTCGGCGCGATGCTTATAATCAATGCTCCCGAAAAGTCGCCGTGGCACATCATAGGATTAAAAGCCGGTCTCTTCTCCGGAAACGGCATAAGCAAGGACAGTGACAGCCGCAAGGATTTCATCGGCCACCTCACAATATCCGAAGAGTTTGACGACATCGAATTCGGCATCGGCGCCTCCTGCTATCTCGGCTCGGTATATCAAGGCACCGAAACGGTTTACACCATGCACGACGGCGGATTTCAGGCCGACATCTCCGAAACCAACAGGGGAGGTTATGCAAAGCGACAGTATTTCGGCTTCGACGCATGGGTCGCATTCGAGACCGACCTCGGCGAAACCACACTGCGCGGCGAATACCTGTTCGGCCGGCAGCCAGGTTCACAGACTTCAAGCAAAAGTCCGAATACCGCTGCACTGCCATCTTCCGACACATACATACGTCCGTTCCGTGGCGGTTATGTATTGCTCTCGCATGAAATAGAGGATACACCCGTATCGGTGATACTGAAATATGATGTGTATGACCCCAACACCAAGGTATCAGACAACAGGCTTGGTCTGGGCGGCACGACAATCACGGATGTAATGCGTACTGCATTCGGTTTCGGTGCAGCATGGGAGATAACCGACGGAGTTAGACTGACGGCCTATTACGACATGGTACGCAACGAAACGAGTACCAATCTGGCCGGCATGGGAGCCGACCTGAAGGACAACATGTTCACCCTCCGTCTGCAATACAAGTTTTGAGAATAAGCAAAAAACCAAAGGATAAAAAACCGGAATTATGAAAAAATTCATCATCGCAGCAGCCCTCGTATTTGCAGGGTTTGCAACAGCCAACGCACAGAAAGTAAAAGGTTCTGACACCGTACTCCCACTTTCGCAGAAGGAAGCGGAAGAATACATGGCCGCCAATCCGGCAGCAACTGTAACCGTAACCGGAGGTGGAAGCGGTGTAGGCATCTCGGCCCTCATGGAAGGCACCACCGACATTGCACAGGCATCCCGCCGCATCAAATTCTCAGAACGTCAGAAGATGCAGGCATCAGGCGACAAGGTGGTAGAGAAAATCATAGCATACGATGCACTTGCCATAGTAGTACATCCGTCCAACAAGGTTACAAACCTCACCCGAGAGCAGCTCGAGGGTATCTTCACCGGTAAAATTACCAACTGGAAGGAAGTAGGCGGCGCCGACCTCAAAATAGTTCCCTATTCGCGTGAAACATCGTCCGGTACTTATGAATTCTTCAAGGAGAGCGTACTCAAAAACCGCAACTACATGAACGGCATAATGAGCATGCCGGCTACAGGAGCAATCATCCAGTCGATAAGTCAGACTCCGGGCGGTATCGGTTACGTAGGCCTTGCCTATCTGAATGACGACGTCAAATCCATTCATGTATCATACGATGGCGGACAACACTATACCGAACCGTCCGTAGAAAACGCCAAGAACGGCAGCTACCCTATCGTAAGACCACTTTACTACTATTACATGGCTCATTCGGAGAAACTCGTAAAACCATTCATCGACTACATCATGTCAACCGAAGGCCAGCAGACTGTAAAGGAAATCGGGTTCATTCCGGTAAGCGAATAACACAGGAAGTATGGGCGGTCCGTGCACGGCACCGCCTGCCTGCATGAATCATGAAAAAGATACGTAAAATACTGGAAAGGTTCGTAGAGGGCATCCTCACCGTCAGCGGAGCAATTACCACCATTACCATACTGTTGATTGTGGTATTCCTCTTCCGCGAAGGTCTGGGACTTTTCAACAGTCCCTCTGTTGAAAAGGGATACAACCTGTGCGTCAACGCCTCCAATCCGGTACTTCACCTCAGTTCAGTCGACATAATGGAGATATTCGACTACGAGGCTACCAACTGGAAAGAATTTGGAGGGGCTGATGAAGAAATCGTTCCGTTCCGTTTTGAAGAGATTTTCGACCGCTATCCCGAAGAGGAGATGGGTGAAAATTACGAACTTCTGCCCGTAAGGCTTGGTGAAGCCATAGCCTCCACTCCCGGCATCATCGCTTTCGTACCACAGGAATACACACCCGAAGGTATGGATGGCGTAAAGGTGCTCCTAAACGACAAGATAACGCCTTCCGACTTCTTCGGCGGCAAACAGTGGATACCTACGGCAACGCCTGCCCCGCAGTTCGGTACTCTGCCCCTTATCCTCGGCACACTGCTTGTCAGCTTCGTTGCGATACTGATAGCACTGCCGCTCGGTCTCGGCGTGGCAATCTACATGTCGGAACTGGCCAGCAACCGCATGCGAAGCTTCCTCAAGCCTACCATAGAATTGCTCGCCGGCATACCGTCGGTAGTATACGGCTTCTTCGGTCTTGTAGTTCTCGTCCCGCTCATTCAGAAAGTATTCAACCTTCCTGTTGGAGAGACAGCCTTTGCAGGAAGCATCGTACTGGCAATCATGGCCCTGCCTACCATAATAACCGTGGCTGAAGATGCCATGCGCAATACCCCGCGCGCAATGCGTGAGGCAAGCCTCGCACTCGGAGCCACCCATTGGCAGACCATTTACAGGGTCATCATTCCTTACGCAGGTTCCGGCATATCTGCCGCTGTTGTCCTCGGCATCGGACGTGCAATAGGCGAAACTATGGCTGTACTCATGGTGACAGGCAACGCCGCCGTAATGCCACACTCGCTTTTCGAACCGGTAAGAACAATACCCGCTACAATAGCGGCCGAACTCGGTGAAGCTCCTGCAGGCGGGCCGCATTATCAGGCACTCTTCATGCTCGGCTGCGTACTATTCATCATCACGATGATAATCAGCGTAACGGCCGAAGCAATATCAAAACGAGAAAGCAACAAAGGATTATGACAGGCAAAAGGACAAATCAGAAAATAGCCTTCTGGATATTCCGCATCCTCGGGCTTGTGGTCGTTGCGATACTGTTCTGGATACTCGGCTTCATCATTTATCATGGAGCAGGTGTCATCAACTGGAAGTTTCTCACCACTGCCCCCACCGACGGCATGACCGGAGGCGGCATATTTCCGGCAATTGTCGGCACGTTCTGCCTCATCATCGGCAGTATGATAGTGGCGTTCCCGCTTGGCGTTATGTCTGCCATCTACACCACCGAATACGCAGGCAACGGCAAGATTGTGAAGTTCATCCGCGTCATGACCAACAACCTCGGCAGCATACCGTCAATTATCTTCGGTCTGTTCGGCATGGCGCTTTTTGTCAATACTCTCGGGTTCGGAGACTCTATAATAGCAGGCTCATTCACACTCGGTCTACTGGCACTACCGCTCGTGATACGCACCACTGAGGAAGCCCTCAAGGCAGTTCCCGACTCATACCGTACAGGCAGCCTGGCGCTCGGAGCCACAAAACTCCAGACCATTTGGCGCGTTGTGCTTCCTTCGGCATTTCCGAACATCACTACGGGCCTCATACTCTCCATCGGGCGTGTATCCGGAGAGACCGCCCCAATCCTCTTCACGGCAGCGGCATACTTCCTGCCCAAACTGCCTTCGAGCATCTACGACCAGGTCATGGCTCTCCCATATCACCTTTATGTGATAGCCACCAGCGGCACTGACCTCGAAGCCACACGTCCCATAGCCTACGGAACGGCACTGGTGCTCATTATCATCGTACTCGGCATGAATCTGCTCGCATCGTTCATGCGCCGTCACTTCGGCAAAAAAGTAAAAACGAATTAAAATCATGATAGAAGCCAAAAACATAGATTTCTATTACGGAGACTTCCATGCGTTGAAGAACATCAACATGGTCATGGAGGACCATACGGTAACGGCTTTCATCGGTCCGTCAGGCTGCGGCAAATCCACTTTCCTGCGACTGTTCAACCGCATGAACGACCTTATTCCTGGTGCACGCCTCGAGGGCGAATGCCTCATCGACGGAAAGAACATATACGACAAAAGCGTCGTGGTTGACGAACTTCGCAAGAATGTCGGCATGGTATTCCAAAAGCCGAACCCGTTCCCTAAATCGATTTTCGAGAACGTTGCCTACGGCCTGCGCGTCAACGGTGTCAAGGACAAAGCATTCATAGCACAGAAGGTTGAGGAGTCGCTCAAGGGTGCAGCCCTTTGGGAAGAAGTTAAGGACAAACTCAAAAAGTCGGCTTACGAACTCTCCGGCGGGCAACAGCAAAGGCTCTGTATAGCGCGCGCACTTGCCGTGTCGCCGTCGATACTGCTCATGGACGAGCCTGCTTCGGCTCTCGACCCTATATCCACTTCCAAAATCGAAGAACTCATCCACTCGCTCAAGAATGACTACACGATAGTCATCGTGACACACAACATGCAGCAGGCTGCACGTGTAAGCGACAAGACAGGTTTCTTCATGCTCGGCGAACTTGTGGAATACAACGATACGAAAAAAATGTTCCTCAATCCTGACAAGGTACAGACACAGAACTATATTACCGGCAGGTTCGGTTAGTGTACGGACATTATACAAACAAACCCAAAAAGAGACACTCATCATGATAATGAAACATACAGAGAAAGAGCTGACACTACTTCGCGACGAGGTCAGCCAGATGTGGGGGCTGGTGCTCTCGCAACTTGAAAAGGCCCGTCAGGCCTACATGAACAACGATGCGGAACTTGCCCGCGAAGTTGCCAGCCGCGAAAAACGCGTCGACACATACGAACTCAAGATAGACAGCGACTGCGAAAACTACATAGCGCTCTTCGGCCCCGTAGCCGTTGACCTGCGACTGGTGCTCTCGCTTATCAAGATAAGCGGCACCCTCGAACGCATAGCCGACTTTGCCGACGGCATCGCCCGCCAGGTCATATCCGGCAGCTGCATGGCGATACCCGACAGTCTTAAGGAAGACCTCCGCATCGACAAGATGTTCGCCACGGTCATCTCAATGCTTTCAGACTGCTTCGTGGCTCTTGAATCTGAAAACACAAAACTGTCCGGCCACATACTCGCCAAAGATGACATTGTGGACGAGATACTGCATGACGATAAGCGCGTATTGGCAGAATACATACAGCAAGACCCTCAGCAGGCCCTCCCTGCACTGGAAACCATGCTGGTACTACGCAAAATCGAACGAATAGGCGACCATTGCGGAAACATCGTCGAAGAGATAGTTTTCTACATCGACGCAAAGATACTGAAACATAACCGCAACAACGAAAAGGAATAATCATACCTTTGTTGCGGCACATTCAATTAAACACCATGAACGAAAGGTTACTCGTCGTAGATGACGAGAAGGACATCTGCGAAATACTCGACTTCAATCTCTCGAACGAGGGCTATACGGTAGATACGGCCCAGTCTGCCGAAGAGGCGATGCGCAAGCTCTCACCGGAACATTCACTGATACTGCTCGATGTCATGATGGGCGGTATGTCGGGTTACAAAATGGCCGAAAAATTGCGCAGGGAGGGGAACAAAATTCCAATTATCTTTCTCACAGCCAAGGATACCGAAAACGACATGCTCACAGGCTTTTCCGTAGGCGGAGACGATTACATATCCAAACCCTTCTCCATAAAGGAAGTTGTGGCACGTGTCCGTGCGGTACTCAAACGTTCTTCTGGCCATCCGGCCGCAGAACGTCAGTATGACGGACGCCTTGAAATCGGCGATGTCATAATCGATTTTGACACAAAGGAAGTTATTATCGGAACCAACGCCATACCACTTACCCGCACCGAATTTGATATTCTTACCACTTTGGCATCCAACCCTTCACGCGTATTCAGCCGCGAAGATCTCATAGACAGGATATGGACCGACGCACCGTTCGTAACGGAACGTACTGTTGATGTACATATCACACGTCTGCGCAAAAAACTCGGCGACAAGGCATCGCTCATAATGAGCCGCCCGGGATACGGCTATCGCTTTAACATCACGGAAAAATGAACATGACATATCAGCGGAAACTGACGCTAAGTTTCCTTGTAATATTCGTAATATTCACCACAGGCGTCATACTGTTCGAACAGAACCAGGCATACCGCTACCGCACCGAGGCTCTCGAAGAAAAACTCGATGCATACGCAGAAATGATACACGACTGCGTTGTCAGTGACACCACCGGAGGCAATGCCTTGCAATGGCTCGTATCCACCATGCCGCGCGACCTGCGTCTTACGGTTATCAATGCCGACGGCCGCGTGGTATTCGACAACATTGCCGACACCGGCATGCTCGACAACCACTCCGACCGCCCTGAAGTTGCCAAGGCCAAAACCGATGGTGCAGCCTATGATATACGCATGTCGACATCAACAAACATTCCGTATATCTATTATGCCAAATATTTCGGTAACGATTTCGTACGTGCAGCATTCCCGTACGACGGAAAGGTGCAAAACTTCCTGAAGCCTAACAACGGTTTTCTATACTTCATAATATGCTTGTTCATCATCGGACTGATATTCATCAATTACGTGGGCAGACTTTTCGGCAATTCGGTAAAACGGTTGCGTGACTTCGCATCGACAACAGGAAACGAAACACCTACAAATCAAGTACCGTACTTCCCGAAAGACGAGCTGGGCGAAATCGGCCAGCGCATAGCCGACAGTTACACACGCCTCAAGGAGAGCGAACAGACTTTGGTCCGCGAACGCGAAAAGTTGCTACAACACGTACACAGTTCGGCTGAAGGAGTATGTTTCTTTCGCCCCGACGGCTCGGTGGAATTCTACAACGGACTGTTCCTTCAGTACATGAACACTATCAGTGACACTGTTGTCAGCGACAATCCCGCCATTCTTCAACTAAACGTATTCGAACCTGTGAGAATGTTCCTTGCTTCCAACATCAATGAGCAGTATTTCGAAACGCACATCAACGAGCAGGGCATGGAATTCCTGTTGCGTGTCAATGTCTTCGATGACAAAAGTTTCGAGATAGTTCTCAACGACATTACCCGTCAGCAAAAAACGCGACGTCTGAAACAGGAAATGACAGGCAACATCGCCCACGAGCTACGTACACCCGTTACCAGCATCCGCGGTTATCTGGAAACCGTACTTGAAACTCCGCTACCGAAAGAAAAGGAACGTGACTTCATCAACAAGGCCTACAAGCAAACGCTCGCCCTGTCGGAACTTATACGCGACATGAGCCTTCTCACCAAAATAGAGGAAACACCCGGGTCATTCAATTTTGGAAACGTTAACTTGAAATCGATAGTCAACCGCGTTGTTGCCGAGTTAGAACCGGCCATGCAGGCAAAAGGTACGTCTTTGGATGACAGACTTCCTGAAGGATTGACAATACACGGCAACGAGAGCCTCATTTATTCTGTATTCCGCAATCTTACAGACAATGTGATAAACCATGCGGGTGAAGATGTCGACATAACATTGAGCCTGCGCGGCGAACGCAACGGATATGCCTACATATCGTTTGCCGACAACGGCTGCGGCATTAAGGACAAGAGTAAACTCAACCGATTGTTCGAACGTTTCTACCGTCTCGATGAAGGCCGTACGCGCGACAACGGCGGCTCAGGTCTCGGGCTGTCGATAGTGAAAAACATAATTGCCCTGCATGGGGGTACAATCATTGCAAAGGAACGTCGCGAGGGTGGACTTGAATTCCTGTTCACGCTACCATTGAACGGTGACACATCAAAGGCCAAATAATCAATACCTAAAACGATAAAGGCCGTATTTCCCGATACGGCCTTTATCGTTTTAGTACTCTAAACTACTTTTCCCTGTCGCCTATATAATCACAAAGCAACTCGAGAGAATGGCGATAAGTCGATTCAGGATATGTACGTATCACACTGCGTGCAGCGTCAAGATACAAATTCATCACCGCCTTAGCCGCTTCTATACCTCCTTCTTTATGCACAAACGCCGATATCTCCTCTATTAATTCAGGATTGCTTCCGGCAGCCTTCACTTTGTCCATTATGGTTTGGCACTCTGTCTTGCCGCAACGTTCGAGGATTGCTATCAGAGGAAGTGTAACCTTACCCTCGCGCAGGTCGGCGCACGACGACTTGCCGGTCTGTTCCGACGGTGCATAATCGAGTATATCGTCTTTTATCTGGAAAGCCATCCCGAGATTCAGGCCTATTTGACGTGCAAGTCCTACTTCCGTAGGATTGGCGCCCGCCGACATGGCACCCGAACCGCTGCTCACTCCGATAAGCGTAGCCGTTTTTTTGAATATTATATCAAGATACGACTGGCGTGTAACCACACGTTTCTCATTCAGTTCACTCTGTATAAGCTCGCCCTCCACAAGTTCGGCTATACCGGCGGTTATGTATGACACAATGTCGTACTGCGCGCTGCGCATGCCTATCACGTAGCTGCGCGCCAGAATATAGTCGCCCGAAAGTACTGAAACGCGGGAATTCCACTTGCTGTGTACGGTAGGTTTTCCATGACGCGTATCCGAGCCATCGACAACATCATCGTGTATCAACGATGCATTGTGTATCATCTCCACAAGCATGGCAGCCAGATACGAACGTTTTCCTATACCTGCCTTAGAATGTATTCCGGCACACAGAAACACAAGCAAAGGTCGTATTCCCTTACCGTGTGACGAAATAATATAATCCATGATACCCGACACGAACGGGTCATCGCTGTGCAGAACTCTCTTTATGAATTCCGTATATTCGGAGAATTCACGTTCCAGCGGTTTTTTTATCTCATTCAACCTGTCCATATTCCCCAGCTGTGGTGCAAAAATAATGCAAATTTACGACAGTATGTCCCTTTATACGGAACATGTCTGTCGTTTTTGGAAGCATTTGTCAAAAAAACACACCACATCTGCCCTGCACAAGCCAATGAACATATATTAACGACGCATGCCGGTCATAATCTCAACTATTTTTCGTTACTTTGCAAGATATGCAAACACTGCCCCGTATGGACAAAAAAGGGAAACTTCCGCGCTGGCTGCCCTATGTGGCAGCACCAATCATATTTCTGCTGGTATCAATGCTATACTTCGCCCCGCAGTTCAACGGAGAGAAGCTCAACATGCACGATGTGACACAGTACATAGGTGCAAGTGCCGACATCGAACGCCACATCGAGAAATATGGCGAGGACCCGCAGTGGACAGGCAGTTCATTCAGCGGCATGCCGTCGTATATGATTGATTTCAAGGTACCATCATGGATTATCCGCCATGCCTCAAAACTGCCGCTTCAAGTAGTAGGCGAACCGGCCATACTGACCTTCACGGCCATGCTGTGCTTCTGGCTGATGACGCTGTTGTGGAAAGTCAACCCATGGGTAGGCATAATGCCCTCCCTTGCATACGGGTTTTCCACATACACTATACTGATTATAGGTGCCGGACATATTTCAAAAGTATGGGCAATGGCATACATACCGCTGCTGATAGGCGCAATATTCTATACATACCGCAGTCGGCATATATGGTTCGGTGCCGCATTGGCAGCACTTGCCGCATCGCTCGAAATATCGGCAAACCATCCGCAGATAACCTACTATTTCCTGCTGGTCATTGCAGCCATGTTCATCAACGAACTGGTACGTGCATGCCGCCAGAAACTTCTGCCGCGTTTCTGCAAGGCTACCGGAGCATTGGCGTTAGCCGCCATATTGGCCGTAGGGTCAAATTTCGCCCCGCTGTACTTCACTGCGCAACATACAGCCGATACTACACGCGGCGGATCTGAACTCGCCGCCGCAACAGAAGACGGAAATAAATCACAAAACGGCCTTGACCTAGAATACGCCACCGCATGGAGCTATGGACGCACCGAAAGTCTCAACATGTTCATTCCGGACCTCATGGGAGGCTCGTCTGCACAACCGTTTTCATCGGACGGTCCTGTGGCTGACGTATTGTCACAGTTCGGTATACACCCTGCGAACCTTCCGCTCGGCACATATTGGGGCGACCAGCCAGGCACCGCAGGCCCGACCTACCTCGGCGCATCAATAATATTCTTCGCCTTTCTCGGACTGTTCGTGCTCGAAGGCCGCAAGAAATGGTGGCTGCTGGCTGTCAGCATACTGTCACTATTCCTTGCATGGGGCAGCAATATGATGTGGTTCACGGAACTGTGTTTCAAGATACTGCCCGGATACAACAAGTTCAGGGCAGTATCCACGGCACTTGTCATCATACAATGGACCGTTCCTGCGCTCGCATGTCTGGTTCTTTCAGAGTTGTGGAAAGGCGAAATCCCGACCGACAAACTGCGTAAAGGCATATTATGGAGTGTAGGCATAACTGGCAGCATTGCGCTGTTCATGGCACTCTTCGGCGGACGCATATTCAGTTTCTCCACCCCTGGCGACTTCCCGCTGCTTTACAACATCGCAACATATGGCGGTCTTGACGAAGCCGGCGCCCGACAGTTTGCCATAATGGTGTCGGAGGCCATGGAAGCGGAACGCGCATCAATTCTCCGCATGGATGCATGGAGGTCACTGTTGCTCGTCCTCATATCGGCAGGCTTCGTCGTGCTCTACATGAAAGGACGTATCAAGAAAGGCGTACTCATGGGATGCCTTGCCGTATTGGCATGCATCGACCTCATACCGGCCGACATGCGATACCTCTCGCACGACAGTTTCGTCCCCGCACGCCGCACGCAGATATACCCGACAGAAGCCGACAAGGAGATATTGCGTGACACACTGCCCGGATACAGGGTGGCCAACCTCTCTGTCAGCACGTTCAACGATGCCACAACGTCATATTTTCACCGTTCGGTCGGCGGATACCACGGTGCAAAGCTGCAGCGCTATCAGGACCTGATAGACCATCACCTGATGCCGATGAACATGGAAGTTTACAACATGCTCAACACACGCTATTTCATCATTCCCGACCAAGCAACCGGACGGCTGCATGCAGAGTTCAATCCGGATGCCAACGGAGCGGCGTGGTTTGTTGACAAAGTTACGGTAACCGACACACCGCAGGAGGAGATAGACGCACTCAACAAAATAGACACCAAACACGAAGCCGTTGCGGACCGCCGTTTCGCGGAGATGCTGACTGTGAACGGCACATCCGACAGCACTGCGACAATAACACTCACCGACTATAGGGTCAACCACCTTACCTACGATTACACCTCAGCTACAGACGGCGTAGCGGTATTCTCGGAAATATATTACGACAAGGGATGGAAGGCTTATATCGACGGAGAGGAAGCTCCATATTTCCGTGCCGACTATGTACTGCGTGCAATGGTACTTCCGACGGGCACCCATACCGTAGAATTCATATTTAGGGCTCCTGGTTTCAAAGCCGCTTCAACAGTAACACTAATATGCTCGATAATAATACTCGCAGGCTTCATCGCTTCCGCCACATATGTGTATGCACAACGCAGAACCTGCATCGAGAAACAACCGGAAACAAAGAACTAAATCACCATATCAGACATGTCGAAAGCTGAAAATTCGAAAAGTCTAAAGCGCAAGGTACGCAATTCGTACATAATATCCACCATAAGTATTGCATTGGTGCTGTTCCTGCTCGGCAGCGTTGGCTATCTCATATTCAATGCCGTACGCGCCACGGAAATGATGAAGGAAAACATGTCAATCCACATCATGCTCCGTAGCGACGCCGATCCCGAACGCATGGCCGAAATAGGCCGCATGCTCGGCGACATGGAGGCCGTAAAGGAAGTGACATTCGTTCCGAAAGAGACAGCAGCGGAGGATTTCAAGGAACAAGTCGGCAGCGACTTCGTGGAATTTCTTTCGTTCAACCCACTACCCGATTCGTACGAAATAAAACTTAACTCCGACTTTTCTGAGAAAGAACATGTCCGCCGGTTCGAAAAGGAGGTTTCCGGATGGAAAGGCGTAGAAGAGGTTGTATATCAGAAAAACGTTGTAGAACAGATAAGTACCAATATAAACAAATTCAACTTTGCACTGCTGCTCTTCGGCGGGGCACTGCTGGTGATAGCCCTCATTCTGCTCAACAACACCATCAGGCTTACGATATACTCCAAACGATACCTCATAAACACCATGCGTCTGGTAGGTGCATCACGCTGGTTCATAGTCAAGCCATTCCTGCTTCGCAGCATTCTCCACGGCATATACGCATGGCTTATAGCAGGAGCGATGTTCCTCGGTCTCGTGGCGGGTCTCAACGAAGGTCTGCCGGAAGTCACCCTGCTTACGGAAAGCATGCCTGTATACTACACACTGTGCGGCATGTTGGTGCTCGGCATACTCATATCTGCCCTGTTTACGGTATTTGCCGTGAACAAGTTCGTCAAGATGAACTATACGAAAATAAACCTTTATTAACAGATACACGGTCCGCAACAATATACAGACAATGACAGACAAAAATCACAAAACCCCCTCACAACGGCCCGACACGACCAAAGAAATACGCATGCCTCTGGGCCGCAAGAACTACATATTCATGCTCGTCGGTTTTGGCCTGCTCCTGCTCGGCTTCATATTGATGAGCGGCGGAGGCAGTAAGACACCCGACCAGTTCGACTATTCGATGTTCAACTTCAGGCGCATAACCCTTGCGCCTATACTCGTACTGTCAGGTTTCGCCATGGAAATTTTCGCCATCATGAAACGCTTTAAAAACAACAAATAACCCTAGCACAAAATGAGTATTCTGGAAGCCATAATCATGGGTATACTGCAGGGACTCACCGAATTCCTCCCTGTCAGCAGCAGCGGTCACCTCGAATTGGCCAACTACTTTTTCGGCATTAAAGGAGAAAGCAACCTTCAGTTCACAATGGCTGTACATGCCGCAACAGTATTGAGTACCATTACAGTATTCTATCGCGAGATCGGACAGCTGTTCAAAGGTCTGTTCAAATTTCAAATGAATACCGAAACAAGGTATATCATCAATATCATCATTTCCATGATACCTATTGCCGTAGTCGGCTTCTTCTTCCGAGACACCATAGAGGGCCTGTTCACATCAAATCTTCTGCTCGTAGGCATCATGCTGCTCATAACCGCCTGCCTGCTCACATTTGCCGGACTTGCCAAACCGCGCACAGGTCAGATTACTCCCGGACGCGCATTTGTGATAGGCATCGCACAAGCATTGGCTGCCCTGCCAGGGTTGTCGCGCTCCGGTGCCACCATATCGACAGGGCTCCTACTCGGCGTACAGCGCAGCGAGATGTCCAAATTCTCGTTTCTTATGGTTCTTGTTCCCATAATAGGCATGAACCTTTTGGAGCTCATCGGCATGAAAAGCGGTGTAGCTTCGGTCGGCACATGGCAGCTTGTATGCGGGTTTGTAGCCGCATATTTTACAGGCACACTTGCCTGCCGCTGGATGATACGCATAGTCAATAAAGGCAAACTCACATGGTTTGCAGTATACTGTGCCGTTGTCGGTATCATTTCAATATGTTTCTATCTGTTCTAACCAGACAAAACGCCAAACAAATTGAAACAGCCGTTTTCGAAAGAGACAAACTTTAAGGAAGGTTATGTACTGGTGGCGGACAAGCCGTTGGGCTGGACTTCTACCGATGCGGTACGAAAGGTAAAATTCATGCTTCGCCGCAACGGGCTCAAAGATCTTAAAGTCGGTCATGCAGGGACACTCGATCCGTTAGCCAGCGGAGTATTACTGATATGCCTCGGCAAGGCCACAAAAATGGTTGAAACCCTACAGTCCGAAGAAAAAGAGTACATAGCAGGCATAATGCTCGGAGCCACCACCCCAAGTTTTGACATGGAACATCCGGTCGATGCCACATATCCGTGGAAACATATCACACGCGATGACATCGAAAAGGCTCTTATATCACTTTCAGGAGAAAGGCTGCAAATGCCACCGCTCTATTCGGCAAAGAAAATAGACGGCCAGCGCGCCTACGAATACGCACGTGAAGGCGAGGAGGTCAAAATGAGGGCAGCAATGATAACAATATATTCCATGGAACTGCTCGAATGCAACCTCCCAAGCATCACAGTGCGGGTAACATGCAGCAAAGGGACCTACATCCGTTCGTTGGCACGCGAAATAGGTGAAGTGCTCCACAGCGGTGCATATCTCACATCGCTGCGCCGCACACGCAGTGGAGGTTTCCGCGTGGAGGATGCATACACAATGGATGAAATAACTGCAATACTGAAATAAACAGTCACACGCCATAAACCTCACAGCCCTAATCAGACATATCGGATTAGGGCATTTTATGTTGCTCATGTCTCTTCCAGACAAAAATCCAGATAAAAGTGAAACAAATTACAATTTTCATCGTAATATAATTACTTATGTCCTGCCCGAAGGCATAGCCCCGGACCGGTGACAACAGATACCATACATAAATTCTCGCATTATTTCAAGGGATGAAACTTTCACAGTACAACTACAACTTTTCGCCCGAACTATTGGCGAAATATCCCACCGAGAACCGCGATGAGTCGCGCCTCATGGTCATAGACCGTAAAACGGGCAAAATCGAACACAGAATTTTCAAGGACATAATAGACTACTTCAACGAGAAGGACGTTTTCATATTCAATAACACCAAGGTATTCCCCGCAAGGCTTTACGGCAACAAGGAAAAAACCGGTGCCGAAATCGAAATCTTTCTGCTTCGCGAGCTCAACCGCGACCTTCGGCTGTGGGACGTACTCGTAGATCCAGCACGCAAAATACGTATAGGCAACAAACTATATTTCGGCGATGACGACCTGCTTGTTGCCGAAGTCATAGACAATACCACCTCAAGAGGACGCACACTGCGTTTCCTTTTCGATGGTTCCTACGAAGAATTCCGCGCCACACTGTACAAATTCGGAGAAACTCCACTTCCACGCTGGATACGCGACAAGGTGGAACCTATCGACGCCGAACGCTATCAGACCATTTTCGCGACCGAGGAAGGTGCAGTAGCCGCCCCGACCGCAGGTCTTCATTTCAGCAAGCACCTTCTCAAAAGGCTCGAAATCAAAGGCATCGAGTCCGCTATGATAACGCTCCACGTTGGGCTTGGCAACTTCCGGACTGTCGATGTCGAGGACCTAACAAAACATAAGATGGACTCCGAACAAATGCGTATCTCCGAGGAGGCAGCTGAAAAGGTCAATGCGGCAAAACGCAGCGGCCACCGTGTATGTGCAATCGGCACATCGGTACAGAGAGCTATCGAAAGCAGCGTATCGACCAACGGCATGCTTAAACCGCGCGAAGGCTGGACCAACAAGTTCATCTTCTGCCCCTACGAATTCAGCATAGCCGATTCAATGGTCTCTAACTTTCATCTCCCTTGTTCGACACAACTCATGCATGTTGCGGCATTCGGCGGATACGATACCATCATGAATGCCTACAAAGTAGCCATCGAAGAAGGTTACCGCTTCGGCACCTACGGCGATGCCATGCTGATACTATGATGACATACCGCCGAGCCTTTTTTGAATTTAAAAATGGCAGGCTTGTAAATTATTCGTACATTTGCAAGTATTCTTAAGTTTCCTATAAATGGCTGGCTCAAAAATACTATACGTTTGTCAGGAGATAACCCCTTATCTACCACCGACTGACATTTCGTCGGAATGCAGGCAACTTGTACAGGCCATGCAGGAGCGGGGCAATGAAACAAGAACTTTCATGCCGCGCTACGGCGTTATAAACGAAAGGCGCAATCAGTTGCATGAGGTCATCCGCCTTTCGGGAATGAACCTTATCATCGACGACAATGACCACCAGCTTATCATTAAGGTGGCTTCCATACCGTCGGCAAGGGTTCAGATATATTTCATCGACAACGACGATTATTTTGCCCGCAAGGCAGTACTGAACGACCCAGACAATGGAAAGCCTTTCCAAGATAACGACGAAAGAGCCACTTTCTTCGCAAGGGGCGTACTCGAAACTGTACGCAAGTTGAGGTGGACTCCTGATATTGTCCACTGTCACGGCTGGTTCTCGTCAGTCATGCCTATATATCTACGCAACACATTCGCTGACGATCCGATGTTCAGTAATGTAAAAATTGCTGTTTCGATATACGACGATGCCTTCGCCGGAACACTTGCTCCCGAGTTCCGTCAGAAAATCGAGAACGAGAATATCAACGACACAAAACTGTCATTGCTTGACAATCCTTCATACGAAAACGTCATGAAACTCGTTATAGAGTATGCCGATGGTATTGTTATGCGCACGCCAAACCCATCACCGGAAATAACTGCAGCATTGGGGAAGGCAGGAAAGCCGATAATGGCATGGCAGCCGGCCGATACTCCCGACTATTTCGACAATTACCAGAAATTCTATGAAGGGCTTCTATAAGCACATCTCATTATTTGCCGTAGCGGTGACTGCGGCAATATTGGTTTCGTCATGCACAAATGTTGATGACACATTGGGTGGCAGTCTCATTCCCGGAGGTGGTGAAAAACTGGAAATACGCATAGACACTATCGGGCTGGGTGCAAACGAAACCATAAAGGCCTTTCAAACATATACCGACTCCATCGGTCTTCGCGGCTCGACGGCCAACACCCGCGGCTCCATGAATACGAATGTGGGATATATAGGTTCCATGTCCGACCCTTTGCTTGGCATAACCTGCGGGGCATCCGCATTTACCGGTACGCCAGCCGAACCTTATACCCCAAACTTCTTCAAAGGACGCAAAGGCCCGTTCGATTCTGTAAAGCTGGTAATCAACATGAAACTGGTCGGTGGCAATCCAAGCCAGAAACAGACATTCAACATATATCGTCTGCGCGACTCTCTCGCCTATTCGACAGACACAATGTATTATCAGTCATTCCAATACGAAAAATATATCTACGAAGATCCCGTATTCTGTTTCGATTATTCAGGAGAGCCGACCGATATAGAAGAAATAAAACTGACAATACTTCCCGCAGGAGAGAAACTCCTCGAAGAACTTTACATGGCGGATACAATGCTGTTCTATAACGAAAAGACACTCGATTTTCTCGAACAGTTCAAAGGTTTCGTAATAGCACAGGCCCCTGGCACAACATCAGATGCAGCACTTTATGCCAACTATCTGCCTAACACCAACATGAACTTCTATTTCCAGCGCGAAAGGGACGAATGGGAAATAGAACTCGATACTGATGACGATGATTACAAGGGAGAAAAAGAAGTTACTGCCGCATTCCAGATATCATTCTCCGATGCGGAAGGCACATACAATACATCCGTAGCCTGCATATCACACGACTACAGTGGTACACAATACGCAGGCCTTAACGACAAACAGGAAATTGCTGTTGACGGTTCAGCATACATACAGGGCATAGGAGGCATGGCTACGGTATTGGAATTCCCAGACGGATTTTTCGATGCCATCGAGGCTCTCAAGCCAACTACCGATTACGGTATCTTCATAAATCAGGCACAAATGTATGTTTGGATGACGGAACATACCATCGAAGCATACGACAAGGCATTCCAGATGTTGGGAAGTTATACCGACTATGGTAGATTTACAACCATACCCGACTATTACATATCTGGTTCCTCGAGTATCGAGGTAGCTTACGGAGGAGAGTTGAACCGAACGCCTGGTAAAGGCTATTACATGATGGATATCTCCTCGTTCCTTCAGCATGCCCTACAGAATGACGACGATGAAAGCCGACGCTTCACTATAGCCCCGACATATTCGCCATACACGCCATTTTCCGACTATCTTTCAAAGATACAGGTCAATGGCAGCAGCGAACCGATAAGGGTTAAAATCACCTATACACTCATAGCACCCGACGAGAAATAGACTGAACAGAACCTAAAAATATGTTTTAGGTTCTGTTTTCATAGACACCCATACCTACAATGGCGCAGGAAAAGAAGCAAACAACCACAAAAAAGGCCCACGAGAACCTTGTTATTGTCGAATCTCCGGCCAAAGCTAAAACAATCGAGAAATTCCTTGGGAAAGACTACACTGTGATGTCTAGTTACGGTCACATCCGCGACCTGTCGAAGAAGGAACTCGGCATAGATATAAAAAACAACTTCCAACCCGACTACGAGATATCACCTGACAAGAAGAAACTTGTCGAAACACTAGCAAAAAACGCACATGATGCCAAACAGGTGTGGCTTGCATCCGATGAAGACCGCGAAGGAGAAGCCATAGCCTGGCACCTCAGCCAAGTTTTGGGACTGCCTGTCGACCGCACACGGCGCATAGTATTCCACGAAATTACCAAAAGTGCGATAATAAATGCCATAGAGCATCCGCGCACAATAGACATGAACCTCGTCAATGCCCAGCAGGCACGACGCGTACTGGATCGCCTGGTAGGTTTCGAACTGTCCCCAGTGCTGTGGAAGAAGGTCAAACCGTCGCTTTCGGCAGGGAGGGTACAAAGCGTAGCCGTGAGGCTTATTGTAGAGAAAGAAAGGGAGATAATGAACTTCGCGCCGTCGCCATATTATAGGGTGACAGCACGCTTTTACCGCAACGACGACCCATCAAAAACTCTATTCAAGGCTGAACTCGACAACCGCTTCCAGACGGCCGAGGAAGCAGAACAATTCCTTGCTTCGTGCCGCGATGCTGCATTCAAAGTTATCAGTTGCGAAAGCAAACCGGCCGAAAGGTATCCTGCGGGCCCGTTCACCACATCGACCCTCCAGCAGGAGGCAGGCCGCAAACTGGGCATGTCTGTTGCACAGACAATGACCGTTGCTCAGCGTCTGTACGAAAGCGGTTACATAACCTACATGCGTACAGACTCGCAGAACCTGTCGTCACAGGCTATTGCCGCTGCACGCGAGGAAATCATAAAACTGTTCGGAGAGCAGTACAGTTCCTCGCGCCAATACAAAACCAAGAGCAAAGGTGCACAGGAGGCCCACGAAGCTATCCGCCCATCCTATCTCAACCGTCAACAGATAGATGGTACGACAGAGGAACAGCGTCTTTACGAACTTATCTGGAAACGTACAGTGGCATCACAGATGTCACCGGCCCGCATTGAGAAAACCGTTGCCCGCATATCGGCAGACACATCGCCATACAAATTTACAGCAACCGGCGAAGTCGTGATGTTCGATGGATTTTTGAAACTGTACAGTGAGACTGTCGAAGACGAAACTGAAGAAGGACCGGACAATGTACTACCGGAACTCAATACAGGAGATGTTCTTTCGTATCAGGACATATCTGCTACAGAACGGTTCACCCAGCCGCCTTTCCGATACAGCGAAGCATCTCTTGTCCGCCGTCTTGAGGAACTCGGTATAGGGCGTCCGTCAACATATGCTCCGACAATATCCACAATCATAGCCCGCGGATACGTAATACGTCAAAACAAGCCAGGTGAGAAACGTGCCTACAATCTTATAAAATTAGAAAAAGGTAAGATAACCACCAAGGAACTGTCGGAAACTGTAGGTCGCGAAAAAGCCAAACTGGCTCCTACCGATATAGGCATGATTGTCAACGACTATCTCGACAAACACTTCGAAAAGATACTCGACTATAACTTCACCGCCAATGTCGAAAAGGAATTCGACGAAATAGCAGAAGGCGAAAAGGAGTGGACAAAGATGATATCCGATTTCTACGCCAAGTTCCACCCGACCGTTGAACAGGCGCTCGAGGAACAGCCTTCACGCAACAGCAAGGAGCGAGTGCTTGGCGTTGACCCGAAAACAGGCCGTCAGGTGTCGGCCCGCATAGGACGTTACGGTCCCATGGTTCAAATTGAGGCCGAGGAGGGCGGCAAGCCGCGCTATGCGAGCATGAAGAAAGGACAGCTCATCGACACCATTACGCTTGACGAAGCTCTTGCTCTTTTCGCCCTTCCCCGCACGCTTGGTGAATATGAAGGCAAGGAAGTTGTGGTGTCCACCGGACGTTACGGCCCCTATGTACGTTACGATGGCAAGTTTACTTCGCTGCCACGAAAGGATGACCCGTACAGCATCACGCTGGAACGTGCCATAGAGCTGATACACGAAAAAGAAAATGCCGCCAAAGCCTCCAAGGAACCTATAAAGGTATTTGAAGAGGATGCTACGATGAAGGTGCTAAACGGACGCTACGGTCCGTACATCTCATGGAACGGAAAGAACTACCGCATTCCAAAAGGAACCGACCCTGCAAGCCTCACTTTTGAACAGACCAAACAGATAATCGAAAAATCCCAAAAATAAAATAACCAAAGGCCGCTGAATTAAGTTTCAGCGGCCTTTGGTTATTTTAAGGTCCATTACCGCAACGCAGACACAAGTTCAAGACGCAACATATTTGCGGCCGCCGCTGCAAAACGCTCTATATTCTGCGGACGCAGTCTACTGAACACGAACTTACGGGCCATCGTACCGTTCGGAGTAGCAAGCCCTATCCATACCGTACCGACAGGTTTCTCTTCACTACCGCCCGCAGGACCGGCTATCCCAGTTGTCGACAACGCATAATCTGAACCGCACAGACAACGTACACCATCTGCCATTGCCATAGCAGTTTCCTCGCTCACGGCGCCATAGAGTTCCAACGTATCGCGAGGTACTCCAAGCACATTAGCCTTGACATCATTGCTGTACGACACAACCCCACCAAGGAAATACTCCGATGCTCCAGCCATTGCCGTAAACGATGCGCTCAATGCTCCTCCGGTACACGACTCCGCCACAGCCAAAGTAGCTCCTGCCTTTCGCAAAAGAGCAGCCGTCGCCGATGCTACAGTGTCATCTTCGTAACCGACAAAATACTCTGGTATCATACGTTCGAGTTCCTTAAAACGCCTATCGATTTCCGTCTCCTCGCTGTCACTCTTGATATCGTAAGCCGACAAACGAAGTCTTATCTGAGACGGACTTGGAAGATATGCAAGATGCAGGTATTCCGGCAAGGCATCTTCCCACGAAGCAATTGTTGCAGCAAGCACCGACTCGGCCAAACCAAATGTTATGGCCGTACGGTGTACTACCTTGCCCTGTTTGAAATATGCCAGCAGTCGCGGCAACACTTCTGCGGTCATCAGCTCCTTCATCTCAAACGGAACGCCCGGAAGCGATACTACCACCTTACCGTCGCGCTCGAACCACATACCAGGCGCTGTTCCATGCAAATTCTGAAGCACCGTAGCCGTATCAGGCACCATAGCCTGTCCCCGGTTCAACTCGTTGTATTCTATTCCGCGCGCCGCAAGAGTACGCTCATTGCGCATATAAGTCTCTTCATCACACACCATTCTGCCACCAAACATCTCTGCAAGCGTCAGTTTTGTTATATCGTCCTTAGTCGGACCAAGGCCGCCTGTGATGATTACGGCATCCGACTTTGCCAAAGCACCGTCGACAGCCGCCACAATCTCCCCGCGATTATCGCCTATGGAGAGTTTGCGCGTCACCGTAAACCCTGCCTCATTCAACCGTGCAGCTATCCATGCAGAATTGGTATCCACTATCTGGCCGATAAGTATCTCATCGCCTATAGTAATGATTTCAGTATTCATATGATTCTATATTGTCGCATTTCCTACTGCGGAAAGTGCATATCAAGTATCGTCTCTGCACCGCGTATGCTTTTGGTCATCCATTCAAGCAACAAACGCTGACGTTCGCATTCCCCGAGCCGCCATGCGGCCGCACTGCCATGCAGTTTCTGCGACAGCATATACAACACTATTGAGGCTGAGGCCGACACATTTAGGCTCTCCACAAATCCGCACATCGGAATACGCAGGAATCCGTCGGCAGCAGCAATCACTTCATCGCTCACACCGGCATGTTCCGTACCGAAAAACACCACAAAGGGAGATGCAGTCACATCGAACACCTCCGGACTTATATCACCGCTATGTGGTGTTGTGGCAATGATACGGTATCCGGCTTTGCGAAACGATGCGATGGCCTCGCTCGTATCTGCATGACGGCAAATATCAATCCATTTGTCTGATCCTTTCACCACATCCGCATTAGGCGAGAACGGACAAAGCGTCTCGACCGTATGTATATCCTGTATACCGAAAGCCTCACAGGTGCGTATTATGGCACTTGCATTCTGCGAATGAAACGTATTCTCCATGCATACCGTCATCCAGCGCGTACGCATGTCAAGCACACGCAACAGGGTATCGAGCCTCTCGGGCAGCATAAATTGTGTCAAATAGTCAGTACGCTCACGATACCATGACGTACCGTATTCCTGCCTACTGTCGGTATTTTCCATCTTCGTCAAGCAGTTTCAAATAGCTTATGTACCTCTGCGGAGCTATTTCACCGCGTTCCACGGCAGCCACCACAGCACAACCAGGTTCATGGGTATGGGTACAGTTGTAATACTGGCATTCGGGCGAATAACGCATGAATTCAGGAAAATATCGGAATACTTCTCCCTGACCGATATCGACCAAACCGAACCCCTTAATACCTGGAGTATCAATAATACTTCCGCCTCCCTCGAGAGCATACATGCGAGCGAATGTCGTAGTATGCATGCCTTTGTGGTGACGGTCCGAAATTTTGTGTATGCGTACATCGGCATCAGGTAGCAGCGACTTGATTATTGTCGACTTGCCGACTCCCGAATTGCCTGTAAGAAGTGTCGTACGACCGGCTGTCAATTCGCGCAGCGTCTCCAGCCCTTCTCTTTCTGCGGCAGCAACGGGATAGACCTTATATCCTGCCGTCTCATATATGGTCATGAACTCCTCAAGTTCCTCCGGACGTTCGGATGCAAGGTCAAGTTTGTTGAGTATTATCGCAGCCGGAATATCGTAGGCCTCGCATGTTACAAGAAAACGATCGATAAACTCAGTGTTCGTAACCGGTGAGAAAAGCGTAGCAACGATAAGGGCCTGGTCAAGATTCGACGCTATTATATGAGCCTCCTTGGAAAGGTTCGATGCCCGCCTGATAAGATAGTTACGGCGCGGTTCCACAGCTGTGATGACAGTATTGCCGTCATCGTCTGTTTCATAAAGCACCCTGTCTCCAACCGCCACAGGATTTGTCGTGCGCACGTTATTCAGACGTAGACGGCCGCGCAGTTTGGTCTCGAGACGCACACCCTCGTCGGTCTGTATAATATAATGGCTCCCCGTGCTTTCGGTTACAGTTCCAGTGCCGTTCTGTGCCATGCGTCAGTCGTTTTGATTGTCGTTGTCGGTTATGGACTCCTTTACATGCCGCAGATATGGAAATATGGCTTCGGTCATATCATGCAACGGCCTGTACACTACCGAATCATTTATCACGGACGGCTCCACAAATTTAATGTTCTTATTCATGTCGACAAACGCACCGACAAGTATACCGAGCAGCAAACCTATCTTAACGACACTGAGTACCAAGCCGCCTATACGGTCCAATATCCCAAAACCGGTAAGGTGGAATACTTTCTTAAACAGATATCCTACAATAGCCAACGCCACTATACTGATGACAAATATTATAATGAAGCCAAGTATGGATGCGAATTTCTCGTCCACGTCGAGCCATATACCAATACGACCGCTAAAGCGCAGGGCAAACATTATGCCCAAGACAAGACCTGCTATGCCGCACGCCTGTACTATTATCCCTTTACGCCAGCCTGCTATGGCAGCCACCGCCAGCAATGCAAGCAATATGATATCAAGTATGTTCATGGTGAGGGTTCGTATTATGTCACGAAAGTAGTAAAAAAATCGCTACCTTTAACACCGTGAGTTGTCTGTTGACAATACATCTGAACACGATTTGACCATAACCATAATTGGAATATGAGGAGATTTCTGTTGCTGTTTCTGCTTGTCGGCATATGCACGCTGGAAGGCTCGGCACGTAAGGTTTACAACATTGACAAGGGCTGGAAATTCTATACATACGATGAACGCGACACCATAAAAGTCGACCTGCCGCATACCTGGAACATAACCGATGCACTTGCCGGACATGCCGGATATTTCCGCGGAGCAGGCAACTATCTAAAATACGTACATGCCCTGCCAGAGTGGCAAGGCAAACGCGTCTTCGTAAGGTTCTACGGAGCGGGCAATGTCACCGACCTCATGGTCAACGGACACCATGCAGGCATGCATGCCGGAGGCAACAATGCATTCGAGTTCGAAATCACCAACCTGCTCAACTACGGCGGTAAAAACCTGCTTTGGGTAATAGTCAACAATGCGCCACGTTTCGACGTATTGCCGACTGCAGGCAAGGATAACTCCTACGGAGGACTGTACCGCAGTGCAGAGATTATCGTTACCGAACAGGCTACGATAGGATTCGACGGATACGGAGGCAGCGGCATACTTATAGTTCCAGAAACAGTTGACTCACTGCACGCCGCAGGCATAGCACGCATAGCGGTCAACATTCCCGAAACCCGAAGCGTCCAACTCGGCATGACCCTGCGCGACAACCGCGATACGGTAGTATGGAGCGGACACCTGCGCCACCGTGCCGACATGGGCATGTCGGTGGCCGAAATGGAGTTCGACCTCGAAAATCCCCATTTATGGAATGGCATATCCGACCCATACCTTTATACCGTAACCGTAACACTCAACGATGGGGGACGTACCGATACCGTATCATTCCGTACTGGGTTTCGCAAAGTGTCTGTAGATGCTGCTACAGGCTTCTATCTCAATGACATGCGCTACCCTTTACGTGGCGTAGTACTATGGCGTGACCAAGCTGTATACGGTCCGACATTCAACGAAGCGCAACTGAGGCGCGACATCAAAATCATACGCGAAATGGGGGCCAATGCCGTCCGTGTAGCCGGAGGAACACATCACCCCGCCTTCTACGATATCTGCGACGAAGAGGGACTAATAGTACTGGCTGACGGCCCATTCATTGGAGCCGCATCACTCTACGAACGCGGCTACTACAATACCGATGAATTCCGGCACAACGGTATGCTCCAAATGCAGGAATTGATACACCAGCACTTCAACAATCCCTCTGTAGCTTTCTGGGGCGTATTCGTGGAACCAGAACTGATAGGAGACGACCCACTGCCTTTCATTCGAGAGATGAATGACATGACCAAGGAACTCGACCCCACACGCCTTACTGCAGGCATGAGCAATAAGGACGGGGAAGTCAACTTCATTACAGACCTCATAGTATGGAATCATACGTTCGGCTGGAATGAAGGTCAACCTGGCGACATAGCAATATGGCGCGACCAGCTTCACGGTGACCCAGAATGGAGCAAACTGCGATCAGCAATATCATACCGTGCAGAAGGGAACATACACCGTTATGCAGAACAGGCCATACGCCGCGGTGATACTGAACATGGTCTATATCCGGAAAACTGGCAGGCCTATGTGCATGAGGTACATATAGGAGCACTGAATTACGACCCTGCATTTTGGGCCATGTTTGTCGGCGACATATTTGACCACGGCGCAGTCCAGCATTCAACAGGCGGTGCCGACGGCGCAGGCAACTGCGGTTTGGTAACCTTCGACAGAAGCATGCGAAAAGATGCATACTGGCTATACAAAGCCAACTGGAATAAAACCGAGCCGTTTCTCCGCATCGCTTCGAAACGTCATAGTTTACGCAGCCAACCGATACAGGACATTGTTGTATATACAAACCAGAGTATAGCAGAACTGTACCTTAACGGCTCGTCGCTCGGCACTTGTATGGCAACCAACGGAGTCATGCGCTGGGAAAATGTAGAACTGACTCCTGGAGAAAACGAGATTTACGTATTCACAATAATAGCGACCAACGACAACTACGTAACCGTAGGCGACTCAGCCACCATCACATACCTGCCCGACGGCATCCTTTAATGGAATACCTTATATGCATATAAGAAAATACAATATTAAAATAAATATGAATACATTGCGCTTATATGGCAAAGCATTATCTTTGTCGCGAGAAATATATTCAACTAACAAATAAATGATATTATGAAAACTCTGATTGGCAAGAAGGCTCCGGCAATCAACGCGACCGCAGTTATAGATGGCAACAAGATTGTTTCCAATTTCACCCTCTCGCAGTACGAAGGCAACAAGTATGTGGTACTGTTCTTCTATCCAATGGACTTCACATTCGTATGTCCGACCGAACTTCACGCCTTCCAGGAAAAAATAGGTGAATTCGAGGCCCGCGGCGTACAGGTGATAGGCTGCTCCGTTGACTCGGAATACTCCCATCTCGCATGGCTTTCACAGCCAAAAAACAAAGGCGGCATCGAAGGCATAAAATATCCTATCATATCGGACTCATCCAAGACTATATCAGAAAACTACGGGGTGCTCGGCGGTGAATACATGGCTGATGAAAACGATGACCTCATGTATGAAGGCAAACCTGTAGCATACCGCGGTTTGTTCCTCATCGACAAGAACGGCATCGTAAGACACATGGTCATCAACGACCTTCCGCTCGGCCGTAACGTCGACGAAGTAATAAGGATGGTTGATGCTCTTCAGCACTTCGAGGAGTACGGTGAAGTTTGCCCTGCAAACTGGGCCAAAGGCAAGGATGCGATGAATGCCACCGATGCAGGTGTATCAGAATATCTCAGCAAGCACTAGAACCTAAAGAGAGCCGCACACTGTCATAGTACCGGTGTATGACAATAGCGCTGCATCTCTACATATCATAGCCAAGAATTATTTCGTGCGGTGTGACAAGTCACACCGCACATTCTTTTTTATTGCATGCGGCTGCAACCAAACAATTACCCCACATTTTGGTACGAAAACTTTACAATTTTAATAAAACAGTGCAGACAATTTGTTTTGTTAAGACAAATATATTATCTTTATAAATGTAAAATAAATCCTTCCGATGCGTTCTGCACTTGTAGGAATGTGATTTATTTGCACATCCAACCTTCGTCGCTTGCAGGGAAGCCCCGCTTTCCTGCAAGCTTTGTGAGTTGATTAACTGTTATAACTATTAAAATAACTTGATAACTTCCGTATAGAATTTTGGCAGATGCTCAAACTTCACTCTAAATTTGGTTCCATGATTATGCCCTGTTCTTGCGTCGAAATCAACACACACAAGCCCATCCTCTATGCAATTAATAAGATTATCGATATTTACGCCTTTTAATATTCTTACATCATTATAATAGAAGTATTCATCTTTCCCTTCCTTTTTAACATCTGCCCTGACATAGAAGGCATTCAGTAATTTGGTTCCTATTTTTGTATATAGATCATTAAAGCCCCAATATGGCAACACAGGCAACGGTCCCAAACCAATATTCCGTTCTACTTCCTGCAACCAATTCCAATGCTTATCCTTATCACATTTAGAACTGTCCCATATAAATTCTATACGCTGTTCTTTTCTATTAACATTTAATCTAAACCCTCTATCGGTATATTCATTAGCCCATGTTGTACTCCTAAACGATTTTTCGTTTTCCGAATATTTTATTCCAGCCTCCTTATGTGGCCAGCCATACAAAGGCAACAACATTTTAGATACCAAACGAGTTGCACGTGGAGATGGTTCTATGTGCGCCAATGTCAATAAGGATGATGTCGTTGCGCGTTGAGCCTTTAACTCCCATTCTGCAGCATTAGGTATAGGTAAATTATTTTCTGCTATTCCAAACTTATCTTCTACAATATTACCAACAGCTCCAGCATTCCCACCTCTGTAATTATATATCCATCCCTCTTCCTGCAATTTCCGAAATTTTTCAATTAACTGCTCTTTGGTTATTAAATCTAAACTCGCTTTCATATTTTTTAAAACAAGGTCAACAAACCATCATTATTACGACATACACCATCTTTAGCTGCAGCTATTCTCTGTTCTGCCAAATCGCAATATTTTTGAGATAATTCAATGCCAATATAATGCCTTTTCAGCCTAATTGCAGAAACAGCCGTAGTGCCACTGCCCATAAATGGGTCTAAAATTATTTCAGCATTAGTACTTCCTATAATTCTATCTATCAATGCTACAGGGAATGGCGCAGGATGTTCATTATTCACCTCCTGCATAAACTCCCAAACATCTCCAACGCTATTAGCCTTGGGAGCTAATTTAAATTTCTTTTTGGCAATCAAATAAATCACTTCATAAGTGGGCAAGAAATATCCCGGATTAAAATTTATACCTCCTTTACGCTTCCAAATAATAATTTGCCTTACCGGAAAATCCTGGATAATTTCTCTTCTGTCCTGTATTAAGCCTCCCTGAACCCGCCATTTATGATTATAAAATATAGCACCATCATCTTTAATAAGCCTCATCATCTCTGTCAAACACTCACGCTGCCACTGACAATACAAATCATACGGCATATTATCATCATAATCTGCATATCCATTACATAATGCAGCGCTAGCCCACTTCCCACCGCGGCCATCTTTCATTCCGTTACCGGTGCTATTTTTCAAATTATAAGGAGGAGATGTTACCACAATATCGCAACAGCCATCAGGTAACTGCTTCATTATATATAGACTATCCCCACAAAAAATTTTATCAATAAAATCTGTTATCATATAACAAAGCTAACAAATGCTAAAGACATATAAAAAAAGAGACCCTTTCCCAAGGGTCTCTTTTAGTAGCGGGGGGAGGACTCGAACCTCCGACCTTTGGGTTATGAGCCCAACGAGCTGCCAACTGCTCCACCCCGCGATGTATCTTTCACCGCTTAAACGGCTTTCAATCCTCATTTATTACGTCATCCCAGAAACTCTATCCCGATTGACAGTGCAAAGATAATAACAAATTAATTGTTTTGCAAACTAAAAATTGCAACAATCAATCATACAATGCATCACCAGAGCTATAATACACTATGTTACAATACTGTATCAACAGTAAAGAATTTACTACTGCACAGCCGCATTATCGTCATCATGTATATTGACGCTCTGAAAAATGGCTCCGCATAGCGATTACGAAGCGACACGCAGGTTCTCAGCCACTACCTGTGAAATATCAGCCACACGTACAGATGCATCGCGCGCCAACGCTTTTTTGCAAAGCGGACATGCAGTGACTATGGTAGCTGCACCGGTAGCCTCAAGTTCGGACGTAACGGCACTTCCTATCTTCGACTGCTGGCTGTCGTCTATCACAAGGTTCGCAAGACTGCTGCCGCAACACAACGCTTCACGGCGATTGTGTTCAGGCTCCACAAGGCGACCCGCCATACGTATGAGTTCACGCGGCTCCTCATATATGCCGCTGCCACGTCCCAACTCACATGGGTCATGATATGTAAATTCCTGACCGGTAGCTTCAACCGACAAACGGCCGGCATGCACAAGCCGTAGTATATATTCAGTATGATGTATCACCTCTATACCTTCCAAATTATAGTCCTCACGGAATACCTTTAGACATATCGGACAAGATGTCACCAATGTGGTGATGCCATGCTTGGCGAACAATTCCTTGTTGCGGGCCATGATACGTTCGGCGGCATTTACCTCACCAGAAAGTTTCAGCGGACGGCCGCAGCACGACCCTCCGTCACGGTCTGCCCACCATACCCCTTCACCGGCAGCCTCGAAGATGCGTTCCATGGATCGGAGCACCGTCGGTGTAAGCAATGTCATACATCCGGCAAAATAACCAACCTTACCGTTCCCCGATGATCGGTCAATTCCCTGCAAGTAATCATAACGTGTCAATGCCGGTGTGTCTATACTTTTCTGGCGGCTGTTAAGCCTCAACGTGTTGAGTTCTATTCCCACAGGACAGCGTGACTCGCACAAACCGCACATCAGACAATTGTCAGCCACCTTTTCATCGAGTTTGCCATACCGCCTGTCGCGCAGGAAATAAACCGACTGAACATTGTTGATGTTAAGTACATTCTGTAACTGACACGGGTCTATACATATGCCGCACCTCGAGCATGCCTGTATCTGGAAATTATCGAAACTTTTTTCACGGGCCGTGCTGTGCAGTCTGTAACGGCGCAGGAATATGAGCGGCACCTCGGTAAAGATATGCATGTATCGCGAGAAAGGCATTGCCACAAAGAATGATGCCAGTGCAAACGAATAGAGCCACCATGCCAACGAATTGAGTGTCTCTATTACGGCAGAGTCCATTGTTGCAGCTATCAGACTGCCGAGACCTCCCGTAAGAAACCCTCCGTTATGCTTTATTGCGGCAGCAAAACTTTCCGAAACGAGCCTCAACGGGAATATGAGCCACAAAGCCGTAAGGGCCACACGGTCTATAAACACATGCTTTGTGGTACGTTTCATACCCAACGCACGCGAACGCATCCTTTTGAACCATGCCAGCGCAACACCGGACAGCACCATAAGCAGGAGCAAGTCCATAATGAATGCAAATGGGTTCCAGCCGGTATGCTGAGCGGTATCGAAGTATCTGAAGAATACGTGGGCATGAAGCGGAGTACCTGTACCGAGCACCACCGAGGCTTCAATCCAACCCACAGCAATAAGCAGGAACCATCCGAATGCGAGACTCATGTGCATGTAGCCCAGCACCGGATTGACGCGGAATATTTTCCTGTGCAGCAGTGATTCGTACACCACCTCACGTATTGCACGCAGGGTATCAAGAGAAAACACACCGCGCACTATCGCTTTTTTGTCCGCCACGGGCAGTTTCCACAGCCAACGCCCCCACTTCCAGACAATGACGGCGAACATGAAAGCCGTACCGACAACGAACGGTATGACAAAATGGTCGTAATAATTCATATCAATATTTCTGACTGGCAACGGATCTTATCCGTCAACGCTGGTAATCGCCCAATTCACGCTTTATCTTCATCACCACCGCCCTCGTGTTAATACCTCTCGGACACACAAGGCGGCACTTCCCGCACAGCATGCACTTGTCCATCTGCTCATAGGCTTCGCGATACTCGCCGCGGCGGACAAGAGTATGCACCTTGCGGAAATTGAACGATGTCAGGTTACCTGCCGTACACGTCGCCGTACAAGACCCGCAGGCTATACAACTCTGCAACTCTGGCAACTCCCGCAACAATTTCTCGGCAGGCACGAAATCGTTTGTGTCGAGATTCACTGCACGCGGCTGAGAAATCGAAAATCCGAACTGCGGCATGACACTAAAGTTTTAAGTATTCGGCCACACGGTCGGCCACCGCCGAACCTTCATTGAGGCTGTCACCTATATTTTTCGGAGCTGTCACCGCACCGGCATAAAATATTCCCTCTTTACCTGAAAGCACATTGCCGCAGAACGGGTCGAGCGGCTGCATGAAGCCGTTGTCGGCAACGACAAGGCCTCCGGCAGCATAGCTTGCATTGCTTGCGCCCCCCTTCATGCCGACAATGAGCACAAGCATATCAACCGTCATCTTCAAGGGGCGGCCTATCAGAGTGTCTTCCGCCTTTATCTGAACCTTCCCGCCCATAGCCTGGCTGGCTTCGGAGATACGTCCGCGCACAAAATTTATATTGTATTCAAGCTGCGCCCTGCGGTAAAGCTCCTCATATCCCGGGCCGAACATTCGTATATCCATATAGAAGTTGTAAATCTCGGCTGCTGGAAAGAGTTTCTTCATCTCTATAGCCTGCTTCACGCCCGTAATGCAGCACACCTTGGAACAGTGGTGAGCACCGACCTTCTCATCTCGCGAACCCACACAATGCAGAAAAGCCACACGATGCGGTGCCGTTCCCTGTACGGTAGCGACATGCCCCTCGTTGAACATCCGTTCAAGGTCCACCGTAGTGATTACATTATCATATATACCGTAGCCGTACTCCTCCTTGCGCCGCGCATCGAACACATCGAAGCCGGAACATATTACCGTGGCATCGCCACTGAACCTGCCGCCGCCCTTCACGGCGACACCTCCGTCCACAAGTGCCTCCACTTCGGCACCTGTATGTATCTCTATACCGGCTTCCTGCACGCGCTGCAACATCGGACCGAGCACGTCCTCCACAGGCGTGAATGTCGGGAACAGCTTATGCCATCCAGCAACTTTACCTCCCAATCTGTCCCCTCTTTCGACTATCACTGGTTCTGCCCCGCGTGCCTTGAGCGACAGTGCAGCCTGCATGCCTGCAACACCGCCTCCTACTATGACTACCTGCTTTCCCATATATCAGTATTCGTAAAATCAGTTATAAATCCGCTACTCAACTCCCATATTCACGGCAGCCTGTGCAGGACGGCCAATATACTTGCCGTTGGGCATCAGATATTTCGCTGCAGGGTCATATTCTATACCCATTTTGTTGAGCAGCGGCTCGACATCTACCTGATGCATCTGCAAGCCAAGCTCCCACGGGTCGTATCCGAGCACAAGACCTGCCAACTCTTCGTATGTAAGCACCGGTATGCCCTTGCCATCCTCGCCGTATGTGGTACCTTCTATCTCGGCTATGGTGTACTGCCACTTGTCCAGGAACATGCCGCAGCCGGGGCAGTTGGTCAATATGAAGTCAGGTTTGTAAGGTGCCATGGACTCCAGCTTCTTCTGCGAATTGCCTATCGAATATCCGCGGTTGGCCTGTACAAGATAGTTGCGGAAGCCAAAGCCGCAGCAATGGCGCCTTTCAGGATAGTCAACCACAGTACCGCCCCATGCCTCTATCATTCCGGCCAACACATACGGAAACTCAACTCCGCCGATACCCTCCTTGGGGAATATCTTGGCATAGTGACATCCAATATGTTCCACACCGCGCAACGGTTCTCCCGTACGCCGGTTCACAAGCAGATATTTGGCACGGTCGCGTATCGCTTCCCTGTGATGGAAAATTATATCGGATGTATGTGCAAGGTTGCGCGGCTTGTAGAATTCACGCCCGGTGGCCTTGTAAAGGTTTTCGCGGATGCGTTCCTCCACTTCGGGGAACTCGCGCCATGTCTCCAACACCTCTGTATAAATACCGAACGACGTTATGCACGACACGGCAGCATTCTCCAGACCGGCATCCTGCATCAAAGAGAACTGACGTGCCACAACTGTCATTATAGTTTCATGCAGCACGATGTCGGAATGATACCCTATACCTGTACATGACGTATGCGCAGGGTCGTCGAATATGTTGCGTCCCAACTCGTCGCGTATTATTTTCACGAATGCCTTCTCCGAGCCGGGGAAAAAGTTCTGGCGGATGCAACTCCTCAGATAATAGTAATTATCATCGGCCACCTCCTTCTGATATTCCTGCCAAGTATTGCGTTTCATGTTCTTTCCTCCTCTTTGCGGCATCAGTTGTGATTGCCGCTGTTGACAGTATAGGTGTACATCATGTATTCATCGTTCGCACCGTCAAAACCCAATTCTCGGGCCTTGCGGTCTGAACTTTCCTCTATGCTGTCAAAAAAATCCATACACCCTGTAACCTCGAAGATGCGCGTCAACTCAGCCATTGACTTGTCATCTATACGCCTCATGGCACCTGGACCTTCCTGCATATAAGTCGGGTTGAACCGGCTATACACATCCTTGTCATTATCGTAAATCCATTTCCACACAGGTCCCTGCTCCTGATGCATGTCGGGATTAATGAGACGCGGTGTGAGACAGTAACCCGTACGCAGGATATTACCTCCTATTATACGTTTCAAAGCAAGCTGCTGACGTCCCTTCTCGGACTCCACGAAAAAGCCCAACTTCTGCGACAGGGTCCGGAGCGCCTGTATGACATATCCTGGAGTATTGCCGCGCGGACACCTCGGACGACACGACATGCATTCGCCGCAATACCATATGGTTTCGCTACGCAGCAACGTCTCTATGGCATCGTCATCCTTTGTTTGCACAGTACTCACAATCTGTCGGGGGTCGTAGTTGTAGAACTCTGCTGCAGGACACACTGCAGTACACACGCCGCAGTTCATGCACGCCTTCATACCTTCACGCATGCGAACGTCCTCCATGAGCATATCATAATATTTTCCCATAATCCGTACGGTTTTCGGAATGCACCGGAACATGCCGGGATACAATATCACGCAACAAAGTTACCAAGAAGACAACCTTTACCAAACAGCGATAAAACCTATTTCAGATAAGTATAAATACCTACAAGCAGCAATGGGAAGCCCCGAATGAAGTCTTCCCATTAAAACAACATGATTGCAACAAAATCAGTGCTTGCGCACCCAGTCTGTAAACTCGAACGGATAAGGATAGTTCTTGCCGCAGTCATGCCGTTCGCACGACACCTGCCTCCATTCGTCACGGTTCCAGTCAGGGAAGCGCGTGTCTCCATCGTAATCCTTCTCAACCGTGGTAAGATACAGTTTGTCGGCCAGCGGCATTGCCTGCGCGTATATCTGCCCTCCGCCAGTAACGAATATCTCCTCTTCTTGCGGGAACAAGGCAAATGCCTCCTCCAGAGACCTCACTACCGTAACGCCTTCGGGGGTATAATTCTCTCGACGGCTCACAACGACATTGGTACGCCCAGGAAGCGGACGACCGACAGATTCAAACGTGCGCCTACCCATAATTACGGGATGTCCCATAGTAATGCTTTTGAACCTGCGCAGATCTTCGGAAATGTGCCACAACAACGTATTCCCGCCTCCTATCACGCCATTCTGCGCGACAGCCACTATCACTGAAATCATACAGCTATCGGAGCTTTAATGGAAGGATACGGGTCATATCCCTCGAGTTTGAAATCTTCGTATTTGAAATCGAATATAGACTTCACGTCCGGATTAAGTATCATTACAGGCAACTGACGCGGCGTACGCTTCAACTGTTCATCGACTTGCTCCATGTGATTGAGATAAATATGTGCATCGCCAAGCGTATGTACAAACTCCCCAGGACGCAGCCCAGTAACCTGAGCCATCATCATTGTCAGCAGCGCATACGAAGCTATGTTGAACGGCACGCCGAGAAAGACATCTGCACTGCGCTGGTAAAGCTGACACGACAGTTTGCCGTCGCACACATAAAACTGGAACAATGCATGACACGGTGGAAGCGCCATGGCATCAATATCGGCCACATTCCATGCGCTGACTATATGACGGCGCGAATCGGGATTATTGCTTATGGAGTCGACCACAGCCGCAATCTGGTCTATATGCCTGCCATCGGGTACGGGCCAACTGCGCCACTGGTAACCGTATATCGGGCCAAGCTCGCCATCCGGCGATGCCCATTCATCCCAAATGGTTACCTTATTGTCATGCAGGTATTTAATATTGGTATCGCCGGCAAGGAACCACAGAAGTTCATGGATGATTGAGCGCAGATGCAGTTTCTTTGTGGTCAGAAGCGGAAATCCTTCCGAAAGGTCAAAACGCATCTGGTATCCGAATATGCTTCTGGTACCTGTTCCTGTACGGTCGCCCTTGAGAGCCCCTTCGCTCTTTATCTTTCTCAAAAGGTCAAGATACTGTTTCATAACCCTGTCTATACCATTTTGCGGTCTATGCCAAACTGTTCTGCATCATGATGCACTCCTTCCGGTTCGACATGTACCACTATATCATATATGTTGTCAACCCTGGCACGTATACTCTGCTCCACCTCATTGGCTATGCGGTGGGCTTCGATGACCGTTATGTTGCCATCCACCTCTACATCCAGCACAATCATATACATGCTGCCTATCTGACGCGAACGCACCCTATGCGGATTGTGTGCACCAGGAACAGACTCTACGGCATCGAATATCTTGGCATATACTGCCTCGTCCTTGACGCCATCCATGAGTTCCACATTCGATTCCATGAATATATCCGCCGCTGACTTGATTATAAAGAGACTTATAATAAGGCCAGTCACTGTATCGAGTATGGGCATCTTCAGCACAAACGTAAACACCAGTCCGACAAGTACACCGGCAGAAATTATCACGTCGTTGCGCATATTGACGGCATTGGCCGTAAGAAGCGAGCTGTTCACCTTTTTACCCTGACGGTACTGATAGAGTGCCAGCAGAAGTTTGCCGAAAATGGAAAACAACGTAACATATATTGCTATTGCTGCGGGCATCTGCTTCGGCTCAGGCGACATAAGGCTGCCAATCGACGACACGAGCATCTGCACTCCGGCATAGAATATGACGAGAGACAGTATTTTCGTCGCTATCGTTTCAGCCTTTTCGTATCCGTAGGCATACTTCTTTGTCGGAGGCTTGCTCACTATCTTGGCGGCAAATATCATCACCACGGAAATAATGACATCCGTAGCAGAATCTACACCGTCGCCCAAAACGGCCAGGCTGCCGGCCAGAAAACCAACAACTATTTTTGCCAAGGAAAGCACCGTATTGCCTATGGTGCTTATCCATGACGTTCTGACAAGGATTTTGTTACGACTATTGTCCTCCATACGACACACTAAAAAGGCCGGACGCAATTTCTCCGGCCTTTAAAAATTTATCTCCCCAATCCTCATAAGTCGGAAAGGATTGCCATACTGCACCGACAGTGCAAAAATACGCAAAAACAAATAAACGCAAAAACTATGTGGCTATGTCTTATAATCGAACAATATGCACGCCATTGTCAGCGTCTTTGCCGATATACAACACCATAGCTTTCAAACATTGCTTTAACATGCGACACAAAACGATTAAAGCAATCCGAATTTGTTGAGAGCCTTAACCAGTCCGCCACTATCTATTCCTGTCGTCACATAGTCGGCAGCAGCCTTCACTTCCAGCGATGCATTACCCATGGCAATGCCTGTTCCGACATACTGCAACATCGATATGTCGTTCTCTCCATCACCGAATGCCATGCATTCATCCCTGTCTATGCCATAATAGTTCAGCATCTGCCGAATGCCGACATGCTTTCCGCCGCCGCACGGTATCACATCGCACAGCAAATGCGTCCAACGAGTAGCATCACAGGAAGGCATATGTTTCAGCAGTTCTGACTCCTGTTCTGTATCACCGAAGAATATAAGCTGCAGGACAGGTTCCTCGGTAGCAGCCATGATGTCGGACGGCTCGGGGAAACGCATGTTTATCAACGCCGCACCCTCCAATGCCCGCGGGGTCACGGCATTGACATGCAGAGCCGACACGTTTTCGAATATGGTAGTCACGCCATGCTCCAGACAGAACTTAGCGGCTGCACGAGCATCCTCGGCAGGCATGGCATTGGCATGTATTATCTTGCCGTCGGCACGTACGCACTGGCCGTTGAGCGACACCACCCCGTCGAACATTCCCGTATCCACAGCATTTCCTATCAGCAGTTCATGACGGCCGGTAGCTATGAACAGTTTCACGCCGCGGCTTCGCAACGACTCAAGTGCACGCAATGTGGCAACGGGCACCATGTGGGTCTTGAAACTTACGAGTGTCCCGTCTATGTCGAAGAATATGGCTTTTATCATATAATTAACGCTGTATTGAGTCCGCAGAGGAACATCGGCAAAAGTACTAAAAAACTTCCCATGGGCGGAATTTTGCACATGCATGCTTTGTTTTCTTACCGCATTTTCATATATTTATGGTCGGCAATCCTGAACATCCAGAAGATATGGCTGCAGAAAAAGGGAATTGTCCTTCGTACAATAATCATTAACCTAAAAATACGCATGAAAAACTATCAAACTTCCGAAATCAAGAACGTAGTCCTACTCGGTGCCCCCGGTTCGGGCAAGACCACGTTCGCCGAGGCTATGGCCTTCGAAGGTAAAGTCATAGACCGCAGGGGCACTATCGAGAATGAAAATACCCTGTCAGACAACACCGACCTTGAACACTCCAATCGCAGAAGCATATACTCCACGATACTCTATACAGAGTTCATGGACCACAAGCTGAACATAATAGACGCCCCCGGTTCCGACGACTTCAGCGGCGGACTGTTCTCGGCATTCAAGGTAGCCGACGTTGGTCTCATGCTGTTCAACGCACAGAACGGTTTCGAAGTGGGCAGTGAAATACAGTCGCGCTACGCCAAGGAATACAACGTTCCGCTCGTTGGCGTCATCAACCAGCTCGACAGCGAAAAGGCAAACTGGGAAGCCACCCTCGAAAGCATAGAAGCTTTCTCCAAGGTAAAACCCGTAATCGTACAGTTCCCCGTCAACGCAGGTCCCGACTTCAACGCATTCATCGACGTTCTTCTCATGAAAATGTTCCGTTTCAAAGACGAAAACGGAACCCGTGAAGAACTTGACATACCGGCCGAATATGCCGAACGCGCCGCAGAACTCCACCACGCCCTTCTTGAGGCTGCCGCAGAAAACGATGAAACCCTCATGGACCGTTACTTCGACAAGGGCGATCTAGTCCCGAACGACATTCGCAAGGGTATCGGTATGGGTATCGCAAAACGCGAATGGATGCCTATATTCTGCGCATCTGCGAAACGCGACATCGGCACGAAACGTATCATGGAATTCATCATAAACGTTGCCCCGAATCCCGACCAGCGTCCTCCGATGACAGACGTAGACGGCAACGATGTCATATGCGACTCCAATGCAGCTCCCGTACTGTTCGTATTCAAAAGCACAATCGAACAGCATGTGGGCGAAATCAGCTACTTCCGCGTAGTGAGCGGCAAGGTTACCGAAGGGATGGAATTCATTAACATGCGGACAGAAAACAAGGAAAAGATATCGCAGTTGTTCGCCGTTGCCGGCAAGAACCGTGTCAAGGTCAGCGAAATGAACGCCGGCGATATCGGCTGTACCGTAAAACTGAAATCAACACGCACGGGCGACACCCTCACCGCGGGCGGTTCGCATGTAGTCATATCACCTATGATATTCCCAGAACCGCGTTACCGCGCTGCCGTAAGGGCCATCAACCAGGCCGACGAGGAAAAACTCGGCGAGTTGCTCAACAAAGCAAAATACGAAGACCCGACCCTGCTTGTGGAGTACTCCAAGGAGTTGAAGCAGACTATCGTACAGGGACAGGGTGAGCTGCATCTCAAAATCCTCCGCGACCAGATTGTATCCGGAAGCAAAATAGACATCGAATACTCGGCGCCCAAGATACCCTACCGCGAAACCATCACCAAAACCGCAGCAGCCGACTACCGTCACAAGAAACAGTCGGGCGGTGCAGGACAGTTCGGTGAAGTACACCTCGTGATAGAACCCTACTACGAAGGCATGCCCGAACCGTCGAAATACAAGATAGACGGCAAAGAACTTACCCTCAACGTGAAGAGCAAGGAAGAATACGACCTCGACTGGGGCGGCAAACTGCAGTTCTACAGTGCGATAGTCGGCGGTGCAATCGACGCGCGTTTCATGCCTGCCATCCTGAAGGGTATCATGGAGAAAATGGAGGAAGGTCCTCTGACCGGTTCATACGCCCGCGACATCCGCGTAATAGTTTACGACGGCAAGATGCACCCGGTTGACTCCAATGAAATATCGTTCAAACTCGCCGGCCGCAATGCCTTCAAGGAAGCGTTCCGTAACGCAGGTCCCAAGATTATGGAGCCTATTTACAGTGTAGAGGTGCTCGTCCCGACCGACAAAATGGGCGATGTGATGAGCGACATGCAGAACCGCAGGGCTATCATCGAAGGCATGTCATCGGAAGGCGGTCTAGACCGTCTTACGGCACGCGTTCCGCTCTCCGAACTGTACCGTTACTCCACGACCCTGAGTTCACTCACCAACGGCCGTGCAACCTACACGATGAAGTTCGCATCCTACGAGCAGGTTCCCTCCGACATACAGGACAAGCTGCTCAAGGCTTATGCCGACACTGACAAGGATGAATAACATATAACACTCCTTATCATATGTTCCAAGCGGGGTGCCGACTGCAGTCGGCACCCCGCTTTGCTACCTGTACGCACACATATTACCGCGACACAGCATAATGACTTGATGTCTTACAGAAAAAACACTACATTTGTCCAATTACAACAAATACCCACGATGGAGATACTGAAAGTAGAAAACGTCACCAAACGTTTTGCCAACCATACGGCCCTCGACGATGTATCGCTCGAAGTACCGCGCGGCTCGGTATACGGATTGCTAGGTCCAAACGGTGCAGGTAAAAGTACCCTAATACGAATAATCAACCGCATTACCGCCCCAGACAGCGGACACGTATACCTCAACGGTCACGAACTTGCCCCTGAGGATGTTTACAAAATAGGCTACCTGCCGGAGGAACGCGGACTGTACAAGCAGATGAAAGTCGGCGAACAGGCTGTGTATTTTGCACAGCTCAAAGGCCTATCGCACCGCGAAGCCACGGCACGTCTCAAGACGTGGTTCAAGAAATTCGGAATAGAGTATTGGTGGGACAAGAAGGTAAGCGAACTCAGCAAGGGTATGGCGCAGAAGGTTCAGTTCATCGTTACCGTGCTGCACGAACCAGAGCTGCTCATCTTCGACGAACCGTTCAGCGGTTTTGACCCAATCAACGCAAACCTCCTCAAGGAAGAGATACTCGCCCTGCGTGACAACGGCGCAACGGTAATATTTTCCACCCACAACATGGCATCGGTAGAAGAAATATGCGACCACATAACACTAATCAACAAATCGCACAACATTCTCTCCGGCAGTCTCGAGCAGATACGCCGCGAACACGGCACCAACATTTTCGAAGTTGAATTCATAGGAGACCGTACTGCACTCGCCACGCAGCTCACAGGGAAAGGATTTTCGCTGCTCGAAGCGGATGATGAAGAGCCGTCGGCCGTGCAGAAACTCAAAATACACATCGATGACCATATACGGATAAAAGAGTTGGTATCCGACATAAACTCAACCGTCGAGATACGTTCATTCCGAGAGATAATCCCCAGCATGAACGACATATTCATCAAGGCCGTTTCAGGCATTCTCTAAAGCACTCAACGGAACATGGGAAAGATAGGACTCATAGCACGCAGGGAATTCAACGAACGCGTGCGCAAGAAAAGCTTCATAATAACAACCATCATCACTCCGCTGCTCATGGTCGGTGCCATGGTACTCATGGTATGGCTTATGGGCCGTACCAACAACCGCGACAAGGAGATACTCGTCGTTGACCGAAGCGGCATAATCGCACCCAGTTTATCTGACGAAGGTACCATTCATTTCCGTCCGTCGGAGCAATCGCTTGAAGAGATGCAGCGTGAGCAACCTGAAGGCGTATATGGCATATTGGTCATCGATGAAGACATCATGACCGACCAGCGCGGAGCCAACCTTTACACCTACGAAGCCTCTACAGTCGAGACCGAAGAGGCCATAGCGGGACAAATAAAGCGCATCGTCGAAAGCGAAAAACTCAAGGCATACGACATCGAAAATCTAGACCGTATCCTAGCAGAGATAGAAACTCCCATAACGCTCCAGACAAAGACCATATCAACCGACGGAGAGATGAAAGACTCCTCCAGCACCCTGTCTCTCATTTCGGCATACATCTTCGGACTGCTGATATACATGTTCGTCATCACCTACGGCACCATGGTCATGCAGGGTGTCATTGAGGAGAAGAGCAACAAGGTGCTTGAACTTATAGTGTCGTCAGTGAAACCTTTCGAACTGATGATGGGCAAAATTATAGGTATTGCATCCGTGGCCCTCACCCAGTTGCTTATATGGGTCGTGTTTATTGTCGTAGCAGGCGGCGCAGTACTCAACATTTTTGCCGGCGACATGATGGCCGCTGCAGCATCAATGAATGCAGGAACAGCAATGCCCGCCGGAATGGACCCCGAAAGCATGGATACCGTAGCAATGCTAAGCCGACTCACCGACTTCGGATATATACTCACACTCATAATCGGGTTCATAGTATATTTCATCGGCGGTTATCTGTTCTATGCCTCCATGTTTGCAGCCGTAGGCAGCGCCGTTGACAACGAGAAGGACACTCAGAACCTCCAGCTACCAATAACCATACCGTTGCTCGTATCGTTCTTCGTACTGATCAACGCCATGCAAGACCCCAACGGACCGCTGGCATTCTGGTTCAGTCTCATACCGCTAACCTCGCCCATCATCATGATGGCACGTCTGCCGTACGGTGTACCTGGATGGGAAATCGTATTGTCTGTAGCCCTGCTGTACCTGTCGTTTGTTGGTATGGTATGGCTGGCCGGCAAGATATATCGCGTAGGCATATTCATGTACGGCAAGAAACCCACTTTCAAGGAACTATTCAAATGGATGAAATACAAATACTAAGAAACATGAAAAAGCTTATCATACTGGCGGCCGCCATGCTTTTCATGTTCGGCTGCACAGGCCCGCAAGGGCCACAGGGTCCGATGGGTCCGGCAGGCGAAGGGGCATCGAAATACACTCTCACATACGAGCTTGCTTCGGAAGACTGGATAAAACAGACGGATACCTACGGTAACTTCATAGGCTGGTGGCATGAAATACCGATGCCGGAACTCACCGGCGACATATACGAATACGGCATGTACATGGCCTACCTTATAGACGGCAACATACAAGTACCTCTTCCACTAATTGTCTACAACGAAACCGACGAGACATTGTGGGAAAAGAAAATTTCATGCGACTTCGCCGTAGGCTCTGTAGCGGTATATTATCAGGAAAACGATTTCGCCAACGAAGGCTACCGTCCGCAGGACATGATATTCCGCATACAGTTAATCTGGTAAACAACAGCGGTTGTTATAAAGCAAAATGCGGAGAAGATTACTTCTCCGCATTTTATATTTCACAATGTACCATCCAGCAAAGTCCACGGGCATACATCTTCACATCTTCGACGGTAATGCAACCATTGCACAGGATAACCAAACGCTCCACGACATTGCGCAACTCCCGCACATTGCCCGTCCACGACAACTTTTGCAACTCTTCAACAGCCTCCGCATCTATCTGTCTGCGTTCAACTCCGTACTCACCACATATGACATCAAGGAAATAATCCATCAACAAGGGAATATCATCCATATGTTCAGACAGCAACGGCACATGTATTACTATCACACTGAGTCTGTGATAGAGGTTCTCACGAAAATTGCCCCGTGCTATCTTCTGTGCAATGTTTTTGTTGGTTGCCGCCATCAGCCTTTCGAATTTGCCTTTGCGGCTGCTTCACGGCCGAGGTAAAGGCTCCTGTCTCATAACATGTCTATCTTCGTGAACCGTAGCAGCATCCCTAGCAGCCAGAGTCCTGCGTATGGCACCAAGCAAACGGTTCATGTCTACTGGTTTGGGGACAAAATCTACGGCACCATGCTGCATTGCGAGCACGACACTGTCTGTACTGTTATCATGTGAAAGGCGTATCCACGGCATAGTCGTCCTGATCGGTGAATCAAGCTGCCCTCACAATAACAAATCGACATGACTGTGAGAACATGCAGCCATTCCCGATATAGTGTCTTCGGCGACTTCTACCTTGTAACCTTTGTACTCCAAACGTTCCTTAAGCGTACTGCGCATACTGCGCGAAGGGTCTATAACAAGAATATTAGCCATAAAACAGTCAAATTGGGGAATAAAATGTTCTGGAATATTGGTTTTCCGGAAAATCGCACTACTTTTGCACAAAAGTTAAAGAAATAGCTACTTTTGTCAAAAGACGTGCTGGTTTTTCCTTTTTCCGTATCAGCATTTTGACCTTCATTTTTTACATTTTTAATTCGCTTTATGAGCCTGTTAGGCATTGGAAATATAAATGTGCATAATATTGAAGGTACATGTCTTTCGGCAATCACGCGACATCCGCATTCCTTGTATGGAAAAAAACTACAATATTTACCGTAAAAATCTGCAACTGCCCGAATACGGCCGACACATCCACCAAATGGTGGACAATCTAATGGCCATTAAGGACCGCGACGAACGCAACCGCAAGGCAAGGATAGTAATCAACGTCATGGGCAACCTCAACCCGCTGTTGAGGGATACACCCGAATTCACCCACAAACTTTGGGACCACATGTTCATCATGTCGGACTTCAAGCTCGACGTCGATTCACCCTACCCCATTCCCACATCGCTCAGTCTCACCCCCGTTCCGAAAAAAATGGAATATCCGAAGAAGAAGGTGATGATGAAACACTACGGTAAATATGTCAACAGCATAATAAACTCGCTGGAGCATGTCGACAACCAGGAAGCCGTACAGGAAACCCTTGGCGATATAGCACGCTACATGCGTACCAAAAGCTACGAATACAATCAAGAACACCCCAACAACGAAGCCATCATCAAAGACATCAAAAGAATGTCAGACAACCGCATAAGCGTTGACGAGGATGCTCTCAGCATGATAAAAAGCGAATACAAGCAACCGGTCATGCGCAACCGCAGAACACTGTACACAAATAACCGCAAGAACAACGGCAAGAACAACAAGCCACAGCAACGCCACAATTACCAGAAATGAGCGCTTCCTGTAACCTCGCCAATAATATAGTCCGACACGGAAGCGTTAATTAAGAGTCAGGTCATAACAACAAACCGGTTAGCATGAAAAGCAACATATTTGTCCCGTTAGCAGTCTGCATGTCGGCCCTATTTTCCGTATCATGCGGAGACAAGGCCAAAATATCAGGCAGACTGGCAGGCTCCGATACTTGTACAGTAATTCTTGAAGAGACAACCGCAAACGGGCCGATAGATATTGACACTGTCCAGACAGACCGTAAAGGCAATTTCAAATTCTCCGTCAACCTGCCTGCCACAGGCACGACATTCTACAAAATCAAAGTCAACGGCAGTACGGGAATTCCTCTTTTCATATCACCTGGTGAAAAGATACGCATCGAAACGGCATACGGCAACCCTTCCAAATATTCAATCGAGGGTTCACGCGAATCGGCCCTTGTCAAGGAACTTAACGACATAATGAACGATGGCGCAATGCGCCTCGATTCATTGTCGCGCCTTATATCTACTGCCGACAGAGAAGAAGCACACAAAACATACATCCGCGAATATGCAATGGAATACAGCCATCTGAAACGCGAACAGATAAAATTCATCATTCGAAACAGCGGCACACTCGCAGCCCTGTACGGACTGCAACAGCGACTGCCTAACGACAAGACGCTGTTCAACGGAGCATCCGACATAGTTTACTACAGGCTGGTAGCCGATTCTGTATCCAAATACTACCCTGGTTCGCCATACCTTGCATCATTAAAGTCATACGTCGATATGTCAGATGCCAACGAGGAACTCACTTCCATGCTCCGCGAAAGCCTGTGCAATCCGGCTCCGTTTCCCGACATTGCCCTGCCCGACATGTACGGACACACATGCAAGTTGTCATCGCTTAACGGCAAGGTCATTCTGCTGGTTTTCTGGCATGCATCCGACCCTGCATCGGCAATATACAATGCCGAACTCAAAGAGCTATATGAGCAATTCGCTCCCGAAGGGTTCGAAATATATCAGGTAGGTCTTGACATCTCCGAACCGACATGGGTAAATGCAGTACAGACTCAAAAGTTACCTTGGATTTCTGTATGCGATTTCCAGGGCACGGCAGGCATAGCCCCGCGTGTTTACAACATCAGCCAGGCTCCAGCCAACTATCTCATCAACGGCGAAGGCGAAATCGTGGCGCGCAATGTCCCTGTCGAGAAGCTACACAAAGAAATAAAACGTCTTGTTGCCGAACTGAAATAATTCCGTCATGTACTATTTCGCATCGGATATGCACCTCGGCCTAGGGGCGCATGAAGAGTCGCTCAAACGAGAGCGTCTGCTCGTACAATGGCTGAAAGAGATGGCTGCTGATGCTGATGCCATATTCATTGTCGGTGACATGTTCGATTTCTGGTATGAATACCGTCGTGTTGTTCCCAAAGGGTTCACACGTTTACTCGGGACATTGTCGTGGCTCTCGGATGCCGGAATAAAAGTACACTTTTTCAACGGCAACCATGACATGTGGGCATACGAATACCTGCAAGAAGAATGCGGAGTTGAAATACACCACACACCTTTTGAAACCGAACTTTACGGCAAACGGTGCTTCATCACGCACGGCGACGACATAACGGCCATGTATCATGGTCCGGCAACACGTCTTATGAACGGCTGTTTCCGCTCGCGCAGCGTACGGTGGATGTTTTCACACCTGCTGCATCCCGATGCCGCATTGCGCTTCGGCCATGCATGGTCATCACACAGCCGCAAGTCCAAAGCAGTATCGCACCCATTTCTCGGCGAAGAGGAGCCAATGGTGCGTTTTGCACGCATGTACTCCTCAACGGATCCGACCGACTACTTCATTTTCGGACACAACCATTGTGCCGAAATATACCCTCTCGGCAACGGCGCCGCCACTGTATTCCTTGGCGAATGGATAGAAAATCCGCATTATGCCGCACTGTCACCGGACGGTAAAATGACACTTCACTGCTATCCGGACATTACATAACATTAACAACAAAAAGGGAATACTCGTAAAGAGTATTCCCTTTTTGTTTCGACAGCCGTCCTTTACATCTGCTGCGGCCCTACCACCACCGTAGTAAGTGCATCGGGAGCGAGATACCGGTCTGCCAGTTCAAGGATACGTTCCGGCGTTATGCGACGCACCTCTTCGACAAACGATGATATATAAGTGTTGTCAAAGCCGTTCTGGATATTCTCTATCGTCACATCAGCCACTCCGAAAGGACCGTCGAGTATGCGAAGCACCTCGCCCACCATTATGTTGCGCACCAGCGACAACTCCTCTTCAGGAACAGGCTCGTTCCTCAACCGTTCCGTTTCAACCAAAATCTGCGCAACGGCATCTTCCGTAAAGCGTGCACCCACCTCGGTAGCGGCAGCGAAATAACCGCTTCTGTCGAGGTTCACCATTGCAGAATAGGCGCCATAGGTATAGCCTCGCTCCTCACGCAGGTTACGTACAAGCCGTGACCCGAAGTAACCGCCCAAGACAGATGCTACAACCTGCATGCCTATGAAATCAGGATGACTGCGCGGGAACATGACACGTCCCACACGTATGGCCGACTGCACGGCATCCGGGAAAGGCATCTCCGCACTGCTTATACTGCACGGTTCCGGGAAAGCGGGACGTTCTCCGGCATCGCCTGTCGGCATCGCTGCCAGCAATTCACCTACAGTCCGGATATGACTTTCATCAATATCGCCGCTCATAACCACAAAACAGTTTGCCGCCGTATAATGCGACGCATAAAAACGCCTGACATCCTCACGTGTCAAATCATCGTAACGCTCCGCCGGCGAGGATACCCCGTACGGATGTGCGGCTCCGTATATGGAACGCGAGAACAGCTCACGCGCATTGAAATCCACCTTCATGCGGTTGATTGTCAGCGTCTGCTTGCTCTTGTCGCAATAGGTGCGCAGCTCCTCCTCGGGGAATATCGGGTCGAGCACTATTTCACGTGCCAGCCCCATGGTCTGTCCGAAAAACTTCGAAAGGCAGACGAATGTCACCACGCTCCAGTCACGGTCTATCGACACGTCAAAGTACGAACCGTAATAGTCAAGCGTTTCTGCTATTTGCTGCGACGTCATCGTACTGCTGCCTTCGGCAAGGTTGTTTGCCGTTGCCGATGCGCAGAACGGCACATCCTGCCACGACGAACCGGCACGGAACACGAAACTGACACGCACGACACCGTAGCCAGGTGCAGGCAGGCAGTAAAGTTTAACTCCTCCAGCCATATTGTGAACCTCGGCGAGAGGCAGTTCCACACGGTCCGGTATCGACACCGCTGGCTGGACGTTGCGGTCGGGTGATATGCTATTTTTCATCTTTGCCGTATATTACGAGGGTTGAACTTTCGTCTCGGCGAAACAGTCTGCATGCCGTTTCGCTCACACGTGCAGCATCCACCTGACGATACATCTTCAGTTCGCCGTTAATCAACGCGAGATTGCCGAGCATGGAATAATATGAAAGGTTAAGGGCCTTGTTCATGACATTGAGTTCACCGTAAAGCATATTCGCCTCGAATTTGTTGCGCACCTTCTGCAACTCCTCGTCTGTTGCAGGCTCGTTGCAAAGAAGCATCATTTCATTCCAGAACGCCTCCTCCCCTGTATGAACATCAACACCAGGCATAAGCTGTCCGGTAAGCACAAACAATCCTGGATCCATATCGCCTGTAATGTATGAATTCACTGAGCAGAACAGCCGGCGCTCCTTGACCAGCCTGCGATAAAGTCGTGCCGACGTACCGCCTGCAAGCATATCGGTCATGACATCGCACGTATAGTAATCGGCACTGAGCCTCCCCCCCATATGGAACGCTATGGTTATCTGAGTAGCCGGAACATCGCGTGTAACCTCACAACGACGTGCCTCCGTCTGTACCGGTTCCGAAGGGATTTCATCCGCCGCGACATTGCCGCCATCAAGTTCGCCGAACCACTTCTCAGCCAATTCGAATACACGCTCCGGTTCTATATCGCCGGAAACTGCCAGCACTGCATTCGAAGGACGGTAGTAGCGCTTGTAAAATGCCTGCACGTCCGCCATCGAAGCATTACGTATATGGTCCGGCGTAAGACCTATCGTCGGCCAGCGGTACGGATGCACCTTATAGGCCATGTCACGCAACAGCAGCCACTGGTCTCCATAGGGTTGGTTGAGATAGCGCTGGTTATATTCCTCTATCACCACCGATTTCTCCGCCTCCAGTTTCGAAAGAGTGATGTCAAGTCCCGTCATACGGTCAGACTCCAGCCAAAATGCCGTTTCGATATTGGCTTTCGGCATGGTCATGTAGTAATCGGTGTAATCGTTGTTGGTAAACGCATTGTTCTCGCCGCAGGCTATTTGCACCGGCATGTCGAAATCCGGCACACGTTCCGTACCGCGAAACATCAGGTGCTCAAAAAGGTGGGCAAATCCGGTACGTACCGGTTCCTCGTTGCGCGCCCCGACTCGGTAAAGCAAATTTACAGCTGCAAGCTGCGACAACCTGTCCCTATTGGCTATCACAGTGAGCCCGTTGGCCAACCTGTATTCTGAATAATCAATCATATAACTTGTTTGTTTCCCACGGACGGAGCCACACGGACATTCCGGCCAAATGCAAAGTTAACGCAAATGTTCTTCACAACACCACAGAGACACACAAGGTATGATACAATTACTATATTTGTACAATTCCAGTCTGCCACAGCAGACACAAACACGAACGGCCATGAACTGTACGGAACCGAACACACTGCTCGAAAACATGAGGGCATACCATGCCTTGGGCGCAACACGCAACCTGTCGTTTCGAAAGGAATATCTGCAACGCCTGCGCACCGCCGTCAAGACACGCACTCATGAAATAGAACACGCCTTGTACGAAGACCTGCGCAAATCGCCCGAAGAGGCATACATCAGCGAGATAAGTACCGTATTGGCCGAAATAGACGACCAGTTGCGCCATCTGCACAAAAGAGCACGCATACGCCGTGTACGCACGCCGCTGTTCATGTTTCCGTCACGATGCCGCATTATCCGCGAACCAAAAGGCACCGTACTGATAATGGCTCCGTGGAACTATCCATTCCTGCTTGCCCTCAATCCGCTTGTCGGTGCCATAGCGGCAGGCAACTGCGTTGTACTTAAGCCGTCACGGACATCGGCCGCTACGTGCGAATTAATCAAGTCACTCATAACCGATGTATTCCCGCCGGACTACGTAAGCGTATTCGATGGAAACCACGACGAAACAGAAGCATTGCTCGAACAACGTTTCGACCATATCTTCTTTACGGGAGGAGCATCGTTCGGCCGCACCGTAATGCAACGTGCCGCCGAACATCTTACTCCCGTGACACTGGAATTAGGAGGCAAAAGCCCCTGCATAGTCGACAGCGCAGCCGACATCGACCTTGCAGCACGCAAAATTGCATGGGGCAAATTCCTGAACGCCGGACAGACATGCATTGCGCCTGACTATCTGCTGGTTCACCGAAGCACCACAACTGCCCTGGTCAATAAGATAGGCGGATATGTCAACCGTTTCTATGGCGAGGACCTGCGGCGAAGCCCTGCGTATCCGCGTATCATCAACGACAAAGCCTTCTCCCGTTTGCAAGACTACATCAATCATGACAGCACAATACTCTATGGGGGTGAATATGATGCCTCCGACCGTTTCATAGCCCCAACCATACTGCGTCCCGATTCCGAACAGTCACCCATAATGCAGGAAGAGATATTCGGACCGATACTGCCTCTCATTGAATTCGACAATGTCGACGAGGCTGTCGACTTTGTCAACACACGCGAGAAACCGCTTGCACTATATTATTTCGGACGACGCGCCGACGGCATGCATCTGCTCGGCCGCACCTCATCGGGTGGCGCATGCATCAACGATACAATAATGCACATAGCCAATCCCTCACTGCCGTTCGGCGGAGTAGGCAAAAGCGGAATGGGGCGTTACCACGGACGCTATTCGTTCGAAACATTCTCAAATATGCGCTCAACGGTAATATCGCTCCAACATGCTGACATACCGCTACGTTACCCGCCTTATCACAAGACTTTCAGCCTGCTCAAAAAATTGCTGTAAACATACACTGCAGCACACGCATCGCAAAACGGCATACTAAAAATAAGATTTTTTCGTATCATTGCAACCTGCTACAAGTGTTCTGTCAGCACTGACAGGCAATATGTCGTGCCCACAGCAAACAGTTTACAGTCAATGATGGATTTCCTGCTCGATTACGGATACATAGGCCTTTTCATAGGCGCGTTTCTCGCAGCCACCATACTGCCGATGAGTTCCGACGTTCTGCTCGTCGGTCTGCTTGCCGTAGGTGCCGACCCATATCTTTGCGTCATAGTAGCCACGACAGGCAACTGGCTCGGCGGTCTAACGTCGTATTGGCTTGGCCGAGCCGGAAAATGGGAGTGGATAGAAAAATATTTCAAGGTCAAAAAGGAGACAATCGAGAAACATCAGCATAAGGTCTCCCGCTACGGAAGCCTGCTTGCATTCCTCACATGGCTCCCCCTGATAGGCGACGTAATGGCCATAGCCTTGGGTTTTTACCGTGTCGACTGGAAAAAAACCACGGTTTTCATGCTGATAGGCAAAGGCGCACGCTTCGTAACATGGGCACTGCTGTTTTATTGGGTAGAACCTCTGTTCGGCTGATTTTCAACCTTAAATATTGACAGCGGCATACATCTAAAAACGGTTTCGACATGACGGTCAATCAAAAAACATATTCCGCATCATTACTTTTAAAAAAATCTTTCTACATTTGTGAAATGTGGATATTTTTGTTTGAGCAAAACAATAAACACATGCAACATTACAGACACTGTCAACGTCTTTAATTTACGACACAACGCAATAAACACACAATATTAAATTCAATAGCAATGAGAAAACTATTTTTATTGGCAGCCGCTTTCATCGGCGTAACAATGGTTTCCTGCAAAGATCCACAGGGCACCACTTCTAACCCGACAGACTTCTCGCCGAGGTTGAGCGAGGCCATATACTACGGTGCAAAATTGTCGACAACGGCAAATGTAGGTTATTACAGCATTACTTTCAGCGACGCTAACGATCCGAACAAGACCCTGCGTCTCGACCTGCTCGGCAGCCTCGTAAATGAAGGTGCAACTCCCCAGTTGCTTGCAGGCACATACGCGTTCGGTTCCAAAGAAGAACTTACCGACAAGACTTTCTTCGCTGCAACCAGTGCAGAGGATGCAGAAGGTACAATCTACAATACCGGCACCGAGACGATGCTCGTTACCGGCGGTACTGTAACCGTTCAGCTCGGTACAAGTTCTTCATACACCATCACCATGAACCTTACCCTTGGTGACGAAAGCGTTAATTGGAAATTCAGCGGCAGGCTGACATTCACCGACGAACGCGTAGAAATCCCCAGAGAGCCGCGAGTTGCCACCAACTACGGTTTGGCTTATAACGGGACATACAATCTTGCATCCGAACCGCTTGGTCTTATCATGCTTGTTCTCACCGATGAGGTCAATGCCCCGAACGAACGTCTCCAGACAATCATTACAATTCCAGCGCCGGAAGATCCCAACAAGGCTGAAATCCCCGTAGGCGAATTTAAAGTTGTTGACCAGGCTACCGGTCCTTATCAGGTACTCGCTGGCATGACCACTCCCGAAACCCCGACCATGGAGGCATACGTTGAAGGCAAGATAGCTACCCGCGGCGTAATGATTGATGCCGGCACCGTAACCATCACAAAAAATGATGACGGCACATACGACATCTCCACTAATTTGGAAGGTTTGAAATTTGAGCGTATAGGCGGTGATGTCGAATACAGCGCACGCGTCGACGGTGTAGTTTATACTATGGACGATGTTGAGTTCCCAGAATATCCGGAAGACATTACCAGACCGTCTTCATCTATCGATGAAGACATAACATTGGAAGCCCTGTCCAATTCTTTCGTTGACTGGACATATTCCGATGCAAACTACCAGACCAAATTGTGGCGTCTTATTCTCTCCACCGACAACGTTACCATTACTCCGGCTGAAGACTTCGACCAGACAGGAAATGTAATTATGGAAGGTGAAGAAGATGGCACAGTTCTCAGCATACAGATAATTACCAACGCCGATGTAACAACCATCCCGACAGGAACATTCGCTATGGACAACTCATACGGCATAATAAACCCCAACAAAACACTCCCTGCACAGCTCAGCACTACAGATGCTTTGGCTGTATATGCAGGTACTTGGTACAATGAAGTAGGCCCGAATGAAAAAGGCGAATTCAGTGCCTTGAGAGGAGCAGGTGCCGTAGCCGGTAAAGGCGAGATTACCATAACCAACACAGGCGGCAACGAATACACAGTGGAGGTTGAAATGTATGACAAGTTCGACCATTCCATAACAGGTACCATTACCACTACAATGACCATGCAATAATCAATATTCTGGTTTCAAGACAAGCCCCCTGCACTGTAGGGGGCTTTTTTAATTTTATTGAAACGGACAAAGAGTAAAAACCATCCGCATATTGCATTTATTAAGGCAAAAATCATTACTTTTGTCATAATTGCCTTTGTTGCACTGCAGGACATAATACGGATAGCAATATCCTCAATCAGGCAATGCAACAAAACCACTATAAACTACATCTGCATATATAGGGCGTTTATAAAAGAATACACATATCATTATTCATATTTTTTAATTGCATTACTATGAAAAAGTTCCTATTTATGGCTGCGGCCGTGGTTATGGGTGCCTTGATGGTTGGATGCCAGGAACCTGGCGGCGAAACAACGCCTTCCACAGACTTTGTTCTCGTCAATGTAGACAATGCCGAATATTTCGGTGAATCAAGGTATGAAGGTCTCGGCTTCTACAAATTCACATTGTCCGACAAAACCGGCAACGCTGTAAATTTGGTATGTTTCGCCAATGTGGCCCCAAGCGCCAGCAACCCCAGGCTTACGAGCGGTACTTACAATCCCGGCTCCATGACAGAGCCTACTGTCCGTACATTCATCACAACCGCATCGGTAGATGACGAAGACGGTACTACATTTACCATCAACGGTACCGAATATCCCGTTGACGGTGGTACCGTAACGGTAACTTCGGCTGTTTCCACCTATACCATCGATGTCAAACTGACCTCAGGGGAAACTGAATTCAAAGGCAAATTCACCGATGGCTCAATCAAATTCACGCCGATTGACCCGCTCTTCCCCGACAGGACTGCCGAACCCAACCCAAGGCCCATCACCTATATCGAAGGCTCGTACTCCGGTCCTGCTGCTCCCGGTGACGAAACTGCTCTCATAGTTATTGACCTTGTTTACAAAGGCGAGAACCTCGGCACAACCAATGCGGCCAATGTGGAAGCGCTTCAGTTGAGCGGTTACATTCCCGTACAGGAAAATAGCAACGAAGTAATCCTCCCCACAGGTACCTATACCATAGGCGATGCCAATTCGACGACAGCATTCAATCTGCTCCGTGGTTCTGTAGACAGCGAAAACGGTTACACCAACTCCTTCGAGTATTACACAGATGCCAGCAACACCATCACCAAGGGCTACATCATCGAAGAAGGCACAATGGAAGTAAGCCAGAACGGCGAGGAATACACTATCACTGTCAATATGAAGGGCAAGAGGGCTGACCAGGCAGAAATCATCGGCGATAAACTCGAAGAAATCTCCTATTCGTACACCGGTTCGCTCAAACCTTTGACCAACCTTGCGGACCCGACCTCTACTCTCGATGATGATATCAATTTGGGTACTTTCTCCAACAATGCACACGTAGAGGTTTACCGCAATGCTCAGAACGCTAACGGCAACACCGTTTGGTACTACTACATATGTGACGAAGGTTTGAATCTGTCGGTTTCCGGCGGCAATCTCAGTTTGAGCGGCGAAGGCGACATGATAATTCTGGCCCTTTTCGGTCCGAAAGAATGCGAACAGTCTGACGGCAATCCATTAGGCACATTCGAAATCGGTCCGTTCTTCGGTACATACTTCAATGAAAACGGTTACACCGCAATGCCTGGCCAGCCGATGGCTGAATACAGCGAAACTGGCATTAGCCCGAATGCAGGTTGCTACTACACCTACATTCAGAACCTCACCACCATTGAGTTCGCAGGCGCAATGCCCCAAAGCGGTAAAGTAACCACCAAACCCAGTGAGACCTCCGGCAACCAGATAGTTGAGTTCGAGTTCCAAGACAGGTTCGGCCACACTATCTCAGGTACCTACGATGGGCCTATGCAGGTAACAATCAAAGATGCAGAATAATCTTGATACTTCCTCCAAGCGGAATGTCCGACGGACATTCCGCTTTTTTTTACAACGCAACAATCCGTGCGGCCGTGCATTTGTCGCATTTTTTCACTACATTTGCAATCACAAAATAAAAGTTCTCGCCGCACAACCGTGTGTGGCTTTGTTGAACCAATTTACGGCACTGTATGGACGATGGCAGTTGGAAATACAAAAATCGCAGCGGTATCCTACCTGAATACCGTGCCGTTCATTTACGGCATCAACCACGCTGATATGCTCCGCGCCGACGTGTTGTTGGCACCGCCTGCACAATGTGCAAAAAATTTCATAGACGGTAATGCGGACATAGCACTCGTACCCGCAGGGGCTCTCGACCTTATCCCCGATGCGGAAATAATCACGAACTTCTGTTTAGGCGCTGAAAAGAGCGTACGGACGGTTACTGTCATGAGCAACGTCCCGATAGCCGATGTCAGCAAGATATGGCTTGACTGTCATTCCATGACATCGGTACGCCTTACTAAAATCCTTGCTGACGAACTGTGGAATATCAAACCCGAATGGGCCGACCTGACGGACTATTCCGTGGTTGACAATCCCGCACCGAATGATGGCTTTCTTCTCATAGGCGACAAGGTCTTCAATCACGAAGGCCAGTTCCGATACACATATGACCTTGCTGACTGTTGGCGCGAACTTACCGGCAAGCCTTTCGTATTTGCCGTGTGGATAGCACGCAAGGGTTGTATTGCACCTGAAACCATTGATGCGCTGGAAAATTCGCTGGAACTCGGTGTGGAACGCATCTGGGAAGCGATTGTAGAATACGGCCACAGCGACAAGGATTATGCCTACGCTTATCTGACGGAAAACATCGACTTTCTGTTTGACTACGACAAGCGACAGGCTCTTGACCTGTACCGCGAAAAGGTAAAGAAGCTTACGGCACACGCCAATCCGGGCTAACGCAACGCTTAGGCGTAAGGACTTAGACCGTGACGGCTGGACAGGTCACGGCAGACACAATGATTATACTACCCTAAGCGAAGAACAAGCCATGATAACCATTTACCTTAAGCAATACAACAAAATTGTCCGTAACCCCGACCTCAAGATATTCGACGAGTTGGGTTATGATGACATACTATGGATAGACCTATTCAATGCCTCCATAAAGGAACAGAAAGAGGTTGAGAGTTTCATGGAGATTAATCTCCAGTCACGCCAGCAGGTAGAGGAGATTGAGACATCATCGAAATATTCGGAAACGGAGAATGCCATATTCTCCAATGCAGACTTCTTTGTACATTCGCCCGACGGCATAACGGTAGAGCCGGTGTCATTCGTGATAAGCGAAGGTGTACTCATCACAGTACGCCAATCCGAATTCCGCACCTTCATGGAAGCCGAACGCAAACTGCAGATAAACTCAAGGGCTTATACAACCGGCTACCACCTGTTCGTATCGATACTCGAAATCCGAATAGATGCCGATGCCGACGCCGTGGAGGCCGTATCGAAGCAGATTGCAACGCTCAGCAAGGAGATAGGCGGCCGCGACAGCGTTAGTCAGGACGAAATACGCCATATCAACACCCTGCAGGAAACCACTATGATGATGCGAGAGGTCATCTTCGACCGTCAGAGGCTTCTGTCCGGTATTCTCAAGAGCGAAAGATTCCCTAACGACATATACCCGCGTCTGCAGTTGATGATACGAGACGTAAACTCAATAGTCAGCCACGCAGACTTCAGCTTCGAACGCCTCGACTTCCTGCGCGAAACGGCACTCGGTCTCATTAACCTCGAACTCAACAACACCACCAAGATATTCACAATGGCATCGGTGTTCTTCATGCCGGCTACGCTCATTGCCAGCATATACGGCATGAACTTCAAGCACATGCCCGAGCTAGACTGGCGCCTCGGATATCCGGCAGCACTATTGCTCATGGTACTTGTGTCATTCCTGTGCTACCGTTTTTTCAAGCACAAGAAATGGCTGTGATATCAGATATAATCTCCGTCCAGTCAATAATTTATTAATTTTGCAGAAAGACTGAAACCATCAGAAAAATGGCAACCAAACTGTACGACAACATAATATTCGGTCCGGTACACAGCCGACGTCTGGGTCTTTCGCTCGGCGTAAACCTGTTACCTCTGGACTGCAAGCTCTGCTCGTTCAACTGCATATATTGCGAGTGCGGATGGACTGAAAAGGGGCATCAACCGCGTTTCAACAAACGTGAAGACGTTTCACGCATGCTCGGCGCAAAACTCGAGGAGATGGCAGCCGCAGGTACTCCGCCCGACGTAATCACATTTGCCGGAAACGGCGAACCTACCCTGCACCCCGAATTTGAGGCAATAATCGATGATGTCATCAAGGTACGCGACATACATGCTCCGCGCGCCAAGGTGTCGGTACTGACCAACGGTACGATGATAGGCCGCGAAAGTGTACGCAGGGCATTGCTCAGGGTCGACAACAACATCGTAAAACTCGATTCGGCTTTCGACGACACCGTACGCCTCATCGATGACCCGCTCGGCAATTACAGCGTAGCCGAAACCGTCAAAAACATGAAACTGTTCAACGGCAGGCTCATAGTACAGACCATGTTTCTGCGCGGCGAATACGAAGGCCGAACGGTGGACAACACCACTGAACGCGAGGTATCGGCATGGCTCAAGCTGATTGAGGAAATCAAACCCTACAAAGTCATGATATACACCGTCGACCGCGACACTCCTGCTCCCGACCTTCACAAGGTTCCTGTAGCAGAACTGGAACAGATAGCAACCCGCGTAAGGGCACTCGGCATAGAATGCCCCGTAGCAGGATAACAGACAGGGATGATAACTACCGAACAAATAAAGGAACTGCTCCGTCGGCGTGATGAACTGCACCGCCACCTTGCCATAGACGACAAGGTAATAGAGCTTGACGAAGAACAGGCAAAGACACTCGCTCCTGATTTCTGGGAGAAGCCGGATGAAGCCGAAAAACAGCTTCGCAAGGTTGCCGGCATAAAAAGCTGGATAGACGATTACAACACCATAGACCGTTTGTGCGGCGACCTGGAACTCATGCCAGACTTCGTACGCGAAGGAGGTGCCTCGGAAGAGGAACTCGACACGCTCTACACAGACACTCTCACCCATATCGAGGCTCTCGAGATGCGCAACATGCTGCGCGGTCCTGAAGACAAAATGGGCGCAATCATGGACATAAACTCCGGTGCCGGCGGCACGGAAAGTCTCGACTGGGCTTCCATGCTGCTTAGAATGTACACACGTTGGGGCGAACTCAACGGCTACAAGGTACGCATAGCAGACCTGCAGCCAGGCGAGGAAGTAGGTGTCAAATCGGCCACTCTCGAGTTCGAGGGCGATTATGCCTACGGCTATCTCAAGAGCGAAAACGGAGTACACCGCATGGTACGCCTGTCACCCTTCAACGCCAACAACAAACGACAGACCACATTCGCATCGGTCTTCGTGTCTCCGGCCGTGGATGATACCATAGAAATCAACATCAATCCTGCCGATATCGAATGGGACACATACCGAAGCAGCGGTGCAGGCGGTCAGAATGTAAACAAGGTTGAAACTGGCGTACGTCTGCGTTACAGTTCCAAGGACCCCGATACCGGCGAACCCATAGAGTACCTCATCGAAAATACAGAGACACGCTCCCAGCTCATGAACCGAGAGAATGCCATGCGCATACTGCGCTCCAAGCTCTACCAGCGCGAACTCGAAAAGCGACAGGCCTTGCAGGCCCAACTCGAAGGACAGAAAAAGAAAATTGAGTGGGGTTCACAGATACGCAGCTACGTTTTCGACGACCGCCGTGTGAAGGACCACCGCACAGGCTACCAGACATCGGACGTTGAAAAAGTCATGGACGGAGAGATAGACGATTTCATAAAAGCCTATCTTATGGAATTCGGAGCTTCCGACGCCAAATCCGAATAGCAGCAACACCACTAAAACGACAAGCGGTATCCTTTCAGGATACCGCTTGTCGTTTTAGACCTCTTTACAAAAAACCGCGGGAAGGAGTTTACATCACTTCCCGCAGTCCACATACACATATTAACTGAAACACCTACATAACCGAATTACCATTCGACTGTAATGTCATCTATCGCATAATAAGCAGGCAGTGAGAAACCATAACCATTGTCAGGACCTCCTCCCATGTTGAGCCTCAACGAAACTACCGGTCCAAGTTCGGAGAGCTCCCATCTAGTCCAGCTGTCAGTCACGAAGTCAGCCGATGCAAACGTCATGCTCACTGTTTTAAGTTCATTACCCTCTGCATCATAACCGGTCGCATAAACAGTCACATCTTCGTTTAAGGCAGGTGTAATGCCATTGCCGTACTTCGCCACAGAATAAAAATAGCAGGTGGTATTTATGTACAAACTGGTTATGGTACGGGCCACATTGTCGGCAAAGAGGAAAATAGGACGTGTATCTCCATAATCGTATAACGGGTCAAGGTCCTTGTAACCGTACGATACAAGGAAGTTGTCGGAACCATTGTTACCGCCACCTGTAGTGCTGTCGGTATTGTCGGGATTATAGACATAAAGGTCATAATTATATGAACCATATGTCGAAGAGTCGAGCGAATTGGCGTTGTAGGACGATATTATCCACGGATAACCTGCACCCCACGATGTTTCGGGTCGTTCGGTGGTAAGCTGTGTGGTTTCGTCCCACCAGCTGTAAACCTTGTCGTCGAATGTCCATGTGCAGAAATCGTTGGATTTGTAGTTGCATGCCACATACGGAGCCCACTCTTCACCTTCGAAAGTTATGGTATAGCTGACAGTAATCCTTACACCCATCCTGACAATACGGCTCATGCCATTCTCCGACACAATGATTATCTCGATATCGCCGGACTGTTCGGCAAAGGTGTTCTCTTCGGCAGGAGCGGTTACAGTCAATACGCCGTCTGCATAAACTGCCTTCCAACCGTCGGGAGCCGATACGATGCAGTCGGCCATGTCGGTTGTCTTTACATTGTACTTCACAACCTCACCATGCTTGAAGCCCTCTGCTACACCAGCCTCAACACCTTCAATCTCAAATGCAAGACCTTTTACCTTAGCAATGGTTATCTGCTGACCGCCTACAAGGGTAAAAATTACATAATTCTCATCATCGGTATTTACACTCTGGAAAATGGAACTGCCTGCACCACTGCCCTCTGCCACGACACCTGTACTGGTCCAGTGTTCGCCACCATCAGTCGATATTTCCCACTCCTTGGTAATCTCATTGATGCGAACCTGCGGAGCCACGGCAGCCTGACCGTCAAGGCCCTGTGCCTTAACCTTATCGCCATTCTCATCCAACAGCCACTCTCCGTCGAGTGTCCAATAATACACACCGTCCGTATCGGCCTTTACCGCAATTGCCGGAGCCTCACCATCGCTGCCGTTGGTAATAGTGGCTGTCTTGCCGTCCGAGAACACGATTTCATAACCTTTTCCGGTCTCGTTAACCTCAGTAATGGTAACACCGTCCCGCATGGCATCCACAATACCCTGCAAAGCTTTCAGGTCGCTGTTGGCGTCAGCCACTGCCTTCTCCATGAACTCAAGCCTGTCATTGATGTCATCCAGCTGACCGCGCAGCTCGCTGTCATCATAGGTGCTGCAGGCTGCCATGGCAACCACCGCAAACAATAGGAAGAAAAGTTTTTTCATCTTTCGGTACTTATAATGGTTAAACAATAAATTCCCAGGTTGTACCGAACGACTTTCACTTTTACGGTTGGTTCCGCACAATGGCCGGATACGGCAAAACACACTCTGTGCCGCAAAATTCCGACCGGACCGACCAAAACAAATAAAGATTTGCGTCAAGTATTGACCCGCCCCGTTCTCCGCAAAGCGTAATCGTCCGATAAATAAAGGCAGGTCTTCTGACTCGTTCCGACAGCGACGCCTTCCCAGTCTCATCATTGACCAGTGGCAAAGAATGTCGCCATCGTCTGTCCTCCCACACAGGGAAGAGGAACTTACAGCAGCGGGAACTGTCCAGGGTTCGCACCTGATTCCCTTTTAATCCCGCTATGCATAAACGCATACGGGAACCTTTACGGTTGCAAAGATAAGAAAGTTTTCGAAAATGCAACACCCGTCACCCCTCCTCCGACAGGCTTCCAGAAATGCCGCACAGATAAAAAATGCCGCAGAGTACGTACAGTGTACTCTGCGGCATAGGAATAAGACTCCAGAAAAACAATGACTATACGGTCATTATTTCCTTTTCCTTTTCGGCAAGAGCCTCGTCAACCAACTTGTTGTACTTATCGGTAAGTTTCTGTGCGCTGGTTTCACCGTCCTTTGCCATATCTTCGGGCATTCCGTTCTTCTGGGCAGCCTTGAAAGCATCAACGGCTTCACGACGGGCATTGCGCAGACTTACACGTGCAGTCTCACCTTCGGCCTTAACCTGCTTTACAAGTTCCTTACGACGGTCCTCGGTAAGAGCCGGTATCGACAGGCGGATGTGTTCGCCGTTGTTGGAAGGAGTAAGTCCTATGTTGGCCACGAGAATAGCTTTTTCAATGGCAGGTATCATATTCTTCTCCCACGGCTGTACCAAAACGGTCTTGGCGTCTGGCACGGTAATGCTCGCAACCTGCGAAACAGGTGTCTGCGAACCGTAGTAATCCACCATGATACCCTTGAGGATGTTGGTATTGGCTTTCCCCGCCCTTATACCGAGCAGTGCTTCCACAAGGTGGTCTACGGCCTTGCGCATCTTCTCTTCGGCAACATCCATTATCAGGATTGCTTCTTCATTCATAAGTGTAAGTATTTATAATATTCAAATCAACTTTGCTATTCTTCCAACAGTTTAGCGATACCCTCAACCATTTCATCAAACTCCTCGGGAGTATATCCAACGGTATGGAAAGCTATCTTGCCGTCGCGTTCTATGATAAAGTTGCGTGGCACGTATTTCTCGGCAAAGATATCGTAAACGGTCTTGTTACCGTCGAAAGCCACCGGAAAAGTGTAACCGTTCTTCTCCATGAACTTCTTCACCGTCTCCATATTGTCGTCTATCGCGATGGGAAGCATCACAAAATCTTCTCCATTAAAACGGTCAATGATATCCTTCTGAAGCCTTGCAAACTCCTTACGGCATGGCGGGCACCATGTAGCCCAGAAATTAACGAGCACCACCTTGCCTTCCAGCTGTGCCATATTGAGGGTGGTTCCATCAAGCATGGGTACTGTGAATTCCGGCACCGGCATACCCTTCTTCAGCAATGTGGAACTCTCTATATCGCCCTGGGCCGAAGCCACGCCGCAAAATGCGACAAGGGCACAAATCAACGAAACAATCTTTTTCATATTCCCAAACATAGAACCTTATGTATCAGGCAATCTACTAATATTTTACTACTATTCGCTAACCAGCGTACCTACAGTCTCACCGCGTACAACCTTGCGTAGGTTACCTGGAGTATCCATATTGAATACTATAACGGGCATTCCATTCTCGCGGCACAGCGTAAACGCCGTAAGGTCCATAATCTTGAGGCCGCGATTGTATGCCTCGCTGAAAGTTATGGTATCGAATTTAACGGCCTCGGAATGCTTTTCAGGGTCAGCATCGTACACTCCGTCGACACGGGTACCCTTCAGCAGTACATTGGCCTCTATTTCTACTGCCCTCAATGCTGCTGCGCTGTCAGTAGTAAAATACGGATTGGAGGTACCGCCACCGATAATAACGACATACCCTCTCTGGAGATAATCTACAGCCTTATCTTTAGAGTAGTACTCCCCTATCGGCTCCATGCATATCGATGTCAGCACCTTGGCCCTTACACCCTCTGAAGCCAATGCAGACTGCAGTGCCAGCGAATTTATAACGGTAGCGAGCATACCCATTTGGTCGCCCTTTACACGGTCCACGCCTTTGCCAAGTCCCTGTATGCCGCGGAATATATTGCCGCCGCCTATGACGATAGCGACTTCAAAACCGGCCTCGGCCAATTCGCGTATCTGGAGTGCGTAGCTGCGAAGCACGTCCGACGACAAACCTGTACCGGCCTCGCCGGCAAGCGACTCGCCGCTCAGTTTGAGCAATACCCTTTTGTATTTCATTTCTACAGTATTAAGCGTTATTCGACACGAAGATACTATTTTTTTTCAAAAAGCAGTTATAATAGTCTATCTTTGTAAACTGACTCTACATGCATAATCAATGGCTGAATACAAAATACTAAACCACATAGAAAACCCTGAAGACCTGCGCAGACTCTCTGTGCCCGAGTTGGAAACGCTCGCATCTGAATTGCGTGACTTCATGGTATCGGAATTAAGCGTCAACCCGGGACACCTCGGGTCGAGCCTCGGTGCGGTTGAACTGGCCATTGCACTGCACTATGTGTATGACACCCCGCAGGACAAGGTCATATGGGACGTAGGCCATCAGGCTTATGCCCACAAAATCCTCACCGGCCGCCGCGAGTTATTCCACACAAACCGCAAGCTGGGTGGTATCAGCGGTTTCCCGCGCATGTCGGAAAGTCCGTATGACGCATTCGGCGGAGGCCATGCATCGGTCTCCATTTCGGCAGCTTTAGGCATAGCCCAGGCCAACAAGTTGCAGGGCATAAAACGCAATGTCATTGCCGTAATAGGCGACGGAGCCTTGACAGGCGGTCTGGCATATGAAGGCCTTAACAATGCCGGCATATCCAATGCCGACATGCTGGTCATCCTCAACGACAACAACATGGCCATAAGCCCCAATGTAGGAGCTTTACAGGCCTACCTGCTCGGCATCACCACCTCACAGCACTACAATCGTCTAAAAAGTAAGGTGTGGGATGCCATGTCCATCGTGCCGAGACTTCGCCGCGGCATTCAAAACATGGGCAATGCCATGAAACAGAGCATCCTCAAACAGAGCAACCTGTTCGAAAGCCTTAACTTCCGCTATTTCGGTCCGGTCGACGGCCACGACCTCAAGACACTGACACGCGTCCTGTCCGACATACGACACATTCCGGGTCCGAAGCTGCTCCATGTGGTTACCAAGAAAGGCAAGGGATATGCTCCGGCTGAAACCACGCCGGCAGTATGGCATGCCCCAGGCAAATTCAATCCCGCTACCGGAGAGTTACTCTCCAAGCCCGACAATGAACCTGCACGCTACCAGGAGGTATTTGGCCACACACTGCTGCGTCTTGCCCGCCTCGACAACCGTGTCGTCGGCATAACCCCAGCCATGCTTACTGGCAGTTCGCTCGATATTCTGCAGGCCGCAATGCCGGAACGCTGCTTTGACGTCGGCATCGCTGAAGGACATGCAGTAACCTTTTCAGCAGGTCTTGCAGCAGGCGGTCTCGTCCCGTTCTGCAACATATATTCGTCGTTCATGCAGCGAGCATACGACAATGTGATACACGATGTTGCCATACAGAAGCTGCATGTGGTATTCTGCCTCGACCGTGCAGGTCTTGTCGGAGAAGACGGCGCCACACACCACGGCGCCTTTGACTTTGCCTATATGCGAGCCATACCTGGCATGACAATAGCCGCTCCTGCCAACGAAGACGAACTCAAGGACATGATGTATACGGCCCTGTTCTCTGACGGCCCTTTCACGATACGCTATCCGCGCGGACGCGGCATTGGAGCCATATGGGACGGTGAGTTCCACCGCATGGAAATAGGACGCGGTGTAACATTGCGCGAAGGCAGGGATATCGCACTTGTTTCAATAGGCGTGGAAGCCAACGATGCCATACAGGCAGCTGCAAAAGCAGCAGAGGAAGGAATATCGGCCGAAGTTGTCAACCTGCGGTTTGCCAAACCTCTTGACGAAGAGTTACTACACGGCATAGGCAGGCGTTTCCACAAAATTATCACCATAGAAGACGGCACAATAGAGGGAGGTATAGGCAGTGCCGTAGCAGAATTCATGACTGCCAACAGTTATGATATGGAAGTTATACGTCTCGGTATTCCTGACCGATTCATAAACCATGGTACGGTAGCCGAACTGAAACGACTGTGCGGCTACGACACAGAAGGAATACTGTCGGCAATACGTACAGCACTTGAATAACATCGCATTTTGGCATCGAAACTTTTGCTGATAACCGATAAATGTGTATATTTGCGCACTTTTGTACGGCAACGTACGCCCAGATGGCGGAATCGGTAGACGCGCTGGTCTCAAACACCAGTGGAGCAATCCGTGCCGGTTCGATCCCGGCTCTGGGTACACAGTAAAAGAGGTAGTTATTTTAGAAATCAAATAATTACCTCTTTTATTTTTCTCTAAATATTCCCAAATTGTTCCAGGTATAATTGCTAAAAATGGTTAGTGAAAACTACTCCATACTTTTCATTTTCATAAAACATATAACTGACCTTCCTGAAAAACTCTTATTTTTACACAAACTAAACATCCTATTATGAAAGCCTTAACAAAATTTATTTTACTCTGTACCATTGTGGTTTCTGTCAGCTCATGTGCGACCATTTTCACAGCAACAAAATATCAAGTATCATTTAACACAACTCCGGATGGAGCCGACATTACAATTGAGAATAGAGATGGTAAGGTTATTTTTGAAGGCGTAACTCCGACTACTGTCAGGTTAAAATCCTCGGCTGGTTATATGAAGAAGGAAGAGTATATAATCACATTCACCAAGAATGGCTACGCTCAAAAAATAGTTAACATTTCTGCTAACCTTGACGGGTGGTACATTGGAAACATTTTGCTGGGAGGTTTTATAGGTATGCTTATAGTCGACCCTGCATCAGGAGCAATGTACAAAATTGCCAAAGAGGACAGGGTAATCAACGAGACTTTGCAGCCAACAAACGAACAGGCTTTACAGGTGTATGACATTAACAACCTGCCGGACAACATCAACAAGGAAGACATTATACGCATCGGTTGACACATTTACGCAAAAGCGATGGCGAAGTACGGATTGCAGCGTGGCATACGAGGTTCGGAAGCACGGCACACCACCACCGCCCAATACTACCGTGACCTGAAACGGCAGACTGAAGGGCTTGAAGCCAATGTAAGGCAATTACAGACCGAACGCCAACAGGCAAAGCAGGAACTTGACGAAGTCAAAAAAGAAATCAAGTCGGAGAAGCTGGAAGCCGCCAAGACCGAGGCGAAAGCGGCACTCGTGGCAAAAGTAGGTTCTCTTTTGGGTAGCGGCAGACTGAAAGAGTTGGAAGCCGACAACCGAACCTTGCAAGGCGAGGTTGCCGCCCGTGACGAGAGTATCGAATTATTGCAAAAGCAGATGGAGCGGCAGCAGGAGGAACACAGCCGCCAATTGATGGAACTGCAAGCCAAGTACCGCAGGGAAATGGCGGACAAGGAAGCGGCACACCAAGAGGAAGTGTCATTCCTGAAATCCATTATCCAAAAAGCCAAGAAATGGTTTCCGCTGTTTCAAGAGCTGGTGTATATGGAGAAGTTCTGCCTTAAAGTCGGCTTCAACGAAAGGCAGACTGCCACGCTCATCAGCGGCAAACCGCTGTTCTACAAGGGCGAGCTCTATTCGGAAGAGCACAGGCGGAAGTTCACGACCGAGGAAGCAGGCTTCCAAGTGGTAAAAGACCCGAAAGACAAGTCCAAGCTTGCACTTGCCATCAACGGGCAAGTGATTGGAGAGTGGTTCAAGGAGCAGTTTGGCAGGCTGTTCTCATCCGTTAAAAGGACGGTTGAACCGCTTAGGAGAGGCAAGGGCATGGGATTATAAACAATACCAACGGAAGAATAGCAAGTTTGTGTTTGGGGCAGACCAAAACCGCTTGCTACCCTCCCGTTGGTTGAAACGTCACTTTATTTGTGCTCTAATCCTGCTCAAACTCGCTTGTGTGATACCCAAATAAGTGGCGATGCTTCCCAACGGCAATCGCTGTAACAAATCAGGTTCTTTTTCCAATAGCTCCTTATATCGTTCCGAAGCAATAGCGGACAACATGGAAATCAGCCGTTCTTCAGTGGCAAGCAACTCCATCTCCGCATAACGCCGCCCCCAATTGGAGATGTGCAAGTCTTCTGAAAACAATTCTTTCAGTTTTTTCCTTTTCAATACATACAGGACTGAATCCTCCATCAGCTCCATCGTTTCATATCCCGGCTCGTCGTTCACGTAGCCTTTCATGGAAACGAGAGTCGCCCCTTCCCTGCCGACCCAAAAGGTAATTTCTTTCCCGTCCACCGAAGTATAGGTGCGGACTATGCCTTTCTTGATGAAAAAGATATTCTTCTCCACCTTGCCGCTTTCCAACACACGGAATCATTTGGGGTATGAAACTTCCGTCAGGCATTGCCGTAACCTGTCGAGGGATGCATCGGGCATGGCATATCTCAAGTTGATGATTTCTTTTATATCCATAAGTTCGTTGCTGTTGTCGGTGTGCAAAATTATAAAATAGCACACGGAAACGGGAATGAACGGTTGCTTTTTTGCAAATGCAAAATCAGTTTTTGCCAAATGCAAAAAGCCATTAGGGATTACTTGCTTACTTTTGCGCCCGAATTTTAATAAATCATAGGTATGAATTGGATAATCTTATTATTGGCAGGATTGTTTGAGGTGAGCCTCACATTCTGCTTAGGGAAGACGAAAGCAGCGTCAGGACTCGAATTTTATTTGTGGGGAAGCGGATTTCTGGCTTCTACAGTATTGAGTATGACCTTACTGGCCAAAGCGGTGCAGACGTTGCCTTTGGGTACGGCATACGCCATCTGGACAGGCATCGGGGCGGTCGGCACTGTCTTGATAGGAATATTCGTTTTCAAGGAGCCTGCCACTCCCATCCGGCTTTTCTTCCTGTTCACACTCATTGCTTCCTTGATTGGATTGAAAGTCGTATCATATTGAGAGGAGGCGGAAAATGAAGTATGAATTGAGGGAGAATCAAGGCATTCCGGCACCTCTGCTGGCTTTGATGGCAGCCGCTACCGGACTTTCCGTCGCCAACTGCTACTACAACCAGCCTTTGTTGGGCAGCATGGCAAAAGACTTCGCGGTAAACGACTTTTCTGCCAGCATGGTAGCGACATTGACCCAGATAGGCTATGTGACCGGACTTGTATTTGTCATCCCGCTTGGTGATCTGGTTTCACGAAAGAAGCTGATATTGACCAATTATATCGTTTCTGCGTGCGCCTTGCTTGCCATATCCCTTGCCCCGAACATCTATTGGGTGTGGGGCGCATCCTTGCTTGCCGGCGCATCTTCGGTTATGCCGCAGTTCTTCATCCCGTTGGTGTCTTTCCATTCAGCACCAGCACACAAGGTACGCAACGTGGGGATTATACAGTCCTGTCTGCTCATAGGCATTCTTGGCTCACGGGTGTTAAGTGGTTTCCTGGCTGATATGTGGGGATGGCGTTCCGTCTATTTCGTGGCTTGCGTGTTTATGCTCGGATGTTTTCTGATGATTTACAAGATGCTGCCCGTGCTGTCTGCCCGTTCTCAAGAAAGCTATGCAGGGCTGATGAAATCTTTGTTGCGCCTGCTCTCCCAATACCCGTACCTGCGTATCGCATCGCTGAGGGCGGCATTGGCTTATGGCTCGTTCTTCGCCCTGTGGAGTTGCCTTGCTTTCCGGATGAAACAGGAGCCTTTCTTTGCAAGTGACGACATTATCGGGGCACTCGGTTTGTGCGGACTGGCAGGTGCATCCACGGTCGTATTCATCAGCGGCTATATCCAAAAGTACGGTGCAAGGTTCTTCTCCATTGCCGGAGGATGTGTGGTATTGGCTGCATGGCTGCTGGCATTTTTAGGGAATGACAGCTACCTGTGGATGATAGTTGCCATCCTGTTGATTGATGCCGGTATGCAATGCATCCATTTGTCGAATCAGACCAGCGTAGTCGCCCTTGACGCATCTGCCATCAATCGTGTCAATACCGTTTATATGACCATTTACTTCTTGGGCGGTTCTGCGGGCACTTTCGTCTCCGGTCTGTCCTGGCAACATTATGGATGGGCAGGCGTGGCTTGGACGGGAATCGCTTTTACTGTGGCTTCCTTGCTTGTTAATTGCTTCCAACCAAGACTGCATAAGGATGAATGCTCAATATTCTGACTAAAATAATTTTTGGAATGATCCTTTCAGTCTGAATATTTTTCATACCTTTGTACCGTAAGAGTTTCCCAAACAAGCAAAGCGATGCAGACCACGGCAATTAGGACGGTTGCCAACTCATTACCTGAAAACGAAGTAATTCTTCTAACTCTCTTGATTTCAAAGAGGTATATTCCTTTATACAGATTTACGGAAAAACTTTGCTTTCGGTGATCATAGCGATTATTGTTTGTAATTCTTTGTAATTCAACACTATAAAGTTACAACAATTTTCGCTAATCACCAAATTTACAAACACTTACAATTCGTCGAACTCACGTTAAATTAAGTATTATGGATTTGGAAAGTTTGTCAAGATTATCCGAGGCTTTTGCCAACATCAAATTACCTCCTACAACATTTATATGTCCTTATTGTGGCAAAGAACATAATATAACAGATGCTAAGGTTGAGAAAATTTTAGCATCGTCTAAACATGTTAGTACAAAAATTAGTGGTCGAATAGTCACTCGCACCTATCAAGATTCTTACTATAAAGTGAGATTTTGCGCTAAATGCTATAAACGTAAAAAAAGAACTAAAACGATATTGTACAGTTCTATATTAGCCTTATCTACCATCTTGTATGGAATCCATTATTTTGGAAATCTTGATGGCTCTATTCTCGGATTTTTAGGATTTCTTGTTTTGCTATATTTTTTAGTGCTTTTAGGTATAGGTGTATTAAATTGGATTTTGGACAAGACTATTTATGATGTTGATTTTGAAAACGCCGTAAAAAATAATGCAATAGAGCCGCTTGATTATATCTAAATAGTTAATTAGATATGTTTTGTTGGATGTTGATGAGTTATACTTTTTACTATTGTTTGGAAGATAAACCTCTGTATTATGATTGAAGTTAAAAAGTTCATAGGTAGTTTTACTGGTAGTGTATATTCTCATTATACTCATAAAGACTTGAATATTTATCAATTGATTTTTGATTGCATATTCAACAGACAAAAGACAGATAAAGCATCTTTATTTTATGAAAAAATAGATGATTTTGCATATGCAGGAGCACATGAAAGATTTAATAAAAGTGGTGCATTAGTAACAACACATTTCTTTTTGGTAAGAGTAAATAATTTAGTAGGAGTTGTGGATGAAGATTGTAAAGTGTTGCTTCCGATTGATTATAAAGAGATAATACCTCCAACAAATGCAAATGATGCTGTTTTTGTGGTTAAGAATACCGAAAATAAATGGGGCGTTATCAATATTATTACAAACGAAACAATAGTTCCGTTTGGGAAATATCTAAAAATATGGGGATATGACACCCATCATGCATTAGTTTGTACGAAATATGAAAACTCTTGGAGTAAAACATATAGGGCAATTATAGATGTAAAAGGAAATATAGTAAGAGGAACTGAAAGCTACTATAAAATTTACCCTTTTTATGGAACAAAATCCGATTGTATTTTAGTGGAAACGCAAAAGGAGGGAAAGGATGAAAGAGGTTATAGGCAAATACACTATCTTTCATTGTCAAAGGAAATTCCAAGCAGATGGCAATCTCCATCAATTGAATCAGTAGAAGCTCCTCGTTCTTATGAAGATAGCAATTATCATCCAGTATATGATAAAATGGATGCATACGAGGGCGATTATGATGCATTGTGGAATACTGACTAATAACGTATAGAATCAATAAGCAATCTATAGACATGGCTGTATTTGACAAAGTAACATTGGAAGTTCAAGAACGGATGGAAGAAATTTCACTTATTCTTATGCGACATGAGAATAAGGATTTTTGTCTAGCTAAAGTTCATCCAAACAGTTGGCGACTATTGTCATATAGTAATAATCATAAGGAATATAGATTCATTCTAGTACCAAGTCCTGCATTTGAACGCCTTATTATACAACGTGAATATCCCAAAATAGTTGATAGATTCCCTGAATATTTTGGTACGGGGAATGATTGGAATATTATTCGTGCTATAAAAGAGTATGATAAGAATCATTTATTAAGAAAATATTCAGATAGAGAATTCTTTGATTATATTCGCGGAGAAACAATGGCTTATGTTTTCAAAATTGAAGATGATGAGACTATCTCAAACCGAATTTTGCGATTAGACCTTTGTCGTAACATTAACTCAGGTAATGTTTTCCAAGGGGAATTTTCCATGTATTTAAGCACTTTACTCCTGAAGGTTATAATACTATTTCGAGCAATAATAAAGAATTCATTGTAGAGACGTTTTCAGAAATATATCGGCATATAATCTTAAATTTCTACTCTGAGGATTTCATTAAAGAGAAAGGGAATTGTTACGAAGCTAAATCATTACTTAGAGATGGTCACATATTAAGAGGTATCTACTATAAGGAGGATGATATTCCGGTTTCATTTATTAACTCAATGAGAATAGATTAGTCGTATATAAAACACGAGTAGCGAATAAGTATTTTTTTGAGGGGGATAGTAATGGCATATTAAACAATTATATTACCTTTGTATCATAAAGAGTTATTTGAACGCAATTCATAGCAGAACGCTGCAAATAGCACAGTTGCCAAATCATTACCTAAAAATCGGGTAATCCTCCCAAAGTCCTTATTATAAGGAACTAAGAAAGTTATTCCAAAATTACGGAAAAATTTGAATGGAAATAAAATAGCCTATTCACACAGACTACTGAAATTCAGTGCATTTTCATATAAAATTTACCATTCTACCATTTAAGGAAATTCATTTTCGACCTTGTTCGAGGTTGCAATACAATTAAGGCCAATTGAGTTTCAATTGGCCTTAATTGTATTGCAACCTCCTATATTCAAAAATCATGCGCGCTGGTAATCATTAGATTACCAGCGCATGTAATACCTGCATTAACTACATTAAATTGTAAACTTGACACCGAAGAAAAACGTCCTCGGCATGGTCGGGCCATAAATATAGGCGGGGTCCTTATCTATACCAAAATCAAGGTCTTTCTGATAGCTGTCGAAGATATTCTTAACACCTACATTCAATTCCAGCCCCAACTTGTCTGTCAACCTGAAATTATAAGACAACCGAAGTCCCATATCCCAGAAATCTGGCGTCAGTATTTCTGTATCCGTCTCAATAACACCGGCATTGTGCTGCACAAGCATCTGTCCCGTATATGTGCCGAATACCGACAACTTGAAATCGCGCGTAATATTGACATTTGCGGTAAGATATCCGTAATGGTCAGGAGAACGGAACATGCGTCTCTGTGGAGCCACATCCTCCGACCAACGTTCCGGTTCATTGTAACGACTGCGCTGGAACGTATAACCCAACTGCAATTCGAAATATCCGGGAATTCCTGCCTTTGCCTCAACGCTGACACCGGCCACCTTGGCTCCCGAAGCATTGCGGCGTTCCTTGATGATATTGCCGTATTCGTCCTCCCCGACCTTCTCCAACGTAAACACATCATCGAGCATGGTATAGAACCCCTCTACCAGCACATTGGCCTGAACCATACCGAACCTATGATACAAATCTACCGACGCACTGATACTTTGGGAATATTCTGGTTTCAGATCAGGGTTCAAGCGTATGAGCACAAGTTTGTCGTCCAACGCATCGATATGCAAATCTTCATTGTATGCCTGCGGAGCACGGTAACCGCTCGAATAGCTGGCCCTGAGCCCTATAAACTCAGTAGGGCTATAGCGGACATTGACACGAGGCGACAGAACCACATTCTTCATCATGTTATGCTTGTCGAGTCGTGCTCCAATCAAAATATTAAGCATCTCGCTCTGCCATTCGTTTTGGACGAACAATCCTGTGGTATAGGTCGTCTGCCGAAAATCACGGCCTGCAGCAAGATACTTGTCATGCAGCATATTGTTATTGTATTCAAGGCCGGCAGTCAGTTTCGATGGCATGAACAACAGCCTGTAAAACGAATAAGTATATTGCGCACCGGCCACAATGGTCATGTCCTTCGTGGCGCCATACGCATCAGGATCCTGACCAGAACCGAAATAACTGTCACGTACAATACCCTGTGCCGATGCATAAGCCCCCACCTGATGACGGCTGTCCGGACTGAAATAATCGAACTTCAATCCGCCGCCGTCGATATTGTGGTTAAGCTGTTCGGCAATGTTGGCCATATGTGCCGGCTTGTCGAACTCGTCACCCCCTCTCCTGAATTCATGTGGAAGCCTTTATATATAGCATAACATACTGAGCCACAACACTTTCATAAAAACAATAAAATCTAAACGGTACAAATATTGAACAAGGGAAAAATAGTCATTCAAAGCACTCACCAAAGAGAAAAAACTATGACAGGGGCAAAAAGTAGATTTAAGATTATTTATGAAAATATTTTGGACGATTTTGACTGATTGCTATCCAAAGAGCGCATTTTTGGTAAAAAGTACCATTCTCATTATCCATAAAGAGTGAGACAGTCGAAAAAGAAAAAGAGGGGTATGAGTGCCTTGCAGGAGGACTGCAAAAAGGGTCAAAAGTGGGTGTCTTGTACCTTGGTTGTATTTCAGTCGGCATATATGGCTGATATACAATGCAGGTTAATAATTCGGCGGCAATAGAATAGCGTTTGAAAGACGTATTCATTGTTTAGTAGTTTTCCTGATAAAATGTTAAATTTAGGGTAGTTAGATTAGTTTTTCTTCCAATTGTTTGGTTTTTTGGAATTGAATGCCTACCTTTGCATTGACAAATCCCGCTCGCTTCCCATAAGAACAGCGTACCCAGCGGGACATTTTTTAAATTGTAGGTATATGAAAGTTATAAAGAACAAGACAATAGATTTTGCAACCGCAGTTCAGGCTCCCGTCATTAACGGAAATAGAGCTGCACGGACAGGTTATGTCCGTTTGGTTCGCCTTATCACTGACGAGCCTGTTCCTCAACAAACTTCATATACGGGAAAAATTGAGTTGAGGTAGGAATGGCTGTATATACAAAAGAATACGAATCCCAGCCAGAGGCTATTCTTACAAACGTCATTATCTGTCCAGCCGTAGATTTGTCGGCAAACGTGGCTGTTCCTGTTCATTGCCAAGTTGAAAATGTATTGTGGGACACAGGAGCGACCAATACATTGATTTCACAGGAAGTTGTAAATGCTTTAGGGTTACAACCGAAGAACAAGGCTCTTATTTCGAGTGCAGGAGGTGATGTCGAATCCTGGACTTACCTTGTTCATGTTATCCTTCCAACAGGAACAGCAGAGTTGAATGTTCAGGCTCTGCTTAACGACAATTCAGACTATGATGTGGTGATTGGCATGGATATTATAAATTCATGCGACTTCTGCTATACAAACAAAGACGGCAAAAGTACATTCTCCTTATGTCATCCAGCAAAGGAGAAAATCATTCTGAAATAAACCAGCCATAGGCTTTCTTTCAAGAAAGACATGTGCGACAACAATAATGACAGATGTGACATTCGCATCTGTCTTTTGCTTTTTACGCCAATAAGAGGCCATTTCCTTACACAAAATATACGAGATTTGAGCAAGACTTAGTTAATTATGGTTAAATTTAAGGTTTATACATACTTTTCCATAACAAAATGAGGTTGTATTGAGATTTTCTTTGTACTTTTGCAGCGGACTATTATCGCCATGTTTATAGCCATTGAGGTTAGACGTGTTCTTTCGTGATGGCATACAAGGCAGCCTACGCCGTGCTGAGTATGGCGGAGTCATAATGACAAAGCGGTACAAAGCGGGCATTGGGTGGGAAAGATAGTCCAGACATAATGAAGGCGTTTACTAACGCTCTGTTTAAGACAGTCTGTAATCTAGCAAATTAACAGTTATCATAGTCTTGAGCAAAGCCAACGGTAGATGTCCCGGGTGTGATAATATCGCTCCTGCGGAGACCTGTAAGCACGGATTGTACCTTTTCGGGCACAACAATTGTTTATTATGGTCTCCTAATGGAAATGATTATTCATATCGGCGTGGGCTCTGACGTTGTCTGTTCAACTATGATAGGCAATTGCTAGAGCCTCAGACTGTGGAATAGACAACAGACGTTTCCACGCTCTTTTTATGTCTATATTGCTATTAACGAGCAACGACATATAAGCCGATATGAACGCATTGCTTAATGCGCATACCAAACGAGGTTGCGATTCACCTCCTCACATTGGATTTGCCTCCAATGTCTCCCCCGAAGCCCAAAGCTCACAAACAGGGGTGTCCTCGGAATATGTCCAGCAGGAAGGTTACAACTGGTTTGTTCTTCGTGCTACTTATAACAGGGTAAATGCAGCCGTAGAGAAAGCAAAGAAGAATGATATTAAGACATACGTGCCGATGCACTATGTACTAAAAGTGATTGCTGGGAAGAAGAAGCGAATACAACAGCCTCTTCTTCCCAACTTTCTTTTTATATACGCCACAAGGGAACAATCAGACAGTTTTGTGAAAAAGACAGTTGATGCCCCAATCTCTTTTATAAAATATTATTTGGATAAGACGCTTCCTCCAGAGGCAAACGGTAAAAATCCTCCGCTTATTATACCATACAATGCAATGATAAATTTTATCAAAGCAACAAGTACTGATAGTGAGCATGTACGCATTGTTACAGCGGAACAGTGTCACTATAAAAGTGGAGATAAAGTACGAGTAATAGCTGGTGACTTCAAGGGAGTGGTTGGAAAAGTTGCCAGAATAGCAGGACAACAAAGAATTGTTGTTGAGATCTCGGGATTGTGCCTTGTCGCTACTGCGTATATTCCTACTGATTTTATTGAGATTGTCAAATAATGCCGAAAGGCATATTGTTTAATTTAAATTTTTTATTTTATGAAGAAAAATGGTAAGAATGAAGAACTTCAGTCTCGTCGTGAGTTCTTTAAGAGAGCCGCTAAAGGTGCTCTGCCTATTTTGGCTGGTGCAGCTCTCCTGTCAAGTCCTATCTTGTCAGAAACTGCAAATGCAATGTCATGCGCAGGATGTAACAACCGTTGTATGAACAGTTGCTTCAACACATGTCATGGTACTTGTAGCAGAACTTGCTCCGGTACAAACAACAGAAACTAATCCTTCCCTCCACGGAGGTTATAGAATTCGACAATCTCTTTCTCGGAAGACTCGTAGTCATTTGTAAGGATGCAGCGGTAGGTGTATTCTCCTTCCCACAGGTCGAGTTCGCCGTCTATCCGCTTCTGTCTTTGAATCACAAGACGGTATGCCTTCCCTTTCCATTTCTCGATGAGAATGGAGGCCAGCTCAAACTCAATACCGCCCAATTTCACTTTCTTCCAACCTCTGAGGGCAAAGATGTCATTGTAGAGCGAACTGCATCGGTTGGCACGGATATAGAAGGTCTTGCAGTGTTTAGCAATCTCTTCCACTATCTCTTCAGAACACGAGCCGCAATCAGCTCTGAAACGGTTGATAATAAGCTTGTTCTGTTCAAACCTTTCAAAGAACCTCTTCAGCGTGTCCTTCTGGTGGAAACGGACATTTGTGTTGCCGTCGCTGTTCTCAATGCCGACAATCAAGTCGCCAATAACTGCCACGCCAGGGCGATAACCAAGGAACTTCTTGTATGTAGGCTTCGCATCATACTTCTCAGCCTCTATGAACTGGTGGTCGAAGTCAACGTCATACCCCTCGCCCTCTTTCAGCTGCCCTGTGGACAAT
>CALVCL010000013.1 GCA_944326085.1 uncultured Tidjanibacter sp.
CAGACGGCAAGGTACTGCATCTCGTTCCCGTCCGCCATCATTTTCGCGAAGCGGCGGTATTCCTCCCTGTGCGCGTCTTTCCACTGGAGGATGTCCGCCTTGAACTGTTCGTATGTCTGTTTCTGCCCGTCCATATTCATAAGATTTTTTGTATATAAAGTAATAAAAGAGGAATATGACAATCAGTCTAAAAGGTTCACCAGTTCCTTCTTCATCTCGTCGTCAATCTTGCGGTATCGTGCAAAAGCACGGCTGCCCTCCGAATGTCCCGACATGGAGGCAATCAGGTTCGGATCCTTGACCTGCCTGTAGAGATTGCCGATGAAGGTCTTGCGTGCCGTATGGGTAGATGCCACCTCGTACAGGGGTCTTGCCACATCCTCCCTTGTCTTGGGGTCGAGGACTATGACCTTGCGGTCGATGCCCACATACTTGAGTATCTCCTTTATCTTCTTGTTGTAGCCGAAGTGCGAGAACCGGGGGAGCAGGGCGTTCTCCAGATCCTTGTAGCGTTCCAGTATGTCCCGTGCTTTCTGGTTGAGCGGCACACGCACTGTATTGGCATGTTCCATCTTCGTCTTCTGCGGGATGTACTCCACGAAGCCGTCCACGATATTTGCCTTGGTCAGCCTGTTCAGGTCGCTCACGCGGCATCCTATCAGGCATTGGAACATGAAGATGTCACGATAGACCGGATAGGTTACCCCCATGCCGCTCAGGTCGGCATAGTACACCTTGTCCCGCTCTTCGAGCGTCAGGTAGAACGGGTCGCCGTACATCGGCCGGGCAATCTGGTACTGGTCGAAGGGATTGTTCCTTGTCAGCCCGCGCTTGACGCACCACTTGACGACGGTGCGGATACGGTAGAGGGAGCCCGACATGCTGTTCTCGGAACGCTTCTGTTCGACGTTGCGGCGTACCTCATTCCGGTAGAATACGGGGTACATGTCCACATACTTGTGTTCCTCCTGCATCCACAACTTGAAGTCCCTGATGTCGTCCGCCGTAATGGTGTCGATGCAGAGGTGGAAGCCCCGCTGGTGCAGCACTTCGTGGCGGAAACGCTCGTAGCGCAGCACCTTGTTGAGATTGTCGAGATGGTGTTTCCGGCTTTCATCCGCAAGCGGTGTTTCCTCGACGTATTTCCGTATCTGGTACGAGAGCAGGTACTCGTCGGCCTTGTTGCCGCCCCTCGCGTTGATGCCGGGATGGTGGTATTCCTCTATCAGGCTTTTGAGCCAGCTGCCGTCCACTCCCCGGTGGTACTCTTTCGTGATGAGATGGGTGATCTGCTGCACGTCCTTGTCGAAGTTCATCTTCTTTTCCTCCGACACCAGGGCCACGCGGGGCTTGTAGCCCTGCCGTTCCGGGCTCCAGTGGTTGGGGTTGATGGACAGTTCGCTTGCGGCCTTGATGTCCACGCCGCCGATGTCACGGACACGGAAATAGACCCGTGCCTGGTCGGTGATGTTGTTCTTGGCGGCGGTCTTCCGGATGAATGCGGTCACTTTCATATGTATGTCCTCCTTTCTGTCTTAGTCTATCATCTCCACAAGCCTGCGCTTCATGTCATCGTCTATCGTGCGGTAGCGGCTGAAAGCCCTGCTGCCCTCCACATGCCCCGACATGGAGGCTATCAGGTTTGGGTCGGGCACCTGCCTGTACAGGTTGCCCACAAAGGTCTTGCGTGCCGTATGGCTGGTGGCCACCTCGTACAGGGGCTTCTGCACGGTGTTGTAGCCGTGTGTGTCGAGGATGGTCACCGTCCTGTCTATGCCGCAGCGCTTCAGCAGCTCCCGTATGCCGAGGTTGTAGGTGTGTATCTGCTTGAACGGGAACAGTCTGTCGGCATTGGCATCGTAGCGTTCCAGTATCTTCAAAGCCTTCTCGTGCAGCGGCACCCTGACGGTCTTCGCCTGGCATTTCTTTGTCTTCTGCGGCATGTATTCCAGGAAGCCGTCCTTGATGTTGGCCCTCGTGAGCCTGTAAAGGTCACCTACGCGGCAGCCGACATAGCAGTGGAACACGAAGATGTCCCGGATGACGGCCAGTTTCGGGCAGTCGCTCAGATCAGCGTCATACAGGATGTTCCTCTCTTCCGAAGTGAGGAAGAACGGGTCACCGTAGGTGGGTTCCTTGCAGCCGTAGAGGGCATAGACCCCGTTGTCGGAATACTTCATCTTCTTGCACCAGTGCAGGAAGGTGCAGAACAGGTTCATGATGTTGATGACGGTCGTGCCGGAAAGCGGCCTCGGCCTGTGGTTGATGAGCGTGCGGGGTGCATAGAAGTCTGGATACTCCTGCCGCAGCTTGTACTCGTTCACGACATAATCCCTGAAACCGTTCATTTGCTCCAGCGTGACGGTCTCCACGAAGAGGGTGAAGTCCGCCTCGCCCAGTATCTCCCGGCGGTAGTCGTGGTAGCGGGTCATCTTGCGCTCGAAGCGAACGATATGCTCCTTGGTCCTCTCCGCACCGTCAAACTTTTCCAGATACTCGTGGACGCGGGCGAGCAGGTTCGGGTGGTTCCGTTCGAAGGCGCGGGCCGGGTACAGCACATCCTCGATGACCTGCCTCATCCACCTGCCGTCCGCCTTGTCCGAGAAGGTCTTCTCCGCCCGCTCGATGATGGCGGCAATCTGTCCGGGCAGGCGTTTCTGCTCGGCGGCAGGAACAGCCGTCGTGCGCCTGTAACTGAGGGTGTCGGAATCCCAATACCTGTCCTGCACCTCAAGGGGAGAGACCACCTTTATGTCCACGCTCTTCTCCCTGACCCGGAAACAGATGTTTGAGGCCTCGGGGGAGCATTTTTTCAGATAGACGGAAATTTTCATCAGCGTTGCTTTTTTCGGTTATGCGGCAAAGGTATAATAAATTCCCGTAAATGTTCCCATATATCCCGAAGAAACTTGCAACGGATTAAGACAAATTGAAAAGTCGTTCCCGGATCTGATACCACATAAAATACAGCATATCAACGGTTATATTTGCACTTGTTTAGCTCTTTTTTTCATTTAGGCCTTTATTCGACTTTCCTAATATCATATATTGCAGTTCCACACTTTTCTTTTTTATTTACCTGCAGTTTGGGAGTCGGGCTGGTAAAATAGCTGTTATGAAAATTTTGCTGAATTTATGTTGTGTGTATGCCGTAACTGGTATTGTGAGGAAATGATTTTAGTAAAATCTTTATTTGTGATTATGGGTTTAGTTTAAAAAGATAAGATATGTTCGCTAATACATGGAATGCCATAATAGATTGGTTTAGGGATAGAAATGAGAGAGGTAAACTTGTTAGGAGTTTTAATGATGCTGCGAGATTAGCATTTGTAAATGGAGTTGCGCCTACTTTGTTGAAGGCGACTGTTTCAAAAGGGGAAAAGGCTTACCGTCATCAGTTTTCCGATTGGTTGAATACTGGCTTTAGGATACAGGCTTTTAAAGGAAGGACTTTGTCTAAAGATGAATTGGTATCGATAGGAACGGTTATAATTTCAAATGCGGAATTGGTGAGAAAGTTGATAGTCCTTGGTTTTGATACATTGGAAGTTCATGGTGATGTCGGTGCGTTTGGTTGTAGGTGGCAGCTTAAAGATTATATGCAGTTGTCTGAGTAAATAGTTGGTTGATATGATGGATACTGAAAAACTGGAAGAGGTTGTTTCGGCAGCAGAAAAGAAAATGGATGCAGTGACGTCCATAGATTGGTGGATGTGGATTGCTGTCGTAGAGTTCTTGCTTATTGTTTTTCTTTTGTTTGTACGAAAAAGACAAAAGAGAGGAGAAGAGATGGCGCAGTTTAAAAAAGAGGCAATTTCAAACGAGATAGATTTTGACAATGTTTTGGATAGCTCATTTAATGCGGCATTATTGTATGATGAATTGAAGAAGAAATGTCATCCGGACAGGTTTCCGAATGATGTACGTAAAAATAGAGTGGCAACTGAATTGTCGTTGGAAATTGCAAAAAATAAGAACAATGTTAAGAGACTGCGAGAATTGAAGCGGGAAGCAGTAGAAAAATTAGGTGTTAAATTTTGAGTGCTATGGAGATAGTGGTTTTGATTGTTGGTAGCGCTTTGATTGCTTTGTTGGGGCGTAACAGAAAGATTGGGTATGGTTGGAGTTTGGTGTTGTGTCTTTTTCTGTCGCCTTTGATAGGGCTGATTATAATATTGTGCTCGAAGAAAAAGGATGTTGAATTTATTGATGTAAAATAATGGAATGAAAACGATAGGTATTGTGTTGGTAGTTTTTGCCGTACTTGATTTTGTTGTGTTTTGTATGGCCGTTAGTGCGGGGGAAAATGAATATGGCGTAAGAATGTTGAGCGCTGCTTGTATGATGGGTGCTCTTGGTGGATATTTGATTGCGGTTGCAAATAAAAAGAAAAGGAAAGAAGAAGATAAAAGAAACTGGGAAGATGGAGAATGACAGGAGTGAAATAGATATCCAATGGATGGATATGAATGTAGTTTCAGAAAGATTGGAAGGTTCTGATGGGGCGTCAAGGGGTGTTGTATGGCATTCTGGACCGAACGATAAATATGGGCTGAAATCAGAATTGTTGCTTCATTGTTCTCCTGATAGGTTTATGAACCCGTATGATGTTGTAAGGGTGGGTAGGGCTATCAATATTTATAAGATGCTGCAGCATGTGTCATGTGATAATATTAAATCGTTGAGTGCATTGAGAAAAAAAGCTGAGGTGGAACTTGGTGTGAAACTTGATGTAGATTGCTTTTATAGGCATTTGATGAAAATATATTCTCCTGTGGCTTTTGTGGAAGATTATAATCCGAAGCTCATGGATAGGTATCATGATATATGTGTTCTGCTAACAAAGTCTAAGGAGGATATGGATGGGCTTGAGAGTGTAGTGCGTACTATTATGTCTGAGGATGATAAGGAGGCCAAGGAAGTCAAGGAAGCCAATGAGCGTTGGGCGTGTGTAATATGGTTGATATTATTTTTTTTGCTATTGTTGCTATTGTACGGTATATGGTGGTAGTTCCTTACGTTTTTTATTTTTAAGAATAAAAAAACAGACCGCATTGTGTGCAGTCTGTTTGGTTGGGCTACCTGGATTCGAACCAGGAACGACAGGACCAGAATCTGTAATGTTACCGTTACACCATAGCCCAGTGTTTTTATCAAAAGCGGAGCAAAGGTAGAATTTATATTTTATTCTGGCAACTTTTCGCGGAAATTTTTGTGAAAATATTTTACTTGTTTGACGGTATATGTTGTAAAGCATGGTATCCATGATTATGTAATGGCGTGAATTATTAATTTTAGATTACTTTTGTGTCGCAATCACGTCTATGTAAGCAGTAAGTACTGTTGGTATATAATTTGAAATAATTAGTTGCAAAAAATAAAAATTGCGACCATGAGCAAGGAAAAAAGATCACAAACTATTGATAAGGAAGAGGTTAGTAAGCAAGAGGTACAGGATGGTGTTGAATGTAACGTGGACGAAAAGAATCCTGTTGATGACAATGTGGCAGAAACCGATGCTGCCGTAAAGTCCGATGTGGAAAAAATGGCAGAGGAAGCGGCGCAGTGGCGTGACAAATATGTCAGGCTTTCGGCCGAGTTCGATAATTACCGTAAACGTACCATCAAGGAAAAGATGGAACTCGTATCGTCTGCCGGTGAGGACGTGATTAAATCGTTGTTGCCGGTTATGGATGATTTGGAGCGGGCTTTGGCGGCTACGGAGAAATCTACCGATGTAGAGGCCGTACGTGAAGGCGTTGTATTGATATCAAACAAACTGAGGGATACGCTGCGCGGCAAAGGCCTCGTGGAGATAGAAGCATTCGGGCAGGAATTGGATACTGATTTTCATGAGGCAGTAGCCAAGATACCGGCTCCGGAAGAAACACAGAAGGGTAAGATTGTGGATGTCGTGCAAAAGGGATACAAATTGCATGACAAGGTTATCCGTCACAGCAAGGTCGTTGTCGGCGAATAGCGTGTTTGTCGGCTGTGCCGTAAAACGGCTGTGGTAGACTTGTGTTAAAAACGGATGGCAGGTTCGTTACATTATCGGATATGGCAGAGAAAAGAGATTATTATGAGGTGCTTGGCGTTGACCGTAACGCCAGCGCAGACGACATAAAGAAAGCGTACCGTAAGGCTGCGCTGAAATACCATCCGGATAAAAATCCGGGTGACAAAGAGGCTGAAGAGAAATTCAAGGAAGCTGCCGAGGCATACGATGTTCTCAGCAATCCAGATAAGAAGGCGCGCTATGACCAGTTCGGCCACGCCGGCATGTCAGGCGCGGCAGGTGGCGGTGCATACAGCGGCGGCGGTTTCTCCATGGAGGATATATTCAGCCAGTTTGGAGATATATTCGGAGGCCATTTTGGCGGTGGTTTTGGTGGTTTTGGTGGTTTCGGCGGCTTTGGCGGAACGTCGGGCGCTCGTCGTGTGAACCGTGGCTCCGACCTGAGGGTCAAGGTTAGGTTGACATTGCAGGATGTTGTCAACGGTACGACCAAGAAACTTAAAATCAATAAGGCCGTTACATGTGACCAGTGCGGCGGCAGCGGTGCACGAACTAAATCTGGTGTCGGACAGTGTCACACCTGTCATGGTACGGGTATAGTAACAGAAGTTGTCGACAGTTTCTTCGGTCGAGCACAAACTCAGCGTTCCTGTCCGACATGTCAGGGTACGGGAGAAGAGATAACCGATCCGTGTCCCAAATGTAAGGGCGAAGGTGTCGTTCGCGGCGAGGAGGTCGTTGAGATAAAGATACCTGCCGGTGTCGGTGAGGGTATGCAACTGTCGGTAAGCGGCAAGGGTAATGCTGCGCGCCGCGGCGGTGTCAACGGCGATTTGCTTGTTGTTATAGAGGAAGAGCACGACCCGCAGCTCATCCGTGACGGTAATGACTTGCTCCATAACCATAAGATATCCATACCTACGGCAGTGCTTGGCGGTACGATAGAAGTTCCGACGGTAGAAGGTCGTGCGAAGGTTAAGGTGGCTCCGGGTACCAAGGCCGGAAATGTGCTGCGTCTCCGTGGCAAAGGTATACCTGATGTAAATGGACGGGGACGAGGTGACATACTTATCGTTGTGGATATTGATGTGCCGACCAGATTGTCTACAGAGGAGCGCAAGCACTTCGAGCAGCTTTCTCAAAGCCCGTCGTTCAGTAATGTAGACAATACGCGTCAGGAGCAAAATATCTTTGAACGCATGAGAAATTTCTTCAGATAAAAGAGTATATTTGCCAAATATGGCGGGAAAGTTCGTACGCATCGTGGTATGTGCCGCTGTGCGTACGAATTCCGTTTTTATGGTATGTTGTCCCGCATAATCTGCAAATATAGGTTATGGCAAAATTTTTCTATACCCCGAAGCCGAGGCAGTTTGATTACCGACCGCGTTATTACGATCCCGAACAAGAGGCTCGTGAGAGAAGGCGTGCGGAGTTGTTGGGCGAAAAGGTGTCAGCTTCAGATGAAGAGTATGTCCCCGGACAGTTGCTTCGCAACCGCAGACTTCAGCGTATGATTGATGATGACCGTAGACGTAGTATGGCCCGTCGCAAAACTCGCAGTTCGATGGTGCTGATTGTGATGATTGTATTGCTGATAGCGGCCGTGATGTGGGTAGTCGGTTAGGAAATAGATAAAAATTCCCTGTATAAAGGATGTCAGATAAAATAAGGTTGTTGCCGGATACGGTAGCCAGTCAGATAGCGGCCGGAGAGGTCGTTAACCGTCCTGCATCGGTCGTAAAGGAGATGATGGAAAATTCCGTTGATGCAGGAGCACGTACAGTGACGGTGAGTTATCGTAATGGCGGCAAGGAATTCATCAAGGTCATTGATGACGGCGAAGGCATGTCGCCCGTCGATGCCCGTATGGCATTCGACAAACATGCCACCAGCAAGATAACTCGTATAGAAGACGTCTATACACTCCATACATTCGGCTTTCGAGGAGAGGCGCTTGCATCAATTGCAGCCATAGCGCATGTAGAGCTTACTACACGTCGTAGCGAGGATGAACTAGGCACAAGGCTTGTGATTGAGGGAAGCCGCTTTCAGGGACAGGATACGGTAGTGGCTCCTTTGGGCAGTCAGTTTGCTGTTAAGAATTTGTTTTTTAATGTTCCAGCCCGTCGCAGGGCGCTTGAGAAAAGCACGACGGAACCGAGACATATAGCAGAGGAGTTCCGAAGGGTGGCCATGTGTCATCCTGAAATGTCGTTCGCCTTGTACGGCGATGATGCACCGATATACAATCTTCAGTCCTCGAACCTTAAACAGAGGATTGTGGGTTTGATGGGGAAAAGTATGGCAAGTAACCTGTTGGAAGTTCATACGGAGACATCGTTAATAAAGGTGACAGGTTTTGTTGGTAAACCCACATCGAGCAAACAGACCAATAGGGAACAATACTTTTATGTGAACGGACGTTTTTTCAAAAGTCCATACTTTCATAAGGCTGTCATGCAGGCGTACGAAAAACTGATACCGTCCGGTACGCAACCGTCGTATTTTATGTTTTTCGAGGTTGAACCTGACAGGATAGACGTTAACATACACCCACAGAAAATAGAAGTCAGGTTTGAGGATGGACCTGCGATATGGCAGATAATAAATGCTTCTGTGCGCGAAACATTGGCCAAAACGGGGGCTGTGTCGTTCATGGATTTTGATGAAAAGGGCCATATCGAGATACCGGTAAGAAATGATGAATCGGTGGACCGTATACCTCCGGTTGCTGTAAATCCTTCTTACAATCCTTTTTGTAGCAGACGTTCGTCAGCATGTATGAGCGATTTTGTCAAGCCTTACGAAACGCTTGGCAGTGCAGACCGTGATGAGGCATTGGCACGTTTTGACAAAGCGACTATCGACTATATCGAAGATGGTGAAGAACAGCAGGAAATATGTGGCGAGGGTTTTACGGCTTCAGCTTCGTTTGTAGGAATGCTTTCGTTGACAGGAGGATATGTGGCATCGTCGTGCGGAGGAGAGTTGGTAGTCGTTGATTTGTGCCGTGCCAAGGAAGTTATATTGTATGAACGTTACATGATGATGCTTGGCAATGAAACATCGTTGACTCAAAGGCTTATGTTTCCTGAAGTATTGGCGTTTTCGACCGATGACGTTGCGTTGCTTCGTGAACGTTATGACGATTTTATAACACTTGGTTTTGAATATTCTGTGCGGGATAACAACAGTATAGAGGTGACCGGAATACCGGCAGATTTCAATGTTGATGAAATTCACGACCTGTTGTATGATATGATAGATGCGGTATGTGACGAGACACAGTATGTCGAAGATCGTCGGGAACGTTTGGCAGGAGTTTTATCGCGCAGCGGTGCGCGTCGCACTCCTGAATCATATTCCGAAGGTGAGATAGCTGCCATAATGGAAACCATCGCATCTGGTGGAAGGTATGAATATACCTCGGATGGCAGGCCTGTATTCCTCCGACTCGGGGCAGCTGAATTGAAACGGTTGTTCAAGAGGTAGAAATTGCAAATGGTGTTAAAACTTAAAAAAAGATTGTTATGATGTCAGCAAACGGGGCATTCAGAACCCCGCCTGTCGTGGCGAACCTTTTGATGATAAATATACTTGTTTTTGTGGCGGAGATGTTGTTGCCCTCCAATGTCGGGAATGCGATGCTCGAATTCGGAGCCTTGCAGTTTTGGGCTGGTGGCGGCTTTAGAATTTGGCAGCCGTTGACGTATATGTTCCTGCATGGAGGTTTCAGTCACATATTTTTCAATATGTTCGCCTTGTGGATGTTCGGGCGTGTACTTGAATACGACCTGGGAAGTCGGCGCTTTCTGACGTATTATATCGTGTGTGGTGTCGGTGCGGGATTGATACAGCTTGGTGTTAACTGGCTGGAGTTTTCAGTTGTGGCTGCCGACCCTGCAGCTGCTCCGCTTACCGTAATGCGTTATGCACATGCCTCTACTATAGGTGCTTCGGGTGCAGTGTTCGGACTGTTGCTGGCATTCGGCATGCTGCATCCCAATAATATGATTATGCTGATGTTCCCGCCCGTAGCGCTGAAAGCCAAATGGTTTGTGGTGATATACGGCGTTATAGAGCTTTTGGCCGGCATCAAGGGTGGTGGCGGTGTGGCTCATTTTGCACACTTGGGTGGAATGTTGTTCGGCTGGCTGCTGCTGCGTTACTGGAAACGGTCAGGCAAGATATATTATTAACGTCACGGCAGTGCTGATAAGTAATGGAAGACTACGGCTATTATCATAAAAAGTCATCGCGTGATGGTAAGTTGCGCAAGTCACTGCTAGTAAGGATTGTTGACATCATTATACTTATTCTTACCGGAATGTGTACTTTGTTGCTTGCAGCGGCGTATCTGGCACGCTATATAAGTCCGGAGGAAGTATGGATATTCGCATTTCCGGGACTTATTTTCCCTGTACTTTATGTATGTGAGTTGATATTTGCCTTGTGGTGGGTGGTTCGTTGGAAAAGGTATGCGTTGCTGCCAATTTTTATGTTGGTGATAGGTATCGGTGCGGCCGGAAGATTTTATCAGCCTGATTTCCGTAAGAGATATGGTGAACAGTCGCCATCGTCTTCCGACATCGTGGTGATGAGTTACAATGTGAGACTGTTCAGTTCACGGTTCGCTGCAGGTAATAATTCCACCTCGAAGTTGATTGCCGGCCTGATTAATGACAACAATGTGGATATCATATGTTTTCAGGAGATGAACGATTTGTCGTCGCCAGAAATAGATAAATATCTGCCTGCATTTAAATATCGCCGACGTTTTCCATATGCCGATAATGCCACTCAGACTGCAGGTATCGGTATATACAGCCGTTATCCCATAATTGACGCAGGAGTACTGCCATCGTCCGACAGCGAACGCAACTTTTCGATGTGGGCCGATGTAAGGGTGCAGCGCGATACTGTGCGTGTGTTTAACAATCATCTTAATTCGACGCATATCAATGCAGATGATATAGACTACCTGTCCAGTTTACGTAGCGGCGGAGTATTGCACGGTGCCAGAGTATCAGAGATAGTTGACAAGTTGCGAGAAAACTATTGCCGTCGTGCCCCACAGGCTGAAACTGTAGCTGAGGCAGTTAAAGCATCGCCTTATCCTACGGTAGTGTGCGGTGATTTCAATGATACTCCGGCATCGTATGCCTATTACCAGATTGCGTCCGAGATGAAGGATGCGTTTGTAGAAAAGGGACGCGGAGCTCACGGAACATACGGCCGTTTTTTCAACATGTTCCGTATAGACTACATTTTCATATCCGAGGAACTTGACGTGACAGGATATTATTCTTTCAGCGACGTGTATTCCGACCACATGCCAGTTGCGGCGAGTTTTGTATTTGCAGGCAAATGACAGCGGTATGTGTGGGCCGCATAAAGTTACGTGACGGTGCGCAAAATAATCCATGTAGATATGGACGCATTTTATGCGTCGATTGAGCAGCGCGACAATCCGGAGTTGCGCGGTGTCCCGATTGCTGTGGGGCATCCGGGTGACAGGGGAGTAGTGGCCGCGGCCAGTTATGAGGCCAGACGCTATGGCGTCAGGTCTGCCATGTCGTCACATGCGGCATTCATGCGGTGCCCGCAACTTGTGTTTGTGCCGGTGCGTTTTGACGTGTACAGGGAGGTGTCGCATCAGATAATGGATATATTTCACGACTATACCGACAAGGTCGAACCATTGTCGCTTGATGAAGCGTATTTGGATGTTACGGTCAATAATTACGGTATGCCGTCGGCTACGATAATCGCCCGCGATATAAAGCGCCGTATACGTGAAACTACCGGTTTGTCGGCATCGGCCGGAGTGTCGGTCAATAAATTCCTTGCAAAGGTAGCATCTGACTGCAACAAACCGGATGGTCTAACAGTGGTGACGGCAGCGGAGGCCGAGGCTTTTGTCGAATGTTTGAGAATAGAGCAATTTTGGGGCGTCGGACCTGTGACTGCCGAGAAAATGCACCGCATGGGAATATATACTGGGGCAGACCTGAAAATGCGTAGTGAAGCCGAATTGACATGGCATTTTGGGAAGGCCGGTCATGCCTATTATCTAAATGCGCGGGCTATAGACAATAGGGAGGTAGTGCCTGATAGAGTGCGTAAATCGGTTGGCAGTGAAAATACGTTTTTCGAGGATATTGGCGACAGGAGCGAGTTGGAGCGTCAGTTGCGTGTGACGGCTGAGGAGGTGTGGCGTCGTGCAGGTAAAAGAGATTTTTACGGTCGTACGGTGACGCTGAAAGTCAAGTATTCTGACTTTAGACAAATAACTCGCAGTCGTACGCTGTCTGAATTTGTGACCGAATTTAGTCAGTTGCTTGATGTGGCCGAGGAGCTACTTTCAGAGGTAGACATATCATACGGCAAGGTGCGTCTTATGGGATTGAGTGTCGGCAACCCTGCCTGTATTGAGCAGCCGCAGAATAGGCAGCTTGAGCTTAAGTTTCCCGAGTGAAATCATAAAAAATGCCCTTCCTGAAGGAAGGGCATTTTTTATGATTTCCACCAACTATTAGATTGAAATGTCGAGTATCTCGAAACATACTGTGCCGGCTGGTACCTTTACCTCTACTTTGTCGCCTTTCTTGTGGCCGAGAAGAGCCTGTGCAATAGGAGTTCCGATGGAAAGTTTGCCTGCTTTCAGATTAGCCTCCTTTTCCGACACGATAGTGTATTCTACCTCCTTGTTTGTAGTGTGATTGTGCAGTTTCACGCGGCTGAGTATCTGTATCTTGTCAGTGTTGACACTCGAGCCGTCAAGTATGCGTGCTGCGGCGAGAGTAGCCTCCATGTTGGCTATTCGCATTTCGAGCATGGCCTGAGCCTCCTTGGCTGCATCGTATTCAGCATTTTCAGACAGGTCGCCCTTGTCGCGTGCTTCGGCAATGGCTGCAGCAGCAGCCGGCCTTTCAACGGCACGCATATGTTCAAGCTCCGCCTTGAGTTTGTTGTACCCTTCGCGGGTCATGTATGTAACTTCTGCCATAAATTGCTATGCCGGCTGTTGACCGGCAGTTAAATTATTAATAATGTAAGTGTTTATTCATAAAAACTCCCGAACCCGCAGGCTTTGTCTACTCTCTGAAAAAGAGTAATCCCGACACTTGTGCCGGAATTACTGTGGTGTTCGAGTTATTTGCAAAACACGTGATCCTGCATGATACAGCATTTTGCATATCCTCACAAACGGTACTTCGTGTTTATATGTAAAAAAAGAATTCCGTTTCCGGAACCCTGCCTGCACCGCTTCTGGATACGAGGCAAAGGTAGATAAATAAAACGAAAAAACAAATTTATTTCCCTAAAGCCATGTAGTGCGATGGTACGCAATTGCCGCCTGAGATTAATGCAATGCCGTGCGGAATTTGTATATTTGTAAATCCATAGTATTGATGAAACTTGCGATGGTCATACCGTTAACCATATCCATGATTGATATAAGAAGCGCTATTGTGGCTTTGTATTTTGTAATCATTGCGGTTACGGTTATTGTAATAGTGCATGACCTGCGCGACCCTGTAAAGGCTTTGTCGTGGATATTGGTGGTTACACTGCTTCCTGTAGTCGGACTGGTATTTTACATGGTGTTCGGACGCAATTACCGAAAGGAGAAAATCTTTAATCGCAAGGAACTGGAAGACTTCAAGCAGATGGAAAATCTGTGCCGCGTACAGTTGCAGGAACTTGTAGACCCCGAAATACAGCATATAGAACCTATAGAGGCCAATAAGGATATTATAACGTTGCTACTCAATAACAATCGCGCGTTGCTAACAGTTCGCAACAAGGTCAAGATACTAAATGACGGGCGGAGCAAGTTCGATGAACTTTTCGAGGCGATACGTGGTGCGGAATCATCTATACATCTCGAATATTACATTATAGAGAATGACCGTATAGGAACTGAACTGATAGAGCTGCTTGCGCAAAAAGCTGCCGATGGCGTGGAGGTGCGCCTGATATTTGATGATGTGGGTAGTTGGGGAATAAAGCGTCAACATGTACGCAATATGCGCCGTATGGGTATCAATGTGTGCTGTTTTATGCCTGTTGTATTTCCATGGCTGACAAGTAAGCTAAATAACAGAAACCACCGTAAGATAGCTGTAATAGACGGTAAGATAGGATTTACTGGCGGTATAAATGTAGCTGACCGATATATTGACGGAACCAAGTTCGGGCCGTGGCGCGATACGCATCTTCGCATTGAAGGCGATGCAGTGAATATGCTTCAGGCAATTTTCATGACAGACTGGTATTTTGTCAGCGGTCGGGAATTGTTGAATGACGAGAAATATTTTCCCAAAAGCCGTATAAGGTCACGTTCGCCGATGCAGATAGCGTCATCGGGTCCCGATTCAGATTGGGCATCCATAATGCAGGCATTCTTTGCAGCCATCAATAAGGCCAGGAAGTCGATATACATAGCCTCGCCGTATTTTTTGCCAAATCAGGCGATTCTTACGGCAATGAAAGTTGCCGCACTCAGCGGAATAGACGTGCGGGTGATGTTGCCGTATCGTTCGGATAGCAAGATTGTATACTGGGCCACACGCTCGTATATAGGGGAGATGCTGGAGGCTGGCATCAAGGTATATTTCTACTGCAACGGCTTTAATCATTCTAAACTTTTGATTATTGACGATAATTTCTGTTCTGTTGGTTCGGCCAATATGGATATACGCAGTTTTGAGGATAACTTTGAAGTGTCTGCCATAATGTATGATCCCAAGGTTGCGGAGGAATTGACCAGACAGTTTATGCGTGACATAGACAGCAGTGTGGCTGTAACTCCCGAAGCATGGGAGAACCGTCCGCGTCTGCATGCCATATATGAGTCTGTGGCACGACTGGGCAGTCCGCTGTTGTAAAGAAACATTAGATTATGGATACGGGAACTTTGACTTGTGTGTTGTTGCGTTGTGCCGTACGTGGCGATGTCCCTGATGCGCAACTTTTCAGCGGTCTCGACCGTGAACAGTGGGATGGGATATTTGCCATGTCGTGTCCGCATAATATCGTTGCGCTCGTATTTGATGCCATACAGGCATTGCCTGGAGAGTACCGTCCGCCGAAAGACATATGGTTGAAATTTGCGGTTCTGGCGGAGCAGATTGCAGAAGACTGCGACAGGAAGGCCGGTTATGTGGCCGAGTTGACACGTTTTTACCGTGAACATGATGTAAGGCTGATGCTATTGAAAGGCATAGGGTTGAGCCGTTACTATCCTGTTCCCAACCATCGGCGTTCGAGCGATATAGACATATATCTTTTTGGAGAGATAGCCAAGGCTGATGCCATACTGTCGGAGAAAATGGGAATAAGTATTTCCTCCGACGTGCATCACCATACGACATTTATGTACAAAGGGGTGTTGGTCGAGAACCATTATGACTTCATAAATGTACATGTGCATCGTTCCTCGCAGGAGATAGAACGACTGTTGAAGGGTATGGCAGCCGAGCCGGGTGACGTGATAGATGTACGCGGCGAGAAGGTGGCATTGCCGACAGCTGAATTCAATGCACTGTTTCTGATGAGGCACATGGCAGCGCACTATGCTGCTGACAGAATAAGTGTCAGGCATTTGTGTGACTGGATGCTGTTCCTCGAGCACGAACATGCCAATATCGATTTTACAAAAGTTAACGGGTGGTACGAAAGGTTCAATATGCATCGTTTTGCCAATGCTTTGAATGGCCTGCTTATTGAACATTTTGGCATAAATGCCGATTTCCTGCCGCCGTTCGAACGTGACAGGGACCTCGAGGAACGCATTTTCAATGATATATTTTATCCGACTTTTACGCAGAAAAAGCCCAAGAAGGGAGCCGTGAAGATAGTGATATGGAAACTGCGTCGTTTTATGGTTAACAGGTGGAAACACCGTATTGTGTACAACGAACCATGGTATGTGTCGTTTTTCAGGTCGTTCGTGTCACATCTCAGTAAACCTAAAACCATAACCCACTGAATAATTACTGCGGGAGATGAAAGGAATAGTTCTTGCCGGAGGAAGCGGTACACGCCTTTATCCGATAACGAAGGGTGTAAGTAAACAGCTTTTGCCGATATACGACAAGCCAATGGTGTATTATCCCATATCGGTTCTTATGCTTGCCGGCATACGTGACATATTGATTATATCTACACCGGATGATTTGCCTATATTTAAGCGTTTGCTTGGTGATGGAAGTGATTACGGTGTGCGGTTCTCGTATGCAGAACAGCCGAAACCCGAAGGATTGGCGCAGGCATTTCTGATAGGAGAGGATTTCATAGGTGACGACGCCGTATGTCTTGTCTTGGGGGACAATATATTTTATGGACAGGGTTTTACCTCGATGTTGGCCGAAGCCGTGCATACGGCCGAATTTGATGGTAAGGCCACTATATTCGGATATTGGGTAAGTGACCCTGAACGTTACGGCGTGGCTGAATTCGACGGAGAGGGTAATGTACTCGGTATAGAGGAGAAACCTGCGGAACCGAAGAGCAACTATGCCGTGGTGGGATTGTACTTTTATCCCAACAAGGTCGTTGATGTGGCCAGGACGGTGACACCTTCTGCTCGCGGCGAATTGGAGATTACAACGGTAAACCAGCGCTTTCTGGGAAATGGCGAGTTGAAGGTAACATTGCTGGGTCGTGGCTTTGCATGGCTCGATACGGGAACTCACGACTCTCTGTCGGAGGCATCGGTATTTATAGAGGTTATAGAGAAACGTCAGGGTCTCAAGGTGGCATGTCTTGAGGAAATAGCATATCGTAAGGGGTGGATAAGCCGTGAACGACTTCACGAACTGGCAGAACCGATGCGTAACAATCAGTACGGGCAATACATGTTGAAGTTGTAGATATGCAGACATTGAAGATAGTACGTACGGCTATTTCCGAGGTTGTGATTGTAGAACCGCATGTATTCGGTGATGAGCGAGGGTATTTCATGGAAAGTTTTTCGCATGAGACATTCGCGAGAGAAGTATGCCGTACAGTGTTTGTGCAGGACAATGAGTCGTGTTCGCGTTACGGTGTATTGCGTGGATTGCATTATCAGTTGCCGCCATACAGCCAGTCAAAATTGGTAAGGGTAGTGGAAGGATGTGTGTTGGATGTAGCTGTTGATATACGTGTCGGGTCACCTACATTTGGTCGGCATGTGGCAGTGGAACTTACTGATGACAATCACAGGCAGTTGTTTATTCCTCGTGGTTTTGCACACGGTTTTGTAACACTCAGCGAACGTGCCGTATTTCAATACAAGTGCGATAACTATTATTCTCCAGACCATGAGGCTGGAATAGCATGGAATGACCCGTCGCTCGGTATCGATTGGAAATTGGCTGACGGTGATATAGTTTTATCTGACAAGGACCGTTGTAGATGTACTTTGCAGGAGGCTCCGTTGTTCAATTATGCTGATGACCTTTACGGCGCTTAATCGGAGGAATATGAAGATACTGGTTACTGGAGCTGACGGTCAGTTGGGAATGTCGCTGCGCAAGGTGGCATGCAGTTATCCGCATCATACATTCGTGTTTGTAGGCCATAGGGATTGCGACATAACTTCACGTGAGTGCATGGAACGTTGGATTGAAGGCGTTGATGCCGTTGTTAACTGTGCGGCCTATACGGCGGTAGACAGGGCGGAAACGGAACATGAGGCTGCCCGTAGGGTAAATGTTGTGGGAGCGGCGGTTGTTGCAGAAGTTGTTGCGCGTAGCAATATTGTGCTGGTTCATGTATCGACCGATTATGTTTTCGATGGATGCGGCAGTCGTCCATATAATGAGAGTGATGCAGTGTCACCGCAGAACATTTACGGGATTACGAAGGCAGAAGGCGAAATGGCGGTTATGGCAAGCGGTGCTCGGGCTGTTGTCATACGTACGGCATGGCTGTATTCGGAGTTTGGGCACAATTTTGTGAAGTCCATGCTGCGTTTTGCACATGAAGGTAAGGCCCCGAATGTGGTGAATGACCAACACGGTACACCTACTTATGCCACCGGATTGGCATGTGCTATAATGACGCTGCTTGAACACGACGTAGATGGATGCGAACTGTATCACTACACCGATGGCGGCGAGGCTACATGGTATGAGCTGGCGGTTGAGGTGTTCAGACTGGCAGGTTCCACGTTGTGTGTGACACCTGTCGGTTCGGCAGATTATCCCACCGTGGCACGGCGGCCGCAATATTCCGTGCTTGACAAAAGCAAAATAATGTCGGCCGGAGTGGAGGTGCGTCCGTGGCGTGAGACACTGCGTGAGTGCATGAACATATTGTTGAACTGAACGTTTACGCAAAGACTTCATATGGGAAACATATTGATAACGGGGGGAGCAGGGTTTATTGGCAGTCATGTGGTGCGAAGATTTGTGCGCCGTTATCCGAATTGTCATATCATAAACTTCGATAAATTGACTTATGCCGGTAATTTGGCCAACCTGCGTGACGTTGAGGGAATGGATAACTACACCTTTGTACGCGGAGATGTCTGTGACTACGATATGGTGAGGGAGGTGCTGTGCCGTTATCATGTAGACGGAATAATTCATCTGGCCGCAGAGAGCCATGTCGACCGCAGCATATATGACCCGTTTACCTTTGCGCAGACCAATGTAATGGGAACATTGACTATGCTTCAGGCAGCGAAGGATTATTGGCAGGGCAATTGGAATGGGAAACTGTTCTATCATGTGTCGACGGATGAGGTTTACGGTTCGCTTGCTGTTGACGGCAGCCGTTTTACAGAGATATCGCGTTATGAACCTCACAGCCCTTACAGCGCCAGCAAGGCATCGAGTGACCATTTTGTCAGGGCATTTCATGATACGTACGGCATGCCGGTTGTAGTGACCAACTGTTCCAATAATTACGGGCCGTATCAATTCCCGGAAAAACTTATACCTCTTTTTATAAACAACATACGACATGGACGCCCGCTGCCTGTATATGGCAGTGGAGAGAATGTGCGCGACTGGCTGTATGTCGAAGACCATGCGCGTGCAGTAGATATAGTGTTCCATGAAGGACGCTCGGGTGAAACATACAATATCGGCGGTGCGAACGAATGGCGCAACATAGACCTTGTAAGATTGTTGGTGCGTATTACCGACAGGCTTCTTGGTAATGCCCCCGGTACGAGCGACAGACTGATTACACATGTGACAGACCGCAAAGGTCATGACATGCGTTATGCAATAGACGCCTCGAAACTTACCGGCGAGTTAGGGTGGCAACCTGAGTATTCGTTTGAACAGGGATTGGAAGCTACCGTAAGGTGGTATCTAGACAATGATGAATGGCTCGACGGTGTGACCAGCGGTGATTATATGAACTATTATGCGCGCATGTACGGCGACAGATGATATTTTATTCGCACAGAATAGTAATGTCATACAGCACGTTGACGTTTTATGACCTTGATTGTTTTATAGAATAATTGAAAACTCATTAATAGTTTTGACGCCGCAAAACATAAGGAAGAATGCGTAATAACGGATTTGTACTTAAAGACTGTGGCGGCATACCAGACCGCCTGCTGTATACTTTGGCTGTAATTGCCGGCGTATCGGTTGCGAACCTTTATTATAATCAGCCTTTGCTGGAGATGCTGCGTGCAGACCTGCATACATCTTCGCTACAGGCCAACCATATAGCTCTGTTTGCGCAGATAGGGTATGCGCTGGGACTGCTTTTCATCATACCGCTCGGCGACCTCTTCAGTCGTAAAAGGATTATACTGGTCAATTTTTCTATTATAACTGTTTCGCAGTTGTGTATTGCTTTGGCATCGAATATACGCATCGTACAGCTTTTCTCTTTCATAACGGGTATTTGTGCCGTAATACCTCATCTGTTCATACCGTTTGCTGCACAGTATTCGCGGCCGGAGCGTAAGGACCGTAATGTGGGTATTGTTCTGTCGGGGCTGCTGACCGGAATACTGGGTTCACGGGTTGTAAGCGGAGCGGTGGGCGATATGCTTGGATGGCGCGAGATGTATTTCATTGCGGCCGGAATGATGACAGTGGCAATATTGGTGGTATGGTGCGTGGTGCCGAATGCGACCCCTAATTTTACTGGCAGTTACGGGCAACTTATGGGGTCTCTCGTAACGTTTGTCCGCAAATATCCCATGCTGCGGCTCCATTCTGTAAGGGCTGCGTTGGCTTTCGGTTCGTTCATGTGTTTCTGGGCATCGTTGGCATTCAAAATGGCGCAGGCACCGTTTTATGCAGGCAGCGATGTGGTGGGGTTTCTCGGACTTTGCGGTATAGCCGGAGCTTTGACGGCATCCGTAGCAGGAAAATACATACGTACCGTAGGAGTGCGCAGGTTCAATTATTTCGGGACAATATTGCAGATGCTCGCATGGGTGTCGTTTTTTGCCGGCAGTGGTTACTATGCGACAATAGTATTAGGTATCATATTGATAGATATTGGGATGCAGTCTATCCAATTGAGCAATCAGGCTCCTTTATTCGATATTTCCCCGTCGGCATCGAGTCGTATCAACACAATATTCATGAGCATTTATTTTGCCGGAGGTGCATTGGGAACATTCCTGTCAGGATGGGCATGGACAATGTGGGGATGGAGCGGTGTTTCGGCATGCGGCATATTGCTGGCGTTTGCCGCATTTATGGTTACGGCATGCTGTCGCGAATAAAAGATGTGATAGGTTTAATAGTTATAATTCATTAAACCATAGTTTACTGTGCATGGACTGCACACTGCACAGCAAGTATTCCCCGATAACTTGAGGAAATCTCACGTGAGTATTGAGAACTACCGCCTGATTGTCGGGCGGCTTCTTATTATTGTAGAGTACGGTTTGCCGGTATCTCGTATGTATGCAACTCTTCGGCGGCTTCCGTGGCTGGGAATATGGCTTGTGCTTCTTCAACTAATACGCTTACATCCTTGTAGCGTGATGAAAAGTGACCTATAAGTAACTTATCCGCTTTTGCTTTTACAGCTGCCTTGGCTGCCTGTAAGGCAGTGGAATGTCCTGTATCTTTAGCCATGGCCTTGTTGTCTTCGCCGAAGGTGGCTTCATGGTAGAGAATATTAACACCCTTGACGAGACCTGCTGCACGTGCAGAATAGAGCGTATCACTGCAATAGGCATAACTGCGCGGAGAGTATGGCATATATGTCAACTCTTCGTTGCGGGCAAGAAGTTGACCGTCAGCATCGAATATATCTTCACCACGTTTGGCTGCAGTGATTTGTGCTATGCCGAGTTTGTATTTTTCTATTGCTTCCTTGCGAACATTCAATGCCGGAGTTTTCTCGCGGAACAGGTATCCGGATGTTGGAAGTCTGTGACGCAAAGGAATACTCCACACTTCCATTACAGAGTTTTCGTATACCATCGTATGTTTCGTGGTGTCTATTTCATGATAAACAACTTCGAACGGTAGATTTGTATCGAAATATTTGTAATGGTTTTTCATAACCTCGTCCATAGGCGATGGGGCATATACGTGGAATGGTGTGCGGCGGCCCATAAGTCCCATGGACGAAATGAGCGGTAGTAAGCCGTAGACATGGTCTCCGTGGAGATGAGTGATAAATGCGGCGTTGAGCTTTAGCGGATTGATGCCGCATTCGATTAGACGTGTCTGGGTGCCTTCGCCGCAGTCTATCAAATAAAACTGCTCATGCACATTAAGTGCATGAGCAGAGTGATGTCGTTCTATTGTCGGTCTGGCCGAGCCGGTCCCAAGTACTGTAATTTTGAAAGTCATCGTTACCGTTCGGCCTCCATGCAGCATGGAACACCTGCTGCATGTAAAGCCGATTATCTATTGATTTTACTTGTTTTCAGCTTCTTCGAGACGAGCCTTCAGTTCTGCGAGGCCGGTGATGTCGCCGAGGGTTGTCTTCTCAACAGATGCGTTGATTTTCTTTACATTTGCCTTGGTTGCATCAGCAGCAGCTCGCTTCTCTTCCTTGGCTGCCTTCTCTTCAGCACGGCGTGCATCTTCAAAAGTACGGCTGTGCGAGAGGGTGATGTGACGGGTCATCTTTGAGAATTCGGTAACCTTGAAGGGCAGAGTCTCACCTACCTTTGCAGTAGTACCGTCTTCCTTTACAATCTGACGTGCGGGAGCGAAACCTTCGATATTATCTCCAAGCGATACTACTGCTCCCTTGTCATTTATTTCGGTAATGGTACCCTCGTGCACGGAATCAATCGGGAATTTGCTTTCGAACTCGTTCCACGGGTTTTCCTCGAGCTGCTTGTGACCGAGGCTCAAACGACGGTTTTCCTTGTCTATACCAAGTACTACGACGTCAATGGAGTCACCAATCTGGGTAACTTCTGCCGGATGTTTGATTTTCTTGGTCCAGCTGAGGTCGGAGATGTGGATGAGACCGTCGATACCGTCAGCGATTTCAACGAAGATACCGAAGTTGGTGAAGTTGCGCACCTTTGCAGTGTGGCGCGAACCTACAGGGTAACGCTCCTCAATGCCTTCCCATGGGTCGGAAGTGAGTTGCTTGATGCCGAGCGACATCTTCCTTTCCTCACGGTCGAGAGTCAGGATAACGGCTTCTACCTCATCGCCAATCTTCATGAAGTCCTGTGCAGAACGGAGGTGCTGGTTCCACGACATTTCGGATACGTGAATGAGACCTTCTACGCCGGGAGCTATTTCAATGAATGCACCGTAATCGTACATCATTACTACCTTGCCCTTTACGACGTCGCCAACCTTGAGGTTCGGGTCGAGAGCTTCCCATGGATGCGGGGTGAGCTGCTTCAGACCGAGAGCGATACGCTTCTTGGCATCGTCGAAGTCGAGGATTACGACGTTCAGCTTCTGGTCGAGGTGAACGATTTCTTCCGGATGGTTTACGCGGCCCCAGCTGAGGTCGGTGATGTGGATAAGACCGTCAACGCCACCGAGGTCGATGAATACACCGTAGGAAGTGATGTTCTTAACAGTACCTTCGAGTATCTGACCCTTCTCGAGCTTGGACATGATTTCCTTCTTCTGTGCCTCGAGTTCTTCCTCGATGAGGGCCTTGTGCGATACAACTACGTTGCGGAATTCCTGATTGATCTTGACCACCTTGAATTCCATGGTTTTGTCAACATACATGTCGTAGTCGCGGATAGGCTTTACGTCTATCTGTGAACCGGGCAGGAACGCTTCGATACCGAATACGTCCACAATCATACCGCCCTTGGTGCGGCACTTGATGTAACCCTTGATTATCTCGTCGTTTTCGAGGGCCTGGTTTACCCTATCCCAAGACTTGAGCTGGCGTGCGTTCTTATGTGAGAGAACGAGCTGGCCCTTCTTGTCTTCGGCGCTTTCAACGTAGACTTCAACCTTTTCGCCTATTGCGAGTTCGGGATTGTAACGGAATTCGGAAATCGGAATGATACCTTCCGACTTGTAGCCGATGTTAACCATTACTTCGCGCTTGGTGATGTTGGTGACAGTACCTTCAACAACCTCGCCTACCTGTACATTGGAGAGCGACTCGTCGTACTTCTTCTCGATGTCGGCCTTGGTATTGTTGCCGTAAAGGTCGAGGTCGTTTTCAAAAGCATCCCAGTTGAAATCCTCGTTGGATACCTTTGGGGCTGCAGTTTGGGCTGCGCCCTCGATTACTTTGTTTTCTTCCATTGTCGTTTAAATTCTTTACTATTAAACGGTTAGACTTTATTTGTAGAATTTCCTTGCGGAAATGACGACGCAAAGATACTATTAATTGCTGAATTTCAATGTCTATGCGTCGTTTTGTTGCTGTTTTTGGCGTGTCGGATGTCTTTTGATGGCACAGGTGGCAATTAACGGCGGAACGCAATAGGCAACTGACGGGTTTTGCGTATATTTGCATTCAAAAATATACGTGTTGGTATGATAGATTTCAGTAAGGTGCCTTCGCCGTGTTTCGTCCTCGACGAAAGTCTGTTGATGGACAACCTGAAGGTCATAGACAAGGTGCGTCGGGAGGCCGGCGTTGAGATAATAGTTGCCCTGAAGGCATGTGCCATGTGGAGTATATTCCCTATATTGAAGCGGCATTCCGATGGTGCCACGGCCAGTTCGCCTTCCGAGGCACGTCTGGTGCTGGAAAAATATGGCAGGAAGTCTCACACGTATGCTCCGGTCTATACTGAAGAAGAGTTTCCGGAGATAATGGCCTGCAGCGACCATATAACGTTCAACTCGCTGGGACAGTGGGAACGTTTCGGGCATCGCGCCATAGAGGCAGGCATATCGTGCGGATTGCGCGTCAACCCTGAATTCTCGACCGTAAAGACAGACCTTTATAATCCTGCATCGCCTACTTCGCGTTTGGGTATACGTGCCTGCGATCTCGACAAACTGCCGGATGGTATAGAAGGCCTTCATTTTCATACATTGTGTGAGTCGAGGCCTGATGAACTTCGCGGTACTCTTTCCGCTTTTGAGGAGAAGTTCGGACATCTGCTCGGACAGGTCAAGTGGGTCAATATGGGTGGAGGCCATCTCATGACTGCTGAGGATTACGATGAGAATGAACTTATCGAGATATTGCGCGGTTTCCGCAACCGCCATCCTCATCTGAGAATCATAATGGAGCCTGGCAGTGCTTTTACGTGGCGTACAGGCTGGCTGGTGGCTACCGTGGAGGATATTGTGCGTAACGGAGGTGTAAATACAGCTATGCTCAACGTGTCGTTTGCGTGTCACATGCCAGATACGTTGGAAATGCCGTACAAACCTGGTATCATCGGCGCGCATGACCCTAAGCCTGGTGAGGAATGCTGGCGTATGGGGGGAAACTGTTGTCTTGCCGGCGACTACAAGGGCGATTGGGCGTTTGACCGTGCCCCGCAGGTAGGCGACCGTATCGTATTCGAGGATATGATACACTATACGATGGTAAAAACCACTATGTTCAACGGAGTATCGCATCCGGCGATTGCCATAGTCAGGACGGATGGCGCGTTTGAAATTGTGCGCAGGTTCGGGTATGCCGACTTCAGGGACCGTATGTCGTGATTTGTGGTGCGGGAAAATCCGTATTTGGCAAATTATGAATATATTTGTGACGTAAACAGATAATTAATGGAAGAATTTCACCCCACAAAGTATAAACTGCGCTGTGTGGCTACAGGGCGCATTTTCGAAGATGACGGACTTGTTCTTGAGGACAAGCAGTGCAATTCCCCTTCGATGATAAGAACCGAGTATGACGTGAAACATATTGATGTACGCGGTGACGAGTACGGAATATACAAGTTCTGCGATTGGCTGCCAGTAAGGCGTATGCTTAAAGGATCGTCTGCTCCGGTTACATATCGCAGTACGAATCTTGCTAAACATCTCGGGCTTGGGAATCTTTATATAACTCTTAACGGATATTTCCCTGAAAAAGGATGCAGAATGAGCACCTGCTCATTCAAGGAGACAGAGGCATACAGCGTGTGCGGTCGTTTCGACGAAACGGGCGGTCATGTGCTGGTTGTTGCTTCGGCCGGCAATACTGCAAGGGCATTTGCAAAGGTTTGCTCAGAAAATAATATCCCATTGCTGCTGAGCGTGCCTGAGGACAATCTCGATGCTCTCTGGTTTGAAGAACCTCTCAACGACTGTGTGAAGTTGATTGCTGTGCAGAAGGGCGGTGATTATTTCGATGCCATACATCTCAGCAATGTTGTTCTCAGGTCGAAGCGTTTTGTTGCCGAGGGCGGTGCCAAGAATATAGCCCGTAGGGACGGTATGGGGACTACCGTATTGTCGGCTGCAACGTTCATAGGCCGTATTCCGGATTATTATTTCCAGGCTGTAGGCAGCGGTACAGGCGCCATTGCTGCGTGGGAAGCAGCTAATAGGCTTGCTGAGGATGGCCGTTTCGGCGAAAACCACATGAGGTTGATGGTTGCTCAGAATGCTCCGTTCGTGCCGATGTATGATGCATGGAGGGCCGGTTCGAGACATATGCTGTCATACGATGACCATCGTGCACGTCGCGATGCAGGCATAATAGATGCAAAGGTGCTTTCTAACCGTAAACCGCCTTATGGTATTACGGGCGGCTTGTTCGATGCCTTGACCGAAAGCGGCGGCGATTTCTTCGTGTCGACGAATGCAGCTTTGCGTAAAGCGGCAAAACTGTTTGAACAACTTGAAGGGATAGATATACATCCGGCAGCTGCGGTTGCCGTCGATGCTCTTATGCAGGCCGTGAATGGCGGTAAGGTTGAGAAGAATGCGACAATTATGCTTAACATTACCGGTTGCGGAGAGAAACTTTACAAGCATGACAAGCACATATGGTATCTTAAGCCGTCGATAGTATTCCCGCTTACGGCATCGGAAGATGAAATAAGAAGCAAAACGGAAGCGTTGTTCGCATAGTTTTGCAACAGCTTAAATACAAAGCAGGGCAGTCTGATTAGGCTGCCCTGCTTTGTATGGTTCTGGAGTCAGTCGTCTTCTTCCATGTAGAGATCGGCCATGAGAGCGTCTATCTCGCGGCGTTCTTTCTTGGTGGGACGTCCTGTGCCTCTGTCGCGTGATATGAAAATAGTTTCACGAGGTACGTTCAGTTTGTCGAGTTCCGACTGCGGTGTGATGTTGTCGGCGTACAACGGCACGTTTTTGGCCGGCTGTCGATTGGAAACAAGGTCTTTGACGCGATATGAATATGTGACCTGCTGCTTGCGTACAGCCACGATATCACCCTCTTTTAATTCCCGAGAAGGTTTGCAGTAGCTGCCATTTACGGTCACTCGGTTCATGCGGCAGGCTTCGGCGGCATCGCTGCGTGATTTGAATACCCTTATTGCCCAAAGCCACTTGTCTATGCGGATGTCTTCTGCCATGTCGATTTTCAGTGTTTGTGCCACAAAATGTTCCTAAACCTATCTTGTCTTATTGATTTGTCAGTGTCTTATTTGTTTTTGATAAGAACAGCAGCAACAGAATAGCAATAAATTTGCAGGATAACCCTGTTTCGGGTCTTGTCTTCTGAAAACAAAGATATGGAATTTGAGTTAACCCGCAAAGCCTGTTATTATCAGGGATGATTTCGCCTGTCAACTCCGAGAAGAAAAACACGGAGACATGAAAAAGGCAGTCTTTGAACCGCTCTTTCTAAATCAACAGTTATTTTGACGGATTTTCTGTATGTGCCTTTCAAATTCATTCTTGGTTTAATTTATCATCTGAATTTCTATCGGAGCGCACAAACCGCCATTCGTCTTTATTCTCATTCACGAATGAAAGTGTTTGTATGGAATGTGGGATCACTCAACTCTGTATCAAATAACTTGATTGTGTTTTCATCAACAATCGTATATTCCCAAATCTTGCCGACAAGGGCATTGAAATAGTCTTTCTTCTCGCTGTGTTGGGAATAAGCTACAATCTGTTTCAGGTCTGTGTCAAGATAAAAATAGAAACTGTCATCATAATATGTTGAATGATACTTTATGGTGCCGTAGAAATCCATCTCAACATCGTTCATTGTACTTTTCTTCTGAACAGGTTCATGGAAAGGGGAAAATACGATAGTTGTAGAAGTCATTCCGCCGTCATAAGAGAATGTGCCGTTCAGAACTTGGAGGGCTTCTTTTTCAGATGTAGAATATCCCGACGCCTGTTTTTTATTGTCTTTTGAACAGCCCGAGAAAAGGGTCACACACAATAGGGCGGCTAAAGCCGCTGCCCCTTTTGAATATGCCTTGAATAATGCTTTTGTCCTCATTTCTGTCTATAATTAATGTTAATTGTTCCAAACTGATTTTGCAACAAAAAATTGATAATTGGATAGTGGGTTATTGAAAATAAGCTATTTATGAGCGTTTCTTAAAAGACGAGGTAATGATTTGGTAACGATTACAAATTCTGCGATGTGCGTTACGTCCTTTTCTGTCAAACAACTCTTGTTGGTAGTATAATTTATCGAATGAAAGGCATAATGAGTGTTTTTTATTTTTGCTTGTCTTCTAATTTTCCTATTCGCATCACGATAGAGGTTTGACTTCTTCCCATTTTCTCCGCGATGTACTTTATACTCTTTCCTTCATGGTAAAGGGTGAGTAGGAATTTGTCAGCGCTGCGTGTCCATTTCTTATTGGCATTGGGATGTTTAGCGTAACTTTCTTCCGTGACTTTTTCGGGGTGTAAGAACTCGTCAACAAAAACAGATGGGAAGCGTTTGTCGTAAAGAACGTATGTTTTTATTCTCGCTCTGGTAATAGCCACATAAAACAACCTACGTTCTTCACCATACGGATATTGGTCGCTTTTAGTCAGGACATAATCAAGAACGGGGTCATCACTTACCATTGAGGGGAATCCATAGGTGTCTTTGTTGCATTGTAGTATTATTACATAGTCCGCTTCAAGGCCTTTGGATTTATGAATAGTCAAGAATTCAACTTTTCTGTTTCCAATGAAGTAGTAAAAGCGGTTGCCATCTTTCACTGATTTGTATAGAAACGATAAGTAATAGTCGTCAAAGGAATACCGTCCTAACAAAAAGATGGATTTGTCCGCAGGAATAGATGCTACCAATTGTCCGATAGCGTTACAATAGTCACGTCGTTCATAAGCGCAGAATTGTAATTCGGTTTTGGCTTGTGGATTGAATGGGTGTATATCCTTTTTTATCTGTGTCTTATTCCGCTGGATGAATTGTGAGGACAGACTTACCAAAGGTTCTCCAAAACGGTATGTCGTCTCGATTCTATTGATTTCTGTGGAACCGAAATATTCAGGGAATTGATTGAAAAGAGTCATGTCACTTCCTGAAAAGCGGTATATGGATTGCCAATCATCGCCCACGCAATATAATTTTGCAGGAGGATTGCCTTCTCTGAGTACTTTAAGGAAATTGTAGCGGTCAACTGATATATCTTGGAACTCATCAACGATGATATACTCATACTTTACAGGATGGGTGGAACGACATATTTCCGTGGCTTGCAGAATAGCGTCGGTAAAGTCTATCTGATTGCTGTTTTTCAATTCTTCAATATACCGTTCATAAACAGGTTGGAATATTCTTTTGATAATAAATGTACTGCGCTCATCTCCAAATTTTTTTGTCTGTTTCAAGACCTCTTGTATAGACTTGCAGCTTGATTTAATCAATGTCACAAAAGTTACAACAAGCCGAATGAAAGCCTTTTCCTGCTTGCTGTTTAGAGGAAGAACCATATCATATAATTCGGCATCTGTTTTTTCTTGAATAGGAACACCTGCCTTTCCCAATGAGGCTTTTAATGTATGTCGAATATCTGAATAATGGAAATCAGCACTTGAAGTTGTCAGCAATATAGTCCCAAACTTCTCATGGGTTGCTTTTTTCCATGTTATTCCGTCATTGTATTTTTGGTTTGCTTCTTCATAAGTAATGCCTTTGTCTTTTGCAAACCATGTGGGAACAAGCCCATGTTCGTCCACACCAAAATGCTCTAAATAAATACGTTTAGTCTTGCCATCCTGCTCAAAATAAATGGAAAAATCTGGTCTGTATTGTGAATGCATTTCATCTGCCAATGAATGTTCATAAGGTTCTTCATACCTGAATTTCACACCCAAAGAAGATAATACAAAACAGATTTTCTGCTCCTGTTCACTACGAACATAAATGGTGTTCCCGTCCATGTCGGGAAATTGGGCTTTCAAGCGTACTTCTTTCAATTCGGAGAGTTGCTGTCTGCGTTCATTCTTACGATGCTCCCAATCCGCTTATTGCACCTGATAGTCAACAAAGTATTCGACGATGCTCTTTTTGAAATCCTCATCTTCCAATAGCTTATGATAGATTTTCACAAACAATGCGTCTGTGTTATCGCAGATGGAGGGCTTTTGTCCTGTCGCTTTCCCGATGATATCAATGGCAAGTTTATGAAAAGTGTACCCTCTTAGCCCTGCAATATCCATCCTTTCCGTCAACTCGGCAGCAGCCTTGTTTGTATAGCTGATAAGGAGAATGCTTTGTGGGTTGATGTGTTTAATGTCAATCAAATATCTTACCTTTCCTACGATAGATGATGTTTTTCCACTTCCTGCACTGCTAACCACCAAACAATTGTCTTCCTCGGACACGATTGAACGCCTTTGCTGCTTGTCTAACGGATATTTAAGGCAATGGTCGAAAAAGTCTTTGTGGGTATCAAGAGTGTCTTGGATAACCTGCTCATTATGCCTTTTTACAATTGAGTGGATATTTCCGAAATCATGTGTAAATTTTGAGATTATCTCGGATGGTTCTATATGGAATGCTTCAAGACTTTTCAGCAAGGAATTGGCTTCATGGAAGAACTCTGTATAGTATTTCGTAAATTGTTCTTCTTCCGAATAGGATATTATATGCCCATTAAAATTGTTCCTTAAATCAGTTTCAATGTCAATGAAGAAACTTTTATTGCTTTGGCTTAATTCTTTTTCTCTGTGTTCTTGTATATCCCTATAAGAAGTAATGGTTGCAATTCGCTCTGACAGTTCATGTGACTTCTTTTTCAGCAATAATCGTATCGCTACTATGACTACACCTATCACAGTAGCGATACTTAATACCAAAACAAGAAATGACGGCATAGAGTCAATTATTTATTATCAAACAGTCCTGCCAAAGCCCTTCTAATTGCTTGCCTAATATCATCAGCTTCTGTTGCCCCCAGTCCTTCAGCTGTACAAGAGCAAACCAATTCATGAGTTTCAGCTGAAATAAACTGTATTGTTACTTCTATTGTATAACCTCCTAATCCTATATCTCTTTTACCGCTTTCGCCATAGTTTACAATCAGAGTTATGTTATTTAACTCTGGTTTCAATTCAGACAATATGATAAATCCATTTTTTATAAGTTCACCAGAAATAACATCACTTGGATTGACACTTGTAGTCATTGAAGCCCCATATATTCCATATTGTCCACCATATATTCCATAGCTTGAGGTCAGTTCTTTTGTGGGAGAAATATATGCGTACTTAAAAGTTTCTATAGGAGCGTTTTTGACAATTACAGGAAGACGAAGTGGCGCACAGCTTCCTAACATGAAAATGCTACAGACTACCAAAAATACTTTTTTAATCATACTCATACGCAATCAGTTTTATGTCCTCCAGCTATCACAAGAACTTTTATTAAACCACGAAGTGTGGAACTGCAATATATGTGATATTTGGGAAGTCTGATACAGCCCGAAATGAAAAAAAGAGCTAAACATCTGCAAATATAATCATTGATTTTCTG
>CALVCL010000014.1 GCA_944326085.1 uncultured Tidjanibacter sp.
CTGATTTTACCATCGGTAAATTTCACTTGTTGTTCCATGAAAATACTATCTTTTGTCCATCCCTTGCTTGTGATGGCATCGTTGATATAGCGGAACTTTACATCTTCCTCGGATAATTCATGACTAATGCCCATGTTCATATAATATTTTATTATCGGAAGTTATAGCCAAAAATAAATAGTTCCTATCGTCTAAACATCATTGGCGTTCATCCTTGTCTGTTATCAAATCTTTCAGGTCAACTTGGAGAATTTCTGCAATTTGCTGAAGAGTCTCCAAATTGGGTTGGATTCTATTGCAAGCATAGGCATTGACCATGCTGAAGCTTTTGCCTAGTTGTTTGGCCAACCATGTCTGAGAAATGCCTTTTGCTGACAATACTGCCTTTATCCTATTCAGTTTCATATTATATCTCGATTGAATAGTGCAAATATAGGGAATTATATTCAATAAATTGATTTGTTTTTCGTACATTTGCACCAATCAAAGAATTTCAATATGAAAAGACATCAGATAATTCATATTCGCCTCAAGCAAGAGTCTGATATGCGGCATATTCGACGTCGGAAACGTATTGAGAAAACGCTCCATAAAAGAAGAACACACCGTCACATAAGGAGAAGGACGGAAGATATACAAAATACGCGTCAAGGTCCAAAAACATATGAAGCTATTGCACCGTCTATATTTAATATTGGTAATATTAATGGGGTAATCAAGTTTTTGCAAGAAACTGAAAACATTTGTAAGAGACAAAAAATTAATTCTCTAAAAGTTAATTTGGATAATGTTGTTGCAATTGACATGTATGCTATTTCTTTAATGTTGTCTATGCTTAATAAGTTGTCATGTAGAAATATAAGATATTGGGGAACATATCCAAATGATGTTCAATGCCGTCAATATATTATTGACTCTGGCTTCTTGGATATTGTTAAGACTAATATAAAGAAACCAGAAAACCGTCAAAAGGGGAATCAAATTTATATGGTTGGAAAGGACTGTGTGGATAGTAATAGGATAGGGAAATCCGTTCGTGAGTCAATGACCCATCTTGTAGGTACGCCGACTATATATCCTCCGGTCTATGATAATATGTGTGAAATTAGCGCTAATTCAGTTGAGCATGCAAATGAACATATGAGAGAAAAAAATTGGTTAGTTTCTATCTCTATAGAAGGAGATAAAATACATTTTATTTTAACTGATACAGGTCTTGGGATTCTCGCAACTTTGCGGAAGAAAGCATCTCAAAAAATTAAGGATATGTTTCTTAAGAGTGAAGTGGATGTATTAAGAGATGTTTTTAAAAAATTATATCAATCAATTACTGGCGAAATAAATAGACATAAAGGCTTGCCAATAATATATGAGTCATTTGAAGATGGTTTTATATCAGACTTGCAGGTCTTGACAAATAAAGTATTATTAGATTTTGAAACAAAACAGTCTGTCTCTTTGAGGCGGGGCTTTAATGGAGTTCTTTTCTCATGGACAGTCTCATCAAATAATTATAACAAATGGATAAATTCACTATAATGGAACAGGTTAAAATTAAGGTTTTGGATTTCACAGAGAACCCGGGACCACGATATATTAGACAAGATAAGGTTGGTGAGTCAACTTCTGGTGAGGCATTTTATCTACAGATATTAAATGAAGCATTTGCGCAGGCGTATAAGGATAATAAACAGTTAGTGCTAGAATTAGATGGAGTGTCAGGTTATCCATCTTCTTTTCTAGATGAAGCCATAGGGGAGTTGGTATTTGATTTTACTTTGGAAATCGTAGAAAAATACCTTGATTTTGATACACATATGTACAAAAGAAGAGTCGCACAAGTAAAAGAAGAAACATATCCTCAATGGGAAGAAAGAAGAAAAAATAAGGAAGATGTAGTTCACTCATCTATAGAAAATAATGAGATTTATTATATTAATGAGAATGGTGAATTAGATCGTAGAGCATTGTATGGAAATAGCTGATATTCTTACTATTATTGGGATTGTTGTATCAATAATATTCGGCTTTTTTGTCACTCATTTTTATTCAATAAGAGATGCACGAACTAGAGTCCTGAAAGATTATTATATTGAGCAAGTCAAAGCTGTTAAAGTTCGTGTTGACAAGTTCTTTCATACGGTTGCTTTCGGCAAGAGTTCATTTAAAAAAGTTGTAAATTGGTATGACCATTTGAATATTGATGTAGTTGGTATAGACAAAGGAATTCGAAAATTTCTAGATCTCCAAATAACCGAGCTTATCAGTGTCATAGATGGTTATTATGGTGAGATCACTAAATGGGATGATTTTAATGATCAATTTTCAAGTTCCAACTATAGACCGTCAACTGCACATGTGATTAGACTCAAGCAGATGAAGTATGAAATTGATGTCTTTTTTAATAACTATATCAATCATGTAAATGAGTCTAATATTTACCCAATTTGGAAAACTCAGTATAGAAGAATTAAACAAAGTTGCACTTTTTATAGGGGAAAAGGTTGTAGATGTCCGTTTTTACGATCTATATGGGAAAGGATAGAAAAACATTTTTTTGAAGGCATAGTAGTATTAGTTTTAATAGGGGTATCTGCTTTCTTAATCACCAAAATAGAAATAAAAGAGAAAGATGATTTGATTACTCCAATGAATAAAATATCTAACAAGCAAGATTCGATATATAGAGAATTTCTGTTGCTAAAAGAACAATATAGACTATATGAGATAAAACCTAAAGCTTTAGAAAGGTCGACATCTATTAATACAGGCGGTAAGGATTCAGTACATATGAAATTGCATCATGGACAACATAAAATTGTGCTTGAAGAATTGGAAAAATAATGAGAAGAATCGGTTGAAGTTGTTTCCTGATGCATTTCAAACAAAAATAATTTGTTTGTCCACCCATTCCTCCTATCGCCTCAGACCGCCTCAAATGGTGCAGTTTGTTTGTGTAAATTTCATCAAAATTTGACTAATAGCTTGAAAATCAATATGAAAGCAATTCTTCAACGAGGAAGAATACTAAGATTGTAATTACAAGACTGAATGCCGCGGGCATAGAATCCGCAAAGCGAGTTAGGCTATATCGTGCCAGACTCGCTTTTTTGTTGTGTGTTGAATAAGGGTAAAATATAGCCTAATGTGGACATTTTAGGTAATGTGGACAAAAATAGTTGGTGGTCAATATAGAATCATTCAATATTGCGATTTCTTTCATTGGAGAAATAAAGATACCATCTGCTGAATTTTATCCTGTGCATAAAAGAGAGTCCCCTATGTATCCTGAGGTTGTCTTTCAAGTGGCCGAAGAAAGATTCGATGGCCTTGGTATTCTTGGGGACATCAGGCCGGTCAAGGAACTTGAACATGTTCGGGATCGCACGCTTCAGATAGATATAGGCCTTGCGTACTTTGTCATGTGTATAGGGCATCTCTTCCGTCTCGGCATTCACGGATTTCTGTCTGATGAACTCCCCATATTCTTCATGCCACCTGTCAAGTCCCCTAAGCCAGAATATCCTGTCGTTGTTTGTCCTGATACTGTTTATCTGCCTTATAAGACGCCTTAGCATGATGCCTGCCGATGTCCTCGGATGCTGCGTCAGCCAGGACAGGCACTCCCTCTCTATGTGCACGAGACATCTCTGCCTGAGGGTATGTGGATGAGTGTATTTGACAGCCCTGATTATATTCTCGCTGCCGTCTGTGGTGAAACTTGATATTGTGACTCCTAGCTCCTGGAGCATTATCAGATCCGCCGAGATTTCATATTCGCTCTCGTCATCTCCGAACCGGTAGTAGAGTGTGGATTTCCGGTCATGATCCCTGTATACGATGATACATCTTCCCGTCAGGGAGCCATGTCCCGTCTATCAGAAGATGTATGCCCTTGTGCCTGGGAACCGTCCATTCCGGGACATCCTCGAGGTATTCAGAAAACCATCTCCGCAGTTGCCGTTCGCTGTAGCCGCTCTCTTCTGACAATGCTTCAAGTGTCCTCTTCCCCAATACCCATTTGCGGAACCAGACGAATCGGTTGGCGGAACTTATATCTGGCCTTCGTGGTGTAAACATGACTCCGCACTCCTTACACCGGAACCTCTGATGTCCATTCTGAACGCCCCAGCGAATCACATTCAGTGTGCTGCATTTGGGGCATCTATGATGACGTCTTAATTTTTGCATTTTAGAACTTTGATGAAACGTGTTTCATCAAAGTTCTTATAATTATCTATATCAAATTTTTATATGCGGTTATACCAACTGTTTTTGTCCACATTACCAATAGTGCTGACAGTTAAAAACAAACATTAATTTTGCACCTGAAATTTTACCTGAAATGACTGTTTCGCGGATATTCCTGTTCTCCCCGACAAAACGGCAGATGCTCCAGCTTGTGATTGAAAAGAATCCGGCTGTCCATTTGCTGATTGATGAATTGGGGCTGGAACTCGTCGAGTGACACAGACACAAACTGAATGCTTTGTCCTCTGCCAGTCTGATTTATCTCCGGGCTTGCCTGTGTGCCACTAAATTTATTTCGGGGGAGCCTAATACCTTAAATACGAAAATCAAAAGAAAGAAACAGAAATAAAAGCAACTCATAATGCTAATTTATAGATACTTATAAAACTACCTTTGATTCCTTACGTTTTATTAAATAGCTTATTTTTGCTGTAATTTTGTTACTCATTTTTGCGATAAATACGGGGAATTGTGTTACCTTTGTAGCTGTAACAAAATTAGAAGTGATGGAAGGAGACAGAGGCAAATATACAAAAGATCCCGTAAAAGTCCGGTTTACTACCAAGGCAGACGGGCGTAAATCCATATCTTTTGAGATTTACCAGAATGGAAAGCGCACGTATGAACGTCTTCCTAATTTGTTCCTGCTTGTGGAGACGGATGACAATTCCATCAGAAAAAACCGTGCAACCTTAAACAAGGTTGAAAAACTCAGGAAGCAACGTACTAAAGAACTCCAGAAGAACCCGGTACCGGATAAATATATTTCCAACAAAGATACGGGACAATCCCCCATCATGTTATCTTCATGGATGAACCAATACTATACAATCCAAAAGGACAGAGGTGTAAGAGAACTATCGAACATCACAAGAACCAAAAAATTCCTTTTAACATACAGTGAAGATTTAGAGTTGTGTCAGATTGACAAGTCTTTCTGCATCGGTTTTTCCAATTATCTTAAGACTGAATACAAAATGTCGGATGGGAGATGTCTGAGCCCCAAATCTGGATTCAATATACTCTGCGAACTGAATACAGCCCTTAACACGGCCGTTCGTGAAGGAATACTTGTTGCAAATCCCTTTTCCCTTTTATCGTCGTCTGAAAAGATACAGCCGGTCGAAGTTGTCAGGGAATATCTTACAATCGATGAAGTAAAGCAGCTTATCAGAGCAAGGTGCGGAAATGAAACTGTAAAACGTGCATTCCTGTTTTCCTGTAATTGTGGACTGCGCCTGAGCGATGTCAGAGCCCTCAAATGGAAAGACATCTACAGTGACAATGGTACATGGAAAGTGGCTACCAGAATGAAAAAAACTGAAAATGTCGTTTATATTCCTCTGCCCGGACAGGCACTGAAATGGTTGCCAGACACTGAAAGGAATGCTGACAGCAATGTGTTTCCTGATCTGACTCCCTATGCTCTCTCAAAGTATCTGAAGCCATGGGTAAAGGAAGCCGGAATCATGAACAAGAATGTTTCATACCACACGGCCCGGCATACCTATGCCACCATGCTTCTTACTCTTGGTGTTGACCTTTATACTGTATCAAAACTCTTGGGGCACACCAGTATCAAACACACACAACGGTATGCAAAAATCATCAGTCAGAAAAAAGATGATGCAGTCCGGTTGATAGATAACAAACTATAAATCCCCATATATATGACAAATAAAGTAACAATCAAATCCACAAAGGAACCCGTCAGACTCCGTGTAAAGAATCTGGCTAACGGAGTACAGTCACTTTATCTGGACTGTTATGTGGACGGAAAGCGCAGCTATGAGTTTCTGAAACTGTATCTGATACCGGAGAAAGGAGCCATGGCAAAGGCTCAAAACGAAGCCACTCTACAGGCTGCCAACGCTATAAAGATGACCCGTATTCTTGAAATAACCAACAACAAGGCCGGTCTGAAGAATACTTCACTGAAAGCCAAGCAGACACTGGCCGACTGGATGGAAACTTTCAAGAAGAAGCAGGCACAGAAGGGTATCAAAGACCAGAAGCTGATTCACAAGACCATAAATGTGCTGACAAAATACAATATAAACATTCCGCTCAACAAAATTGACAGGCAATACTGCATCGGATTCATGAGCTTCCTGAAAAATGACTACCGCACACGTAGCGGAAAACAGGTTCAGACATTCACGATAATCAGTTATATGTCCTGTCTGCGTAATGCCTTGAACACGGCAGTCCGTGAGGACATCATATCAGAAAATCCCATAAACAAGCTTTCCGTCCAGGACAAGATAAAGGTACCAGAAAGCAAAAGGGAATTCCTGACAATAGATGAATTGAAAAAAGTTGAAGAAACGGAAAATCCCCATAAGCATATCAAACAGGCTTTTCTGTTCGCTTGCTATTGCGGTTTGAGATATAGCGATATCCGTCAGCTCAGATGGAAGGATCTCATTAAGGACGGTGACCAGTGGAGACTGAACAAGCTGATGCAGAAGACAGGAACACCCATATATCTTCCCATATCCAAGAAAGCCATCGGCTGGCTCCCGGAAAAAGGTAACATGAGTGATGAGTGTCTTATCTTCCCTAAACTTCCGCGCGAGATCTGCACCAAGATATATATCACTCCATGGATGGAAGCCGCCGGAATAAGTAAGCCGATAACGTTCCACTGCAGCAGACATACTTTCGGAACGATGATGCTGACTTTGGGAGTTGACTTATATACTGTAAGCAAACTGCTTGGGCATACCAAGGTGGAAACAACCCAGATATATGCGAAGATCATCAACAAGAAAAAGGATGATGCAGTCAGTCTTATAGACGATGCATTCAGTGACATGGAATTTTAGTTTTGATTACATAACCCCACTATAAAGATGTATATTGCTGAAATAACTGAAAGGTTGCTTGAAGTAAACAGGCTCCTTTTGAAATATATCAAAGATACAGAACTGACCTTTGAGGAAAATCTGGTTTTTTCCGGATTCTATCATGACTACAAAGACATAAACAGTATAATCAACTCAGCTGAAAAAGAGTTAAACGACAGCCCGGCAATACTCATGGAACAGGCAAAAGCCTTGTCTGCCGCTGCGTCTGACTTCCTTGCCACTTATGAAAGTCACGAGGATATATTTGGCTCTTATAATCCGCAACCAGTCTGCGACAGGCATATAAAGCCGCTTGAAAAGGAATATGACTCTATTGCATATGCCGCTTCACAACTATGGAAACGGTATTCTCAAATGAGTGTCCGCATGGACTATCTCAATCCTGAAGATGACGATTACAAGGCCATAGAAAAAGAATCCGAGGAGGTAAAGGCAAGATATGAAGCAGAGAAAGCCAAGAGTGATGAGACATACCGCTTTTACACCGCAGAACGTGAGAAAACAGCCAAACTTTATTTTTTTGAGATGATATACCTTGAAATGCTGGTTGTCCGAATGAAAAGGATTGCAGACAGCATTATCAAAGATATAGAAGAACTGAAATTCGAAGGTAAGATATGACAGGACTGTACTTGAAAGAAACGGCCAAACTATTTGATATAGTAGATTTGACCATCTGTTGCAGCCTGTACAAGATCTGCAACGGCAACCAGTTTGAACACATGAAAGGTACGGATTTCGTAGATTTCATGAACCTGAAAGAAGTTTCACGACCTGTTGTTGTCCGTCATCGTGAAAACAGCCGTGTCTGTTACCTGTTGTATGTCGTCAGTAAAGAGATAATGAATGAGTCTTTAGCAAAGGAGTGGATACAACACATGCTGGAACAGTGTAAAATCAGTCCCGGATACTACAAATCCCATTATAGAGATGCACTCAATTCCGGAACAGGAGAAACCAATGCCCAATTCGTCAAGGCTATCGAAAAAGCCATCGAAAAAGCAAAATCTGTGAAGTGACCACACAGAATTACAGAGCGACCACAGAGCTATACATCTTTTAACAAATTAAATAAAGCTATATTGTTGATTAACAACGATATGGCTTTATTCGTTTTTTGTCCCCAACCACAAATCGTACACATTGTTCCACTTGGGAATAGGCATAATTTTGCAACAGAGCAAAAGGAAAGAAAAAGCATTCAAAAACCTGTTTGCTGTCGAAACGGAAATAATAATTATAAAATAGAATCATATGACAAACAATTTATTGACAACGGTAGAAGCTGCCGAATATCTGGGGATGAAAAAGTCTTATCTGCATAAACTGATGATGAAAAAGGAGATTCCTTTCTACAAACCAAACGGCAAACTGTGCTTCTTTGACAAGGACGAACTTGATCAATGGCTCCGCAGGATACGCATAGCACCACAGGAAGAAGTGGACCGGCAGGCAATCGCCTATGTGACCCAAAAAGACCTACTTAAATAGCCTGTATTATGAACCTGTATGAATTGTTCAGTCTATTCTGGAGGGATAACGGATACAGGGCATTTTCCAAGACAGAAACAATCTTATACTTCTATCTTCTTAATATGGCAAATTCCGCCAGATGGCAGATGCCGTTTACAGGCTATACGGAAAGAATAAGTGCCGATCTTCAGACAACAAAGCAGAATATTGTAAAGGCCAGGGCCGGACTCCAGCAGCGAGGTCTGATTTCATTCACAGCCGGGACTGGAAAGGAGAATCCGCCTTTATATACCATAATTGACCGTACTTCTCAGTTGTCGGTGCCGTTGTCGGAGAACTTGTCGGTAAAGATGTCGGTGCCATTGTCCCCTATTAATATAAAAGATAAAAATAGAAATAATAATATTCATAATGTCAGCAACGGAAAATTGGAACTGGATGAACTGGAAATGATTCTTGCAAATGATGCAGCCTGGCTGGACTCAGTAATCCTTCAACGGGGAAGCGATATAGACCGTGAAACTGTACTGGAATACCTGAAAATGTTCATTGCCGAACAAAAAATGAAGTCATCCGACAAGAGGGAAATAATAGACATCCAGAAACATTTCCGCAACTGGCTGAACATTAAAATGAATTATAGACTAAAACATGAAAGAGCAGAATCAAAACGAGTCAACAGTGGACGTAGAGCTACTGAAATCACAGCTACTTCACCGGAAGATTACGATTGGCCGGTTTAGGCTGCCATATTCCTACGAACAGACAAAGGATATGCTGCTGGCCGCATACCAGGCAGAAGTCGAATACAGGTGCAGACATTTCACAACCTGTGAAGAATTTGAAAGCCAACGTGAACAGATTGCACGCTTCCTTACGGGAAATTCCGAAAAGTTCGGTCTGTTTTTCAGCGGAATGTGCGGAAATGGAAAAACCACATGGCTTAAAGCCATCCGTACCCTGATAAATTCATTGAACTTGCGCCATCCGCAGACCAATTCCAGTTATAGCGTATCGCTGTGGAATGCAAGGGAACTGGCTTACAGGTGCAAAGACGAATATCAGGAATGGGCTCGGATAGCCAGACTTCCAATCCTTGCGATAGATGATTTCGGGACAGACCCAAAGGAAATCATCAGTTTCGGCAATTGTCTTACCCCTATGATAGACCTGATAACAAAACGGTATGAGGAACAGCTGTTCACCCTTTTTACGACAAATCTGACATTTTCACAGATTAAGGAAAAATATGAGGAACGTATCGCCGACCGGCTTATTGAAATGGTCGTGCCCATCAGGTTTGGCAACGGTTCATACCGGAGCTGACATATTCTCCAAACAAGTTAAGACATGAAACAGGAAGAACTCAAAAAGGTACTCGCTGAAGTTGATCCTTTACTGGCAAACGCCGTTGATTCCATGATTTCCTTTATACACACTAAAGGAGAAGATAGTGTACCGTCGGAACGGCAGATTGAACAGGTAAATGCCTATTTTGACTCCATAGTAAGCCGTACCGGAAAAGACTATGAGAAGTGGAGCGAATACAGGTGGATAGCATCATACAATATAGAAATCGGAGCCATTCCATGCCTGGAGCACCACGAACTGGACTATCTGCACAAAGTCCTTGAATCAATAGCCAGAGACCACTCATATTATGAGGAAGCACAGGTACACTGGCACAGATAAAACTCCATTTATAAATCCGTCATCCACGACGAATATTGTACAACAGCCTGTTATAATGGCTTCCGTAGCATTGTACATCCTGTTCAGAAAGTAGGACACTTTTTTAAGGGGTGTGGGAGCAAGATAGGTTTTTTGTGCCAAAAAACCACCGACTGAATGTCGGAAGGCTACGCCTGGATGACCTTAAACAAACGGACATGACAGAATTTGCACCCACACCCCGAAAGGATCCAGAACGGAGAAAAGGAGGCCGCCCTCGAAAGGATTCGACAGAGAAAAAGTGCCATTTTATAAAGGTCGGTTTTGATGAACTGAACTTCAAAAAACTAAAAAAAAGAAGCCGCAGGATGAAGGCTTCACTTTCCTCCATAGTCTATGATCTGGCAATAAACGGTAAGATAAACGAACCGCTATCCCAGGAGATGATGGATTGTTTCAGGAAGCTCGCAGGAATGGCAAACAACCTGAACCAGCTGGCACACGAAGCGCACATTGCAGGCTATGAGGATGTGGCCGCAGCTGACAGGCTATTGTCAGAAAAGATAGATGAAGTTTTGAATAAATTAAGTGAACTAAGATAACGATGAATGCAAAAATAATGAAAGGAAAATCAGCCGGAGGTCTGATTGACTACCTCAATAGCATGAAAGAGAAAAATGCCAAAGTGATTTTTTCCAATGGAGTCAGTACAACCTCAAACCGGACTGTGGTTGCTGCCTTCAATCTCCAATGGGCAAACAGTTCTTCCAAGATAAAGGATAAGATGGGACATCTGGTAATCAGTTTCTCGCCCAAAGACCGGGAAAGGCTGACTGACGAATTTATAACGGAGCTCTGCAAGGAATACATGCAGCGTATGAAATTTCCGCCCACTATCTATCTTGGCTACCGTCATCTTGATCAAGAACACGATCATGTACATATTGCTTACAGTCGTATAGACAACGAAGGAAAGGCTATCACATGCGACAGCAACTATGCACGTTCAGTAAATGTCTGCAAATCTATCCGGGCAAAATACGGACTTTCTGCTCCATCGAAGAGAAAAAAAGATGTAAACCGAGACAGACTTATCGGAAAGGATAAGGTCAAATATCATATCATGGACATAGCTTTCCCTATTCTTGACAAAGCCAGCTCGTGGAAAGAATATATCTCAAGGCTGAAATCAGAAGGTGTCGATATAACCATGGTAAGGGATGAATACGGGAATGTACGTGGTATCGTATATACAGCAGAAAATCTTTCTTTTGCCGGAAAGAAAGTGGATCCGGAATTGTCATTCGGAAATTTAAGAAGGAAGTTCGGCAGTTATGGGCAGGAAAAAACCGCTATATCGGATATCAGAAAACATGACTCCGTTTTTACCGGATCTGACATGAATATCTCAAAGGATATGGCTCATGCGGAAGCCTGTCCGGTGGACACTCCGGAATACAGCCCGAATATTCAGAATGCACAATCCAATCAGGAAACTATGGCTGCTGGCAATGTAGAAAGCGGAACCGACAGTGGCAGTTCAATAGGATCTGGAATAGTTGGAGCCGCCATTGAACTGATAGTTCAGCCACATCAGGCACCGGAAACAGGAGGTGGCGGTGGTGGAAGCAGCGACGATAACAAACGTGATGAAGAAAAAGACAAATATGTACCACGAAAAGGCAGAAGGAGGTAACAATGGCAAAGAACAAACCGTTAAAGGATGAAGAATATGATTCCATTGATGAAATCCAGACTACACTGGATAGACATACGGACAAACTTAACCGGATAGAAGCCGGACTTGTTTCTATAAAGAGTGAAATTGCCTCTGTAAGTAAAACCGGTGGCCACAATATGGATAGCAGTGGAGACAGACAGTTTATCCAACTGAGAAATTTGTTCTATGATATATTAGATAAATTGAGCAAAGCATACGAGGAACTGAAAACCGGAAAGTCCGATGCCCAGACAGAAGAATTACTGGTTAAGATTGCCAATCTATGTACGGATATACAAAAGAACAGCCTTAACGCTGTTGCACTGACAGCGGACACGAACAAGCAATATCTTAAGATTATCCCTTACATAGAACGAATGAACCGTATCCTTGATGTTGTAGCAGAACGGCATAACATGTCAAAAGCACCGGTAAAACCTACTACCATTAAAGGCTGGATTTTTTGGGTCTTCAAGAGACTTTGGTCTTGGATTGACAGATATGTCGGATTCAGGTATATCAAGCAATTCTGTATCCTT